>NZ_BCXB01000005.1 GCF_001894885.1 Rhodococcus marinonascens NBRC 14363
CCTGACGGCCTACGACTCGGCTTCGGTATTGGTGATTAGGATCGTCCGCCGCAGTTCGACACTGAGCCTCTGACGCAGGCTTTCCGGCGCGGTCTCCCCGCCGCACTTGCGGTTCACCAGATTCTTGACCTTCTCCTCGATCCCGTATGCCTCGAGGCACGCACCGCACTCGTCTAGATGCCACTTGAGTCGGGCCCTCGTCGTCTCATCACACTCGCCATCCAGCATCAACCACACGTCCGCGATGACGGCGGAGCAGTCGAGTTGCTGGGATTCGTCCTGCTCGCTCATTGGGAAACCTCCTGCTCCGAACTCGTTATCGCAGGTACGTCTGCCCCGTCACGATTGAATCCGCGTTCACGGGCGACGTCGGCAAGAAGTCCCCGCAACTGCTTGCGCCCACGGTGCAATCGCGACATCACGGTCCCGATCGGGGTCCCCATGATGCTGGCTATTTCCTTGTAGGGGAATCCCTCGACGTCGGCGTAGTAGACCGCCATCCTGAACTCCTCCGGCAGCGCCTGCAGAGCCTGCTTGATGTCGTCGTCGGGCAACGCATCCAGGGCCTCGACCTCGGCGGACCGCAGACCACGGGCCGAGTGTTCCGCCGTCGCCGCCAACTGCCAGTCGGTGATCTCGTCGGTAGGGTATTGCGCGGGCTGACGTTGCTTCTTACGGTACGAGTTGATGTACGTGTTCGTGAGAATCCGGTACAGCCACGCCTTGAGGTTCGTGCCCTCGCGGAAGGAACGAAACGCCGTGTATGCCTTCACGTACGTTTCCTGAACGAGATCCTCGGCGTCCGCCGGATTCCGAGTCATCCGCAGCGCAGCACCGTACAGCTGATCGATAAGCGGCAGCGCATCCCTTTCGAAACGCGCGATCAACTGGTCCTGCGGCTCGGCTCGATCCGCCGTTGGACGGTCATGTTCCTGCACCCTGATCCCTTCGGTCGCCGTGGGCGTCAAGATTACCGCCAACTGGAGACGCGATGTGGGCTCCGCTACCGAAGACATCACGATACCGGCCACTCCTTCCGCTGAAAGTTACTCGTCTGCACCTACAACACGGCTCCCCTCTCCTATGTTCCCGATTGCGTGCTGTGTTCCCGATTGAGTGACAGAGTGTCCTTCCATGGCCGGAACCGCCACACCCGCGACGAAGATGCTGGACGCCCACAACGTCACTCACCGCGTGCACAGCTACCAGCACGACCCGCGCGCCGAGTCGTTCGGTTCAGAGGCCGTCGACGCGCTGGGTAAGACGCTCGGCGTCACCGCTCATCAGGTGTTCAAGACACTGCTGATCAAGCTGGACTCGGGCGCGCTCGCGGTTGCGGTTCTTCCGGTGCCGGCAAAATTGTCTTTGAAGTCTGCTGCCGCAGCACTCGGCGCAAGGAAAGCGGCGATGGCCGATCCGAGGGAGGCGGAACGCTCCACCGGGTACGTCTCCGGCGGCATCTCCCCGCTCGGACAACGCAAGACACTTCCGACAGTGATCGACGCTTCAGCGCTGGACTGGGACCAAGTGCTGTGCAGCGCGGGTCGGCGCGGACTCGAAATTGAACTCGCCCCTGCTGACCTCGTGCGACTCAGCGGCGCCGCCACCGCCGCGATCACAGCAGGCTGATCTGCTCTCCCACCTGCGACTCGCCCCAACCTTCGGACCCTGGGTCGAGCAGGTGCGGTCCGTTATTCCTCACCGAGTTCACAAGCGTGGACACCCTCCGCACCGTGATGCGGGCGACTTCGTCCGGTGACACCGCAAGCAGATCCGTGGACACCGGGTGCTCGGGGTCGAGCCACGCGGCCCACCGACTCTGGGGCATCACGAGCGGCATCCGGTCGTGAACCTCCTCCAAATGGGGTGCGGAATCGACCGTGATGATGCTGCAACTCAGGACTGGAGGCGACTCCTCGACCGAGCGATCGTGCCAGACCGACCACAGGCCTGCCATGTACATCCGAGATCCGTCTTCAGTCGACATGTAATACGGGATCTTTCTCACCTTGCTCGACTTCTTCGTCCCCGCGCCGGCCCCGTCGGGGGCCATCTCGGTCTGCCACTCGTACCATCCGTCCATCGGGACGAGGCACCGTTTGTGCTGGAACGCGTTCCGGAACGCGGGCTTGATGTCCACCGAGTCGGCCCGCGCATTGAACAGCACCGGCCCTTTGCCGATTTCCTTGGTCCATGGCGGAACGAGACCCCACCGCATCCGACGGATACGCCTGGCACCGTGTCGATCGACGACCGTCAGCACCGCCGTAGTGGGCACGACGTTGAAATCGGGCGGACTCGGCTCCTCGCCTGCCTCGTTGATCGCGCCGAGGCCTGCCTCGTTGATCGCACCGAGGTCAGCCGCTAGCGTTGCCGGGTTCGCAGTGGTCGCATACCTGCCGCACATGCTCACCAGGGTGGCACGAACCGCCGACAGTTCGCCCGACACGCCGCCCACCCCTGCGCCGCGCCGGCCCGATAGGCGAAGATGGAAGCCGTGAGACCGAGCCTGTGGAACGCCCCCCGTGCCGAGTCGCCCGTCCTCGCGACGGTCGCCCTCCCCGGATCCAAGTCCATCACCAATCGTGCGCTGATCCTGGCCGCACTCGGGGACGGTCCATCAACCCTCACCGGGGCACTCCGCAGTCGCGACACCGACCTGATGATCGACGCCCTACGCGCGCTCGGCACGACCGTCGACGCCGCCGCGGACGGTACGACACTGCGAGTTACCCCGGGTTCGCTCCGGGGCGGCGTGGTCGACTGTGGTCTGGCCGGAACCGTCATGCGCTTCCTGCCCCCCGTTTCCGCACTCGCCGACGGCGCCGTCCGATTCGACGGTGACGAGCAGGCGCGAACCCGACCCCTCGGGACGATCTTGAACGCCCTGCGCAGGCTCGGGGCAGATATCGACGGCGACGCGCTCCCCTTCACCGTTCGCGGAGCCGGGTCGTTGAGGGGTGGGAGCGTCACGATCGACGCGTCCGGGTCCTCCCAGTTCGTCTCGGGCCTGCTGCTGTCCGCGGCCTCGTTCGATGAGGGCGTCACCGTCCATCACGAGGGCGAACCCGTCCCGTCCATGCCGCACATCGACATGACCGTCGAGATGCTGCGCCAGGCCGGTATCGAGGTGTCCACTCCCGCGACGGGCGGTGGCGCCGACACCTGGCATGTCCGTCCGGGCGTCATCCGTGCCGTCGACTGGGTGATCGAACCCGACCTGTCCAACGCCACCGCATTCCTCGCGGCAGCCGCCGTGACCGGCGGTGAGGTGACCGTGCCGCTGTGGCCGGCCAGAACGACCCAACCCGGCGACGCGATCCGCGAAATCCTGCTCACGATGGGCGCGGAGGTACGGCTCGAGGGGTCGAACCTGACCGTCCGCGGACCAAGGAAGCTGACGGGACTCGACATCGACCTCCACGACGTGGGTGAACTCACGCCCACCGTCGCCGCGCTCGCCTCACTCGCGGATGGTCCGTCGCACCTGCGCGGCATCGCACATCTACGCGGGCACGAGACCGACCGGCTCGCCGCCCTCGCTCACGAGATCAACGCCCTCGGTGGGAATGCCGCCGAGACCGCGGACGGGCTCACAATCCTCCCCGCAGAACTACACGGCGGGACGTGGCGCTCCTACGCCGACCACCGGATGGCCACGGCGGGCGCCATCATCGGCCTGACTGTCGACGGCATCGAGATCGAGGACATCGGAACTACTGCCAAGACTTTGCCTGGTTTTGAGACCCTATGGGCCACAATGCTGTTCGAAACACCGAAAACGGAAAGGAAGGCGAGCTCCTGAGCCGCCGGCAGTACGACGAGTCCGACGTCCGAGTGCGACCGGGCCGAGGAACCCGCCCACGCACCAAAACTAGACCCGAACATCTGAACGCCGAGTCGGCGATGGTCGTGTCGGTCGACCGCGGACGGTGGGGTTGCGTACTCGCCGGCGACCCGGACCGGCTGATCGTGACGATGCGGGCGCGCGAACTTGGCCGCACTCCCATCGTGGTGGGCGACGAGGTCAGCGTCGTCGGTGATCTGTCCGGCAAGCCCGACACCCTGGCCCGGATCGTGCGAGTGGCCGAACGCGCCACTGTCCTGCGACGCACCGCCGACGACACCGACCCGTACGAACGGATCGTCGTGGCCAACGCGCAACAGTTGCTGATCGTGGTGGCGCTCGCTGACCCGCCGCCGCGGACCGGATTCGTGGAGCGCGCCCTCGTCGCCGCCTACGTGGGCGGGTTGAGCCCCATCGTGTGCCTGACGAAAAGCGACCTCGAGTCGCCGGAGGAGTTCGCGAGCGCGTTCGCCGATCTCGACGTCCCCGTCGTCGTGGCCGGCCGCGACGATCCGGTCGACGAGGTGGTGTCGATGCTGTCGGGTCAGCTCACCGCGTTGATCGGCCATTCGGGTGTGGGCAAGTCGACACTGGTCAACCGACTAGTGCCCGACGCCGATCGGGCAGTCGGGGTGGTCTCGGGCGTCGGCAAGGGACGTCACACATCTACCCAATCCGTCGCCTTGCCGCTTCCGACTGGCGGCTGGGTGATCGACACTCCCGGAATACGCTCGTTCGGGCTCGCCCACATCTCGCCCGAGAACGTGGTTGCCGCATTCTCCGATCTCGCCGCCACGATCGAGGATTGCCCGAGAGGGTGTACCCACCTCGGCCCACCCGCCGATCCCGAGTGCGCACTCGACCGACTCGAAGGTAAGTCCGCCAGACGTGTCAGCGCCGTCCGTCACCTCCTCACGGCCATCGCTTCGAACGAAGCCTGGTGAGTGACGGACGGCGCCTTTGACGCGCCGGCTGATGACAACGATTTACCCCCAGCCCGAACAGTGGAAGGCGCGCTCGCCAAGGCGGTAGCGAAGCCTTCTAGCGAGAAAGCAGCGCTCGCAGTCCTCGACGCTTGCGGGTCCGCTTGATCGCGGTTCGCAACCCCTGACGATGTCCGGTCACGGGATCAAAAGTCGCCGTGGTGTTTCCGCCGAACTTGCGCTCGGATGCCGTCTCGGGAGCGTCGTCCGTAGTCGCCTTCAGATACTTGTTCGGCAGCGACAGCTTGGCGATGGTGCGCCATGACTTCGCGTATTGCACGAGGAACGGCCCGGTCGTGTACGGCAGGTCGTACTTGTCGCACAGTTCCCGCACCCGAACGGCGATCTCGGCGTAGCGGTTGCTCGGCAGGTCCGGGAACAGGTGATGCTCGATCTGGTAGCTCAGGTTGCCGGACATGAAGTCCATGACCTTGCCGCCTTCGATGTTGGCACTGCCGAGCATCTGGCGCAGGTACCACTGTGCCGGAGACTCCCGGTCGATGTCCGCCTTGGTGAATTTTTCCGCACCGTCCGGAAAGTGCCCGCAGAAGATGATCGCGTTGGTCCACACGTTGCGGATCACGTTCGCTGTGAGGTTCGCTGTGAGCGTGCTCTTCCAGGCCGGGCCGGTGATCGCGGGGTGGACCACATAGTCCTTGAGGATCTGCTTGCCGACCTTTTCGCCGACCTCGCGAAGTTTGCGCCGCGTCTGCTCCTTCGGCACTCGCCCCTGGGCTACCTTGCCGAGTTCGAGGTGCTGCACCGCAACTCCGTATTCGAACATCACAGCCAGCAGCGTGTTGAAGACCAGGTTGCCCGCATTGAACGGCTCCCAGCGCTGGTCGCGCGTCACCCGGAGCAGTCCATACCCGACATCGTCGTCCATGCCGAGGACGTTCGTGTACTTGTGGTGCAAGTAGTTGTGCGTCTGTTTCCAGTGCGCGGACGGGTCGGTGTTGTCCCACTCCCAGGACGTGGAGTGGATTTCCGGATCATTCATCCAGTCCCACTGGCCGTGCATCACGTTGTGACCGAGTTCCATGTTCTCGATGATCTTCGAGACACCCAATATTCCAGCGCCGAGTAGCCAGGCGGGACGCCGGCGACTGGCGAAGAGCACGGCACGGCCGCCGATCTCGAGTCCACGTTGAAGCCGGATGGTGTTGCGAATGTAGCGCGCGTCGCGTTCCCCGCGCGCCTCCTCGATGTCGCGTCGGATCGCATCCAACTCGCGTCCGAGCGCCTCGACATCGGCATCGGCGAGATGCGCGTATTCCTTGACATCGGCAATCGCCATGGGGCCTCCTCCTTGCTGGGTCGATAAGTTCACACCAGACTGGCACTGGAAACCTACCGGATCGTAGGTTACGGTACCGTAGGTTACCGGAACTCCGCTGTGAGGGACATCACCGTCGACGACGGGCAATATTGGCTTCTGCGCGGGAACGCAGTGCCGACAGCAGCCCTCGACGCTGCCCGGTAACGGGGTCGGTGCGCAACGTCTCGACCATGGCCGCACCCGCGTCGCGGAACTTGCGCTCCGACGACGTCTCGGGGGCGTCGTCGGCAGTTGCCCGCAGAAACCTATCTGGCAGAGCGAGTTTGTGGATTGTGCGCAACACCAGCAGATACTGCTTGGCAAGCGAACCGGTTGTGTACGGAAGGTCGTACTTCTCGCACAGCGCCCGCACCTTCACCGCGATCTCCGGATACCGATTACTCGGCAGATCAGGGAACAGGTGATGTTCGATCTGGTAGCTCAGGTTGCCGGACATGAAACCCATGATCTTGCCTGAATCGAAATTGGCGCTACCGAGCATCTGCCGGAGATACCACTCGTGGCGGGTCTCGTTCTCGTATTCCTCAACAGTGAACTTCTCGGCGCCGTCCGGAAAGTGGCCACAGAAGATCACCACGTACGCCCACAGGTTTCGGACGAAATTCGCGCTCGCATTCGCCGACAACGTCGACTTCCACGCCGGACCGGTCAACGCCGGGAACAGCACAAAATCCTTGCCGACCTGACGGAAGATCTTGCGGGCGAAATCCTTGTTGGCCTGGGAATTGAGTTGACGACGCTCCGTGCCCTCGAGTTCGGAGGCGGCGGTGAGGTCGTGGAGGGCGATGCCCCACTCGAAGGTGGCCGCGAGGATGACGTTCGCGACAGGCTGCAGCAGATTGATCGGCCGCCACGGCTCGTCACGGGTCATTCTGAGGATGCCGAATCCGACGTCCTCGTCCATGCCGACAATATTCGTGAACGTGTGGTGTGAGTAGTTGTGGGCTCGCTTCCAGTGCTCTGACGGCCCCGTCTGATCCCACTCCCACGACATCGAGTGGATCTCCGGATCGTTCATCCAGTCCCACTGGCCGTGCATCACATTGTGGCCGAGTTCCATGTTCTCGACGATCTTCGAGACGGAGAGCATCGCGGTACCCACCAGCCACGCCGGGCGGTACCTGCTTCCGAACAACACGAGCCTGCCACCGAGCTCCAAGAGTCGTTGAATCCTGATCGTCCGGCGGATGTAGCGGGCGTCGCGAACTCCGCGCGAGTCCTCTACCTCGAGCCGGATCGCATCGAGCTCACGCCCGAGCGATTCGATGTCCGCTTCGGTGAGATGCGCGAACTCTTTGATGTCGGTGATTGCCACCGTTCTCCTCCGTCTGTAAGAGTCCGAGAATAGCGGAGCGAGGTGAACACCACACTCGCTCTCATGCGTCTAGCGTGCAGTCCCCTGCCGCCGCCGAGATACACGTCTGCACGCGGTCACCTTCGGCATGCTGCTTGCCTGACCTCAGGTCGATGGCGTGACCGGAGAGAATCGGCACCACACACGTCTGGCAGATACCCATCCGACAGCCGAATGGCATGAGTGCCCCGACGTTCTCACCGGCCTCGAGCAGCGTGGTGGCACCGTCGACCGAGACGGTCTTGTCAGCCTTGGCGAACGTCACTGTTCCCCCTTCGCCGGACGTGTCGGCCCGGGAGACGGCGAACCGCTCGAGGTGGAGCTTGTCCTCGATCCCCTCGTCGCGCCACAACGTCTCGATCTCGTCGAGCATCGGCAGCGGACCGCAGGCCCACGTCTGCCGTTCACGCCAGTCCGGGCAAATCTCGTCGAGGGCGGACAAGGCGAACTTGCCACCGCTGCGAGTGAGCTGAATCTTGCAGCGGAAGTCGTCGTGCTCGTCGTGAAGTTGGGCGAGTTCGTCGGCGAACATCACGTCGCCGACGGTGGGCGCCGAGTGCACGTGGAAGACATCGGCAAGCTGACCGCGCCGGTTCATCGTGCGCAGCATCGCCATCACGGGAGTAATGCCGCTTCCCGCGGTAAGGAACAGTATCCGCTCCGGCGGTGGGTCGGGCAGCGCAAAGTTGCCGGTCGGCGTAGCGAGTCGGACGATCGTTCCCGAGGGCACGCCGTTGACGAGGTGACTCGACAGGAATCCCTCAGGCATCGCCTTGACCGCGATGGAGATGAGCTTGTCGTCCCAGTTCGGGGGCGAAGTGAGGGAGTACGAACGCCAGTGCCAGCGCCCGTCGACGTGCAGTCCGATGCCGATGTACTGGCCCGGCTCGTATCCGAAGTCGAATCCCCAACCGGGCTTGATCACGATCGTGGCCGAATCCGCCGTCTCCGCACGGACCTCCACGATCTGGCCACGCAATTCTCGCGCCGACCACAACGGGTTGGCCAGGTGCAGGTAGTCGTCGGGGAGTAGCGGCGTCGTGAGCCGCGCAGCCGCGCCGCGCAACCAATTGAGCTTGGACCTAGTGGCGGGCACGACCGCAGCTGCGGGCGCCTCGATCCAGTTCTTCAGACCCATCCGACCTCCACCTGTCTCGTCACGACCTACGCTACCGTAAGCCAAATTACCTACGGTAGCGTAGGTTACCAATGGGTACGAAGTCGCGCCGGTCACAGCAGTTCGAGCAGGAACGGAAGTTCCTGAGTCGCATACCACGCCAAGACATGGTCTTCAGCGTCTCCGAGAACGAACTCGGCATCCGGATCACCCAGGTCCGCCTCGTCGATGACCGATACAGCACGTTCGATGTCACGTTCCGCCTCCGCGAGATCTACGTGCACCGCTGCGACCTGCCCGATTGCGACAGGACCCGGCAACCGGACCACGGCGTCGTCGAGGTCCGCACGCGGGGTCACCACGTCCACGTCGACCGCGACCACGGCACGCCGGAAGCGAACACAATCCGCACCGCTCTCTGCCACCCGACCTGCAATCAGTCGCAGCGATGCCCGCGCAGCCTCGGCCATCGCGACCTCGGCCAGTTCCTCGTCGTCGCCGGACGAGTACGACTCACGCAGAGTGGCGGTGACGGCGAATGCAGTCCTACTCATCGGGTCGAACTCCTGATCGGCCACCAACCGCTGGAGGATCTCGATCGTCGCGGGAACATACACCCTCGTCATACGTCACTCGTCAATCGCACCGCGGACTGCTCACCGACTGGCATCCAACAACTCCTCGAGAGATTCGTGCAGCAGTGCCGCCACCACGTCCACGTCGGCCATGGCGTCACGGTCCGCATTCAAACCGTAGTAGACGTCGCCGTCATAGGATGTCAGCGCAATGCTCAAAGTCTGGTTCTTCAGCAATGGCGACACCGGATACATCTCCAGCATTCTCGCTCCGCCGACGTACAGCGGCATCTGAGGACCCGGCGCGTTGGTGATCGTCAGGTTGAACATCCGCTGCGAGAAACTGCTTGCCACGCGGGCACCCATGGCGTGCAGGGTGGCGGGCGCGAACCCCGACAAACGCACCAGCGTCTTCGCGGTGACACGAGGGCTCTGCATCGCCTGCGCCTCCGTGGCATGGGCGAGGTGTGAGAGTCGTATCACCGCATTCGGTTCCCCGACCGGCAGGTCGATGAGGAACGAGGACACCATGCTCCGCGAATCCCCCCATTCCCCACGACCGGACGCCTCGTCGTCTTCGCGCTCGGATTCCGTCGCATAAACCGACATCGGCACCAATGCGCGCACGGCAGTCGACTCGGTCACCGGCTCGCCCCGCGACAGCAACCAGTTTCGCATTGCCCCGGAGATCACCGCGAGGATGACGTCGTTGACCTCGCACCCGTAATTGGCGCGGATCTTCCGGTAGTCCCCCACTTCGGTTTTGGCAACGGCGAAACGGCGACTGCGGGAAATAGCTGCGTTGAGCGGGGTCACGGGTGCCACCTGTGCGGCGGCGTGCACCACGGCGGCAACCCTGCCCACCGCTCCCATAACCCCGCCGAGCGCGGCGGCCATTCCGCCCAGCGTCATCCGCAGGGCCGTCACCCCTTCGCTGGGACGCGACACCATCTCTGCCAGTGCGCCGGCGATCAACGTCGATTCGCTGGGCGCGCGAGCAGGCATCCACAGTTCCTCGACCATCGGAGGGCGGGTCTGTGCCGAGTCCAGGATCACCTGAGTGATCTCGAGCGCCGTCTCCCCGTCGACCAGAGACGCATGGGACTTGGTAAAGATGGCGAAGCGATCGTTCGACAGACCCTCCACGAGGTACATCTCCCATAGCGGGCGACTCACGTCGAGCGCCCGCGACGTGAGTCGCGCGACGAGATCATGCAACTGCGCGTCTGAACCCGGCTTCGGCAGAGCCGACCTCCGGATGTGGTACTCGATGTCGAAGTCTCGATCGTCCACCCACACTGGACGTGACAGCCCCAGCGCCACCTCTCGCACCTTCTGCCGATAACGCGGCACGAGCCTGAGCCGTTCCTCGACGAGGCACAACAACTCCTCGTAGGACAATCCGTTCGACGGCTTCCGGAAGACCGCGAGCGACCCCACGTGCATCGGAGTGCTGCTCGCCTCGAGAAAATAGAACGACGCGTCCTGCGTTGACAGTCTCGTCACCATGTCGAGCCCCACCCCCTTTGCAGCCCGTCTCGACACACGTCGAGAAGTATCGCTGTCTCGTCCTCACCTGGACCTGTCGGTACCCCACCAAAGTCCGATGTCAATCCCAACACGCATCCACCCTAGGTTCCGCTGCCCAGTTCGGCTACACGACAGCGGAATCCATGCGATCATGACCGCTACGACGGCCATCTCATGCCGAAACCGGGGGGTAAGAAATGAGTGAATTCTACACGTTCCTGTCACGAGTGCCGCGCTTCGAACCGGCAGCCCAGGTGGTATCAGCACCACCGCTGCCTGCGCCCCGCTCCGCGTCTTCCGCTGGACGGCACACGCCCGCGCGGGGCCGGCCCCGTTCCTCGCCCCACTCGGGGGCTTCACCCCGATCGGCGCAGACGGCCCAACCGGTTACTCGACCCACTCCGGACGTCCAACGTTTCACGGAGCACGCGTTCCGACTCCTCCTCGAAGTGCTGGACAGGCGCCGGAACGTGCGGCAGTTGCGGCCACTCCTGGCGCCGTCGCTCGTCGACGTCGTACGCACGCACGCGTCGGCCGACTCGCCGGCCAGGCGGCTCGGCGTCGCGACGCTCGTCAGGGTCCACCTGCGCGCCGTCGAACCCCGAGCCGTCGAACCCGGAGCCGTCGAGGCCTTCGGTACCTACAGCAGGGGTCCGCGGATCTTCGTGATCGCAGCCTGTGTCGAACGAGTGTCCGACACAGGCTGGACTATCACCTCACTGGTGATCGGCTGATCGGTTCGCCACAACTCAGCTCTTGCGCTTAGGTCGTGGGGCCTTTTTGCCCTTCGACTGCGACCTTGCGGTCTCACGACGCTGGCGACGGGTTCCGGCGTCTTCGGAGTCGTCCGCACCACGGCGGCTGAGTTGGGCATTGCCGTCCTCGGCTGGACCGGAATACGTCAGTCCGCGCGTGTCAGCGTCAGCCAGTCCCTTGGCACGGAGAGCGGACGGAGCCGCTGAGCCCTTGGCCCGCTGGGCAGCCTCCTGGGTGGGCAAAGGACGCGGGGCGGCTGGACTGGATGCCGCGGTCGCCGCTGCGGACGACGCCGTGACGCTGATGCCCGGAGCCGTTTCCTGCGGGGCTGCGGCCTCGACCTGAAGATTGAACAGGAATCCGACCGACTCCTCTTTCAACCCCTCGAGCATTCCGCCGAACATGTCGAAACCCTCGCGCTGGTATTCCACGAGCGGATCGCGCTGTGCCATCGCCCTGAGACCGATGCCCTCTTTGAGGTAGTCCATCTCGTAGAGGTGCTCCCGCCACTTGCGGTCGAGAACGCTCAGCAGCACACGGCGCTCCAACTCGCGCATCGAGCCCTCGCCGGCGGCACCGTCGATCTCAGCTTCCCGGCGCGCGTACGCCTCGTGCGCATCCTTCAGAAGGATCGCTCGCAACTCGGCGCCCGAGATGTCCTTCGTCTCGCCGTCGGCTTCGTCGCCGACGAATTCCTTGTAATCCAATCGGATCGGGTACAGCGTCTTGAGCGCGGTCCACAGCTGTTCGAGGTCCCAGTCCTCGACATAGCCCTCGGCGGTCGCGCCATCGACGTAAGCCGTGACCACATCGGTGATCATCTCCTCGACTTGACCCTCCATGTCCTTGCCTTCAAGGATCTGGCGGCGCTCGTCATAAATCACCGTGCGCTGAAGGTTCATCACCTCGTCGTACTTGAGGACGTTCTTGCGGATCTCGAAGTTTTGCTGCTCAACCTGTGTCTGAGCGCTCTTGATGGCCTTCGAGACCATCTTCGCCTCGATGGGAACGTCGTCGGGCAGATTGAGTCGCGTCATGATCGACTCGAGGGCTGCACCGTTGAACCGTCGCATCAGTTCGTCACCGAGCGAAAGATAGAACCGCGACTCACCCGGGTCGCCCTGGCGACCGGAACGACCGCGCAACTGGTTGTCGATGCGTCGCGACTCGTGCCGCTCAGTGCCGAGGACGTACAGCCCACCCGCTTCGCGGACCTTGTCCGCATCGGCTTTCACCTCGGCTTTGACCTGATCGAGAACCTCGTCCCACGCGGCCTCATACTCCTCGGGGGTGCGGACGGGGTCGAGACCGCGCTTACGCAGCGCGATATCGGCGATGATATCGGGATTACCGCCGAGCACGACGTCGGTTCCACGGCCGGCCATGTTGGTCGCGACAGTAACCGCGCCAGACCTGCCCGCCTCGGCGATGATCGTGGCTTCCTGCTCATGGAACTTCGCGTTCAGCACGTTGTGCGCCACACTCCGCTTGGTGAACTGCTTCGACAGGTACTCCGACCGCTCGACGCTGGTCGTGCCGATCAGGACCGGCTGGCCGTTTCCATGCCGCTCCACGACGTCGTCGACCACCGCGTCGAACTTGGCTTCCTCGGTCTTGTAGATCAGGTCACCGTTGTCGACACGGACCATCGGGCGGTTGGTCGGGATCTGGATGACACCGAGGTTGTAGATCTGGTGAAGCTCGGCGGCCTCGGTCTCGGCCGTACCCGTCATTCCCGACAGTTTGTCGTAGAGGCGGAAGTAGTTCTGCAACGTGATCGTCGCGAGCGTCTGGTTCTCGGCCTTGATTTCAACCTTTTCCTTGGCCTCGATCGCTTGGTGCATGCCCTCGTTGTACCGGCGACCGACGAGGATACGACCGGTGAACTCGTCGACAATAATCACCTCGCCATCGCGGACGATATAATCCTTGTCCTTGTTGTAGAGCTCCTTGACCTTGATGGCGTTGTTCAAGTAGCTCACGAGCGGCGAGTTCGTCGCCTCGTACAGGTTGTCGATTCCGAGTTGGTCCTCGACCAACTCGACGCCGGCCTCATGCACACCGACGGTGCGCTTGCGGATGTCGACCTCGTAGTGCAAGTCCCGCTTCAGGAGCGGCGCGATGCGAGCGAACTCCGCGTACCACTTACTCGATGCGTCGGCGGGGCCGGAGATGATGAGAGGTGTCCGCGCCTCGTCGATCAAGATGGAGTCGACCTCGTCGACCACGGCGAAGTTGTGACCGCGCTGGACGAGATCGTCCAGGGAGTGCGTCATGTTGTCGCGCAAGTAGTCGAACCCGAACTCGTTGTTCGTCCCGTAGGTGATGTCGGCCGCATATGCCGCGCGGCGCTCGGCGGGCGACATCCCTGACAGGATCACGCTGGTTTCGAGTCCGAGGAAGCGGTGAACGCGCCCCATCCACTCGGAGTCGCGTCTGGCGAGGTAGTCGTTGACCGTGACCACATGCACGCCGTCACCGGAAATGGCGTTGAGGTAGGCGGGCAACACGCAGGTCAGGGTCTTTCCCTCACCCGTCTTCATTTCGGCGATGTTGCCGAAGTGGAGGGCCGCTCCGCCCATTATCTGCACGTGGAAGTGCCGCTGGTCGAGGACCCGCCAAGAGGCCTCCCGGGCGACTGCGAAGGCCTCGGGCAGCAACTCGTCGAGTGATTCACCGTCGCGGTACCGGGCACGGAACTCCTCGGTCTTTGCGCGGAGCTGCTCGTCCGACAGGTCCTCGACCTCGGACGACTTCGAGGAAACGTGGTCGGCGATATGCTTGAGTCGCTTGACCATGCGACCCTCACCAACACGGAGCAGCTTCGATAGCGATAGCGACGGCACAGTCTTGTTCGTCCTCAATCTTCGGCAGTGGATGGATGGGTGGCACACAAATCCGGCCGGAGGTCGAAGAACCCCGGCCGGATCCATGGTAGGCGCTCTCACTATCGAGGGAGTAGACCGACCGTTCAGATCGTCAAGCGATATGTGAGAACATCACGCCAGACGGATGATTCCATAGTCGAACGCGTGTCGCCGATAGACGACCGAGGGCTTGTCCGACTCCTTGTCGTGGAACAAAAAGAAATCGTGCCCGACCAACTCCATCTCGTACAGTGCGTCGTCGACTGTCATCGGCGTGGCGTTGTGCTCCTTGGTGCGCACAACCTGACCTGGCGTGTGTTCGTCCTGCTCCTGGCCATCCAGGGAGATGTCGGGGCTGATTCCGAGGCTGTCGTCCTCGGCCAGTGCGGCGGTAGCCTCGGCCACCGACACCGGCGTCTTTTCTCCGTAGTGGATCTTCTTCCGGTCCTTGGTGCGGCGGAGCCTGCTCTCGAGCTTGGCGGTAACCGATTCGAATGCTGCATAGAAACTATCGGCGGACGCCTCAGCTCGGGCTACCGGCCCCTTGCCGCGGGCAGTGATTTCGACACGCTGACAGCTTTTCATCTGGCGTCGATTACGTTCGTGCTGAAGTTCCACGTCGAAGTGGTAGATGGAAGGGTCGAAGCGCTCGAGGCGCGACAGCTTCTCTGAGACGTACACGCGGAAATGGTCGGGTACCTCGACGTTGCGTCCTTTGACGACAATCTCAGAGTGAGCAGTATCCGTCTTCTCCGGTAAATCCGTCATGCTGTCGTCGATGAAAACCGAGGCTTGCGAAGGGGTCGTCACTCGTACCTCCCGATTACGGCCCCGCCCTACGTTGGGCGTGGCGAAGTTGAGCAATGCCAGGTGGGGACCCGCCCGGCACCAGGTTCGAAGTATCACCTCCTACCTGTCTTCTCGGGTGTGCTCGCGACGCTAGTCCGTAACTTGCGCCCGTGCCACTATTCAACAGCAATTCATCCCACGCCCGCTATGACAACCGCCGCACTCACTCGAATCCCCGACTCCGACAGCACCCTGATCGACTCAGTCGCGGTCGCTCTGGTAGTCGACACATCGTCGAGTAGTACCACCGACACACTTTGCAGCTCAGCCGATTCCGATAGTAGACACCGGGAGAAGTGTTCCCCCCTGCCTGTGAGCCGGATGCCCCCGTCGAGGTTTGCTCGACGTTGATCGGCTGACAGCCCGACCGAATCGTGCACCCCTCGTCTCATCGTGAGTGCGGGACACACCCGCCTCGGTCCGACGGCCTCGACAGCGATGCGCGTGACAGGATCGCCGCCGCGTATACGGGCAGTCCTGGCCCGGGTCGGAGCAGGGACGAGAACTACCGACGACTGTTCGGACGCGTCGAGTTCACCCCAATGATGGAGGCGCACGAGAGCGCCGGCGACCGCAGATCCGAGCGGCCCGGCGAGATCGCGACGCCCCCGTTCCTTCGCCGCTATGACAGCCCGCCGACGCGGTCCCGAATAGTGGCCGAGGGCCCACACCGGGACGCCTGGATCCATCCGCGGACACAGCAGCACGGGATCGTCGGCCAACTCCGCGGCGCAGCGGGCGCACCACCGAGTGCCAGGCACCGCGCAGCCACCGCATTCCACCGGCAGGATCAGATCCAACAGGGTCCGCAAACCGGGCAGGGAGCGCATGCGCGCAGTATCCGCGCCCACACCGACACCAATCAGCCCGGCTGGATCGGGATGGCCTTCACACCCGCCAGTCCGGGCACCTCCCGCCAGTATCGGTCACCCGCCGGATCGTTATTGTTCAATTGGAAGACGGCCCGCGCGTCCGCGACGAACTCGGTGGTCGTGGACGCGTCCACGGCCACAACTGGTGTCGTGAGGTTGCGGCTCGGCAGCGCGTCCACGCGCGAACCGTCGACCGCCACCTGCACCACCGGTATCTCGGAGGCCGCGCGCGCAACCACGATCGTGTCGCTGGTACTCCAGTCGAGAGCGATAGCCGGGCTGCCGAGCCCGATGGCCACCGCATGGGGATTGGTGAGAGCATACTCACCATTCGGCATCTGCGTCACGATGGCGAGGTAGACCTTGCCATCGACGATCAGCGCAGCACGCACACCGTCGCGGGATAGCCGCAACTCCGTGATCGTGGCGCCCAACGCTGTGACGGCACCCGCGTCGACGTCGGCTACCGACGTCCGCCCAGTGCCGGGGTCGCGCAGCACGCGAATAACCTTGTCGCCGTTGACTACGGCCCAGATCGACGAACTCTCGGGCGCCCACGTCGGTCGCGTGATGGCACCGCCCTCCAGCACCACCGCCGCATCTTCCCCGTAGGTGCCGACCATCAGCGCGCTCGTAGGTTCCGGAGCAGCCAAGCCAGTATCCGCGACCGCAGCGATCAGCTTTCCGTCCTGGGACAATGCGACCGAACGCATGTTTCTGGTGGAACCGAAGTAACCCGGCACGGGGATTACGCCTGCCTCATTGACGCTCACCATGGATCCGTCGCGCAAGGCGTGCAGTCCGACGGCCGCACTCGACGTCGCGAACGGGTTCATGGATGCGACATCGGCGGTGGTCCAGCCGTTGGGATATCGGTCGTCCAATAGCTGACCGTCCGCGAGCAAGACATACGGTCCGGAGATCCCCGCGTTGGCAAGTGTCCAGATCACCTGGGCCGCAAACAACTGCTTCGCCCGTTCCTCCATGAACCCCAGTCCGGCGAAGTCGATCCGAATTCCACCGAGATTCAAACCCACATGCGCGGTACGCCCGTCCGCCTTCGTGATCTGACCGACGACCGAGACGTCGCCACCGAGTTCGTTGCGTACCGCCGGAGCCAAGGCACCCTTCGGTCCTTCGATCAACAGGTCGACGAGCTGAGATGCCATCTGATCCTGCGGTCCCCACACCCAGCGCGGGTCCGGGACGACCATCTTCCCTGCCGGGTCGAGGAAGTACAGCGATTTACGCTGGTAGGAGTTCAGGAACTGTGCCCGGTCGAGGATCACACCCGCGGGCAACTCGGAGATCCGCCACTCTCCGTCATGCTGCGAGAGGCTGATCGTTGCCTCGAAGCTTCCGTCCACCGCGACATAGAGTCCTCCACTCTCGAGCTGACCCACTTTGTTGGCCCGGATGGTATACGTCGCGTCGTCGGCAGACCGCGCCTCCGAGAGTACATCGACCTTGTCGACGATGGTAACGCTCGCGGCGTCGTCCCATCTCTCGGATACCGCGGGGGCGAGGAATTGGCGGGCCGCAAAGTGCTGGTTCGACGGATCGGTACTGGCCTTGAAGAAATCACGCAGCAGGTGGTCCGGTTCACGCCCGGGTGCCGGGGCCGCAACATCGGATCCGGGCGGATCGGTGTTGACCGTCCCGATCGCCTGCGGTGTCGAGGAATCCGGCAGGCTCGCGCATCCACTCACTCCCACGAGCACGGCAATGACGACCGCGGCGAAGGCCGAACGCGCGGCGGTGATGGAGTTCCCGCGGGGCGTCATCTGTCCTGCTCCGGTAACTGCGAGCGGTCGCGGTCGCCGACATGCGCCCGCTCACGCATCTCGGGGCCCGCCCGGGACTCGTCGTCCACCCCCACCGCCGAACCGTCGTCGGCCGCGGGCAACGCAGGCTCTTCCCGAATCGGCTGCTCTCGAACGTCCTCCCCGGTTCCCGGTTTCAGGGGCAACGGGCTCGACACGACCTTGCGTCCCCGAACCAACGGCAACGTCAAGCGGAAGCAGGCACCCCGGCCGGGCTCGCCCCACGCCTCGAGCCTGCCGTCGTGGAGGTTAGCGTCCTCCACACTGATCGCCAGTCCCAGGCCGGTGCCGCCCGAGCGCCGCACGCGGGACGGATCGGACCGCCAAAACCTGTTGAACACCAACTTTTCCTCGCCTGGTCGTAGGCCCACACCCTGGTCACGCACGATGAACGCGACCGCGCTGTCGTCGGCGCGCAGGCGCAGCAACACTGGTTTGCCCTCTCCGTGGTCGATCGCGTTGGCCAGGAGGTTGCGCAGAATCCGTTCCACCCGCCTCGGGTCGACCTCGGCCGTCACCGCCTCATCCGGCAGGTCGATGATCAATTCGGTGGCGCTCTCTCGCGCGAGATGACGCACGGTCGAGACCGCCGCGCGCACACAAATCCGCACGTCGAGTTGCTCTGCGGCGAGTTCCGCGACGCCGGCGTCATGCCTGCTGATCTCGAGGAGGTCCGCCAGTAGACCCTCGAAGCGGTCGAGTTCGGCAACAAGTAACTCCGACGATCGACGGAGCACTGGGTCGAGGTCGTGGCTGCCGTCGTAAATCAGGTCCGCCGCCATTCGCACCGTGGTCAGCGGTGTACGCAGTTCGTGACTCACATCAGAGGTGAAGCGCTTCTGGAGATTGCCGAACTCCTCCAATTGGGTGATCTGTTTGGACAGACTCTCCGCCATTTCGTTGAACGACATCGCCAGTCGCGCCATGTCGTCCTCGCCGCGCACCGGCATTCGTTCCTTCAGCCTGCCGTCGGCGAAGCGCACGGCGATCCGCGAGGCCGACCGAATCGGCAGGACCACCTGCCGGGCGACGAGAAGCGCGATCGCCGCGAGCAGCACGGCGAGCACCGCACCACCCACCATAAGCGTCCCGCGAACCAGCGACAGGCTGCGACCCTCGCTCGCCAACGGGAACACGAGATACAGCTCGAGCGTCGAGACGGCGGACGCCGTGGGGCTTCCTACGATCAGTGCCGGACCCGAATAGCCGTAAGGGTCGTTCACCGTAGCGAACTGGTAGCTCACCTGGCCTGCCGCGACGAAGTCGCGCAGCGATTCCGGGATCTGATCCGCCGGACCACTCGACGCCAATGGGCGAGTCCCGGCTGCCGGCACGATCAGCGCGGGATCGAAAGCGCCCGCCGAATCCGACGCCTGTCCGGAGTCCGGTCCCCTGTTGGTCAGAGCGGCGCTGGCAGCGTCAAGTTGCGTGGTGAGAGAACTGCTACCGTCCGCACCGGCCAACTCTCCCTCGACAGTGCTACGCGCGCGGTCCATTTCCTCGATCGCCGCATTGATCTTCGTTTCGAGCAAACGGTCGGTGATCTGGCTTGTCAGTACGACGCCGAGTATGACGATGACGATGAGCGACAGGGTCAACGTCGAGACGACGACCCTCAACTGCAGCGAACGACGCCAGGTGTGCGCGAGGGCATTGCTCAGTGAGTGACCCCACCGCAGGACCGGTGAAACGCGTCGATTGACACGACGCCGCCAGCGGGAAACACCTGTCACGGCGGTCCGGCCTTATAGCCGACCCCCCTGACCGTCAACACCACTTCGGGGTTCTCGGGATCAGTCTCGACTTTGGCGCGCAGGCGCTGCACGTGCACATTGACGAGCCGGGTGTCGGCTGCGTGTCGGTAACCCCACACCTGCTCGAGCAGCACCTCGCGGGTGAACACCTGTCGCGGCTTGCGCGCCAGAGCCACCAGGAGATCGAACTCGAGGGGAGTGAGTGAAATCAGTTCTTCGCCCCGGCTCACCTTGTGCGCGGGGACATCGATCACGAGATCGGCGATGCTGAGCAACTCGGCGGGCTCGTCCTCGGTCCGGCGCAGCCGGGCCCGGACCCGCGCCACCAACTCCTTGGGCTTGAACGGCTTCATGATGTAGTCGTCTGCGCCGGACTCCAATCCGAGGACCACGTCGACGGTGTCCGTCTTCGCCGTCAGCATCACGATCGGAACACCGGAATCGGCCCGCAGTACGCGGCACACATCGATGCCGTTCATGCCAGGCAGCATCAGGTCGAGCAACACCAAATCCGGGCGTGTCTCCCGGACCGCGCTGAGCGCCTGAGTCCCGTCCCCAACCACATACGGATCGAAACCTTCGCCGCGGAGCACGATCGTGAGCATCTCCGCGAGTGCGGTGTCGTCGTCGACAACCAGAATCCTTGGCTTCATGTCCCTATCGTTGCATCTTCGGAGCCTGTAACAGCCCGTTCGCCGTCACGGCGTGCCGTGTTCTTTCTTCAAGAATGTCAGGTTTTCGGCGAGCGTGTCCGGATCGGTGTCCGGCGTGAGCACCCACCAGGGGGAAATCCAGTCCTCCGCGGCCAGGTCCCGGTACACCTCTCCGGTTCGTTTCTGCAGTCCGCGGTCCCGCTCGTAGGCGTCGATCGTCCTGCTCGCGTCCGCTGATTCCCGTCCCCGGGCACGTTCCTGCGCGAGAGCCACCGGAACGTCCAGATACAACTGCAGATCGGGACGGGGAAGCCCGAACCGCTCGAATTCGAGGTCCGTCACCCATCCCACGAACTCGTCGTCGCCACGCTGATGCAACCGTGCTGCACCGTAGGCGGCGTTGGACGCCACATAGCGGTCGAGGAGGACCAGGTCGTGTCCGGCGAGCAAGTCCGATAACTCGCCGACCGCGCCGGACCGGTCCAAGGCAAACAGCATCGCCATCGCGTGCACTGAGTTCGCGAGATCTCCGTGCGCGCCCTTCAGCGCCTCGGACGCCACGTCCGCGTGCACGGAACGGCCGTAGCGCGGAAAGTCCAGGGTCCCGACCCTCAGCCCCCCATCGGTAAGGTATTTCACCACTGCGCCGACGAGTGTCCGCTTGCCCGCGCCGTCCAGGCCTTCGAGCGCAATAAGTGTCCCCACGAGGTAGCACTGTATCCCCAGACCAAACCGATCCCCCGACCAACCCGATCCCCCGACCTCCCGGCGCGCGCCTTGACACCGGCAACACTCCGCTCAGGTCGGGGGACACTCGGGATATATGGCGGCTCTCAGTACCGGTAGTGCTCGGGCTTGAACGGGCCTTCGACGTCGACGCCGATGTATTCCGCCTGTTCCTTGGTGAGCTTGGTGAGCGTGCCTCCGAGCGCCTCGACGTGAATCTTCGCGACCTTCTCATCCAGATGTTTCGGGAGGCGATACACCTCGTTGTCGTAGTCCTCGGGCTTGGTCCACAACTCGATCTGTGCGATGACCTGGTTGGAGAAGCTGTTACTCATTACGAACGAGGGGTGGCCGGTGGCGTTGCCGAGGTTCAGCAGGCGCCCCTCGGACAGCACGATGATCGAGTGGCCGTCCGCGAACCGGAACTCGTCGACCTGCGGCTTGATGTTCACGCGGGTAACGCCGCCGGAACGCTCGAGCCCCGCCATGTCGATCTCGTTGTCGAAATGGCCGATGTTGCCCAGGATCGCCTGGTGCTTCATCTGCTTCATGTGCTCGAAGGTGATGATGTCCTTGTTACCTGTGGACGTGATGACGATGTCGGCCCAGCCGATGGCCTGTTCGACCGTCTTCACCTCGAAGCCGTCCATCAGTGCCTGCAGAGCGTTGATGGGGTCGACCTCGGTGACCGCGACGCGGGCACCCTGGCCCCGGAGTGCCTCGGCGCAACCCTTGCCGACGTCGCCGTAGCCGCAGACGAGAGCGGCCTTGCCGCCGATCAGCACGTCGGTGCCGCGGTTGATCCCGTCGAGGAGTGAGTGTCGGGTTCCGTACTTGTTGTCGAACTTGCTCTTGGTCACCGAGTCGTTGACGTTGATCGCCGGGAACACGAGATCGCCGGCGGCTGCGACCTGATACAGACGCAGGACACCGGTGGTGGTCTCCTCAGTGACACCCTGGATCGACTTCGCGATCGTGGCCCATTTGGTCTTGTCCACTTCGAGGGACTGGCGCAGCAGGGCCAGGAACACCTTGTGCTCGTCCGAATCCTGCTCGTCGTCGGTGGACGGCACGACACCGGCCCTCTCGAACTGGGCACCCTTGAGGACGAGCATCGTGGCGTCGCCGCCGTCGTCGAGGATCATGTTCGCAGGCTTGTCGCCGTCCGGCCAGGTGAGCATCTGCTCGGCAGCCCACCAGTACTCCTCGAGGGTTTCGCCCTTCCACGCGAAGACCGGGACACCCCGAGGTTCCTCGGGCGTGCCGTGCCGGCCTACGACGATCGCCGCGGCCGCGTGATCCTGCGTGGAGAAAATGTTGCAGGAGGCCCAGCGGACCTCGGCGCCCAGCGCCGTGAGCGTCTCGATGAGCACGGCCGTCTGGATGGTCATGTGAAGCGAACCGGAAATGCGTGCCCCCGCGAGCGGTAGCACCTCTGAGTACTCGCGACGAAGTGCCATCAGTCCCGGCATCTCATGCTCGGCGAGCCGGATTTCCTTGCGGCCGAACTCGGCGAGCGAAAGGTCCGCCACCTTGAAATCGATCCCGTTGCGGCTCTCTGCCACGGGCGTATTTGAACCTGAGGTCGTCATCTGCCTCTCCTGGTTGACTGCTGTTTCGATCAAGGCTATCCGTAACGCGATCGGGGGTGACACTCCCACGACGCTCCACCACCCGGCAGTGACCCTTGTGGTCGGCAGTTGTGATCGACAGTCACCCTTGATCGGCGCCGTTGACCGCCTCGTCCACGAAAGGCCCCAGCAGGGCGCCGAGATCCTCGGCGACGTTGACCTCGGACCCCGGCGGCACAGAGATGTAGCTCATGGCCAAACGCACGATCGCCCGGCTGAGTATTCCCGCATCCGACGCGTTCGCCCGTACCCAGCCATTGACGAACATCTCGGAAAGTCTCGCGGACGCCCGTTCGATGATCGGCGCGCTCTCGGTCGTGATGAGTCGCAGGAGGTCAGGCTTCGCCTCACCCCGCAGCAGCGACTGAACCAGAGGATCGGAAAGACTCGCGGCGAAGAACGTCGTGAACCCTGCCGCCAAGGCGGCACGGCCATCCCCGACGTTCGCGACCATCGCCTCGCCGACGGAATCGACGAGTTCGTCGGCCAACCGGAGGGCGTACGCTTCCGCGAGGCCCTGCCGCGACTTGAACTCGTTGTAGAGAGTCTGCCTACTCACCCCCGCGCCTGCCGCGACGTCGGACATCGTGATATCTGACCAGTCTTTCTCGACCAGGAGATCCCGCATCGCGTCGAGTACCGACCGACGCAGCAGCAGCCGCGCGGCCTCCTGATAGGGCACCCTGACACGCGGCGAAGTCATGGCGAAGATACTAGCGTCCACCGCCGCGGCCGTGCTCGACCGGCACACAGCCGCGGCGTGCGCGATCTTCCGAATTCAGTTCCGCTCGATTTCGACCATGAAGAAGTCTGCTTTCGCCGCGCCGCAATCCGGGCAACTCCAGTTGTTCGGGATGTCTTCCCAACGAGTTCCGGGTTCGATGCCGTCCTCCGGCCATCCCAGTTTCTCGTCGTATTCGAATCCGCACTGAACGCATTGATAGAGCTTGTATTCAGTCATGGAGTTTCTCCTCGTATCCGACCACCGCCTCGAAGTCGAGCTTCTCCCGCACCCCGCAATCCGGGCAACACCAGCCCTCGGGTACCGAACCCCACTGCGTGCCAGCCGGAAACCCCTCACGGGGCGCGCCCACAGCCTCGTCGTAGACGTAGTCGCAGACCGGGCAGAGGTACGCGCTCATTCCGGCGCCCCGTACTTCGCGAGCACCTTCCCGCGCTTGGAAGGCTGGATGTTGACGCGCATGATGTCGTCGTCGTAGTGCGCGAGCACCCGGGGGTCCATCACCCTTCGCCACAACGGCGGAAAATAGGAGAGCGCGATCATGCTGCCATAGCCACTCGGCAGGGTAGGGGCGCCGTCCATGCTCCGCAGCGTCTGGTAGCGCCGAGTCGGGTTGGCATGGTGATCACTGTGCCGTTGCAGGTGAAACAGGAAGATGTTGGTAACGATATGGTCGCTGTTCCAGCTGTGTTCGGGGGTGCACCGCTCGTAGCGGCCGCTCGCCGTCTTCTGCCTCTGCAATCCGTAATGCTCGAGGTAGTTGACGGCTTCGAGCAGGCAGAACCCGAACACTGCCTGAATCACCAGATACGGCATTATCCCGATTCCGAAGACTGCAACGAGTGCGCCGAACAGCACGACGGACATCAGCCAGGCGTTCAGGATGCCGTTGTGAATCGTCCACGGACGCTTACCGAGCCGTTCCAGACGGGCCTTCTCAAGCCGCCAGGACGAAGTGAGGCTGCCCCACACACTCCGTGGCAGGAACGCCCACAGCGTCTCTCCGAAACGTGCACTCGCGGGATCCTCGGGCGTCGCGACCCGGACGTGGTGACCCCGGTTGTGTTCGATGTAGAAGTGCCCGTAGAACGACTGCGCCAGAGCGACTTTCGAGAGCCACCGCTCCAGTTCATCCTTCTTGTGCCCAAGTTCGTGCGCGGTGTTGATCCCGATTCCCGCAACGCATCCGATAGTGATGGCAAGCCCGACCTTCGAGGCGACACCGAGGCCGCCGTCGACGCCCAGCCAGCCTAGATCCGTTGCGGACCAGAGATAGCAGGCCATCACCAGACTGACGAACTGGAGCGGGATGTAGGCGTACGTGCAATACCGGTAGTACTTGTCGTTCTCGAGCCACTCCATCACCTCGTCAGGCGGATTGTCGCCGTCCGGGCCAAAGAAGATGTCGAGAATGGGGAGCATTACGTAGACGATGAACGGTCCGATCCACCACCACACCGGCGCAACAGCACCGAGTCCGATGCGCTCGAACGCCCACACCAAACCGATCGCGGTAAACACCGTCGTGGGCGGATTCAGGCCCAGCGGCCACAGATAACGTTTCTTGTCCCGCCATTGCCCGGTCGGGGCGGACGACTCCGGTTGTAGATGTGTCGACATTTACGTCCCCTTCACCCCAAGTTCATGTGAGTAACCTCACTACTGAACTAGACACTACAGCGTAGCGCGTTCTTCATCTAGACATATTTCTCGTTTTGTAAAGACGTTCGATCGAAGCGCAACGCGAAGGAACTCGCCGAGAAAGCGACCGGTCTCCCCTGCCGAGAATGCGGCAAGTCTTCTCTGCGGACTGGGACACCGTGAGCGTTGTCAGGCTTCGCCGCGGCTGCGTAGCTCCATCGTCGAGTGTCGACGGCTGTAGGTGAAGTAAATGATCATTCCGAGTGCCATCCACACCACGAACCTGACCCAGGTCTCGATGGACAGGTTGAGCATCAACCACAGGCACGCCAGGACTGCGAGAACCGGGACCAGCGGAACCAGCGGAGCCCGGAATCCGCGGGGCAGGTCGGGGCGCGTACGGCGCAGCACCACCACGCCGACCGATACCAGCACGAACGCAAACAGCGTTCCGATGTTCACCATTTCCTCGAGAGCGCCGATCGGAAAGATGCCCGCGAGCACGACGATCACGAGACCGACTAGCACCGTGATCCGGACGGGGGTGCCGCGCTTGCCTGTCGATGCCAGCCGGCGCGGCAGCAGTCCGTCCCGCGACATGGCAAAGAGGACGCGGGTCCCGCCGAGGGCGAGAACGATCAGTCCGGTAGACAATCCGGCCAGCGCACCGTACGAAATCAGGTACTTCATCCAGGTGATTCCGTGGATGTCGAAGGCAGTGGCCAAAGTGGAGGTGTCCCCCGCCAATTCGTGATAATCGACCATGCCGGTAAGCACCAGGGTCACCGCCACGTACAGAACCGTGACGATGACCAGCGAGCCGAGAATTCCTCGGGGCAGTGCTTTCTGCGGGTCCTTCGCCTCTTCGGCGGTGGTGGCCACGACGTCGAAGCCGAGGAACGCGAAGAACACCAGGCCTGCGGCCGCGAGCAGTCCATACCAGCCGAACGCGCTACCGTCCGCGCCGGTGAAGTAGGAGAACACGGACTGGTGGACGCCCTCCCCCGTGCTCTCGTGCACCGACGGCGGAATGAACGGCGAGTAGTTGGCTGGGTTGATGTAGAACGCGCCGACGACCACGACCACAACCACCACGGTTACTTTGATCGTCGTGATGACCAGCACGACCCGCGAAGAGAGTTTGGTGCCCATCGCGAGCAGCGCCGTCATGATCGCGGCTATCAGGATTGCGCCCCAATCGATCGTGAACGAACCGATCGTGGCGACCGGTGCGTGGAGTCCGATCACCTCGCCGAGATAGAGCGACCAGGCTTTTGCCACGACCGACGCCCCGAGTGCGAGCTCGAGGACGAGGTCCCAGCCGATGATCCATGCGACGAGTTCGCCGAACGTGACGTACGAGAACGTGTAGGCACTCCCGGCCACGGGAACGGTGGAGGCGAACTCCGCGTAGCAGAGCGCGGCCAGGGCGCACGTGATGGCGGCGAGGACGAATGCCAGCGATACCGCCGGACCCGCGACGTTTCCCGCTGTGCTCGCGGTGAGCGTAAAGATTCCGACACCGACGATGATGGCGACGCCGAGCACGGTGAGATCCCGCGCCGTCAGTTCCTTGCGGAGTTTCGTGTCCGGTTCTGCGGTGTCTCGGATCGCCTGCTCGATCGACTTGGTGCGAAACAATCCGGTCGATCTTCCGCCGGTCTGCAGTTCTCCCTCGCGTTGATTCCGGATGGCCACGTCAGACTCCTCGATCGACAGTTGCCGTCCAGACTATGCCTGGGCGCGGAACAGATCGGGCTCGATGTAGATGCGACGAGCCGCCGGGACTGCTCCGCGGACCCGCGCCTCGGCCTCGTCGATGGCTGCTGCCACAGCACCGATGTCCGATCCGGACGCCACCGCCACTTTCGCCGCTACCAGAATTTCCTCCGGACCGAGGTACTGGGTCTTGCAATGGATGACACGTTCGATCTTCTCGCCGTCGACGAGAGCGGCGAGGATGCGCGCCTCTTCGTCGGCGGTCGCTCCTTCGCCTATCAGCAGGCTCTGCATCTCGACAATCAGGATGATCGCGATGATTCCGAGCAGGACACCGATGCAGAGTGTGCCGACGCCGTCCCATATCGGATCACCAGTGAGCATCGTCAATCCGACACCGCCGAGGGCCAGGAAGAGACCGACCAGTGCGCCAGTGTCCTCGAGCAGCACGACGGGTAGCTCCGGGCTGCGAGACGTACGGATGAATCCCCACCAAGTCGCTCGCCCCTTCAGGGGAAGAGATTCTCGCACTGCAGTGACGAAGCTGAACGTCTCGAGCCCGATCGCGATCAACAGGATCACGACTGCCACGAGCGGGGACGTGAGATCCTCCGGGTGTTGGATCTTGTGAAAGCCCTCGTAGATCGCGAACAACGAACCGAGACTGAATAACACGAGTGCGACGACGAACGAATAGAAGTAGCGGCTGCGCCCGTAACCGAACTGGTGCAACTCGTCCGCGGCACGTTCAGACCTCTTGTGTCCGAGTAGAAGCAGACCTTGGTTGGAGGTGTCGGCCACCGAGTGCACCGATTCCGCCAGCATGGATGACGAGCCTGTGATCAGGAAGCCGGCGAACTTGGCGACCGCGATACCCGCGTTGGCACCGAGTGCGGCGAGAATCGCCTTCTTTCCCCCATTAGCCGACAACTTGACTTCCCCTCTCGATCGACGGCGGCTCAGCGATCGGGCGCAGAGCCTACGATCGCAGGGCGGCTCACAGGCTACGCGATCGGCGCGCCAACTCTCGCGCTGAACAATTGTGCGCGCTCCGTCGTCGCCGTCACCTCGACCACGGGGTCCTCCGCAGCGACCCAGGCGGCGTTGCCCTGGGAGAGTTCAAGGGAGTCGGACCCACAATGCAACTCCACCGAGCCCGAGGTGCACAGGAGGATGTGCGGACCTTCCGAATCGAGACGATGCTCCGCGGGACCGTCCGGCGACAGGTCGATCCGCGCGAGCACGAATTCCGGCGCCGGAGTGGAGTACACGAATTCGCCGCTGCTCCCGATCTCTTCCGCTTCGATGACCGGGATGTCGACGGAGTCGAAGTCGAGGACGCGCAGCAACTCCGGAACGTCCACGTGCTTGGGTGTAAGTCCCCCGCGCAGCACGTTGTCGGAGTTCGCCATGATCTCGACGGCCATGCCGTGCAGATAGGCATGCAGATTGCCCGCGTTCAGGTACAGGCCCTGTCCAGGTTCGAGAGTGACCCGGTGCAGCAGCAACGCGGCGAGCACACCGGCGTCGCCGGGGTACACCTCACTCAGCTCGAGGGCGGTACGGATCTCGGTTGCAAACTCCCCGTCCTTGGTGTTCGACAGATAGTTGATACACCCGTCGAGTACCCGCGGCATCAACGCGCCGAGCGCAGGCTGCGGCAGCGTGATCCACGTGGTGAACAGCGCCCGCAGTCCGTCGGAGTCAGGCTGTCCGGCAATCAGCCCAGCGTAGGGCTGCAATTCCGGAACCGCGATCGCTTCGAGCAGTTTGACGGTGCGTTTCGGATCCCGGAAACCAGCGAGTGCCTCGAACCTGCTGAGCGCTACAACTAGCTCGGGTTTGTGGCTGGCGTCCTTGTAGTTGCGCACCGGAGACTCGACTGGAATCCCCGCATCGTTCTCCCGGCGGAATCCCTCGCGGGCCTGTTCCGCGCTCGGGTGCGCCTGCAAAGACAGTGGTTCCTCCGAGGCGAGCAACTTCAGCAGGAAGGGGAGTCGTTCACCGAAGGTCTCCACACTCCGCGTGCCGAGCTGGTGTTCGGGCTCCGCATCAACCAAGTCCAGAAGCGACCGTGACCCCTTTTCGGTGAGGACCCGGGCGGGGTCGCCCGGGTGGGCGCCCAACCAGAGTTCCGCCTCCGGATGTGCCGTCGGAGCCGGAAGTCCGCGCAACTGCGCAATTGCCGTACGTGAGCCCCACGCATAGGACCGAAGCGCACCCTCGAGACGGTGCACTAGATACCACCGATCAGCTGGAGATACGCGGCCGTCATATCGAGCCGGCCGACGAGCATCACCGCCTGCTCGAGTTCGGGACGCACTGCCGTGATCGGCCCCTCCTCCGACGGCGCCGTGACAAGATCAACGTCACCCAGGACCAGGGTCTTGCGTTCGATGAGCATTCGATCCACCTCCGCCGACACGACGAACGTGCGCACAGGGCTGACGGGAGAGGGGGTGTCCAGTTCGGGATCGTGGAAGATCGAGTCGTGCAATGCACGCGACTGGGAGCGAAACGTTCCCGCCGCGCTCAGCACGTCCGACAATTCCGACGCGGTCGTCACACGGCCCGCGTGAAGTAACGCCTCGGCGCCGTGGCGCGCAATTTCCACACCACTCGCCGTGTCGCCCGCGAGAACTATCCGCCGACCCTGCATGCGCGAAGCGAGTGACTTCGCCGGATTGTGGAATACCTCACTGTTCGGCCTGTCGCGCAGCGCCTCGCCGTCGGCGGCATCGGCCAGTTGTTCGAGGTCGGGCACCGCGTCCCCCCAGCGCTCCGAACCGACCACTCGCACAACTGCGAGCAGGACCGCGAAGTACCGCAGCAGGCCATGTCGCGTGAGTGCCTGAATCCGCGGTGCGAACATCGCGACGCGCCCAGCCGCGGCTGACTGGAGCGGTCCCTCGTCCGGTGCGGCCACCACCACTTCGGCACCGCGCCGGACCGCCACGTCGACGGCCTGCACCAGCCGAGGGTCCCCTGCGTCGTCTCCGGCCACCACGACCACGTCGAGCGGGCCGACCCACAACGGGGTGCCCGTAGCACGGACCAGCGGGAACCCGATCCGCTCTGCGAGTACGGCCGTCAAGATGGCAGCACCGCGACTCGCGCGGCCTGCACCAGTCACGACGACCACACTGCGTGGACGCAGTCCCTGTAAGCGGTCGAGGACCCCCTCCTCGACCGCCGATCGGGTGGCCCGGATCTGGGCGCCCCCCGTCGCCGCGGAACGCAGCACTCCCTCGGTGTCGGCTGCGACGAGTGCGTCTCCGTCGTCGAGATCGAGCACGGGCGTCGGTGCTGTCATGACACCGCACCCTCTTTCTTCTTCAGTGCCGGCCACCCTCAGTGCCAGCCACATTCACTGCCCGGCCACATCCACCGTGTGCGCCGGAATCTCTTGCTACCAACTATGGCAGTCAGGCTCGGACGATACCCAATATCTCGGTAACGAGTGCGTCTACGTCTTCGGCCGTACGCGCCTCCACGTTCAGTCGCAGCAATGGTTCCGTGTTGGAAGCCCGTAGGTTGAACCACGAGGTGTCCTTCATCTCCACGGTGACGCCGTCGAGTCGATCCACGTCGATGGTGCGGTCGGCAAAGGCGGTCACCACGGCGGCGGTGCGATCGGCGGCGTCCGCGACACTCGAGTTGATCTCCCCCGACGCTGCGTACCGCTGGTACTTCGCCATCAATACCGACAGCGGCTGGTCTTGCTCACCCAGTGCCGCCAGAACGTGCAGCGCGGCGAGCATGCCCGAGTCTGCGCCCCAGAAGTCCCGGAAGTAGTAGTGCGCGGAGTGCTCACCACCGAAGATCGCACCGGTCTCGGCCATCTGCTGCTTGATGAACGAATGCCCCACCCGCGTGCGCACCGGGTGCCCGCCCAGTTCAGTCACCAGTTCCGGGACCGAGCGAGAGGTGATGAGGTTGTAGATGACCGCCGAGCCCGGCTCCTTCGCCAGTTCGCGTTCGGCGACCAGGGCAGTCACAGCGGACGGCGACACCGGGTTTCCGAGCTCGTCGACCACGAAGCAGCGGTCCGCGTCGCCGTCGAAAGCCAGACCGATATCGGCCCCAGTCTCGCGCACATAGCGCTGCAGGTCCACGAGGTTTGCCGGGTCGAGGGGATTGGCCTCGTGGTTGGGAAACGTGCCGTCGAGTTCGAAGAACAGCGGTTCGAGGTCCAACGGCATCGGGCCAAACACCGCAGGCGCGGTATGCCCGCCCATTCCGTTGCCCGCATCGACGGCGACCTTCAGCCGGCGAAGGTCGGACAGGTGCACCAGACCTCGAACGAAGTTCGCATACTGTTCGAGGACGTCCTCCTCTGACACCACCCCAGCAGCGCCGTCGTGCACGGGCACCCCGTCTATGACCTCGGCTGCCACCGCCTGCAAACCCGTCTCCTGGCCTACCGGCTTGGCCCCGGCACGGCACAGCTTGATGCCGTTGTACTGCGCGGGGTTGTGGCTCGCTGTGAACATGGCGCCCGGGCAGTCGAACAATCCCGACGCAAAGTACAGCTGATCTGTGGATGCCAGGCCGATCAGGACAACGTCGAGGCCCTGCGCGGTGACACCGTCCGCGAAAGCTCGGGCCAGGGCGGGAGAGGAGGAACGCATGTCGTGGCCGATGACGACCTTCTTGGCTCTCTCGTCGCGGACGAGTCGCGCAAATGCGCCACCGACGTCCTGCACGAACGCAGCATCGATGAGTTCACCAACGACACCCCGCACGTCGTAGGCCTTGATCACGGCATGTACGGACTCGGCTGATCGCGCCACTTCTGTTTTCTCCTTTGCGAGCACCAGTGCTGGCGCAAGCCTAATACCTGGCCCCGCGGGCTCGGAACGCCGCAAACAACGCCCCGCGATCAGCCTAAGATGTCAGTTGGCAGGGTCGGGGAGAACGCGCAGATGGCCGCGGCGGCCGGTCCGCATCGGGCCGGGACGGGTGCCGGTCGCACCACGATCCTCGCTGGGGGAGGCCTTTTCGTAGCTTACGCGGTCGCCGAGGCCCGCTTCCCGCACGGCTTCCGCCAACGCGGTCAAATCGTCCTCGTCCGGGGTACTCGACGAGAATCCACCCTCGTGCCGGACCAATTCCCAGCCTTTGGGTGCGGTGATCCGCGACGCATGGTTTTCGCACAGATCCCACGAATGCGGTTCCGCGACCGTAGCGAGTGGCCCGACAACGGCGGTGGAGTCCGAGTAGACGTACGTGAGCGTGGCGACAGCGGGGTTCTTACACCCGGGCCGGCAACACCTACGCAGAGATCTCACAGCTAGGGAGCCTAGCCCCAGGAAGCCCCGACACCTACTCGGACACACCGAGAGCGCACCGCTGTCGTAATGTCCCCTTCATGTCCAGAGCACGACGCAGGCGTCCCGTGACCACCCGATCCGTCGACCGCCGGGGACGTGGAATCCGCGGGTCCGTGTTCCCTCCCGACGTGCCGGCACGTCGAAGCCGCGCGGAAAGGTTCGACCTCGTGGTCCTCGACGCCTTCGCGCCGATCGATGCACTCTGGCGCGAGCGCCTGACAAAACTCGACATTGCAGTGGACGAGGTACCGAAGATTCACGCGCTGGATCCTGACTCGGTGAACTGGCCGGTCGAAGTCGTCGCAGACGGTCCCGTGCCGCTGTCACGGCTACTACCTGCCGGCGTCGACCGACGCGGGGCCACCACGCGGGCCCGGATCGTACTGTTCCGACGACCGTTGGAACAGCGCGCCAAGAGCCCTGACGACCTCACGGACTTGGTGCACGACGTGCTCGTGCAGCAGGTGAGCACCTACCTCGAGGTCGAACCCGAGGTCATCGACCCGGATATGCCGGGCAACGAGGACTGACTACACGATCCCCCGCTTGAGGCGACGGCGCTCACGCTCCGACAGGCCTCCCCAGATGCCGAACCGCTCGTCGTTGGACAGCGCGTATTCGAGGCACTCGTCCCGCACCTCACAGCCCAAGCAGATACGCTTCGCTTCCCTGGTGGAGCCACCCTTCTCCGGAAAGAACGCCTCGGGGTCAGTCTGTGCACAGAGTGCACGCTCCTGCCACTGATCCTCGATGCTGTCGAACAATTCGTCGAAACCGCTCACCAGACTCAGCACCGGGCGGGCGTCAGTCGTCTCTACTTCCTGGCCGACAAGTTCTCGTACAGGAAGCTCTGTCACATCGCGTTCTCGGTCATCGCGTTCTCGGTCACCGCCTTGCGGTACACAGACTTCTCGAGCGCAGACGCCGCTCACCGCACCTGCTTCGGAAATGGTCTGCGGTTCTTCGCTTACTGTGCTCCAGCGAGTTTCTGACTCGATCTGCTCATTGGGCATCACTCCGCCTCCTCACCTGTGATAGCGCAGAATATTTCGATCGATCATGTACCCCGAACCGAACATTCCTGCCATTCGCTCGAACAAAGATTCGAATTGAGTCCGCCGCAAGTGATCCCACCCCCACAACGTCAGAATGACATATTTGTGATTAGACACGTCCAGCGTGTCGCGGTCAAGCGGAATGGAAAAAATCGATTAGTATTTCGCGCCTTGAAATCGCCCCAGGGACGCAGCCCACTGCAAGCCATCGGCGACCGCCTAGGCTTTATGTCGTGAAAGTGACTGTATTGGTTGGCGGCGTCGGCGGAGCCCGATTCCTGCAAGGTGTTCTCAAACTCCTCAGTGCCGATGCGTTGCACCGCATCACAGCGGTCGTCAACGTGGGTGACGACGTGTGGATGCACGGACTCCGTATCTGCCCTGACCTCGACACCTGTATGTACACCCTCGGTGGCGGCATCGACACCGAGCGTGGCTGGGGTCACGCGGGTGAAACATGGAGTGCCAAAGAAGAACTCGCCGCCTACGGCGCAAAACCCGACTGGTTCGGGCTGGGCGACCGCGACATCGCTACACATCTTATCCGGACACAAATGCTGCGCACCGGCTTTCCGCTGTCAGCGGTCACCGAGGCACTGTGCAATCGCTGGCAACCGGGCGTGACCCTGCTGCCTGTTACCGACGACCGTAGTGAAACTCACGTCGTGATCACCGATCCCGAGGACGGCGAGCAGCGGGCGATCCACTTCCAGGAATGGTGGGTTCGCCACCGCGCCAAGGTGCCGACGCACAGTTTCGCGAACATCGGTGCCGAGCAGGCCGCGCCGGCTCCAGGGGTGCTCGAGGCGATCGAATCCGCCGATATTGTCCTACTGGCCCCGTCGAATCCCGTCGTCAGCATCGGCGCGATCTTGGCGATCCCCGGCGTCCGTGGCGCGCTGCGGACCACCGAGGCGAAGGTCGTCGGAATTTCGCCCATCATCGGCGGAAGACCGTTGCGTGGCATGGCCGACGAATGCCTGGACGTCATCAGCGTCGAGACGTCCGCCGAGGCGATCGGGCGTCATTACGGGGCACGAAGTGCGACCGGGATCCTCGACGGCTGGCTCATCCACGACACCGACACCGCAGAGGTGCCCGGTGTGAATGTGCGAAGGGTTCCCCTCATCATGACCGACCCCGACGCAACGGCCGAGATGGTCCGGGCCGCTTTCGATGTGGCGGGGGTTGCGCTGTGACCGAACCCACGCGGCCGCACGACCACGCGCCGGGGCGCTCGATCGAGATCCGGCCCGTCACGGGTCTGCCCGAGTTCCGGCCGGGCGACGATCTGGGTACGGCGATCGTGGAGGCTGCGCCGTGGCTCCGGGACAGCGACGTCCTCGTGGTCACCAGCAAGGTGCTCTCGAAGGTCGAGGGCCGGATCGTGTCCTCCCCCACTGATCCTGACGAACGCGACGCTGCTCGCCGTCGTCTCGTCGAACAGGAGGCCGTCCGCGTCGTCGCACAGCGGGGGCAGACCCTCATCACCGAAAACCACCTCGGGATCGTCCAAGCAGCGTCTGGCATCGACGGTTCGAACGTCGACGGTTCCGAACTGGCCCTGCTGCCCGAGGATCCAGATTCCAGCGCACGAGCACTCCGTGACGCAGTCACAGCCTTACTCGGCGTAACCGTTGCGGTCGTGGTCACCGACACCATGGGGCGCGCTTGGCGCAACGGCCAGATCGATGCCGCCATCGGCGCGGCCGGCCTTTCCGTCCTGCACGCGTACGCGGGTGCACGCGACAGTCAGGGCAACGACCTACTCGTGACCGAAGTCGCGGTCGCCGATGAGATCGCCGCAGCAGGCGACCTCGTGAAGGGCAAACTCGGCAGCGTGCCGGTCGCGGTGGTACGCGGGCTCGAACTCGCCGATGACAGTTCGAGCGCACAGGATCTCATCCGCCGCGGATCCGAAGACCTGTTCTGGCTCGGCACCGCTGAATCCCTCGAGCGCGGACGGTCCGAGGCGCTACTGTTGCGGCGCTCGATCCGTCAGTTCTCCGACGAGCGCGTAGATCCCGACACGATTCGCTCGTCGATTTCAGAGGCGCTCACGGCCCCCGCGCCGCACCACACGCGCCCCGTACGCTTCGTCTGGGTCCGCACCCGCGACGTCCGCGACGACCTGCTGACCCGGATGCGCGGACAGTGGCGTTCGGACCTCACGTCCGACGGCCTGGGTGCCGATGCAATCGAGTCGCGGGTGGCCCGAGGGAACATCCTCACCGACGCGCCTGAGGTGATCATTCCGTTCTGCGTTCCCGACGGTGCCCACACGTATCCCGACACGCGCAGGCGGGATGCGGAATCCACGATGTTCACGGTCGCGGTGGGCGCGGCCGTGCAGGGCCTGCTGGTCTCGTTGGCCACCAAGGGAATCGGTAGTTGCTGGATCGGATCGACGATCTTCGCCGCCGACATCGTGCGTGCCGTGCTCGACCTGCCCGCCGACTGGCAACCCCTCGGCGCCATTGCAGTCGGGCACCCAGTCGACCCACTCTCGCCCAGAGACGCTGTCGATCCCGGCGACGCCCTGATCGAGAGGTGACCACCGGACAATGAGCGCCGAATCACTGCACCGCTCGGCAATTGCCGCGCTCGCGGGCTGGAAGACTCTCGACGAAAACGACGAATCGCTGCGGCACACCATGCTCGCGTTCCTCGCATCGGCGCCGCTCGGATGCCTGCGTGAGCACGCCCCGGGGCACATCACCGCGTCCTCCCTCGTCCTGGACGAGGGAGGGTGCCATGTGCTTCTCACACTGCATCCGAGAGTCGGCCGGTGGATCCAACTGGGCGGGCACTGCGAGCCCTCCGACGACACCGTCGTCGACGCTGCACTGCGGGAGTCCTGCGAGGAATCGGGGATCCCTGATCTACGGATCGATCCCGACCTGCTGTCTGCACACACCCACCCGATCACGTGCTCGCTCGGACAGCCCACCCGGCACCTGGATCTCCGGTTCCTGGTTCGGGCGCGCCCGAACGCACACATCGTGCAGAGTTCCGAATCCACGGACTTACGCTGGTGGCCGGTGAGCGAACTGCCGCCGAAGGCTGAGAAGTCGACGATCGACCGCCTCGTGTACCTTGCCGGATTGCGTTAGATCGGAAGGTGCGCTCCTGCCGGGAGCCGGTGGCGGTGAGGGCGCTGGGGCGCTGAGGGCGTCGGAAACCCGCAGCGGCGCTCGCCATGTCAGACGTCTGTACTGAACCTGACCCCGCCATCCGGCAGCGTCACACCCGGCCACACCCGCGCCCCGCGGAGAAGTTCGCACCGGGCGCCAATGTCGGCTCCGTCGCCGATCACCGCATCGCGCACGAGCGCCCGTGGCCCGATCCGCGCGCCGAAACCGATGATGGACCGTTCCACCGTCGCTCCGGCCTCGACAACCGCTCCGTCGAACAGAACGGCACCGTCGAGACGTGCGCCCGCACCCACTTCGGCGCCACGACCGACGACAGTTCCGCCGATCACCAACGCGCCAGGCGCAACACCCGCCCCCGGATGAACGAGCGACTCACCGCGCGGCCCGTCGAGTGCCGGGGACGGGGCGATGCCGCGGACCAGGTCCGCCGAACCCCGCACGAAGTCCTCGGGGGTGCCCATGTCACGCCAGTACGAAGAGTCGACGTGGCCGTACACGCGGGCGTCGCGGGCCAGCAGCGACGGAAACACTTCTCGTTCCACCGATACCGCGCGTCCTTCGGGGATCTGCTCGATGATTTCGCGCTTGAACACGTAGCATCCGGCGTTGATTTGATCGGTCGGCGGGTCCTGCGTCTTCTCGAGGAAGGCGGTGACCCGGCCGTCCGAATCGGTGGGAACGCAGCCGAACGCCCGAGGATCCTCCACCCGCACGAGATGCAGCGTGACGTCGGCGTCACGGGACCTGTGGGTGTCGAGGACAGCTTCGAGGTCGGTGCCCCCGAGTACGTCACCGTTGAAGACCATGGCGTGGTCACCGCGCAGTTTCGGCAGTACGTTCCGGATGCCGCCACCGGTGCCGAGCGGTTCGGTTTCGGTGACGTAGTCGATCTCGAGTCCCAGTCCGGATCCGTCGCCGAAGTAGTCCTCGAAAACCTCCGCCCTGAAGGACGTTCCGAGAACCACGTGCTTGATCCCGGCCGCCTCGATCCGTGCGAGCAGATGCTGGAGGAACGGCAGGCCCGCCGTGGGCAACATGGGCTTGGGCGCCGACAACGTCAGCGGACGAAGCCTCGTCCCCTTGCCGCCGACCAACACCACCGCATCAGTCGTTTTCTCAATTGCCATGATTCGTTCCCCCCTCATTCACGTTCTTCCGACGTTCCCGAACCGCCGCGGCGACCGCGATCTTCGACCGCACCGCCAGCCCTCCCCGAAGGGCCCATCTCAATGGCGCCTGCCACCGGTGGGGATGCCGGTCCGCCTGGAAGCGGTATGCGCTCTGATGATGGGCGGGCAACATCAGTTCCGGGTGCTTACCCGCGGCGTGCCCCTTGGCGTGGGTGACCTCCGCGGAGGGCACGTAGACGTTGAGCCACCCGGCACGGCCCAGTCGGTCACCGAGGTCGACGTCTTCCATGTACATGAAATAGCGGGAGTCGAACCCATTGATCGAATCAAAGGCCGAACGGCGCATCAGCAGACACGATCCCGACAACCATCCGACCGAGCGCTCGCTGACGGTTTCGTTCTCCTGGCGGTAGCCGGCGGTCCACGGGTTGGACGGCCACACCGTTCCGAGAACGGCGTGACCGGCGCCCGACACGAGGTCGGGCACCTGGCGAGCCGACGGGTAGATGCTTCCGTCGGGCTCCAGAACGAGCGGCCCCAGCGCCCCTGCCCGCGGCCAACGCTCGGCCGCTGCGAGGAGAACGTCGATCGATCCGGGCACCCAGCGAACATCCGGATTGGCTATGACGACGAATTCGATCTTCTCGTCGATCTCCGCCACTGCCCTGTTGATGGCACCGCCGTAGCCGATGTTCCCACCGGTCCGCAGGAGGCGCACGTGCTCGTTCGCCTCGTCGGCTGCCTCGGGGGCGCCGTCCGTCGACCCGTTATCGGCCATGACGACCTGCGGATCTTCTTTCGTCGCCTCGGCGAGAGTGGCCAGGAATTGCTCCAGATGCTCGCCTGGCGAATAGGTCACCGTCACCACGGCCAGCTTCGAACTCACGCGGGACAGCGTAACCGCTGCGGCGGGGTCCGCCTCACACCACCACATCCAGTGCCGAATGCAATGCCTCGCGCCAGGGCCGCAACGGAGTCAGGCCGGCCCGCGCCCAAGCGCTGCCGGACAGGACCGAGAACGCCGGTCGGGGTGCCGGCCGCACGAACTGGGCGCTCGTGCACGGGCGCACTCGCCCCGGATCGGCACCGAGCTCCTCGAACACTGCTCGCGCAAGGTCGAACCAGCTAGCTGCACCGGAATTGGTGGCGTGGAGAACCGGTGCCGCGATATCGCTCCGGCAGGCCAGTTCGAGCAGTGCGCCAGCCAAGTCGCCGACATATGTGGGAGAACCCACTTGGTCGTCCACCACGTCCACCGTGTCACGTTCACGCTCGAGTCGCAGCATCGTCGCGACGAAGTCGGAGCCTGCCCCCGTGTAGACCCAGGCGGTGCGGACGATGTGGGCGGACGGAAGCGCAGCGTGAACGGCGCGTTCACCGGCCAGTTTGGTGCGCCCGTAGGCCGTCGCGGGACCGGTCTGCGCGTCTACGTCATAGGGAGAGTCTCCGTCCCCGGCGAATACATAGTCGGTGGAGACGTGAATCAGCCGGGCATCCACCCGGGCGCATGCAGCCGCCAGGTTTGCGGGTCCGAATTCGTTGACCGCCCGCGCGGACCACTCGTCGGATTCCGCCGCGTCCACCGATGTGTACGCAGCACAGTTGATCACCACAGATCCGCTTTCGACCTGCGCATCCGCGGCGGCGGGGTCGGTGATGTCGAGTTCGTCGGCGCCCACACCGCGGACGGCGACTCCCGCTTCCGCGGCCCGGCGCATCAGATGTCGACCCAACTGCCCACGCGCTCCAGTTACCAGGATTTTCGTCACAATGGTAAGTCTGGCACGCTGATCGATTCCTCCCTGATCCCAACGCATCGACCAGTAGCCTGGGTTCTGTGTCACAGCAGCAACCTGCACCACACGGGCCCCAGCGGACAGCACGGCCGCTCTACATTGCTGTCACGCTGCTGTCTGCACTCGCCCTCGTCACCACCGGGTTCGCGTGGTGGGGCATCGATTCGCTGCGAAACAGTCTGGCAATCGCCGGAGGCCTCGGGCTGGGCGGCGACGCCGACGGGGCCGTTGACATTCTCATCGTGGGTACGGACAGTCGCACCGATGCGCACGGCAACCCGCTCTCCCAGGCCGAACTCGATTCGCTGCGGGCCGGCGAAGAGATTGCGTCCAACACCGACACCATCGTTCTGATCCGCGTCCCGATCGACGGTAGTTCCGCAACCGCTGTGTCGATCCCCCGCGACTCCTACGTGAAAGTCCCGGGCATCGGCATGTCCAAGATCAACGCCGCCTACGGAGCTACCAAGGAAACCGAGCGACTCGAACTCGTCGAAAATGGCGCCACCTTCGACGAAGCCGAGGAAGAGTCCACCAAGGCCGGGAGGGAGGCGCTGATCACGTCTGTGGCAGACCTCACGGGCGTGACCGTCGACCGCTACGCCGAGGTCGGGATGCTCGGGTTCGTCCTCTTGACCGACGCGGTTGGCGGCGTCGAGGTCTGCCTCGAGAACCCGGTCGACGAGCCCTTGTCGGGCGCCCACTTCCCCGCCGGGACACAGACGTTGACGGGGGCGGATGCATTGAGCTTCGTCCGGCAGCGCCACGGTCTCCCGCGTGGCGATCTCGACCGCATAGTGCGGCAGCAGGTGTTCATGGCATCACTGGTGGGCGAAGTACTGTCCGGGAAGACCCTCAGCAACCCCGGCAAGCTCGAAGACCTCACCACCGCGGTGCAGCGCTCGGTAGTGCTGGACGACGATTGGGACATCATCGAATTCGCGACGCAATTGCAGGAGCTCGCGGGTGGTGAGGTGCGGTTCGAGACGATCCCGGTCGAGGATCTCAACGCCATGACCAACTACGGCGAGTCGGTCGTCAGGGTCAAGCCAAGGAAAGTGCAGGAGCACGTGGCCGGAATCATCGGTCAGGAGGTCGCCGTTTCGGAGGACTCCACGACCGCCTCCGAGACGCCTGACATCGACCCGTCCACCGTCACAGTCGATGTTGCCAACGCCGGTGATGTCAGTGGCCTCGCGAGCGGCGTGGCCGATGCACTGGGCTCGATCGGCTACAAAAGGGGCGAGGTCGGAAACTACACCGGCGAGTGGGTGAGCGAAACCACCGTCTTCGCCCGATCCGCCGATAGCGACGCCGCCGACGCCGTCGCCGTCGCACTCGGCGGCCTCCCTACCGATACCGATTCGACGCTGCCCGAAGGCTCGGTTCGGGTGGTGCTGACCACCGACTACCGGGGACCGTCCTCCACGGGGTCCATCGACAGCCGCTCCGGCGACGAAGGCCTCGAATCCGTATTCTCCGTGGAAACCAGTCCCACGCCGGCGCCACCGGGCCCGCCCATCGACGCCGGTTCTTCCGGCCCACGCTGTGTCAACTAGAGCGACCCGCTCGGTGTCAACTAGAGCGACCCGCTCGGTGTCAACTAGAGCGACCCGCTCGGTGTCAACCAGAGGCGTGAACGAGAGAATTGAAACCATGTCCATGAACCATGCGTCCCGCACGCTCACCGACGCCCTACTCGACCCGATCCTGAAGAACGACCCGGCGGGCCCCCGCGTCACGTTCTACGACGACGCGACCGGCGAACGGGTCGAACTCTCGGCCCTCACTCTCGCCAACTGGGCCGCCAAGACCGCAAACCTGCTGCGCGACGAGTTCGCCCTTGAGCCGGGTGCCCGGGTCTCGGTGCTGCTTCCCGCGCACTGGCAGACGGCCGCGGTCCTGCTCGGCGCGTGGTGGGCAGGCGCCGACGTCGTACTCGAGCCCGATGCGGGCGCCGATGTCGCACTGGTCTCGGCCCAGCATCTTGCCGAGGTCGAGGACGTGCCCGAGGTCGCGGCACTCTCGCTTGACTCATTCGGCCGACCTGTCCCCGACCTCCCCGTCGGTATCACCGACTATGCCACCTCCATTCGCGTCCACGGCGATCAGTTCCGGCCCACGCTCGCCGGGACCGCACTCGCAGGCAAGAGCGTCGACGATGTTCTCGCCGCTGCCCACGCCTCCGCCGCTGCCCGCGGGATTACCGGCACCGATCGGGTGCTGTCGGAGTCGGCGTGGGATTCCCCGGACGCGCTGATCGACGGACTCGTGGCCGTCTTTGCCGCAGGGGCGTCGCTGGTTCAGGTGGCGAACCCCGACGCCGCGGCCCAGTCGAGGCGCGTCGACAGCGAGAAGATCACGCGTCATCTGTCGTAGCCGCCGTCCGCAAGTCCGGCAGCGATCTCGAACCTGTTGCGCGCACCGCGGTGCCGGGACTCCTCGAACAGATACCGCCATGCGAAGCTCCAGCCGTATGCGGCCCACTGGTCGGCGTGGACCGCTTCGTGCCGCAACAGCGACCGCTGCGGAACCCCGCCGGTGAGAAACGCGCCGCCGATCGTAGTCCCGCCGCGCGCATATCCTCCGCGCATTCGGCTGCACACGAAAATGCCGAACTCGTTGTCGAATGCGATGCGGGCACCCCACATCCGTGCATAGACCAGCACCAGACGCGTGATCGCCGCCGACTGCCCGCTGCCACGCGACGCACGGATCAACCACACCCCTCGGCTGCGCTTCATCTCCGAGGGGGAATCAGCTCAGCAGCTTGTCGCGGAGGGCCTGATCCTTGTCATGGACCACTTTCTCGAGCCCGTCCTGGAACTCGACCATCAGTTGCCGCAGGGCGGGGTCCGAGGCGCCCAAGATCCGGGCCGCGAGCAGGCCCGCGTTGTGGGCACCGCCGATGGACACCGTGGCGACGGGGACGCCGGCGGGCATCTGCACGATCGAGAGCAGCGAGTCCATACCGTCGAGGTACTTCAACGGAACCGGCACACCGATGACGGGCAACGGGGTAGCCGAGGCGACCATCCCCGGCAGGTGGGCGGCGCCGCCGGCGCCGGCGATGATCACCTGGATGCCGCGACCGGCCGCATCCTTCGCGTAGTCGAGCATCCGCTGGGGCGTTCGGTGTGCCGAGACCACACCGACCTCGAACCGCACCCCGAATTCGGCTAGTGCCTCGGCAGCGGCCTCCATTGTGGGCCAGTCGGAGTCGCTACCCATGATGAGCCCGACCTGAGGGCCCCCCGGTGTTGCCGATTCACTCACCGTGCACATCCCATCCGTCGGTCCATTCTGCGTGCGAGAGCCACCGCGCGGCACGCTCGGCGCGCTCACGCACCCGTGCGACATACTCCGGGTCACCGATCGAGCCGGGTCCGCCCACAATGTTCACGTGCCCGATCTTGCGATCCTTGCGTTCACCCTTGCCGTACAGGTGGACCTTCGCGTCGGGCATGCGGGCGAAGAGGTGGTGCACGCGCTCGTCCATGCTCATCGTGGGGGCCGTGGTAGCTCCGAGAACATTCGCCATCACCGTGATCGGTGCGATCGGCGAGGTGTCGCCGAGCGGGTAGTCGAGGACGGCGCGCAGATGTTGCTCGAATTGTGAGGTCCGGGCCCCGTCCATCGTCCAGTGACCGGAGTTGTGCGGGCGCATTGCGAGTTCGTTGACGACGAGAGTGCCGTCGGTGGTCTCGAACAATTCGACAGCCATGGCACCGACCACACCGAGTTCTGATGCAATCCGGAGTGCCAGTTCCTCTGCAGCCTCGGCGAGCGAGTCGGGTAACTGCGGGGCCGGGGCGAGGACTACAGCGCACTGCCCTTGACGTTGCACGGTCTCCACTACCGGCCAGGTGGCGCCCTGACCAAACGGTGAGCGGGCCACCATCGCCGCCAGTTCCCGCCGCATCTCGACCTTCTCCTCCACGATGAGGGGGACACCCTTGTCGAGTTGCGCGGTGACAATGCGCTCGGCTTCGTCGGAATCGTCCGTGATCCAGACGCCGCGACCGTCGTATCCGCCGCGTACCGCCTTGATCACCACGGGCCACCCGCGTTCGTTGCCGAACTTCACGACGTCCCCCGCCCACGTCGCCTCAGCGAAAGCCGGAACCGGAGCACCGAGCTCGCTCAGTTTGCGGCGCATTGCGAGCTTGTCCTGCGCGTAGATCAGCGCCTGCGGCGGCGGCTGGACATTGGCTCCCTCGGCGACCAGGACGTCGAGGTGCTCGGTCGGCACTTGCTCATGGTCGAAGGTCACCACGTGCGAACCGACGGCAGCCTTGCGGAGCGCGTCGAGGTCCGTGTGGCGACCGAGGACGACGTCGGGACTCACCTGCGCTGCGGGCTCATCCGCAGCGCCCGAGAGCACTCGCAAACTCTGGCCGAGTGCGATGGCCGCCTGATGCGTCATCCGCGCGAGCTGTCCACCACCGATCATCGTCACGACGGGCTGCCCAGTGGTCAGATCCCGGGGTGGCGTGGGACGCGGAGTGGAGTCAGGGTTGCCGGTCACGGGTTACCAGTTTGTCACGTCCCTGGTCGTGTTCCGCCGCCGAGGTGTCCGGGCGGCAAATTTCTGGGATTCTCCTGATGATCTCGCCGTCAATTGGCGTTATCGGGCCTGACTTTCGTAAGCTTGCTCGTTGTGTCATTTGTCGACGGCGTGCTCGCACGCGTTCCGCAGCCCTTCCGGGCCTTGGCGCTGCAGCATCACGAACTGATCAAGTTCGGGATCGTGGGCGGCACGACCCTGATTTTCGATCTCGCGATCTTCTATTCGCTGAGCCTGACGATCCTTGAAGAGAAGCCCGTCGTGGCCAAGGTCATGTCCGGCATTCTCGCCACAGTGCTGAGCTACATCCTCAATCGGGAATGGTCGTTCAAGAACCGGGGTGGACGCGAGCGCCACCATGAGGCGCTGCTGTTCTTCAGCATCAGCGGGGTCGGGGTTCTCATAGCCGCCGCACCCTTGTGGATCGCCAACAACGTGTTCGACATCCGCGCATCCCAGGAAAGTCTGACCACGCGGGTCGTCGTCGACTTCGTACTGAACTACGTCATCGGGAACCTGATGCAGATGGTGTTCCGCTTCTGGGCGCTCCGCCGGTTCGCGTTCCCCGACGAGAACGTGCGTCTCATCGATCCCGACCTCGAAGGCCCCGACCTCGAAGACAGGCCCACAGAGGAGGAGAGATCGGCTACTCCTGACCTCTAGCGGGGCTCCCGCGTCCCAGTCACCCGAGTCGGCACATCTTCCCGTGCCATGGGAACGAATATCGCAAACAAGGCCGGGCGCCGACGCTGTAGTTCGAGTCTGCCACCGTCAGCCTCGATGAGCGCACGCGCCAGCGCGAGGCCCACGCCGGTCGAACCGGCGCCCGAGAAGCCACGGTCGAAGATGTGCGGAGCCAGGGCGTTGCTGACGCCGGCACCCTCGTCGAACACCTCGACACACACCATGGCCTCATGGGCCGACGACGTCTCGGTGCCTTCACCCCGATGCGACTGCCCCTGGATCAGCCGCACCGCGACCGTGCAACTGCCGTCCCCATGCTTCAAAGCGTTGTCGACTAGGACCGCAACGGCCTCGCGCAGTCTGGATCCGGTGGTCGAGGCCATCACATTCGCGTCGCCAAGCAGCAGCAACTCTCGATCGGAGTCCTCGAATGGACGTTTCCACTCTGCGATGACCGCGCCGAGTTCCTTGATCACCGATATCGGGCTCTCGGTGATACCGCTGCGGGACGAGCGGACCAGTTCGTCGATCGCCAGGGTCAGCCGGTCCACCTGTTCCATGGCCTCGCCCGCTTCGGCCGTTACTGCGGGATCCGGATGCTCCGACAGCTCATCGAGCCGCAGTCGCACAGCCGTGAGCCGGCTTCGAAGCTGGTGGGAGACGTCAGCGACGAGTGCGCGTTCGCGCTGCAGACGGCCCGCCATCTCATGGGTCGCCGCGTCCAGGACGTCGGAGACGCGGTCGAGTTCAGGAATGCCGTGGCGTCGCGGGGCCGGCCGGAAGTCGCCCTCCGCGAGACGTGCCGCCCGGTTCGCGACATCCCGCAGCGGATCGGAGAGCCGTCTGGCAGTAGCGACGGCGACCACTGCTCCTGCCGCGATCGACACGAGCACCAGCCCGCCGACGGCGCCGATCGCCTGGCGTTGCTGGGTGCGCATCGCGCTCGACGGCACTTCGAGAATCAACGAACCGGACGCGCTGATCGTACGAGCTTCCATCAAAGGCGATTGCACAGACGATTCGCCGATCTCGACTTGCGCGGGGTCGCCATCGACCGTCGGGTACACGACCACCAGGCGCCCCCCTGGGGGGGTCAGCAGCCTCAGGTCGTCCCAGAGGAGACTTCCTTCGGAGATGTCATTGGCACCATCCTTGGCGACGATCTCCGAGGCCATCCGATCGAGTCGGATCTGGAGGTCGGTACGAGTCAAGTCCTCGACCCATATCCATGCCGTGTAGATGAGTGGCACGCCTAGCAGGAGTGCCGTCAGAATTACGACTGCGAGGATCGACTGGAGAAGTCGGCGGCGCACTGATCCACCTAGTCGGTGTTGATTCGGAAGCCAACGCCACGAATCGTCGTGATGCGCCGCTTGGCGATGGGGCCCTCGTCACCGATTTTCCGGCGCAGCCATGACATGTGCATGTCGAGGGTTTTCGAGCCGCGCAGATCCACGCCACCCCATACCTCCGCGAGGATCGTGTCTCGGGAGACCACATGTCCGGCGTGCTCGAGTAGCACCCGGAGCAACTCGTATTCTTTGTTGGCGAGGGCGATCTCGGTGCCGTTTACGAGAACCCGACGGGCCGCGGGCTCGAGTCGGATACCGCCGACCTCAACGACGGAACCCTCACCACCGCCACGTCGCCGCAGCAGGGCGCGCACCCGAGCCATCAACTCCGCCAATCGAAAGGGCTTCCCCACATAGTCATCGGCGCCGGCGTCGAGTCCAACGACGAAATCGACCTCGTCGGTACGGGCGGTGAGCATCAACACGGCGAGTTCGGAACTGTGTGCACGCACTTGCCTGCACACCTCGAGTCCGTCGATTCCCGGTAGCCCGAGATCCAGTATCAGGAGGTCATAGCCCCCCGCGAGCGCTTGTTCCAGCGCTGCCGGGCCGGTCTGCTCGATGGTGACGTCGTACCCTTCCCTGCCCAATGCACGCGACAGTGGCGCGGCGATGGCTTCGTCATCTTCGGCAAGCAAAACTGCGGTCACCTCCACAGCGTACGGAGATGTGCAGTCGACTGTGACCGATTATCGGTCTTTGCCGGTATCGGCGTCACCGCGCAAGTGCTCGCGATCGTGATCGCGGCGGAGATCCATCGCGTCGAAAACCTGGTGATAGAGCAGTGAGTGAACGCGCTGGATATCGGGGATGTCATCGAATTCCAGTGGGTCGTCGGAAGACGAAACGATAACCAGCGTTCCGGTGCGGAGCATCCTGTCAAGGAGGCCGTGGCGGAACTGGACATTGCTGATGCGTCCCATCGGGATATCGATTCCGATGTGCGTCATCACACCCTCGCGAACTAGTACACGACGGTCGGTGACGACGAAGTGCTTAGATTTCCATCTGAGAAACGGCGCGAGACAGCGCCATACAACGACGGCCAGCCACAGCACGAGGATGACAACGCGTACGACGTTCAGCGAGGAGGCGTCTAGTTCATTCTCCGCGAAGCCGACCGCGAACCCCGCCGCGGCCGTCACCGTCAACAAGATGACGGCCGGGAGTAGCAGCATCTTCCAGTGCGGATGGCTGTGAAGTAAGAGTTCCTCTTCTTCAGCGAGAGCGCCCTCCGGATATCCCATCGAGGAGTGAGCTTATCGCATGCGGCTGAGCACGATCGGGGTGATGGTGATGATGATGCCGTACAGCACCATCCACACGCCGACCACGATCACGAACACCCCGAGAGATAGTTCGGGCTGCAGGAGCACAATGGCGCCTGCGACCACGCTGATCACACCGAGCACAATACTCAGGCCGCGATCCGTCGTCGAACCCGAGGCGCCTTCGACGATGTCGAGGACCCCGCGGAACACCCACCACGCGCCGACGACGAGCGCGATGATCACCACGGTCTGGAGTGGGCTCCGCAGCATGAGGAAACCCAGAAGTATTGCCAGGGCACCGGATACGCCCACGAGCGTCCGCGTCGTTCCGCCGGCGTCGACGTCGGCGAACGCCCGAACGATCTGGACGATGCCGAACCCGAAGAATTGGATGGCGATCAGGACAGCCAGCACAGTGAGAGTGACGTGCGGCCAGACGAGAACAGCGATGCCTAGACCCAGGGTGAGTAGGCCTAACACCATCGTGAGGCCGGTCAACGTGCGCCGGGCAGCAATGTCAACTGACTCGGGAGTTGAGGTACTCATACATCCCAGTGTCGCACCACCCGACTCACACCGGGCGCAAATGTGTGATATCGCCCGCGGAGACGGACATCGGGTCGGCTTGACCGTCCGGCGTGATCACCACGCGGCCCTCCTGGTCGACATCCGTTGCGATTCCGATCAGTTCACGGCCACCGGGCAATTCGGCCCGCACGCGCCTGCCGAGTGTTCCACAGCGGGCACGGTATGCCTCGGCGAGATCAGTGACGTCCCAGTTCGAGTCATGCCACTGCTGCCAGCGTTCTGCGATCGCACGCAAAACGGCACGCACCAGGGTGTCGCGGTCGCTGACTTCGGCGCCTTCGAGCACGAGGGACGTGGCGTGTTCGACGGGAAGTTCGTCTCGCGTGAGGCTTACGTTGAGCCCGATCCCGACGACGACCGTGGGGTCCGGTGTCGTCGTGGCCACCTCTGCGAGAATCCCGGCAACTTTTCGACCATCGATCAGTACGTCGTTCGGCCACTTCAGTTCGGCGGGCACCTTCGCGACGACACGCAGTGCGTCGACCACTGCGACACCGGTGAGCAGAGGCAGCCATCCCATGGCACCCACGCTCAGTCCAGGCATTGTCAGCAGCGCCGAGACGGCGATCTGCGCCTGCGGCGGACTCACCCACACCCGTGAGTGGCGGCCACGGCCGCTCCCTTGGAATTCCGCCAGCAACACGTGGCGGTCGCATTCCGAACGTGCGGCGCGAGCGAGAAGGTCCGCGTTCGTGGATCCGGTCTCCTCCACGACATCCAGACGCGCCCAGAACTTACGCTGATCGCTGTCCTCGTTGCCGCGGACGAGTGCCGCGCGGAGATTGTCCGCACAGAGAGGAGGTCGGTTCAGGTCGGTCCACATCGCCACAGCCTAGGACGGCTCCGGAAAGGTACTGGTGAGTAGCCGAGTTCCGGCAACCCGCCGCCTGACCACCTCCCCTGTGAGAGGCCCGCCCGCTCTCGTTAAGCTGACCTGTCATGACCACTGTTCAGGAGCCGAGTGCGCCGGATTCGGCGATCAAGCCGGATATTCACACGACGGCGGGGAAGCTCGCCGACCTGCGAAATCGTCAGGCCGAGGCACTTCACCCGAGCGGACAGTCCGCGGCCGACAAGGTCCACGCCAAGGGCAAGTTGACCGCCCGTGAGCGCATCACCGCCTTGCTCGACGAGGGCTCGTTCGTCGAACTCGACGCCCTCGCCCGCCACCGCAGCGTCAACTTCGGCCTTGCCGACAACCGCCCCGTCGGCGACGGCGTCGTTACCGGATACGGTACCGTCGACGGCCGCAACGTCTGCGTCTTCTCCCAGGACGCCACAGTCTTCGGTGGCTCCCTCGGCGAAATCTACGGCGAAAAAATCGTCAAGGTCATGGATCTCGCGCTGAAATCCGGACGGCCGCTGATCGGCATCAACGAGGGCGCCGGCGCCCGCATCCAGGAAGGCGTCGTCTCCCTCGGCCTGTACGGCGAAATCTTCCACCGCAACGTTCGGGCCTCCGGCGTCATCCCCCAGATCTCCCTGATCATGGGCCCCGCCGCCGGCGGCCACGTCTACTCCCCCGCCCTCACCGACTTCGTCGTCATGGTCGACCAGACCTCCCAGATGTTCGTCACGGGCCCCGACGTCATCAAGACCGTCACCGGCGAAGACGTCACCATGGAGGACCTCGGCGGTGCGCACACCCATATGGTGAAGTCCGGGGTCGCCCACTACGTCGCCTCCGATGAGCAGGACGCCCTCGGCTACGTCAAGGACCTGCTGTCGTACCTGCCCTCGAACAATCAGGCCGCCGCCCCCCACATGCTCCCGTCCGACCCGATGACCGGCGGAATCGAAGACTGCCTCACCCCCGAAGACCTCGAACTCGACACCCTGATCCCGGACTCGGCGAACCAGCCCTACGACATGCACGAGGTGATCCGCCGCATCCTCGATGACGACGAATTCCTCGAAGTACAGACAGAACGGGCCGGCAACATCGTCATCGGCTTCGGCCGCGTCGACGGCCGCGCCGTGGGCATAGTCGCCAACCAACCCACCGTCTTCGCCGGCTGCCTCGACATCGACGCCTCCGAAAAGGCCGCCCGGTTCGTGCGCACCTGCGATGCGTTCAACATCCCCATCATCACCCTCGTCGACGTCCCAGGCTTCCTGCCCGGAACCGATCAGGAATACGACGGCATCATCCGCCGTGGCGCGAAACTGCTCTACGCCTACGGCGAGGCCACGGTCGGTAAGATCACCGTCATCACCCGCAAGGCCTACGGCGGCGCCTACGACGTGATGGGCTCCAAGCATATGGGCGCCGACGTCAACCTGGCTTGGCCCACCGCCCAGATCGCCGTCATGGGCGCCTCCGGGGCCGTCGGGTTCGTCTACCGCAAACGCCTCCTCGATGCAGCCGAGAACGGCGAGGACGTCGACGCCCTCCGCCTGCAACTGCAGCAGGAATACGAGGACACCCTCGTCAACCCGTACGTCGCGGCCGAACGCGGCTATGTCGACGCCGTCATCCCGCCCTCCCACACCCGCGGACAGATCGTGGCCGCCCTGCGCCTCCTCGAACGCAAAATGGTCACCCTTCCGCCCAAGAAGCATGGGAACATCCCACTATGACCGCTATCACTGAGGAAGTAGTGCCCCCCGAGACCAATTCGGACGCGGCGGCCGCGGTAGCGCAGTCAGTCCACGGTTGCCCAGCGGATGCCACCCTCTCCGGTAGTGCATCCACTGGCCTGCCGGGTGACACCGAGGGCGACGGCCCGGCAGAAATCGCCAAGTTGTTCGTGAAGGTAGTCAAGGGTTCTCCGACCGCCGAGGAGGTCGCGGCGCTGGTCGCGGTTCTCTCCGCGATGGCCGCTTCCGGCGGGGCCGATCGAGGCTCGAACCTCCCCCCTGAATCCTGGGGTGCCCCAACCGCAATGCACCGGGCCAACATTCCGTTCTCCCCGTCCTCGTTCCTCAACGGGTCGGCCGTCCGGCGTTGATCAGCACCCGATGACTTCTTTCGTTCTCGCATCGGCTTCCCCTGCACGGCTGGCTGTGCTGCGCAGCGCCGGAGTCGAGCCGATCGTGCGTGTCTCAGGAGTCGACGAGGACGCGATCATCGCGGCACTCGGTACCGATGCCGCCCCCGAGAACGTCGTCACCGAACTGGCCCGCGCCAAGGCCGAGGACGTCCTCCCCGTTCTGGTGCGGGACGAGATCTCGGATGCCGTGGTCGTCGGGTGCGACTCCATGCTGCTGATCGACGGATCACTGCAAGGCAAACCCGGCAGTGTCGACGTGGCGCGGGACCGTTGGTTCTCGATGGCCGGCCGCAGCGCAACCTTGCTCACCGGGCACAGTGTTCTCCGGGTCGTGAACGACTCGGTGGTAGCCGATGCACACGATCAGAGCGCGACCGTCGTCCATTTCGCGAATCCCACGAACACCGACCTGGAGGCGTATCTCGCCACGGGCGAACCTCTCCAAGTCGCCGGTGCGTTCACTCTCGACAGCCTCGGTGGGTGGTTCATAGACCGCATCGAGGGCGATCCTTCCAGCGTGATCGGAATCGGTCTGCCCCTCTTGCGGATCTTGCTCGCACAGGTCGGAGTCGGCATCGCAGACCTGTGGGCGACGTCAGGCCGCGTCGACTGATTCGTCCTCGACTGATTCGTCCTCGATCGACTGGTTCCGACGGGGCAGGGCCAACGATGCCACACCGATCGCGGCCGCTACCGCCGAAATAGTCCAGAGAATCCGGCGTTCGGCCTGCAGGAACGCCTCACCGGCCGCATCACGCGTCGATTCCGTGGCAGCAACTACCGCCGAGTCCGCGATCAGTTGTTCCGACGCGCCGAGTGCGGCGCCTCCCGCCCCGAGGGAACGGCACCCCTCGGGCACCTTCATCGGCGACGCGGAGCCGAGTTGCTCCGTAGCACACCGTACGAACGTCTCCTCGGCCTGCGGAATCAGCACCGACGGCACGCCGACATCCGTGAGATGTGTGGTCAGCGCAGGCCTCTCTGCCTGGACCGCGTCAGCCGACTGCGATGCGACGAGGTTGAAGAACACGACGCCGATCACCGCGAGTCCGATTGAACTACCCACCTGCTGGACGGTCGGAAGCAGGCCTGACACCGAACCGGCGTTCCGCGGCTGGACGGTCGCGAGAATCGCCGTCTGAAGTGGTGCGACGAACAGTCCGAGACCCACACCTCCCACGAACAGTGGCCCGGCGAGCGCCGACCATCGGGGATCGGTGCCCTCGTGCTGCAGTTGAGCCGCCAATACAACGAGGGAGCCTGCGAAGAGAAGCATTCCCAGCGGCAGAACCAGGTTGCCGATACGCCGATATACGGCTGAGGAAGCCAGCGCGGCAAGACCCGTGCCCAACGCCCATGGCAGCGTCATCACGCCTGCTCTCAGCGGCGAGAAGCCGAATCCGAACTGCAGGGTCAGGGAAATAGTGAAGATCAACGACGTGAGGGTTCCGAAGAACGCGAACGCGATGGCCGCTCCCAACGCGAATGCACGGTCGGTGAACAACTCCAGGCGCAGGACCGGGTCGCCGCCGCGGCGCCCGAGCCGATATTCGTAAACGACGAACGCGATCAGCACAGGCACCGAACACGCAAGCATGACCACGATCGGAGTGGGCCATCCGCGCTCGCGTCCCTCGGCGAGTGGAAAGATGAGCAGGAACAGCCCGACTGCCGACAGCACGGCGCCACCAACGTCCAGTTGCCGGACTCCGTCCGGTTTCGAGTCCAGTTGCCAGACTCCGTCCGGTTTCGAGTCCAGTTGCCGGACTCCGTCCGGTTTCGCATCGACGAGATAGAAGTACCCGAGCACGAGGGCGGCGATTCCGAGTGGGAGGTTGACGAAGAAGATCAACCGCCAGCCCCAGTCGAAGAGATTCCACTGAATGAGAAGGCCACCGACCAACGGGCCGCAGATCGTGGCAAGCCCGATGGTTGCTCCATAGATACCGAAGACACGGGGATGGAGGCGTTTAGGGAACAGACCCGAGATGATCGCGAATGTCTGAGCCGACATCGAGCCCGCGGCAAGGCCCTGCAACGCCCGGAACACGACGAGAGCGGTGGGCGACTCAGCCAGCCCACAGAGCAGGGACGCAACCACGAACACGGCCAGCGCGGTCAGGAAGACCCGTCGCCTGCCGAGCAAATCCCCCAGCCGCGCCGCAGTGATCAGAGAACACGCGAAGGAAAGCGTATAGACGCTCACCATCAGTAGCTGCGCAGAAACCGATGCGTCCAGATCGACCGCGATGCTCGGTAGCGCGACGTTGACAATGGTGGCGTCGAGCAGTTGCATGAATACCGCAGCGAGACTCGTCGCCAATCCCAGCCACGGGACCCATTTGCCGAGTTCGCCACGAACTGGTGCGTCACGCAGAGCTACAGACATCCGCACAGGCTAACTGCAACCGGTGGATATGAACGCCGCGGAGTCCTCACGGATTCCGCATTGTACAGATGTCTCTTTCTGCACGTGACTCGCATGCCCGATACTTGACTCGGGCCAACCCTGCCGGTAAGCATTCTCAAACTCCTTTACTTCTCTTTACTCGCCGCGGTGAAGTACTCAATGCCGCATGCTGTTGCGAGAAGTCCACGCCAGACCTGACCGAACTCGCAATCTTCACATTCAGACACCGGGAGCCGATCGATGGACTTGAACTTGATTACTCACTGGATCCCAGAGTCTGGGAGGGTCGTCGAGTGGAAGGCTACCGACGCGAGTGCACGTGCGGCTGCGGATGCCCCGGTCGGTCCGGCCCTGCCCACCACCATGCAGGAGCGTCACCTTCGGCGGGCGCAACTGACAGCAAACAAGGGTGAGACGCAGTCGCCGTGGATCGGCATTGCGTTCGACTTCCCAGGCAGGCTCGACGTCGACGCCATGACGCGGACGCTCGAGCGCTACATCCTACGTCACGACACGCTTCACACCTGGTTCTCGTTCGAGGACCCCGAGGCCGATCCGACAGACGCCGCCAATCGCGTTCGACGGCATATCGTCCCCAGCGATTCCATCGAGCTTGTCGCGCACCAGGGTGACCTCCTGAGCGCACCTGCGCAGGTCCGAGACCACGTCGCCGCGCGGTTTGCGAACGACACCAGCGCGCTGGGCTGGCCTTCATTCGTGCTCGGCGTGATCGAGCACTACGACTCGACACAACCTGCCGGTCCCGGTGACAGCTTCACCCTGTTCCACGGGGTCGATCACGCACACAGCGACCTGCAGTCGATGGTTCTGATGTTTGCCGAAACGCGGATCCTCTACGAGGCGGAACTCGCCGGTATCGAACCCGAACTGCACGACCCGGGCAGCTACCTCGAGTACAGCCGGCGGGAGCGGGAGAAGGCGGCGGCGCTGACTCTCGCCTCCCCCGAGGTGCAGGGCTGGATAGGGCATCTCACCCGCAGCGGTGGAACCTTCCCGAGCTTTCCCCTCGACCTCGGCGCGTCCGACGCACCCAAGCCGGCCATCGGAAGCCGCTTCGACCTGGCCGACGCCGACGAGTGCGAGCAGTTCGGTGCCGTGTGCAAGGCGAACGGTGCCAACTTCATCGGCGGAGTATTCGCGGCCCTCGCCATCGCTGAGCATGAACTCGTCGGACGTGAGCGCTACATTGCGCTGTCCCCCGTCAGCACCCGCAACGACCCGCAGTTCGACTGGTCTCAGGGCTGGTTCATCAATCTCATTCCGGTCGGATTCGAGCTAGGCGATGCCACGACGTTCACCGGTCTCGCCCAGCGCGCCCAGGAGGCCTACCATTCGGGCAAGACTCTCGGCGAGGTATCGGCGCAGCAGGTGGTCGATACCGTCCTCGCGCACGGTGGCCACGATTCGGTGGCACAGCCCACCACCCTGACGCCTCCCCCGATCGTGTCGTACATCGACGCCCGCAGACTGCCACAAACCGAAGACTACGCGTCCACCCGAGCGACCATGATCGTGGGTGGTAAGGCCACGCAGATCGCGTCGATCTGGATCAACCGCGTCCTCGAGGGCACGTGGATCGCGATCTCGCACCCGGACACCGAGGAGGCATACCGGTCGGTCGCAGCGTATGCCGGACGGCTGAGGACGATCATGAAAACTGTTGCTCGCGAAGGTGACTTCACGTTGTCGCCCTTCATTCCGGCAAACTCGGAATCCACGACCGCCACAGGAGTGAAGTAGTGCACGTCACATCCATCGACCGGTACATGCTCGAGCCAGGCCTGGTGACGGAGTGGTCCGTCGCGCCCGGCACGGTTTCTCGGTCCGCGATACCGCCGTCGTATAATCAACAGTTCCATCTCGAGACCGCGCGCACGCACGGTGTGGGCCGAAGTGTCTGGATGGCAGCAGCTTTCGATCTTCCCGGTCGACTCGACCGGAAAGCGCTCGAACAGGCATTGGTGCACTTCATCCGACGCCACGACACGCTGCAGTCCGGATTCGACGTGAGCGCGGACTCCATGCTGCGCGTCGATCTCGACCGCGAGGACATCACCGTCTCTTCGTCCGAGTCCGTGGCAACATCGTCGTCGGACGAGCTTTGCGATCATCTGCGCTCACGCTTTACCTTGGCGTGCGATCCGCTGACATTTCCCGCCTACTTGTTCGCCACAATCGAGCGCGACTCGCACTACACCGTGATCAGCGCGTTCGATCACACCCTCGTCGACGGCTATTCGCTCGTCATTGCGCTGGGCGAACTTCGCCAGATCTACGAGAAACTGGTCCTGCTCGGCGGTTCTGCGGAGGTCACCCAGGACGATCTGACCAAGGAGTTCGGCGATCCCGGCAGCTTCCTGCGATACTGCGAACTCGAAGCCGACGCACCGGTCACCGACCTTGGTGACCCCCGTGTGCGCGAGTGGGCGCGGTTTTACGAGCGCTGCGGCGGTACCGCGCCCAGTTTCCCGATCGATCTGGGCGTCGAAGCGGGCCATCCAGCACCACAGGGCGCCGACGTCCGCCCACTTCTCCACGCCGCCGACACCGAGCGCTTCGAGGAGATATGCCTCGAGTCGGGCGGCAGTCTGTTCACCGGCACGCTCACCGCGATGGGCATGGCCGTGCAGTCGATCAATGGCGTCACCCGGATGCCGTTGCAATTCCCACTGCACATACGCCAGGATCCGCGGTGGGCAAACGCAATCGGATGGCTCACGACCAGCGCACCGCTGACCGTCGAGCTGACGCCGGACGGAGACTTCCAGGCTTCGCTCGCGCACACCCACGCCTCGTTCCGCAAAGCCCTCACGCTCAAGGGCGTGTCGATGGCCCAGGTGCGCGAGGCGCTCGGCGACGGGTACCGTCGCACCCGCACGGATGTGTTCATGGTGTCCTACATCGACTACCGCAAACTGCCCGGCACCGAAGACCACGTCGAGTTGAACGCGCACCACGTCAGCAACGTAACCGTCGCGGACGATGCCCAGTTCTGGATCTCGCGCACTCACCTCGGCCTCGCGCTGCGCTCCCGGTTCCCCGAGACCCCTACGGCGCGACGGGCGGTCACGGAGTTCCTCGTACGGGTGGAAGAGATCATGCGAGACATCTGCGAACATGGTGTCACTCCCATCGCGGAACTCACGAGTCAGCTGGATTTGGAGGGCACTCCGGTCGTGTGACCACCGACCCGGTCGAACGAAGGCGCGGCTTCCGCATAGAATCGATACTGTCCGCACCGCATCTGTTCCAGGAGCCCACCCGTGCCCGTAGCACCAGATCCCACCAAGTCCTTCGCCGACTACGCCAACCCTGGTCGGCTCGTGTCGACGGAGTGGCTCTCCGCGAATCTGGGCACACCCGGTCTCAAGGTAGTGGAGTCGGACGAGGACGTGCTCCTCTACGACGTCGGGCACATCCCAGGTGCCGTGAAGGTCGACTGGCACCTCGATCTCAACGATCCTGTGACCCGCGACTACATCTCCGGCGAGCAATTCGCCGAACTGATGAGCCGAAAGGGCATCAGCCGCGACGACACCGTCGTCATCTACGGCGACAAGAGCAACTGGTGGGCGGCGTACGCACTCTGGGTGTTCACGCTGTTCGGGCACAAGGACGTCCGACTCCTCGACGGCGGCCGCGACGCCTGGATCGCAGAGGACCGGGCCACCGCATTCGACGTTCCCGAGACCACCCCCACCGACTACCCGGTGGTCCAGCGCAACGACGCCCCCATCCGAGCCTTCAAGGACGAGGTTCTCGATCACCTCGGCAAGGGTCCGCTCATCGACGTGCGCTCACCCCAGGAGTACACCGGCGAACGAACCCACATGCCCGACTACCCGGAGGAGGGTGCTCTCCGCGGCGGCCACATCCCGAGCGCACAGAGCATCCCCTGGGCCAAAGCTGCCGCCCCCGACAGCCGTTTCCGCTCGCGTGGCGAGCTGAACGAGATCTACGGCCGCGTGTCCGCGGACGACGACATCGTGGCGTACTGCCGCATCGGTGAGCGTTCGAGCCATACCTGGTTCGTTCTTACCCACCTGCTCGGTTACCCGAACGTCCGCAACTACGACGGTTCGTGGACCGAATGGGGCAACATGGTGCGCGTTCCCATCGTCAAGGGTGAGGAGCAGGGGGACGTTCCCGGCGCTTCGTCATGACCCGACTACCCGATTCACTTGCCGAGATCGTCGACGACTTCGCTGCCGTCGACGGTTCGGACAAGCTGCAGTTATTGCTCGAATTCAGCCGCGAATTGGCACCGCTCCCCGCGGAACTCGAGAAGGATGCGATGGAACCGGTACCCGAGTGCCAGTCTCCGCTGTTCCTGTTTGTGGACAATTCCGATCCGGCACACGTGCGATTGCATTTCAGCGCGCCACCGGAGGCTCCGACGACGCGGGGTTTTGCCTCGATCCTGCACCAGGGCCTGGACGGGCACAGTGCCGCAACCATTCTCGACGTTCCGGATGATTTCTATTCCGCACTGGGGCTCGCCGACGCCGTCAGTCCGCTGCGACTGCGTGGCATGTCCGCGATGCTCGCGCGAATCAAGCGTCATCTTCACGACTAGGCCGGATTCGACTACATACTGATGGAATTCACCGAACTCGCCGACTATCCAGTCCCGGTGGGTGCACTCACCGAGTGGTTGCTGTGCGCCCGCTCCGATTGGGTGGACGATCCCCGTCCGGCGTCCTATATCCACGAGGCACACCTTCGCCGTTGCACTGAGTCCGGCGGCCGAGAATCGTGGCTGGGCACAGCCTTCGAGATCCCGGGCACGCTGAACGTCCACGCATTCCGGTCGGCACTGGAGAAGTGGACCGACCGCCATGAGGTGCTGCGCTCTCACACGACCTTGGACGCCGAGACCGGGCGCGTCCGCCGATCCACCGTGCCACGCGGCGGCCTGCATGTCGGGGTCGTCGGCCACGGCTACGACGTCGAGGGGGGCGACAACTTCGCGCACCTGCAGCAGTTGTTCGACGAGTACGCCTCACCGCACAGTTGGCCGTCGTATGTCTTCGCGACACTCGAAATCGTCGAACGCGATCGATTCATCGTGTTCTTCGCGGCGGATCATTCGATCATCGACGGATTCTCGATCGTGCTGGTCGCCCACGAGTTGTCCGCACTCTACGAGGAGTCCCTGTCCGGTCGGACGGTCGATCTGTTCCCCGTCGGCAGCTATATCGACTTCGGTCGCGAAGAACGTGAGGCGTCCACCGATCCTGAGGTCGAGCGCGAGGCGCTCGACCTCTGGCGTTCGACACTCGAGGGACCAGGGCTGCCCGAATTCCCGCTCGAGATCGGACCGCGTACCCGGCACGCCCAGCAAAATCTCTCGGCCTGGATCCTCGACGCCGACCAGGCTGCGGCGTTCAACTCGGCGTGCCGCGAGACGGACGTGGGCTTCTTTCCCGGCTTGCTCGCGTGCCTCGGTCTGGCCGGCGCGGAAGTAGCCGGACATCAACGTTTTCGGACGATCACCCCGGTCCACACCCGGCACTCCCCTCAGTGGGCGTCCGCACTCGGATGGTTCGTCGGTCTCA
>NZ_BCXB01000006.1 GCF_001894885.1 Rhodococcus marinonascens NBRC 14363
TACCGCATCCGAGACCACCGCAGGACCCATCACTGACACTACCGGCCTTGTCGCCGACACCATCTGCCGCACCGTCGAGTTGGGGGTGACGATCACCGGCGCCGCGATCGCCGAGGCTATGACCCACATCGAATACCGGCCGGTCGAGACGGATCCGACGTGCCCGGTGTGCGGTCAGGCAGGGCGACTGCGCGATCACGTCGACCGGGTGTTGACGGATCTGCCGGTGGTGGGGCATCCGACCCGGCTGCGGGTGCGCCTGCCCCGGTTCACCTACGTCAACGATGACTGTGAGGTGAGGGTCTTCCGGCAGCGCATCGACCGGGTCGCCGCCCCGACGGCTACGACGACTCGGCGGTGTGCCCGCTGGATTCTGCAACGTCTCGCGATCGACAAGATGTCGGTGTCCGCGGTCGCCCGAGCGCTCGGGCTGGGGTGGAATACGGTGAACGCGTTGGCGGTGTCGCTGACCCGCGGGATCGTCTTCGACCGGCCCGGTCACCTCGACGATGTGCGCCATCTGGGGGTCGATGAGCACAAGTGGAAACATTGCCGCGGCCGCGGCGATCCCGGGTTCGTGACCGGTACCGTCGACCTGACCGGCGGTGATCGACGGCACCGGCCCGGCCCGGTTGCTCGACATGGTGGCAGGGCGCTCCGCGGCCGTGCTCACCGGCTGGCTCGACGCCCGTGACCAGCGGTTCCGGGACCGGGTGCGGGTGGTGGTGATGGACGGGTTCACCGGCTACCGCACCGCCACAGCGACGTCGCTGCCCGCGGCGCGGGCGGTTTTGGACCCGTTCCATGTGGTGCACCTGGCCGCCGAGAAACTCACCGTGTGCCGGCAACGGATCCAGCAGGACACGTGCGGGCATCGGGGCCGGTCCGGTGATCCGCTGTACGGGATCCGCCGGATTCTGCTGACCCGAAGCGGGCTGCTCACCGACAACAGAGGACGAAGCTCGCCGCGACCCTCGCGGCCGATGACGCGCACGTCGCGGTCGAGGTCACCGCCTGGTGCTATCAGGACCTCATCGCCGCCTACGACAGCCCGAACCGCCGCGCCGGGAAGCTGACGATGTTCAAGTGCCTCACACGAATCCGAACCGGGCTGCCGAAAGGACTCGAAGAACTCGCCCAGCTCGGCCGCAGCCTGTGGCGACGCCGCCACGAGATCCTCGCCTACTTCGACGTCGGCGTCTCCAACGGACCCGTCGAGGCCATCAACGGGCGCCTCGAACACCTGCGTGGTATCGCCCTAGGATTCCGCAACCTCGACCACCACATCTTGCGGTCACTGATCCACTCCGGACAGCTTCAGGAACGAATCAACGCACTCTGAATCGTGAACAGCCAGAAATGCCCATAAACGGGTAGCGATTGAATTCGAGATTCCGCATTCACAGATCGTCAGATGACGCGGGGCAATGTCGCATTCGGCCCGAAACTGTACTCACCCAATACTTCACGATCCGAGCGACGTCGAGTTCCCGGCGAGGTCGACTATTGAGTCTAGCCGTGATCATGTCCAGGTCGCCCTGGGTGAAAGCGCGCAGGTCAGCATTCTTGCGCAGATACTGCCGCAAACAACCCGTTCGAATTCTCGTTCGTTCCGCGTTGCCACGGAGTGTGGGTAGCGCAAGAATGCGCCAGCATGTCGAGTGCTGCGGTGACGCACTCATGCTCAGCCAACTTCCGTCCCCGATCCCACGTCAGCTACCGACGCAGATCGGCAGACAGTTACCCTCCCGAACGAGTGAGCAACGACTGGTGTGCCGGCGTCGCGCGCCCCAACGCCCGGTTTGACATGCGCCCAGACCCCACCGCTACCACCCTTCGTTAGTTCGCCCCAGTACCGTGTTGCCCTGGCACGACGTTCAGAACCCACTACAGGAGGACCCATTGGCCATCGGATCGAAACCCGCGGCCAAAGGGCTCCTACCCGTCATGTGCTTCGCCGTAATGATTGTCGCCGTTCTCCAGACGCTGGTGGTGCCGATCGTCGGGACCATCGGAACGCAGCTCGGGGTCGGCCCCACCGCGGTGGGATGGCTCCTCACCGCAAACCTCCTCGCCGCCGCCACCGCGACGCCCGTCCTGGGCCGGCTCGCGGATCTGCACGGCAAACGACCGGTCCTGCTCGGTGTGCTCACGGTTGCGCTGTTGGGGTCGGTCATTGGCGCGCTCTCGACGTCCATGGGTGTGCTGATTTTTGCCCGCGTGCTGCAGGGAGTCTCGTTCGCACTGTTCCCCATCGGCATCGCCGTCCTGCGTGACGAACTCCCCCCGGCAAAGCTGACCGGTGCAATGGGGATACTCTCCGGCACTCTCGGTTTCGGCGGGTGCTTCGGTATTGTCCTCACCGGCGTTCTGGTCTCCGACGGAGCCGACTTCCACCGGGTCTTCTGGCTCTCCTCCGCCATCACTGCGGTCGGACTCGTCCTCGTCTGGTTCGCGATCCCCCGACGACCGCGCAGCGGCGCGGGTTCCATCGACTGGATCGGCGCGGTCGGCCTAGCCGTCGGCCTCGTTCTCGTTCTGCTGCCGCTCGCCGAAGGCGGCACCTGGGGCTGGGCCTCGCCGGTCACAATCGGCAGCGGCCTCGCCGGAATCCTGGTCCTCGTCGGCTGGTTCCTCTATGAACGCGAGACCGCAGATCCGCTCGTTGCGCCCCGACTGCTTACCAGCCCGCCGGTGCTCGTCACCCACCTCGCCGCGCTCGTCGTCGGCATGTCGCTGTTCGTGATGTTTCTGGGCAGTTCGTATTTCGTGCAGACCCCACGCGAAATCGCGGGATACGGATTCGGGGCCACAGTACTCGAGGCCGCCGCCGTGTACCTGCTCCCGGGTGCTATCAGCGGGGTGATCGCATCGATTCTCAGCGGAAGGCTGATCCACCGCTTCGGTTCCCGGGTTGTCCTCATTGCCGCGAGCGTCATCGGCGTTGCCGGGTTCACGCTGTTCATTCTCGCCCACGACCGCACCTGGGAAGTGATCACCGCAGTCCTGCTGGTCAATACGTACATCAGTCTGGCGTACGCGTCGCTTCCGTCGCTGCTTGTCGCGGAGGTCCGCCAGGAAGAGACCGGCGTCGCGAACAGCATCAACTCCATCGCCCGATCCGTGGGCAGTTCATTCGCCAGCGCCCTGCTGGCGACCCTTCTCGCCGGCATCACCCTGACCGGAACCGACATCCCTACCGAATCCGCCTATGTCATCGCGTTCATCGTCGGCGCGGTTGCCTCCGCACTGGCCGGTCTGCTCCCACTCTTCGGCATCACCCGCCTGATCCGCACCCCCTCCCACGAGGAAGAAGATGAGGTCCACGCGACCGTTCTCGCCGCCGAATGGGGCACTGTCAGTGGCCTCGGCGGCGCGAACACCACCCCCATACGAGAGAACGACAGTGCGTTGTAACGGTGCAGATCAGAGCGCCAGCCTGGCCAGCATGTCCCTGGCGGTCTCTGCCGACTTCGGCTCGCACAGCACGTCGTAACGCCCCGCGACCAGTTGCATCGTGGACGCGAAGTCCCGGGTCCCCCGCGTCGCCGCATACGGGATCAAGGTGGAGATCAGCCCGAAGATGATGCCGCCGACAATGCCCACTGCCAGCGGCGCCACGAACCCGCCCGTGACGATGCCCAGCAGCAGACCGAAGAACACGCCAAGCCATGCGCCCGAAACAATGCCTCCACCAATAACTTTCGCCCAGGTAAGACGCCCGAGGACGCGCTCGACCTGCATGAGGTTCACACCGACGATGGTGACGTCCTCTACCGAGAACTCCTGATCGGAGAGGTAGTCGACGGCGCGCTGCGCCTCCGCGTACGTTGGGTACGAACCGATGGGCCAGCCTGTGGGGGGTTCCGGCAGTGCCCCACGCCGCGCCCCGCTGGACTGTCCGAGTGGATTCGTCATCGTAGCCTGATCTCCTTGTGTAATTCTTTCAGGACCGGTCCTGTGAGAACCATTCTGCCTGCCGCGGCTAGCCCGCGTCAGGCCGTACGAAATCCGTGTTCCTCTTCATCCCCGCTGCGCGTCCCTTGGCGGAGATCACAAGCGCCATCTTCCTGCTCGCCTCGTCGATCATCTCGTCACCGAGCATCACCGCGCCGCGACCGCCACCGGCCGCGGAAGTGTGGAACTCGTACGCGTCCAGGATCAGTTCAGCCCGGTCGTAGTCGCCCTGTCGGGGGCTGAACACTTCGTTGGCGGCCTCGATCTGAGTGGGATGCAGCACCCACTTTCCGTCGAAGCCAAGTGCTGCGGTGCGCTGGGCCGAGCGCCGGAATGCCTCGATGTCACGAATCTGCAGGTAGGGACCGTCGATGGCCTGCACTCGGTGCGCGCGGGCAGCCAGCAGAATCGTCATCAAGATGTGGTGGTAGGCATCACCTCGGTCGTACCCGTCCGGTTGCTCACCGACGACGAGTGTGCGCATGTTGATGCTCGCCATGAAATCGGCCGGACCGAACACCAGGGTCTGCACGCGCGGGCTTGCCGTCGCGATCGCGTCGATGTTGGTGAGCCCGATCGCATTTTCGATCTGGGGCTCGATGCCGATCCGACCGACCTCGAGTCCGTTGGCCTTCTCGATTTGGGTCAGCAACAGGTCAAGAGCCTGAACATGGCTGGCGTCCGGCACTTTTGGCAAGAGGATTGCGTCGAGGTCGGCACCGGCGCGCCCGACGACCTCTACGACGTCGGCGTAGGTCCACTCGGTAGTCCAGTCGTTGACCCGCACCACCTTGATCTGGTCTCCCCACCCGTCCTCGGCGAGGGCATCGGCCACCGTGGCGCGGGCCTCCTGCTTGGCGAGCGGCGCCACCGCGTCCTCCAGGTCGAGAAAGATCTCGTCCGCGGGTAACCCCTTGGCTTTGTCGATCATCTTGCGACTGCTGCCCGGAACCGCGAGAACCGATCGCCGTGGCCTGTACACAGAACTCATGACAGACGATCCTCCACTTTCACAGGTGCTCGATTGCCGGAATCTCCGTTCGAGGAATTAGCCTGACAATCATGGCAGCTGCGAACAAGGTATTTGCAGCCAGGCTGGCCGGCCTGGTGGTGCTCGGCCCCGACGGCGAGTCGATCGGCCGGGTGCGGGACGTAGTCGTCACCGCCCGCATCGGCCGTCAGCAACCCCGGGTACTCGGACTGGTCATCGAATTATTCACGCGCAAACGCATCTTCGTTCCCATGCTGCGCGTCACGGCGGTCGAACCGGGTTCGGTGACACTTACGACGGGCAACGTCAGCCTGCGGCGGTTCACTCAGCGTCCGGGTGAGGTTCTAGTGCTCGCGCAGGTACTCGATTCCCGCGTGCGCGTGGACGACCCGGACATGGAGGAACTGCATGGAGCCGACACTGTTGTGGTCGACCTCGGAATCGAACTCACCCGCAGCCGCGACTGGGTGGTGTCGAAAGTAGCCGTACGCAGGCACCGAGGGCGTCTCGGCAGGCGCACGGCCATCCATATCGTGGATTGGCAGCACGTACAGGGGCTCACCCCGACGGATCTGTCGATGCCGGGGCAGGGCGTCGCGGCACTGCTGCTGCAATACGAGGACATGCGGCCGGTAGATGTGGCCAACGCGATGCGCGAACTGCCCGACAAGCGCAGGCACGAACTCGCGGTCGCCCTCGACGACGAACGACTCGCCGACGTGGTCCAGGAACTGCCCGCCGACGATCAGACCGATCTACTCATGCACCTCGAGGTGGAACGGGCCGCCGACCTCCTCGAGGCCATGGATCCCGACGACGCCGCCGACCTCCTCGGCGAACTACCCGAACCTGAAGCCGAGTCGCTGCTGCAGTTGATGGACCCGCAGGACTCCGAACCGGTCCGCCGGCTTCTCGAGCACTCACCCGACACGGCCGGTGGCCTGATGACCCCCGAACCCGTGGTACTGACCGCTTCCACCACTGTGGCGGAGGCTCTGGCACGGGCCCGCAATTCCGACGTCACCCCCGCGCTGGCGAGCATGGTGTTCGTGGTCCGGCCGCCGACCGCCACGCCGACGGGCCGCTATCTCGGCTGCGTCCACCTGCAGAAACTTCTGCGGGAGCCACCGGCCAGCCTGGTCGGTGGCTTGCTCGACACAGGCCTGCCCCGCCTCGCGGCTGACGACTCGCTGGCCTCGGTCACGCGGTATTTCGCGAGCTACAACCTTGTGTGCGGGCCGGTCGTCGACGACGAGGGCCACTTGATCGGCGCAGTCACCGTCGACGACGTCCTGGACCATCTCCTCCCAGAGGACTGGCGAGAAGAGGAGATCGACCAATGAGCGAGAAGGCACCCAGCGCGGCAGCCCGCAACCTTTCCGACCGGCAGCGCCTCGACACGCCCCGCGGAACTCACCGCTTCCGGCTCACCTACGACGTCGAGGCGGTCGGTCGAGCCAGCGAGAGGTTCGCACGCTTCCTGGGCACCGGACGCTACCTGATGATCCAGACGATAATCGTCATTATTTGGGTGGCCCTCAACATCTTCGCCATCAACCTGCAGTGGGACCCGTACCCGTTCATCCTTCTGAACCTGGCCTTCTCCACCCAGGCCGCCTACGCCGCTCCGTTGATCCTGCTGGCCCAGAACCGCCAGGAGAACCGCGACCGCGTCTCCCTCGAGGAAGACCGCTCACGAGCCGAACAGACGAAGGCGGACACCGAGTTCCTGGCGCGGGAACTTGCCGCCCTGCGCATCGCAATCGGCGAGGTCGCCACCCGCGACTACCTGAGGCGCGAACTCGACGAGATCAGGATCCTGCTGGCCGACGATGACGCCATCCGCAACCGACGCCAATGAGCGTCTGCCAGTCCACGCAAACTCCGGCAGCGACAATCACGCATAGGTAACGTCACTCACATCTTCTCGAATGTAAGACGCGTGCAGGCGAACAGCGCCGCAGGGGGTGGTCGAGTGCGGATTCGTGGACCGTTGATGCTGGCAGTCCTCACGGCGGGCGCTGTCGCCACTCTCGGTTCTTCGTCCGGCAGTTCTTCGATCGACGACTCGCGGACAGGCACGACCGTCCTGGTGTCCTCCGTCGGAAGGATGGCTGTCACGTCGGCCACAGACACGCTCGGAACCGCACAACACGCCGCGTACCTCCCGCCGTCGAGACTGCTGGCACCGACGCCTCGGGTCGTTAGGTCACAACGCGCAGCCCCCCCGCCGCCTGTACCAATCGCGACAAGCCCCGTCTCGCCCAACTCCGCGTTCGGTTCAGGGCTCATCGCGGCGCCCGTTATCCTGAGTGCCCTCGGCATACCGGAGATCGAACTCAACGCCTACCGGGCCGCCGAACTCGTGATGATGGCGGAGATTCCGCGTTGCGGGCTGCCTTGGCATCTGCTGGCGGGTATCGGCCGCGTCGAATCGGGCCATGCCGGGGGCGGCCGGACCGACTCGATCGGCACCACACTCACCCCGATCCTGGGGCCTGTTCTCGACGGACGACTGGCCGGAAACGCGGTCATCCGCGACACCGACGGCGGTGCCATGGACGGGGATCCTCTGCACGATCGTGCAGTCGGTCCGATGCAGTTCATTCCGTCAACGTGGGCCAAGTACGCGTCGGACGGGAACGCGGATGGTGTGAGCGATCCCAACAACGTGTTCGACTCTTCGCTGGCGGCGGGCCGGTACCTGTGCTCGGGTGGACTCGACCTCCGCGATGCACGTCAGAAGGCTGGGGCGGTGCTCCGCTACAACAACTCGGCCGCCTACGTGTCAGATGTCATCACCTGGTCGAACGCCTACAAGAACGGTCAAACTCCGTCTCCGGGTCAACTGACCGACATTGCCGCGGAGGAATCTGATCTCGCCGACGATCTCGCGACGACGCCGTCCACACCCGATTCCGCCCCTCCTCCAACGCCGCCTCCTCCTGCGCTCCTGAATCCCGGGTTTCCCGGCCTTCCCGTGCTGCCGCAGTTGCCATGTCTGATTTTTTGTCCGCCGACCGAACCTGCACCCGCTTCCCCCGAACTCGTGGTTCCCGCCCCCGCCGCCGCCTCCGGGGCACCCCGGTAGTTCATCCCACTCAGGAACTCAACCGTCGGACCGCGCCGAAGAAGTCCTTCCCCACGCGCAAACCCTCTAATCACGGTTAGATAACAATTTGATATCAGATCGGGTAGCCTCGGTTCCGCAAATCGAACGGAACACCCCTGACGGGGTCGCAGGAGGCACTCGAATGGGACGGCACAACAAGAAGGCGGATTCCCGGAACCGTCGCAACTCGGTCATCTCGCTCACCGTGCTCGTCCCCGTCGGGCTTGTCACCGCTGCCACCGCAACAGGCGCCGCACCGGAGTTCCCGTTCCGCACCAAGAGTTCCGTGTCCGGGTCGGCACAGGCCATCCCCCACCCTGCCGACGCCGCCACCACTGGGAGCACCACCGGTGAGGCGGCCGCCGAATCCGTGTTCACGGTGGAGCAGACCCCGGCCCCGGTGGCATCACCGCCCGTACAGGCCACTCCTCCACTGCCGACGAGCGTCGCACAGGGCGCCCTCGGCATCCCGGTCGTCAACGTTGCGGCATACCAGAACGCGGAGCGCGTTCTCGCGGTCGGACAACCCGGTTGCAACATGTATTGGACACTCATCGCAGGAATCGGGCGCGTCGAGTCCACCCATGCCTACGACGGCGAGACCGACCACAACGGCGACATGCTCGTTCCCGTCCTCGGCCCGCTTCTCGACGGTTCGCTCGCCGGAAACAGCGTCATCCCCGACACCGACGGCGGCGCACTGGACGGCGATCCTGACTACGACCGAGCGGTCGGACCGACACAGTTCCTGCCCGAGACGTGGACTCGCTACGCTGCCGACGGCAACGGTGACGGCGTCGCAGATCCGCAGAACCTGTTCGATTCCGCCCTCACCACTGGCAAGTACCTGTGCGACGGCGAATTGGACGTTCGCGATCCGATTCAGGCAGCCGAGGCTGTGTACCGCTACAACAACTCGTCCGCCTACGTAGCGAACGTATTGGCCTGGTCCGCCGGATACGCGAGCGGTATCACTCCCGTGGCCTCGGACCTGCCGAGCATCCACTGAGCATTCATCCTTACCATTGATACATGTCAGTCCTGAGCGAGTCCTCTGTACGTAGCGCACTGTCGCGCGTCCAGGATCCCGAAATCCGGAAGCCGATCACCGAACTCGGGATGGTCAAGAGCATCGACATCGCCGACGACGACAGCGTCGACATCGCGATCTACCTGACCACCGCAGGCTGTCCGATGCGGACCGAGATCACCGACCGCGTCACCAAAGCAGTGGCGGACGTTCCCGGAGCGGGCGCTATCCGCGTCGAACTCGACGTGATGAGCGACGAACAGCGCACCGAACTCCGGAAATCGCTGCGCGGGGACTCGGCCGAACCTGTGATCCCCTTCGCTCAACCAGGCTCGCTGACCCGCGTATACGCGGTCGCGTCCGGCAAGGGTGGCGTCGGCAAGTCGAGCATCACCGTCAACGTCGCCGTCGCACTGGCCTCCCGCGGACTGTCGGTCGGCGTGCTCGACGCCGACATCTACGGACACTCCGTACCTCGCATGCTCGGCACCGACGCCAAGCCCACGCAGGTGGAACGAATGATCATGCCTCCCGTCGGACACGATGTGAAGATGATCTCCATCGCCCAGTTCACGCAAGGCAATACCCCGGTTGTGTGGCGTGGACCGATGCTGCACCGAGCGCTGCAACAGTTCCTCGCCGATGTCTTCTGGGGCGACCTCGACATCCTGCTGCTCGACCTGCCCCCCGGCACCGGCGACGTCGCGATCTCCGTCGCGCAACTGATCCCGGGCGCGGAGATCCTCGTCGTCACCACCCCGCAGCAAGCAGCGGCCGAGGTGGCCGAGCGCGCGGGCGCCATCGCACTGCAGACCCGTCAGCGCATCGTCGGCGTCGTGGAGAACATGTCGTGGATGGATCTGCCGGACGGTACTCGGATGGACATCTTCGGTTCCGGCGGCGGGCAGGCTGTCGCCGACCGCCTCACAAAAGCCGTCGGCGCGAAGGTGCCGCTTCTCGGCCAGATCCCATTGGAGCAAGCGGTCCGTGAGGGCGGAGACGGTGGACTTCCCATCGTTCTCGGCCATCCGGATTCTCCGGCCGCGACGGCACTACGCGAGGTCGCGGACAAACTGGCCGTGCGCAAGCGCGGACTTGCCGGAATGTCGTTGGGGATCGACACCACCCGCCACCTCTGACCTACGCGGCGCTGACCTAGATGGCGTCTCTGACCTAGGTGGCGTCGAGGTCGATAGGGGGGCGCTCGCCTGCCGTCAGCGGCTTGTTCTGCGGGGCGGTGGGAGTGGAGGGGTCGGCGCTCACGGCCTTGGTCCCGGGAGTCTTCTTGATCGTGCCGCCACTCGGCTTGTCGAAGTTGCCGGTCAAGATCGAATCGTCACCGTCGAGGAGATGTTTGGTGATGACGGTACGCGGCGACATCCCACGTAGCTGATTGAGATCTGCCAGCGGCTTGCGGAGGTCGTCGAATTCCGGACCGAGTTCATCCTTGAGTTGCTGGCTTGCGCCGGTCGCATACTCACGGACCTGCTTCAGCGATCTCGTTACCCAAGTGACCGCACCCGGAAGCCGCTCCGGTCCCAAGATGACCAGAGCTGCGACGAAGAGGACCATGAACTCGCCCCAACCAATGTTGCCGAACACGTGGTCAGCTTACTGTGCCGGTAGGGTTCGTGCCCAGGGGAAAAAGCGATCTAAATTTCACAACAGCCTCTCGTTTCAATCGGAAACCGGGGTGACGTCAACGTCCACGGTTCTGCCTTGCCGGATCAGTTGAACCGTGACGGGCTCGCCGATCGTCTGCAGGTTGATGGCGACGACGAGTTCGTCGGCACTGGTGACCATACGGTCGCCGACCTTGATGATCACGTCGTTCTCGACGATCCTTGCCTGCGCGGCCGGGCTGCCCGTGTGCACGTTGGCCACCTGGGCGCCGCTGGTGTTGTCGTTGACCACGGTACGGGCGTTGACCCCGATTTCCGGGTGATGCATCTGCCCATCTCGAATGAGGGTCTGCGCGACGGTTGTCACGTCGTCGATGGGAATCGCAAAGCCGAGGCCGACTGATCCTCCCGACTCGCTGAGCATGGCCGTGTTGATGCCGATCACCCGGCCCGTGTCGTCCACGAGCGCGCCACCAGAGTTGCCGTGGTTGATGGCGGCGTCCGTCTGGACGGCGTCGATCACGGCGTTCGTGTCGGAACCCTCGCCGGACAGTCGCAGCGGCCGGTGCAGGGCGCTGACGATGCCGCGGGTGACGGTCTTGCTGAGTCCGAGAGGCGATCCGACGGCGACGACATCCTCACCTACCTGCACATCGCCGGACTTGCCGAGTTGCGCGACCGTCAGGTTGTCGGCGGAGACCTTGAGAACAGCCAGATCCGTCTTAGGGTCGCGGCCGACGATCTGCGCCTCTACTTTGGTCCCGTCCGAGAAGATCACCTGAATCTTGCCACCGTCGGGCGCAGTGGCCGCAGCGGAGATGACGTGATTGTTGGTGACGATGTAGCCGGCGCCGTCGATGACGACACCCGAACCGGTACTGCCCTGATCACCGATCGCCACCTGGATGGATACCACGGCAGGCAGGACAGCATCCGCGACCCGCGCGACTGCGGACTGTCCGAGGTCCTCGCCGCCGCCCTGAACGAGAGTGACGCTCCGACTGGTGAGCGAACTGCGATCGGCCGTGACCACGGCGGCGAGAAGACCACCAACGAGACCGATAGCCAGTGCGACTGCGCCCAGTACGACGAGTGCCTTCGGCGCGACCTTGCCGCCGAACAAGACTTCCCGCGCGCTGATGACGGAAGCGACCGGCCGCGAACGCTCCTCGGTGTGAAGTGCGGGCGAGCCGAGTTCCACCCCCGCTTCGGGATCACGCCAGGGATCGGTGGGCGGAGCCGTGTCCACCCGGGGCGCGGCCACGCCGCGGGGATCGCGCTGGATAGTGTCGGTATCGCCCTCGGGACGACCGAAGGCCTCGGCGAGCAGGGGGTCGGGCGGACCGATCTGGACGCGGGGTTCGTCCGTACGTCTGACATCCGGCGGAGCGAAGGAGCCGGTGACGCCGCCGGGGCGGCCGAACACCCGACTGAACGCTGCCTCGATTCTCGGCCTATAGACGGGTCGGGGATCGAGCCGGGGTGCGTCGTGCGGGCGCAAAGCGCCTGAGGTTTCCGCTGTGGGAGCCTCGGACCCAGCCGCACCGGAATCCGAATTCCTGTAATCCGCCGTCACGCTGTCGTGCCCCCCTCATGTGCGTCAGTCACATGCCCCAGTATCACCGATGACTCGGCGAACGCGAATACCGCCGCCCTTGCCCGGAATGCGCTCAACGGCGCCAACGCCGAGACCAGAGACGGCTCGTGATCGAATACTGGCTCGTGACCGGCGCGTCGAGAGTGTGTCCGTCGAACGGGGAATTGTCGCCGGGATCACCCTGAGTGGGAATCTGACTCAGCAGACCCAGGAGGCCCGAGGGCATTGCGACGTCGCCGCCACCGCGCAGTGCACGTCGCGCCTGCTGCTGAGCATCGACATCGAACACACACTCCGGGCAGATCGACAGATGGTGGGCTGCGCGGAGATAGGCGGACATGCCGAGTTCGCCGTCGACGTAGGCGGCAATCGCCTCACTCGCCAAGTGCTCAGTGGAGCCGAATTGGCGAGATACGTGCCCCTGCGTCATTCGTCCCTCCTGATAGCTACCCGACGCCGATCTGATCGGAGTCAACCCTTCCGTTCACCGCTAGATGATCACGCAGAGCCTGCCTGCCACGGTGGATCCGGCTACGTACGGTTCCGAGTTTCACACCCAGTGTGGCACCGATCTCCTCATATGACAGACCTTCGATGTCACACAGTACGACCGCGGCGCGAAACTCCGGCGCCAACGAGTCGAGTGCTGCCTGCAGATCCGCGTCGAGGCGGGCGTCGTGGTAGATCTCCTCAGGGTTCGGGCGGTCGGAGGGAACCCGGTCGTAGTCCTCTGGCAGTGCTTCCATGCGGATCCGGTTGCGTCGTCGGACCATGTCGAGGAACAGATTGGTGGTGATGCGGTGCAACCAGCCCTCGAACGTCCCGGGCTGGTAGTCGGACAGAGAACGAAACACCCGGATGAACGTGTCCTGAGTGAGATCCTCAGCGTCCTGAGCATCGCCGGACAACCGGTAGGCCAATCGGTAGACGCGGTCGCCGTGTTCGCGGACGAGTTCGTCCCACGACGGCATCGCCGACTCTTCGCCGGTGGCGTCGAACACTGCGGTGCCTGTCAGCTCGGCGTTCGACACCTGCTGATCGGTGTTGTTCTCGGCTGGAACCATCGTGTGGTTGTTCATTCGAATCAGAAGGATCCTTCTACTCAGGACCGCAGATCGCAGGACGTTGTGTGAGCGTTAACGCACCGAGGCCGGGATTTGTTCCCAAACTCTCGGAGTTCTGCTCGGTCAGCGCGATCTCCCCGTCAGGTGGCCTTACTGGTCTGACGTCCGACCCACTCTGTCCCATTGCGATATGCGTGCCGTGTGAGCAGGCTGAGATACTCCTGAGAATTCGGACAAAGTGGTCGCCGCATTATCGTCGAGCGCGCCTCGCATAGGTGATGACGAGACCCGATAGCCTCATGAGCGTGCAGACTAACGCCGAACGGATACTCACCCACGCCGAAGGGGCTGTCGGTGAAGACGAGGCCCTGAGTGCGGCCAGGGAACGGGCGGACGACCTCGGCGCCGCACCGGTGCCTCCAGCGGTCGGCGCTGCTCTCGCCTTGTTCGCCCGCATGCTGGACGCCAAGACGGTCGTCGAGATCGGAACCGGCGCCGGTGTGAGCAGCTTGTGGCTACTCCGCGGTATGCGCGAGGACGGCGTCCTCACCACGATCGATAGCGAGCCCGAACACCAGCGGGCTGCGAAGCAGTCGTTCCGGGCCAACGAAATCGCCGCAGCCCGGACCCGGCTCATCAACGGCCGGGCACTCGACGTCCTGCCGCGACTCGCCGACGAAGCATACGATCTGGTCTTCGTGGACGGCGCACCCGTCGACCACCCGCACTACGTGCGCGAGGGCGTCCGACTCCTGCGTCCAGGCGGCGTCATCGTGCTGCACAACGCCCTACACGGAGGTCGCGTGGTGGATCCGAGCATGCGTGACGCCACGACCGTCGCGGTCCGAGAGGCCGCCAAGGCTCTTGCCGGGGACGAGCAGTTGATTCGTGTGTTCCTGCCGATCGGCGACGGCATGCTCTGCGCGTCCAAGCTCTGAGCGTCCAAGCTCTGCGCGTCAGGCCCCGAGACTCTCGAACTAGATCCACACACCCTTGCCGATGGCTACGACTCCGCCGTTGCTGATCGCGAAGCGTTGCCTGTCGCGCTCGAGGTCGACGCCGATGATCTCGCCGTCGCCGACGACCACATTCTTGTCGAGGATGGCGCGGCGCACCACCGCCCCCTTGCCTATGCGCACACCCGGCATGAGGACGCTGCCCTCCACGGTGGCACCGTCGTCGATCATGACGTTGGAGCTGAGAACGGAGTTGCGCACGGTCGCCGCGGACAGGATGCACCCGGCCCCGACCACCGATTCCTGAGCGAGTCCGCCCTTCACGAACTTGGCGGGCGCCAGGTTCTCGGCCGCACCGCGGATCGGCCAGCGACGGTTATACAGGTTGAAGATCGGATGGACCGAGACGAGGTCCATGTGGGCGTCGTAGAACGCGTCGAGCGTTCCCACGTCCCGCCAGTACCCTCGGTCGCGATCGGTGGCCCCGGGGACAACGTTGTCTTTGAAGTCGTATACCGACGCGGCGCCCGCCTCGACGAGCGCAGGAATGATGTCGCCGCCCATGTCGTGGTCGGAGTCGGAGTTCTCCGAGTCGGCCCTGATGGCGTCGACGAGCACCTTGGTGGTGAACACGTAGTTACCCATCGACGCGAACGTCGCATTGGGGTCATCCGGGGTTCCCGGCGGATGGGCCGGCTTCTCGAGGAACTGGACGATACGGCCGGATTCGTCGCTGTCTATGCACCCGAACGCAAACGCCTCGCTGCGCGGGACGCGGATGCCGGCCACCGTCACTCCGGCACCCGAATCGATGTGGTGCCGAACCATTTGCTCAGGGTCCATCCGATACACATGGTCGGCGCCGAACACAACGATGTACTCGGGGTCCTCGTCGTACACGAGGTTCAGCGATTGCAGGATCGCGTCGGCACTGCCGGTGTACCAACGCGGTCCAAGACGCTGCTGCGCGGGAACGGGAGTGATGTACTCCCCCGCGAACCCGGACAGACGCCACGTCTGAGAAATGTGGCGGTCCAACGAGTGCGACTTGTACTGGGTCAGAACGCACAGACGGAGATACCCCGCATTGACCAAATTACTGAGCACGAAATCGATCAAGCGGTAGGCGCCTCCGAACGGCACCGCAGGCTTCGCTCTGTCCGCCGTCAGCGGATAGAGACGTTTGCCCTCGCCGCCGGCGAGCACGATTCCAAGCACATGTGGCTGGCTCCTCACCCTGCCAACCTATCCGGCGACCCCATCTCCCGCCAGCAAAGCACCCAGTCAATGTTTCTCCGGAGTCCCACGCTGTTCGCGAGCGGTGGCGGGAATCAGCTCGGACGGTAACGTTGAGCGCGTGCGGGTGGCAATGATGACCAAGGAATATCCACCGGAGATCTATGGCGGTGCGGGTGTGCACGTCACCGAACTGATTGCTCAGTTGAAGCAATTGTGCAAGGTGGACGTGCACTGTATGGGTGCTCCACGCGCCGATGCAGCGGTACACGCACCGGATCCGGCGCTGACGAGTGCCAATCCCGCAATCGCGACTTTGTCCGCCGAGTTGCACATGGCCGATGCCGCAGTCGGCGCCGACGTCGTGCACTCCCACACTTGGTATACCGGCCTGGCCGGTCACCTGGCGGCCGCGCTGTACGACGTGCCCCACGTCCTCACCGCACACTCCCTCGAACCGCGAAGACCATGGAAGGCCGAACAACTCGGCGGTGGCTACCGCATCTCCTCGTGGTCCGAACGCAACGCGATGGAACACGCCGACGCCGTGATCGCCGTGAGCGCGGGGATGCGACTCGACGTCCTCGACGCATATCCATTTATCGACCCGTGCCGGGTTCACGTGGTGCGCAACGGAATCGACACATCCGTCTGGCATGCCGGGCCTGCAGCCGCGGGGCAGTCCACCCTGGCGAGGATCGGCATCGATCCAGGCAAACCGGTGGTGGCATTCGTCGGGCGCATCACCCGGCAGAAGGGCGTCAGCCACCTGATCGCCGCCACACACCATTTCTCGCCCGACATCCAGTTGGTCCTGTGTGCAGGCGCACCCGACACCCCCGAGATCGCCGCCGAGACGGAGAGTGCGGTCGCCGACCTCGCCGCACATCGCGGCAACGTGTTCTGGGTCCGGGAAATGCTCCCCACCGAACAGGTGCGGGAACTGCTGTCGGCTGCAACTGTTTTCGTCTGCCCGTCGGTATACGAACCGCTGGGCATCGTAAACCTCGAGGCCATGGCCTGTGAGACCGCGGTCGTGGCGTCCGACGTCGGCGGCATCCCCGAGGTGGTGCAGGATGGCGTCACCGGCCGTCTGGTGCACTACAACTCCTATGAACCCGAGGCGTTCGAACAGTCGCTTGCCGAGGCGGTCAACGCAATTGCCTCCGATGTCGCCACCGCCACAGCCATGGGCCAAGCCGGGCGTGCGCGAGCGATCGCCGACTTCTCCTGGGCAGCTGTCGCGCAGCAAACCCTCGACGTCTACCAAGACGCATTGTCCCGCCGCTGAGCGTCGCCCTCGGAGCCGTCAGAGCCGTTCAGAGCCGGGTGTAGGTGGCCACCGTCACCGACGCAGTAACCGGAGACTGCTGCGGCAACGCCGCGATCGAGGCCGCGACGCGGTCCGGGGTGAGGTGCCGCGCGGACGGTCCCATCCCGACCAGGCGCGTCACGTCCAGGTGCGACAACGACATCGGGTACTCCGCCGCCACGTGGGCGGTGCGCTCGAACCTCCCGGACATCGCCGCCCCGAGTCGCTCGACCTTTCGGTCGTCTACACGGACCATGCCGAGAAGTTCCACCAACTCACCGAGGTGTCGATCCGTGGGAGTGAGCACCACCAGGGAGCCACGCTGCGACAGCACCCGGTGCGCCTCGTCGGCGTTGCGCGGCGCGAACACACACAACACATGGCTGAGCACATGGTCGCGTACCGGCAGGTGCTGCCACGCGTCTGCAACCACCGCTCCCGCGCGCGGATGCGCCCGGGCGATCCGGCGAGCCGCATACTTCGACACGTCGAGTCCGATTCCACGACCGGACGGGACGGCATCGAGAACCCTCGCCAGATAGTGACCCGTACCCGCGCCGATCTCCATGATCCGAAGATCTCCGTCCGGTTCTGCACCCGACGCAACCGCGCCGGCCACAGCGTCCATTAACGGGTCGAATCTGCCGCTGCCGAGGAAGTCCGCACGTGCGGCAATCATTTCGGTGCTGTCTCCGTCGAACTTACCGCCGGCCCCTGTCATCAGACTCACGTAGCCCTGACGGGCCACGTCGAAGCTGTGGCCGATGTCGCAGAGGATGGCGCCCTCGTCCAGTTCCACGCGCGCCTGGCACTGAGGGCAGGCCAGCAGATCGGTCACGTCGGACAGCACGAACGTTCACCTCTCGGTTTCGGACACGGCACAGGCCCCGCGCCGAGAACGGCGACGGGGCCTGTCCCGCGAGGTTTTCCGTACTCGGCTAGCTAGTGACGCCCTTGAGCTCTTCACCGAGTGCAGCAGCTTCCTCTGGGGTGAGCTCGACAACCAGACGTCCACCACCTTCGAGGGGAACCCGCATGACGATTCCTCGTCCCTCTTTGGTTGCTTCGAGGGGACCGTCTCCGGTCCGGGGCTTCATGGCCGCCATCCTCTGCTCCCTCCAGATCTGCGCTGCTACTTGCGCCTCGACAAATGTTGGTACCCCGCCAACACTCGGCGAGGCTTGTGATGTCCATTCTTCCCTATGGACCGGAATATCGGTAACCTGAGTCACGATTAGCCGGATCCACGTCAGTTCAGCGAGTGGTCGGGACCCAGCAGTCGGCCACATGGTCGTCGACCATCCCGGTCGCCTGCATGAGCGCATAGGCAGTTGTAGGACCCACGAACTTGAAGCCTCGGCGCTTCAATTCCTTCGCCATCGATGCGGACTCCTCAGTCGTGGCCGGCACATTGTTCATGGTCGCAAGCCTGCTTGTGCGCGGCGGTGGAGCGAACGACCACAGTAGGGTGTCCAGGTCGGTGTCCGACAACTCCAGAACCGCCCGCGCGTTGGTCACCGAAGCTTCGATCTTCGCCCGGTTCCGCACGATCGACGCGTCCGCGAGCAGTCGCTCCACGTCCGCTTCCGTGTACCGCGCGACGGCCTCCGGATCGAAACCAGCGAACGCGGCACGGAACGCGGCACGTTTACGCAGGATCGTGATCCACGACAGTCCCGACTGGAATGCTTCGAGGCACAATCGCTCATACAACTCGTCACGTCCGTGCAGAGGGCGACCCCACTCGTCGTCATGGTAGTCGCGGTACAGCCGAGAACCGTCCGTATCGATGGCCCACCCGCACCGCACGCGACCGTCGGATCCCGTCACTGCGCGTCACCCGGACGATCAGATCGGTCGGCGATCGTCGCCAACTGCTCACGCAGCGAATCGATTTCGTGGCCAAGCTGCGACAGCGCCCAGTCGACCTCGCTCGCCTTGTACCCCCGCAGAGTCTGCTGGAATCGCAACGCCTCGACGTCGGCACCCGTCACGCCCTCGGCGGGCAGGGCCGTGAGCGTGGTGCCCGGCGGGAGCGGCTCGAGTTCCTCGGAACGACCGAAGACTGCACTTGCTGCGAGAAACAGCATCGCACCGACCAACGCCATCACAAGCAGATAGAGCAGGGCTGTCACCATGCTCCGATCCTGTCACGAGCATCCGACAACGTCGACGAGCAGTGGTCGCGCGGCAACAACCAGGTCGCACAGCGACGGGGTCAGGGGCGCACCGTATTCATCGGCGGACGGTCAGCCAGCGCGACCTCCGTCGTCGTCGGGATGAAGGAGTCGCCGTCCACCGAGAACTGGGTCAGACCCGCACCGGAGTCCGGTACACCGCAGCGGCGCATCATCGTGCCGATGATCTGCCTGCTCATCACCCCGAGTTCGGACAGCGGACGGTTGCGGTGCTTGCGCACACCGAGGTTGACCTGGCCGATCGCGCCGAGACCCAAGCGGTGGTAGGTGTCGAGTAGCAGTCCGATCTCAACGCCGTAGCCGGGGGCGAAAGGAATCGATGACAGCAACTCCCGAGTACCCGCGTACTCACCGCCCAGGGGCTGCAGCACGCTCGTCAACTCGGGCCGCAGAGACGCCAGCATCGGGCGCGCCACCAACTCGGTAACGCGCCCGCCGCCGTTGGCGTCCTCCGTACCACCCAGTCGGAGGGGACGGCGGTAGTAGCCCTTCACGAGGTGGATACCGTCGACGGTCAGCAGCGGTCCGAGAAGCTTCGGAACGAACGCCGGATCAGGGTTGATCAGATCCGCGTCGACAAAGACGATCAGGTCGCCGGTGCACGCGGCGACAGATCGCCACAACACCTCGCCCTTGCCTTCCACCGGCGGGAACGTCGGCACCGCCTGTTCCCGGCTGATCACGGTCGCGCCCGCCGCTCGCGCACGTTCCGCCGTCAGATCCGTCGAACCGGAGTCGAGCACGATCAACTCGTCGACGAGGCCCCCGAGCAACGGGTGAACGGTGTCAACCACCCCGGCAACCGTGTCCTCCTCGTCGAGCGCAGGCAGGACCACCGACACCGTCCGTCCTGCCTTCGCTCGCTCGAGTTCGGCGATGCTCCAGGAAGGCTGATCCCAACTGTTCGCCGCCGCCCAGGTGAGAGGAGTTCGCTCCCCTGCCAGCATCGTGCGGCCCGCTTGTGCTCCCATGCCGGTCATGCCAACCCCCGCACCGTGCGCAGCGGTGGGCGCCTGCCTTGAATCGCGGCCACCATGTCCACCACCCGGCGCGTCGGGGCAACCTCGTGCACACGGAAGACGCGGGCGCCTCCGGCGGCGGCCATTGCAGTCGCTGCCAATGTGCCCTCCAGCCGCTCGACGAGATCGACACCCAGAGTCTCCCCGACGAAGTCCTTGTTACTCAGGGCCATGAGCACCGGCCAACCCGTGTTCACAAGATCTCCTACTCGGCGCAACAACTCGAGTCCGTGATACGTGTTCTTCCCGAAATCGTGGGTCGGATCGATGAGAATCGAGTCGGCAGGCACTCCCAGACTGGCCGCATTCTCGGCCGCCGCCACTACGTCCTCAAGCACGGCGGCGACGATGTCGGGGTAACGCACGCGAAACGGACGGGTCCGTGGGACGGCTCCCCCAGTGTGCGAGCAGACGATGCCCGCGCCCGTTTCGGCGGCCACCTCAACCAGCGCCGGATCGGCACCCGCCCATGTGTCGTTAATCAGGTCTGCGCCCTCGGCGCGCGCCAGCCGGGCAACGTCGCTGCGCCAGGTATCGACGCTGATGAGCAACTCCGGAAATCGCTCGCGGATCGCGGCCACGAACGGCACCACTCGCCGGGTCTCTTCGGCCGAGTCGACTACATCGCCGGGTCCCGCCTTCACACCGCCGATGTCGACGAGGTCGGCGCCCTCCGCCACTGCACGCTCGACCGCCGTCATCGCGGCGGAATCGGTGAACGTGGCACCGCGGTCGTAGAACGAGTCGGGTGTCCGGTTCACGATGGCCATCACGAGTGCACGATCGACCGCCACGGGTCGCCCGCAGAGCGTGGACGGTGGACAGTCGAGTTCGGGCGGTGGGTGTCTCTCGGCCATGCCCCAATATTGGCACGCAGCTGGTATCCCGACCCGTCGGCCACCGCCGGGTGCCGCATCAGCCCTCGTCGGTCACCGCCGGGTGCCGCATCAGCCCTTGGGGAGCGCCCCCTTCACCACCTCGTCGACGTAGCCTTCGTACGACTGCCGGTAGCCTTCACGACGCCCTGACAGCACGTGCAACGTCTCGGTGTCCTCGATGTCGTAACCTTCCTTGCGCAGTTCCACTTTTCGGCTCTTGAACGTCGACGTCTGTTCCAACGACGCGACGATACGGACGAAGAGCGGCACCGCGTACGACGGCAGTCGGCGGAACAGGAGCGCCGCCACATCCACACCGTCGAACGTCTCGTTCTCGTGCAGCATCACTGCGGCCATTCCGGCGCGGCCGTCGGCCCCTGGAATCTCGACTCCGTAGACGGCGGCGTTCTCGACCGCGGGGTGAGCGAGAAGGACGCCCTCGACCTCGGTGGTCGCGACGTTCTCCCCCTTCCAGCGGAATGTGTCGCCGAGTCTGTCGACGAATGCGACGTGCGACCATCCCTGGCGGCGAACCAGGTCTCCGGTGTCGAACCAGCAGTCGCCTGCGTCGAAGGCGTCGCGGACGAGTTTCTTGTCGGTGGCCTCAGCGTCCGTGTACCCGTCGAACGGCGTCCGATCGGTGACCTTCGCCAGCAACAACCCGACCTCGCCGGTCCGCACCTTTCGAAGCCTGCCGTCGGAGTGCCGCCTGGGCGACCCGTTCTCCTCGTCGTACTCGACCACCGCGTGCGGCAGCGGGCAGATCCCTGCCGTCCTGTCGACGTTCAGGGCGTTCACGAACGCGATGTTGCACTCGCTGGCGCCATAGAACTCGGCCACCCGCGAGATCCCGAATCGAGTGGTGAACTCGGACCAGATTTCCGGACGGAGCCCGTTCCCGACCACCAGCCGGACCGAATTGTGGCGGTCGCCGAGCCTCTCGGGCTGGTTCAGCAAGTAGCGGCACAACTCACCGATATAGGTGAATGCGGTCGCCTGGTTCAGTTCCACGTCGGCCCAAAACTTGGACGCCGAGAACTGCTTGCCCACCGCGAGTGTCGCACCCGACGCAAGCACCGCAGACAGCGACACGGTCAGTGCGTTGTTGTGATAGAGCGGCAGGCAGCAGTAGAGGGTGTCGTCGGACCGCAGTCGTACTCCCATGCTGCCGAGTCCGGCCATGCTCTTGAGCCACCGGTAGTGACTCATCCGGCTGGCCTTGGGCAATCCCGTGGTGCCGGAGGTGAAGATGTAGAAGGCGCTCTCCCTTGCCTGGATCTGTTTGCACACCTCGGGGTTGTCCACCCCGGCGGTCTCCGCGAGTAGGTCCAGATCTTCGTAGTACAGCACCGAGGACGAGCCGGGAGGACCATCGAGCGAGTCCATCGCTTCACCGCATGCCTCGGACACCACGAGCACTTCGCTGTCGAGCAGCGAAATACTGTGTGCGAGCACGTCCCCGCGCTGGTTGTGATTCAGCATTCCCGCCGCGGCACCGAGTTTGACCACAGCCAGGGCGATGAGGAGTGTCTCGGGTGAGTTCTTACCCAGGATCCCGACAACGTCGCCCCGGGACACCCCGAGATCGGCAAGCACGTGAGCGTAGCGGTTCACCCGGACGTTGGCGGCCCGGTAGCTCAGCGACTTGCCCTCGAACCTCAAGAACGTACGGCGCGGATGTGCGGCGGCAGCGTCCTGGAACACGAGCCCAATCGACTCCTTCGCATCGGGAGTCCGGATCAGTCCGCGGACGGCCTTCGCCATGCTCGGCAACTCCGGGATCATGGCCGGCAACCGCCGGGCGAGATCGACCAGGCTGATCGTGGAACGCGCTTCAGAACGCATGACATCCCCCTCAGGACCGCAGTATGAGTCAGATCACCCTACTGCATGGTAATAAGCCAGCGTCACGACCCGATCCGCTACCCTGCCTCAGGGTGCGCAGGCGTCGAGCGCGGCCCCGACGTCGGTCCGGACGAGCAGTCTGTCCAGGGCGTGCTGCGACACGAATCCGCCGCCCCGGAGTCCGTCGAGCCAGTTCAGCAGACCGTTGTAGTGCCCCTGCGGATCGAGGAGGACGATGGGCTTCTCGTGTATTCCGAGATACCCTGCGGTCCACGTCTCGAAGAGTTCTTCGAGGGTGCCGATGCCGCCGGGGAGCGCAACGAAGGCGTCCGCCCTGTCCTCCATGATCATCTTGCGCTCGCGCATGGTGTCCGTGACCAACAATTCGTCGGCATCAACGTCGGCGACCTCGAAGTGCACCAGAGCCTTCGGGATAACCCCGACAGTCATCGCGCCCTCGGCGCGGGCGGCTTGGGCCACCGCGCCCATCATCGAGACGTTGCCACCGCCGGAGACCAGTTGCCAACCACGCTTACCGATTTCGGTACCCACCTGGCCCGCGAGTTCCAGAAACCACTCGTCGACGGGGCCGGAGGCGCAATAGACACACACCGAAAATGGTTGCAGCGAAATATCTTCCGGGTTCACTACTTGTCCTCCGTGCCCATCAGTACGGCCTCGTCAACGCCCTGCTGCGCCTTCACGACGATCTGTACGGCTTCCTCTATGTCGTCTGTGACGTGCAGTAGATCGACGTCCTCTTGCGAGATCTTCCCGCTGCGCTCGAGGGTGCCTCGAATCCAGTCCACGAGCGGGGACCAGTATTCCTGGCCGAACAGGATGATCGGAAACCGGGTGACCTTGCGCGTCTGCACCAGAGTCAATGCCTCGAACAACTCGTCGAGCGTCCCGAACCCGCCAGGGAGACAGATAAAAGCTTGCGAGTACTTCACGAACATCGTCTTTCGAGCGAAGAAGTATCGGAAGTTGATGCCGAGGTCGACCCATTCGTTGAGCCCTTCCTCGAACGGCAATTCGATACCCAGGCCAATGGAGTAGCCACCAGATTCGCTGGCGCCTCGGTTGGCGGCCTCCATGGCACCGGGGCCGCCGCCGGTGATGACGGCGTACCCAGCCTTGGCAAGGCTTGCACCCAGTGCCCTGCCCGCTGCGTAGTCCGGGTGGTCGACCGGCGTGCGTGCGGAACCGAAGACCGCGACCGCCCGCGGGACCTCGGCGAGCGTACCGAAACCTTCGATGAACTCGCTCTGGATCCGCAAAACGCGCCAGGGGTCGGTATGCACCCAGTCGGTCGGATCGCGCTCGTCGAGCAACCTCTCGTCGGTGGTGGTGCCCTCGTCCTTACGGGCGCGCCTCAATTGCACCGGACCTCGATGCTTCACGGATGAAGACTTCCGGGCGTGAGACTTCTCCTCGGGTGCCATGCACCCCAGGCTATCGGGTCGCCGGTGTCAGACTGGCGCGGTCAGGTAGGAACGAAGAACCGTCGCCACATCGGTGATTTGCTGGACAGGGACGTGCTCGTCGCGCTTGTGCGCCAGGTTCGGGTCGCCAGGACCATAGTTGACGGCCGCGATACCCAGAGCGGAGAACCGCGAGACGTCCGTCCAACCGTACTTCGCCCGGAACTGGCCGCCCGCTGCTTCGATCAGCGTCGCAGCGGCGGGATCACCCAACCCGGGCAGAGCACCCGGCGAGAGGTCCGTGACCTCGAAACCTAATTCGAGTCCGGCGAATACTCCTCGCACGTGATCGACGGCCTGCTCGATACTACGGTCGGGCGCGAAGCGGAAGTTCACATCCACCTCCGCCGCATCCGGCACGACGTTGCCGGCGACGCCGCCGGCGATCCGGACGGCGGACAGGCCTTCCCGGTACACGCAACCGTCGATATCCACCGAGCGCGCGGTGTACTCCGACAGTCGCTGCAGGACCGGAGCGAATCGGTGAACAGCGTTGTCGCCCAACCAAGATCTCGCGGAATGCGCACGGGTGCCGCGCGTCGTCAGGGTGACACGCAGGGTACCCTGGCACCCCGCTTCGATAAGGCCTCCCGTCGGCTCCCCCAGGATCGCGACGTCCGCTTGTAGCCAGTCGGGGATCTCGCGTTCGATTCTTCCGAGTCCGTTGTGGACCGCGGCGATCTCCTCGCAGTCGTAGAACACCAGGGTGAGGTCGTGCACGGGGTTCTCGACGGTGGCCGCGAGATGCAGGAACACCGCGTCGCCCGACTTCATGTCGACCGTCCCGCACCCGTGCAGGAGTCCGCCCTCACGACGGGATGGCACGTTGTCGGCGATCGGCACGGTGTCGAGATGCCCGGCAAGCATCACCCGGCCCGGCAATCCACGGTCGGTTCGAGCCAGCACGGCGTTGCCGTTGCGGATGATCTCGAAGCCGGTGGTCTGATCCCGCAACGCCGACTCGACTGCATCGGCGATCGCCGACTCGTCGCGCGAGACACTCGGGATGTCCACCAGCGCAGCAGTGAGGTCGACAGGATCGGCACGGAGGTCGAGATCACTCATCGGTCAGCCTCGGGCAAATGGTCGCGATCAGCCATCGAAGCCGCCGGGGATCTCGTAGATGGCGCCGTCGAATCCGATACGGAAGAGCCGTCCTGCAGAGAACCCGTCGGACCCCCGCCCGTAGATGACCATGCTCGACGTCGGCAGACCCGACGCGAGCACGCAGTACTGTCCGGGAGCGTCGAGTCGCCAGATCTCACCCTTTGCGTTCGCGGGCACGACGGGCCGGTCCTGGGAATCGAGCGCGAGTCCGTCGGGCGCGGCGAGCACATCGAATCCGCTGAGCGTGAGCAAGTCCTCGGGTGCCCCCGGGTTCGCAAGGGGGATCCGGCTCACGCCGGGGTTCACGAACGTCCTCGACATGTAGAGGTAGCGGTCGTCGGAACTGAGAACCGCACCGTTGGCGCTCGGCAGTGTGGCCCAGTCGGGTTGGACAGTGCCGTCGGGGAAGATCCTGCCGATCTGCGTGGCAAAGTCGTTGGTGGCGTAGGTGACTCCGTCTGCCGCTACGGCCAGACCGTCGGCGGCGCTGAGACCGGAAGCGAACGGGGTCAGTTCACCCGTCGCCGGGTCGAACTTCGCAACCGCGCCCGGGCGCGTGATGTCGCCGAGCGCGACGCGGGCGTCGGCTCCGTAACCCACAAGCAGAGAACCGTCCGAGGCCCAGGCCAGCGCGCCCGCGCCGCCATCAGGGACGGTCGCGACCGGCACCGCGGGAGCGCCCGGGGCATCGAGTCGGAAGACTCGCCCACTCAAGAGGTCGGTCGTGTAGAGACGCCCGTCCTCATCCACCGCTACGCCCTCGAGTGCCGCTCCTGGTACCTGGCCCACGAGAATTGGCGCCTGGCCGGCACCCGGGCACACCGGCGCGGCCGACGCGGTCTGCGGCGCCACTACCGACACCGCTCCGGCGAGGAGTGCGCCCGCGGCCGCAAACCGTAGGCCTCCCGTGGTGAATCGATCGAACTGTGGAATTCGCATCCTCAGAATCCTTTCCCGGTGAATTTCCGTGCCGCGCAGATCATCGCGCACCTCCCTCAACCGCCGGGTCGTCGAACCAAGCACGAATCGACGACGACTGCCGGAAAATGGCCGATTCACGACACAGTAGCCTGTGTTGTTGTGAGTACACAGGGAGCATCCGCAGTAGGCATCGCCAACGTGACAGTCGGCGGCACGGTCCTCGACACCTGGTTCCCAGCGCCGGAGTTGGGTGACTTCGACGAGGCCGGCACCGTCCGGATCGAGGGTGGTGACATCCCCTCAGATCTGGCACTACTCGCCGGACCCGACGCGGCGCGTGAAGTGGATCAGATCGTGGTTCGCACCACCATCACCGACATGTCCGAACCCCCGGCCGATGTCCATGATGCTTACCTGCGCCTTCACCTCCTGTCGCACCGACTCGTAACGCCGCACGCCATCAACCTCGACGGCCTGTTCGGACTGTTGCCCAACGTGGTGTGGACCAACTTCGGCCCATGCGCGGTCGAAGGTTTCGAGAAGGCGCGTTCCCGCCTCCGTATCCGTGGCGCGGTAACCGTGCTCAGTGTCGACAAGTTTCCGCGGATGGTCGACTACGTCGTGCCGTCCGGCGTCCGCATCGCCGACGCGGACCGCGTGCGCCTCGGCGCCCACCTGGCGAGCGGCACCACCGTGATGCACGAGGGCTTCGTCAACTTCAACGCGGGCACGCTCGGCAACTCCATGGTCGAGGGCCGCATCTCCGCGGGCGTCGTCGTAGGCGACGGATCCGACGTGGGCGGCGGCGCCTCGATCATGGGCACCCTTTCCGGTGGCGGCAAGGAGATCATCTCCGTCGGCGAGCGCTGCCTGCTCGGCGCCAATTCCGGCCTCGGCATTTCTCTGGGCGACGACTGCGTCCTCGAAGCCGGCCTGTACGTGACGGCGGGCACCAAAGTCACCGGGCCGGACGGCACCGTAGTCAAGGCCAAAGAACTCAACGGTCAGTCAAACTTGCTCTTGCGCCGCAACTCCGTGTCGGGCACAGTCGAGGTCGTTCCAAGGAAGGGCACCGGAGTGAAACTCAACACAGTTCTACACGCGAACGACTGACTCCCCGTGGACAGCACACAAACGCCTGACACGACAACCAAGTCGGCCGACGCACTGGGCAGCGGACTGAAGGTACGGCACCTCACGATGATGGGCCTCGGCTCCGCCATCGGTGCCGGACTGTTTCTCGGTTCGGGTGTCGGCATCGCGACAGCCGGGCCGGCAATCCTCATCTCGTACGTTCTCGCCGGCATCATCGTCGTCTTCGTGATGCGCATGCTCGGCGAGATGGGTGCCGCCATCCCCGCCAGTGGATCCTTCTCGCACTATGCGCGGATCGGCATCGGCGACTGGGCCGGATTCGTCATGGGCTGGCTGTACTGGTGCTTGCTGATCATGGTGCTCGGTGCCGAGATCACCGGCGCCTCGGCCATCGTGACCGGGTGGTTACCCGAAGTACCGCAGTGGACGATCGCCCTCGTCTTCGTGGTCTTCTTCGCCGTGGTCAACCTGGCGAAGGTCGCCAACTTCGGTGAGTTCGAGTTCTGGTTCGCCGCAATCAAGGTCGCCGTGATCGTCGGGTTCCTGGTGATCGGCGTGCTGCTGGTGTTCGGACTGCTCCCTGATACCGAACCGGTCGGCACGACGAACCTCCTCGGCAACGGCGGGTTCATGCCTGAAGGCATCGCCGGTATCGCCGCGGGGTTGCTGGTGGTGGCGTTCGCCTTCGGCGGTATCGAGATCGTGACCATCGCGGCCGCCGAGTCCGAGGATCCCGAGCGCTCTATCGGCATTGCGGTGCGCAGCGTCGTGTGGCGTATCAGCGTCTTCTACATCGGCTCGATCTCGATCATGGTCCTCGTCCTCCCCTGGAACACCGCGGACCAGGGGAGCGGGCCGTTCGTCGCCGTCCTCAACCAGGCAAACCTGCTACGTGGCCGGGTTCATGGAACTGGTCGTCGTGATCGCTCTGCTGTCGGCGTTCAACGCCCAAATCTACGGCACGTCCCGGATGGTGTACTCGCTGTCTCGGCGGGGCGACGGCCCGGCATTCATGACCCAGATCTCGAAGTCCGGTGTACCGGTCAAAGCGGTGCTGCTGTCGGTAGTATTCGGCCTCGTCAGCGTGGTGCTCAACGGGTTGCTGCCCGATCAACTTCTGGGAATCCTTCTCAACGCCGTAGGCTCGGCACTTCTGTTCATCTGGCTCTTCATCATCATCTCGCACCTGAGGCTTCGTCCCCGCCTCGAACGCGAGGGAAAACTGACCTTGCGGATGTGGCTGTTCCCTTGGCTCAGCTACGTCACGCTCGCGATGCTCAGTGGTTTCATCATACTGATGCTCTTCGACTCCAACGCTCGGACACAGTTGCTCTCGACGAGCATCCTGTTCCTGATCATCGCAGGATTGGGATTCCTGAACAGGCGACTGCGCCGCTCTCCCGCAACGGTGTGACCTCTTCTCGGACAAGGCCGCTGATCTCTAGCGGCACCTGATCCTCACCGACTTGGATCCGACTCCGGGGGGAGCGGTTTCCGGGCCGCACGGGCAAGCACCTGCGGCCCGGTGACCAACGCCTTCTTCCACGGTGCAACACCCTCGATCTCGATTTCGATGGACAGGCTCAGCACGGTTCGAATCAGCACGATCACGCCGAGGACAGCCGCATCCGTCAGCGAGGGCGTCGACGTGACCGTCTTGACGATGTCGGCCGCGACGAGTAGTTCCAGACCAAGCAGGATCGCTCCCCCAAGTGACTCCCGCAAAGTCTTGAATGCCTGAGCACCATCACTTGTGCGCTTCCAGGCGCGCGCGGCCAGGATGAACGCGAACAGGAACCCGAGAACCATCGACAGAACACCGAGCACTTCGAAGGATTGCGTCGCCACCTCGAAGAATCTGACTGTATCCATGGTGAGAGTTCCTGTCCGGGAGAATATCGCCGTAGAAACCTTTCCCGCCGCCGCCTCGTGAGCGGTCCGTGTCGCCGCCGCCTCGTGAGCGGCCCCGGTTGCCTGCGCGCTTTCAGCCCCGTTGGCGCGATTCGTGGCGACGGCCGACCAGGATGTAGATGCTGATCATCAACACCCACGCCGGAAATACCAGAGTCACCCACAGACTGAGGCTCACGATCAGCAGAAGCGTCAGCGCAAGGATATACGTGGTCACCGCAAGCCACCGGGGCATCAGACCTGTACGAAGCCAAATCGTTCCCAACGAGATCATGAAGACCCCGGCCATGCGTACCGCGTACACATTGTTGATCTGCAGCATCACCTCACGTCCGAAGTACACGATGTCGCCCTGAGGAATGTCCGACTGCCGGCCGACGGCCAAGACGCCGCCGGCGACCGCCATCGAGACGAATACGCTGGCCAGGAACAGTAGTCCGCTGCCAAGGAAAACTGTGGAGAAGAATCGGTCCTCGAGTTGCCCGAACCGATCGCGAACGACGCCGATGAACCACAGGAACGCTATGCCGGCGAAGGGCGCCAGCACCAGCGCGGCACTTATTCTGGATCCACCGCGTCCCACCCAGGCGGGATCCGCATGGGGGTCTGCGGGAAGCGCTGTCCTGAGTAGGACCAGGCTGGTCGCGAAGAGTGCAGCAAAGAGGATGCCCGCGACCGCCGCAGACCGGGGAGTCGTCAACTGGCGGAACTGCCCCTCTCCCGTGTCACCGGTCATCGCTCACTCTCCTCGCTGACGCTGCCAGTCGGGTGCGATCACGACGGAGCCTAGATCACGACGGAGCCTAGATACGGGGGCGCTACTCCCGCGAGAGCATGGCTGCTGCTTCGCGTTCGAGGTCGACGAACGGTTCGCCGCTGACGTCGATCACCACTCGCTTCAACGTGCCGCCGGTGAACGTCCCGGGTGCCTCTCCGGAGTAGTCGTCGGTGACGGCATCGGCTCCGCCACGGCCCACAGTGAGTCCCGCACCGGCGAGACCGAACGGGCCGGGCTGAGTCGTGATCAGGCCCTCACCGACCTTGCGGTCGCCGTGATAAAGGGCCAGGACCCCACGTGCGGTACCTGGTGGATCCTCACCGTTCTTGTCGAACGACGCGGCCAGTATGAGATTTTCGCCGGTCGGCAGATCCTCGTCCGCGGCGACGATCTGCTGTTCCATGCCCAGGAAGTTATACACATAGTGCAATCGGTCGTCCTTGACATAGAGCGCGTGTCCCCCGAACCGTCCGCCTTGGGCGAACAGCACACCGGACGGACCCTGGTCGAGAAGGTCGACGAGCGCATCCGGTTCGGGAAGGTCGACGAGCGCCCCGATCGAGTAGGAACGATTACGGACGCTGACCGCAACGGATTCGGGCACCGCGGCGCCGCCCGGACGGTAGACGTAGCGGTTCCTCGGCGCCACCTGCTGTGGGCGCGGGGCGGTGAGGATCTCGACGGGTGCACGGTCGTCGAGCGGGTAAGCCTGGTTGGCGCCGGCCTCGTGGAACCACAGTCCGATGAGCTCTGCCAGCCTGCCTGGTTCCTCTGCGGCGAGGTCGTATAGTTCGGCGCGGTCCACATCCGTGTGGTACAGCTCCCACACATCGTCGCTGAAGTTGCTCCACCCACTCAGCGTGGGGTGGGTCGTGACAGCCTTCCAGCCATCGTGCCAGATACCCCGGCTGCCGAGCATCGAGTAGAACTGGGTGCGCTTGGCGGTCGGAATCATGCCTGCGTCGAAGCTGTAGCGCATGCTCACTCCCTGAAGCGGGTGTTGGGTATACCCCTTCACGGTCTCCGGAAGTTCGATGCCGAGGCAGTCGAGAAGTGTCGGAACCAGGTCTACGGCGTGGTGGTACTGGTCGCGGGTCTCACCTCTGGCCTCGATCCCGGCCGGCCAGGAGATGACGCATGGATCGCAGGTGCCGCCGTTGTATGTGTATCGCTTCCACATCTTGAAGGGAGCACAGAAGGCCATCGCCCACCCATTCGGGTAGTGGTTGTACGTCTCGACGCTGCCGAGTTCGTCCAGCTGAGCCAGATTCTCGTCCAAGTCGTCGGGAACGCCGTTGAACATCTTGTTCTCGTTGACCGACCCGTTCGGCCCGCCCTCGCCGCTGGCACCGTTGTCGGCGACCACCACGATGATGGTGTTGTCGAGTTGCTCGATGTCTTCGAGATAGGACAGGAGGCGGCCGATCTGGTCGTCACAGTGAGAGAGGAAGCCCGCGTACACTTCGGCCATCCGCGCGAAGAGGCGCTGCTCGTCCTCGGAGAGAGTGTCCCAGGGGCGGGTGAAGTCCAGGGGCGGGAACGGCTGGCCGTCTGGACCACTGCGGGTATCGAAGGTTCCGATCGGGTTGAGCGGAGGTAGTCCGGTGTTCTGGGGGACCAGGCCCATTTCCTTCTGCCTGGCAAGGATCTGCTCACGCATTACTTCATAGCCCGCATCGAACCTGCCCCGGTACCGGTCCGACCATTCGGCGGGTACCTGGTGGGGGGCATGCGCGCATCCCGGAGCGTAGTACAGGAACACCGGACGTTCCGGAGCAATCGCTTTCACGTCCCCGAGGTACTCGAGAGCCTTGTCTGTGATGTCGACGCCGAAGTGATAGCCCTCCTCCGGGGTGGAAGGCTGCTCCACGGAGTGGTTGTCGTGAACCAGGTCGGGATTCCACTGGTTGGTCTCGCCGCCGAGGAAACCGTAAAAGCGCTCGAAACCACGGCCGACCGGCCAGTTCCGCTTGGTGGACGCCAGATTCATTTCGTCCTGGGCACACAGGTGCCACTTACCGACCATCGCGGTGCTGAATCCGTGATCCACCAGGATCTCGGCCAGGGTGGCGCATTCGGGTGGGATGTGCCCGTTCGAGCCGGGGAAACCACTGGAGGCCTCGCTGATGCAGCCCATGCCATTGGTGGTGTGGTTCCGGCCGGTGAGCAGGCAGGAGCGGGTCGGGGAACACAGCGCAGTGGTGTGCCACTGTCCGTAGCGCAGTCCGTTCCCTGCAATCCGGTCGATGTTGGGGGTCTCGATCGGTCCGCCGTAGCAGCCGAGTGCGCCGAAACCCACGTCGTCGAGCACGACGTAAAGAATGTTCGGCGAACCCGGTTCGGCTTTCGGTTGCTCGTACGGACCCCAGTCCGGAATCGAGTCACGAATATCGAGATTGGCGACACCTCTGAATGACATGGTCATAACCTCGCTCCTCCGACGGGTTCCACCTCACCTTCCACCAAAGCATGAACGGCCGATGATTGGCTAGTAAACCGGGAGAACCGATCCGACAGGGTCGGTGCCCACGACGAAATCTCGACGGGACATCCAGAACGGCATCTTCTCGATAACACACAATCGGTTTTTGCTGTGCGGTAAAATTTTTCGCACATTTGCAGTGGGAGAAGCGGCGCAACGTACAGCGCGGGGGGCTACGACTGTTGCCGGTGCCGCGCTCCCTCGAGTCGCCGGGCGGTCAGCGCAGCCTGAATCTGCCGCAGCCCTGATGGCCGCGTCGGATCGAACCCGGTCAGTTGCGCCACCCGTTTCAGTCGGTAGTCGACTGTGTTCGCATGGACGTGCAACTGCCTGGCCGTACGTTGGCGGTTCAAATCGTTACCGATGTGCACGTCGAGGGTCTCGATGAGTTCGGGCGAGCCGTAGAGTGGCGTGAGGAGGCTTGCCAGATGCGTTCTTCCCGAACCCTGCCGGGTGATCTGGAATTCGAGCGCAAGATCTTCCATCCGGTACAGGCCTGCCGGCCGGCCCAAATGCCTGACCAGGCTGAGGAGTTCTTGCGCCTCGTCCGCTGCCGATGGAATGCGATCGATCCGGGTGGGCGCCACTGCCGCTGTAACATCCGCCTCGGCGGCTTCGCTGAGTCTGCACACGATGTTGCGCAGTTCCTCCTCCGACAGACTCCCGTCAAGTAGGACGGTTCCCCCCTCCCCACCCAGCAGCGCCAGAGGCGCGCCGCCGCACGCGTCCGAGACGGCAGCTTGCATGCGGCGTGTCCGGCGGCGAACCGCCACCGACTCCGGCATCTGGGAGGACGCGTCCTCCCGGTAGGGAGGCACCGACAGCCCCATCACCACATAGTTCTCGACCAACTTGATCCCGGACTCACGCGACAGCGAGACGGGGTTGCGACCATTCAGCAGGGTCGTAACCATCGTCTGCGCGGCAGAGTTTCGTTCACTCGTCAATGCCTCGACTTCGGCCACGTAGCTGGATGTAGCAGCGACGGTCACACTCTCGACCAGGCCCAGCAAAAGGATCGAGCCCGCCACCACATCTGCCAGATCCTCCGCCCGCGCCTTCGACACCACCATGTCCCACCCTCGGCGTATTCCCTCGTGGTAGACACGCAGCACAGATTTGAGCGGCACCCCTTCCCGCGCCCACTGGCCCGCAAAGGTCCGGAGCGGATCCACTTCCTCCTCGCTGGGGGTCGTACGGGTGTCCAGCATCTGGATACCCAGGCGCAGACAGTGAGCCGTCACCTCGGTGACGTCGCTCTCGGACTGCTTACCCTCCACTGATACCGGCACCGACCCTGGCGGCGCGACCTCAGTGGCATACAGAGAGACCAGGTGCCGAGCGAGAGAACGAAAGTCCCGCAACGGCTGAGATGCCGGTTGACCGGCCACCTTTATTCCGAATCCGGACACCGAATTATGATCGACCACAGACGATCCCCTTTCGCTGTATGGCAACTAACAGTCCACTGCGCAAGTTCGAGCCGTCGAAGGGTACTGTATGCGAGCAAATCTGGTATCCAATACGCGCCGATCCGGCGAGCGGAACGTCCGGGCCGTCAGCGCCCGGGCCGTGCGCCCCCGAGTCTGGCCCCCGAGTCGACGAGCTGTAATCCAATGTGTTGGCGTGGAGACTCATCTTCTTCGCGGTGCGCTGTCTCACGGCAACAGCGCCTTCCTAATGGGGGATACAGAAGATCTCGGGGCTCCATGTCCTTGCAAACCGCTACCCGATTGCGAACACATCGCCCGAACGGGTGCCCCGGTTGCGCTAGGGTCGATGGCTCTCCCGAATTCGTGTACCCAACCGACGACGAGTCAGCCCTCCTCCGCGACCCGCACCAGCATCTTGCCGAAGTTCTTACCCTGGAGTAGGCCAATGAAAGCTGTTGGTGCATTTTCGATTCCGTCGACGAAGTCCTCTCGGTACTCGAATCGGCCCTCCTTGATCCACCCCGACACGTCGCGCAGGAAATCCTCGTACATTTCGGAAACGAATTCGCCCTGGATGAATCCTCGGATCGTGAGACTCTTGACCAGAACTCGGCTGAAGAATCCGGGCAACCGATCCGGTCCTTCGGGAGCAGTGCTGTCGTTGTACTGCGCAATCAGCCCACACACGGGAACCCGTGCGTACAGTTTCAGTAGTGGCAGTACCGCTGCGGCCACCGCACCCCCGACGTTCTCGAAGTAGACGTCGATTCCGTCCGGAACCGCGGCGCCCAGCTGTTCAGCGAAGTCGGGGGCCTTGTGATCGACGGCAGCGTCGAAACCCAGTTCGTCGAGAAGGTAGGCGCACTTCTCCGGACCGCCCGCGATCCCGACCGCCCGGGCGCCCTTCAGCTTCGCTATCTGCCCGACTGCCGAACCGACCGGACCACTGGCGGCCGCAACGACCACGGTCTCACCTTCCCGTGGTTGCCCGATCTTCAGCAAACCGGAGTACGCGGTGAAGCCCGGCATGCCGAGGACACCGACGGCGGTCGACAACGGCGCCGCGGCGGGGGCGAGTTTGCGGAGTAGCTTGCCGTCGACCACCGCATGCGACTGCCATCCCGCGTAGGCGAGGACGTAGTCCCCGGATTCGAAGCCCGGGTGCCGCGAGTCGATCACCTGTCCGACGGTGCCGCCCACCATGACCTCGCCGATTTCGACGGGATCGGCATATGATTCGGCGCTGCTCATCCGCCCCCGCATGTACGGATCGAGCGACAGATAGATGATGCGGATCAGCACCTGACCATCGGCCGGGTCGGGCAGATTCACGGCCTCGAGCCGGAAGTTGTCGGTGGTGGGGACGCCATCAGGACGCGATGCCAGGACGATCCGGGTGCTCTGAACAATGCTCTCGACACTCACTGTGTGCCTGCCAATCCGTGTTGGGCCTGTTTCGAACGCCACCTTACCGATGTCAGAGAAGTAGCTTCTTCTGCACCTTCCCGAGTGCATTGCGAGGCAGCGACTCCACCACCCGGATCTCGCGGGGTCGCTTGTGCACGGACAATTCGGCTGCCACGTGCTCGATCAGGTCGGGTTCCGAGATGTTCTCCCCCACCACGAAGCCGACGAGTCGCTGGCCGAGGTCTGGGTCGGGGACTCCGACCACGGCCGCCTCCCGCACACTCGGGTGGCCCAGCAGGGACGCCTCCACCTCGCCAGCACCGATCCGGAATCCGCCCGACTTGATGAGATCCGTCGAAGCGCGGCCTACGATGCGGTGGAACCCGTCCGGGTCGATGACGGCGACGTCCCCGGTCTCGAAGTAGCCATCCTCGGTGAACGACGCTGCGGTCGCCTCGGGACGCCCGAGATACCCGTCGAAAAACATCGAACCCCGTACCTGCAGTCCGCCGATCGATTCGCCGTCGTGGGGGACGTCGCCGCCATGCTCGTCCCGCAGTCGGGTCTCAACGCCGCGCACCGGCACACCGACCCAGCCCGGGCGACGCTCTCCGTCCGCCCGCGTACTGAGCGTCAGCATCGTCTCGCTCATGCCGTAGCGCTCGATAGGTGCGAGCCCGGTCAGTTCGCGTATCTTCTCGAACACCGGCACAGGCAACGGAGCACTACCCGACACGAGCAGTCGCGCGCCCGATAGCGCGCACGCCGAGTCGGGGTCGTCGGCGATCCGACTCCACACCGTCGGAACACCGAAGTACATTGTTCCGCGCGCCGCGGCGTACGCCGCGGGGCTGGGTTTGACGGTATGGACGAGACGGCTGCCGATTCGCAGGGGACCGAGCACACCCAGGACGAGTCCATGAAGGTGGAACAGCGGAAGTCCGTGCACCAGCGTATCGTCGCTGGTCCATTGCCATGCCTCCGCGAGCGCGTCGAGATTGGTGGCGATGGCCTTCCTGCTGATCAGGACCCCCTTCGGTGGACCCGTCGTCCCGGAGGTGTAGAGAACGAACGCGGTCGCTGAATCAGGCGGTTCTGGGTAACTGTGCCAGGACCGGGCATGAACCCGGACCGGGACTACAGGTAGGCCCGCTGAATCGGCGGGCGCCTCACCGAGCCACGCCTGCGAACCGGAGTCCCGCAGGATGTGCTCCAGTTCGGCGGGACCGGAATCGGGCGGAACCGGGACCGCGGTCACACCTGCGATGAGGCAGCCCACAACGGCGAGGACGGTGGTGACGCTGGGTGTCGCGAGGATCGCGACACGATCTGCGTGAGAGACGCGTTCGGCCACGGAGGTGGCCGCGGCCAGCACATCGCCGCGTGACAAAGTCGTGTCGCCTATCCGGACGGCATCGGGAATGTCGTCGCCGCGGGCGACGGCCTGGCGATTCAGAGATCGAAGCAGCACATCCACAGCCTCTCACAGAGGCCGGTAGCGGCCACTCGAGTCGGCCGGTGGTGGACTGACGGTGGCGAGCGCCGCACCGAGCAGCGTCCCCGTCAGCACTGCCAGTCCGTGTGCGTCGCCGACTGCGACCAGCAGAACACCTGCCAGCACGATCCCAGTGCTGACTGCAAGGGCCCTCTTTTGCTTCGACTGCATCACCACCAGGCCGGCAAGGGATGCGGCCAGGGCGAGCGTGGCACCCGAGTTCCCCGCGCCGGGCGAGGGGAATACAAATGCGGTGAACAGGCCGAAGATGATCTGGCTCGCCACGAACAACACGACCGCCCTGAATCCACCCCAGACCCGGACGGCGAGCGGTGCCACCCAGGCCAGAACCGCGAGATTCACAACGATTCCGACCAGTCCGCCGTCCTGCACCGCCACCGACGTCAGGACCCGCCACCACTGATGGTCCCGAATCAGATTGGGATCCCTTTCCAGGGCGTCGAGTATCGCCGGAAAGATCAATTGCACCAGCGAGGGCACGGCGATCAACAGCCACAGCACAACGGCGGTACGAGGCGGACGAGTCAATTGCATCTTGCCGACCCGTGTCCAACCCAGCAATGAGAAGAGCAGGATGACCACCGCAAAGAGGACCGCGCTGGTCCATCCCTCACCAGAAGTGGTCACCGAGAAACTCTACAACGGCGCGGACCCGGCAGATTGTCGCGCCGGCACGGGTCGGTCAGTCTCGAGTGACCACCGAGCGGAGGAAGAACCGCAGGTTCGAGGGGCGCTCGGCCAGTCGGCGCATGAAGTAGGGGTACCACTGATGTCCGTACGGTACGTACACACGAACTTGCTTGTCCTCGTTGGCGAGACGACGCTGCTCGACATCCCGGATCCCGAACAGCATCTGGTGCTCGTACCCGGTGGCCGCGCGACCCGTGCGTGCGACCAGAGGAGCGACCGCGGCGATGACCGCAGGATCGTGGGAGGCCACCATGGGGTAACCGGACCCGGCCATCAGGATGTCGAGGCACCGCAGGTACGACGCGTCCACGGCGGCGCGGTTCTGGAAGGCCACGGACTCGGGTTCGCGGTACGCGCCTTTGCACAGCCTGATCCGTGAACCCGGCCCGGCGAAGTCGCGGCAGTCGTCCTCGGTGCGTCGCAGATACGACTGCAAGACCGCTCCCAGCCACGGAAAGTCGCAGCGGAGTGCACGGACGATCGCCAGGGTCGAATCGGTGGTGGTGTGATCCTCCGCGTCCACGGTCACCCAGACACCCGCAACCTCCGCGGCGGCGCAGATCGTGCGAGCGTTTTCGATGGCGACCCTAGGGCCGTCGTCGGCGAGTGCCTGCCCGAGCGCCGACAACTTCAGCGACACTTCGAGTCGGCGAACACCCGGCCCCACCGCCGCTTCTGGCAGAGTCCCGAGATCGGCGACGAGTTTCAGATATTCGTCCATCATGGCCTGTGCTCCGGCCGCATCGCGAGTATCTTCACCGAGGAAATCGATCGACACGGACCGGCCCGATGCGAGAATTTCGCGGACGCACTCCACCGCCGCTTCCCGACTCTCGCCGGCCACAAACCGATCGACGAGTTTCCGCGTGACGGGTGCACGGGTGATGGCACGTTTGACGCTGCTTGACCGGGCCGCAGCGAGGATCGCAGGACGGAGCGGATTCGCCAGGGCCGACGGCGCTTTCATTCCGACCCCATGTGTGGATAGCGATGATCGATCGCAGGAACGAACGTCTCCTTGATGGTGCGTGCGGACACCCACCGAAGAAGGTTGAGTTTGGACCCGGCTTTGTCGTTCGTGCCGGACGCGCGCGCACCACCGAACGGTTGCTGCCCGACGACGGCACCGGTGGGCTTGTCATTGACGTAGAAGTTTCCGGCTGCGAACCGGAGCGCCGACATGGCCCGGTCGACGGCCTGGCGATCATCGGCGATGATCGCACCCGTTAACGCATAGGGGGTCGCGGAGTCGACCGTCGAGAGTACGTCCTCGAACGCGTTCGGAACCGAGTCGTCGTAGACGTGCACCGTGAGGATCGGCCCGAAGTACTCAGTGGTCATCGCCTCCTCCGCGGGGTCGTCGGCAAGGAACACGGTGGGACGGACGAACCAACCGACGCCGTCGTCGTATTTGCCGCCCACTGCGACATCGATTCCTGTCGTGCCACGTGCGCGTTCGATGGCCGCGACATTCTTCTCGTAGGCCCGCCGGTCGATGAGCGCTCCGCCGAAATTCCCGAAATCCGTCACGTCCCCGTAGGCGAGGGCATCGACCTCTGCTGCGAACGTGTCGCGCATCCTCCGCCACAACGACTTCGGGACGTACGCGCGCGATGCGGCCGAACACTTCTGGCCCTGATACTCGAAGGCACCTCGGATCAGCGCCGTCCGTAGCACGCTTTCGTTCGCCGAGGCATGCGCGACCACGAAGTCCTTGCCGCCGGTCTCCCCTACCAACCGGGGATAGCCTTGATACCTACCGATATTCGCGCCCACCTCGCTCCACAGATGCTGGAACGTCCGGGTCGAACCCGTGAAGTGGATACCGGCGAGGCGAGGGTCGCTCAGTAGAACGTCCGACACCGCCTGCCCATCGCCGGTGAGGAGGTTGATGACCCCGGGCGGCATGCCCGCCGCCTCGAGTAACTTCATGGTCCAGTACGCAGCGACGGCCTGCGTTGACGACGGCTTCCAGATCACCGTGTTGCCCATCAGCGCCGGGGCAGTCGGAAGGTTGCCGGCGATCGCACTGAAATTGAACGGCGTGATGGCGTAGACGAAGCCTTCGAGTGGTCGATACTCGAGCCTGTTCCACACGCCTGGTGAGGAGATCGGCTGGTCGGCGAGGATCTGCCGTGCGAAATGAACATTGAAGCGCCAGAAGTCGATCAGCTCGCACGGTGCGTCGATCTCAGCCTGCTGGATCGACTTGGACTGCCCGAGCATCGTCGCGGCGGCCAGCGTTTCCCGCCACGGCCCGGACAACAGGTCGGCGGCGCGCAGGATCACGGCGGCCCGGTCGTCGAACGAAAGTGACCGCCACTGCGGTGCCGCTGCCGTGGCGGCCTCGATCGCAGCCGAGGCATCGTCGTGCGTGGCGTTACGCAGCGTGCCGAGCACCGCGGAGTGCCGGTGCGGTTGCACGACGTCGACGCGGTCGCCGTCACCTTGCCGGTGTTTTCCACCGATCACGTGCGGAATGTCGACGGGATTCGTGGCGATGTCGATAAGTGCGGAACGTACTCGGGAACGCTCGGGACTCCCCGGCGCGTAGGTATGGATCGGCTCGTTGGTGGGAACCGGAACCTGGGTGATGGCGTCCATGCTGCCTGCCTCCTGCCCTCAGATCGTGAGGAACTGCGACCGGGAACCGGACCTCAGGCGGGGGACACCCGTCCGAGCGGAACCCTGTGCCCAGGTTAGCGCTGAACGGGGGTTCCAACCCGGTTGCGACTCGCCGGACGAGTCCGCGGGCGTGCATAGCGACTTCTAGATGTCGCGGGCGTTCGGGACGAGTTGATGCACGTTCTGGTCGGTGTCATCGATCCCGAGACTGTTAGCGGTTCCCCCCGGCTGAAGCCGGGAGAATTCAAGCTCAGACCGCACACACAGCCGACCCGAAGGAGGGCTGCACATGTCTGACGTCGTCAACACAAGTGGGGCCCCGTTCTGCCACAGCCAGGACCACCCCGGCGGCGTTCCAATCCCTACCCGTAGTAAACCCGCAGGTCTCGCACCGGAAAGTTCGTTCCGCGAGGTCGAGTCGCTGCTTGGCTCTCGCGAAGCGACTCGAACACGTACTTGGCACGCCCACGGATCTCGACGCAGCGCACCCGCCAGGGGTCGTAGCGGAAGCCCACGGGACTGACCTGCAGCGTCCCGTTTGGGCTGGACGGTTGCGAGGCGCCCGAGACTCTGCGAAGCCAGATAGTCGCCTGACAGTCGTCGGTCGCGTTGTACTCTCGTCTGCACGGTGACCCGATGCCCGGAGGCTTCGTCCTTCGGATTCCCCCCTACTGCATCGGGATCGAGTATGACCACAGACGGCTTCGAAGCCCCAGAGATCGCGACCCTGCTCACCAATCACTGCATCACAACCGCGGAAGCTGATGCCATGCGTCGCCCGTGTCCGACAGCACGAAACCTTGTCGACTCGATGCTCGATTCCGCGACCTCGGGGTGGACGGACGAGAATGCACGTGAACGCGCTCGAGACGTACTCGACGCCCTAGGTGGTCCATCGTCGACAGATAGAGAACATGCGTTGACGATGTACGCACGGTCATGACCGTGCGCAACCGCGTGACGGTTCCCGTCGTGATCAAGTCCGGCGTCCTGCCGTACATCAGCCCATTCCAACTGAACAGCCGAATCGGTGTGCATCTCAGTTGGACTCCGACACTGGGCCGATGGTGGACGGATCTGGCAACAGGATGGCAGGTCTCGATGCCGTTTCGGCTGTACTCGGAAGTTCTCGACGGAGAACAGAACACTCACCGATATCAGGGTGGTGTGCCTGTCGCGGTTGACGCTGTTGCCGAACTGTCCGATGTTCGAGTCGCTGTCTCGATCGATCTACCGCTTCCCGCTGTCCGCATCATCGATGTTTCCGGCGCGTTGAACGTGCTCCAACCCGCCATCAGGACCGATGGCAGACAGACTCGAAGCCGGTTACCAGCCACAGTCGGTACTGTCGAACGCATTCGAATGGCTTCCATCGCCGTGGGAATTCCTGCGGTTGCTGGTATGGGGTGGGTTGCGAATCAGTATCTGCCGGGAACCGTGCGGGAGTACGAGCTGCGATGCAGTCCATCAGGCCTGTACACGTACCCGTCTACTGAAGGCGAAGGCGATGACGGCCACTACCGCGAGGAACTCTTGGTCGTCGACCTGGCGTGCTGAAGCGTGGGTCTCACCCGGCGACCGTTCGACACTGTCGAGCACCGACTGGTCGCGGAAGATCATCTCGGTGATCCTGGCGAGGGACGGACTGGGCCTCCCGTCAGCCCAGCCGTTCGGCCGCGGCCGCGATCCGTTCGTCGGTGGCGGTAAGCGCGATGCGGACGTGAGCGCGGCCGGCGGGCCCGTAGATTTCGCCGGGTGCCACGAGGATTCCGCGATCGGCGAACCATTCGACAGTGTCCCGGCAGGCTTCGCCCCGGGTCGCCCACAGATACAGCCCGGCCTCGGAATTGTCGACGGCGAATCCGGCGCCCCGCACTGCTGCGAGAAGGACCTCGCGGCGACGACGGTAGCGCTCACGCTGCTCGTTCTCGTGAGCGTCGTCGCTAAGTGCGGCAGTCATCGCCGACTGGATCGGCAACGGCACCATCATGCCCGAGTGCTTGCGCACATCGAGAAGTTCGGCCACCAACGCCCGATCACCGGTGACGAATCCCGCACGATAACTCGCGAGATTGGAAGTCTTGGACAGCGAGTGCACCGCAAGCAGTCCGGTCAGATCGCCGTCGTTCACCCGTTCGTCGAGGATCGACAGAGCTTCACCCTCCCAGGTCAGCCCTAGGTAGCACTCGTCGGACGCCACAATCGCACCACGGCGTCGCGCCCAGTCGACCACCTTGCGCAGATGCTCGAGGCCGAGCACCTTACCTGTGGGATTGGAGGGCGAATTCACGAAGATCAGCGACGCGCCCTCAGGTCCGAGTCGGTTGAGCCCGTCGGCACGGATCACCCGGGCACCGGCGAGCAGGGCACCGACCTCGTAGGTGGGGTACGCCAACTCCGGAATGACCACCAGATCCTCGGCGCCGAGTCCGAGGAGACGAGGCAGCCAGGCGATGAGTTCCTTGGTGCCGATCGCCGGCAGCACCGCCGCGGGATCGATGCCAGTGATCCCGTAGCGTCGGCGCAGCGCCGAGGTCGCCGCGCGCCGCAACTCGTCCGTCCCGTGCGTCGTCGGATAACCCGGAACAGCGGCGACCGCGGCCAGCGCCTCCTGGATGATCGGCGCGACGGGATCGACCGGGGTCCCCACCGACAGGTTGACGATGCCGTCCGGGTGGGCGAGGGCCTTCGCCTTCGCCGACTGGAGCGAATCCCAGGGGAAATCGGGAAGAACGCTGGCTACCGGGATACGGGGCATATCTAGTCCTCACTCATGGGGGGCAGAGCCTTGATGAACGGCGGGTCGTAGTCGACCCTACCCAGTTTGGCCGCGCCACCAGGAGAGCCGAGGTCGTCGAAGAAGTCGACATTCGCGGCGATGTAGGCGTTCCACTCATCGGGGACGTCGTCTTCGTAGAAGATGGCTTCGACCGGGCAAACGGGTTCGCAGGCACCGCAATCCACGCATTCATCGGGGTGGATGTACAGCATCCGCCCGCCCTCGTAAATGCAGTCGACAGGGCATTCCTCGATACACGCCTTGTCCAAGACATCCACGCACGGTTCAGCAATCGTGTAGGGCACTGTCGGCCTCCTTGCCTTTCTGACGCAAAGAATTGCGAGGTACAGGCCACTTGTACCGCGCGAGAGACATTACTATTCCCTGCCCTGCCGACCTCTCGGCGGTGGGGGTCAGCGGACCAGGCCTCCCCGCACGGCCGGCACTGCCGCCTACTCGTCCGTCACGCTCGGGCGAGCGGTGTCCTTTCCGCCAGTCGCGCGTATGTCGTGGTCCGCTCGCTCGCCGAGCGCCCGATCCCCTCGGCGATGGCCCGCAGTTCCTGGACCGTCTTTTCTGATCCGTGCTCGGAACCGGCCATGCGGGAGATGGTCTCTTCCATCAAGGTGCCGCCGAGGTCGTTGGCTCCGCCTTGCAACATCACCTGAGTACCTGTGGTGCCGAGTTTGACCCAACTGGTCTGGATATTCGAAATTCTGCCGTGCAACATGATCCTAGCCAGGGCGTGGACGGCGCGGTTGTCCCGGATGGTCGGGCCGGGACGCGAGGCGCCCGCCAGGTACAGGGGCGAACTCTGGTGCACGAACGGCAGCGGAACGAACTCGGTGAATCCGCCTGTCTCGTCCTGGATTCCGCTCAGAACCCGCAGATGCCCGACCCAATGCTTGGGATTGTCAACGTGGCCGTACATCATCGTCGAACTCGACCGCAAGCCCACCTGGTGCGCCGTGGTCACCACCTCGATCCAGGTGGCGGTGGGCAGTTTCCCCTTGGTGAGAACCCAGCGGACCTCGTCGTCGAGAATTTCCGCCGCCGTGCCGGGAATAGTGTCGAGACCAGCCTCGCGCAAATCCATCAACCAGTCACGGATGCTCTGCCCACCGCGGGCTGCGCCGTTGACGATCTCCATCGGGCTGAACGCGTGGACGTGCATCGACGGCACCCGTTCCTTCACCGCCCGCACAAGATCGGCGTACCCGGTGGCCGGAAGTTCCGGGTCGATACCGCCCTGCATGCACACCTCGGTCGCGCCTGCGACATGCGCCTCCCACGCCCTGTCCGCCACGTCCTTCATCGACAGTGTGAAGGCGTCCGCATCACCCTTGCGCTGAGCGAACGCGCAGAAGCGGCACCCGGTATAGCAAATGTTGGTGAAGTTGATGTTCCGGTTCACCACATAGGTGACCTCGTCGCCGACGACGTCCTTTCGGAGTTGATCGGCGAGCGCCACCATCGCCTCGAGCCCCGGACCGTCCGCCGTGGCCAGGGCGAGGTACTCGTCGTCGGTGCACCCCGCCGGATCGCGCTCGGCACTGCGCAACGCCGCGAGGACGTCAGTGTCCACCCGCACCGGACCACTGAGCTCGAGCACCTGCTCCCGGACCGTCTCCCAGTCACCGAATGCGCTACCAAGGTCGCTGCGCGTCACGGTGTTACGACCGTCGGTGTCGATCTCGGTGTTCAGATCCACCCGCCCTGTCGATTCCCACGACTCGTCCGGTTCTTGCCACGGCAGCCCCACCGGCAAGGCACCCGGATTGGCCAATCCGGTGTGTGGGTCGGCGAGCGCCTGCACGTGCCCGGTGACGCGCGGGTCGATCCAGGGCGAGCCGGCCAGCACGAACTGAGGCTGCGCGGCGATACGCTCGGTGAGCTCGAATCCGCCCTCCGCGGTGATCTCGGCCAGCGTGGCCAGGTTCGGCCACGGCCGCTCCGGGTTGACGTGGTCCGGGGTCAGCGGCGACACGCCGCCCCAGTCGTCGACACCTGCACCCAGCAGTGCCAGGCATTCGGAGTTCGACACCAGGTTCGGCGGCGATTGGATCCGCATGCCCGGGCCGAGCAGGAGCCGTGACACGGCGATGGTCGCGAGGAATTCCTCGAGTCCGGCGTCCGGCGAATCCCGCATCGCGGTGTCCGGCTTGGCCAGAAAGTTCTGGACGATCACTTCCTGAATGTGGCCGAATGCTTTGTGCGACTTCCGAATCGCCATGATCGATTCCGCACGTTCGCGTACGGTCTCCCCGATACCGACCAGGATGCCCGTCGTGAACGGCACACTCAACCGACCCGCGTCGGTGAGGGTACGCAACCGCACCGAGGGGTCCTTGTCGGGGCTGCCGTAATGACACTCGCCCTTGTCGGTAAACAACCTGTCGGACATGGTCTCGAGCATCATCCCCATCGACGGTGCCACCGGCTTGAGCCGGGAGATCTCCTCCCAACTCATCACACCGGGGTTCAGGTGCGGCAGCAGTCCGGTCTCCTCGAGAACGCGGATCGACATGGCCCGCAGATAGTCGAGCGTGGAATCGTACCCCCGCTCCTCCAGCCACTGCTTCGCCTCGGGCCATCGATCCTCCGGACGATCACCGAGGGTGAAGAGGGCTTCCTTGCAGCCCAGTTCGGCGCCTTGACGGGCAATCTCGAGCACCTCGTCCGGTTCGAGATACGCTCCGCGACCCTCTGCTCTCAACTTGCCCGGCACCGTCACGAACGTGCAGTAGTGGCACTTGTCCCGACACAGCCTGGTCAAAGGGATGAACACCTTGCGCGAATACGTGATCGCCTTGGGCCGGCCGGCTGCGAGGAGTCCGGCATCGCGGACCTTCCCGGCGGACGAACACAGATCGTCCAGATCGTCGCCGCGAGCCTGCAGCAAAACCGTCGCCTCGTCCACGTTCAACGTGACGCCGTCGCGAGCACGCCGCAGCACCCGCCGCATGGCTGAGGCAGAAGGTGCCACTTCGTGCGCCGATGCGCCGGACGGAGCCGTCGCAGGAACGCCCGGCATCGGGAGCATCATGGGCTGGCCGGATTCTTCACCTGAATTGGTCACCCAGCGATCATGCGCCATAAGTGATGGTCGCTGCCACCCACGGTGCCTTGGTGGCTCGTCCTATGCGCGGGGGTACTCTTCGTCGTCGGGAACCGTCCGGCTCTGCTCCGCCGCGTCCGCCTCGTTCACCTCCAACGACGACGCGTCTTCCATCTGATCGGAAACGTCGTCGTCGAGAGCTAGATTCTGTTCCAGACGGTCTGCCTCGGGAACCTCCGATGAGTCGGCCGCATCGAATGACGTCATTGTTGTGCTCCTTTTACTGCGGGGGCTCTTCCCACGATAGGACGGTTCTCGACAGAATGCCTGTGCACGACCAAAGTAAAGATATGACCGAGCCCAGCGTCGTCACCATGGCGGAGCCGGCGTGGCGGCCCAGCCCCAAAGCCAAGCAACTGTGGGCGATCAATGCCGCCCTGATGTGGCTGCCAGTCTTCGCCGCGCAAGCTCTGGCGCTCATCTTCCACTGGTGGCCCACCTGGATACACGTCACCGTTCTCGCGCTCACCCTCGTCTCGGCAGCCGTCCACATCACCGTCGTCCCCCTCTGGCGGTATCGCGTGCACCGGTGGGAGATCAGCAACACAGCCGTATACACCCGCACCGGTTGGTTCACTCAGGAACGACGCATCGCGCCCATCTCCCGGGTGCAGACCGTCGACACCGAGCGCGGACCCATCGACCGCATGCTGGGACTCGCGACCGTCACCGTGACCACGGCGTCGTCCGCCGGTGCCGTCACGATCTCGGCCCTCGATCAGGACACAGCGGACCACACCGTCGCAAGGCTCACCGAGATCGCGGGCACCAATGTCGGTGACGCCACATGAGCGCGACACCGGAACCGGGCGTTGCTCCCCCGATCGCCCAGGGCGAAGCAGCCATCGCAGCGGAGCGGGAGCAACCGTGGCTTCGCCTGGACAAGCGGATGCTCCTCGTGCACCCCGTCACCGAGATCGTCAGACTTCTGCCCGTGTTGCTGATATCGCTGGTGATCGGCAGCCAGAGCGGTAACCACGTGTGGGTCCTGCTCGCGATCGCGGTGTTCCTTGCCTACGGCGTCTCGCGCTGGTTCATGACGAGCTACCGGATCGGCCCGGTACACGTGCAATTGCGCCAGGGCCTGTTCCGCAAGCGGCTTCTGTCCATTCCCCGTAACAGGATTCGGTCCGTCGACGTGAAGGCTGGGGTCCTGCATCGGCTGCTCGGGCTGTCGATCGTGCGGATCGGCACCGGCCAGCAGGTGGGATCCAAACCCGATGCCGCGAAGTTCGAACTCAATGCCCTCTCCTCCGGCCTGGTGCCCGACCTGCGCGTCGCACTGCTCACCCGCCAACCGGTCGCCGCCACCGTCGAACAGACCGCGGTGATGTGCGAACCAGCGGCAGACGAGATCGGGCACTGGAAACCGGGCTGGGTCCGCTACGCCCCGTTTTCGGTGACCGGGGCGGTGACCATCGCGGCAATCGTCGGTCTGGCATTCCAATACGGGATCGTCGGCAAGATCGCGCGTTCGACAACTATCACCGAGGGAATCGAATCCGCGGAACGCGCCGGGGTCGCCGTGGCCGTCGCCCTCGGTATCGTTGTCGTCCTGATCGCGGCCAGCACTCTGGCTTGCATCCGTTACCTCGTCACCTACGGCAACATGACGCTCACCGATAGCGGCCGCACCCTCCACGTCAGTCACGGACTGCTCGAGACCCGCCAGACCACCCTGGACCGTCAGCGCCTGCGCGGCACGACCCTCAGGGAACCACTCCTCCTCCGACTCGCCGGCGGTGCCCGCCTCGACGCCATCATGACCGGCGTAAGCGCCGAGAAACGGGAGTCCTCCCTCCTCCTCCCCCAGGCGCCGCGCGCGGAAGCCGAACGGGTCATGTCCACCGTCATCGACGATGACCGCCAAAGCGTGGTCCCACTCACCCCGCACGGCCCGGTCGCGCAGCGTCGCCGCTACTTGCGTGGGCTGATTCCGGCCGAGATCGCATTCGTCGTCGCCGTGGGAGTCGTGATCTTGGGCCGACCGGTGTTCTGGCCCGCGTGGGCAGCGATAGTCGTTCTCGGTGTCGGGGGGGTGGCCCTCGCGTGGGACCGGTACCGCGGGCTCGGTCATGCGGTGCTGCCCGGATGGCTGATCACCCGCAGCGGTTCCCTCGACAGGGCCAGGCACAGCCTCGAGTCCGACGGAATCATCGGGTGGACCGTCCGCCAGACTTTCTTCCAACGCCGGGCGGGGGTCGCGACGATCATCGCTGCGACACCCGCGGGTACCGGCGAGTACCAGGTGATCGATCTTCCCGCCGATCAGGCATGGTCGCTCGTCGAGTCGGTGACGCCGGGCGGAGGTGACGTGTGGGCGCGCCGCTGACGGTCTAGGTCCGGGCGACCGTTCATCCGGCCTATCTGAGACGTCCACAGTGCCTTCCACCCGTTCGCGCCCGTCACCGCCGCTTCGGGAGTTCCTCGATTATGTACTTGGCCAGGCTGCCGAGCCGCGAACGGGAAGGTTGCATGGTGTCGACGCCGAGGACAGTGAGCGGCGAGGCGGTGACCGGGCCGACGCAAACGGGTGCGACCGGACCGCGGAGGGCGTCAAGGAGATCGTCGACGAGGGCCGCGTCCTTCGCGGTACCGAGCAGTGAGGACACGGCGGGCGCACTGGTGAACGTGACGGCGTCGAGCTCACCCCCGATGATGAGGTTGACCAAAGCCCGCATCGGCCCCTGGTCCTCGGGCCTGGTCCACCGGTAAACCGACAGTGCCGTCGTCTCGGCCCCTGCGTCGGCCAGGCTGATGCTCAGGTCGGTCGTCGGTTCCCATTCCGTGATGGTGCCGTGCAATTGGACGGCCACTCGCAGCCCGCGGACCCCTTCGGCGACCAGGTGCTCGTACACCCCCTCGGATGACTCCGTCGTTGGCGACCATTCCTCGCGCAAGCCGGCGGCGCGGACCGCACCCTTCGCCTTGGGGCCGCGCGTGATGATGCGGGCCGACCGCAGGGCAGTAAGTAGCACATCTTCCTCGCCCCAGGCCCGCGCCGCATCCAGCCAACCCCGGAATCCGACGGCGGTGCTGACGACCAGAACGTCCGGCGGTGACGCGATGATTTCCGACGTGCGCGACAGGAGTTCAGAGTCGTCGACCAGCGGCAGCACATGAATGGCCGGCGTGTGGGTGACGTGGGCGCCGTGCCTCTCGAGGAGGGTAATGAATTCGGCGGCCCGGCGTTCGGCGGTAACGGCGATGGTCAGTCCGGACAGTTCGGCGTTCGGCATTCTCCCAGTGTGACGGACTCCCAGTGTGACTGATGAATCGCACTGGACTGCAGCCATGCTCCCCTACTGTTCACCCACGCGGCTCCGGTGAGGTTCTGGGAGCATCGCGATACTCCTCCAGCAGACGGCCGACGGCTACCGTGAACCCGCGCCCACCGTCGTCGAAACCGATCCGCCAGCGGCTTTCGCGCTGACTTTCCACAGGTAGGCCAACGCCGGGATCACCGCTCCGACCACGAGCAGAAGCGTCCACACCGACACGAGCAGAAGCGCGTCGCCGCCCGGCCCCCCGAACATGCAGAGCAGGAAACCGAACCCCCACCCTGCGAGCGGCAGCGCACCCGTTCCGACCCGTCCGGTCGTGGACCGCGCAGCGATCACCAGAGCCAGATTCACGACCGCGGCGGCGAGGATACTGATCGGAAAGGGCGTCGCCCCGAGATATAGCGGCAGGAAGAGAACCGAGAGGATGGCACAAAGGAAGCCGTCGAACACCAGCAGTGCGAGCGTGATCCTCCCCCGAACATCGAGGTGCCCAGGGTTCGCTGCGGCGACTGAGGTCATGCTTCCATAGTGGATCAGTCGACGGGCCGGTAGCCCGGCAGGGTAGGCGAATGACTCTGCATCTCTACCGTCTCTCCTCGGCGACACCGGCGAAGAGGTCGCGTTCGCGTCCGGTGTCGTCCCGTTCCCCGAGCGAACCGCGCGCAAGCACGAAATGTTCCTCTTCCAGCATCGGCCGCACCACACGGTTGGAGAGCATGTACTCGGCACCGCTGGTGGCCACGGTCACTTGGGTTGCGTGTGCCGCCAGCGCGGCTCGCTTCGCGTCGAGCACGCCACGCACGTCGATGGTCGTCGTCACGTCGGTGTCGGGCACGCTGGGCAATTCACCGGGTTCGGGTAACCGCCAGCCGTCGGGGAGGTTGCCGATCCGGCAGATCCCGGATTCGAGGGCACTCGCCTCGGTCACCGTCCAGTACAGCTTGGCGACCTCCCACGGCTCGCCGCAGTCCGGGTAGCGCGAAATTCCCGCTGCCTCGACGGCGGCGGCGGTGATCGTGTGGGCCTGGATGTGGTCCGGGTGCCCGTATCCGCCGCCGGCGTCGTAAGTGACGACGACGTGCGGGCGCAGTTCCCTGATGACCGCGACCATCGCGGCAGTCATCGAGTCCCTGTCTGCGTTGACGAACGCTCGTGAGTTGGCAGCCGCCCTCGTGCCCGCCATGCCCGAATCGCGAAAGCACCCGGCCCCCAGCAGGAATCGCGGTGCCCCTGCGCCGAGATGCGACAGCGCGGCCGCCAGTTCACCGATCCGGAACCCACCCAGTTGATCTGAGGCATCGACGCGCAACTGCGCCCACTCGTCGCCGATCACCTCACCCTCCTCACCAAGCGTGCAGGTGAGAACGTGGACCTGGGCACCCTCGGCCGCATAGCGCGCGATGGTGCCCCCGGTCGTGAGGGTCTCGTCGTCGGGATGGGCGTGGACCAGCAGAAGTCGTCGTTCGCTCATTCGTTGATAATGCTCCAGTTCTCTGCATCGCTGAAGATTCCCACCGGCACTGCGCCCGAGAGGGACACTCCCGCGACCCCAGGACCCACCGCGACGAGCGTACGGTCCTGCATGATCGGCAGCACCGCAGCAAGATCCCAGAGTCGTGGATCGACGTCGGCGAGGGCCGTCGTCACGTCGCCGGTTCCGCGCAGCGCGGCATCGATCGAAGGCTGAAGGGAGGGGTCGCACACACCCGACAGGTTCAGCGGCGCCTGCGCCGCCGCGAACGCGTCAAGCTGGAGATCGCCTGTCTCCGCGTTCTGCTGCGACCCTTCGATTCCCACGGGCGGACAACTGTACCGGGAGGCGAGTGCCGTCGCCGGGTCGGAACCGGCACGTGACCATCCCACAACTGCGCCGATGTCACCGTTCGTCAGGGCCGTCCCGTACAGTTCCTCCCCTGGTAGGTACTTCACGATGACCACGACACCGGCGTCGCGCAACTGGTCAGCCGCCGTGTTGGCCACCGCGTTCGCTGCGCCGTCTCCCACAAGTGTTCCAATAACGAGTGTCAGGGGCACGCCGTCACGGAGAAGGTGCGGTGGGGGAACAGTTCCGTCGGGATTATCTGTTTCCCTTGGGGTTTCGGCCACATAGCCGGACTCTGCCAGTTGGGCCAGCACTCGCGTGCGACTCGGTCGCGGCGGGGCGGTGTTTACGTAGTCTGGATCGGACGGGGCGTAGACCTGCGACCGCGCGGGCACCGCTGCCGCCTCGCTCCCTGCACCGACGAGCGCAAGCAGGTCGGTGTCGAGCAATTGGAGAAGGCTCTGACGGACCCGCACGTCGGCGAGTTCCGGCACCCGGCCGTTCAGGGTGAGATCGAGGCTGCGAGGCTGGAAAGACAAATCCGTCCGCACCGTCGGGATCGCATCGAGTTGCGCGGAAACGTTTGTGCCGCCATGAATCTGGACGATCTGTGTGTCGTTCTTGCGCATCGAGGCGGCAAGTTGGGACGGTGTTCCGTCCCGCCGCATCAGGATCTGGTCGGGTATCGCCGGTTGGTCCCAGAACCGATCGTTGCGTTCGAGCAGAATCTCGTCGCGGCCGCGGTCGATCGATTTGATGCGGAAGTGCCCACCCGACACGGTGATGTTCTCGGACAATCCTGTCGCAAAGCCACCCGGTGAGTCCTTGATGAGGTGCGACGGGAGAAGATCGGTGAAAAGCTCGCGCCACGCGGGGTACGGAGCGTTCATCACCACATTGACCGTCTTGCCACCACCGGAAGACCTGATGTCTTCGATCAACTCGTAACCGGCGGGATCGACCACACCGGGGGCACTGATCATCTGCTGCCACAGGTAGTGGAAGTCCTCGGCCGCGATGGGGGCGCCGTCGGACCACTGCGCTGCGTTCCGCAACTGGTATGTGATGGTGAACGGCTCCAGCGACATCACGTCCGCGGAGATCAGAAGGGAGGTGTCCGGAACCCAGTTGTTGCCCCCCGGACGCGCGGGGTCCGGCACCGGACGGAACGGGCTCGGCAATACCAACGCACTGACCGCGGCGTTGGCCGGCGACTGATCCGACAGGAGGTGCGGGTTGAATCCGTTGCCTACGTCGTCGATGGCCACGATAATGGGCCGCCGCTCCGTCGGCGACACCGTCGGACTGAGGCTGCCGGTGCTCTGCACGGGTGGGGGCGGATCGGCGGTGCAAGACACCACTAGCGTCGCCGAGACTGCCAGCAGCATCGCGGTCGCTCCCAGACCGTTCCCACGTGTCGAGCGATGCCCGGTAAGGCCCGGCCTTCGGCTCCGAACCACCTCAATTCCTGCGAGTCGACCCCCAACAGCCACCGCGCCGCCTTTCCTCTCGAAATTCCGGAAGGCTCCGGAAGCCCTCGACCGAAGGTACATTCGGTCGCCGACCGACCGAAGGTACATTCGTCCGGCTATGTCTTGCACAGCCGGACGTACGGCCTACAGAGCCGCCTTGTCACGGGCCTTCGAGCGCGAACGCTCGCGGGCGCGGTCGGTGGCCGACAGGTGCACCTTGCGCACGCGCACGACCTGCGGGGTGACCTCGACGCACTCGTCGCCGGCGCAGAACTCCATCGCGCCCTCGAGTTCGAGCTTGATGGGCTTGGCGAGCGTCTCCATCACGTCTGCGGACGACTGCCGCATATTGGTCAGCTTCTTCTCCCGGGTCACGTTGATGTCGAGGTCCTCTTGGCGCGGATTGATACCCACGACCATGCCCTCGTACGTGATGGCACCGGGCTCGACGAAGAAGGTTCCGCGGTCGGCGAGCTGGATCATCGCGAACGGGGTGACCGAACCGGTGCGGTCCGACACGAGCGAGCCGGTGTGGCGGGCACGGATCTCGCCGGCCCACGGCGCGTAGCCGTGGAACACGGCGTTGGCGATGCCGGTGCCGCGGGTTTCGGTGAGGAAGTCGGTCCGAAAGCCGATGAGGCCGCGCGACGGGACGATGAACTCCATCCGAACCCAGCCGGCACCGTGGTTCGCCATCTGCACCATCTTGCCCTTCCGGCTGGCCAGCAACTGGGTGATTGCACCCAGGTACTCCTCGGGGCTGTCGATGGTGAGCTCCTCGAAGGGCTCGTGCACCTTGCCGTCGACCTGACGGGTGACCACCTGCGGTTTGCCCACGGTCAGCTCGAAGCCCTCGCGGCGCATCTGCTCGACCAGGATGGCGAGTGCCAGCTCACCACGGCCCTGCACCTCCCAGGCGTCGGGGCGTCCGATGTCGAGAACCTTGAGCGAAACGTTGCCGACGAGTTCCTGGTCGAGGCGGGACTTCACCATGCGGCCCGTCAGCTTGTGTCCGCTGACCCGGCCGACCAGCGGCGAGGTGTTGGTGCCGATGGTCACCGAGATGGCGGGCTGGTCGACCGTGATCCGCGGCAGCGGGACCGGGTTCTCCAGATCGGCGAGGGTGTCACCGATCATGATGTCGGCGAAGCCTGCGACGGCGACGATGTCGCCGGCGACTGCCTTCTCGGCCGGTTGGCGCTCGACACCGACGGTGGCAAGCAGTTCGGTGATCTTCGTCTTGGTGACGACAGGCTCACCGTCCACTTCGCGGCACCAGGAGACGGTCTGACCCTTGGTCAGTTCGCCGTTGTGGATGCGGACCAGCGCCAGCCGGCCGAGGAACGCCGAAGCGTCAAGGTTGGTGACGTGGGCCTGCAGCGGGGCATCGACGTTGCCTTTGGGGGCGGGCACGTAGTTCAGGAGCACGTCGAAGAGGGCGTCGAGATTCTCGGAGTCGGGCGCGTGACCGTTCTCGGGCTGAACTTTGGATGCTTTGCCCTCACGTCCGGAGGCGTACAGCACGGGGAGATCCAACGCGAGCTCAGCAGCTTCCGCGGCCTCGTCGTCGAGGTCTGAGGCCAAGTCGAGTAGCAGGTCGTGACTCTCGGAGACAACCTCCTCGATGCGGGCGTCGGGCCGGTCGGTCTTGTTGACCACGAGGATGACGGGCAACGACGCGGCGAGCGCCTTGCGGAGCACGAAGCGGGTCTGCGGAAGCGGGCCCTCGGAAGCGTCGACCAGGAGGACGACACCATCGACCATGGACAGGCCGCGCTCGACCTCGCCGCCGAAATCGGCGTGACCGGGAGTGTCGATGACGTTGATGACCGTCACGCTGCCGTCGCCGTGGTGCTTGTGGACGGCGGTGTTCTTCGCGAGGATGGTGATGCCCTTCTCGCGTTCGAGGTCACCGGAGTCCATGACGCGGTCGACCGGTTCGGCGCGCTCCGCGAATGCCCCCGACTGGCGCAGCATGGCGTCGACGAGGGTGGTCTTGCCGTGGTCGACGTGTGCGACGATAGCAACGTTACGGAAGCTGGTGATGGTCACGCGGTGGCTCTCCTGGCTGAGTTGATTCGGCCACGCGAAAGTTCCCTCGCACGGCGTTTCTGCGGCCGCCTTGTCATCTCGATTCAAGAATCCTCGTCGAGGCGATGGCAAAATCGCCTAGTAACAGGCATCGCGGCCACGTGAATACTACCCGCCCGGGCCGTTACTTCATGCATCGCCGACTTCGTGAGGGCTTCCCGACCAGCGTAAAGTGACATGCGCCACGCTGGATTCGGCCGTATCGCGCGGCAGTCGGGGTCGGAGCAGAGGGAACACCGACCTGGGTTTGAACCGATGCATCCCGCCGTTTCGCCAAGTCAGGAAGGTCGAGCTGAGTATGGGCAAGGTGAAGGCCGGCAAGGTTTCTGGTCTCGCCCCGAAGAAGAAGTGTTGCCGCAAGAAGACGCGCTGCATCCGATGCCCGGTGGTGATCATGCGGATGAAGAAGCTCGAAGACGAGGGTGCGTCCAAGAAAGAACTGAAGAAGGGGTTGAAGAGGGCCCGCGCCGCCTGAGAATCAACTCGCGCCGGTCAGGTGCCCCAGCAGGTGCGGAACCCACCCGCGATCGTTGCCGACGAGGTCGATGTCCCCCAATTCGCGGGCGTCCACCCACCGAAGCTCTGCGTGATCGAGCGCGACAGGTGTTCCCGACACCAACTCCACCCGGTAAGCGCGGAGCACTCGGCCGTCGGGCAGGGGCACATCATCACCGATCCGTTCGCCACCCGACACCTCCACCCCGAGTTCTTCCCGTAACTCTCGACGCAGTGCGTCCCGGGCCGTCTCCCCTGCCTCCGCCTTCCCGCCGGGCAGTTCCCACAGTCCCGCAAGTTCCGGGGGCCGAGTTCGCTGGGCGAGCAACAACCGGCCCCCGACAATGATCGCGGCGGCCACCACCTCGGCTGCTTCGCCGACGGGCCTTGCACGTTGCACTGGCATCGCACCATCATGAGGTATGACCGAGTTGCTGTCAGACGGACGTATAGACGCCGCGCTCACAGGGCTGCCCGGGTGGCAGCGAACCGGCGATTCCCTCGCCCGCACCATCGAGTCGCCAAGTTTCCCTGCGGCCGTCGAACTCGTCCGAAAGGTCGCGGAAGCTGCCGAGGCCGCCAACCACCATCCCGATATCGACATCCGGTGGCGCAAGGTGACCTACACCCTGTCCACGCATTCCGCCGGAGGGCTCACGCAGTTGGATCTGGATCTTGCCGCTCAGATCGACGCACTGGCGGGATGACGACGGCACCTGCGCCGGCACCTGCCTCACGCTTGGTGCGGCGCCCGGCGTAGGCCACATAGGCAAAGACGCCGAATGCGCCGACGACATTGACGGTGCCCAGCCATGAGAGCACCCCGGGCCGAGAGATCTGCCAGATTGAGGGTTGGAGGAAGCTCAGGACCCACGGCGCACCGATGAGCGTGGTGCACAGCCAGTAGCCGGCGAGGATACGACTTCCGAGCATTGCCCCGAAGGGTCCGTGCAGCAACCAGATCAGCATCGGGATCACCCACACCCAGTGGTGCGACCACGAGATCGGTGAGACGAGCAAACCCAGCAACTCGACGATGACGAGGGTGCCGAGCCGATCGTCCCGGGCTATCGCCCGCCAGGCAAGGAATGCGAGAACCACCGTAATCACCACGGCCACCAACCAGACCCCGCCGGTCTCCACGTCATACCCCAGCAGTCGGGACAACGCGCCGCGCAAGGACTGATTCCATACCGAACCGACCGGGCCGATCCGGTCGGCATCGCCCAGCAGGTGGGTGAAGTACTGGCGCGCTTCCGCACCGATCAGCAGGTAACTGACTCCGACCGTCCCGGCGAAGGCGACACCCGAGAAGACCGCGGCTTTCCATCGGCGCTGAAGCAGGAAGTAGAGGCCCGTGATCGCCGGAGTCAGTTTGATCCCGGCCGCGACACCGACGAGCAGGCCGGACAGCCACCACCGCGAACTCCGGATCGCGGTCATCACGAGTAACGCGAGGAAAACATTGATCTGCCCGTAGTCGAGAGTGGTGCGCACTGGTTCCACCCACACGCCGACCGCGGTCCACAGCACCGCAACCGCGCGCCAGTGCGGTTGTCGCGCGGCGTCACCGAGCACCAGCCCCAAGCTCATTCGGACCAGCGCGTACAACGCGAGGATCGTGAGCAGTTGCCAACCCACTCCGACCACTGGGAACGGCAAGAAGTGCAGGGGAAAGAAGACGAGCGCGGCGAAGGGAGGATAGGTGAACGGCAACGGAAAGTCCGGTGTCACTTCCGAATACGTGAACGAGTAGAGACTGCCACTGCGGAGTGCCTCGGAACCGTCGGCGTAGACGTGCAAGTCGACGAGATTCATCCCGTTGGGGCTCAACAGCGTCCAGGCCAGGCGCCCGAGCACCGACAACAGGAGAAGCACAGGTGCATAGCGCAACAGGGCGTTCAGAGCGGACGCGGCTGGAGACGGAATTCGAGAACGCTTGATCGAGGGGTCCCCGGACGCTGCTCGGTCGGACGCTGCTCGGTCGGACGCTGCTCGGTCGGACGCTGCTCGGTCGGACGCTGCTCGGTCGGACGCTGCTCGGTCGGACGCTGCTCGGTCGGACGCTGCTCGGTCGGACGCTGCTCGGTCGGACGCTGCTCGGTCGGACGCTGCTCGGTCGGACGCTGCTCGGTCGGACGCTGCTTGGTCGGACACAGTCTGGCGCTCTCCCGTGAGGTGTGTGTGGATATATCTCAGCCGATCCCGAAACGGTCCCGCACAGCGTAGACGGCCGCTGCGGAACCCCGCCCGCGTCCATTGCCGCACGTAACAGTTGCATCAACATTCACACAAACCACAACTGTCACAAGCTATCGTCACCGGAGGATCATCGTCGGAACCTGCATGCAATACACTCCCACCGGGGTGCCGCAGCTACCGGTAAACGAAATCGTGAGCTGCACAACCCTAGGGCCGCCATGGATAGGGTGGCCACACAAGCCGTCAGACGTGGAATGGGTTGTCGTCCACGCTGTTATGACCAAGGATGGGGACACAGTGCTTCGAACCCAAGGTATGAGGAGGGCAGTGACTGCCCTCACACTTGCCACAGCAGCCGCGATGGCACTACCAGCGCAGGCAGTTGCGCTTCCGACGCTACCTCCCGTGCCCGAAGGCCTCCCCGTGGAGATGCTCGCCTCCTTCGCACCCGCGATCATCGGCGCAGTGGCTGGTACCGAGGATCTCGCCGCAGGGCCTCAAGAAGAACTGCTGGACCAGGCCCGGAATATCCTCGATTCCGCCAATCTCCCCCCGGAACTCGACTCCACCCTCGAGAGCGTCATCACCTTCCTGGACGGTAGCGGCGGCGGCGGTCCCGAGATCCCGATGGAGAACGCGCCGGTCATCGCACAGTTCCTCTACCCAACCGTCGGCCAGGGTTGCATCGGCGAGGGCTCGGACTCCGTGGGCACCGCGCTCGCAGTCCCCGGCCCTGCCACGCTGCCCCCGCCCGGACCCGCCGCCGGCCAAGCCGGTTTCGTGTTCACCGCACTCGGAACCAGCCCCGTTGCCGCCGAGCAGCCTGAACCGCTCACCGTGTCGTGGGTCAACGTGGACAACCAACGGCGCGACACTCAGAACCTCACCGACGAGGCAAAGATCAACCCCGACGGACCGGCAACCTTGTCGGTCATCGCGGACACCGGTCCCGGCCGTGTCCTAGCCGTCATATCGGGAGGACTGACCACGCAGGAGGAGGATGCCGAGCCGATCACCTGCAGCTTCCTCCCAACCGTCGGAATGTTCCAGGTCGCGTAGGGGTTTTCTGACAAGCCCGAAGCAGAAGGATGAGGGCCCCCGGAATTCCGGGGGCCCCTCGTTCATATTTGCCGCCGCTTCACTGTTTGCCGAACGCGCTGCCGTGGTAAACGGAGGAATGTCCTCGAAACCGCACAGACGATGTCATTCGCTGCGATCACTGCACGCCCGGCGATCGATTCTCTCGATCCGCTCGGAGGGGTCGATTCTCTCGATCGGATCGGTCGGGTCGGTTCTGTCCATCGGCAGCATCGGATCGGTGCTCTCGATCGGATCAGTCGGTTCTTTCGGCTCCGCGCTGAGCACCGCTTCGTTTGCGAGTCTCGGGTCTGCATTGTCGGGTCTGTCGCGGTGGTCCCTGATGTCGTGGCAGGGGCGGCACGACTGGCCGCAGGAACACCCGCACCTCACAGTTATCGCCGAGGAACCGGATCTCACTCGGGATGCCACCGCACACGCACAGTCCTGACCCAATTCGATCAGCGTGTCCGTCGGGCACGCGGCCACGCGCTTCCCTCGAGCCCTTCGATCCCGCCGTTGAACATCGTGAGCAGCCGGCACAACTCGCCCAGATCGTGATCGCTCCACTCTGCAACGACGCGTTCGACCCCAACCCGGCCCAAAGTTCTGTCCGCGTGCAATTGTTCGAGCCCTAGCGCGGTGGCTTCGATCTTGCGCGCGATTCCTCCATCCGGATCGAGGACGCGCTCGACGAGGCCGAGGCGTAGCAACGCGCCGATCTGTCGATTGATCGTCGATATGTCGAGGCGGAACGCTTCGGCAAGTTGTTTCAAGCTCAGCGGATGTTCGAGTTCGAGGCGACCGAGAAGCAGGTACGCAGACCTGTCGAGTTGGAAACCGGCACGTTTTGCGTGGACATGATATCTGGACAGGAGCGTCAACTCGTTTTCGATTTCGGTCGTTGCGGCATCGCGATCGGACACTGTCACCTCCACTAGTTCCCTGCATTCTGCCCAACCGTGCAATTGTGCACCATACACATTATGTGTATGGTGCACATTTTGTCCTGCCATAGCGGCCGTCCGAAGTGATCACCCGAACACCCAGGGAGTTACCGAATGACCTCTGCACCCACGGACACCACCGCCACCGATCGGGCACCCGGTCAGATACTGGCGGTTCTCGGACTTTGCGGGATCGTAGTAGCGCTGATGCAGACCCTCGTCATCCCGATCATTCCGCTGCTCCCCCACCTCCTGGACTCCACTCCCGCCGACACCTCCTGGGCCGTGACGGCCACGCTTCTCGCCGGCGCCGTCATCACACCGATCAGCGGCCGACTGGGCGACATGCTCGGCAAGCGCCGCGCTCTTATCGGCAGCCTCGCTGCACTCGTCCTGGGATCGGTCGTGTGCGCGATGGCAAACTCCCTGATGCCGATGATCGCAGGGCGCGCATTGCAGGGCGCGGCCTTGGGTGCCATCCCACTCGGCATCGCTATCCTCCGCGACGTGCTTCCGCCGAAGAAGGTCGGCGGCGCGATGGCAATCATGAGCGCAACCCTCGGCGTCGGTGGCGCCATCGGACTGCCGATCGCCGCTGCCATCGCCCAGTACGCGAACTGGCACATGCTGTTCGTGGTCTCCGCCATCCTCGGTACCGTTTGCCTTGCTCTGATCCTCCTGCTCATCCCCGAGTCGCAGGTGCGCCGGCCCGGGCGCTTCGACTTCGTTGGTGCTCTCGGGCTGAGTCTCGTCCTGATCACGCTCCTGCTGCCCATCACGAAGGGCGGAACCTGGGGATGGTCGAGTTCACTAACCCTGGGATTGTTCGCAGTCTCGCTTGTGAGCCTGTTCGGATGGGGACTGTTCGAACTCCGCGTCGCAGCACCACTCGTCAACCTCAGGGTGAGCGCGCGACCGCAGGTCCTGTTCACCAACTTCGCGTCGGTAGCGGTCGGGTTCGCGATGTACGGAACGTCGCTTGCCTTCCCCCAGTTACTGATGGCTCCCGAGTCCACCGGATACGGTTTCGGCCTGCCCATGATCACCGCAGGTCTGGCCCTCGCGCCCGGCGGACTCGTGATGATGGCGCTGTCCCCGGTCTCCGCACGCATCTCTGCGTGGCGTGGTCCGCGGATCACGCTGATGATTGGCGCCGCCGTAATCGGCAGCGGCTACGCAATGGCCTATTTTGCCGTGTCCACTGTCTGGCAGGTGGTGCTCGCAGGGATGATAGTCGGCGCCGGCATCGGCTTGTCCTACTCCGCGATGCCCGCGCTGATCATGGGTGCGGTGCCGGTCACCGAATCCGCGGCCGCGAACGGACTGAACGCACTGATGCGCTCCATCGGCACATCCACGTCCGCGGCCGTCGTCAGTGTGATTCTGGCGGGCATGACGGTCACCGTGGGCACTGCGGTGATCCCGTCACTCGACGCGTTCCGCGCGACGTTCCTGGTGTCGATCATCGCCTCGGTCGTCACCCTTGCCTTCGCCTGGCTGATCCCGGCGCGCGGACGCGGCTCAGGACCCGTTGATGAACAGCGCCGTGAAGAGAGCCGAGGCAACGGTGTACAGAAAGTTGATGGACAGGTTCATGGCTGAATCCTCCGGGTTCGAGTGTGAAACCAATGACAACCGGTAATCGCAATTGCCGCGGGTAGCGTTTCAGATTCTTCCAATCCAACGCAAATCCTCATCTGCGGAATGCGAAACCCCTTCCCATCTTTCGAGGCAAAGTCCGAGGGGTGCCTCGAAAGATGGGAAGGGATGAACGCAGCGTGCGGCGACGGGTCGAGTTGACCCGGTGCTGCCACGGACCGGACCGGGCACCACCGCCATAGTTGCGCGTGCAGCTAATCCCTGTCCCTGAGATGGCCGGGTTGGATCAGCGCGGATCCCCTTGCGCGTATGTATATACAGGACTACACATACTCACGGACGTGTGACTCGCCACACAACGCGAACGGCCCCGGCCGAATCCACCAGCACAGCCCAGGGAGATCGATCGTGAAAGACACCGCCGCGGCTCTGACTCGAGGTCTGACAACCCGCCACATCAGATTCATCGCGCTGGGTTCCGCAATCGGGACCGGCCTGTTCTACGGATCGGCGGAGGCCATCAACCGAGCGGGGCCATCGGTGCTGCTGGCTTATCTCATCGGCGGCGCGGCGGTATACATCGTGCTTCGCGCGCTCGGCGAGATGACCGTGAGCAATCCCGTGGCGGGGTCGTTCGGCGAGTATGCGAGCCGTCACCTGGGTCCGCGCGCCGGATTCATGACCGGCTGGACGTATACCTTCGAGATGATCGTGGTGTGTCTCGCCGATGTGACCGCCTTCGGCGTCTACATGGGCTTCTGGTTCCCGGACGTACCGCGTTGGATCTGGGTGCTGTCGATCGTCTTCTTCATCGGGGCGATCAACCTGCTCAACGTCAAGGTGTTCGGCGAGGTGGAGTTCTGGTTATCCTTGGTCAAGGTCGTCGCAATCATCGCAATGATCGTCGGGGGCGCAGCGATCCTGATATTCGGATTCGGACTCCACGACACCAGCACGGGAGTGAGCAACCTGTGGTCCGACGGCGGATTCTTTGCCACCGGGCTCGGCGGCTTCATCAGCTGCTTCGCAATCGTCATGTTCGCCTTCGGTGGCACCGAGATCATCGGCATCACGGCGGCCGAGGCGCAAGACCCGGAGCGCACCATCCCTCGCGCGATCAATACGGTGCCTGTGCGAATCATCCTGTTCTACGTGCTCACACTCGCAGTGATCATGGCCATCAACCCGTGGCAGTCGATCGGATCCGAGGGCAGCCCCTTCGTACAGATCTTCCAGGGTCTCGGCATCGGCCCTGCGGCGGCGGTGCTGAACGTGGTGGTCATCACCGCGGCACTGTCGGCGATCAACAGCGACGTCTTCGGCGCTGGCCGGATGATGTTCGGCATGGCCCAGCGCGGCCAGGCGCCCGCGGCGATGAAGCAAGTCTCCCGCAACGGGGTGCCGTGGATGACGGTGCTCATCATGACGGTCACGTTGCTGATCGGAGTGCTCCTCAACTACCTGATCCCGGACCGGGTGTTCCTGGTCATCGCGTCGATTGCTACGTTCGCCACGGTCTTCGTCTGGCTGATGATCTTGGCGTCGCACTACCGCTCGCGGCAGCGGATGGATCCGGCCGAGGTCGCCGCGCTGAAGTTCCCGGTCCCGTTCTGGCCATACGGGCAGCTGATCGTGATCGGCTTCCTGGTGTTCGTGATGGCGGTGCTCGCTTTCGACGCCGATACCCGCGTGGCACTGATCGTCGGGGCGGTGTGGCTGGTTTTGCTCGCCCTTGCCTTCCGCCGGTGGGTGCGACCTGAGTTGACACCGACCGAATCCGTACCAGCGGACCGAACGTCCTGACCCGACCGAAAAATTCTCGGTACCGCTGATTCGAAACGGAGAGCAATCATGGGCACGAACACCCTCGGGCAGACAGGGAAGCGCGTGATGGACAGGATCGAACCCGTCGTGGTCGGAGTTGGCGCATTGACGCCGGAGGAAGTGGTGCGCGTTGCCCGCTTTGGCGCCCCGGTGCGACTGTCCGAGGAGGCGCTCTCAGCGATAGGGGCCAGCCGCAACCGCATCCAGACACTCGCCGCAGATCCCCGGCCTGTGTACGGAGTATCGACCGGATTCGGTGCGCTCGCCACCCGGCACATCCCACCGGAGCTACGGGCACAGCTGCAACGCAGTCTGATTCGCTCGCATGCCGCCGGATCCGGCCCTGAGGTGGAGCGCGAGGTGATCCGGGCGCTGATGCTGCTGCGACTGTCCACGCTGGCGACCGGCAGGACCGGCGTCCGTCCGGAGTTGGCCCAGGCCTACGCGTCTCTGCTGTCGGCCGGCATCACCCCGGTCGTCCACGAGTACGGCAGTCTCGGCTGCTCGGGGGATCTCGCGCCGCTTGCGCACGTAGCGCTGGCCGTGATCGGGGAGGGTCCGGTGCGGGACGCGAACGGTGAGCAAGTATCGGCTGCCGAGGCGCTGGCCGCGGCAGGAATCGAACCGATCGAGCTCGAGGAGAAAGAGGGCCTTGCCCTCATCAACGGGACCGATGGCATGCTGGGCATGCTGGTCCTGGCCTGCTACGACCTACACAAGCTGTTGTCCCTGGCCGACGTTACCGCGGCGATGAGTGTCGAGGGGCTGCTCGGCACGGACAAGGTGTTCGCGGCCGACCTGCAGGCATTGAGACCACAGCCCGGTCAGGCGGTGGCGGCGGCAAACATGACCCGGTTGCTCACCGGATCGGGAATCGTCGCCAGCCACGCCGTCCCCGACTGCACGGTCGTGCAGGACGCCTACTCCCTGCGGTGCGCGCCACAGGTCGCGGGCGGCGCGCGCGACACCCTCGCGCATGCCGAGCGGATCGCCTCCTTCGAGTTGGCCAGCGCCGTCGACAACCCGGTGGTAACCCTCGACGGCCGAGTCGAATCCAACGGAAACTTCCACGGGGCGCCCGTCGCGTATGTGCTGGACTTCCTCGCGATCGTCGTCGCCGACGTGGCGAGCATGAGTGAGCGCCGAACCGACCGTTTCTTGGACGCCACGCGCAACCACGGCTTGCCGCCATTCCTGGCCGACGATCCCGGCGTGGACAGCGGGCACATGATCGCGCAGTACACACAGGCCGCGATCGTTTCAGAGCTCAAACGGCTCGCGGTGCCCGCGAGCGTCGACTCGATCCCCTCCTCGGCGATGCAGGAGGACCACGTGTCGATGGGCTGGTCGGGTGCCCGCAAGTTGCGGCGGGCCGTCGACGGACTCACTCGGGTGCTCGCCATAGAGGCACTCACCGCCGCCCGCGGCCTGGACCTGCGAGCCCCGCTCGAACCGTCGCCGGCGACCGCTGCCGTGCGCGACACCATTCGTGAGCACGTTCAGGGGCCGGGCATGGACCGGCACCTGGCGCCGGAAATCGAGGCCGTGGTGCAGCTCGCCGCCTCCGGGGCGCTAATCGAGGGCGCCGAGGCCGTAATCGGCAAGCTCAGCTGATTGACGTCCCTCGCCGCCTGAACATCGCCGCAAACCCACCCGAGTCGAAGTGTGCGGGTGAGTGAACGATAGAGCCCCATGAAGAGCGGTGCGATTCAGTGCGTACGTTGCTCTGCAGTGATGGGGATTACGCCCCATCCGCTCTGCACGACCGAGGCGCACACATATCACTGGCGAGCGTGGGTGGTGTCGCGCATATCGGGTCGATGCTCAGATGGCGGATGAACGGACGCGCCCCGCTCCCTGGATGGGAACGGGCCGCGCCTACTCGATCAGGGTTGGATGGGTCTGGTCGTCCTACACGATCTATTTCTGGTCGTCACGCAGGTTCTTTTCGGGGTATCGAGCGATCCGATTGATCCACTGACGCGTTCGCGGATCTTCGACAAAGAAGACCGCAAGGATCGGCGACGGGTACACGCTCATCCCGGCCCGGGTGTAGTCGCCTGAGACTGCGAATGCGATCGCCGCAACCGGGAGGTACGAGAGATAGGTCACGGCCATGAAAACAGCCGGTTCCTGACTCAGGTTCAGCGCGCGCCAAACCGTGACTGCCGCCACGAACGCGGTACACAGCAGCAGTGTGACCCTGGTTCCTTGATTCGCTGCGTCCGCCACCAGCTGACCGACCGTCGTAATGGCTACGCCTGCCACAACTGCGGTGACGCCGAGATTGAACTTCTTCATATTCCCCTCAATAGCAGGAATAGCAGTCGGGACCGGTGTGATGCTCCCTGCTGGACACCGGTCAGGCCCCGCTCGCGCAGCGACCGCAGGAACTAGGACCAGAATGCTTCGGTCTCACTGTCCCGACCTGACATCCTTCGCGAGCTCGTTGGCTCGCCCTGCGCTGGTGGCGAATACAGTGCGCTAACAACGCCAGAGACAACCGAGCGGCCTGCTACCCCGACGACCTGCAGAGATTCAATGCATCCGCCGATAGTTCGACAACCCGGCAGGTGCGGTGCTGCCACCCTCCGCCGTACCTGTCCTCGGAACTGTCCACGAAGACCTCGGCGTCCTCAGTCCCGGGCTGGACCCGGTAGTAGAGCGTGATCGGATCGCCGTCAGTGGTAAATACGGTGAGCACATACTCGGCGCCCTGCCCGTTTCGGCCGGCGATCAAACAATCGATCACACCCTGAGGAAAAAGTTCACTGCTTAGCGGATTGGGCCCGGTGGCGCGCGTCGTGCCACAACTCGGCAAAGGCGCACGAGGGGCGAACTCGTCCGGCGCTGGCTGTGCGTTGCCTCCAGTGCCACATCCGGCACCCAGGAGCATCACTGCCAGCGACATGAGCAGCCATCCCGTATACCTCTGCTTCATTTTCACCAAGAAACGTATCGCTATGAGGCGCGGTACCCAGGCGAGTTCGATACCAGAGATCACCATTGCCCGTAGTCGGGCCGGAGGATGTCGTTCAGGTCGATGCCGATCCCGTCCACGGTGCGCTTGTCGATCTCGTACTGGTGCAGGTGCGCCCGTGGGTGCACGTATCCCGCCGGTGTGCCCCAATTATGTTGCCAGTACCACGATCCGAGGCCGGTGAGCATCGCCAGGTCCAGCGTCCCGGAATTGGCGTAGACACCAGTATTGGCCTTGCCGACCACCGACTCCCAACCTGCGAGGTAGGGGCCGATCATCGTGATGAAGTCGAGGAGCGTCGGATTGTCGTCGATGGACGCGTAGATCGGACGATTTTCGGGACCTCCTGCGGCAAGATGCAATTCGAGTCCGCGGGCGGCGTGGCGTTTACCCGCCTCGCACCCGCCGCGCCAGTCGGCCGTCGCGCCCTTGCCGAACTGGTAGCACGACACCACCGAAAGCCCGGCGTCGCGCAACGCCTGCGCCTCGTCGGCCCGCATCGGCTTGCCCTTCATCCAGTCGGCGCCGGGACGACGGTCGGATACGTAGCGGATGGCGCCGTCGTATCCGGCCGCGAGAATCGCGCCCGCAGACGGCACGCCGCCCGAATAGTCGATCAAGGTGCCGAGGCTGCGCGCCTGCGCAACGGCGACCGAGGACGTGGTGGATGAGAGTGCCGTAATTCCAGCGACTGCAGATCCCGCTGCCGCGTATCGGAACAAGTTTCGTCGAGAAATCTGCACTGTGGCCCCCTATCGGATCGGTCGCGCCTCGGCGTGTCCCCGACGTCCAGAATTGCTCAGTCGATATGTTGTCTGGCTTGCATTTCACCACACTCACACAAATCTCGCAGGCCACTTGGGTTACATCAGTCACACGGGGCACTCGCGAACCAGCTCAGCGCAGGGGGCCCAAGTCGTCAGTGGAAGAACACCGCTGCGTGGTCCGCCAGATCCAGCGCCGCCTGCGGCAAGATGCCGAGCACCACGGTCACCACCACTCCTAGAGCGATGGCCGTGGCCGTCAACATGCTGGGGACCACGACCGTCGGGGCATCGCTCTCCGGTTCCGAGAAGAACATCAACACGATGACGCGCACGTAGAAGAATGCCGCGATCGCACTGCTGACGACTCCGACGATGACGAGCGGAGCGGCACCCCCCGCGAGAGCGGCCTGGAAGACCGCGAACTTGCTGACGAACCCACTAGTCAAGGGAATACCGGCAAACGCGAGCAGGAAGAGGGCGAAGACCGCCCCCAGCAACGGCGACCGCCTGCCCAACCCCGCCCACCGAGACAGATCCGTCGCCTCGCCCCTGCTGTCGCGCACCAGGGTCACAACCGCGAAGGCGCCGAGCGTGCTGAAACCGTATGCGAACAAGTAGAACATCGTGGACGACAGTCCCTCACGGTTGGCCGCGATCAGACCGGTGAGGATGAATCCCGCGTGCGTGATCGACGAGTACGCCAGCATGCGTTTGACGTCGGTCTGGGTCACAGCCAAGACCGCACCGACCACCATCGTGAGAATGGCGACGCCCCACAGCACGGGCCGCCAGTCCGAGTGAAGATCCGGCAGGGCCACGTAGAAGATGCGCAGCATCGCACCGACGGCCGCGACCTTGGTGGCGGACGCCATGAACGCGGTGATCGGCGTGGGCGCACCCTGATAGACATCAGGGATCCAGGAGTGGAACGGCACCGCACCAATCTTGAACAGCAGGCCCACCGTCAGAAGCGCGGTGCCGATCACCGCCAGCGTCCTGTCGTCGGTGCCCTGAGCGAGTGCGTCGGCGATACGCGGCAACTCGACTGTGCCCGTGGAGCCATACAGCAACGCGACACCGAACAGGAAGAACGCCGAGGAAAACGCCCCGAGGAGAAAGTACTTCATCGCCGCTTCCTGGGACAGGAGACGGCGGCGGCGAGCCAAGCCGCACAGCAGATACAAAGGGAGCGAGAGCACTTCGAGTGCCACGAACATGGTGAGGAGGTCGTTGGAAGCCGGGAACAGCAACATCCCGCCGACAGCGAACAGTGTGAGAGGAAAGACCTCGGTGTGACCGGGGGCGGCGTTGGTGGCCTCCTTTTCGGCGATGCTGCCGGGGACGGCGAAAGCCTGAGGCGTGAAGGCGTCGGTTCCGCCCTCCGAGGCACTCGCCGCGCCGACATCCGCGGTCAACTCGGCGACCCCGCTGTCGACACTCCGCTCAGCGATGAGCAGGATCGCGGGGATCGAGATCAGCAGGATCGTTCCCTGGAGGAACAGCGTCGGGCCGTCGACGGCGACCGCACCCATGACGGCCGAGTCCCGGGTGCCGGCGAGCAGGACGACGGCCACGAACGCGGCAGCGAGACCACCGAGAGCGAGAACGAGATGGCTCGCGTAGCGGGCCCGGCGGGGCAGAAACGCCTCGACGAGCACGCCGACGACGGCCACACCGAACACGATCAGCATGGGTGAGAGTTGGCTGTATTCGATATCCGGCGCACGCAACGTCCCGGCTTGGGCGAAAGTTGCGACGTGGTCGGAGGGACTCATCTGTGTGTACCTCCCTGTGGGCCCTGCTCGGCAACGATCGGTGCCGGGTCGTGCTCACCGACGGTAACGAGGACGTGATCCACCGCGGGGGTGATGACGTCCAACGCCGGTTTGGGATAGACGCCGAGAACGATGAGGACCACGATGAGCGGAGCCATCACCGCCACCTCGCGGCGCACGAGATCACGGACCCGTTCGTTGCCCTCCTTGACCGGGCCGGCCATCACGCGTTGGTACAGCCAGAGCACGTAGATCGCGGCGAGGACGAGTGCGAGAGTCGCGACCACGGCGGCGATCGGGTAACGCGAGTACGTGCCGATCAGGACGAGGAACTCGCTTATGAACGGCGCCAACCCGGGCAGCGACAGGGTGGCGAGGCCGGCGAAGAGGAAGGTACCGGCCATGACCGGGGCGACCTTCTGCACCCCGCCGTAGTCGGCGATGAGACGGGTGCCGCGCCGGGAGACCAGGAACCCGGCCACCAGGAACAGCGCCGCGGTCGAGATGCCGTGGTTGACCATGTACAGCGTCGACCCGGCCTGGCCTTGGCTCGTCATCGCGAAAATGCCAAGGATGATGAACCCGAAGTGGGAGATCGATGTGTAGGCGATCAGGCGCATCACGTCGGTCTGGCCGAACGCGAGCACGGCGCCGTAGACGATCCCGATCACCGCCAACGCCGTGATGAACGGTGCGAAATATGTGGATGCGTCCGGGAACAGTTGCAGGGCGTAGCGCAGCATGCCGAAGGTGCCGACCTTGTCTACGACGGCCATCATGAGTACCGCAGTGGCAGGAGTAGATTCCACGGCCGCGCCCGGCAGCCACGTATGGAACGGCCACAGTGGCGCCTTGACCGCGAACGCGAACATGAACCCGAGGAACAGCGCCTTCAGCACCCCGGGGTCGGCGTCCAGTCCTTCGGCGACGATCGTCCGGAAATCGAATGTTCCGCTGCCGAAGACGCCACCCTGATCGGCAGTCACCACGTAGAGGCCGATGACCGCCGCTAGCATGATCAGGCCACCGAACAGGTTGTACAGCAAGAACTTCACCGCCGCATACGACCGCCCGGCCCCGCCGAAACCGCCGATGAGGAAGTACATCGGGATGAGCATGGCTTCGAAGAAGATGTAGAAGAGCAGGATGTCGAGGGCGGTAAACGACATGATCACCATCGACTCGACCATCAGTATCAGCGCCACATACGTGTGGGCCACGCGCCGCCGCCGGTAGTCGGGTGCCGATTTGCCGTCGTTCCAGCCCGCCAGCAACAGCAGTGGCACCAGCACCGCGGTGAGCAGCACCAGAACGAGCGCGATGCCGTCGAGGCCCAGGGTGTATCTGGTGCCGAACGCCGGAATCCAAGCGTGCGACTCGACGAACTGGTATTGCTCACCGGTCGGGTCGAACCGAATCGCCAACACGACCGCCAGGCACAGCACCACCACAGACACGCCCACCGCGAGCGATTTCGCGAGCACGCGCTTGTCGACCGGCACAGCCAGGACGACACCGGCACCGACGAGGGGCAGCACCCACAGGACGGTCAACCACGGGAAGGCGCTCACCGCAGTGCCACCAGCATCGTCGCGATCAGGAGAGCCGCGCCCGCGAACATGAACAGCGCGTACGACCTGACGAACCCGGTCTGGAGACGCCGAATTTTCATCGACGTGGCACCGACGAGTGCGGCGAATCCGTTGACGACGCCGTCGACACCGCGGTCGTCGACGGTCACGAGTGTGCGAGTCACCTCCTGGCCCGGACGCATGAACACGGCCTCGTTGAAAGCGTCGCCGTACAGATCGTTCCGGGCCGCCACAGTGAGCGGGGTGACCGACACCGGAGCGATCTCGGGGATCGGCTGGACGGCGTACTGCCGGTAGGCCACCGCGACACCGACGAGCACCACCACCAGCGTCAGCCCGGTGATCGCCCACACCGGAAGTGCGGGCTCGCCGTGATGGATACCGACCACCGGTTCCAGCCAGTTCTGCAGCGAGGAACCGATGCTGAGCACACCGCCGGCAGCCACCGAACCGACCGCGAGAATGATCATCGGCATTGTCATCACCCCCGGCGATTCGTGTGGGTCGGCGACATGGACATCCCCCGTCGCTTCGCTCGCCTCAGAAACCCAACGGCGGCGTCCGAAGAAGGTCATCAGCATCACCCTGGTCATGTAGAACGCGGTGATTCCCGCGCCGAGCAGCGTCACCGTTCCGAGGGCTACACCCTCGAACCCCTCGGTGGCGAACGCCGCTTCGATGATCTTGTCCTTGGAGAAGAAGCCGGAAAACGGTGGAATGCCGATGATGGCCAGGTATCCCAGCCCGAAAGTGGCGAAAGTGATCGGCATGACGGTGCGCAGGCCCCCGTAGTGGCGCATGTTCACCTCGTCGTTCATACCGTGTATCACCGAGCCTGCACCGAGGAACAGTCCGGCTTTGAAAAAACCGTGGGTGAGCAGCAGCATGATCGCGAACGCGTACCCGGCGGGACCGAGACCTGCGGCCAGCACCATGTAACCGATCTGGCTCATCGTGGAGGCCGCCAGCGCCTTCTTGATGTCATCCTTCGCGCAGCCGATGATCGCACCGAAGAGCAGCGTGACGGCGCCGACGATCACAACGGCGAGTTGGGCATTCGGCGCTAGGTCGAAGATCGGATTGGATCGGACGATCAGATACACACCCGCCGTGACCATGGTCGCGGCGTGGATGAGCGCCGACACCGGCGTCGGGCCTTCCATCGCGTCGCCGAGCCAGGACTGCAGCGGAACCTGCGCCGATTTCCCACAGGCGGCGAGCAGCAACGCAAGACCGATCGCGGTGAGTGCTCCCTCCCCGGCGCCCTCGGCACGGGTGAAGACGTCGGCGAATTCGACCGAGCCGAAGGTTGAGAACATGATCATCATGGCGACGACCAGGCCCATGTCACCGACGCGGTTGACGATGAAGGCCTTCTTCGCGGCGGCCGCGGCAGAAGGCTTGTACTGCCAGAATCCGATGAGCAGGTAGGAGGCGAGGCCCACACCCTCCCAGCCCACGTACAGGCCGAGGAAGTTGTCTGCCAGCACCAGCAGCACCATCGCCCCGAGGAATAGGTTCAGGTAGGCGAAGAAACGGCGCCGGGCCGGATCGTGCGCCATGTATCCGACCGAGTAGATGTGGATCAGCGATCCGACGCCCGTGATCAGCAGCACGAAACACATGGACAGCTGGTCGAGTTGGAGGCCGAAGTCCACCTGTAGGTCCGCGACCGGAACCCAACTGAACAGTCGCTGGTGCACGGCCCGCTCCGCGGCATCCCGGCCGAGCATGTCGACGAAGAAGACGACGCCCAGCGCGAATGAGGCCAACGCGGTTCCGCACCCGAGGATGTGACCCCAGGGATCACTGCGCCGGCCCGCCAACAGAAGCACGGCGGCACCGAGAAGCGGCAGCACCGGCAGGAGCCATACAGCCGACTCGAGCATCCCGTTCATGCCGTACCACCGATCGAGGCATTGTTTTCAGGCAAGGTCACCTTCTCGACGATGTTTGTCATCTGTACCCGTCAGTTCTTGAGGAGGTTGGCGTCGTCGACGGAAGCCGAACGGCGGGAACGGAAGATGGTCATGATGATCGCCAGACCGACTACGACCTCAGCAGCCGCCACCACCATGGTGAAGAAGGCGAATACCTGCCCGTCGAGGTTTCCGTGCATGCGGGCGAACGTCACGAACGCCAAATTCGAGGCGTTGAGCATCAATTCGATGCACATGAACACGATGATGGCGTTGCGCCGCATCAAGACCCCGGCCGCGCCGATCGTGAACAGCAGGGCCGCGAGGTACAGGTAGTTCTCGGGGTTCATAGTGAACCTTCCTCACCGGAGGCCTCGGGTTCGGGAGCCGAGACGTCGGCGGTGCCGAGCGCCCGTTGTGGCAGGCTCGCGCGTCGGTCGAGCGACCGACTGACCGACAGTTCGGAAAACGACCCGTCCGGCAGCAGCGCGGGTATGTCGACCGCGTTGTGCCGTGCGTAGACACCGGGACTGGGTAGCGGCGTGACGCGACTGCCGTCGCGGACACGTTCCTGGGACAATTCCCGCTGGTCCTTTCGCCGCTCGAAGCGTTCGTGGTGCGCAAGCACCATTGCGCCGATGGTCGCGGTGATCAGCAACGCGCCGGTGAGTTCGAACGCCCAGACGTACCGGACGAAGATGAGTTCGGCCAGACCCTCGACATTCCCTCCCGCGTTGGCTTGGCTGAGACCGTCGAACGCGCCGACCGAAGCTCTGCCGAGACCACCGATCAGCAGGATTCCGAATCCCAGTCCCACCGCGATTGCGGCCACCCGCTGACCGCGCAGGTTCTCCACCAGCGATTCGGACGAGTCGACTCCTATGAGCATGAGCACGAACAGAAACAGCATCATGACCGCGCCCGTATAGACCACGATCTGCACGACACCGAGGAAGAGTGCACCCTGCGCGATGTAGAAGATCGCCAGAATAATCATGGTCGTGGCCAGGAAGATCGCCGAGTAGACGGCCTTCGTCGCACTCACCACCCCGAGCGCACCGATGACGGCCAGGGTCCCGAGGATCCAGAACTGCACCCCTTCCCCTGCCGAGGTCGCAGTGAAGGGCTCCGCGACCACCTGGACCGCGGACGTCATCGCATTCACCACGCCGACTCTCCTTCCCGACTCACCGCGCGTCCCCCGGCGCCTCTCCGTCCCCCGGCGCCTCTCCGGTCGTCTCGCCGCCCCCCGGTTCGGCTACCCCGGGCACAGTGCCGCGGTAGTAGTCCTCCGCCGTGGCGCCCGGGGACAGCGGGTGCGGCGCCTCGACCATGCCAGGTTCGAGTGGCGCCAACAACTGGTCCTTCTCGTAGATCAGACCCGCCCTGTTGTCGTCCGCCATCTCGTATTCGTTGGTCATCGTCAACGCCCGGGTCGGGCACGCCTCAATACACAGACCGCACCCGATGCAGCGCAGATAGTTGATCTGGTAGACGCGACCGTAGCGCTCCCCCGGCGAGAAGCGTTCGTCGTCGGTGTTGTCCGCGCCCTCCACATAAATGGCATCGGCCGGGCACGCCCAGGCGCACAACTCGCACCCGATGCACTTCTCCAAACCATCGGTATAGCGGTTGAGCTGGTGCCTGCCGTGATATCGCTCCGCGGTTGGCGTCTTCTCTTCGGGATAGAACTCGGTGTTCGATTTCTTGAACATCGTCGAGAATGTCACGCCGAATCCTGCGATAGGGCCGAGGAATTTAGGCATCGCTGTCCTCCTGAGTCGATCCGATGGAGTGCCGGCCGGCCGTGTTCGTGACTGAAACGGGTGTGCGGTGGAACGTCGGCAGCGTTTGGCCCGGCATCGGCGGTACCGGGAAGCCACCGGACATGGGGTCGAACGGCTCGAGAGTTTCCGGCGAGATTTCGGAGCGTACTTTCGGCTCGACGGGTTCCTTGGGCACTCGGGTGCGGCTCGGGTGCAGGCGCTTCCACAGCAGTGTCAGCGCGACGAGGGCAACGATCAAACCCGCGACAACGAGGGCGATCGACGAAACTTCGTAACCCTCGTTGCGGAATGCCCGGACCGTCGCGACGATCATGACCCACGCCAGCGAGAACGGGATGAGGATTTTCCACCCGAGACCCATGAACTGGTCGTACCGCAGCCTGGGCAGGGTGGCGCGCAGCCAGACGAACACGAACAGGAACACCCACACTTTCAGCGTGAACCACAGCACCGGCCACCAACCGGAGTTGGCGCCCGCCCAGAGGTCGAGCGGAAACGGAGCGCGCCAGCCGCCGAAGAACAACGTGGTGGCCAGCGCCGAGACCGTCACCATGTTCACATATTCGGCGAGCATGAACATCGCGAAGCTCAGCGAGGAGTACTCCGTGTGGAAGCCGCCGACCAGTTCACCCTCCGCCTCGGGGAGGTCGAACGGCGCCCGGTTGGTCTCCCCGACCATCGAGACGGCGTAGATGAGAAACGATGGCAGCAGCAAGAACACGTACCAGGTGCGTTCCTGGGCCGCGACGATGCCCGAGGTTGACATGGTCCCCGCATGCAGGAAAACCGCCGCGAAAGACAGTGCCATCGCGATCTCGTAGGAGATCACCTGCGCTGTCGAGCGCAGACCTCCCAGCAGCGGGTAGGTGGAACCGGACGCCCAACCCGCGAGGACGATGCCGTAGACGCCGATCGAGGTGGCCGCGAGAACGTAGAGGACTGCCACCGGCAGGTCGGTCAGTTGAAGCGCGGTGCGGTGACCGAAGATCGACACTTCGGGGCCGAAGGGGATCACGGCGAAGGCCATGAACGCCGGCACCGCCGCGATGATCGGCGCGAGCAGGTAGATCGGCTTGTCCACGCCCTTCGGGACGATGCCTTCCTTCAGTGCGAGCTTGATGCCGTCGGCGAGGCTTTGCAGCATGCCCCGCGGCCCCACCCGGTTGGGACCGACGCGCATCTGCATCCAGGCCATGATCTTGCGCTCGGCCAAGATCGTCAACAGCGGGGTCAGCACGAGAAAGACGAAGATGGCCACGGCCTTGCCGAGCACCAGCCACCACGGGTCGTGACCGAACAGCGTGGGGTCGGGGTAGACGGCTTCGACGGTCACTGCGCACCTCCCGAAATGACGACGTCGGAGTCGGTCGCCCGCCGGATGTGGACGAGGCTGCCCGTCGTGGCGGTCAACTGCCGGTACACCGCGGAACCGGGCGAGTTCATCGGCAGCCATACCACCTGATCCGGCAGATCGGTGATTACCAAGGGCAAGGTGACCGTGCCCCGTTCGGTGGTGACGGTCACCGAATCCCCGTCAGCGGCACCGATCTCGGAGGCCGACGTCGCAGACAATCGTGCGACCGGGGTGCGGCCCGTGCCTGCCAGATACGGTTCCCCGTCCTGGAGTCGACCCGAGTCGAGCAGCATCCGCCAACTCGCGAGCACCGCCTCGCCCGCACCGGGTACCCGTTGCGGGCGCTGGGGGTGGCGTGGTGGCGCCGGGAAGTCGCCGTCCCAGGCGCCGAGTCGGTCGAGTTCGCGCCGTGCGGCGGCGGCGTCCGGAAGTCCCAGAGAGGAGCCCATCTCACCGGCGATCGCGTGAAGCACCCGCTGGTCTGGCATCGCACCGGTGTCACGAAGAGCGGTGTCGAAATCGCGTGTGCGCCCCTCCCAGTCGAGGAAGGTTCCCGGTTTCTCCATCACCGGCGCCACCGGGAACACGACGTCCGCACGATCGGTGATCGCGCTGTGCCGCAACTCCAGACTCACGACGAATCCGGCTGCCTCGACGGCGGCCAGTGCAGCCTGCGGGTCGGGGAGGTCGTCGGCCTCGACGCCACCGAAAACCAACGCTCCGAGGGTCTTCGCCTCCGCCGCCGCGAGGATGCTCTCAATATCCCGTCCTGCGGTATCCGGCAGGTCCGCGACGTTCCAGACCGTGGCGACTTGCCGTCTCGCCTCGGGGTCGTCGACGGGCCGGCCACCGGGCAGAAGGTTTGGCAGCGCACCGGCTTCGAGCGCGCCCCGTTCGCCCGCCCGGCGCGGCACCCAGGCCAGCCGGGCCCCGGTGTCGTCGGCCAACCGGACCGCAGCGGACAGCGCCCCGGGGACGGTGGCGAGTCGCTCTCCGACCATGATCACCGCGCCCGGTTGCCGCAGCAGTGCCGTGACACCGGGATCTAGGCGTCCAGCACGGATCGCATCGAGGATCTCCGGTTCGGCGCCCGGTACGGCCTTCAGCAGCCTGCCGGACATCTTCTCCAAGCCGCGGGATGCGTAGGGGGTGATCGAGTACACCGGCAGTGCCGTCTTTCGCGCCGCCTTGCGAAGCCGAAGGAAGACGATCGGCGACTCCTCCTCGGGCTCGAACGCGGCGAGCAAAACGACCGGTGCATCGTCCAGGTCTTCGTAGGTGACGGCGAGTCGCTGCCCCGCCACCCGTGCGGCCAGGAACTCGGCTTCCTCGCCGGAGTGGGAACGGATCCGGAAGTCGATATCGTTGGTGCCGAGCGCGATTCGCGCGAACTTTGCGTAGGCGTAGGAGTCCTGCCACGTCGACCGCCCCCCGACGAGGACCCCGGCGCCACCCCGGGCCGCAGTCAGCCCCCGTGCGGCGGCGGCCAAAGCCTCGGACCAGGACGCAGGTGCCAAAGTGCCGTCTTCGCCGCGGACCAGTGGAGAGGTGATGCGGTCGCGCTCGGTGGCATAGGCGAACGCCCACCGACCCTTGTCACAGTTCCATTCCTCATTGACCTCGGGATCGTCGCCGGCCAGGCGCCGCAGCACCTTGCCCCGGCGGTGGTCGGTGCGCTGAGCGCATCCGCTCGCGCAGTGCTCGCAGACGCTGGGGCTGGAGATCAGGTCGAACGGACGGGCCCGGAACCGGTACGCGGTACCCGTCAGCGCACCCACCGGGCAGATCTGCACGGTGTTGCCGGAGAAGTACGACTCGAACGGTTCCTTGGCGTAGATGCCGACCTGCTGAAGTGCTCCCCGCTCCTGAAGTTCTATGAATGGGTCGCCCGCAACCTGCTCGGAGAACCGGGTACACCGGGCGCAAAGCACGCACCGCTCGCGGTCGAGGAGAACTTGCGTGGAGAGCGGGATCGGCTTGGGGAACGTGCGCTTGACTCCGTCGAACCGTGACTCGGCCCGGCCGTTGGACATTGCCTGGTTCTGCAGTGGGCACTCGCCACCCTTGTCGCACACCGGGCAGTCCAGCGGATGGTTGATCAGCAAAAATTCCATCACGCCCTTCTGCGCCTTGTCCGCGGCCGGCGAGGTGAGCTGAGTGCGAACGACCATGCCCTCGGTGACGGTCGTGGTGCAGGAGGCGAGCGGCTTGCGCTGCCCCTCCACGTCGATCAGACACTGTCGGCAGGCGCCGACCGGATCGAGCAGTGGGTGGTCGCAGAACCGCGGGATCTGGATGCCGATCAACTCGGCCGCGCGAATCACCAACGTGCCCTTGGGGACACTGACCTCGATACCGTCGATAGTGATATTGATGATTTCTGGGCTCACGGGCGCCTGGGCTTTCACGCGTGCACCCCCGCCATGAGGGTGGACTGATGCGGATCGAACGGGCAGCCGCCCTGCTCGAAATGTGCGAGGTATTCGTCGCGGAAGTACTGGATGGAGGACATGATCGGACTGGCCGCACCGTCAGCGAGAGCACAGAACGCTTTGCCGAGAATGTTGTCGGCGATGTCGAGCAGCTTTTCCAGGTCATCGTCGGTGCCCTCCCCTCGCTCCATACGCTCCAGAATCTGCACCAGCCAGTAGGTGCCTTCCCTGCACGGCGTGCACTTGCCACAGGACTCGTGCGCGTAGAACTCGGTCCAGCGCAGCACCGCGCGTACCACGCACGTCGTGTCGTCGAAGATCTGCAAGGCCTTGGTGCCCAGCATCGATCCGGCAGCACCGACGCCTTCGTAGTCGAGTTCGACATCGAGATGCTCGTCGGTGAAGATCGGCGTCGACGAGCCGCCGGGGGTCCAGAACTTCAGTCGGTGCCCGGCGCGGACGCCACCGGCGTACTCGAGCAACTCCCGCAGGGTGATCCCGAGCGGCGCCTCGTACTGTCCCGGGCTGGTGACGTGCCCAGACAGTGAGTAGAGCGTGAAGCCAGGCGACTTCTCGCTACCCATCGACCGGAACCACTCGATGCCGTTCACGATGATCGAGGGCACGCTTGCGATCGACTCGACGTTGTTGACGACGGTCGGTGATGCATACAGTCCGGCAACTGCCGGGAAGGGCGGGCGCAGCCTGGGCTGACCGCGGCGCCCCTCCAGCGAGTCGAGCAGCGCTGTCTCCTCGCCGCAGATATACGCCCCAGCGCCCGCGTGAACCACCAATTCGAGGTCGTAGCCGGTGCCCAGGATGTCTGTGCCGAGATAGCCGGCGGCATAGGCCTCGGCGGCGGCGGCCTGCAACCGGCGCAGCACTGGTACCACCTCGCCGCGCACGTAGATGAAGGCGTGCTTGGCGCGGATGGCGTATGCCGCGATGATGATGCCCTCCACGAGAGTGTGGGGCGTGGCCATCATCAGCGGAATGTCCTTGCAGGTGCCGGGTTCGGACTCGTCGGCGTTGACCACCAGGTAGTGCGGTTTGTCATCGCCCTGCGGGATGAATGACCACTTCATCCCGGTCGGGAAGCCTGCACCGCCGCGACCGCGCAGTCCGGCCTCCTTGACGGTGGAGATGATCTCGTCCGGGTCCATGCGCAGCGCCTTCTGCAGGCCCTCGTACCCGCCGTGGCCACGGTAGGTGTCGAGGGTCCAGGAGGATGAATCGTCCCAGTAGCGGCTGAGGACGGGGGTCAGAGGCATATCAGTCTCCCTTTCGTCCGTGACCGGTGACGGGTGGCGCTTCCGACTCCGGAAGACCTGTTACGTCCGCCGGGTCCGGGGCCTCCATACCCAACTCCCGGGCAATGCGCAGGCCGACCAGGGTTGGTGCGCCGGCGATGCCGCCCTCGACCGCGCCGGGGCGTTCGTCGGGAAAACCTGCCAGGATGCGGGCGGTCTCCCGAAACGTGCACAAGGTCGCTCCCCGACTCGGCGTGACCGCCCCGCCGGAACGTAGATCGTCCACCAGCGACCTCGCCGACTCCGGCGTCTGGTTGTCGAAGAACTCCCAATTGACCATCACGACCGGGGCGTAATCGCACGCCGCGTTGCACTCGATGTGCTCGAGCGTGATCTTGCCGTCCGGGGACGTTCCGCCTGGGGCCAGATCGAGATGCTCCTTCAGCGCGGCGAGAATCGCGTCGCCGCCCATGATCGCGCACAACGTATTGGTGCAGACGCCCACGTAGTAGTCGCCTGTGGGATCACGGCGGTACATCGAATAGAAGGTGGCCACCGCAGCGACCTCGGCGCCCGTCAACCCGAGCGTGGCGGCACAGAATTCGACCCCGGCCGGGGTGATGTACCCGTCCTCTGCCTGCACCAGATGCAGCAATGGCAGCAGAGCGGACCTGGAATCCGGGTAGCGGCCGACGATCGACGCCGCGTCCGATTCGAGCCTCACCTGCACATCCGGCGGATACTCCTCACGTGCACCCGGCCGGACCAGTTGCCCCTGTTCCTCGGGTCGGGGACCGAACTCCACGAACACAGGACCGCGGGCCGCTGCACCCGCGGGTGCCGCAGCCCGGCCTCGCGCCGTTCCCTCGTCACTCATTCGCTGCGCTCCCTCTCCCGCCGCACGAGCCGAACCGCTTCATCGAAAAGGCGCAGGTTCATCGGTCGACACCGCCCATCACGGGGTCGATACTCGCGACCGCGGCAATGACGTCGGCGATCATCCCGCCCTCACAGGTCGCGGCCACCGACTGCAGGTTGGTGAACGACGGGTCGCGGAAATGCACCCGATACGGGCGCGTGCCGCCGTCGCTCACCATGTGCACACCGAGCTCGCCTCGCGGAGATTCCACGGCGGTGTACACCTGCCCTGGGGGAACCCGGAATCCCTCGGTTACCAACTTGAAGTGATGGATCAACGATTCCATCGACGAGCCCATGATCTTGGCGACGTGATCGGGTGAGTTGCCAAGGCCGTCGGGGCCAAGCGTCAGGTCCGCAGGCCAGGCGATCTTCTTGTCCTCGGCCATCACCGGGCCGGGCCGCAACCGATCCAGGCACTGCTCGACTATCTTCAGCGACTCCTTCATCTCGTCGACCCGGATCAGGTAGCGGCCGTAGGCGTCGCACGTGGCGGCGGTGCTGACCTCGAACTCGTAGTTCTCGTAGCCGCAGTACGGCTGCGACTTGCGCAGGTCGTGCGGCAGACCCGTGGCGCGCAGCATCGGGCCGGTAATGCCGAGTGCCATGCAGCCGGTGAGATCGAGGTACCCGATGCCCTCGGTGCGGCCCTTCCAGATGCTGTTGTCGTTGAGAAGGTTCTCCATGTCCCTCAGCCGCTCCGGCAACAACGTCAGCAGTTCTCGCACCTTCTCGACCGCGCCGGACGGCAAATCCTGGGACAGTCCACCGGGCCTGATGTATGCGTGGTTCATGCGGAGCCCGGTGATCATCTCGAACACGTCGAGGACCAACTCACGCTCACGGAATCCGAAGAGCATCGCAGTGACCGCGCCCAGTTCCATACCTCCCGTGGCGAGCGCCACCAGATGCGAGGAGATGCGATTGAGCTCCATGAGCATGACCCGGATGACACTGGCCCGCTCCGGGATCTGCTCGGTGATGTCGAGCAACTTCTCCACGCCGAGGCAATAGGCTGCCTCGTTGAAGAACGGCGACAGATAGTCCATGCGGGTCACGAATGTGACGCCCTGCGTCCAGTTGCGGTACTCGAGGTTCTTCTCGATTCCCGTGTGCAGGTAGCCGATGCCGCATCGGGCCTCGGTGACCGTCTCGCCCTCGATCTCCAGGATCAACCGGAGAACACCGTGCGTGGACGGATGCTGAGGACCCATGTTGACGACGATGCGTTCCTCGCCGGATTCCGAAGTCGAATCGCCCGCAGCCGTCTTCACTGCATCGACGACCTCGTCCCAGTCCTGACCGGCGACGGTGTAGACGGTGGTGTCTTCGCTCATCACTTGTACCCCCGGCGTTCGTCGGGTGGCGGAATCTCCGCGCCCTTGTACTCGACGGGGATTCCGCCGAGCGGGTAGTCCTTACGTTGCGGATGGCCTGACCAGTCGTCGGGCATCTGGATTCGGGTCAGTGAGCGATGCCCGTCGAAGACGATGCCGAAGAAGTCGTACGCCTCCCGCTCGTGCCAGTCGTTGGTCGGATATATCTCGCTCAACGAAGGTATGTGCGGGTCGGCATCAGACACTGCAACCTCGAGCCGGATCCGGCGGTTGTGGGTGATGGACAGAAGCGGATACACCGCGTGCAGTTCACGACCGGAGTCCTGCGGGTAGTGCACCCCATTGACACCCAGGCACATCTCGAAACGTAGATCGGGTTCGTCCCGCAAATTGCGGGCGACCTGCGGGAGATGATCCCGGGGCACTTCGAAGGTGATCTCGCCACGGAAGACGACGACCCTCTCGATCGCGTCCTCGAAAACTACACCGGCCTCGGCCAACGCCGCATGGAGGCCGTCGGCGACCTCGTCGAAATATCCGCCGTAGGGACGGGGCGTGCTTCCCGGCAACAGGACAGGGCGAACGAGCCCCCCGTACCCCGACGTGTCGCCACTTCCCTGCACACCGAACAGGCCCCGACGCACGTCGATCTGCTCGGGAACGCGGTTCGCTCCGCTACCGGTCGGAACGACTTCGTCCCGGGGCGGCTCACCGGCCCCGGTGCCGCTCAACGGAGGAGACCCTTCATCTCGATCGTGGGGGTGGCAGCCAGCGCGGCTTGCTCCACTGCGCGCGCCACCTCTTCCCTGTGGACACCGAGAGGCATCTCCTGGATCTTCTCGTGCAACATCAGGATCGCGTTCAGCAACATCTCGGGGCGCGGTGGGCAGCCCGGCAGGTAGATGTCGACGGGGACGACGTGGTCGACACCCTGCACGATCGCGTAGTTGTTGAACATGCCGCCGGACGACGCGCACACGCCCATCGCGAGCACCCATTTCGGCTCCGCCATCTGGTCGTAGATCTGCCTCAGCACTGGGGCCATCTTCTGGCTTACCCGGCCTGCAACGATCATGAGGTCGGCCTGTCTCGGCGAAGCACGGAATGCTTCCATCCCGAAGCGCGCGATGTCGAAGCGTCCACCGGCGGTGGCCATCATCTCGATCGCGCAGCATGCGAGCCCGAAACTTGCGGGCCACAACGAGCCCTTGCGGAAGTAGCCCGCGAGCCCTTCGACCGTGGTCAACAGGAAGCCGCTCGGCAACTTCTCCTCGATGCCCATATCCGACTTTTTCCTTCCAACTTGCCTTTTGGACCGCGTTTGGGACCGATCAGTCCCAACTGAGACCGCCACGCCGCCATTCGTATGCGTAGGCGACGGAGACGTTGAAGATGAATAGAGCCATGGCGCCGAGACCGAAGAAACCGAGCGCATCGAAGTGCACGGCCCACGGGTAGAGGAACACGATCTCGATGTCGAAGATGATGAACAACATGGCAGTCATGTAGTACTTCACTGGGAAACGACTGGAGCCCACGCGGTGCGGCGTCGGCTCGATACCGCATTCGTAAGCGTCGAGCTTGGCGCGGTTGTAGCGCTTCGGACCGACGATCATCGACATGACCACGGAGAAGACCGCGAACGCGGCAGCGATTGCTCCGAGCACGAGAATCGGCACATACACATTCATGCCAACTCCAACTCCCCTCTTCACGGGTTGCCGCCCGATTCCGGACTGTCGTTTCCGAAGCTACGCTCTTGTGAGTTATCGCACAGCGTACAAGGCTTGCCGTCAAGCCCGCTCAGTTTGAACCAGCGAGTTACGGTAGATCTCGGGGCACGGAATCCCTATGCGGCACAGGCTGTTGGTCGGCCCGCGGACGCGGCAGGACCAACTCAGGAAAACCTAAGCGGAGAGTCGAGTTTTCAGGAGCGCGATGACCGCTTCCGCCAACCGGAGCGGATCGATCGGGTGCGGCACCGCCGCCTCGGCGCGCGACCAGGAGGCCAGCCAGGCATCGTCGGGGCGCCCGGTAAGGACAAGGATCGGAGGACACCGGTCGATCTCGTCCTTCAACTGCTTGGCGATCCCCATCCCGCCGGCCGGTACCGCTTCCCCGTCCAGAACGGCAAGGTCGATGCCTCCGGCGTCCATGCGCCGGATCACGACCGCCGCGGTCGCCACCTCGACGTACTCCAATTCCGGCAGGTCCGGGTGTGGACGCCTCCCCAGCGCCAAGACGACCTTCTGACGGGTGTTCGCGTTGTCGCTGTAGACGAGGACACGCAACCGGTCGGGGCGGGTCGTGTTGGCGGTCGCGTCGGTCACGGACTCGATGCTACCGGTCCTGCGATCTCCAGACCTGCGGCACGCGGTGATCGAAATCGGCGGTTCGAAATCGAATCGAAGTAGACGGATATGCTCGGTTACAACCTCTCGGCAATTGCGAGTGCGGTCGAGCCGAGCCTGGGCAGACGGAGGTCTGCGATGGGTGTCAGCATGTTGCCGAGCCGGTTGGTGACGAACGCGATCGACAGCCCCGTATCGGGGTCCGCGAATGCGCCGGATCCACCTAAACCATAGTGCCCGAACGTATTCCGGGGTTGCCTTCTTCGCGCCACCATCCCCGCATGGTAGCCGAGCCGCCAATTCATCGGGAAGCCCAGCACGTAGTCGCGCGTGGTCGTCTGCACCTCGCTCAGCTGCGCCACGATTTCCGGCCGGAGGAACTCGACGCCGCCAACGGTACCGTCGTTCGCCAGCGCCCCGTACATCTTGGCCAGTGCGCGGGCGCTGAAAACTCCGTTCCATCCCGGCATCACGCTGTCGTGGATCGCAGGGTTGCGGACGAGGAGGTCGAATCCGGCGGGCATGCCAGCGTCTGCCACGTCGCGCAACCCGGGCAGTCTCGACATCGCGAACGAGGTGGCCGCCCACGGAACGCCGAAGGGGTTGATGCGTGGGAACGTCCTTGCGATCCGGCCGCGCTCGCTGCGCGGCACCTCGTACCAGAATTCCTTCACGCCGAGTGGTTCGGCGATCTCGGTACGCACGAGTTCGGTGAATGGCGTGCCTGAGGCACGGGACGTCAGTTCGGCAACGAGCGAACCGAAGGTAACCGCGTGATATCCGGGTGCGTTCAGCCTCCGCCGATCCGGTTCGGCAGCCGCTAGTGCCGCGCTGACCAAGGAATGATCCATCAGGCTCAGCGGGCCGGGCACGAGCCCACGAACTCGGTGCAGCCCGGCACGATGCGTCAGCAGTTCGCGGACGGTGATGGTGTCCTTGCCCGCGACAGCGAACAACGGCCAGTACTGCGCCACCGGCATGTCGTAGTCGATGATGCCGCGGCCTGCGAGACGATGCAGCACGGTGGACGCAACACCTTTACCCGTGGAGAACGTGAGGGTGACGGTGTCTTCCTTCCATTGGGTGTTGCGGCTCGCCCAGCCCGCCCACACGTCCACAACGGGTTCTCCGTGCAGGTATACGGCCAATGCGCCGCCGCCCTGACTGGTGTCGTGGAAAAGCGCGAAGAACTGGTCGACGAGCATCCCGAATCGGCGGTCCACCAGCATTCCGGCAGGCACCCGCACTGTGCGGCCCGTCAACGGCCACGATGTCGTGGTAGTCATTGCGGCTTCTCTCGCCGTCTTTCACGTGAGTGAAATTCACGCTTAACTTCCTGTTTACACAATCACGGACGCGCGCGCCCGTTGCTTAGGGTCTGCGTGATCGCTTCGTGCCCATACCGCAACGGGAAAGTGCATCCCGACCTGGGGTTCGAGGCCTGTCGTCGATCATTTCGGTTCCAGAGAGTTGAAGTAGTCCGACCTGATCTCGACATCCTCGACGAGTCGCGTGGTGGTCTGGATGCCAAGCGAATGCTCCTTCAACAGGTCGCACAAGCGGTCGCCGTCGATGAGATCGATCGGCGGCGCGCCGTCCCTCTTCGACTCCGTCCGGGCGTCACCGGTGAACGTGCCGGTGGTGATGAGCAAGCCCTTCTCGCCACGGCCCGCCATCGCTCCGCGGAAATCACGCACCGCGCTGGCGCCGACACTGCCGCTGTAGCGCTTGCACTGAAAGAACACCGGGAAACTGAGCAGTGAAAGCTGATACACCCCGAGACCCTCGATGTCCCCATCTCCCCCGCGTGCTGTGACCGACGCGCTCGAGAATCCGGCCTCCCGCAGCAACCGTTGAGTCAACCGCTCGAACGCGGGCGGAGACATCTTGAGAACGGTGTCGAGTAGGAGGTCCTTCCAATCCGCGTCGTTCTCCGCCTCGGCGATGTTTGTATCCGGTTCGTCGTTTCTGCGTGAGGCGGCCTTCGCCGATTTGCGGGCCGCGTTTCTCTTGCGGTTCTCCGCGGAGAACTCGGTGTGCAAGGGGCGAATATCGCTCTCAGTCACCTCGCGACCCTTCTCCGTCACGCTCCACACTCCGCGCCGACTGTTGGTCAGTAGACCCATCCCCTTGAGGTAAGTGCGCGCCCAAGCCAGTCGGTATTCGATCTCCGTGCTCGGACCGTCACCGTGCAGCACCCCCTGCACTTCGGACGAAAAACCTTCGCGCTCAACGACCGCGCTGTCGAGTTCCTCGTTCGAGGCCGAGCCACCGAGAGCAATGGCAGCCTGAAGCGCCGGCCACAAGAGGTCAACGTACTGAGGAACGTGAACGGTCATGACCACAAGCATGCCGGAATCGACCGAGTCGCCCGCACACGGACCCCGATCCGTGTGCGGGCAATCCACGGACCCCGATCCGTTCAGCCCGGCGCCCGCTGCCGCCGTCGACCTTCATCCCTGTTCTCTACCTGAGACCGGTAGATGGTCTTTCCTGCCCGACGCACGATGAGGTAGGCAATTCCCACTGCAATCATCCCCGGCGCCAGCACCCCGATGCTGCCGGTCATCTCCGCCACCATCAGCATCACCGCCAGTGGGGCGCGCGCGATGCTGCCGAAACAGGCCATCATCCCGACGATGACAAATGGGCCCGGACTGTCCGGGACGCCGGGAGCCCACGGTTCGAGCACCCGCCACACCGCCGCGCCGGTGAATGCACCGATCACCAGGCCGGGCCCGAAGATGCCTCCGGACCCACCTGAGCCGATCGACAGCGAAGTCGCCAGGATCTTCGCGAACGGCAACGCCAGCACTACCCACAGGGGGATCGACATCAGGTCCAAGCGGGACATCGACTGCTGGATCCAGCCGTATCCGCTGCCGAGTACCTCCGGCAGCACCAGCGCCATCAGTCCGACCAGCAGTCCGCCGATCGCGGGTTTGACGATCCGACTGCCTGGAAGTAGACGAGTGAGATCTACTGTCGTGTAGAAGGTTCCACTGTACAGCAGTCCGATCAGGCCACCGAGGATGCCAATCATCGCGAACCACACCAGTTCGAGCGGCGCGACGAAGACGTACTCCTGCGCGGCATACCCGAAAAGCGGCCCGAAGCCGACGAAGCTGCCGAACACCGCGTAGCTGACGATCGACGTGAACAACGCGGGAACCAGAATGTCGAAATCGAAGTCCTCCCGGAACGGGATCGTGCAACACAACACCGCGCCGCCGAGTGGAGCGCCGAAGATCGCGCCGATGCCGGAGCCGATTCCGACTGCCACAGCGATCCTGCCGTCCCGCGGAGACAGGTTGAGTCGGCGGGAGAGCAGCGACCCGAATCCGGCCGAGATCTGCGCCGTCGGGCCCTCGCGACCGCCGGACCCGCCGGACCCGATGGTGACCGCAGACGCGACCAGTTTCACGAGAACGACACGTACGCGGATCATTCTGGGATCGCGGTGGACAGCGTCGATCGCCGCGTCGGTGCCGTGTCCCTCGGCTTCCGGAGCAAGCGTGAACACGATGATCCCCGAGACCAGACCACCCAGGCACACCACGAGTGGGATCGCCCACGGCCGCGTGAACTCCCTGCCCGCGGCCACACCACCGTCGCCTGCCGCGGTCGGTGGTTGGTAGCCCCCGAGTTCGACGAGCAGTAGATGAGTCGCCTCCGACAGGGCGAAGTAGAACACGACCGCCCCGAGTCCCGCAATGATCCCGATCGCGGCGCCCAGGACGAGCCATTTCCGCAAGTAGGTGGCACGCCGAATCCAGCGCCTCATGGGCATCACGATCTTTCGCGCAGCCTTCGATCCAGTCGCCACGCGATCACCTCAGTTTTCCGAATACCGTTCGGCCCTCCATGATCGTAGCGAGGATGCGCAGATCCGCGATCTCGTCAGGTTCCACGAGAAGCGGATTTGCCGACAGTACGACGAAATCGGCGTGCATACCCGGCATGATCGCCCCTATCGCGTCATCACTGTGTAGATGCCAGGCTGAGTTGATCGTCTCCGCGCGAAGAGCCTCGAGGACGGAGATCCGCTCGTCGGGACCGAGCACGCGTCCCGATCGGGTGCGGCGGGTAACGGCGTCGGCGATGTTACGTAGCGGGTTGATCGGGGTGACGGGCGCGTCGTTGTGGAACGAGATGCGCTGTCCCATAGCGATTGCGGAACTTGCTGCAGCCCAGGATGTTCCCCGCTCCGAGCCGAACAGGTCGTCGACGAGAATGTCTCCCCAATAGTAGAGGTGGTCGATGAACATGCTGCACGTGACGCCGAGTTCGGTCGCTCGACGGAACTGGTCCGGAGTCATCGCTCCGACGTGCTCGAGCCGCAACCGGTGATCGTCGCGTGGCGTGTCCGCGAGCATCCGCTCCCATGCGTCGAGCGCCACGGTGACTGCGTCGTCGCCGTTCGCGTGACAGGAGATTTGCCAGCCCTTCTCGAAGTACGGCCGACTGATCTCGAGAACCTCGTCCTCGGTGTAGTTGGTCTTGCCACGGGTTCCAACGAGACCCATCGCCCGCGTGACCTCAGAATCGATGTACGGAAAACTGGTGGCCGCGTTGCCCACCCAGGGCGAACCGTCCGCCCAGATCTTGATACCTACCTGGCGGACCAAGTCGTTGCCCACACCCGGAGACACCTCGCTGGCGCGCTGCGGGTTCGACATCTCGTAGAGACGGAGGCGAGTAGTGAGCGCGCCGGACCTGGAGAAAGCGGTCAAGGCGGCCCGGAAGTTCGGGTCGAACGCCATCTCGCTGGTGGTGGTAACACCCGCTGCGTTCATCCGCGCGCACTCCGCCGAGAGGAGTTCAGGCAGTCGAGTCACGGCCCCAGCCAGTACCTTTCCCGCCACCGCCATCACTGCGGGTGCCTCGAAGGCTGAGCCGTCGAGTTCACCCGACCTCTCGCGGCCGAAGCTACCGCCCTCGGGGTCCGGCGCATCGCGGGTCAACCCGGCTTCCCGCGCGGCCACGTCATTGAAGAAGGCAACGTGCCCGCTGTTGTGCAGGATCACCAGCGAAGTGTCCGGGGCGACGGAATTGAGCCACGCGCGGGTCGGTTCCGGTAGTCCCCTCTGCAACAAGGGGTCCCAGCCGTTGAGTACGGTGCCGTCGGGATGCTCGTCGACGGCTTTGCGCACGGCCTCGACCACTTCTTCCGCATCGGCGATGGTGACCGGCCTGATGTCCACGACCGGTTCGGCGAGAAGCACCGCCGAGTAGAGCGGATGTCCATGCGCTTCGATGAATCCCGGGAGTACGCAGGCTCGGCCCAGGTCCACAGTGACCGTCGCGGGCCCGATCAGCGGAATCACCGCAGCGTCGTCGCCGACCGCGGCGATGCGTCCGTCACGAACAGCGACCGCTCGAGCGCGTGGCCGTGTGTCATCCATGGTGACCACGTCACCGAAAAGCACCAGATCGGCAGTCTTCGTACCCTTCTTGCCCATCAGTGCGCCCTCCCGTCGGACCGGGCGAGGACGACCCCCACGCGCCGGCAGCGAGTCTCGACTCTGACTTCACCCTACAACTAGGCAGCAGGTCAAATGCGGGAATCGTGCGTATCCCAAATGAGTTGCAAACAAGTATGACCGAAACATCACTGCCCACAGACGGCCTCTTCGAGCCGATCACCATCAAGTCCCTGAAAATGCGGAACCGCTTCGCGATGGCCCCGATGACGAGGGCCTTCTCTCCCGACGGCATCCCCGGGGACGACGTGACGGCGTACTACCGCCGTCGCGCGGCGGGCGGGGTGGGGCTTATCATCACCGAAGGCACGTACGTCCCCGACCCGGCCGTCGGACCCGATACCCGAGTGCCGCGCCTCTATGGCGAAAACAGCCTCGCCGGGTGGAAGTCCGTGGTGGACGCCGTACACGAAGAGGGCGGACAGATCATTCCGCAGCTGTGGCACCTGGGCGCCGAGCGCGGACCACATCCGCTCCTGAATCCTGGTGTGACCACCGTCAGCCCGTCTGGACTGGCTCTGGACGGCACCCCGGTGGGTCGGCCGTTCACCGCATCCGACCTGGACGAACTACGAGACGCCTGGGTAGCGGCCGCAACCAACGCACGTGACATCGGCTTCGACGGCGTCGAACTTCACGGCGCACACGGCTACCTGATCGATCAGTTCCTGTGGGACCGCACGAACGTCAGGTCCGACAGCTACGGCGGGTCACTCGAGGCCCGTACCAGATTCCCGGTCGAGGTGGTCGCTGCGATCCGCGAGGCTGTCGGCGAGGACTTCGCCATCGTCTACCGCTTCTCCCAGTGGAAGCTGAACGCCTTCGACGCACGCATCGCGCAATCTCCCGACGAGCTGAGCGTGGTGCTCAAGCCGCTGGTTGCCGCGGGGGTAGACGTGTTGCATCCATCCACTCGCAGATACTGGGAACCTGCGTTCGCCGAACTGCCCGGTGCCGACGGAGAACTGGGTCTGGCCGGATGGACGAAGAAACTAACCGGACTACCGACGATCACGGTGGGCTCGGTAGGACTCGACAGCGTTTTCACGAAAGCCCTCCCCACCGACGGCGCATCGAACCCCACCAATATCGACCGCCTGCTGCGACAGTACGAGAACGGCGAGTTCGACCTCGTCGCGGTCGGTCGGGCCCTGCTATCCGATCCGGAATGGGTGCTCAAACTCCGAGAAGGCAGAACCGCCGAGCACATCCCGTACCGAAACGAGCACAGGAACCTCCTGCACTGAACTCTGTTCGATCAGTTCTCCCCGACGGTGATGTCGGCCTGGTCGACGTTGACGTCGCTGCCCGGGTTCGCGGTTCCCTCGGTGGAGATCCTGTTCTTGTCTATCCCCTGCGCTTCGAGGGCGCTGGCGACGGAATCGGCACGTTCCTCGGCCAGTTGCTGTGCGGCGGCCTCATCGGACTTGTCGGCGTACGCGTCGATCTTGATGTCGGCATCGCTCGTCTTCAGTGCTAGCGCGATGGTTGTGAGCGTCACATTGGAAATCGGGTCCAATTCGGAACTATCGGATTCGAACTGGACCGGCACCGCCGAGATTGCCGAGTTGATGGCATTCTGAGTGGCCTCCAATGCCGTGTTCACAGCAGACGACGCGGTGGCTCTGATGCTGGTGGCCGCACCATCGAACGGGCCCGGCTCCGAACTCGTGGTGGTGGTAACCGGGGCGTCATCGGAGTTTTCGTTGGAGCAACCGGCTACCCCGGCAAGCGCAATAGCAGCCACTGCGGCACCGCTGACGATCGTCTTGCGAACCATTGGATTCCCCTCGAGGTCGGTGTCGTCCGGAAGGCCTACCTTTCGTGAGAATAGTCCTGAGCCGCTGGCCACATCGGCGAATCGAACGCCGCGTTCAGTTGATGGTCGTATGCCACACGATGGCAGCGGCGAGTGCGCCGGCGCCATTCAACGACCAGTGCAGCGCGATGGGCGCAATCAGACTGCCGCTGCGACGGCGAATCCAGGTGAACGCCACTCCGGCCCCCGCAGTGACGACCACCGCCCCAAGGATGCCGAGAATCTGACCGACTACACCGCCGCCCAAAATACTCGTCAAACCCTTGTTTCCCGAGGTCAGCCCTAGCGAGGACGCTATGTGCCAGAGGCCGAACATGAGCGAACCCGCCGCGAAGACTCCGCGTGCACTGCACACACGGTCGAGCGTGCCGTGGAGTACACCACGGAATGCGAGTTCCTCGGGGATGACAGTCTGTAGTGGGATGACGATCATCGAGGCGATGAGCGCGCCGGAGAGAGTGGCATACCGATCGGCCATGAAGAAGGGCCGAGTGAGTGGCAGCGCTGCTCCGATCGCGACAACGGCGATCACGAGACCCATCGCGCCGAGGGCGTACATCGAACCCCGGCGCCAGTGTCTCGGGGACAGCCCCAACTCGGCCCAGCCGAGCCCCCTGCGGCGCGTCAGTACGAGCAGCACGACAGCGGCGATCGGAACGGTGGCGATGCTGGCCCACGCGGTGGTGAAGTGTGCGATCAGGTTCGTGCCCGCCAGCACGACCACGACTATTGCGATATCGAGATAGGCATGCAGCGCGGGTCGCTTCGCCCAGCCACCCGTTGACTCTGCGTATACGGCCCCCGCGGAGTTGGATTGGATAGTCATACGTTCGGCCGGTCTCCTTCGCGTTGCATCCGGTGAGTGTACGGATCTGCAGGCCCGGACTCCTGTGAGCTACCCCACTGTGTGTAGGAGCACTCCCCCTCGCCCATCGGGCGTCTCCGGCTCCCGGCTAGCCTGGGTTCGAACTTCACATCACCCGCTGTCCAGGAGAGAGAATGGCCGACTTCGTCTACGAGGACCTGCTACCGATCGGTGACGACCCCACCGAATATCGGTTGCTGACCACCGAGGGGGTGACGACTGTCGCAGGACCCGACGGCCGCACCTTCCTGTCCGTCGAGCCCGAGGCGTTGCGTCTACTCACCGAGACCGCACTCCACGACATCTCGCATTACCTGCGCAGCGATCATCTGAAGCAGCTCGCGAGCATCCTCGACGATCCGGAAGCGTCCAGCAACGACAAGTTCGTCGCGCTGGATCTACTCAAGAACGCCAATATCTCTGCTGCCGGCGTTCTGCCGATGTGCCAGGACACTGGCACCGCGATCGTCATGGGCAAGCGCGGTCAGCACGTCCTCACCCCCGGCGACGACGAGAGGGCCATCGCGCGGGGCGTCTACGACGCCTACACCCGGCTCAACCTGCGGTACTCGCAGAACGCGCCGATCACGATGTGGGACGAGAAGAACACCGGAAGCAACCTCCCTGCGCAGATCGAGCTCTACGCCGACACCGCGGGCGGCCACGAGAACGCCTACAAGTTCCTGTTCATGGCCAAGGGTGGTGGCAGCGCCAACAAGTCCTACCTGTACCAGGAGACCAAGGCGATCCTGAACCCCAACGGCATGATGCGTTTCCTCGAAGAGAAGATCCGCGCCCTCGGCACTGCGGCCTGCCCGCCGTACCATCTCGCTATCGTCGTCGGCGGCACCTCGGCCGAGTTCGCGCTCAAGACAGCCAAGTACGCGTCCGCGCATTACCTGGACGAGCTTCCCAACGAGGGTGCGATCACCGGTCGCGGCTTCCGCGACCTCGACCTCGAGGAAGAAGTCCTCGAACTCACCCGCAAGATCGGCATCGGTGCCCAGTTCGGCGGCAAGTACTTCTGCCACGACGTCCGCGTCATCCGTCTCCCACGTCACGGCGCCTCCCTCCCGGTGGCGCTCGCCGTGTCCTGCTCCGCAGACCGTCAGGCCAAGGCGAAGATCACCCCCGAGGGTGTCTTCCTCGAACAACTCGAGTTCAACCCCGGCCGCTTCCTCCCCGAGGTCACCGACGCCCAACTCGATACCGAGACAGATGGCGTCTCCGGCACCGGCAAGGGCGCCGCCGTCAAGATCGACCTCACCACGCCGATGCCGCAGATCCTCGCCGAGTTGTCGAAGCACCCGGTAAAGACCCGTTTGTCGCTGACCGGTCCGCTGGTCGTCGCCCGCGACATCGCCCACGCGAAGATCAAGGAACGCCTCGACGCCGGCGAGGAGATGCCGCAGTACCTCAAGGATCATCCGGTGTACTACGCCGGTCCGGCCAAGACGCCCGACGGCATGGCATCCGGTTCCTTCGGTCCCACCACCGCCGGCCGAATGGACTCGTATGTGGAGCAGTTTCAGGCCGCGGGCGGGTCGATGGTAATGCTCGCCAAGGGCAACCGCTCCAAGCAGGTCACCGACGCGTGCAAGTCGTACGGCGGCTTCTACCTCGGCTCAATCGGCGGCCCCGCGGCACGTCTGGCCCTCGACTGCATCAAGAAGGTCGAGGTGATCGAGTACGAGGAACTGGGCATGGAGGCGATCTGGAAGATCGAGGTCGAGGACTTCCCCGCGTTCATCGTGGTCGACGACAAGGGTGAAGACTTCTTTGCCCACACCGGCGAGGTCACGTTGACGGTCGGCAAGCGCCCCGGCCTGTAGTCGGCGCCGACCGAAAGATCGTTCCTACACTCGGCAGAGGATTTCGCTGTGCAGCAGCGCGAACCAGCCGTCGCACTCCCGCACCCACGAATGCCATCCTGCCGCAATGTGTTCCAGATCCTCCGGAGTTGCCAATCCCAGTTCGATCGCACGGTCGGCGTAGTTGGAGTGGAGGACGCGATCGGCCCAGGAACCGCCCCACCACTCGCGATCCTCGTCCGAGGAGAAACACCACGTGCTGGCGGTAGTCATGAACTCTTCGAGACCAGCCTCGTGTGCCCACGCCCGAAGGCGCCGCCCCGCGTCGGGCTCACCCCCGTTCGCACGGGCGGTGGCCTTGTACAGCGCCAGCCACCGGTCGAGTTCCGGCTTCGCCGGGTACCAGGTGAACGTGCCGTAGTCGGTGTCGCGGACGGCGACGATTCCGCCCGGCTTGCAGACACGCTTCATTTCACGCAACGCCTGCACCGGATCACCGACATGTTGCAATACCTGGTGTGCGTACACGACATCGTAAGTGTCGTCGGCGAAGTCGAGTGCGTGAATGTCCGACACCACCGTCTTGGCATTCGGGACACATCGTTTCGCGAACTCGGCCCGTGCCAAGTTCAGCGCCTCGTCGTTCATCTCGACGGCCGTGACTTCTCCGGGAGCGACAAGGCCCGCGAGGTCAGCAGTGATGGTTCCCGGACCGCAACCGACGTCGAGCAAAGTCATTCCACTGGCCAAATGCGGCAACAGGTACCCGGCGGAGTTCTCCGCCGTACGCCACCGGTGGTTGCGCAGCACCGACTCATCGTGCCCGTGCGAATACACCGTCGCCTCGCTGTTCATGTTGCCGACGGTAGCAATCGGGGCCATCTTCCGCTCAGCAACCGCGGCGGGATCAGGTCCAGAGCGCGGCGACTAGAACGGTAACGATGGACAGCCCGCCGATCACATGCACCATGTTCGGGTTCTCCAACCCCTTCTTCTGCTTGCCTCGGAAGATCTCGGCCAGCGCAAGAATCACGAGCGACAGTACGAGTTTCACACCGATCTTGATGTGGTTGTAGTCCTTGTCGAGTGCACCCTCGCCGATGCCGACGAGAATGAGTCCTGACACGAATTGGAGTCGCGCACCCCACACCATCACCTCGGAGACCCGCGGAGTCGCGAGTACCGCGAAGTAGCCACCGACGAGGGCGGCCATACCGAGCAGATGGCAGACGAAAACGAGATGGTAGAGGACGGTCATGTCGACAGCTTAGTGGCCGGGTTCATCAGTTCATCAGCTCACCCGTTCGTCCGGGGCCAGTCCGCTCGGCGCATCCCACAACTACAGCAACATCGACCCCGCGTCTGACGTAGCGAACCGACCGGTCAGCCGGACACGATCCCCGCCTCGATCGCCGCCTCCCGATAGGCTGCGGCCAGGGTTGCGACGGTTTCATGGGCGTTGAGCCCGCTCGGATTGGGCACAACCCACAACTCCGCACCCTCGAAGCCGCCCGGTTGCTTCCCCTTCTTTGCACCCCGCTGTCCGAAAGCCGTGCGATAGGCAGTAACCCCCGCAATCGCAACGACTCGAGGAACGTTGTCACGCACCATGACTCGAAGCCGTTCGCCGCCGGCCGCCAATTCCTCGGCGGTCAACTCGTCGGCCTTCGCCGTGGCGCGCCGCGCCAGATTGGTGATACCGACGCCGCGCTCGACCAGGTAGTTCCGATCCGCATCCGACATTCCGTCCGTCGGATCGATCGCACGCTCGATGATCCCGGCGGCCAGCAGGGCCGGATAGAATCGGTTGCCCGGCCGCGCGAAATGCGCCCCGGTCGCCGCCGTCCACAACCCCGGGTTGATTCCGACGAACAGCAGGCGGCAGTCTTGTCCGATGAGTTCCGGGACCTCGGCATCGCGGAACGACTCCAACTCCGCGCGGGTGAAACTCACGGCCGACCCGCCTCCAAAGTTATGGTCGGTGTGCGGAATTGGTCACGGGGCGAGCGGGCTCCCACAACGAACCCCGTTCCCCCCGTGACCAATACGAGCAAGCGGAACTACACCGTCCTGGCGAGACGGTTGGCGAGCATGGTCGTGAACCGTGCAGGGTCGTCGAGTTCGCCACCTTCGGCGAGCAGTGCCATGCCGTAGAGGAGTTCGGCGGTCTCCCCCAGCGCTGCGTCCTCGCTGCGCTCACCGTGAGCGTCCCGCAACCCGCTGACCAGCGGGTGGGTCGGGTTCAGTTCGAGGATGCGCTTCGAGGTGGGAACCGGCTGTCCTGACGCCCGGTACATCCGTTCGAGCGCGGGCGACATGCTGAAGGCGTCGCCGACAATGCAGGCCGGAGACGTAGTCAACCGGGAGGACAGCCTGACCTCCTTGACCTGCTCGGTCAGCGCTTCGGCCATCCAGGTGAGCAGGCCCGCGAAATCCTTCTCCTGCTCTTCCCGCTCGGACTCGTGGGCCTTCTTGTCTTCCTCGGTGTCGAGATCGACCTCGCCTTTCGCGATCGACTGGAACGACTTGCCATCGAATTCCGGAATCGCACCGACCCACATCTCATCGACCGGGTCTGTCAGCAGCAGTACCTCGTAGCCCTTCGCCCGGAAGGCTTCCATGTGTGGCGAACTCTCGAGCAACTGCCGGGATTCACCGGTCGCGTAGAAGATCTGCTCCTGACCGTCCTTCATCCGAGCGACATACTCTTCCAGCGACGTCAGTTCGTCCTCGCTGTGTGTGGACTCGAACAACGAGACGCCCAGCAGCACATCTCGATTGTCGGTGTCCGACATCAGGCCTTCCTTGACCGCGCGGCCGAACTCCCCCCAGAACGCCCGGTAGTCGTCGGGGCGCTCCGCTTTCAGGTCCTTGATGGTGGTGAGAACCTTCTTGGTGAGCCTGCGGCGGATGGCTCGGATCTGCCGGTCCTGCTGAAGGATCTCGCGGGAGACGTTGAGCGAGAGGTCCTGTGCGTCCACCACCCCCTTGACGAAGCGCAGGTACTCGGGCATCAACTGGTCGCAGTCGTCCATGATGAAGACGCGCTTGACGTAGAGCTGGATGCCGGTCTTCCCATCGCGCATGAAGAGGTCGAACGGCGCGTGCGACGGGATGAACAGCAGCGCTTGGAACTCGAACGTGCCCTCCGCCTTCATCGGGATGACCTCGAGGGGGTCGTCCCAGGCATGGGCGATGTGCTTGTAGAACTCCTTGTATTCGTCCTCGGTGACGTCGTCCTTCGATCGGGCCCACAGCGCCTTCATCGAGTTGATCGTCTCGGAAGTCGTGGTGACCTCGCCCTCGCCCTCGCCCTCGGCTGGGACCGTTCGCTCGACGTCCATCCGGATCGGCCAGGCGATGAAGTCGGAATACCGCTTGACGAGTTCCTTGATCTTCCGGTCCGAGGTGTAGTCGTGCAGCTGATCTTCTGCGTCCTCGGGCTTGAGGTGCAGGGTGACCGAACTGCCCTGCGGCGCGTCATCGACTGCTTCGATCGTGTACGTCGCCTCGCCGCTCGACTCCCAGCGGGTGGCCCCGCTCTCGCCAGCCTTCCGCGTCAGCAGGGTCACCTTGTCTGCGACCATGAACGTCGAGTAGAAGCCGATGCCGAACTGCCCGATCAGCTCCTCGGACGCTGCGGAGTCCTTGGCCTCCCGCAGCTTGTTGCGCAGGTCTGCCGTCCCGGACTTGGCCAGCGTGCCGATGAGGTCGACGACCTCCTCGTGCGACATACCGATGCCGTTGTCGCGGATCGTGAGTGTGCGGTTCTCCTCGTCCAACTCGATCTCGATGTGCAGATCCGACGTATCGACGTCGAGATCCTTATTGCGGAAGGCTTCGAGCCGTAACTTGTCCAATGCATCCGAAGAATTGGAGATGAGCTCCCGCAGGAACGAGTCCTTGTTGGAGTACACCGAGTGGATCATGAGGTCCAGAATTTGGCGGGTCTCCGCCTGGAACTGCAGTTGTTCGATATTTGTGCTCACTTCGATTCCCTTCGACAGCAGAACCCTCGACACCAGATTTGTCGACACCAGATTCGTCGTTCGAATGATAACCCGCTGTCGCGAATGGGGTTCTTCGGTCACCGGACAAACTGCTGCCACTCACCGATCGGTCACCCTTGCTTCTCCTCGATCGGTGGAAACGGGGCGCAGGAGCTGAAGTTGGTTCATTCATGCACCGGGCCACCACTTACCGCCGACATGTGTTGCAGTGCAAACATCTTCGGGAGGGTGTAGTTCCTCCATGATACGCCGGCCCTCGATCTGTCGCTGCCGGCCCGAGACTGCGATGCCCAAGTCGCACGCCCCAGAGGGGTCTCTCACGGTATCGTCGGGAACGACCCATACGACAGTCCCGTGGCAGGGGGGCCGTGACGATCGAGAGTGATCTGATCCGCAATATCGCGCTGGTGGGGCATCAGGGCAACGGCAAGACGAGCCTCGCAGAGGCAATGCTCTACCGGGCCGGTGTCATTACTCGCCCCGGACGCGTGGAGAGCGGCAACACCGTACTCGACACCCAACCGGAAGAACACGACCACACCCAGTCGCTGACGCTCGGTCTGGCCTCCTTCTCCTGGGGCGATCATCGGATCAATCTCCTCGACCCGCCTGGCTACGCCGATTTCGTCGGCGACGCGATGACCGCACTCCGGGTCGCGGACGTCGCCGTGTTCGTGATCGACGGGGTCAGTGGTCTACAGGTGAACGATGAACTGCTGTGGCAGGCGGCCAACGAGCGATCGATCCCTCGGATCCTCTTCATCAACAAGTTGGACAAGGAGCGAGCGTCCTTCGATGCGGTCCTGGCCGGAATCCACGACCGGTTCGGCTCCGGAGTGGAAGCAGTCGATCTGCCGATCGGCGAGGCATCCGCGTTTGCGGGTGTCGCCGATCTCCTGACCGAACGCGTCATGCTCTACGACACCGGTTCAGCGACCACGAGCGACGAACTCCCGGCCGACATCGCCGACCGCGAGCACGAGCAACACGAACATCTCGTGGAGGACGTGGTCGAGATCGAGGATGATCTGCTCTCCAGGTATCTCGAAGGGGAGGACATCGGCGTCGCCGAACTCGAGCACGCACTGAGCGTAGGTTTTGCCGGTGGCACCCTGTGGCCGGTGCTGTGCGGGTCGGCCGTCGACGCCATCGCGGTCGATCGTCTACTCGACTTCGTGTGCCGGATCGCGGCTGCACCGGCGGAGGCCCCCGGCATCGAAGTACATGACAACGGCCGGGTCAGCGAAGTGCCGTGCGATGCGTCCGGTGATCCACTGGCGTACGTCTTCAAGACCCAGACCGACGAATACGTCGGCCAGGTGGCGTTGATGAAGATCGCCTCCGGCACCGTGCACGCCGACGACGTCCTCGTGAATCAGCGCACCGGAGCAAAGGAGCGTCTGCACAATCTGCTTCGCGTCCTCGGCAGCAAGCACACCGCGATCGACTCCGCGGAGGCGGGCGATATCGTCGGCGCGATCAAACTCGCCGACGTCGCGACTGGCGACACCCTGGCGCCGATCGGGTCCTCACTCACCGTGGCGCCGATCGAACGCGCGCGACCTGTATACGGGATTGCTGTGGCCGCCGAGAGCGCAGGCGACGAGGACAAGTTGTCGACCGCCCTGGCCGAACTCGTCAGCGACGACCCGACGCTGGAAGTGATCCGTGACAACGAAACCCATCAGACGGTGGTCCGTGGCGCGGGCGACATGCACGTACAGGTGGCCCTGACACGGCTGCAGCGGCGATACGGGATCACCCTCCGCACCGAACCCATGAAGATCGCGTACCGCGAGACTCTGCTCGGATCCACCGAGGCGGAGGGCCGTCACAAGAAGCAGTCCGGCGGTCACGGCCAGTTCGGCGTGGCCACCGTCCGCTTCGAACCACTTCCCCTCGACGACGGCTACGAGTTCGTCGACGAGACTCGCGGCGGGGTGATTCCCAAGTCTCTCGTCTCTGCGGTCGGCAAGGGCGTCGCCGACTCCATGGAACGCGGGGGCCGACACGGGTTTCCTCTCGTCGACCTGCGAGCGACGGTCCTCGACGGAAAACACCACTCGGTCGATTCCGATGATTTCAGCTTCAGGATGGCCGGGGCGCTCGCCCTCCGCGCGGCTATTGACAGTGTGGGCACCCGCGTCCTCGAACCGGTCGACCACCTGGAGGTCACAGTGCCCGCGGCCGTTCAGGGTGACGTGATGGCAGATCTCGGACGTCGGCGGGGGCAGATCGAAGGCACCGAACCGGCCCGCGACGGCGAGATCACCGTGATCGCCTCCGTCCCGACGAGCGAGGTCACCGACTATGCGGTTGCGCTCCGATCGATTACTCACGGGCGTGGCCGTCTCACATTGAGATTCAAGTGTTACCAGGAGCGACCCGAACCACGCTGAGAGTTCTATCTCCGTTCCCGATTGCCAGGGAGTTCTCAGGTTCGACCGATCGGGTACCTATTCTCGCTCGGCAAGATGGATTACATGCCTGACGTGACCGTTTTCGCAGTCGGTGGCACCGGAGAGTCCCACACCGATGACGACCGAACCCACGTGTCCGGGTTGCTGTGCGAGGTCACCGACGCGCTCGACGGGCGTTTCACGTCACGCTGGGTCGGTTACCCGGCGTCGTACGGACCGGTCGCTGCAGGCGGGCTGAGTTATCGACAGAGCACCGAGGTCGGTGTGCGCAGGCTGATCGAGGCCATCGACGGCGCCGCAGGATTGGTCATGCTGATCGGTTATTCACAGGGTTGCACCGTGATCCGTGAGGTGCTGGGGAAGATCGCCACCGGCGAATTCCGTAGCGGCAATGTCAGCGCCGCCGGTATGATCTCCGATCCCGAACAGCCCGCGGGTGCCGTTCTCGGCTGCTGTGGACGGGGAGTCGCAGGCGAAGGAGCACCGCTACCCGGCTCGATCCCTGTCCTGTGGATCGCGCACCCGAGCGACATGATCTGCAATGCCAGCGACGACAGCTATGTCCGCGATATCGCGGACCTCACCCGGTGGATGTCGTTTCGTATGCATCGAGTGTGGCGCGCGCGAACATGGGAGCTGCTCCGCCACAACAGCTTCCAGAATGCGGAAAAGACAAGAATCACTCCGAAGCAATGGCGTACCGATTTGCAACGCCTGCGGATAGCGACGATCGAGATACTCGGCTACCTGCCGCCGCGTCTCACCTGGCACGGCGTGAACATCGCCAATTCACGAGGCGGGCGACATGTCGCATACGCCAGCGAGCCACTGGACGCCAGCGGTCTGACCGGGTGTCAGATCCTGGCCCAGTGGCTGCAGGTGCGGGCGACGTTCGCGCCCGCACCTGCATGAAGTGGTGTAATCCCAAATCAGGTTCACCGTCAGGGCCGGTCGGCCACGGATGCAAAGGACTATTCGGTGACATCCCCGCAGATTATCGGGGCGAACAGCAGCGTCGGGCCGCTGTCGTCGGCAATCTCATTCATCGACCCCATGTGCACATTCACGTACCAACCCGTGGCGGGCGGAGGAGCGTCGACGTTGTCGATGGTGATCGTGGTGGTTGCCTCGCCTGAGCCGTCTGCCTGCAGGTCCGGTACCGGATACACGACGGGCCCCTGGGCGGCGCACGAACCGGAGTGGACATGCACCGCATGGGCGCTGTCAGGTTGTAGACCGGAGGCCCTCACCTCGACGCCAAGGGTCTGCTGATCGCTGTCATATGTCAGAGTGGCCGTGCCCTGCGGAGTCTGCCCCTCCAGCGGCGGAGTCTGCATTTCCAGCTCCGCCGGACCTGCCGCAGCCGTATCCGCGGGAATGTCTCCACAGGCGATCGGAGTGAAACTCACGTCGGTGGGCGCCCCGAGTTCCGCCATCGGCGCGAGATGGATATTCAGGTACGACTCGGTCGGGATGCCTTCGGGTACCGCCGCGCTGACGACTGTTTGCTCAACCGCGCCGCTGGCGTCCGCGACGACATCCGGAAATGGCACCGACGGCGGCTGGGTCTGGTCGGCGCAGGTCCCGGGGTGGATGTGCATGGCGTGACTGCTGCTCGGCGTGAAGCCGTGCATGTCGATCGCCGCGGTGACGAGCATGGTGTCTGGGTCCCAGCTCAGCGAGGCAGTGCCGGTCGGCATGTCTTCGAGCGTGATCGTCGGCAAGACTTGTTCCGCCGCTGACGCGCTCGTAGCGGACGACGCGGCGGAATCGTCCGACGTGGATGAACTCGAACAGGCGCTGAGGACGAGCACACTCGCAGCGGCGAAACACACACCGACACTTCGTAGCATCAGAATTCTCCCTCAATTGGGCAAGAGGCTAGCTGCCCGTTCGAACGTAGGCCCGCTCGAGGAGCACTGTCAACCCAAAAATCCGACCGCCCTCTGTCGCGATGTCGCGGCTTTACCTAACCATCTCGAACGCGTAACGATCTCGAATGCGGCAACGACGTGACCCACACAACGCCGCGCTGCAAGCGAATTGCGGCCAGCTACGACGTGAGGACGATCTTGCCGAAATGCCGGCCGGACTGCTGGTGGCGTAGTGCATCGGTCAGGCGACCGAAAGGATACGTCGAGTCGATGACAGGCTTGATCGCGAGGCCCTCGAGCCCAGCCACCATCTCCTCCTGATGTTCCTTGCTCCCGACCAACAGACCTTCGATCGTGATCTGCTTGGTCAGCAGCGGCGTGAAATCGACCGTCGACGAAGCCCCCGTCATGATGCCCAGCGCGGCGATCCTTCCGCCGACTTTCGCTGCGGCGAGGGACTGATCGAAGGTGGCCGGTCCTCCGATGTCGAGCACGTGATCAACTCCGTGACCTTCCAGACGAAATGCCTCTCGTCCCCACTCAGGATTCTCTCGATAGTTGACGGCGACATCGACGCCGAGTTCGAGCAGCTTGGAGATCTTGTCTGTCGAAGAGGACGTGCCGATGACTCGGGCGCCGACCGCCTTGGCAAGTTGGATAGCGAACAGCGACACCGTGCTCGAACCTGGAACGAGCACGGTCTGGCCCGGCCTGAGCGACGCTGTTGAGAACAGTGCCCGCCATGCGGACAGTCCCGCGGTCGGCAGGGTCGCGGCATCGGCGTACGAGTAGTTTCGTGGGATCGTGGTCAGCGCCGCGGCTTGGATTGTGACAAACCGACGGGCGTATCCGTCCACGCCGTCGCCCGGTGAGTTCGCAAACCCGTCGAAGGTGGGCCGTCCGTGCTGCCAATGCGGCAAGTACGTCGTCATTACGCGGTCGCCGAGACTGAACTGCGGCTCTCCGTCGCCGATCGCAACAACCTCACCCGCGGCGTCCGAGAGCAGGATTCGTGGTGCATTCGTTGCGATCGCCCCGCTTGCGACAAGGACGTCGTGGTGGTTCAGCGAATTCGCATGAACCTCGATCATGATTTCACCCGGCCGCGGATCGGGTGTGTGGACATCACGAGTGACGAGGTTGTCGAGACCGCCGGGCGGTATTACATAGATCGCTGGGGAGAGCATGTCCTCATCCTTCGGCGTGGGCCTGGAAGGGGTGGAGTCGTCGGGCGCGACATGGAGGCAAGCCTCGCGAGTGCCCGGCGACTACCGTTGTGTGACTTGATGTTCCTGATTCAGAGCAGGGACGCCTTGAAGCCGCCGTCGAGGATGAGGCTGCTGCCGTTGCACCACGAAGACTGATCACTCGCGAAGAACACCGCCGCAGCAGCCACCTCCTCGGTACGCCCGTAACGTGTCTGCTTGGCAGAGATCAGGTCATCGAACCCGCCGGCCTCGAGGCCGAGCGCCGCCTCGAAGTCCGGCTGATGTGATTTGACGAGGTCGGTGTCGATGAACCCGGGGAGCAGCGCATTGGCACGGATGTTCTGGAAGCGGAGTTCGGCCGAGAGCGTCTCCGTCAGATTTCGCACAGCGGCCTTCGCTGCGGCGTAGCTGCCGATGAGGGCCGAACCGGTAGTCGACGAGATCGAGGAGATGGTCACGATCGACCCTCCACCGGATTTGAGCATTGCGGGCAGTGAGTGACGGATGGTCAGAAACACCCCGTCGAGGTCGACCGACATCACCTTTCTCCACTCCTCGAAAGAGGTCTGAACCAGCGGCTTGCTTGTGGCGATGCCCGCGTTCGGAACCACCACGTCCAGACCACCGAACTCGGAGACCGTCCGCTCGACAAGATCCAGTACCTGCTTCTCGTCGGTGACGTCGGCTGTGACCGCGATGGATCCAGCGATGGACGCCGAAACATCCTTTGCCGCATTACCGTTGATATCAGTGACGACGACGCGCGCTCCCTCTGCGCCGTAGGCGCGAGCGATCGCAGCACCGATGCCGGCACCGGCCCCAGTGACGATGGCTACCTTGTCAGCTAGCAGACCAACCATGTTCTTTCTCCTGTCGTGAGTGTGGCTGACGGGGATGCCGGCAGCGATTGTCTCGGACGTCGCTGGCGGTGGCGCGCTCGTAGACCCGTGACGAGGCAGGCGCCGCCGCGGCCTTGTGAACCGCATGTGAAGAGCGCCTTCTTGCCTGCATGGCTATTGACACTCACTTGCCTGCCCCTTCCGAAAGGTGGCGGAGACCACAACGCCTGCGACGCGCATCACTCTATATTTTGTTTGACGGCTGTCCAGGCAAATGTTGACAAGTGTCAAGATTCTGGGCGCCCAAGTTTGGTCATATGACCAATTTTGTCGACCGCGCGTCTTCGACTGCACCGAGAGCCGCCATCCGGGCATGCCCGACGTTTCGGTCCGGCCTGACCGCACGGGGGGAGGCTCGGGGAAGATCGCCGCCCGCGGGGCGGAGTCCAGCAAATTCCGCAACGAGCAGGCCGTCGGGCATGCGGCCGTGGCCGCCGGCTATCTCACCGGGCGCCCAGGCGTCTGCCTGAAGGTGTCGGCGCCGGGACTCCTCAACGGGCTGGTGGCGCTCGCGAACGCGACCGTCAACTGCATTCCCACGATCCAGATCAGCGGACCGAGCGACCGCGTCTCGTAGATCGAAGTGATGAAACCGAATGGGGCCCAGATCATGCGGGACGCCCACTGCTACCTCTGATTGGTGTGACTTGCCCGTCGGTTGACAACGTGAAGGTCCCTCTCAGAAAGACGTCGGCGACGCAGATGCGACAGTCCTTACGCCAGCGGTGAGCGCACACGCGACCCCGCACGCTGCGGAGAACCCGGCACTAGGCCGTGTTTCACTAGTTCGTGGTGTGGAGCAGACGGCACCATCCGTCACTGGCACACCGGAATCGAGCACAGTCCAATGAAAACGACACGGTCGCCGCAACCTCCCACATCGAGAGCGTTGCGACGACCGCGTGAACCCGCCAGGAAGCGCGGGGCTTGGCCTTCGATCAGGCGCTGAACGAGTCGGTAATCAGCTCACCCCATACCACCTGGAGCGCAGTCGATCAGCAAACAGATCACCACCGTGGGGACCATCACGGAGCCGACGGCCACGCCACCCATAAAAGTGTTGAGCGAGCCGAGGGCAGGTACCACGTCGTCTTCGCCGGTGTCGGCGACCGGTGCCGCCGTCGTCACGCCGGACACCGCCTGGATGCTGGTCTCCGACGGCGCGGCGTTCGCCCCGGTGACGCCAAACCCACCAGCGACGAGCCCGACAGTGGCAGCAACGATCAACGGCTGCCGAATGGAACGAATCACGAAAATCCTCCTGAAGTTGGCCAGAAATCGACTCGGCAGAGCCTCCGTGAATTGGTAGCCCCCCGTGCCGAACTCAGGTCTATCGACACCCCGACACACAGAAGCTAACAACCTTCATTAGGACGCGCAAGCGGTCTCGGGCATATAGCGGCTACGCCGTCATCCTCGAACTGCATGCGGATACCACCCCAACACAAAACGTGTACCCCAGTTCAGGAAATCCATTGGGAATAAGTCGATCTGCGCCCGAGAGAGCGTCGTGCTGGAGTAGAAAACGGACGCGGCATCCACCACGGGTACAACGGAATCGGCCAAGACCACGAGCTGATCACCGAACCGAGCACAGTCCGAAAACGACACGGTCGCCGCGACCTCCCACATCGAGAGCGTCGCGACGACCGCGTGAACCCGCCAAGAAACGCGAGGCTTGGCCTTCGATCAGCTGAGCACGTCGCTGAACTCGATCAGAACCAAGGGGAGGCCTATGAAGCCGCCGAGCGCGCCACCTACCAACGAGCCGAGCGCAAACGACCCGAACTCGAGCGAGCCGAGGGCAGGTACCACGTCGTCTTCGCCGGTGTCGGCGACCGGTGCCGCCGTCGTCACGCCGGACACCGCCTGGATGCTGGTCTCCGACGGCGCGGCGTTCGCCCCGGTGACGCCAAACCCACCAGCGACGAGCCCGACAGTGGCAGCAACGATCAACGGCTGCCGAATGGAACGAATCACGAAAATCCTCCTGAAGTTGGCCAGAAATCGACTCGGCAGAGCCTCCGTGAATTGGTAGCCCCCCGTGCCGAACTCAGGTCTATCGACACCCCGACACACAGAAGCTAACAACGTTCATTAGGACGCGCAAGCGGTCTCGGGCATATAGCGGCTACGCCGTCATCCTCGAACTGCATGCGGATACCACCCCAACACAAAACGTGTACCCGAATCAGGAAATCCATTGGGAATAAGTCGATCTGCGTTCGAGAGAGGAAATATCGTGATGTAGAGGACGTCGCCACCGTTGCGCAACCCGGGTGGCGGCGGCTGCTGCGAATGCACCTCGAAGTCCGGCGGCATCATCGACAATAACTTCATGTCCTCGGCCCAGCAGGTCACCGTCACGATCGCCGTGTCCGACGCGCAGTTCACGAGCAAGCGAATGGGCACCTGGAAGCCCGTCGGGTGACGCCCTGACAGGCCCGACGAGCGCCCCGACCCTGCAGTCATGAGGTGAAGCGCCCCGGGGCACCTGAATTGGAAAATTTGCCCCGCTACACGTTGAAGCGGAACTCCACCACGTCGCCGTCGGCCATGTTGTAGTCCTTGCCCTCCATGCGCACCTTGCCCGCGGCCTTGGCGGCGGCCATCGATCCGGCGTCGACGAGGTCGTCGAAGGACACGATCTCGGCCTTGATGAAGCCGCGCTCGAAGTCGGTGTGGATGACGCCGGCAGCTTGCGGGGCGGTGTCGCCCTTGTGGATGGTCCAGGCGCGCGCTTCCTTGGGCCCGGCGGTGAGGTAGGTCTGCAGTCCAAGAGTGTGGAAGCCGGTACGGGCGAGGGCGTACAGCCCGGGCTCGGTCTGACCGATCGAGTCGAGCATCTCCTGCCGGTCCTCCTCGTCCAGCTCGAGCAGTTCCTGCTCGACCTTCGCGTCGAGGAACACCGCGTCCGCCGGGGCGACAGAGGCCCGCAGCTCGGCGACCTTCGCCTCGTCGGTGAGCACCGACTCGTCGGCGTTGAAGACGTACAGGAACGGCTTGGTGGTGAGCAGGCTCAGCTCGCGCAGCAGACCGAAATCCAGCTTGTCCTTCGCGCTGAACAGGGTCTTGCCCTCGTTGAGGATCTCCTGCGCCTTCAGCGCCTCCTCGTGCGTCGGCTTGAGCTCCTTATTCTTCTTCGCTTCCTTCTCCAGGCGCGGCAGCGCCTTCTCCAGCGTCTGCATGTCGGCGATGACGAGCTCGGTCTCGATCACCTCGATGTCGGACGCCGGGTCGACGCGCCCGTCGACGTGCACGACGTCGTCGTCGTCGAACACGCGAACCACCTGGCAGATCGCGTCGGCCTCACGAATGTTGGCCAGGAACTTGTTGCCCAGGCCCGCCCCCTCGGACGCACCCTTGACGATGCCGGCGATGTCGACGAACGACACCGTGGCAGGCAGGATGCGCTGCGAACCGAATATGTCGGCGAGCTTGGACAGCCGCGGATCGGGCAGTTCGACCAGTCCGACGTTCGGCTCGATGGTTGCGAACGGGTAGTTCGCGGCCAGCACGTCGTTGTTGGTCAGCGCGTTGAACAAGGTGGACTTGCCGACGTTGGGCAGTCCGACGATTCCGAGGGTAAGGCTCACGGTCGTTGGATTCTACGGCGTCGGGGGCGAATCACCGACCTCGGCCGTCACATGGTGGAACTGCTGGTGCTCGCAACAACGACGGCGATCATGATGACGTAGAAGAGCACGAACAGGATCATCAGCGCCACAAAGATCCAGAGCGCGATCTTGCCGAGAGACTTGGCCTGATCCGATGCGTATTGAGCGCCCTGGTAATCGCCCATCGCCCACTTGGGGTACACGTCGTGAACATGGTTGAAGGCGGAGAACGCGAGTGGCCAGAAGAAGATCACAGCGGCCGCGGCCCATCCTGCGTTCGAACGCGGCAGCGGCGGTGGACCGAACTGACCCGGGTACAGCTGCTGCGGCGGTTGCTGCTGGGTCTGATACTGGAGCCCGTACGAACCCGTGTCGCCGGGTATCGGCGTTCCCGGATCGCTCGACCATTCCGGATTGCTCGTTGGCTCTGACATCCATCCCCCATTCGCGACGACTGACCGTGCGCATTCACTATGGCATCCTCTCCCGGCGTCCAGGAAAGGGACTATGCCGGAGTACGCACCGACGCCTGCCGGGGGTCTTAGTCTCAGGGAGTGACCCGCTGGTTGATTGTCCTCGTGATGTGGATTCTCGGATTGAGCGCTCTGGCCCTGGCGCTCAGACTGGCGAGCGGGTGGTGGTTCGCCGCAGTCGTCCTCTTCGCCCTGGCTGCCGTGGGGACGTGGGATCTGCTGCAACGCAGGCACAGCGTCCTGCGGAACTACCCGGTGCTGGGGCATGCCCGCTTTCTGCTCGAGAAGATCCGTCCCGAAGTCCAGCAGTACTTCATCGAATCATCGACCGACGGAACACCCTTCGACCGCGATACCCGCGACCTCGTCTACGAGCGCGCCAAGGGCACTCTGGCCGAGGAACCGTTCGGCACCGAGCGGGACGTGCACGCTATCGGCTACGAGTTCATGACCCACTCTCTACGCGCGAGGACGGCGCCGCTGGAACCTTCCACTGTGAGGCTCGGCGGCCGAGACTGCCCGCGTCCCTATGACATCGCTCTCTTCAACGTGTCGGCGATGAGTTTCGGGGCACTGTCTGGCAACGCCATCGAAGCCCTCAACGCAGGCGCGGCGCGTGGCGGGTTCGCCCATGACACCGGCGAAGGCGCCATCAGCCCCTATCACCGCAAACACGACGGAGACCTGATCTGGGAGATCGGATCCGGCTACTTCGGCTGCCGCACCCGCGACGGTCATTTCGACGCCTCCAAATTCGCCGAACTCGCGAGGCTCGACCAGGTGAAGGCCATCTCGATCAAGCTCTCCCAGGGTGCCAAACCGGGGCTCGGCGGCGTGCTGCCCGGAGCCAAGGTGTCACAGGAGATCGCGGAGACACGGGGGTTGCCTCTCGGAGAGACGGTGATCTCGCCGCCCACCCACACTGCGTTCAGTACCCCGAACGAGTTGGTCGACTTTATCGTCACGCTTCGGACGTTATCGGGCGGCAAGCCGGTGGGGTTCAAACTGTGCGTCGGTTCCCGCGTCGAATTCCTCGGCATCTGCAAGGCGATGCTCGAGCGTGACGTCACCGTCGATTTCGTCATCGTCGACGGGTCCGAGGGTGGTACCGGGGCCGGCCCAGTGGAGTTCGAAGACAACATGGGCATGCCCCTCACCGAGGGACTGATGCTGGTACACAACGCGCTTACCGGGACCGGACTGCGCGACCGCGTCAAGATCGGCGCGTCCGGCAAGGTCGCCAGCGCAGCCGACATCGTCAAACGGATCATCCAGGGTGCCGACTTCACGATGTCCGCGCGGGCGATGATGTTCGCCGTCGGGTGCATTCAAGCGCAGATGTGCCACACCAACCGGTGTCCGGTCGGGGTCACCACGCAGGACCCGGCGCGGACCCGGGCACTCGACGTCCCCGACAAGGCTGCGCGCGTGTTCCGGTTCCAGAAATCGACGGTGGCCGGCGCCCAGCAGATGGTGGCATCGATGGGCCTCGACAGCTTCGATCAACTGACACCGGCCCTGCTCAATCGACGTATCGACGGCGTCACTACCCGGACCTATGCGCAACTCTATGAGTGGCTGATGCCGGGTGAACTGCTCGACGACCCGCCCGCGGACTGGCTCAGCGACTGGATCGAGGCCGACTCGACCCGCTTCTGACGGAGTTCCCAACCGAACGGAACGTCGGCGCACTTCTGACGGCGCGGCATATCCCCGACCGCCGACACTACTGTCAGTACGATCAGCTGTGCAGGCGAACGTCTGCACAGCTGACCATGGCCTGGACGACCAGGGAGGACCATCTGTGGCGGAGCCTAGATCCACGAATCCGGACCGCGCGCATCTCATCGGGGTGGGCGCGATGTGGCTAGCCAAATGGTCTCTCGTTCTCGTGGCAATCTCACTGGGCGCCTTGTTGTTCGGGTGGATCATCGAACAACTGTGGGTGATCGTCCTCCCCATACTCCTGGCCACCGTCGTGTGCACCGTGCTGTGGCCACCGACCCGAGCAATGACCAAACGGCGCGTTCCCCCAGCCGCCGCTGCCGCGACGACGCTCATCGTGTTCATCGCTGTCGTCGCCGGAATCGTCGCGGGCATTGTGCCGTCTGTCGTCAGCCAGGCACCCGAACTGGCCAACAGGACCACCGAGGGCATCAACACGGTCCAGGAATGGCTGAAGGGTCCCCCGATCAACCTCCAGGACGAGCAGATCAACGAGGGCATCCACACCATAATCGCGAAGGTCCAGGAGAGCGGAACGGTCATCGCGTCCGGTGTGTTTACCGGCGTCAGCACCGCCGGGTCGCTCCTCATCACCCTCGGCCTCGTGCTCGTCCTGTCATTCTTCTTCATCAAGGACGGCCCCCGCTTCACCCCGTGGCTGCACTCCGTGACCGGTGGCCGCGCTGGACGCCACCTCGAAGCGGTACTCGGCCGAATGTGGGACACGCTCGGCGGGTTCATCCGAACCCAGGCCCTGGTCAGCCTCATCGACGCCGTGTTCATCGGCGCCGGACTGCTGATCCTCGGCGTGCCACTCGCGCCGGTCCTGGCGATCCTGACCTTCATCGGCGGCTTCATCCCGATCGTCGGCGCGTTCGTCGCAGGCGCTCTCGCCGTGCTTGTGGCGTTGGTGGCCAACGGCCTCACGACAGCCGTGATTGTGCTGATCATCATCATCGTGGTGCAGCAGATCGAGGGCAACGTGCTGCAACCGGTGCTGCAGAGCAAGAGCATGAAACTGCATGCGGTCGTGGTGCTGCTCTCCGTCGCCGCGGGCGGTTCCGTGTTCGGAATCGTCGGCGCCTTCCTCGCAGTCCCCACAGCAGCCGTTATCGCCGTGGTGATTCGCTACATCGGCGAGCAGATCGACGAGCACAGCGCAGAGAGCGACATCGACGACGCCCCCGACGCCCACGCCGGTGACGAAGACGTAGAGGAGACCGAACGGGAGGGCGTCACCGTCGACGAATCCGCCGTCTCTCCCACCGCGGACTGAACAGCCTCAGCCGGCCACCACCTCCAGGGTGGAGCCAGATCGTCCCCGAATCACGTGAAGGCGGTTCGGGATTCGCTGACGCATCTCGTCGACGTGACTGACGATCCCGACCACGCGGCCACCGTCACGAAGTTCGTCGAGCACACCCATAACCGAGTCGAGGGTGTCTGAATCGAGCGTACCGAATCCTTCGTCGATGAACATGGTGTCGAGCACGACGCCTCCCGACTCCGCCGCAACCACATCGGCGAGACCGAGCGCCAACGACAACGACGCCAGGAACGACTCCCCGCCGGAGAGCGTCTTGGCCGACCGCACGACCCCGGTGTAGTCGTCGCGGATGTCGAGCCCCAAGCCTCCCCGTCTGCCACGCGGACCGGCCTCGTCGGTGTGCACGAATTCGTAGCGTCCCGCGGACATCCGGCCAAGACGTGCGGACGCTGAAACCGCCACCTCTTCCAACCGAGCAGCCAGCACGTAGGACCGCAGCGACATCCGCCGTGAGTTCTGACCGCGGCCGGCGATCACCTCGGCGAGCGCGGCCAACTCCTCGTGGGCGGCCTGCATCGGAGCCATCGCCTCGGCGGCCTCGGCGAGTTGATGAACGAACCGTTCGAGGTCGAGTAGTCGGCGCCCGGCATCGGACGCCGCCGCGACGGCAAGGTTCACCGACTCCGCCGCCACATCGTGCGCGCGCTGGACGTGGCCCAACTCCACAGGTTCCGCGCCCGAGACGACTACGACGTCGGGATCGTCGAGCACACTCCGTGCCCCGACCTCCGCATCGCGGGCCGCCGCCAGAACTGCCTCGATCTCATCCTGGCGAGCCGTGGTCCTTACTGCGGCCAGGGCATCGTCGGTGCCCCCGAAACCCGCATTTTCGGAAAGCGTTTTCGCCTTCGCGGAGAGTTCACCGGCCAACAACTCGGCCGCCGTACCCGCATCGCGCGCGTCGAGTAGGTGTGAAGCCGTTTCGGCAAGCGCGTCGAGTCGTGCGCGGCGAGCCTCCACACTCGGGTCTTCGCCTGCCGCCGCGCTCACGCGTATCCGAATCTCTTCGAATTGCGCTGCACTCGCCGCAATCTTCTCGGCCACGGTGGCTGCGTCGACGCCCAGTCCCCTCAGGCGTTCCTGCAACAGGCTCTCACGATCCCGGAGTTCTTCGAGGGACTTGGCCCGCTTTCCGACCTCGTCGGCGAGCGCGGTCGACTCCCGCACCATCGTGTCGGCCTCGGCACGTGCCTGATCGAGTTCATTCGTATCGCCGTCACCACCGCGCTGAATCAACACGTCGATCGCACGCTCGACCACGGCCAGCTCGTCCCGCGTGGCGGTCAGTGCCGTCGCGGTGCGCTGCTCCTCGGCGAGTGCCGCATCCTCGTCGGATTTAGTGATCGATTGTTCGGACGGCTCTGCCGGGCGCGGATGCTCGAACGATCCGCACACCATGCATCGCTCACCGTCCTCGAGTTTGCCTGCCAGTTCCGCTGCCATCCCGACGATTCGACGCTGCAACAGGTCGAGCCAGCGCCCGCGTGCGTCTTGGTGTGACTGTCTGGCGTCGAGCACCGAGCGCTCGAGCCGATCGCGCTCGAGCCGGCGCGGACGAAGGCCCGCCGCAGCCGAGGCGGCATCGGCCGCACGATCCCGGGCGTCCACGAGGGCGGGCAGTGCGGCAGCGGCCTTCCGCGCCGAGTCCAGCGCCTTCTCCGCTATCTGCAGCGCGAGCGGCAACTGTTCCCGCTCGAGGGACAGGGCCTCACCGGCGTCGGCGAGTCCAACCCGCCTTTCATGCAGCCGACCGAGTTCGACCGAGAGACGCTCGGCTGCTGCGGACTCGGCAAGGGCGGCGTCGAGACGCACGACCTCGTCGCGCCAGGATCGAATATGCGCTCGGATGCGCTCTCGATCGAAAACCTCATGTGGCCAAGGCAACTCGAACACAAGTTCGGCGCCGCCCACTCTCGAGCTGAGATCCCCGGCGATCATCTCGACGTTCCGCAGCGCGGCGGCCGACTTGGTTCGAGCGGACTCGGCGTCCCGTGCGGCGGCTGCCACCGGTTCGGCCCGGCGCGCATCCGCCAATTCGGCGGCGAGAACGGCGCGGTCGCCCGCACCCGCGGCGTGCGCGGCAAGTTCCGACTCCGCCCGTCGTCGACGACTCTGCAGTTCGAGTATTCGGCGTGCTTCAGTCAGCGCGTCACCGGCCGATTTCGCCTCGACCTTGGCTTTTTCCAGGTCATTCGAGGCGGCTTCGTGAATCTCGCGGGCCTGGTCCTCGAGTTTGTGCGCCCAGGTCACCGGGTCGGCATCGGCGCCTCCCTCGATTCCCGCCGCCGCCCCGACCTTCGCGATCAGTACTTCGATGCCCCGCTGATGGTCGTCCAAGTCTTGGGCGCTGATGCGCCTGCGGTTGAGAAACCACTCCTCCACCGTCCCGAAACGGGTGGTGTCGAACAGCCTCTCCAAGAGCTGACCCCGTTCCTCGTTGTCGGCGCGCAGGAATCTCGCGAACTCACCCTGGGGCAGCAGGACCACCTGGAAGAACTGATCGGCACTCATGCCCATCAGCCGGCCGACCTCCTCGGCGATGTCGGGGATCCGGGACAGGTCCTCGCCGCGTCCGTCGAGCCACGTAAGCGTGGCCTTCGCGTTCTCCTTGATCGTTCCCGACCCTCGACGCTTCAGGCGCTCGAATTCGGGACTGCGCACGAGTCGCAGATGTCGGCCGCCGATCGTGGCCTCGAGCGTCACCGTCGGAACGGAACCGGCGGGCGCATGGTCGGAAAGAAGCCGTTTGCCTTCCTTACGCGCCCCGGGCACGGTGCCGTAGAGCGCGAAGGCCACGGCGTCGAGAACGGTGGTCTTCCCGGCGCCGGTGTGACCGTGTAGAAGGAAGAGACCATCTGCGCCGAGTCGGTCGAAGTCGACTTCCACTGATCCCGCGAACGGCCCGAAGGCCTCGACCTCGAGTCGGTGCAGTTTCATGCCGTCTGCCCCAGCGCGCCGACTTCGGCGGTGTCCTCGCCTGCCCGTTCGGCGAAGCCGAGTGCGGCTTCCACCAGCCTGACTTCACCTACCGACGGCTCGTTACGTACATCGGTAAGGAAGCTGTGAGTGATCTGCAGATCACTGCGCCCACGTATCTTGTCTTGATACCGGAGATTCTCACTGCCTTCCGGACGTTTCCACTCGAGATGGACAGCGAACGGGAATCGCGTCTGCAGCGCGCGCATGGCGTCGACCGGGCGTTCCGGATCAGTGAGAACGGCCGACACGTAGCAGTCCCGGGCGTCTTCGTACTCGTCGTTCTCGAGCAGTTCGCGCACCGTGCCGGTCAGTTGTCGCAGACCGCGGACTACCGGCAACGCGACACGCTCAACGGTTCGCAGTCCGTCCGCATCCAGATCGACGATGAAGACAGCCTTGCTGTGGGTGCGCTCGCCGAACGAGTACGGCAGCGGCGACCCCGAGTACCGGATGTTCTCCGCGAGAGTCTGGGGCGAATGGAGGTGGCCGAGCGCGACGTAGTCGGTTCCACCGAAGGCTGATGCCGGCACCGTCTCGACGCCACCGACGGAGATGGACCGCTCCGATCCAGTGGGCTCGGCACCCACGACGAACGCGTGAGCGAGAAGCACGGACCTGGTACGAGGAAGCGTCTCGCGACGGGCATCGAGGTCGGCGCGAACGCGGACCATCGCGGCGTCGAGGATCTCGGCGTGCGACCGGGCAGACGGCACTCCGAGTCGATCGCGGGTGATCTCCGGTTCAAGGTACGGAATCCCGTAGAACGCGACCGTGCCGTGTTCGTCCTCGAGGACGACGGGCGAGCCGATACCGGCGACGGTCGTCATCAAGTGCAGGCCGCCTGCACGGGAAAATGCGGCACCCGCGCCGAGCCTGGCAGCGGAGTCGTGGTTGCCGGAGGTCGCGACGATGACCGCGCCGGCGTCCCGGATCGCTTCGAATCCGCGGTTGCACACGGTGACGGCGTCAGCACTGGGGATCGAACGGTCGTAGACGTCTCCAGGAACAACGACGACGTCCACGCCGTGCTCCGCGACGAGGGCGGCGATCGCATCGAGCACACGGGTCTGGTCGGCGAGCAGGTCCACCCCGTGGAACGTGCGTCCGATGTGCCAATCCGAAGTGTGCAGGATCCTCATGACCCGAAACGGTAGAGCACCGCACTGACAACCCTGAAAACTTGGGGTACCTGTCGCCGGGCCGAATCCGCTTGTCGGTGGTGTGGTGCACCATCAAACCTATGAATGCACTCGCTGCACTCGGAATGCTCCTGGCACTGGCCGCGGGCACCGTCCTCGGGTGGCTGCTGCACGCGGCGCGCAGCGGTGACCGGGCCGCGCGAGCCGAAGCCCAACTGGCTGCGCTGCGCGAAAACGAAGCTCTCCTGCGGCAGTCGCTGACCGCGGTCAGCGAAGATTCCGCCCGGCGCCACTCGGGCGCGATCGGCGATCAGATCTCCCGCCTCGTCGAACCCCTGCACAAGGCGGTCGGGGCGCTGGCTCAACAGGTCGATCACGTCGAACGCAACCGCGTCCACGCCTATGCCGGACTCACCGAGCAGGTGGAGGGCATGCACCGGGCCTCGCAGACGCTGTCCACCCAGACCAGTCAACTCGTCACCGCGCTGCGAGCGCCGCAGATCCGCGGCCGATGGGGCGAGATCCAACTTGAGCGCGTGGTCGAATTGGCCGGGATGGTCCGGCACTGCGACTTCGACACACAGGTCAGCAAGGAGGGCGTCCGTCCCGACCTCCTCGTGTACCTGGCTGGGGGGAGGCAGATCGTGGTTGACGCGAAGGTCCCATTCGCAGCTTTCCTCGACGCAGCGCAAACGGAAGATCCGAGCGCCCGGGCGCAGCACCTCACCCGGCATGCCCGGCAACTGCGCACCCATGTCGACCAGTTGGCAGACAAGGCGTACTGGGAGTCCTTCGACCCGACGCCTGAGTTCGTGGTCCTGTTCGTTCCAGGCGACCCGTTCCTGGACGCGGCGCTGACCACCGACTCGGGACTGCTCGAGTATGCCTTCGCGCGGAACGTGATCCTCGCCACGCCGACCACCCTGATCGCCTTGCTGCGGACCATCGCACACACCTGGCGCCAGGAGGCGCTGTCGCAGGACGCCGCGAAGATCCACCAGCTCGGCCGAGAGCTGTATGCGAGATTGGGCACCGTCGGTTCGCATCTCGACCGACTGGGCTTACAACTCGGCAAGGCCGTCGACTCGTTCAACCTCACCGTGGCGTCGATGGAGACTCGGGTCACAGTAACGGCCCGCAAGCTGCACGACCTCGAGATTTTCGACGGCGATGTCACCGAGGTCAACGCCGTGGACTCGTGGCCACGACGAACAAATCTCGAGGATCTCTCGGCCTCCAACGGTCACGCCAACGAGGCCATTTAACAAGTTGCCGCTACTGTCAGAGTGTGTCTGCAACCCAACGTGCTCGCTCTGGGGTGCCGCTCGACAGGCGGTCGATTGTCCCTACGATCCCGGGACTCCCCTGGTGGGGCGTCATCCTCGTGGCTATTGGTGGCACCTTTGCCGGACTCGCTGTCGATGCGGCTAGTGGCACCGAACTCACAGCGACGTTCTCCGTATTCTATTTCCTCGGCTGCGTTCTCGCCGCGCTCGCCGCCTGTAACCGGGCGGTGTTCACTGCGATCGTCCAGCCGCCCCTGATCATGTTCGTCGCGGTACCCCTCGGTCAGAGCCTGATTGCAAATGAGAGCAGCCTTGCACTGAAGGATCTGGCTATCAACGTTGTATATCCACTGGTCAACCGGTTCCCGGTGATGCTCGGCGCCACCGTTGTCGCGCTCGTGATCGGTGGAATCCGCCTCGTTCTGCTAAGGCAACGCCGCGCCGGGCGCGCACACACGTCAGCGTCCGGGAGGCGTGAGCGTCCGACTCGAGCCACCCGGCCGCGGGCCGCGAGCGAGGAAGCGTGGCAAGCACCACCGCGCAGGGCCCGGGAAGCGGGCACAGCGCAACAGCGCCCTCGCTCGTCCGCACGTCGGGACGCCGCCCCTCAGGCGCAGCCTCGGCAGCAGCCGCAGCCGCCTCGACAGCCTCAACCACCACGTCAGGCGCAACCACCGCGACAGCCGCAACCTCGACGATCATCGTATGCGGGTGGTCGCACCGCGCCACCGCCACCGCCGATCGTCGACCGGCCCGCTCAGGCACCCCACCGGGTCCAGCCACGCGCGACACCGCGGCCACGGGCCAACCCCGAGGTGCCCGCGCACCCGATTCCGCGGGTGCGCTACCGCAGCAGCGACGAGCCACCGTTCGGGACGGAGCGACCCCGCTAGAACGCTGTGGGTGAGAGACGAACCCTCCGATCAAAGTCCGTGCAGCTCAGGTCCGTGCGGCACGAAGCTCACGAGGGAGGGCGAAGACCAAAGTCTCGTTCGCCGTGGTGACGGGTTGCACGTTGTGGAATCCGTGCTCGTCGAGTAGGTCGACCACGCCGCGCACGAGGATCTCCGGGACCGAGGCTCCCGAGGTGATTCCGACCGTTTTGACCCCTTCGAGCCAGGCAGGATCTATTTCGCGTGCGTAGTCGACCAGATACGACGCCTTCGCTCCGGCCCCCAGCGCGACCTCGACGAGGCGAACGGAGTTCGAGGAGTTCCGGGAGCCGACCACGATCACGAGGTCGCACTCGGGTGCCATGGCCTTGACCGCCACCTGACGGTTCTGAGTGGCGTAGCAGATGTCGTCACTCGGCGGATCCTGCAGATTCGGGAAACGCTCACGCAGCCGCGCGACCGTCTGCATCGTCTCGTCAACGCTCAACGTGGTCTGCGACAACCAGATGACCTTCGTTTCGTCGCGGACCGTGATGGCACCGACCGAGTCGGGGCCGTCGACCAGCTGGACGTGGTCAGGAGCCTCGCCGGCGGTGCCTTCTACCTCTTCGTGGCCTTCGTGACCGATGAGCAGAATGTCGTAGTCGTCGCGGGCGAAGCGCTTGGCTTCCTGGTGAACCTTGGTGACCAGCGGGCACGTGGCGTCGATGGTGCGGAGATTGCGCGCCGCGGCCGACTCGTGCACGGCGGGCGACACTCCGTGGGCGGAGAACACGAGCAGCGCGCCTTCGGGAACCTCGTCGGTTTCGTCGACGAAGACCACACCCTGATCGGTGAGTGTCTCGACGACATGCCGGTTGTGCACGATTTCTTTGCGCACGTAGATTGGCGCTCCGTGCTTCTCCAGAGCCTTCTCCACCGTCTCGACGGCGCGGTCGACCCCGGCACAGTAGCCGCGGGGTTCGGCGAGCAGCACACGCTTCTCGCCATCGGCACGCGATGCTCCCGAACCTGCCGAACGTGAAATACCGACATCGAGTGGAACAGCCGCAGACATGGCTTCAGCCTACTGGGCACCCCCGAACGCGACACCGTCGCAGGCCTCCGACGGTATACCGTGGGTGCCATCGGGACGACTTGGTTGATGCCCTCGTCGAGGACCTCGGCGAAACTCTGGCCACGTCGGCTACCAAATCGTGCCGCCGTGAGGCAGGCTGTGGGAATGATTCGTCCCCCTTTCGTGGCGCGTGTCGCCGCCGGAATCGCCGTGACGGCCGTCGAAGAGGCGAGAAGACTGCCCACCACCGCCGCAACCCTGCCCATGACCGCGGTAAGCCAGGTGTTGCAGACCACAATGCGGGTCCAGCAGTCGATTACCGCCCTGGCCATCAAAGGTGACCAGGCCTTCGCCTTGATCAACTGGACCCACGGCAATGAACAGCCGGAGTGGGCCGTCTTCGACGAGGACACCGACCCGGAACCCCCCGTTGCCGACGGGCCCGACGACCGCTCGGCCGGGCCTGGCCGATTCGCCCTGTATTCGCTGAGCCCTCAGGACGAGAGCACGCCCGAGAAAATGTCCACCCCGAAGGCTGCTCCCCCCGCCACCAATGGTGCCGCACCGAAGACGTCGGGCAAGTCGGGTAAGACGTCGGGCAAGTCGGGTAAGAAGTCCACCGCAACTACTCTCCCTGTGCCCGAACCGGAGATCGCCGTTCTCCTCGACTACAGTTCGCTGACCCTCGCCCAGTTACGCGCCCGTCTGCGTACCCTCTCCGTCGAGGACCTCACGTCACTGCTGGACTACGAGAACGCCACCCTGGCGCGGGCGCCGTTCCAGACCATGCTGACCAACCGCATCACCACCGCCAAGGCCAAGTGACCTCCACGCAGCCCCACGCAGCCAGTCCCGGACCCAGTACCGCCGAGCAACCGTGGCCCGTCCGCACCGTGTCGGCCAAGGTCGCACAGTGGATCGATCGACTCGGAAGCATTTGGGTCGAAGGCCAGATCACCCAGATCAATGCCCGTCCGGGAACCCGGACCGCGTTTCTGGTACTGCGGGATCCCTCCGTCGACATGTCTCTTTCGGTGACGTGCTCCCCGCGGCTGCTGCAGAACTCACCGGTTCCGCTCACCGAGGGCAGCCGCGTGGTGATGTTCGGCAAGCTGTCGTTCTACACCGGTCGTGGGTCGGTGTCGCTGCGCGTCACGGACATCCGCGCGATCGGGGTCGGTGAACTCCTGGCCCGGATCGAACGGTTGCGCGCGTTGCTGGCCGCCGAAGGCCTGTTCGACCCTCGGCTGAAGCGTCCGCTGCCGTTCCTGCCCGGCACAATCGGGCTGATCACGGGCCGCGCCAGCGCGGCCGAGCACGATGTCCTCAGCGTGGCCCGGCGGCGCTGGCCTGCCGTGAAGTTCGACGTACGCAACACCCCTGTCCAGGGTGCGACCGCCGTGCCGCAGATCCTCGACGCGCTGAAGGAACTCGACGCGGACCCACAGGTCGACGTGATCGTCCTCGCCCGCGGCGGCGGCAGCGTGGAGGATCTGTTGCCGTTCTCCGATGAGACGCTGTGCCGCGCCATCGTCGCCTGCACCACACCTGTAGTCAGCGCGATCGGACATGAACCGGACAGCCCGCTGAGCGATCACGTAGCCGACTTGCGTGCCGCCACGCCGACGGACGCCGCGAAATGCGTCGTGCCGGACGCCGTCGCCGAACTGGCACTGGTCGGTGAGCTACGGGTGCGGAGCGCGGCGGCTCTGCGTAACTGGGTGCAGCGTGAGTCGCATCTGATCTCCCAGCTTCGCAGTCGGCCGGTGCTCGCCGATCCCATACGAGCGCTCGACCAGCGGTCGGACGAGATCGAACGACTGCGCGAGACCGCACGGCGCGACATCAGCCGCGCGATCGCCGCGGAGAGCACGACGATCGAGCACCTCCGCGCACGGCTCACAACCCTCGGACCGGCAGCGACACTGGCCCGCGGCTACTCAGTGGTGCAGCGGATCGTAGCGAACGGCGATCCCGCGGTGTTGCGGTCCGTCGACGACGCCCCACCAGGCACCCAAATTCGTGTTCGAGTCGCCGACGGCGCAATCCGCGCCGCGGTGATGGGAAAGGACAGTTAGACATGAGTGAGTCCACCGGAAACGACACCGACATCGCGGAACTCGGCTATGAAGCGGCACGCGATGAACTCGTAGACGTGGTCAAGGTGCTCGAACAGGGTGGCCTCGACCTCGACGCGTCCCTCGCGCTGTGGGAGCGGGGCGAAGCCCTCGCCAAGAGATGTGAGGAACACCTCGCCGGGGCACGCACACGCGTCGAGACAGCGCTCTCGCACGACGAAGACGAGGGCTGACGCCGTCGGGTCTCAGGGAGCGAGAACCGGCGCGTCCGCCACTGAGGTCGCCAACTGCTCGAACTCCTCGGGTGACGCGCTACCGGTGGTCAAGATTCGGACGTCGCCGAAGTCTGAGATCCAGATCGGCTCGACACCCTCACCGCCGTAAACGATCCAGCTGTGGCCTGCGACTTCCTCGGTTCCGGTGGCAGTGCGCGGGTCACCGGCCACGAACGGCACCAGGACGGTCTCGAGCGCATCGCTCTGGGTGAGCTGAATGTAGCGGCCGGCCGAGGTGATGAATCCGACCGTAGTCGAGTCTCCACCGTCGTCGCCGCTGACGATGCTCCGGCTTCCCGAGTTGGGCGCCCAACCCTCCGGAGTCACCGGCTGACGCACCGGGAACGAGAGGTCCTTGGCGTCGTACTCGAGTGCCGCATCGGCGTCGAAACTCGGGATCGGACCGCTGGTCGGTCCGCCCGGGCTGAGCGTGCACTGGCTGGCGATACCCGCGATCAGCACGCAGAACAGGACAAGGGGTAGGAGCGACCACACCATGTCGCGGTTGTTGTGCAGGATGCGCGGTTTATCAGATGCCACACGCCTAGTATCCAGGGTTGGTCCGGGAACAACGATTCTCGGTCCCGCCAATCGCACCCGAGCAGTGCACGTCACACTTGTTCCGGGGACCTTCCTGCGACAGTGATCAGGCCTTTCTGGGATGATGGGCAAGCACACCCCACCCGATTCCCGGTGGCCGCCAGGCCGCCGACCCAGCGTCGACGTACCCGGGTCGACCGTGACTGCCCCAGGAGGCACTGCCCATGACGGCTAGCACCACTTCGAGTCGCCGCGAGGCCCCGGACCGAAATCTTGCCCTCGAATTGGTGCGCGTCACCGAGGCTGGTGCGATGGCCGCCGGGCGCTGGGTCGGCCGTGGCGACAAGGAGGGGGGCGACGGTGCCGCCGTCGACGCCATGCGGCAGCTCGTGAGCTCCGTGTCGATGCGCGGCGTCGTCGTCATCGGCGAGGGTGAGAAAGACGAAGCCCCGATGCTCTTCAATGGCGAGGAGGTCGGCAACGGCGACGGGCCGGCCTGCGACGTTGCGGTCGACCCCGTCGATGGCACCACCCTGATGTCCAAGGGCATGCCGAACGCCATCGCCGTGCTGGCGGTCTCCGAGCGCGGCGCGATGTTCGACCCGTCCGCGGTGTTCTACATGGAGAAAATCGCCGTCGGTCCAGACGCCGCCGATGTAATCGACATCACAGCTCCGATCGCCGAGAACATCAAGCGCGTCGCGAAGGTCCGCAAGGCATCCTCCTCCGACGTGACGGTGTGCATCCTCGACCGTCCACGGCATACCCGACTCATTCAGGAGGTCCGGGACACTGGCGCCCGAATCCGGCTGATCTCCGACGGCGACGTCGCCGGCGCGATCGCTGCGGCTCGCCCTGAGTCGGGCACCGACATGCTGCTCGGCACCGGTGGCACCCCCGAAGGGATTATCGCCGCCGCCGCAATGCGCTGTATGGGCGGCGCGCTGCAAGGCCGGCTGGCACCGACCGACGATGACGAGCGGCAGAAAGCCATCGATGCCGGCCACGACCTCGACCGCGTGCTGACCACCGAGGATCTGGTATCCGGCGAGAACGTCTTCTTCTGCGCCACCGGAGTCACCGACGGCGACCTTCTCCGTGGTGTCCGCTACTACGGCGGCGGCGCATCGACCCAATCCATCGTGATGCGGTCCAAGTCGGGCACCGTCCGCATGATCGATGCCTACCACCGTCTCGAAAAGTTGCGCGAGTACTCGTCCGTTGACTTCACCGGCGAGGACGGCGCGGTTCCGCCGACCTTCTAGGCGGCTCTGCCCACCGTGCGCCTTTCGGTCACAAGCGCCATCGAACAGGCGGGCGGTAGCGTCCCGCGATCCGCTCGATAGTGGCATGTTTGACGGATGACCGAGAGTAGCGAGCAGCAGTACCGGATCGAGCACGACACCATGGGCGAGGTGTGGGTGCCCGTGGATGCACTGTGGGGCGCGCAAACCCAGCGCGCCGTCGAAAACTTCCCGATCAGCGGCCGAGGCCTGGAGCGCACCCAGATTCGCGCGATGGGGCTGTTGAAGGCGGCGTGTGCACAGGTCAACAAGGATCTGGGTCTCCTGGACGCCACAAAGGCCGATGCCATCATCGCGGCGGCCGGCGAGATCGCCGCGGGCAGGCACGACGACCAGTTCCCCATCGACGTGTTCCAGACCGGCTCGGGCACCAGTTCCAACATGAATGCCAACGAAGTGATCGCCTCCATCGCCGCGGCGGCCGGTGTGGCCGTGCATCCCAACGACGACGTCAACATGTCGCAGTCGTCCAACGACACCTTCCCCACCGCAACGCACGTCGCAGCAACCGAGGCCGCGGTGAAGGATCTACTTCCCGCCCTCGACCATCTGCGACTGGCCCTGCTCGACAAGTCCACCGAGTGGAAGACCGTCGTGAAGTCCGGCCGGACTCACCTCATGGACGCCGTCCCGGTGACACTCGGCCAGGAGTTCGGCGGCTACGCCCGCCAGATGGAAGCGGGGATGGAGCGCGTCGTGGCCTGCCTCCCCCGCCTCGGCGAGCTGCCCATCGGCGGCACCGCCGTCGGAACGGGCCTCAACGCGCCGGACGGCTTCGGCCCCAAGGTGGTGGCCGAACTGGTCAGGGCGACAGGCATCGACGCGCTCACACCGGCGAAGAACGGTTTCGAGGCGCAGGCGGCGCGGGACGGCCTGGTGGAGGCGTCCGGGGCACTGCGCACGATCGCTGTGTCCCTCACCAAGATCGCCAACGACATCCGCTGGATGGGCTCGGGACCCCTCACCGGACTCGGCGAGATCCGACTCCCCGACCTGCAGCCGGGAAGCTCGATCATGCCTGGCAAGGTCAATCCGGTGCTCCCCGAAGCGACCACGCAGGTGGCCGCCCAGGTGGTCGGCAACGACGCGGCCATCGCCTGGGGAGGCGCGGCGGGCGCATTCGAGTTGAACGTCTACATCCCGATGATGGCGCGGAACCTGCTGGAGTCGTTCACCCTGCTGGCGAACGTGTCGCGGCTGTTCGCCGACAGGTGCGTCAAGGGACTCGTCGCAAACACCGAGCACCTGTTGACTCTCGCCGAGTCGTCACCGTCGATCGTGACACCACTGAACTCTGCGATCGGGTACGAGGAGGCCGCGGCCGTTGCCAAACAGGCGTTGAGGGAGAAGAAGACCATCCGTGAGACCGTCGTAGACCGCGGCTTGATCGGCGACAAGCTCAGCGAGGAGGAACTCGACAAGCGTCTCGACGTGCTGGCTATGGCAAAGGTGAAGGACTGACCGCTACAGCAGTGCGGACAGTTCCTCGCGGGCCTGGTCGCCTTCCGGCCCGAGGTCGGTGCGGGTGGCGATGTTCCAAGACCGCAGCAGCGGGGAGAATACCTTCTCCCCCTGCTCAGCGAGATCGTAGATACCGGCTTCTGCCAGCACCGCAGTACTGCTGCCTCCGCCGGGCAGCACCACGCTCGGCACATCGAAGGCGGCGATCCGTGACGCGACCGCCTGGACCGTCTGGTCCGGCGCCAACTCGAGTGCCGCCTCCACGAGGTTGCGGTAGAAGAGCGACTGCAGATCATCGTCTGCGGCCAATCGCTCTGCGATCATCGCCACCAGTGGGTCCTCGCCGAGCGCTGCGGTGTTGTGGTGTCGCACCGCGGCGGCCTTCTCTTCGAGCGCGGAATTGACGAGCATCTCGATCAGGTGCATCGGCGCCATCGCGTAACCGCGCACCATCTCGTCCATCCGCGCACGCTCGAGGGCGACCGGATCGACGGCGCGCGTCACCATCAGGTAGTTCCGGAGCACGATGGATTGCCGGTTCTCCTCGGCGGTCCAGCGTCCCACCCAGCGCCACCACGGGCCCATCAGCGCAAGGTGCTTGGCGATCTCCCGGTGGTACGCGGGCAGATTGTCCGCAACGAGCACTCCGACCGTCAGCGCGAGCGACTCGACCTCGCTGAGGGACGTCTGGTCTGCCGACCAATCAGTTCCACCCATGAACGCAAAGTTCTTGCCCTGATCCCAGGGAACCAGGTCATGTGGTTGCCAACCGTCAGCCTCGGCGATGTGACGTGTGAGATTCTCCTCCACGACCGGGACAAGCTCACTGAGCAACTGCGAGTCATTTTTCTCAATCGGCATCCGCACACCGTAGCGTCCATTCGGGCTGCAGGTTGCCAAGCGATGAACTCGACCGGAACCACGCCGTCATCGTGACGAAAACAGCCTGGTCATCGGCCTCCGATCGTTAGTCTGACAATCAAGACTGTCGCCCGGCCCGAGCAGAGGATCGCCAGATGCGCAGACATGGGAACGTGACGATGCTGCTCGCGCTTGCGCTCGGCGGGTCACTCGTCGCAGGCTGCACCTCCCAGACCTCCGACGCGCCGTCCCCGGGCACCTCGGGCGCGAACTCTCCCACAGAGTCTGCGGTACTGGCCAACCCGGCCGTCGTCGCGGGTGTCGACATCCCCCGCAACCAGATCGACGACGCCGTAGGGCGCCTCGACGAACTGGCGAACGAGTTGATGGAAAGTTCCGGCGTGCCGGGCATGGCGGTGGCTGTCGTCCACGGCGGACAGACCCTCTACGCCAAGGGCTTCGGAGTGCGTGAAGCCGGCACCGACCACAAGGTGGACGCCGACACGGTATTCCAGTTGGCGTCGTTGTCGAAACCGGTCGGCTCCACTGTCATAGCACGCCAGGTCGGGGCCGGGATGATCGGCTGGGACACTCCGATCGCCTCCACGCTGCCCGATTTCTCGTTGGCCGACCCGTGGGTCACCGAACACGTCACGGTAGGTGATCTGTACTCACACCGGTCGGGCCTGCCCGACCACGCCGGCGACAAACTCGAGGACCTCGGCTACAACCGGGCACAAGTACTCGACAAGCTCCGCCTCGAACCACTGAACCCGTTCCGGATCAGCTATGCATACACCAACTTCGGCCTCACCGCGGCGGCCGAGGCCGTCGCGGCTGCGTCAGGGACTGACTGGGCCACGCTCTCCGAGCAGGCGATCTACCAGCCGCTGGGGATGTCCTCCACCAGTTCACGATTTGCCGACTACCAGGTTCACAGAGACCGGGCCACCGCATACCAACTGGTCGACGGCAGGTACGTCGCCGCGGTGCGCGACCCCGATGCCCAGTCCCCTGCCGGCGGTGTGAGTTCGACCGCCAACGACATGGGCAAGTGGCTGACAATGCTCCTTTTGGACGGGTCGTTCGACGGCAGGCAGATCGTCGCCTACGACGCACTGCTCCCCGCCGTCAGTCCTCAGATCGTGTCCAATCCACCGGGTTCTCCGGACGCTCGTCCAGGGTTGTACGGATACGGATTCAACGTGTCGACGACCCCGGCCGGGCGCGTGTCCCTCAGCCACTCGGGCGCGTTCAATCTCGGCGCCGCAGCGAACTTCGTCGCGATACCGTCCGCCGACGTCGCCATCGTCGCCCTGACGAACGGATCCCCCATCGGCATCCCGGAAACCCTGACTGCCGAGTTCGCCGACCTCGTTCAGTTCGGCGAGATCCGCGAAGACTGGAGGGCGCTGTATGCCCAGGCCTTCGCGCCGATGCTCGATCCAGAGGGCAGCCTCGTCGGCAAGGACGCGCCCACCAACCCCGCTCCCGCGCAGGCGCTTCCCACTTACACTGGCGACTACGACAATAACTATTGGGGCCCCGCTGTCGTCACCGCGAACGACGGCGCGCTCTCGCTCCAACTCGGGCCCGTCGGTCAGACTTTTCCGCTGACGCATTGGAGCGGTGATACGTTCACGTTCACACCGAGCGGCGAGAATGCTCCGCCCGGCACGATCTCGAAAGCCGCCTTCGCGGGGGACGGCGTCACATTGGAGTACTACAACACGCACGGCCAGGGAACTTTCGTTCGCTGAGCCATCACCAAGGCAGGGAGAACATGACGAACTCGAACTCGAAATCGCCCCTTGAAACCACCACGACGGACACCGCGGACGTCGAGGTGGTGCGCGCCTTCCTCGCCGCGCTCGTTGCCGGCGACCCGGCAGCAGCGAAGCAGTACCTCGACCGGGACATCGTGTGGCACAACGTGTCCCTGCCCAAGATTCGCGGGATCGGTCCGATCATGCGAATCCTGCAGGGCATGGCACGACCAGGTTTCGGATTCGACGTGCGCCTGCACCACATCGCGGGCGACGGAAAGGCCGTACTTACCGAACGCACCGATGTCCTGATCTACAAGAGGGTTCGAGCCGAATTCTGGGTGTGCGGCACGTTCGAGATGAAGGACGGCAAGATCGCCGTCTGGCGCGACTACTTCAGCAACCGTGACGTGCTGTGGGGCATCATCAAGGGACTTGTCCGCGCTTTGTGACCTATCCGCGAACCCGTCCGGCGCCCTGCGAGTTCTGGGGTTCTGATCGGCGACTTCTTCTCCACGTTGGCCATGGCACCATCTTGCCCAACTTTGAGGTTGGGTAAAGGGTTGTTTCATCATGATCGCGTCACTGTCCCTCAGGTGCCGGCACTGGTCGGGGCGCGATCGGAGACGCCGCCCTCGAGTACGGTGCGCAGCAGACGAGTGGGCGCCTGCCGGTCCCGGCGGTGATGATCCTCGACGAGGCCGCGAACATCTGCAAATTGCAGCAACTTCCCGACTGGTACTCCCACTTCGGTAGCCGCGGCATCGTCCTGCTCACCATCTTGCAGTCGCCGTCGCAGGCGAAGAAGGTGTGGGGCGAGACGAACTTCGCGGTCATGCTCGATGCCTGCAATATGCTCTGGTACGGCGGTAACGTCCAAGACCGCGAATTTTTGGCCGCCCTGTCCGACGAGGGTCCGAGGAAGACTTCGTTCGGGATTCGGAGATCGGAGCCACCAGTGCGCAGTGCCATGAGTCATCAGTCGACTCGAACTCAACGTGCTAGCGCAGGATTAGGCGGCGGTGACGATGAACATCTCCGGGTGCAGATAGAACCGCTGACCGGTGAGTTCGAAGTCCTCGCGGGCAGTGTTGCTGCTCAATGCTCAGTCCGTAGGAGCGGTGATGTCACGCTTGAGGACGACGAAGGGAGTGCGGATGGAACTCGATTTACAGGAACACCAGACACTCGTGATCTGGGCCGCGGCGTGCGCCGAGCGCGTGCTCGAGAACTTCGAGCGCGCAGTACCAGGCGACGCTCGGCCGCGGGAGGCGATCGAGGCCGGAAGGGCCTGGGCGCGAGGGGAGCTAAAGATGACCGGCGCTCGAAAAGCCGCGTTCGCCTCGCACGCGGCCGCCCGGGACGCGCCAGATGACGCCGCGAAGGCGGCGGCGCGGGCGGCAGGTCACGCCGCCGCCACGGCACACGTGTACACCCACGCGCCCCACGCGGCCAACTACGCCACGACGTCGGTCAGAAAGGCGGCCGCGCCTGCGGCGAACACAGCTGTGACGAGTCTCGACACCGCGTCGGTAGCGATAGCCCGTGAGCGTAGTTGGCAGCGCGAGCAAATACCTGAACACTTGCACCAGATCGTTTTGCAACCCTGTACGCCGTAGCCAACCCGGACAAAGCCGAAGACACAGCCACTGCTCGTGCGAGGTCCACCGGCCGCATCCATCCTCCTTTGAGGGTTTTCTCTCGGTATCAGCAAGCAAATCGGCTGAACAATCAACCGAGGGTTCAAAGTTACGATCAGAGCGTGAACATCCAGCCGGAGCCCCCCACACGTCGCGAACCGCGCCCTCCAGACTTCGCCTTGGCCTTGGATGACCTCAGGGCGGTGACGGCCTTTGCCGTGGCCTCGGCTGAGCAGGTGCTCCCGCTCTTCGAAGCGCATCGCCCCCACGACAGCAGGCCGCGTGGGGCGCTCGAGGCCGCCGCCGCTTTCGTCAACGGCTGCCGCCGATCCCGTGCCCAGCGAGCGGCGGCAGCGGCCGCCCACCGTGCCGGAAAGGAAGCCGCGTCGCCCGTGCCATTCCACGCCGCGATGGCCGCAGGTGATGCCGCCGCGTCGGCATACCTGCATCCGCTGGCGGACGCGGCCCAGGTCAACCACATCCTGCGGGCATCCGCGCACACCATCCGCGTCTTCGAGATATGCCCCAGCGAGGAAGAGCCCGGGGGCGACCTGGTCGAGCGCATCGCTAGCCTCGCGTCCCCGCTGCTCATCGACATCCTCCACCGCTACCCGCGGATCGGTGGCGGCACGAACCGGGTCAGCCAACTCGTGCACGAACTCGACGCGCGTCTGCGAGACCAGGCGCCAACCCCGCTCACACGCGATAACCGGGTGATGGAGCAGCGATGATCCTGCCCGAGGTCCGAGACCCCCGCATGGTGACCATCCGTCGGGGTGGCTCGCTGACCGACGCCGATCATCGGTTGCTCGCGTTGTGGGCGGCAGAGTGCGCCGAACACGTTCTGTGCCATTTCGAGCGCGAGCGGCCCGACGATCCACGTCCCCGAGAGGCAGTCGCGGCCGCCCGAGCGTGGGCCCGCGGTGACATGCCGATGATGCAGGCACGCGCAGCAGGTGGACACGCGATGGGCGCCGCCAGGCCCCTCGTCGGCCCGGCTCGGTTCGCCGCCTACGCGGCTGGGCAGGCGGCATGCGTTGGACACGTCGCCGAACACGATCTCGGCGCGGCGGCGTACGCGATCAAGGCAGCTCGACGCGCACAACCCGACAATTTCCGGGCAGGCCGGATCGAACGTGAATGGCAGCGCGACAAGCTCCCTGAACCGGTCCGGAGGCTTGTCCTCGAAGACCAAGCCCGGCGCAACAGCATCTGCTGGTCAATCTTCTCCGACTGATCCGAGACAAACACCTCCGCCGCCCGCCACACGCATCGTGGGCTCGCACTCTAGGATTCCCGAACAGATCGCCGCGCCCCGCAGCGGCTGCCCGCGCAACCATCATGAGCAAGGACCTGCCCTTGAACACGGGTCGTAGGTCGAGACCATTGCGGCAAGCAACGTGCACGGTTCCGGGACTGGGTTGGCGCAACGACCAACCCCGTTGGTAAGAGCTGGTGGCGAGGGAATACTGCATGTTTCGATTAGCTGCGCATTGCCGACCTACAACTACCAACGCCGCAACCGGCAACGCACCGTCCTCGCCCACCGGTTCTCGGTGGAACTGGTCCACGGCCCACTCGACAAGCATGTGGTGTGCGAACACAAATGCAACGAACCGCTGTGCGTGCGGGTCGGCCCGCAACATCTGGTCCAGTCCACCTACTCGGAGAACGTCCGCTTCGCGATCGCCCTCGGCCGACTGTCCGGCCACACCCTGCTCGACGGAACCGGGCGCACACGCCTCGACCGGTCCCTCGCCATCCGCGACGCCCTCCAATACGGCTACAACGAAGAAGCATTGCTCCGCGCAAAAACAGACCCCGGTCCGAACCAGTCCACCTTGTTCTGATCGGCTACCGCCGGTACCGGCGCGCGGAAGCGCACCCAGGTCGAGACCGGCCCGTCTGCTGGCAGAGCGGGCGGCGTCGTCGTGCTCACGGCGTCACGGTCCCCGCGGCGGCGCTGGTCAGCAGCGCGCGTTCGCTCTCGCGTGCTAGGCCCGCACGACGCTCGCGGTCCTCAGGTACCTCGCGAAGCCAGCCAATCACGTCCGTAGCGGTCTCCCTTAACGGGCGGAACGTCAGCCCGGCGGCGATCGCGCGGCGACCGTCCATCCGCAGGAAGCCGCCCGTCTCGCCGCCCTCGGGCAGCCACAATGGCAACTCTATCCACGGGTTGACGCCGGCCTGCTCGAGCGCCTCACCGCCAACCCACGTTAGCGTGCTGGGGGGGGCATCAAACGCCGCTGCAGCGGCGACCATGTCGTCGAGAAGCTGGCTCATCGTCAGCGTGCCAGCCGGGCCGACCGCGAGGAATGTTCCTCCCGGTCCCCCCTCGCCTAGCCGCAGGAACCACTCGGCGAGGTCGCGGGCATCGACGAGCTGAACCGGCCGCTTTGGAGTACCGGGGGCTAACACCTCGCCGCCCTCGAGGACTCGCTCCGCCCAGTAACCGAAGCGGTCCGTAGGGTCCCAGCGGCCGACGATCAGTCCGGGGCGAACGACGATGCCACGATCGCCGAAGGTCTCGAGCACAACGCGCTCAGCAGCGGCGTTGAGTGCGCCGTAGAGTTCGGCCGTTGGGGTGTGGCCACCGTCGGCAGGCACCTGGTTGAGCGGGCCGTCTTCCTCGGTAATACCCGGCCGACTGACGTCCGCGTAGACCGAGACGGTCGAGACGAAGAGGTATCGGCTCGTCCGCTGCGCAAGGTGCGCCACGCTCAGGCCGACCGTTGCAGGGTCCTGGCCGCTGGTGTCGATCACGAAGTCCCATTCACGGTCGCCGAGCGTGGCGGCGACTTCAACAGTGCGGTCGCCGAGCAACTCCTCGACGCCGTTTGGGAGCGGGCACGTTGTCTTCCCCCGGTGCAGCAATGTGACGTTATGCCCCGCCGCGGCCGCCGCGGTCACGACGTGCCGGCCCAGGAAGAGTGTCCCGCCGATCACCAAAATACGCATACTTACTACTCCCGTCAGAGTCGTTGATCTGTCTCCGGGCGCAAAGCGGGATACGCCACAACTGAGCCCGAAGTGATGCACCGGAAGCGACCCCAACGATGATCATTCGGTCCTCACCGCGATCGACGTTTCACCGAGTTCGAGGCAGGGCCCATCGAGCTACGCACCGCGGGGAGGTAAGGGCGCGCGGCCGCTGCCGGCCCCTTGGGGGGCTCGGTCAGCTGTCCTCCCATACCAGGTTGTGCAGTCGCATCGCTTCGATCAGGTCGGGGTCGTCCGCCTCGACGGGACCGTGGTCCAGTGGTGTCACATTCCCGCTGATCGGTCCGTCACCGGGGCGTTCGTACAGTGCCCAGAGCACCAGGCCGTCACCGTGCCGCGAGTCGAACGCAATCCCGGCCACAGGGTTTCCCGCGGGGTCGGTGAGGGTGTTGGTCCACCGGGAGATCGACTGGGTGAGGGCTCGGGGGCGGCCGTCTCGGATCGCGGCGGTGTCGAGGTCGGCGAGGCCGAGCCGGATGGCGTCGGCACGAAAGCAGTTCCGCAGGGTGGCCATCGTCTCGATGTCGCCCGGCGCCACGAACCACCCACTGATCGTGCCGCTGCCGTTGACCCGGGGCGTCATCCACGACCGTGGGACGCGGCCCGGCGCGATGGTGGGGAACTCCTCCTCCTCCTCCTCGTTCTCGATGATTTCGTCGAGGGCGGCGCTCAGCTCGTCGCTCTTGCGTGCGTAGGCGAGGACTTCGAGGTAGCAGGCCAGTCGGGTTGCGCCGAGGTAGAGGGTCCGCCAAACCCCTTCCGGGTCGTCCCGACGGCCGTTGAAGCGGCCGTCGGTGGCGTACTCCCACGGTGTCCACTCCCATGAGGTGGGTGGGTATCCGACTCGGTAGGCGAGCGCCCCCTGGACTTGGACGCAGCAGACCTGTCCGCGAGGGGTGGGGGTCAGCACACTGTGATGATCGTTCATCCGACCGCGGCGAACTGGCGGGCAGCCGCGAGGACCTTCGGTCCGACGTCGGGGAGGTCACCTTCGCGGAGCAGCAGCGCCGGCGGCTGGTCATCGAGGATCGGGTTGAGCCCCTGGAACCACGTCTGCGCCACGGCAGGGGTGTCGCGTTCGGCGATCAGCCGGGCAGCGCGGTAGGCGATGCGGAGTCGTTCGACGTCGATCTCGTTGTTGATGGTGCGGGTGCCGTCGGCCCACTGCCGGACGGCCCGGGTTTCCTTCACCTTGCCGAGGTACGCGACGAGCTTGGCGCCGAGCAGTGCGCGCAGCTCTGTGACCAGCTCCGGCTGCGTCATGCGGGCGGCGTCGTTGTATGCGGCGAGATCGGGGCGCGGGTGTGCGGTCGTCATGTGAATCCACCTCCTACTAAATCACACACTCAATACAGTCTGCCGAAGTGCGGTGGCGTGTCAGTCAATCTCCGCTGCAACTCGACAACCGGATCGCGGGTTCAACGAGTAACGTCGCCCTCTTCCCCTGCGGGTACAAGATTGCCTATAAGAGCCCGCAAATTTCGAGCATCGAACCCAAGGAGACGACAATGGATCCAATGGCGAACCTTCAGGCTTGGTGGGACTGCCAGATGATGTTGGCTAGCGGTCAGATGTGCGACATGTGCGCAAACATGTGACGCCCCGATACCCAGAATGAACTGACATCAGCCCGGCCGGGCACCGCTCGACCGGGGTTTCAGGTGCCGAAAGGGTTTCAGGTGGCGAAAGTGCCACGGTGGGGCGAGCGAAACAATCTTTGCCACCTTGTCCGCGCCGTCGAAGAACTCCACATAGTTCGCCTGCGGTGTCCCTGGGAATGGCCCACGACGTCGACCTTCGAGGCCCCCGTATTCGCAGGCTCCTTATCGACGAAGGCGGCGATCTGGGCCGGGCGAGACGCGGGCCTGTCGCGCCGCGCGGGCGTGCAGCGCGCGGACGACCTCCGCCGCGAGGACCGCCTGCCCGCTCATCGCGAAGTGGATGCGGTCGGCGCTCATCAGGTCCGGGCGCAGCCGGAGCGGATGCTCCCACAGGTCGACCAGAACCGCGTCGTAGCGGGCCGCCAGCTCGCGCACCATGTCATTGAACGTCGGGATCCGTTCCTGCATGAGCCGCATCCGTTTGTCGAGCTCGACGTCGGCCAGTGCCAACGCCGAGATCTGCGCTCCGGTGCTGTGCACGGCGGAGAATAGAGCGTCGAGGTTGCGCTGCAGCTGCGGCAGGTCGGCCTCCGGTGCCCATAGATCGTTTGCACCGCAGGTGATGTGGACGAGATCGGGCGCGAATTCGAGCACGGGCTGCAGCTGGGTGTCGAGAACCTGGGCGCTGGTGGCGCCCATCCGTCCGGTGTTGAAGTACACGAGGCACCGGCCAGGACGGCCGCCCACTGATTGACCGACAGGGGGACGTGCCCAGGCCGGTGTTCGACGGTCACGGAGCCACTGAGCGGCCAGCAGTTGCCCCCCACGATCGACCGCCGGCCGCCGCCGCTTCCTCCTCGTGGCCGGTCGGCGCGAAGCGGCGGCATTCTCCACAGGTTTTGCTGTAAAGAGAACTCTCTTACAAGACTTAGAAGACCACCGATGTCGCATCGGTTCTGCGGGAGCAGACCGATGCGACATTCGCGGATTACCCTGCGAAGCAGTCCTCTACGGCGTCGGACCGAACTCCTCGAGCATCTCGGTCACCAGAGCGGCGACTGGTGAGCGCTCGCTACGTAGCAGGGTGATGTGCGCAAACAGCGGATGCCCCTTGAGTTTCTCGATTACCGCTGCAACGCCGTCGTGCCTCCCGACCCGCAGGTTGTCGCGCTGAGCGACGTCGTGCGTGAGAACCACTCGGGAACCGGTTCCCAACCTGGACAAAACCGTGAGCAGTACGTTTCGTTCCAGCGACTGCGCCTCGTCTACAATCACAAACGAATCGTGGAGCGACCGTCCACGAATGTGTGTGAGTGGCAACACTTCCAGCATTCCGCGGCTGATCACCTCATCCATCACTTCGGAACTGGCAAGTCCGTCGAGAGTGTCGAAGACCGCCTGGGCCCACGGGCCCATCTTCTCGCTCTCGCTGCCCGGCAGGTAGCCGAGTTCCTGACCACCGACAGCGTAGAGGGGACGGAAGACGATGACTTTCCGCTGAGTGCGACGCTCGAGGACCGCCTCCAGGCCCGCGGTCAACGCCAGCGCCGATTTGCCCGTACCCGCCTTGCCGCCCAGAGAAACGATGCCCACACTGTCGTCGAGAAGGATGTCCAGGGCGACACGCTGCTCAGCCGAACGTCCATGCAGACCGAATGCTTCACGCTCACCCCGCACCAACTGCACCCGCTTGTCGGCATTCACCCTACCCAGCGCGCTCGATGATCCTCCCAGAAGTCGAATACCCGTATGGCATGGAAGTTCTCGCGCCTCCTCCAAGTCTGCGGAGCCTTCCGAGAACAGGTCGTCGATCGACGACGACGACACCTCCAATTCGGTCATGCCCGTCCAACCGGATGCAACGACGTCGTGGGCGTGGTACTCGTCGGCGGGCAGGCCAACCGCACCGGCCTTGACACGCAGCGGGATGTCCTTGCTCACCAAAACGACGTCATTGCCGTCGGCCTCGAGATTCAGCGCACAGGCCAGGATTCTGGAATCGTTACTGTCCGTGCGGAATCCGACCGGAAGAACTAATGGGTCGGTGTGATTCAGCTCGACCTGAAGTGTGCCGCCTTCCGTGCCGATCGGCACGGGTAGGTCGAGTCGACCGTGCGCCACACGCAGGTCGTCGAGCATGCGCAGCGCTTCTCTTGCGAACCATCCCAACTCGTGGTGGTGCCGCTTTCCCTCGAGTTCGCTTATCACGACGAGGGGAAGGATCACCCGATGCTCGGCGAACCTGGTGACAGCCCAAGGGTCCGACAGTAATACCGATGTGTCCAACACGAATACACGTACTACCGATTCCAATGGGTTTTCGGAAGATGCGGACGAATGCCCGCCTCGGGCTGGCACGGAGCGTGAAGCAGTCACGTGAGGCTCCTAGGCCTGCGTGGCACCCACGCAGACTCGGTTCGCTGGACCGGTCCGTCCCTGGTGTGTCAATCCACACAGGAGCCGGGCGCCGGCCCCTTCGCACTGAGTCTCTCAGCCACGATCAGGACCTCCCGTACAAGCAGCTTCCTCGCTGCCTGTTACCCCCGACCGTACTGCCAATCACACCGGACGGCGGTGCGAGTGAAGGGCGTGTCGGCGAAGATTGCGTTACGGACTGACGGCATCGGGTGAACGCACACCAAGGTGCTCCGGCAACGTCCTGCAGTTGTCGAAATCGAAATCCTCGAGTGGCCCGCGCGGGCCTCCGACGGGGAGGTCAGCGTGCGGGTCGGCGGACGCTGGGCTCACCTTCGACGAGTGCGGACCGGATGCGTTCCTCGAGGCGGTTCGCAATGACCTCGGTGGTGGCCGAACGCAACCGGACGAGATGGTCTGTGTAGTACAGATACTGTCCGTCGTCGGCGATGTCGAACCAGGTCATGGAGTTGAGGACGGCATCGTGAGCGCCCTCCCACGGACGGTGCAGACAGATGTACCCGGCGGATGTCCGCCGAGCCAGGATCCGTTTGAGCAGGGAGGCTCCCGAGACGGTGGCGCTGTGCAGAACGCTGGTGCTCGCGGGCTGGGCGCGTAGATCATCGGGGTGCGCGTCGATCGCGGCGGTGCGTCCCGCCACAACCTCGGGGAGATCGAAGAGTAAATCTCGGACGAACTGCCGGATGTCGGGTGCGCGTGATCCGAGTCGCGCCCTCACGCGTAGGTCGCCGGTTCCGGTTGCGGCGGGCAGTTGATCGGCGACTACGGTGACGCGGCCGCGGACGGCGCCGCGACGCAGTAAGGGTGTCTTGCCCGGGGCGTAGACGCTGGCGGATATGCCTGGGTGGCGCAGGACCGCAATCGCTTCTCGGAGCTGGGGGTCGACTTGCTCGGCGCGCCACTGCTCGAGCTTGCGCCCCTCGGCGGGCAGTTCGCTTTCGAGACGTACGTCGGTACGGTGCTCGAAGGGGTGCGGCATCACGTCGAGATCCGTGGCCTCCCACAAGTGCATGAATTGTGCGGAGGACAGCTGCCAGTTCATGCGCCGATGACCGGCGGCGCGACGGGGTCGAGGTCGCCGATCAACTCGTTGCCGTTGTCCATGTTGATCAGGTAGCTCGGCGTCTTGTGCTCTGCGTCTTCGCTCTTGCCTGCCCCAGCGCCCGCTGCACCCACCGGCATGCCCATTCCCATGCCTGGACGGGCCATGCTGGGTTTGGCGGCTACGGCTCCGGCGCCTGTTCCGGCGGCGGCTCCCGCCGCACCTCCGGCGGCCATACCGGGCGGAATGGCACCGGGAACCACAGCACCGCTCTGGCTCTCGTTCCCCCTGTCGTTTCCTCTCGGGTTCGTGCCACCACCAAAGCCGCCGAGTCCGCCGGTGCTGCCGTTCGATCCGCCGGTGCCGTTGACGCCGCTCTGCGGGCTGTATGCGTTCGCGGCGGACGTCGACGTGGGTGAAGTCGCGCCGCTCTGTGCAGCGGGTGCGGCGGGTGCGGCGCCCTCCGCGGCTGCTGCCTGCGTGTTTGCGGCGCCGTCCGCATCGAGTGCGTTCGACTCGCCGCCGGGGGCTTCGCCGTCTGCCGAGTTTGTCCCTGAACTTCCGGCGCCGCCCGGGGTGGAGCCACCGGCGCCGGTCCAGCCACCGCTTTCATACCCCTGGACTCCAGCGATCATGGGCGGGGGCACGATGGAGGGCACGTTGGTTCCGGTCTCGATGAAGGTCGGTTTGTAGATCCGCTCGAGAATTTGGGCGGCCTCGCGCCGCCGGGTTTCCTGCTCCGCCTTCACTGCGACTGCGTTCGCGCCGCTCAACACCAGTGGCATTTGAAGCGCGTCGGACAGGAGGCTTTGTATCTGCGGTTTGACATCACCCGCGGCACTACTTGCTTGCTGAAGCTTGACACCGATCGTTTGGAGCGACGCGTTGGTGTCGCCGACCGGTCCCATCAAACGTTCGATCGCGGCGTTCGCGGCGTCGGCGGCGTCACCCTCCCACTCCGAGCTGATGATGTTCTTCAGACCTATCAATCCCCACCCGATATCGAACGCGCTTGCCACGGAGAGGTATCGGCGAGCGAGGTCCATAATCGCACCGGCGTCGAGGGCAGAGACCTTGCCGAACATCTCCTCGCGACTCATCCCGTCGAACAAGTCCGCGTCGGTGACGTAGGGGGCGTCGCGTTCCTGATCGACGTATTCGCTCAGTTGCTCGATGCTGGTGCCCAGGCGGTTGCGCTCGACGGTGCCGGTACCACCCAGCGGGGCCGCGAGAATATCGAACAGACCGTTGCTACTCATGTTCAGTCCCCACAGGTAGATAACGAGCGATGATGCTGGCGGTTTCTTCGAGTCCGTTGCACCAGTCCTCGTAGGCCGGTATGTAGTCGGATCGAGTGCTGAACAAGACACGGGAGACGATCAGAATGCCGTAGCTAGCCTCGACGCTCACCGTACAGGTGTCCAGCTCAGCCCTCCTTACCTCGAGAAGGGCACGGCGCCCATTGATCTCGATAGGCGTGGAGTAGTCCCTGATCTTCTTCTGCTGTTCGGCGAAGGTGATGTTCGAGGAGAGTACGTTCAGCCCGTACTGTCGTTGCCGGGTATCGAATGAGCAGATCAGGAAGGTGTGGTAGTCGGCGGCGACAGCATCTTCCTCCTTGGTCTGCGGGTCGTAGCCCGCCTCCACCAGGGCCTCATCCGGGATATCGAGGCACGGATCGAACACCACCAGCGGTCGATCCGACTGGTCCACCTGGCGCGGCACCCGAGTGGTCGGGGTCGCCGAGGTGGTATCCGAGACAGGCACCGCCTCGGGTGCATCGCCGGAAGACCCACAAGCAGTGAGGATCGACGACGCGACCAGTAGCGCAGCGATGGATGCACGGCGCAGCATTACTGGTCCACCTCCTGGTCGAGACTTCCCAGCGCCTGGGCAAACTGCCCGTCGGTGTCCGCGAAGGACTCGCCGCCAGCCACGAAGGCCTCCCTCATAGCGAGGATGACGGCTCGGTAGTCCTTGAGTCGCTCGACGACCGTTGACGCCTTGCGGGTGTACCCGTCGGCGAGTTGATCACCGATCCGGAAATCGCCGAAACCGTCGACTCTTTCCAACAAGTTGGACTTCTTGAGCGCGTCATCAACCGAGTCGAGCATCTGATCGCAGACGCGCACACACTGTTCGATCGCTCCAGGTTCGAGGCGCAGCACCATCAATCCCCCCTCGCCGTGACCGTGACCGTGACCCCCACGGTCGCTCGCGGAATGCTACTTGGTTTGCGCCCGCACGCACGTTGCCGGGGTGGTTCGCAGGCCGCCCGGTTGCGCTTCCTTCGCGGCGAGAACAGGACTCATCCACGAACACGGCGCTGGTCTCCCCCGGCGCCAGCATCGCCCAGCGGTGCAGCGAGAATATCGAGCAGACCTTCATTGTCTGCTCATGCCTACGCCCCCTCAGGTAGATAACGAGCGATGATGCTTGCGGTCTCCTCCATTCCGATGCACCGCTCTTCCTCAGTGTTCTGGTCGGATCGTGTGCGCTGGCCAGAAGTGCGGCAACGGAGGTGCGGCGCAGGTTCACCGGTCCACCCCCGGATCCAGAGTGTTCAGCGCCCGGGCGAACTGCCCGTCGGTGTCGGCGAACGACTCGCCGCCTGTCGCGAAGGCCTCCCTCATGGCCAGGATGACCGTTTCGTACTCCTTGAGCCGCTCATACCGTCACGGCCTTGCGTCTATACCCGTCGGCGAGTTGCTCACCGATCCGAAAATCACCGAACCCGTCAACATAGTGAAGTTCGTCCGACTTTCTTGATTGCGTCATCGATCGACTTGAGAATCTGATCGCAGACGCGCACACACTGTTCGATCGCTCCAGGTTCGAGGCGCAGCGCCATGAATCCCCCCTCGCCGTGACCGTGACCGTGACCCCCACGGCCGCTCGCGGAACGCTACTTGGTTTACGCCCGCACGCACATTGCCGGGGTGGCCGCACATGACCACCACCGGCAACAGCACTCCCGCACCAGCAGTGCGTTCCTTCAGGTGCTCGAGCGAGCCCCGGGTGCGGTCATCTAGATCAGGCGCCAGTCCTCGAGACCCTCGTACAGCGGGAAGTCGGCGGCCAGCTTGCTGACGCGGGCCTTGAGTGCCTCGACATCGTGCGATCCGGCCAGCGCGGTGCCGATGATGTCGGCGACCTCGGTGAACTGCTCGTCGCCGAAACCCCGCGATGCGAGTGCGGCGGTGCCGATCCGCAGGCCGGAGGTGACCATCGGCGGGCGCGGATCGAACGGCACCGCGTTGCGGTTGACGGTGATGCCGAGTTCGTGGAGAAGGTCCTCACCCTGCTGGCCGTCGAGCTGCGAGTTGCGCAGGTCGACGAGCACGAGGTGGACGTCGGTGCCGCCGGTGAGGACGCTGACGCCCTTGCCCACGACGTCCGAACCTGTCAGGCGCTCGGCGAGGATCTTCGCACCGGACAGCGTGCGCTGCTGACGGTCCTTGAACTCGGGGGTGCCGGCGATCTTGAACGAGACGGCCTTGGCTGCGATGGCGTGCATCAGGGGCCCGCCCTGCTGCCCGGGGAACACCGCCGAGTTCAGCTTCTTCGCCCATTCCTGCTTGGCCAGGATCAGACCGGAGCGGGGCCCACCCAGGGTCTTGTGCACGGTACTCGACACGACGTCGGCGTAGGGCACGGGCGAGGGGTGCAGTCCAGCTGCCACCAGTCCCGCGAAGTGCGCCATGTCGACCCACAGGTACGCGCCGACCTCGTCGGCGATAGAACGGAACGCCGCGAAGTCCTGGTGGCGCGGGTACGCGGACCAGCCCGCGACGATCACCTTCGGCTGCGACGCGACCGCGATCTTGCGGACCTCGTCCATGTCTATGCGGTTGTCTTCCTTGCTGACCCCGTACGACTCGACGTCATAGAGCTTGCCCGAGAAGTTGAGCTTCATGCCGTGCGTCAGGTGACCGCCGTGCGCCAGGTCGAGGCCGAGGAGCTTCTCACCCGGATTCATCAGTGCCATCAGGACGGCGGCGTTGGCCTGCGCGCCGGCATGCGGCTGGACGTTGGCGAAGTCGGCGCCGAACAGTTCTTTCGCGCGGCTGCGGGCCAGGTCCTCGACGACGTCGACGTGCTCACAACCGCCGTAGTAGCGGCGTCCGGGGTATCCCTCGGCGTACTTGTTGGTGAGAACGCTGCCCTGAGCCTGCAGAACCGCGCGGGGAACGAAGTTCTCCGACGCGATCATCTCGAGCGTGTCTCGCTGACGGGCCAGCTCACCCGCCATGGCCTCGGCGACTTCGGGGTCGAGTTCGGCGAGAGGAGCCGTATTGACGTCGGTACCGGGCACAGCGGTCATCGAGGAATCTCCAAGCTGGATGCGGAAACGAATACCCAACAGTCTACGAAGAACCGGTGAGTCCATCCCCACCGCCCGCAGAGCGGGCCGACTGGCCGACGCGAAGGGCACTGGGAACGAGTGGTTCGTCGAGTAGACGGCGGAAGCGCTCCGACCGCTCCGCGCCGACGGGCACCTCGGCCAGCCAGCCGCCGAGGAGTCGGTAACCCTCCACATACGTGCTGGTGTAGGCCCGCCACAGGGGAGAAGACAGGAATCGCAGCGACTGCCGGGCACGGTCCGGAGTCGACAGGCTCCAGCGCTGAAGGAAGGCGGCGACGTCATCGTGGCTGCGGCCCTCGTCGTGCATCATCATCGCCGCGTCCTGCCGGACTCCGAGCAACTTCCCCGACGCCGCCGAGAGGCGCTGGGCCCGGTCGCCGTCGAAACGCAGGCCCAGGTCGGCGTAGATCTCTTGCGCCCACAAACCCCAGTCGCGCCCGACAATCGATTCGAGCGCGAGGTCGGCAAGCCCCTCGGCCATCAGGCACTGCGGGGTGTTGACGACGAACAACGTCTGCTCGAGCTGGCCCGCGCCGACGAGTCCCGCTTCCTTGCGGCAGTGCTCGGTATGGTGTCCGGGGTACGACTCGTGCGCGATCAGCCGTGGCAAGTTCGCCATGTGCTGCTCGAGATCGGAGTTGATCGCGACCCTCGAGCGGTAGTCGCCGAGGTAGTAGTTGAAACCCGACCAGGGCTTGTCGCTCACCACCTCGTAGTCGACGACCTCCGAGTCGGGCAACGTATAGCGATCTCGTACGAGATCGCGCAGGGCGCTCGAGAATGCATCGACGCACTCCCGCAACCGGTCTGCGGGGATCCGGTCGGCCGCCCGGTGCGCCTGGATGCGATCAGCCAGCGGCCCGGGGCCTGGAAGGACGGCATCCATTTTCCGGTGTGCCTCCCGGTACTGCTCTTCGTCGCCTCGCTCGATTCGGACATCGAAGTACGCCTCGACCTCGTCGATGAAGCCGACGTCGTCACCCGCGAACTTGCGGCCCGAGTATTCGAGCGCGCGCAGGTGGACGTCGAGGAACCGGGTCCTCTCCTCGGATAGGCCCGCCGACGGCAACTCGGCACGCAGGCTCGACGCCGTACGCGCGAGTTCTCGCGGATCGGGCCGTGGCGCGTTCTCCACCTTCCTGCGCAACGCCGGATCGCCGGTGTAGGCGTCGACGAATCCTTCCTCCAGCCGGTCGAAACCCAGCCCGAGCAGCAAATATTCACGGACGAACGAATCGGATTCCATGCCGTCAGACCTTAGTCCAGACGCGTCCGCTCGACCCGCCGACAGCGCAACCTCTGAGACCAAGCACAATCCGACTATGCAACCGCTACTCGCCAGCGCAACGACGACGGCAGGGATTCTGGGCATGAACGGCTCACTCCCCAGCGCACTCGCGTGTGAGCGGAACTGATGGCCCGGACGAGCGAGCCCAGTCCATACGTCGAATTCGACCGGAAGCAGTGGCGCACGCTGCGCAAGTCGACGCCCCTCGTCCTGACCGAGGAGGAGTTGTACGGACTGCGCGGCCTCGGCGAGCAGATCGACCTCGAGGAGGTAGCGGAGGTCTACCTTCCGCTGTCGCGTCTCATCCACCTGCAGGTCGCCGCCCGACAACGACTTTTCGCCGCAACCGCGACATTCCTCGGTGAGAAGCACCCCGACCAGCAGGTGCCGTTCGTGATCGGCGTCGCCGGCAGCGTCGCGGTGGGAAAGTCCACCACCGCTCGCGTTCTTCAGGCTCTCCTCGCCCGCTGGGAGCATCACCCGCGCGTCGACCTGGTGACCACGGACGGCTTCCTGCACCCGAGTGCGGAACTCAATCGCCGCGGGATCATGCACCGCAAGGGCTTTCCCGAGAGTTACGACCGCCGCAAACTACTGCGGTTCGTCACCGAGGTGAAGTCGGGAGCCGAGGAAGTGGCAGCACCCGTCTATTCGCACATCTCGTACGACATCATCCCCGGCCAATCTCACCTGATCCGGCAACCAGACATCCTCATCATCGAAGGTCTGAACGTCCTGCAAACCGGCCCACGCCTGATGGTGTCGGACCTGTTCGACTTCTCGATCTACGTCGACGCCCGCATCGAGGACATCGAGGCCTGGTACATCCGACGCTTTCTCGCATTGCGCAGGACGTCGTTCTCGGACCCCGACGCGCACTTCCACCACTACGCGGGTCTATCCGATCGAGATGCCACCGCTGCCGCGCAGGAGATCTGGCACAGCATCAACCGGCCGAATCTGGTGGAGAACATTCTGCCTACGCGTCCGCGAGCCACGCTGGTGCTGCGAAAGGACGCCAATCACTCGATCAACCGACTCCGCCTGCGCAAGCTGTAGGCGAGGGTCGCTGTACGTGTGTGGCATGCGGTCGTGAGTGACACCGGGCCGCTCCGGTCAGACGCCAAACCTCCGGTGCCGGGCGGCGTAGTCGCGCAGGGCGCGGAGGAAGTCGACGCGGCGAAACTCGGGCCAGTACGCCTCCGTGAACCAGATCTCGGAGTAGGCGCTCTGCCACAGCAGGAACCCCGACAGTCGCTGTTCCCCCGACGTTCGGATGACGAGGTCGGGGTCGGGTTGCCCGGAGGTGTAGAGGTGGCCGCCGATGTTTTCGACCGTGATCGACTTCACGAGGTCGTCGCTCGACAGTCCGGCCGACAACTTCTCGCTCAACAGCGACTGCACCGCATCGACGATCTCCTGCCGCCCGCCGTACCCGATCGCGACGTTCACATGGGTGCCGGTGCGGCCCTCGGTCTGCTCGGCGGCGTCACGCAACCGGCGCGATTGCTCAGCCGGGAGCAGGTCGGGCGCGCCGACGATCTGCACGCTCCAGTTCTTGTCCGGGCCCGAGATCTCCTCGACGACGTCAGTGATGATCTCGAGCAAAGTGTCGAGTTCGTCTGGGGCGCGGCGCAGGTTCTCGGTGGAGAGCAGGTAGATGGTGGCCAGTTCAATGCCCGCTGCGTCACACCAACCGAGTAACTCAGCGATCTTGAGGGCACCCATTCGATGGCCGTGGCTGACATCCGTGAAGCCGTTCTCTCGAGCCCACCGACGATTGCCGTCGCACATCACGGCCACGTGCCGAGGGTGCTGCAGACCGTCGAGTCGCTTCAAGAGCCGGCGCTCATAGATGCTGTACAGCAGTCCTCGCGCACTCACCCGGAGATCACCATGAAACGAAAGACTACGCCGCAACCGACGGTCCTCCGCGACGGCCGTCACACAGGCCGCGACTTCCTGATACCGGCGGGTACGCTTTCACCACAAGCGAACCTACGGCTGCGTAGGTTCGGGCCGCACGGAGAGAGAAGAGGTGTTCAGTGACTTTGCTCGACCTCGACGAACCGCCCGTCAAACCCCGACTGCGGGGGTGGATCCACCTGTGGGCGTTCGGCGTCTCCGTCGTAGCGGGACTGGTCCTCGTCACGTTCTCCGGCACCCAGGTGTCCAGCCAAGCGGCTCTCGCCACCGCCGTCTACAGCCTGACAGTGTGCGGTGTGTTCGGGGTCAGCGCCACCTACCACCGCATCCACTGGAGCACCGTCGCGCGCCGCACCTGGATGAAACGCGCGGACCATTCGATGATCTTCCTGTTCATCGCCGGGAGTTACACCCCATTCGCGTTGCTGGGGCTTCCATCGGGCACGGGCCGGACGTTGCTGATCGTCGTCTGGGCGGGTGCTCTGGCCGGGGTCGCGCTGAAGATGCAGTGGCCGACGGCGCCGCGATGGGTAGGGGTTCCGCTGTATCTACTCCTCGGCTGGGCTATCGTCCCGGTGGCCCCTGACCTGACGCGCGAGGTCGGCGTCCTCCCGATGGTGCTGCTCCTCATCGGCGGCATCCTGTACTCGGGCGGCGCGATCCTCTACGCCACCAAGTGGCCCAATCCCTGGCCGCGCACATTCGGCCACCACGAATTCTTCCACGCTGCGACGGTTATCGCGGCCCTCTGCCACTACGTCGCCGTCTGGCTGGTCGTCTTCCGATAGGGCCGAGCTACCGGCTGAGCGCGTCGGCGAGGTCCTCGATCGTCGAGATCGGACGGTCGCACACGAACCCCCGGCACACATATGCCGCCGAGACCCCGCCGATCAGCGGCCGATCAGCGAGCAGAGGCGAGGAATCGGTTGGGCCGCCAACCACCACGGCACCACCCGGGGCGAGCCGTCGCGCCTCGTCGAGCAGGCCGGAATCGCCGTCTGTGGCCACCGCCACCTGGATCGGTCCGCGCACCGACGCCTCCGCGACGGCCAACCAGTGCCCGGCTGATCGCGGTGCGCGCTGGAGCAGGAGCGCCACCCGCCCGAGTGACGCCGCCGCGGCGGCGGCGTACCGGCCCGACGCCCCTGTATCCGCCACCGCGGCCCCCGTCAGCAGTGCCTCGACGAGGCATGACGCCCCCGACGGCGTCGCCCCGTCGACCGGGTCACGGGGGCGGGTCACCAGCACCTCGGCGTCGTCGGCCGTGTCATACCAGCTGCCCGGTCGCTCGTCGTCGGCAAAGTGGATCAGGGCACGGTCCAGCAACTCCTGCGCGCGCGTCAACCACTCGGTATCGCCTGTCGCCTGGAACAGCCCGAGGAGCCCGGTAGCGAGGCAGGCGTAGTCCTCGAGCACCCCCGCCGACTCACCGACCACCGATCCCAGAGAAGCCCTACGCAGGCGCCCGTCGACGACATGCAGGTCCAGCACCACCCGTGCGCACTCGGCGGCGGCCTCCACCCACTCCGGCCTGCCTAGTCCCACCCCTGCCTCCGCCAGAGCCGTGATCGTGAGGCCGTTCCACGCGGTGACCACCTTGTCGTCGCGCCCGGGCTGCGACCGAGTCGCGCGGTGCGTGAGCAGCTCCTGCCTCACGCGGCTCCAGCGGTCTCGGTCGTCCGGATCGACCGGAAGTTGCAGGACCGACGTGCCCGCCTCGAACGTGCCCGCCGGATTGACCGCGAGCAGTTCCGAGGCCCAGGCGCCGTCCTCGGATCCGAGGACGGCGCCGAGTTGCTCCGGGGTCCATACATAGGTAAGCCCTTCGACACCTTCGGTGTCTGCGTCGAGCGCCGAAGCGAACGCCCCGTTCGCGGTGCGCAGGTCGCGCAGCAGGAACTCGACGGTCTCCTCCGCGACGCGGACGGCCAGGTCCGAGCCCGTACGCCGGCCGAGGTGCGCGTAGAAACGCAGCAGTTGGGCGTTGTCGTAGAGCATCTTCTCGAAGTGCGGCACAACCCATTCGGCGTCGACCGAGTAGCGGGCGAACCCGCCGCCGAGTTGGTCGTAGATGCCGCCGCGGGCCATCGACGAAGCGGTGCGCTCCACGACGCCGAGAATCGGCGCGTTACCGGTCCGCTCGTAGCTGCGCAGCAGCCCTTCCATCAACGCGGACGGCGGAAACTTGGGGGCTGTACCGAACCCGCCACGATCGGAATCCTCGTCGCGCAGCACGGACGCAATCGCCGCATCCAGCAGTGCGGAGTCCACCCGGACATCGCCCTCCGGGATTCCGCCGGCGCCACGTTGCAGCTCCGCGACCACCGAGGACGCCGCATCGTCGACGTCGCCGCGACGGTCCCGCCACGTATCGGCGATGGCCGCGAGCAACTGGGTGAACGACGGCATTCCCCCGCGCGGTTCGGCCGGGTAGTAGGTGCCGCAGTAGAACGGTGCGCCGTCGGGGGTGAGGAAGCACGTCATCGGCCAGCCGCCCTGTCCCGTCATTGCCAACGTGGCGTTCATGTACACGGCGTCGAGGTCGGGACGCTCCTCGCGATCGACCTTGACGCACACGAAGTGCTCGTTCATCAACGCCGCGACCGCATCGTCCTCGAAGGACTCGTGCGCCATCACGTGGCACCAGTGACACGCCGAGTACCCGATCGACAGCAGAATCGGAACGTCACGCTCACGCGCCCATTCGGTCGCCTCGGGCCCCCACTGTTGCCAGTGCACGGGGTTGTCGGCGTGCTGCCGCAGATAGGGACTGGTGGACCCGCCGAGGGTGTTGCGTGCACGGGGATCCATGTCCAAGCTCCTGTCCGACTACTTCTTCCGGTTCGGCGGGGGGTCCGTCGGCTCGGCCGTGCTCGCGCCGCCACCGTGAATCGCGCCGCGATCGGTGCCCTCGTCGGCGTTCTGATCGGGTTCGGGATGCTCGGGTTCGAACGTCTCGGGCAGTTTCTTCAGCTTCTTGTTCATCGACCGCACCAACAGCACCACCCCCGCAAGCAGCGCGAGAATGACCACGAGACCGACCGGTGACGCCTTGCCGTACTCGGGGCCTGACGGAGTACTGGGCGTCTGCGCCAACAGGTCTGCGGTTCCGGTCACGAAGAGCACCGTCAAGGAGTTCATTTCGGTCCGTCCTTATGGATGCCCGCGAACAGGTCGCTCTCCGGGATGGACGTGGTAACCCGTGTCTTGACGAGCTCGAACTCCTCGGTCGGCCAGATCTTCTGCTGAATGTCGAGTGGAACCGCGAAGAACGAGCCGTTCGGATCGATCTGCGTCGCGTGCGCTCGTAGGGCGTCGTCCCGTTGCGGAAAGTAATCGCCACACGTGATCTGCGTGGTGACCCGAGCCATCATGTCACCCTGCTCGGTCTTCCACTTCTTGAGCCATTCCGCCATCGGGAACTCTTCACCGCGACGGTCGTACTCCTCCTGGAATTGCAGGAGACGCTTGCGGATGAACCCGTGCGAGTAGTAGACCTTCAGCACCTGCCACGGTTCGCCGGCATCGGGGAACTGGTCGGGGTCGGCGGCCGCCTCGAAAGCGGCCATCGATACCTCGTGGCAGCGGATGTGATCGGGGTGGGGGTAGCCGCCGTTCTCGTCGTACGTGGTCATCACGTGTGGACGGAACTCGCGGATCGCCCGGACCAATGCCTCGGTCGACACTTCGAGCGGGACGAGCGCGAAGCACCCCTCAGGCAGCGGCGGCTTGGGATCACCTTCCGGCAGTCCGGAGTCGACGAAACCCAGCCACTGGTGCTGGACGCCGAGTATGCGGGCCGCCTCCGCCATTTCCTCGATGCGCACCTCGTGGATGCGGCTACGCACCCCGGGGACGTCCATCGCGGGGTTGAGGATGTCGCCACGTTCACCGCCGGTCAACGTTACGACCCGCACGTCGTTGCCCTCTGCGGCGTAACGCGCCGTTGTCGCGGCACCCTTGCTCGACTCGTCGTCGGGGTGGGCATGGACGGCCATGAGCCGGAATCCGCTCACGTATTCGTTCACCTCAGCTTCGCCAGTAGCCGTTGCCGGCTGGTCCGTGTCGCGCGCTCTCGTCGCCCGTCATCACTGACATCGCACCGTCGCACATCCTCTATAGTTCCATCCAATAGTTCCGCTTGCAGCCGTGCCCCCGCTCCAGTGCGGGAAACAGAGGGAGCTGGAGCGGTACAAAGGTTGAGAGAGTTGAGCGATGACGAGAACGCTTCCCCCCGGACGCTACGGAGCGGCCACGAAGTCCGCACGCCCGAAGCGCTGGCAGATCTGGGTGCTCACGGCAGTGGTTGCGGCCGTCGGCGTGACCGTGGCGGTCGTCGCGTACAACCGATTCGGTGCCTCCGAGATCGACAGCCAAGCAACCTCTTTCGATGTGGTAAACGATTCGCGTCTCGACATCACCTTCACTGTCACTCGGGACCTTCCGTCCCGTGACGCGGTGTGCATCGTCCGCTCCCGTTCCCGGGACGGTTCCGAGACAGGGCGCCGCGAGGTGTACATCGCAGGCGGCGCGGACAAGACTGTGAGGGTCACCGCACCGATCTACACGTCGCGACCGCCCGCGATGGGCGACATCTACGGCTGCAGCCTGGACGTCCCCGCCTACCTCACCGGGAGCTGACACCGGAGTCATTCCGCGCGACCGTTCGGCTTATTCGGGGATCTCTCTCCCTGATCGTGCTAAAATTGCCTGGTACACGGTTCCGGTTTGGAGCCGTGTATTGCTGCATTTGACGGCAAGGTCGATACACGCACGGCCGCGACCGTGGGATCTGCCAAACCGTTGATCACTGCCGTTGCAGTGATCTGTCTAGGGAGCCCGGCGGCTCCATATACGAGGGAGTGATCGAGATGACCGAGACCCAGGTGACCTGGCTGACCCAGGAATCACACGACAGGCTCAAGCGCGAACTCGACCAGCTCATCGCGAACCGTCCCGTCATCGCCGCCGAAATCAACGAGCGTCGCGAGGAAGGCGACCTGAAGGAGAACGGCGGCTACCACGCGGCGCGCGAAGATCAGGGCCAGCAGGAGGCGCGGATCCGCCAGCTTCAGGAACTCCTGAACAGCGCGAAGGTCGGCGAGGCGCCCACCCAGTCCGGTATCGCTCTTCCCGGTTCCGTGGTGAAGGTCTACTACGACGGCGACGAGAAGGACACCGAGACGTTCCTGATCGCCACCCGGGAAGAGGGTGTTCGCGACAGCAAACTCGAGGTCTACTCCCCCAATTCCCCCTTGGGTGGCGCACTGCTCGAAGCGAAGGTCGGCGAGACCCGCGAGTACACGCTGCCCAACGGCAGCAGCATGAAGGTTTCGCTCGTCAGCGCGGAGCCGTACCACAGCTGATCTCGCACCTTCCGCCGAAAACTCCGGTCCGGGCACTCTGCCCGGGCCGGAGTTTTATCCGTCGATCCACCACGCGTTCTCAGAAGATTCTGCGAACCTTCATGCCGGAGTACACCCGACTGATGCGCACGACGTCGCCTGTGGTCGGCGCGTGCAGCATCTGGCCGTTGTCGGCGTAGATCGCTACGTGCCCCGGGCCACCGGCCTGCCAGTTACCGAAGAGCAGGTCTCCGGGTCGGGCTTCGGACAGCGGCACCTCGACTCCGATGCCCCACTGCGTTTCGGACGTGCGAGGGAGTGTGACGCCGGTTGCGGCATAGACGGCGAACGACGTCAGGCCCGAGCAGTCGAAACCTCCACCGGACGGTCCGTTGATGTTGCCACCGCCCCATACGTATGGGAGTCCGACGAATCGCATGGCCGCCTCGACAACACGGTTGGTGTCACCGACTGCTGCTCCGTAGAAGAACGGCGACAGCATCCTCGCGAATGCGTCCTCGAGTGAACGGATCCGCGCGATGTACGGCCCGGTTTCGTGCTCGTCATCGAACATCCCGGCGGGCATTCCGCCGGACGTGCGGACCACACCTGCACCGGCCTTGTAGGCGGCGATCGTGAGATCGAGAGTCTCGCCCTTGACCACACCTTCCTTCTTCCAGGCGTCGACCTGTCCGAAAAGGTCGCACAGCATCCGACCGGACGCCATCATCGGGTCGGCGACGCCGTTGATATCGACCTTGCCGTCACCGTCCGCGTCCTTGCCGTAATTGGCCCAGGTATCGGGCATGAACTGCCCGGGCCCGCGCGCACCGGCCCGGGAGACGGGAGACGTAGGGCCGTACTGGAAGCCGTTCTCGACCGAGTACAGGGCCGCCAGTGTCTGCGGTGTGATGCCCTCGCACAGCGACCCCGCCTTGCGAATCCATGGGGCGAAGACGGCGACGGCACCGATCGGTGCCAGTGAGACTCCGGGGAATCCTGCGGGGACGGGCGGGATGAGTGCTCCGAGCCCGCTGACGATGCCCGTGATGCCAGGCAGGACGGCCAGTCCGCCGATCACGGTCTCGGCGCCCGGCGCGCTCGTAACGGGTGGCTGATCAAGTGGTGTGTCGGGCAGCGCGAGCGGCGGAACCGGGGGATGCGGGGGCGCGGTTTCGCCGGGAGGCGATGCCGGAATGTAGGGGTCGGTGGCCTGCCTGACGATGTCGGATGCCTGGGACACAATCTGCTCGGCCTGCAGTCGGGCCGGTTCCGGGAGGGTCGCCAGCGCGTCGTCCACCTGGTTCTGGATGTCCGGTGACGCCTGCTCGACCACCTGAATTGCTTCGGATAATTGATCCTTCACCAGTTGTGGCAAATCCGCTCCCTGAACGACAGCCCCCGCTGCGGTGGCGATCGCCACAATGATCGCCGCTGCATCAACCGACATACGTGACTCCTCCTACTCGGTGCACCGACCGAGTGAGTTCACGTTACGACGGGGCACAGGTGGTGCGAGGCGATTCTGTCGGAACTGCTCGGTAGAGATCCACGGCCGAGAATTCGGCGGAGATCCACGGCCGAGAATTCGGCGGAGGTCCACGGCCGAGATCAGAGACAACCCTCCCAGGCTGCTCCCAGGCTGCTCTAAGGTTGATCGGGGAAACTGGTACGCATGAGCCAAGAACCGCACATGCCCCACCTGCTTCCCGTCCGCCGCGCATTGGCCGCCGCCGGACTGGTCGCCTGTGCGGGTATCGCGGCCACCGTCGTCGAGGTCGCTGAATCGACAGTGGCAGCGACCCTTGTCTCGACAGGATCCGGCGCACCGGACGCGGTATCCAGCGGGTTCTAAAACTCGAAGGACCGAAGAAGGTGCCACATGACCAGCGCACGCAGCGCCACCGAGTGGTCTACCTGGGGTGTCCATGCCCGTGTCGTCGTCACCGATCCGGACTCGCTCGATTCGGCATCCAACCTCATCCACGGCTACCTCGCCGCAGCCGACGCGGCGGTCAATCGGGACCGAACGGATGCCGAGATCCGCTCACTCGGTGAGGGCCGGAACATGGTCACCCGGATGTTCGCGCGGTTCATCACCGACGCCCTAGCCGCGGCCACAGCCACGGACGGCGCGCTCGACCCCACCTCGTCGGCCCCAGATCCGCACTCGTGGCGGTCGATCACCGTCGACGACACCGAAGTGACCTTGCCGGCCGGAGTGGAACTCGATCTGACGGCCACGGCGCGGGCCAGTTCTGCCGATCACTGTGCGTCAGCGACGGCCGAACTGCTGGGGTGCGGCGTCCTGGTGGCCCTCGGCGGAGACATCGCCACCGCCGGAAGTGCACCGCCAGGGGGTTGGCAAGTGCAGGTGCAGGATCTGCCCGGCGACCCCACCTGTCAGGTGTCGATCCCGTCAGGGGTCGCCGTGGCCACGGCCAGCACCGTCAAACCGCTGTACCCGGACTCGATCTCGCTGTGGCGCACAGTGTCCGTGGTGGCCCGGTCCTGCCCCCTGGCGAGCGCGTCCAGCAATGCCGCGATCGCGATGGGCGCGGGCGCCGTCGGCTGGCTCACCGACCTCGAATTGCCCGCCAGACTAGTCGATCAAGAGCTTCGAGTGATCACCATCGGCGGGTGGCCGAGTTGAGTGCGCGGCGGCGAACGGAGCAGATCGCACGCTACTTCTGCAACCGGACCGAATATCCGGAGGATTCGAGGGCGTCGAGCAGATCCTGCCTGTGTCCCGGACCGCGGGTCTCGACGGTCAGGAACACTTCCACCTCGTCGAGCGCGAGCGTGCCACCCGTGCGTGAGTGGACGACATCCACCACGCTGGCGCCGTTGCCACTGACGACCCCGATTAGTCCGACCAGCCCGCCTGGTCGGTCCGGAATAGTCACGTGCACACCGAGATAACGTCCCGCCGCCCTGAGACCGTGGTTGACCACATGAGTGAGCAGGAGAGGATCGATGTTGCCGCCCGAGAGCACTGCGCACACCTTGCCGGTGAGTCCGAGTTCCTCTGTCGAGCAACTAATCAACGCAGCCACCGCAGCCGCACCTGCCGGTTCTACGATGAGCTTCGCTCGCTCGAGGCACAGTAGCAACGCCCGGGACAGCGCGTCCTCGCTCACCGTGACGATCACGTCGACCTGCGTTTCTACGTGGGCAAACGGTACGTCGCCCGGCCTACCCACCGCGATACCGTCGGCCATGGTCGACATCGTCTCCAACGGAATCGGGCGGCCCTCCGCCAGCGAGCCCGGCCAGGCGGCGGCCTGTTCGGCTTGGACACCGACGATGCGGACGTCCGGTCGGGTGGCCTTCACCGCTGCGGCAATACCTGCGATCAGCCCGCCGCCACCGGTCGGGACCACGATGGTACCGACGTCGGATTCCTGCTCGAGGATCTCGAGCCCGACAGTGCCCTGGCCCGCGACGATGTCGGCGTGGTCGAAGGGGTGGATCAGGACGGCCCCCGTTTCCTCCGCGAACGCGCGCGCGGCAACGAGCGCGTCGTCCACGGTGTCCCCGGCGAGATGGACCGTCGCGCCATACGTCTTGGTCGCGATGAGCTTGGGGAGCGGTGCGCCGGCGGGCATGAACACGGTGGACGCAATGCCCAGCTCCGTCGCCGCCCACGCCACACCCTGGGCGTGATTACCCGCACTTGCCGCGACAACCCCTCCTGCCCGTTCGGCCATCGACAGGTTCGCTATCCGGTTATATGCACCACGTGGCTTGAAAGATCCTGTGCGCTGAAGATTTTCACACTTCAGCAACACATCATTTCCGCACCGTTCCGACAGCGCCCGAGACGCGATCACCGGCGTACGGCGGATGACGGGGCCCAGCAGCTTGCGAGCCGCTCTGATCTGATCCAGCGTAACGAGTTCCACGCTGGCCAGCATAGGGCGCTCCAGTCCTATTCAGAGCCTGCCTACTTCAGAGCCTGCCCTACTTCAGAGCCTGCCCTACTTCAGAGCCTGCTCGATGTCGCCGACGAGATCGGCCGCATCCTCGATGCCGACGGACAAGCGCACCAGATCGTCCGGGACCTCTAACAGGGAACCGGCGGTCGAGGCGTGCGTCATGGCACCGGGATGCTCGATCAGCGACTCGACGCCGCCGAGCGATTCGGCCAGCGTGAAGATCTCGGTGCGCGAGCAGAGTTCGAGGGCGGCCGCCTTGCCGCCGGCAAGGCGGACCGAGATCATGCCACCGAAGCGTCGCATCTGCTTCTCCGCCACCTTGTGACCGGGGTGCGACTCAAGTCCGGGGTAGATCACCTGGGACACCGCGGAGTGCCCGCTGAGCAGTTCGACGACCTTCTCCGCATTGTCGCTGTGCCGCTCCATTCGCAGCGCGAGGGTCTTGATCCCGCGCAGAGTGAGGAACGCGTCGAACGGGCCGGGCACGGCGCCCGCGCCGTTCTGCAGGAACGCGAAGGCTGTGTCCAACTCTTCGTCGTCGGTGACGAGCGCGCCGCCGACGACATCGGAGTGTCCGCCGATGTACTTGGTGGTGGAATGCAGCGCCACATCCGCACCCAGCTGCAACGGCTGCTGCAGGTAGGGGGAGGCAAACGTGTTGTCGACGACGATTTTCGCGTCCGCGTCGTGCGCCACCTCGGCGAGCGCCTCGATATCGCCGACGTTGAGTAGAGGGTTTGTGGGAGTCTCGACCCACACGAGTTTGGTGTTGGGCCGGATGGCCGCGCGGACGGCGTCGACGTCGGACACTGCGGCCGGTGTGTACTCGATGCCCCACTGCGTGAAGACCTTGTCGATCAGCCGGAACGTTCCGCCATATGCATCGTTCGGAATGACGAGGTGGTCGCCGGGGCGGAGCACGGCACGCAGCAGGCAGTCGGTGGCAGCCATGCCCGAGCCGAAGGCGCGACCGTACGCACCCGACTCGAGGGCAGCGAGGTTCGCTTCGAGCGGTCGCCGCGTGGGGTTGCCGGTGCGTGCATATTCGAACCCGTTCCGCATGCCGCCGACGCCATCCTGGGCGAATGTCGAACTCGCGTAGATCGGGACGTTGACGGCACCAGTCTGCGGGTCAGGGTCGAATCCTGCGTGCACGGCTTTGGTGGAGAAACCCTGCCAGCTGATGTTGTCCGCTTTGCTCCGCTGCTCACTCATGGCCACCACCCTAGTGGGAACCCGTGGCCCAGATAGTCGGCGATCGCGACCTGGACGTTCCGGTGAGCCCCAGAGGAGCGACCGTGGGTCGACCCCCACTACCGGACTCGAGACACGCAGACGTGCGGAGGTGGCGAGGTGCAGGCCCTGGCGGGAGGAGCGGTACTCTCGCGGGGTGAATTCACGGGTCGAGGTGCTTGCGCGGGTGCGCGGCGCCACCGTGGGTTCACTTTCCGGCGCAGTCAGTATCGCCGCGCACGGCATCGCCGGTGGCGGGATGCCCCCGGGTGAGGCTGCAGTGGTGCTTCTGCTGGCCGCGTGCGCCGCCGTGGGTGCGGCGGTGGCCTCCATCCGGGTGAGCGACCGAGATTGGCCGTTCCTCATCGCCGCGCTCACCGCAGGTCAGCTGATCGGACACGCCACGCTCGGGTTGGCCGGCGACCATGCGCACGGCCTGGGGCTGTCGTCCCCGATGATCACTGCTCACGTGGCCGCGATCGCGATCTCCGCAGGTTTGGTACGCGGCACCGAACGCGCCTGCCTACGGGCTCTGGCGGCATTGACCCGAATCATTCTTACGGTGCTCGCCCCGCTGCGGGTCGATACCGGCACCTGGTCCGCGACCCCGGTCTCCCGGGCGAAGCTGTCGCTGTGGCTGCTGGTGGGCGCCGCCGCCGGTACCCGCGGTCCACCCGCATTCGTGTAAGTCGAATCTCGACACCGCCCCTCGTTCCGCGGCGTGATCGCGTTCTGGCCGCAATCCACACCGGATGGCCCGCCGGGACACACCGTGGTCGGGGCTGCACCGGCGCTACCGCCGCGCACATCATTGCGTCGCCGGGGCACGCGGCGAACCCACATGCCTCTCGCGCATACCCCTACATCTTGGAGAAACACATGTCTTCTTTCACCATTCGACGCCTCGCCGCCGGTGGCGCGGTTACCAGCCTGCTCCTGGCCGGATGCTCGGCGGTCGTTGATGGCCCACTCACCGGCACCGACTCCGATGCCGTGACCGTATCGGACCAGTGGGTCAAGGCCGCCGAATCCGGGATGAGCTCTGCGTTCGCGCAACTGTCCAACATCGGGGACCGGGACGTGCGGATCGTGGCCGTGTCCAGTCCCGCCTCGGCCCGGGCGGAACTGCATGAAGTCACCACCCGCGCCGACGGCACCGCCGTGATGCGGCAAAAGCAGGGCGGTATGACAGTCCCGGCAAACAGCACCCACACCCTCGTCCCGGGCGGAGACCATCTGATGCTGCTCGACCTGACCGATCCACTCGCTCCGGGCATGACCACCACCCTCTCCCTCATATTCGAGGACGGATCGACCATGAGCTTCGACGCACAGGTACGGGACTTCTCCGGCAACCAGAAGAGCTACGACCCCACCGGCGGCCACGGCTCCGCCCCCGCCGCCGCTCCCATGCCCGGACACGGTGCCTGAGCAGACCACCCCGTCCGCCCGCGGGCTGAGTCGGCGGCACCTGCTCACAGGTGCCGCCGCGCTCGGGACCGCGGGGCTCGGGACCGCCGCGCTCGGGACCGCGGGGCTCGGGACCGCGGGGCTCGGATGGGGGGCACACCACACCGCCACCCCTGTTGACGGCGACATGGCCGAACCGTTCCACGGCACCCACCAGGGTGGGATCGCCACCCCACCACAGGCGAACGCCCGGTTCGTCGGTCTGGATCTGGGGGAGGGCGCCGACCGGGCCACCGTGTCGGGACTGCTGAAGGTGTGGACCGAGGACGCCGCTCGCCTGACCCGCGGCGAGCCCGCGCTGGCGGACACCGAACCCGAACTCGCCGCCACTCCTGCCCGGCTGACCGTGACCGTCGGCATCGGCCCCGGAGTATTCGCCGCCGCCGATGCCGTCGACCGCCAGCCCTCGTGGCTGCGGCCACTGCCTGTGTTCTCCATCGATCGTCTCGACGACAGCGCATGGAGACAAACCGACCTGCTGCTTCAGGTCTGCGCCGACGACCCCGTCGCGGTGGCGCACGCGGTCCGGGTGTTGATCAAGAACGTCCGATCCCTGGTCACGGTGCGCTGGTCCCAACGGGGTTTCCAGCATGCCCGCCGAAGCCGACCGGACGGCACCACGATGCGCAACCTCATGGGACAGGTAGACGGCACCGCCAACCCGGCCACCGACCAGTTCGACCGCCTCGTGTGGGACGACGGCAGCAAGTACCCGTGGCTCGCCGGCGGCACCTCCCTGGTGCTGCGCCGGATCCGCATGGAACTGGACACTTGGGAGGAAATCGACCGCTCCGGAAGGGAATTAACCGTCGGCCGCACCCTCGATACCGGGGCGCCGCTGACCGGCACCGACGAGCACGACGAGCCCGACTTCGCAGCCACCGACCGGCATGGCATCCCGGTGATCCCGCCGTCGTCGCACATCGCCCGCGCCCACCACACCCACGACGGTGAACGGTTCCATCGCCGCGCCTACAACTACGACGACCCACCCGAACCTGGTCACGTGTCGAACTCGGGGCTGATATTCGCCTCCTACCAACGAGACATCGACACCCAGTTCCTGCCCGTCCAACAACGTCTCGCCGAGTTCGATGCCCTCAACCAGTGGACCACTCCGATCGGGTCCGCGGTCTACGCCATCCCACCCGGTACCGCGCCGGGCCACTACCTCGGGCAGACGTTGCTCGGTACCCTCACCTGACCGATCGCCAGGGTATCGACCGGAACCACCGCGTGAACACCGGGAAACGCGGCTCTGGTTTCCGGCCGGCGCCACCGCATCGGTCGTCACGTCGGGGAGCGGCCTCCTGGTATCCGCTCCCCGACGCGGCGTTTCAGGAACCTGCGCTGAGGAAGCCGAGCAGGTCGTGACGCGTGATGACGCCGACGGGCTTGCCGTCGTCGACGACCATCACGGCGTCGGTGTCTCCGAGCGCCTTGGTGGCTGCCGAAACGGGCTCCCCCGAGCCGATGAGCGGAAACGGCTTGCTCATGTGCTTCTCCACTGGATCGGCGAGTTGCGCGCGCCCCTCGAATACCGCGCTGAGCAGATCACGCTCGGTGACACTGCCCGCGACCTCGCCGGCCATGACGGGAGGCTCGGCGCCGACGACGGGCATCTGGGACACCCCGTACTCGCGGAGGATCTCGATCGCGTCACGGAGCGTCTCGGACGGGTGGGTGTGCACGAGGTCCGGGAGCTCACCGGACTTGCCGCGCAGCACGTCGCCGACGGTCTGCTCGTCAAGCGTGCCGTCGAGCGGCGTGCGCAGGAATCCGTAGGACGCCATCCACTGGTCGTTGAAAATCTTCGAGAGATACCCGCGACCACCATCAGGCAGCAGGACGACGATGAGGGCGTCGGGACCCTCGCGCTCGGCGACCTCGAGCGCAGCGACAACGGCCATGCCGCACGAGCCACCGACCAGCAGGCCCTCCTCCCGGGCCAGGCGACGGGTCATCTCGAATGAGTCGGCGTCGGACACGGCGATGATTTCGTCCGGGATGGACGGATCGTAGGCGGTGGGCCAGAAATCCTCGCCGACGCCTTCCACCAGGTACGGGCGGCCAGTGCCACCGGAGTACACGGAGCCCTCGGGGTCCGCGCCGATGATCTTCACCTTGCCGCCGGACACTTCTTTGAGGTAGCGACCGGTGCCGGAGATCGTGCCACCGGTGCCGACACCTGCGACGAAGTGTGTGATCTTGCCGTCGGTATCCGCCCAGATCTCAGGTCCGGTGGTCTCGTAGTGACTCTCCGGCCCGCCCGGGTTGGTGTACTGGTTGGGCTTCCAGCCCCCCGGTAGCTCACGGGCGAGCCGGTCCGAGACGCTGTAGTAGCTGTCAGGGTGCCCGGGCGCTACCGCGGTGGGGCACACCACGACCTCGGCACCGTAGGCCTTGAGAACGTTCCGCTTGTCTTCGCTGACTTTGTCGGGGCAGACGAACACGCACTTGTGTCCGCGCTTCTGCGCGACGAGTGCCAGCCCGATCCCGGTGTTGCCCGACGTGGGCTCGACGATGGTCCCGCCGGGCTTCAGCTCGCCTGATGCCTCGGCGGCGTCGATCATCTTGACCGCGATGCGGTCCTTCGAGCTCCCGCCCGGATTGAGGTACTCGATCTTGGCTGCAACGGTCCCGTAGTTCTTCCCGGTGACGGAAGTCAGTTTGACGAGGGGGGTGTTGCCGATCAGGTCGACGACGTGTTCCGCGATGCGCATGGCTCCATGTTCCCAGACGCGATGACCTGATGCTCAGAGACATCCGGCACGGGCCTTTCGATCCGACTAGATTGGTATGGACATAGTCCGCTGGAACCGGTGAGGTGAGCAACATAGCGGAGGGGTGAGGTCAGTGCCGAGGAGCACCTGGCAGACCGGAGTGCAGGCCGGAGCCACGGCTGTCGTGGCAGGTTTGAGTGCAGGCACGCTCACGTGGGTGGCGCACTCTTATCTGATGTCGCAGGCCACCAGGGCCAGAGACGTCATCGGACGCAGCGTTGCGAAGCCCCCGGAAGCCGACGGTGTCTACGCCCCGGGCAGTACCGTTCCTGAGCGGTGGCGGCGGAGCACACGATATGACGTTCACCTGATGATCTTCGGTGACTCTTCGGCTGCGGGCGTCGGTTGCATGTCGGCCGAGGAGGTGCCCGGCGTGCAGATCGCGCATCGGCTGGCCGAAGAGACCCGGAAGCGAGTCCGTCTCAGTACCAAGGCCATCGGAGGAGCCACGTCCCGTGGCCTGAGCGGGCAGGTGGACGCGATGTTGGTGGCCGGGCCACCGCCGGATGCAGCGGTGATCCTGGTCGGCGCCAACGACGTGACGTCCAAGAATTCGATCAGGGCGTCGGCGCGCAGGCTCGGTGTGGCAGTCGAGCGACTGCGCAAGCACAACTGCGTCGTCGTCGTCGGGACGTGCCCCGACCTCGGTATGGTCGCGGCGATTCCGCAACCCCTGCGCACCGTCGTGGGAACCTGGGCGTCGCGACTGGCCCGGGCACAGGCAGCAGCGACCCGCGCGGCGGGTGGGCATCCGGTGGCGCTGGCCGACCTTCTTGCACCCGAGTTCCGGGCCTCACCTGACCGGATGTTCTCCTCCGACCACTTCCATCCCTCTGCGGCGGGGTACGAACTGGCAGCGATCCAGATCGCGCCGGTTCTTGCGACCGCTCTGGGCATCGGGGACGGAGACCCTCGTTCCTATCCGCACGAGATGTCGGAGGCTGACGGAGCCTCGTGAGCTGCCGCCACGAATGACGTAGTCGCTCCGCGGTTTTCAACGGTGATCAGCGTGGGCTCAGTCGTTAAACGAGACGGCGGTGTCGCTCAGGTCACGAGGCAACGTATGTTGTCGGGAAGGCCATGAGAACTGGAGGTCTGAACACAGCGAGGACCCCAGACGACAAAGGAGTTTCCATGCCCGAGGCAGTAATCGTCTCCGCAGTACGTTCACCGATCGGCCGTGCCATGAAGGGGTCACTCAAAACGATCCGCCCCGATGATCTGACGACGCAGATGGTGGCCGCCGCCCTTGCGAAGGTTCCCGAACTGGACCCGACCGAGATCGACGACCTCCTCCTCGGCTGCGGCCAGCCCGCCGGGCAGTCGGGCTTCAACATCGCTCGCGTCGTCGCGGTCCAACTGGGCTACGACTTCCTGCCCGGCGTCACCGTCAACCGCTACTGTTCCTCCTCACTCCAGACCACCCGCATGGCACTGCACGCGATCAAGGCCGGCGAGGGCGATGTGTTCATCTCGGGCGGCGTCGAGTCTGTGTCCAGTTTCATCACCGGCAATGCAGACGGCCTGCCGAATACGCAGAATCCCCTCTTCGCCGATTCGGTGGCACGTACCTCGAAACTCGCCGAGGGCGGCGTCGCCTGGACCGATCCGCGCGAAGACGGCCAGCTTCCCGACGTGTACATCGCCATGGGCCAGACTGCCGAGAACGTCGCATCGGCCACCGGAATCACCCGTGAGGATCAGGACCGGTGGGGGGTCCGCTCCCAGAACCGCACGGAGGAAGCCATCAAGAACGGCTTCTTCGAGCGCGAGATCACGCCGATCACCCTCCCCGACGGCACCGTCGTTTCCACCGACGACGGCCCGCGCGCAGGCACCACCTACGAGGCCGTCAGCCAGTTGAAGCCGGTGTTCCGGCCCGACGGCACCGTCACCGCGGGCAACGCCTGCCCGCTGAACGACGGCGCCGCCGCCTTGGTCATCATGTCCGACACGAAGGCAAAGGCCCTCGGCCTCACGCCCCTGGCCCGCATCGTGTCCACCGGCGTATCCGGCCTTTCGCCCGAGATCATGGGTCTCGGGCCGATCGAGGCTGTCAAGAAGGCTCTCGCCATCGCGGGCAAGACCGTCGCAGATATCGATCTGTTCGAGATCAACGAGGCATTCGCGGTCCAGGTTCTCGGTTCCGCGCGAGCACTGAAGATCGAGGAGGAGAAGCTGAACATCTCGGGCGGCGCCATCGCCCTGGGACACCCGTTCGGCATGACCGGTGCCCGCATTACCAACACCCTGCTCAACAACCTGCGCGAGCAGGACAAGACGTTCGGCGTCGAGACCATGTGTGTCGGCGGCGGGCAGGGCATGGCGATGGTCCTCGAGCGCCTGAGCTAGAACGGCGCCGCTCGACCCTCAACGAGACGGCCCCCGAGAGCATGCTCTCGGGGGCCGTCTCGTTGACATCGCTAGTCGCTGTTGAAGTAGCTCAGCAGACGCAGGATCTCGATGTACAGCCACACCAGGGTAATGGTGAGACCGAATGCCACGCCCCAGGCTGCCTTTTCCGGCGCCTGAGCGCGGATCAACTGGTCTGCGGCGTCGAAGTCCAGCAGGAAACTGAACGCGGCGACGCCGATGACGACGAGGCTGAAGATGATGGCAAGGGGCCCACCGTCGCGCAAGCCGAGGCCGCCCTCGGTGAAGAAACTGGCGACCAGGTTGCCGAGGGCGAGCACAACGACACCGATGAGCGCACCGATGACCATTCGCGTCAGGCGGGGTGTGACCCGGATGGCGCCCGTCTTGTAGACAACGAGCATTCCGAAGAAGACACCGAACGTCCCGAGCACGGCCTGGGCTATCATCGCGGATCCGCCGACGCCACCGAATGCGATGTTGGTGAACATGAACGACAGTGCGCCGAGGAACAGACCTTCCGCGGCCGCGTAGGCGAGGACGATGGCCGGATTGTCCATCTTGCGGCCGAACACCGCCACGAGAACCAGTACCAGACCGACCAGACCGCCACCGATCACGAGTGGCATGGCGAGATCCGTGTCGTTGCTCACCAGGAAGTAGGAGATGATGGCCGTCACGGAGAGCACGCCGAGCGTGACGCCCGTCTTGGTGACGACGTCGTCGATGGTCATCGACCGATAGTCGGGACCCGTCCGATAAGGCTCGGCCTGCGCGTATTGCGGCTGACCGAACTGCTGTGTGACCTGCGCGGAACCGGCCGTCGCAGATCCGAACGAGGCGTATCCGCCGCTGCCCTCTTGCTTGGGCAGATTGCGGAATACCGGGTTACTGGTGGTGCGCACCGTGTACATCCCTTCTCATGGCTCGCCGGGTGGATCCGATCTCTCGTAGGTGTTAACGTCCGGCACCCCGCCGCGAGTTCCCAACCGTCGCTGCGGGTGAGACAAATCGGACTCTACCTGTGTATGGGCGCCACCCACCAAACGACACCGCTTTCGATTCTGCGGTCAGACCACGGACCTCGTGACGGTGAACTTGGGGATCCTGCCGACGACGTCGGTCGGCCCGACGAGTCGGCGCAACGCACCTCGGTACCCGAGATGCGAGTTGTAGACCGTCCACATTTCGCCTCCGGGCCGGAGAACTCGCCCGGACTCGGCGAACATCTTCGACGCGACTCCGGTGTGGACGGCCGCACCGACATGGAACGGCGGGTTGCACAGGATGACGTCTTGGCTGGCTGTCTCGAGTGTGGACATTGCGTCGTCACGCAGGGCTCTCACCCGGTCGCCGAACCCGTTGGCGCGCGCAGTCGCGGCCGCCGATGCCACGGCCGCCGACGAATGGTCGGTGGCGATCACCGCGACCCCTGGTAGAAGTCGAGCGAGACCGACCGCGAGGATGCCGGTGCCGCAACCGAGGTCGACGGCAGTGCGTGCCCGCGGGTTCACGCGCGGCAAGAATTCGAGGAGGTACCGGGTTCCGATGTCCAGTTTCGAACCGGCGAACGCGGCACCGTGCGAAACGATGTCAAGCCCGATCTCCGCGAGGTGCTCTGTGACCGGGTAGATCGGTGCCGCGACTTCGGAGGGACCACTCGCGATCAGCACCCGCGACTTCTGCCTGCCGAGGGTCGCCCGGACCACAGCGAAGGAATGCCCGAGCACGTCGTTCATGGCGGGCGAGATGTGCTTGTCGCGTCCGCCTGCGTAAACCACCACGGACGGATCGGCGTAGCGGGCGATCGTCTCGGCGATCTCGGTGAGCTCACTCAGGCTTCGAGGCAACCGCATCAGCACCACGGTCGCCCCGGCCAGCAACTCCTTGCCCAGCGTCAAGGGCCGGTAGCGGTCGGCGAGTCCGACCGCGCCGGCGTTGCTCGCCAGCGCCAATTCGCCGGTCAGCGGATCTTGGTGCACGCGGACACCCGTGGAACCGTGGATCGACGCGGCGCCGAGGGTGAGGGCGCCGTAGTGGTCACCGATCACTGCGACCGCCCCGGGTCGCGCCTGCGACAGTGCCACCGCCGACTCGTCGAGGATCAGCCGATCGGCGGCGTCGACGGCCATCAGGTTGGGGGCCTCGATGTCAGGGTGGCGGCGCAGTCGGGAGAACATGCCATCGCGGTCGAACATTTCGGAGTCGAGCACGTTAGCGGGACACCCACTGCGCGACGTTCTCGACGGCTTCCCTGGTTGTGCGGAATCCGTTGACCGGGTTCTCGACGTCGGAGTAGCCGAAGGAGATGGCACAGACGACTCTGCGGTCCTCCGCCAGCGAGAAGAAGTCGTGGATGAAGCGTGAACTGCCGGCCAGCGCCGCCTGGGGAATGGTCGCGACTCCGAGGCTTTGGGCGGCAAGGAGGAAGGTCTCGACGTACAGGCCGCAATCGACGGCGCCATACGTGCCAAGCGATTCGTGCGTGGTAACGATCGCAACGTGCGGGGCGCCGAAAAGGGTGAAGTTCTTCATCGTCTGCTCGGCCGAGGCGGCCCGGTCACCCGCCGCAATACCCACACTGGAGTACAACTGCATCGCGCACTCACGCCGTCGCAGCCTGTGTTCGCCCCGGTAGTCACGCGGGAAGTCGAAATCGGGCTCCTGCGGGTTTGCGAGCACGTACTCGGACAAGCCCGAACGGAACCGGTCGGTACCCTCCCCCTCGGTGATCGCGACCTGCCACGGTTGGGTGTTACACCACGACGGCGTCTGCTGCGCGAGTTCCAGAATTCTCTCGATCACCCCGCGCGGCACCTGAGTGGGCAGGAAAGCCCTGCAACTGATTCGTGCCTCCAAGAGCTCGGACAGGCTCACGTCCGCTGCCGCAATGCCGGTATCGGTCACCGTTGAATTCTCCTCGGTCTCTTCGCTCTCGGGCACCGCTCTCGCCGACCCACTGCCGGCGTCGGGGCTCCGAAAAGGTGATTCATCGAGTGTGCCACGGCACCCGGAAACCGGTTCCGGGTGCCGTGGCCACGCAGGCTGTCTACGAGGTGCTGAAGGCTTGCGCGGCCGCCAGGACGACCTGATCGACCTCAGTCTTATCGCGAAGCAGGCGCTTGGAACGGCATTGGGCGAATTCCTGTCGGTGCCTCTTTCTCGACGAACTGGTTGCCACCGCAATTTATTTCACGGATGAGATGGCCGAACGAGGCACGGCCGGCACAGCGGGCACGATGCCGGTGATCGCTCCGCCGGATTGAGTGACGGTGTCCCCGCCGGTCGAGGAGACGAACCCGGTGGTGGCGTTCTCATGGTCACTGATCACGTCCGGCGGCATCGACATCGGCGGCATCTGCATGCCGGCGCGGCCGGTACCCGCCATCGCCACCGCCGCATACACCCACGCCCCGGGTACGGCGAACAAGCCGAGGCTCGCGACGGCGGAGACCGGGAACAACCGGACGCCAGGAAATACGCGCCCTGCTTACTCGACCGCAGCCCGTCGACGATCAGTCGAGAGCCCCCCTGGAACCGGCACCCCACCAACGGCCAGTCCGTCCACGCGACGAAGGGCCGCGCTCAGACTCGCCGGAAGACCGGAATTTCGCAGGCTCCACGAGTAGCCCTTGCCGCTGGGATCCCGGTCTGCTTCTGCCACGACATCTTGCCGACCCTCACAGTAGGAATCAATTGAGAACACGAATTGATCCCTACGCCAACACTTCCCGAAGGAGACCGACTCGGTCATTCCCGTCGGCATCTCGACCAGGTCGCAGCCGAGCTCAACGGGTGCCCACGTAACGCGCTCGATCGGGATACTCCGGCCCGACGACTTGCTGCACTACTCGCCGTCTAGGCCGTGGCTTCCGACTGAGTGACACAGGTTCCACCGTTGTTGGAGAGTGGCACTCCTGATCACGCACGGAGCCAGGTCCGCCAGCGGATCGTGGTCTAGCGTTGCGTGGCGACCGGACTGTGAGACATCGCCCTGGCTCCAAAACGGTGGCCCATACGAAACACGGTGTCCACCTTCATACCGCCCTGAGACAGCGCAGCGCCCTGCCGCAACCACGATCAGTCACGGCAGGGCGCTATAGAGAGTGCGTCAAATACTCACTGTGTTGCGGCGCCGCCTACCACGCTGATCGTGGCGAGCGGTCCGGCGCCGGCGTTCAGCGGCGAATCCTGGTCGTCACGGGGTGTGCAGCGGGAGGGCGCCCACTGTACGCCGAAAAACGAGGCCTTCGGCAGGAAGGTGTAGTAATTCTCGTCCGCGTTGTAGTCCGCCGAACTACCCGAGGTCCGGACCTTCGGCGTGATGACGCCGTCTGCGTCCGCGGTCACAGTGACGTCGACGGCGGGAAGCTGATACCAGCTGTCGCCGTCGCCATTCGTGGTGCCGTCGAGGTTCTTCTTCAGCTTGGGAGCACGGATGCCGCCCTCGCTGATTGCGCTCGCGGAGGGGCTGTTGGCGATGGTCTCGTTGTCACCCGACAGGCGCAAGATCTCGCCCGCGGCGTCGGGGCTCCCGTCTTCGCCGACGCGCACCACGCTCGGTGCGACACCGTCGAGGTTGATACCCGACCCGGGCACCACCAACGCGCTCACGAACGTGGCGTTGGCGGGGATCTCGTAGTCCACCTTCAACCGCGAGATGTTGGTGGTGGTCGCACCTGATTCGCTGTTCGGGAAGGATGTGGCGCCCGGCTGCATGCGATAGGTGAACGTCTCACCCGCCACCACCGACTCCGGTGCGTCGACGTTCATCGAAGTATCCGCAACCTTGTGCACTGTAAACAATGCGCTCGCCTGGCAGGCATTCGCGAATGGGGTGGTGGTCGTTGCCGCGTGGGCGGGGCTGCCGATCAATAGCAGACCCGCGGCCATTGCGACGGATGAGATGGGTACGGCGCAACGCCGCATGTACTGCAAGGACATAGCACTCCTTAGACCCGACTCACAGGGAGACGTCGAGTATTGGCTGAACAAAACGATTCACACTTTGCCACCACGATCGAGAACTTGTTACAACTTTGGCAAGATTCGACGAAATCTGTCAATTTTCAATCAATTTCTCCAATGGCAAGCTGTTCCGAAGAAGGTGTTTCCTGTCGCGATGCACAGCGCTACCGAACAGCCGAACGGAACCAGTAAGGCACGAGACTCGATTCCCGAATCCTCGAAGCAATTGGTGCACAGTCACATCGACAACTGGACTGAGTACGGCTCCACACGATCAGGTGCAACGAAGGCAATATCCGCCCCAGTCTCACTCGAGCAGATTCGTCCGAGTCGCGATGGTCCCTGCCCACCTGACTGGGAGAACTTTTCTCCCATGAAGGGTTGCCGCGGCATATCGTGGAATTGAAGGACCTCATCAGATTCCACACCCACTTTCCGGGAGAAGCCGATGACCGATTCATCTCCACTAGACGACGCACCCCGCTTCAGCGGTCTGCGTGCCCTGTTCGTCAACTGCACGTTGAAACGCTCTCCGGAGGTGAGCAACACCCAGGGGCTGATCGACCGTAGCGCGGGCCTGATGGAGAAGGAAGGCGTTGCCGTCGATCAGATCCGGGCCGTCGATCACGACATCGCGACCGGTGTTTACCCCGACATGACCGAGCACGGATGGTCGAGTGACGAATGGCCGCAACTGTATCGACGCGTACTCGACGCCGACATCCTGGTACTGGCCGGACCGATCTGGCTGGGCGACAACGCCTCCGTCACGAAACTGGTGATCGAACGGCTCTACGGCTGCTCGTCACTTCTCAACGATCGGGGCCAGTACGCGTACTACGGCCGAGCAGGTGGGTGCCTCATCACCGGCAACGAGGACGGCGTCAAGCACTGCGCGATGAACATTCTCTACAGTCTCCAACATCTCGGATACGTGATCCCGCCGCAGGCGGATGCCGGGTGGATCGGGGAAGCGGGACCGGGACCGTCGTATCTCGACGAAGGATCCGGCGGCCCCGAGAACGACTTCACCAATCGCAACACCGCGTTCATGACCTACAACCTGATGCACACCGCCGCGATGCTGAAGAAGGTGGGCGGGTTCCCCTCCTACGGAAATCAGCGTTCGGAATGGGATGCCGGTTGCCAGCCCGACTTCGCCAACCCGGACTACCGCTGATCCAACCGGTCGACCGCTGTTCCGGCGACTGACGGGAAACCCCTTGTGCCGATTGTTCGGGCTGTCCGCCTCCCCGCACCGCGTCCGTGCGTCCTTCTGGCTACTGGACGCACCGGACAGCCTTGTGCAGCAAAGTCGGCGCGAACCGGACGGAACGGGACTCGGAACGTACGCCGCGGACGGAACTCCAGTGGTGGAGAAGCAGCCGCTCGCCGCGTATGGGGACAAGCAGTTTGCGGAGGAGGCGAAACACCGGTACTCGACGACGTTCGTCGCCCACATCCGGTTTGCTACGACAGGTGAACTTCTTCCGCAGAACACGCATCCCTTCGCTCAACGCGGTCGCCTCTTCGCCCACAACGGCGTAGTCGAAGACCTACCCCGACTCGAGGCCGAACTGGGGTCCGACCTCGGCCTCGTCCACGGCGACACCGACTCCGAACGTATCTTCGCTCTCATTACCCGGCACATCGACAGAAACAGCGGCGATGTGACGGCAGGTATCGCCACGGCGGTCCGATGGCTGGCCGACAACATTCCGATCTACGCCCTCAACTTCCTTCTGACCACCCCTGGCGAACTGTGGGCGCTGCGCTACCCGGACACCCACGACCTACTGGTTCTCGAGCGTCCCGCCGGCGGTCCGAGCGGCGGCCGTCACCTTCAGCACGCGAGCGAGGCAGGCAGGATTCGCACGCGGTCCGAACACCTCGCCGAGCACCCGGCGGTCGTTGTCGCAAGTGAGCAGATGGACGAGGACCCCAGCTGGACGCCGTTGCGGTCGGGCGAACTCCTACACGTCGATCGCGAACTCGGTACGCGCCGAGAGGTGATACTCGCTCGTCCGCCGCGCTACCCGATCTGCCTCGACGATCTCAACGAACGGGCGGCGGCTGCGCAGACGGAAAAGTAGGGCTTCCTCAGGCAGCCGCAGCGGCGCAATGACGTCTAATCGGTACGCGGCAGTATCTGTCTGCGTCCAACCCCTAGCGGGTCGCCCTTTGCTGTTGCTGTTGCTGGTTCTGGATCTTGGAAGGACCGTTGTTCGCGCCACCGGTCCTGCCGAAGGTCCACTCACCATCCTCGCCGCAGACCAGGACACCGATGCGGTCACCAGGATTCGCGTACCCGACAACGGTGGTGGTGCCGTCCTCATCATCTTCCACGATGGGACAGCCCTTGCCTGGGCCGGTGTTCGGGTCGACGGGCACCGCGTTGGCGACAGGCATTGCACCGAGCACACCGAGGATCGGCACGGTGGCGAACGCGACTGCGACGAGGGTACGACGAATGTGGATCATTTGATCTCCTGAGATTCGGGTGAAAGGGAACGCCGACAACTTTCGTCGGTTTCCCACCCGCAGTGAAGCCACCCCAGGGCTGAGCTTGCGACACCCCGCCTCGAGCTCGCTCCCTGTCACCGCCGAAGGCCACACCGGTGCGGTCCGGCTGAACGACTGTGGTATTCGGCGACCGGGAGCCGGATCGGGGCAGTGTCGCTGAGTGGCAATTCGCCGCCAAAACCCGCGTCGGCGTGCCATCGTGTATCGATCCCAAGTGCGCCCTAGTGCGCGAGGACGAAAGGTCGGCCAATGACTGTCCCCACAGATCCACAGCTATACCTCAATCACGTGATGTCCCGCCTCACTGGACCCGGCGGACGGTTCGAAATCGTCGAGGAGTCGGTGCTCGGCGCCCGGATGCCGGTAATGAAGAACCGGGGACGTTCGGTGGGTGAACTCCTCACCGCTTCGCTCCAGTGGGGTGAGCAGGACTACCTCGTGACGACGGACCGCCGGTTATCCTACACGGAACATGCAGCCGCGGTCGCCGCGTTGGCCACGGCCTTGCGCGACGACTACGGAGTCCGCAAGGGCGATCGTGTCGCGATTCTCGCCGCGAACACACCCGAATGGGTTATCACATTCTGGGCCACTCAAGTACTGGGCGCCATCAGTGTCGGATTGAACGCCTGGTGGGTGCCGCGAGAGGTCGAGTACGGGTTGGGACACAGCCGCCCCACGGTGGTGATCGCGGATGCAGACGGTGCCAAATCTCTCGCCGCCGTCGGCACCGACATCCCGGTCCTCACGATGGATTCAGACCTGCCCCAAATCTTCGCCCGGTACGCGGAGGCCTCGATCCCGCACGCGGAGGTCGACGAGGACGATCCCGCCGCGATCCTCTATACGAGCGGCACGAGTGGCAGGCCCAAGGGCGCGCTGCACTCGCAACGAAACATCCTGGCCGTCGTCGACTACCACCGTTTCGGCGACGCAATAGCCGGCGAATTCAGCGGACGACCCGTCGACCCGGCGGCACCGAGTCCACTGCGCTACCTCTTGACGTCCCCGCTCTTCCACATCGCGAGCCTGCACAATCTGGTGATTCCACGATTGGCGACCGGCGGCGCCGTCGTCATGCACCAGGGCGGATTCGATGTCGACGCCGTACTCGGCCTCGTCGAGCGGGAGCATGTCACCAACTGGGGTGCCGTCCCCACAATGGCCTCACGTCTCATCGAGCACGCGAACCTCGACAAATACGACCTGTCGTCGCTCACGTCGTTCTCGCTCGCATCCGCGCCGTCGTCCGCAGCATTCAAGGAACGGCTACGCGTGAAGGCGCCCTTCGCCCGCAACGCACTTGTGGACAGCTACGGACTCACCGAATGCTGCACCGCGATCACCGTTGCGACCGCTCCGGAACTCGAGCAAGACCCGGACACACTGGGCCGGCCGATCATCACCGCCAGCATGGAAATCCGAGACCCGTTCGGAGAGTGGCTCCCGGACGGCGTCGAGGGCGAGGTCTGCGTGCGTAGCCCGTTCGTGATGCTCGGCTATTGGGAAGATGATGCGGCGACCGCCGCGGCGATCACTCCCGGACGGTGGTTGCGGACCGGCGACTACGGCGTCGTCGAGAACGGTCGCCTGCGCCTGATCGGACGTAGGTCGGATCTGATCCTGCGCGGCGGTGAGAACGTCTACCCCACCGAGGTGGAGCAATGTCTCGACGAGCACCCCGGCGTGCTCGAGTGTGCCGTGATCGGGACGCCACACGAGGACCTGGGGCAGGAAGTATCCGCAGTGGTGGTGCTGCGAGCCGGTGCTACGACCACGGAAGCGGAACTGCGCGAGCATGCCGCCGAGCGTCTGTCTTATTTCAAGGTGCCATCGCGGTGGCGGATCACCACCGACCCGCTTCCTCGCAACGCCACCGGAAAGATGATCCGACGAGAAATCACGGTCTGAACCCGGGGGGCGCACCCGAACCCACTCGGGTCGATACAAAGCGCGGGCGCCTTCACACATCCTGTGTGAAGGCGCCCGCGCCGGTCAACCTTGGTCGTTGCCCGGGATCAGCTCTGGCTCTCGATCACCTTGACGATGACGTCGCCGACGAAGTCAGCCGGATCGTCGAGAATGACCGATCCGGTGTCGCCGTCCAGGCCGAGAGTCGCCGAACCGGACTGCATCACCTCAGCGGCACTCCGTCGACCGACCTCCACCCACACATCTGAGACGGTTACCTGCGACTCCGGATTGTCGTCGTCGCTCACGTCGAGGTCGAGGTCGACGGTGGCCTTGCTCTCGAAGAGGTCCCCCGCGGAGGCGTCCTCCGGTACCAGGTACGTGGCCTCGTAGGTCACGCCCTCACCGTTGCTCGTGAGCGGCCAACCGTCACTCGGCAGTTCCAGGGCGTTGGCGTCGGCATCCGTGAACGGCATGACATCTTCATCCCATTCCTGGCTGCCACCTTCAAGGGGCGCCGACCTCACCCGTGCGGTGCCGTCGACGTAACGGAAGCCCTCGGGAAATTTCTCGGTGATCTGCCGGACGGTGGCCGGCTCGCCCGTCGTCTTGATCTGAGTTCGGTAGGTGACCTCCTCCCCCGCCTTTATTTCCCCGGTGCCCACAACGTTCCTGGTGATCTTGATGTCGCCAGCCGTGACGGTGTTCGCGGAGGGATGCTCAGAATCCTCTGTCGCCGCGGCTCCTGCTGACCCGGTTCCTGCTGACCCGGTTTCTTCTGCCGCCGCGGCTCCTGCCCCCCAGAGTCCGCCGGCAAGCACCATCGCACCCGCCGCGACACCCGCCAGCGAGCTCTTCCATAACTTTCGAGACATGCACGCTCCATTCAGCGATGAAATCGACCAGCCTTAGCGGTGATCAAGGCAAGAGCGTAACCTGTCTTCTTCTCTTACGGGCAATTTATTTCTTGGCTGTCAAACCCACACCTACCGAGCAGTAGGCCACAACTGGCTCGGGAACGATGCCAAGTATGAGATTCACCTCACACATGTCGAAGTACCGACCTCCGGAGTGAGTTGTTCTCAGCGGTGTGACGGGCTGACAAGCAGAAGGTCGCACTCCTTGCGTGGGGTGCGCGTTCCTAGTCGCGTCTAGCGGGATTTGCCGGAAGGCTCGGTCGATCTGTTCTGCGTCCGGTACCGAAGCGACGTTCTCAGTGTCGTGGACTGAAATCATCGCGGCGGAGGTTACGGCTGGCCGAGCAGACCGCCCGTGGCCCGAGCCAGTACGTTGAACACGGCGTCCCGAGGCGCTGCACGCAACGCCCCATTCCCGGCGATCCACAGCGTCCCGTCGTCTTGGGCCGCGCCGTAGGGATCGTCGGTGCTGAGCGGCAGCACAGTCACCGGGTCAAGGGTGTCGCCGTCGAGCAAGACGAACAGCCAGCGGCGGTCGTCAGGCGACGACGGATCATCCGGTCCGTCCACCGGCCACCCGCCGCCCTTTCCGTCGGATGGGTTTGCCACCAGCCACAGACGGTCGCCGACCTGCCCACAACGCAGTTCCGGCTGGGGTAGCGGCCGAACCGGCGTGATGGTCAGGTCTCCTTGTACGGCATAAAGTCCCTCCTTCGTGGCCAGTCGCAACGGGTCCGAGGAGATGAAGACCGGATACGCGTGCCGTTCCTGGATTGTGAAAACGGGGCCGGCCACTACCTTTCCGTCGTCGGTGATCGTGGCGAGTCGGAATCTGCGTGGCGCATCCCTAGGGCGCGGAACATTCAGGAGCACGCAGAACCCGTCCGCGGCCGCGGTGACGGACTGGACGATTCCCTCGGGTAGCGCGACGGGCAGCGGATCGGCGCCGGACCGCACGATTCGCGCAGGCTTCTCCGGCAGCACGATGGGTACCGGTTCCGCAGCAGTCGGCACGAGCGTCAAGCCAGGCCAGGCACGACCACGGTGAGCATTCGCTTGACCATGTCGGCCAGCCTAGATGTCGTCCACACTTGCCTCGGGCTTTTGCAGGAAGTCTGCGAGCAGCCGTGCCGGAATTGAATAATGGCACCCTGACCTGGGATAATTTCAACTTGCGGCAGTTGAATCAACGCCGGCTCGAGAAGCCCCCGCGCAGTTGCGGGCGCACCCGGAGGCCTCCCGGTGCGCAGTTGCGGCTCACCGACCAGGACGGACTCCGGCTGACCGCGTTCGTCACCAACACTGCCCGCGGCCAGTTCCCGGATCTCGCGTTGCTGCATCGCCCACCATGCCCGGCTCTCCTACAGTGGTCGATGACAGTCGATGGATTCACCACTGGGAAGTCCGCCCGCTTACCGATGGATCCGGGTTCGAGGTGCAATACTCACGCCGTGGGTCCTGCCTCGTGTCAAATGGGAAACCAGACGTCCGGAGGAATACACCAATGAAGAGCATCATCGCCCGAACCATGGGAGTTGCAGCAGCCGCCACAGGCCTGACTCTCCTTTCCGCGCCTACCGCATACGCGGATCCCGATGACCTCACTGTCGACATCTCGGGGACAGCAGGGCAGGTGGTCATGGCGGCTCAGTTCGATGCCGTCGGTGCCGTGATCTGCATTATGTGGGTCACACCCGTCGACGCGGCCGTTCCCGTCGCCGTCGTCGGCCCGGACGTCGTGCTGGAGGGAGAAGAGGTCGAGCTGCGCGCCAGGGTTGATCCCGGCCAGTACACAGTGCGGTGGGGGTGCATTGGGGGACCATTGGGGGTGCTGTCAGACGAGCAGTGGGGAACCACCCCACCTCTGAGTTCGGGCACAGTTGAGCAGACCACCGTTACCGTCACGGAGGGACCGGGAACCGGATCCTTGGGATCCTTGGGATCCTTGGGCAATCTATATGGAAGCTGACAAAGACTCCTCGGGTCGTCCGCTCCCCCAGTCGAGTCGAGTCGAGTCGAGTCGGGTAGGCAAAATGCCCCCCGCGTTTCCCATCCACGCTCACTGGAGGGGCGACCCACGCTGCGTCATTCTCGCCGAATATTGAATCGGCTCAGCTGAGAACTCGCTGATAATTCGGTGCGGGCCCGAGTAGTGCGCGCTGCGTGCATCAACGCCCACGACTCCGCCCAGATCTGCCAGGTCAAGGCTGGCGCACACCCCTGCCCGCACCACTACGGGACTGCGGGGCGGCGGTCGGCCCATGCTCAGAATCGCGCATACCTCGATTCACCGGCATCAATACTACAAGCGCTAGCCCCGACCACACCTACACTCGGAAGTGACTCGCGCCCCTCACAGGTTCGGAGAAACCGCAAGATGAAAAAGAGGCTGAAACTCGCACCCGCAAATCCGATGGTGGGACGACGGACATTCTTGAAGGGGTCAGTCGCTACCGGGGCCCTCGTCGGTCTCGGCATCGCGGGATGCAGTACCTCGACCGACGAAGCTGGAAATGGTGGGAATGCAACGCCCGTAACGCTGTTGGATCCTGCAACCCAGGAGAAGTTCAGTAATCTACTTCCGATGCCGGCCAGAATTTATGCTGAAGCAGGCACTGCCCTGACGATACCCATAAAGGAGACCCGGCAGTGGAACGGGTTGCGGGCGCCCGATGGCAGCGAGATGGTGACTACCGTTTACGGATTTGAACATCAAGGTCAAGTGACGTCACCCGGACCTACCATTGTTGTCAGGTCAAATGAAAATTTTCAGGTCGAATGGCAGAATCAATTGCCCAATGATAAACCGTACATTCTGCCAATAGACTTGACATTACATACTCCCCACCTCCCCGACTCCACGGCAGAATTCATCGAGCAGAAACCCGTTGTCATCCACTTGCACGGGGGCCACACCGAGCCAGAAAGTGACGGAAATCCAGAATCGTGGTACACGCAGGATTACCAAACGACCGGACCGGACTGGGACAAGCCCGAATACCTGTATGATAATACGCAGGAAGCTGCCGGATTGTGGTATCACGATCATACGGTGGGTATGACGCGCCTCAACGTTTATTCGGGTCTGGCTGGAATGTATCTCATAAAGGACGCGAATGAAGACCGTCTAATTGGCGGCTCGATCATCCCCGATGACGATCACATGATCGAAATCGTTATTCACGATGCACTATTCGACGACAGTGGCAACCTTTACTATCCTGGCCGCCACGGTGAGCCTATAAACCCCATCATTGAGAAAGAGATTGCCGATAATTGGCCGGACCCGACGGTTCTCGATGAATTTTTCGGAACTCATATTCTGGTCAACGGTATGGCCTGGCCGAAAGTGGAACTTGAACCGAACAGGTACCGTCTGCGACTGCTCAACGGCTCCAGCTCTCGAAGTTATGTTCTCGAGTTCGACAACGGGCTGGATATCTTCCAGATCGGATCCGACGGTGGGTTTTTGAACTCTCCGGTTCGGCTCACCCAACTGGTGATCGCTCCGGCGGAACGGATGGATATAGTCGTCGACTTTACCAGTTGCGCCGGCCAGCAGATTGTTCTGAAGAACCTTGGCCCTGAATTGCCGTTCCGTGGGTATGTTGATCCGGATGACCTGGAGAATTCCATGAAACTGGTCTACAACGACGGTGGCGATCGAGTTATTACAGATGGCATGGGTGGTCGTGCCGCCATCGCCGATCCCGAATCAACAGGTTTGGTGATGCGATTTGATATTGGCGAAGCAGTTACGCAATCGAACGTGCAGGCTGTCAACTTCAATCCCACGGTCTCGCTGCGTGAGCCGCTCCAACTGCTTCCCAGAGACAATCCGCAAACGGTCAGACAACTTGTGCTGTTCAATCTCCACGACGACATGGATAGAACCCTGGTGCTGATGGGCACGATGGAAGCGGGATCGTTATTCTATATGGACGAAATTACCGAGATCGTCCCGCAGGACTCCACAGAGATTTGGGAAATCTACAACACTACCGGTTCTGCGCACCCTATGCATATTCATCAGGTGCAGTTCGAGGTGGTCAACCGTCAAGAATACGACGGTGATCTCGTCAATAGAACCCAGCAATTCATGGATGACCCGGATCGCACCTTCCAAGGCGCAACTCTCGATTTTCACGGGTTGAAGGGCGACCCTGTCTCGCCTCAACCCAACGAGCAGGGCAGGAAGGATACTGCTCTGGCACTGGCCGGACAGGTCACCCGTTTTGTGGCCCATTTCGACCGGCCGGGGACTTTTGTCTGGCATTGCCACATCATCACTCATGAAGACTATGACATGATGCGCAAATTCCAAGTGACACCGAATTCGTGATTTCCATGGAAAAAGGACTATCGCTGAAATTCTCCGATCGCCGCGCCGAGCCCGAGACACTCCCGGACATCAACGCGGAACTACTGAAGATCGGCGTCGGTGTCTGGCGACTCGATCTGCGGAATCGAGACGCGGCTACACGCGCCCTCCTGGCGAAACCCATGCTCGACGAGGCAGAAATCGAACGCGTCAAAGAGCACTTCCTGCTCCCGATGGATCGGTTGCTACAGATCGTCTCGCAGGCCGGGCGCGCGCCGGAAGTTCCTGGGGGAGGTTCCCTCACTACGTTTGTCACCAATGAGGGCTACGGCTACCCCCAGCTACATCAAGTCCAGGAAGGTATCGACTACAGCAGGTTCGACAGATTCCACGTGAATACCGCACCAAGCGGCAAGGGCGTCGACGAGGTGTTTCAGTTGCTGGCCGGCGGTGAATTCGTCAATCGCCACAGACTCGACGACGGAGAAGTATTGACGCTGACGCTGCGTTGCCCCGATGAGGGGCAAGGATGGCTGGGAACCTACAGCGGAGTCCGCCCGCATATCGGAAACATCGGTTCGGCAACCGTGGGTTCGAAACTCCTGGTCCAGGCATTTGGTAGTCCACTGTGGGCATTGACTTATGTCGGGAGCGAATGAGCCGGCGCTCCTAGCACCTGTCAGCATCCCCGGCCGATACCGAGCCGGGTGCTCACGCTTATCCGAATAGGTCAGCAACCCGCTGCCCGGGTCGTAGATTTCGTGCTGAAGACCACCCGAATGGCAGATCAGATCATGCTGCGGCGGTTTTCAGCCACTCCTGTATCAAAGGAGTGACGAGCTCTGGGTGCGTCCAATTCACGGAATGGGAGGCGAGCGGGGCGTCTATCGTCTCGAGCTGTGTCTCGCCGCCGAGTTGGCTGCGCAGTGCCCCCACGGCACTATCGGAGAAGGCCTGGTCGGCGCCGCCTCGGATGATGAGTGCCGGACAGGTGATTGCGCCGACCGCGGACTCGATCGAGTCCCGGCCGAGAAGACATTCCACCGCCTCCACCAGCCGGGTGCGATCATCAGCCCGCCATCGGTCGATCCACACCTGCTGCTGGTCGCGGGTGCCACCGATCATCGAGGCCGCGAGGGTGACCACAAGATCATCGACCACCGGCTCAGTGACCCACTGTCCGAACGCAAACCGATACTCGGCCACCTGTCGTGGCGTGTACGCAGCACCGTCCGTCCCGATCAGGATGAGGCCGGCGACCCGGTGCGGAGCTGTGAGAGCCACACGCAAAGCCGTGAAACCACCCTGCGACATGCCGCCCAGGATGGCTGTCTCGATCCTGAGTGCGTCCATCATCGCCAGCACATCATCGGCCTGATTCCAGAACGTGAACGGAAAACCCGAGTCCACAGTGCGCCCATGGCCACGGGCGTCGAGGCAGATCACCCGGTACCCCGATGACAACGCAGCCACCTGATGCTCGAAAAACCTTGTGTCGAGCAAGAACCCGTGCATGAAGATGATCACCGGAAGATCCCCACCGGTATCCGTGTAATGGATTCGGGCACCAGCAGTCTCTATGTGTGGCATGCGCGCACGCTACCGACCGCCACTTTGACCTGACAAGACGCCCCGGATGCGCTGCGGAACGTCGAGAATCTGGCGGATGTGCAACGTCCCCCAACTTCTCGAGAATCTCCCCTCCGAGCGCGGCTAGATGAAATCAGGACGGGCGAGGAAGTCGAGACCTTCCCCGAGCACACCGAGCGCGACCAGCACGCATAGACATGGTTCTTGCCCCTGCGGTCGACTTCGCTTCGCCGTCAATGGCGGCAGGTCTGCAACCGCGGCGGGTGTGTTGGGGACAGGTGTCTCGACCGTGCTCGGCAACACCGGCTCGACTACAACCGCCACACCAGCACCATCACCAGCACCAGCACCAGCACCATCCAAGGACATGGCATGCGTTGGATCATTTGTTACGCCATCTCTGCGGCTAAGTCAGAAACACCTCACCCCTACTCGCGCTCACTGCAAGAATGCAAGGGAGGGGACCACATGGAACGCCGATTCGTTCGAGGAGGATCATGACCAACCCACGCGACCTACCTGTTCCCGAAAAACATGGGATGGTACTGACACATTTCCTGACCGTGCGAGACGTGGTTCGCTCACGCGATTTCTACGCCGACATCCTCGGCGGTCGGGTGGTGCGCGAGGAGAAACCGGCCATCGTCAAGGTCGCGAACGGTTGGATCATCATGAACCCGGGCGGTGGCCCGACCCCGGACAAACCCGATGTCATCCTGGCTCCCCCAGAGCCTGGTGATCCGATCTCGTCATTCTTGAACGTGCGGGTGGCCGACATTGCGACCTTCTACTCCGACGCTAAATCTAAAGGGGCACAATTTCTTACCGAGCCCCTTGACCGCACGGGCGAGATACGGTGCTATCTACGCGACCCCGACGGCTATCTTATCGAGATCGGACAATGGACGTAGACCCCGCCGCAGAGATGATCTCCCTGAGGAAGGACCTACGGTCTTCCGCGGCCATGAGTGCAGATAGCTCGAACTCGCGATGCCACTCGGTTTCGACCTTCATGGTGCCCTGTTCTACCGCGGGCAGGGTCATGTGGGTGGATATGAACGCAGCCGGGCAGCGAGGTTCGAAGCGAAGCCGATCTTGGTGAACCGCAGGTCGTCTACGACGGGAAAGGCGCCAAGGTCACGTCCTTCCCCGTCCCGCACGGCATCGACGGCGCCGTGGGTTACCGCCTGGACTGGAACGGCCTCTCGATGGTGTTCGCTGGCGACTGCGAGCCATCGACCCTGACCGTCGAGCACAGTCAGGACGTTGACGTGCTCATCCACGAGATCTTCAACCCACCTGAGATGTACGTCGAAAATATGGGCTGGACCGAGCAGATGGCAAAGATCGTGGCCTGGACCAAACACACGTCGCCACAGGCCGCTGCGAAGGTCTTCGAATCGACGAAACCGGGTCTGGCCGTGGGCTTCCACTCGATGATCGCCCCAGGGACCCCGCAGCCGATCCTCGATGGCATCCGCACGGGCTACGACGGGCCGGTGCTCATCACCCAGGACTTCACGATCATCAACGTGACGCCCCAGCAGATCGTCACGCGTATGGCCGCCTTCGAGCCCGCCCCCTTCCTGGTCTCCGATCCGGCCTACATCGCCAGTAAGGGCGGCGCCAACCAGGATCCGAGTGTGATGCACGGCCTGTCCCCCTGGCTCGAGGAAACGATTATCGGTATTCCCGAGATCGAGGCCTTCAAGAAAGAGCTGGCAGAAAAAGGCATGCGCTAGTGGCCCCGTGTTTGAAGCAAGGCGCTTCCACCTGACCAAGTCACTGCCACCCACCCCCACTCTGGTGGACATCGTTAGCGGCTCGGGGCTGACAACGGAGCCGCACGACCATCGGCACATCGATCCACGGTTGAGGTGCCGTTCTGACACTTCGTCAGCCCCCTGTATGCCGTACGAAACCATGTGTTCCAAAGTGATTCGTTGCATGTCCCTCGGCGAGTCTGGGTCTTTCAGGAGGATGGCGTAGTCGCAAGGCGGGCGGCGAGCTGGTGTTCCCAGGACGTTCAGGTGGATTCCTACCGCTCGGGGAATTGCGCTGGCAGTTCGACAAGGCAGCGGAGACGGTCGACCTGTCTGGACTCGTGCCGCACGAACTGCGTCACACGGCGGCGTCGCTGGCCATCGCAGCCGGGGCGAACGTGAAGGTTGTACAGCGGATGCTCGGGCATAAGACGGCCACGCTGACGCTGGACCGATACGGCCACCTGTTCCCCGACGATCTGGACGCGGTAGCTCAGTCGTTAGATGCTGCGTACCGACTGCGTACCGAAGGAGCTGAGAGCAGTTCACCGGAGCTGCGAATAGTTCGCTGACCTGCGTTGATGCAGTGCCCCCAGTCGGACTCGAACCGACACTGTGCGGATTTTAAGTCCGCTGCCTCTGCCAATTGGGCTATGGGGGCTGTCGGTCGCGGTGTGTCGGACCGGCGACCGTGCGCAGATCACAATAGCTCAGCCGATCGACGGCTCAGCCGATGGACAATGCGATTCCGTCGAGTATGTCGTGCTCGCTCACGACGAGGTGATCGATGCCGGCCTTCTTCTCCAACGCCTCGGCCAATGCCAGAGTCACGATGGCACCGCCGCCGATCACGTCGGCCCGTCCCGGGTGCATTGGTCCGAGCGCCGCCCGGTCGGTGTGAGCCATCGCGATCAGAGATTCACAGACCTCCCGCAACCGTGGGAACGCGATGCGGGAGAGATGCACCTGCTCGGCGTCGTACTCCGGCAACCCCAAGCCGAGAGCTGCGATCGTGGTCATCGTTCCGGCAACCCCCACCCAGGTGTGGGCCTGCTCGACCGGAACCCGGGCGAAGGCCTCGTCCAGGCGATCCTGAGCGAACGCGCGAGCCTCTTCGATCTGGACTCGCGTGGGCGGGTCGTCGTGGAGGCAACGTTCGGTGATTCGTACGCAGCCGATGTCGGTGGAGAACGCTGCGTGGACGCCAGATTCGTCGCCCAGGACAACCTCCGTGGAGCCGCCGCCGAGGTCGACGACGACGAACGGGCCCTGCGCCGCATCCAGTTCGCCGACAGCGCCAGTGAACGACAACCGCGCTTCCTCGTCGCCGGTGATCACCTCGGCTCCGGCTCCTACGATCACCGCCCCCAGCACGTCCCGAGTCATCGAGAAGAAATCCTCCCGGTTGGATGCGTCGCGAGTAGCGGACGTGGCAACCATACGGACCGCGGTGGCGCCGGCTTCTGCGATCATCCCGGCATACTCACTCAGCGCGATTCGCGTGCGCTCGATCGCCTCGGGCGCCAAACGCCCGGTGGCGTCCACTCCCTGCCCGAGCCGGACCACGCACATCTCACGGCGCACGTCATGCAATGCGCCGTGATCGTCCACGTCGGCGATGAGCAGTCGAAGGGAGTTGGTGCCGCAGTCGACGGCAGCTACCCGGGTCACTGTTCGGCGCTCTCGGTGTCGTCGATGCCCGGCCAATCGGAGCGAATCGCTGTGCCCCTCAACTTCCCTCCCGCCGCCGAGGCAGCGAGGGCCACCGACTCGTCGCCCAGCGGATTGATACCCGGGCCCTTCGCGAGCGAATGAGCCATCAGCACGTGCAGGCATTTGACGCGCTCGGGCATGCCTCCACCGGTGAAGTCCGTCCCGAGAGGCTCGATGGCATCGCGCTCGGCAAGATACAACTCGTGGGCACGCAGATACGCGGCTGCGAGTTCAGGATTCTGCGCAAGGCGTTCGGTCATCTCCCGCATCACACCCGCAGACTCCTGCCTGCTGGCCTCCGCGGTCAGCCGCGGGTCCGTGAGGTAGTACAACGTCGGAAACGGTGTGCCGTCAGGAAGTTTGGGCGCAGTCTTCACCACGCCGGGTCTGCCGTCGGGACTTCGATAGGCGATCTCGAGCACCCCACGTGGTTCACGGCCCAACTGGGCCGCGACAGCGTCGAGGTCTTCCTGCTGCACGGGGCTGGACTGGTCGGACAAAGTGGTCACCCGGTGGGTTCTCCTGGTTCTGGCGGTACGGGCGGAGGCGCCTCTGGTGGCGCCGGGGACGGCTGCACTTCCGGTGCGGCCGGGGGTTCTGAAATGGTGTTCCACAGATCGGAGTACCAGGGGCCCGCCGTCTCGGGATCCTTCTCCTCCGGCTTCGGCGGCTCCTTGTAGTCGCCGGGGAGTTGCACCTGGAACGGTGTGTCTCCGGGGTTGACCCACCGGAGCCGACCGCGAGCCTCCGCGGCTATGTAGGCCGGATCGGAGTAGCGCTCCTCGAGAATCTGCAGGTCGTTCAGGTCTTCTTCGAGTTGAACCCGTTCCGCCGCAAGACGGTCCGCTTCCCCACGCTGGGTGAGGTAAGTACGCAGTGGAACCGCGAGCGTGAGGGCGAGGAGCAGCACGACTACCACGAGGATCAGTGCCTGGCTGGTCGACAACCCGAGAATCGTGTGCGCAGGTCGCGAACTGCGCGCCGCCCCGGTCGTACCCAACCGTCTCTGATGGGCACGACCGGAAAGCACCTTGCCGGTGTCGGCGACAGCATCCTGCTTGCCGTCGGCCTGTCCCGTCGACGTCGACGTGGTGGTACGGGAACGGCGACCACCGGGTGCACCGTCCGCACGACGTCCACGAGCCCGTTCACCACGCCCAGACCCGCGGCCACCCGGACTGGCTCCGGACGGCCGCGGCCTACCGCGCTGTGCCACCTACCCCACACCCCTACGTCGACCGTCAGCCTTCGAACGCGAACCGAGGGAAGGCGACCTCGCCTGCGTAGCGGGCGGCGTCGCCCAGGTTCTCCTCGATACGCAGAAGCTGGTTGTACTTCGCCACGCGCTCGCTGCGCGCCGGCGCACCGGTCTTGATCTGACCACTGCCCACCGCCACCGCGAGGTCAGCGATGGTGGTGTCCTCGGTCTCGCCGGAGCGGTGGCTCATCATGGTCTTGTAGCCGTTGCGGTGCGCGAGATCGACGGCGTCGAGGGTCTCGGTCAGAGTGCCGATCTGGTTGACCTTCACCAGTAGCGCGTTGGCGGCACCCTTGACGATGCCCTCCTCCAAACGCTCCGGATTGGTGACGAAGAGGTCGTCGCCGACGATCTGGATCTTGCTGCCGATCTGATCGGTCAGGGCGACCCAGCCGTCCCAGTCGTCCTCGTCCAGCGGGTCCTCGATGGATACGAGCGGGTACGCGTCGATCAGTTCAGAGTAGAAATCCGCCATCTGCGCGGGCGTTCGATCCGAACCCTCGAACTTGTAGCCGGTGCCCTTGGTGTAGAACTCGGTGGCAGCGACGTCCAGTGCGAGCGCCACATCGGTTCCCAGGACCAGGCCGGTCTTACCGATGGCCAAGCTGATCAGGTCGAGGGCTTCCCTCGTGCCCGCGACGTCCGGAGCGAAGCCGCCTTCGTCGCCGAGCCCGGTGGCCAGGCCCTTCTCCTTCAGCACGGCCTTGAGGGCGTGGTAGACCTCGGTACCCCAGCGCAGCGACTCCCTGAAGGTGACGGCGCCGATGGGGGCCACCATGAATTCCTGGACGTCGACACCCGTGTCGGCATGTGCGCCACCGTTGAGGATGTTCATCATCGGGACGGGCAGCACGTGTGCGTTGGGGCCACCGATGTATCGGAAGAGGTCGAGACCGGACGACTCGGCGGCGGCACGTGCCACAGCCAGAGAGGCTCCCAGCAGTGCGTTTGCGCCGAGACGCGACTTATCCGGGGTGCCGTCGGCATCCAACAGTGCCTGGTCGACGGTACGCTGCTCCGCGGCGTCGATACCGATGATCGCCGGAGCAACCTCGCTCAGGACGGCCTCGACCGCCTTCTCGACCCCCTTGCCGCCGTAACGGTCGCCACCATCACGCAACTCGACGGCCTCGTGCTCACCGGTGGATGCGCCCGACGGAACCGCCGCACGAGCGAAACTTCCGTCGTCGAGCAGAACCTCGACTTCCACCGTGGGGTTGCCACGGGAGTCGAGGATCTCACGGGCTCCGACCTGCTCAATGATGGACACTGGCTGATTCTCCTTTTATGGGCTTCGCACTGACCGGTCCGATAGTGCCAGGACACCAGATCGTGCCTGCAAACAGCGTAACGGCACTCCGAAACCGGCGCGGGATGGCACGCCCCGCCGAGGGCGATCGACCAGAGTCTCGTTCGGGTTCCCATCCGCTGGATCTGACCGTGATGACAGGATCGCGGAAGGATTACGGCCGAACACCCACGGAATACGCCGAAGCCCGATCGCGGACCAACGAGAGGTACTCGCCGGACAGGTTGTAGGCCAGCAGAGCCAACTGCCACCCTTCCGGCGTCGTCAAGTCACCACCGCGAGCGCACAGATACCGGGCGGCGGTCAGCGACGCGTCGTCGATGTTGTCGGGGTCGGCCACCCCGTCACCATTCGCATCCACACCCCATATCTTCCACGTCTCCGGGATGAACTGGAGCGGTCCCATGGCGCGGTCGTACTCGGTGTCGCCGTCCATAGTCCCGCCGTCCGTGTCGGGAATCTCCGCGACACCCGGCCTTCCGTCGAGAGGTATGCCCCGAATCTTCGGGGTCACTTGCCCGTCAGACCCGACCGTCGATCCCCCGAAAGTGCCGTGACCACTTTCCACACTGGCGATTCCGGCGATCGTCGTCCACCCGATTCCGCATGCCGGGTTGGTCTCCGCCATTACCGCTGCGGCGTAGCCGTAAGCCTCGAGGGCCGTGATTCCGATACCGATCGACCCCGCAAACCCGGCGGCCCAATCCTGCAGCTGGTCTGCCGATCGTCCCGGTGCGTTGATGTCGATCGGCGGGATGGTCACACCCGGCCCGGGAGGGATGCCGTCGGGCACGGCGATCCGTGGCTGCCGGTCCAGCGAGCACGCACCACCGGCGAGAACCACGACAATGGCTCCGGAGAGGAAAGCCAACAGCGACCGCGGCCGTCGGGAACTACGCATCGGACGCGGGGGGTATCGGGGCACCTCTCCATCATCCATACCGGGTCACGTTTTCGACACGAGAGACGGCCCACACGCGGTGCCGGTCACAACGAGGAAACAGTCCGCGGGTGACGAAATGCACAATGCCCGCTGAGGCTTGCATAGTCATGACAGATTCGGCCGGTTCGACCGAAGCCCCCACCCCGATCGACAAGCGTTGGGGGATGTCCCGACGGCGACTGTTCGGCGCCGTCGGGGCCGGCGCCGACCTCGCCGGCACCTGTGCGCTCGTCGGGCGTGCCACCGCCCCTGAGTCGTCCTCCACACAAGCCGACGTCGTCGCCTTCCGCGGCGAGCATCAGGCCGGCATCGTGACGCCCGCGCAGGACCGGATGCATTTCGTCGCGTTCGACGTCACCACGGACTCCCGCGCTGACCTCGAGGCATTGCTGAGGCAGTGGACCGAGATGGCCGAGCGGATGACGGTCGGCGCGGAGGCCACCCCCAACGGCGCCGTCGGCGAGGGCACCTACGCTCCTCCGAGTGACACCGGTGAAGCGCTGGGGCTGGCGGCGTCGCAGATGACCCTCACGATCGGGTTCGGCCCGTCCCTGTTCCACGACCGCTTCGGGTTGGCGTCCAAGAAACCTGTGGCGCTCGAGGAGCTTCCGCATTTCCCTGCCGACAACCTCGACCCGGCACGCAGCGGTGGCGACATCGCTATCCAGGCGTGCGCCAACGACCCACAGGTGGCGGTGCACGCGATCCGCAACCTGGCCCGCGTCGCCTTCGGAACGGCCTCGGTGCGGTGGTCACAACTAGGTTTCGGCCGGACATCGTCGACGTCTACGACCCAGGACACGCCCCGAAACCTGTTCGGGTTCACGGGCGGAACCAACAACATCAAGGCAGAGGAACCCGGCGTCCTCGACGACCACGCGTGGGTGGACCCGGGCGACGACCAGGAGTGGATGGGCGGCGGCGCTTACCTCGTGTCGAGGCGCATTCGCATGCTCATAGAACAGTGGGACCGCATCGCTCTCGGCGAGCAGGAAAACGTGATCGGACGGTTCAAGGGCAGCGGCGCACCACTGAGCGGAAACACGGAGTTCGACGAACTCGACCTCGATTCCAAGAAGGTGCACGACCCGGTGATTCCTGTCGACGCCCATGTCCGACTGGCGTCCGCGCAGGAACTCGGCGGCATCCAGATTCTGCGTCGCGGTTACAACTTCACCGACGGCTCAGACGGTTTCGGCCACCTCGATGCCGGACTCTTCTTCATCGCCTACTGTCGCAACCCGCAGGAACAGTTCGTGCCGATGCAGCTAAACCTGGCGCGGCACGACGGGCTGAACGAATACATTCAGCACGTCGGTTCCGCCCTCTTCGCCTGCCCACCGGGCCTCGCCGAAGGCGAGTACTGGGGTCAAGGCCTCTTCTCCTAGGATTAACGGTTCCCCACGGCTGAAGCCGGGGGATTCCAAGCTCAAACCGCACACACAACCAACCCGGAGGAAGGCCGCACATGTCTGACGTCGTCAACACAAGTGTGGCCCCGTTCTGCCACAGCCAGGATCACCCTGGCAGCGTTCCAATCCCTACCCGCAGTAAACCCACAGGTCTCGCATCGGAAAGTTCGTTCCGGCAGTTCGAGTCGCTACTTGGCTCTCGCGAAGCAACTCGAACACGTCATCGTCGTATACGCCGGCCGCACCAACACCACCCTCCGGCCGACCCGCCTGCCACGCTCGATCAACTCCCGTTTCGCCGCACCCACCGCAGCATCCGCCGCCTTGCGGGCCATCGTGGACTTCGCCAGGAAGGTGGGTTTGAAGTCTTCGACGGCAATCAAGTCGTGGTTGTCGACGACCCGTTTCGCCCACACCCGAGAGTCGTGCCGAGTCTGCCGGGCAGTCTTCTTCTGCAGCGTCGCGGCCGCACGCCTGTCCCGCACGTATCCGCCGGTTTGGGGGCCGCGTTTCCCGTTGTGCCGTCTCGCCATCTTCCGTTGCGCCTTGGCCAACTCGGCGGCGCACCGCCGCCGATACCCCAGATACGGCAGGTCGTAGGCGCTGTCGGTGGTGGTGGCGGTGGTCGACACACCCCAATCGATACCGAGACCGCTGTCCGGGTCCGCGTCGGGGGCCGGTTCGGTGTCGCGCCGCACCACGAAGGAGGCATACCAGTGCCCGAGGCTGTCCTGATACACCCGGACACTGGTCGGGTCGGACGGCAGCCCGCGGGACCACACCACCGGGATGGTGACACCCTTCGGCAACACCAGACGCCGCTCACGGATGCAGAATCCGCGGGTGGTATACCCGAGTGACGGCAAAGTCTTCCTACGGGCATTGAACGCTGGCCCTCGGCCACTCCTTCACCGTGAAGGAGTGGCCGAGGGCCAGCCCGTAGGTGCGCAACACCTGTTGTTGGGCGACCTGGGAACCGTCCCGGAGCCATGCGTTCCTGCCGCGGGCGACGGTGAGCAGTGTGCACAGCTTCGCGAACGTCGGCTTCCGTCCGGACTGGTGTTGGTGGACGGCTTCGTTCCACAGGAACCGGCAACGATGCCATTCGCCCTGCAGTGCGCTCACGGCTTGCACACCGGGGCGCAACCGGCAGGTGTAGCGCACGACCTCGGTCACAGGAAGCACAATACCGCACCGCGCGCACCACTATCGTCCACTCCCACAAAAGATTTCACCACAAACGAAGGTTCCGAAAACATGCCCCGAGAAACGTATAACGGCCCTTACCTCCCCGCGGCTGAAGCCGGGGGCTTCTCGGGCGGAATTCGGTGATTCCCGGATCGCCAAGTCGAGCGCACCGTAGGCCCACGGATCCCTGCATGGAATCCGCGGCTACCGCTTCAGTATCTTTCGGATCAACCCGGGAAACGGGCGGCGGAACCGCGGACATTCGCACAGCGAGCAGGACGTGCCCCTGCGGTAGTGCTCGTGAGCAGTGAACTGGTGGCCGCAACGGCACTCGGAAGTCGATACGGCCATGCACCCAATTCTAGGCATACCGAAATTCGACTGTCGAAGTCACCGAGAGAATCTCACCCATTCGACGAGCATGGGGGCGGGAAAGCGCGTCGTCGAGTCGACCGGGCCGGGCCAGTCGCCGCCCACCGCCACGTTCAGCAGAAGATGCGCGGGGGCGTCGAATACCCAACCCTCCATGGGCCTCAGATCTGCGGCGCTGAACGTACCGACGATGTTCCCATCGATGCCCACCGAGATCCGGCCGGGCTCTTTGATCAGGGCATAGTCGTGGAATCCTGCGCTGAGGTTCGTGCCGATCGAACCGTCCATCGAGCGTTTCCATCGAGCTCCGATAGCGGTCGGACCGTGTACACCTGCCGAGTAGCGGGAACCGTCACCGACCACCTCGAGGATGTCGATCTCACCACAGGCCGGCCAGCCGACGCGGTCGATGTTGTTCCCGAGCGTCCAGAACGCGGGATGTAGTCCCGCACCGGACGGCACCTGGATACGCGCCTCGACCAGGCCGTAGGTGAAATCGAACTTTCCCCGCGTCACAAGACGAGCTGAGGTGAATCCGCCACCGCTGCGTCGCGCTTCGACGACGAGACGACCGTTGCCGTCGAGTCTGGAATTCTCCCGGGAATCGGTGTAGACCTGCTGCTCGTTGTTGCCCCAGCCCCCGCCACCGAGATCGTAACCCCAGAATCTCGGGTTGGGCGCCGCACCTGCGGGTCCGTCAAACTCGTCGCTGGCGGTCACCGTGTAACCAGGGTAGTTGCTCCCGACCCCAGCATTCTTGGGTGAAGCGACGGCGATGGCAGGGGACAGCGCTACCAAGCACGTCAACGCAATCCCGAGGAAGGCCGAGCGCATCCGCCGCATGAGAAGTACGCTATGTGCCGCGACCCTCGTTCGTGGCGGAATACCCGGCACGAAGGACTAACGGTTTGACCGTAAGTACCCAAAAATTATGCTGTTCTCGTCCTCCGCGTACACCGACCAGTCGGGGCTGGACCGGACCTGTCTCTCGAACTCGTCGACGAATCCATCTGGGAAATAGCCGTAGTACTGGATTGCCGCTCTTCCCTGGGTGTCGAAGATGAGATACGTTTCGCCCTCCCTGTACGCCGCACTTTCGGTAAGCATCTCGATCTTGCGGTCGCGCGCGAAACCCTCGAGAATCTCCGGGGGGAGCGCCAACAACGGAAGATCGAAATTCTTGTCGACGGAGGCGAACTTGACGTAGTCGCCGCTGACCCGCGTCGGGAACCCCGCCGGATCCAGGGTTGCAAAGGTGGCCGGCGCGGTCGCGTTCGCGAGGAGGTCCTTTGCCAACGTCGCCTGGGACGGGTGCTCGACCACGAGCGACCACAGACCGAAATAGCCCTGCAAGCCTGCGAAAGTCGCATACGACATACCGCCGGCGAGTCCGATCGATAGGACGCGTCGGCGCCACCCCGATCGTAATCGGATGATGAGGGCGTCCAGCAGGATCGGGGCGATCAGAATTGCGCACCCCGGCAGCGCGAACAGGTATACCCGGAAGATTGCCTCACCGCCGTAGCTCTGGCCCAAGAGCAACGCGAACGAACTGAATGCCATCACGGTGGCAGTCCAGGCGGGGCGCCCGCTGCGCCACAGAAGGATGGCACAGATCGCCGCGAGCAGGACTATTCCCGCGGAGAGGGAACGGACCACGGTGGAGGTGAAGAGCTTTCCCAACGTTCCCACTGCGGTTACGTTGCTGGTGGCGTTGTCGACGACGTTGAAGCCTGACAGCAGTCCGTAGGGCGCCACGATATCCAGTCTGGGTATCAGATAGGCGATGAGGATCGCGAAGTAGGGAACCGGAAGCCACCACGGACGCAACTTCCGTGTCACCGCCAGTAGTGCTGCAACGCCGAACAACCAGTACGGCGTCAATTGGTGAGTGACGACCAACGCCGCGAAGACGAAGATCGACAGATACGCCGCCGACCGATGCTCCGTCGAGACCACGAGAAGCGCCATGATGCCCAGCGCCATGACCATGGCCACGGCCTGCGGCGAAAAGTAGTCCTGCCCTACCCAATTCACCAACTCCGCCACCATCGCAGCCGTTAACGCGACGCGCACCCCGAAGCCGAGTAGGCGAGAGATCGAGCCGACGAGGACTGCGAGCAGCAGGTGAATCACCGGCGCGAACCAGTGGGCGATCGACATGATGTCCACCGATGTGACATCCCCGAACCACGCGGCCGCAGTGAAGAAGCCCGGCCACTCACTGTAGATGTCGATACCCTTGGGCGGCAATGTCTGGAACTGCTGGATGTAGTCCACGACGCCGATGTGCTTGTACGTCCACCCGTAGATGGGGATCTCGGTGATCAGCGTCGGGGTGACGCGTTCTACCACGATCACGCCGACGATGGCCGCACCCGCGGTAGCGATCCGGTTCTCACGAAGCGCCCAAACGAACGCGCAGACCATGGTGACAGCGCAGATAACCAGGCCGGGACCGCTACCGACGAACAGAAGACCGAACTGCGAATACTCGGTGGAATCGAGACCCCACAGCACGGGCACCCACAGCACCAGTGTCATGGCAACGAGAATCAGTGGCCCGTTCCGACGCGCGTCGTGCCACCACCGTTCCGTCCGCAGCGACGCCAGGACAGTCACCGGACGGGGTAGATCGGTTCCGGTGTCTTGCCACCGATGTCTCAGTGCAGACGCGACGACACCCACGACCATCACCAGCAGCAGTGCAGTGGCCGGCCATCGGTAGAACCATGCCAGGACGGTAGTGGCCGCAGTTACCACCGACAGCCCCATGACGGGAACGGCCGCGAGGGCCGCTACAGTCGGAATGCGCATCCACGTGACGGTGGCGAGACCAGGTCCGCTCAACACGAATACCGTGAGCAGCACCGCGCTCAGCGGAGAGGGAAGCGGCGCAAGCGACATGAGTCCAGCGGCGGAGGCGGCCAGCGCTGCAACATCAAAATACCGACGTAGGTCTGGTGTCTTCGTATCGCCGAGTTCCGGCGTCAGCAGACTACTCACCCGTCACTTCGACCCAGTCGACCAGCATTGTCGCAGGAAACGAGGTGCCCGAATCGACAGGGCCTGGCCAACGTCCGCCGACGGCGACATTCAGTAGCAGAGAGAACGGCTTGTCGAACACCCACTCCTGCCCCGGCGACAAATCGGCTCGCAAGAATTCGCCCGTGACGGAATCGTCGATGCCGACCGTGATCCGGTCTGCGGATTTCTCCACCCAGTAGTTGTGGAAGTCCTCCGACATGTTTCCGGGGCCTTCTGCTTGTACCTCCCACGTCGTGCCATCGGCTGACGGTCCGTGTAAACCGCTGTGATAGAACGGGGCGTCGTTGAGCGTCTCAATCACGTCGATCTCCCCAGACTGCGGCCAGCCCACCCGCTCGAGGTCCGTACCCATCAGCCAGAATGCTGGGTGAAGTCCCTGACCACTCGGCAGCTTGATGCGTGCCTCGGCGCGTCCGTACTGGAATGCGAAACGGTTGAGCGTCACGAGTCGGGCGGACGTATATTCAGCCCCGGCAGAGCGTGCTTCGATGACAAGGTGCCCCTCGCCGTCGAGGCGGGAATTCGCGCGATCGTCGGTGTATACCTGCTGCTCGTCATTTCCCCATCCTCCACCCCCGAGGTCGTACCCCCAGTAGCGAGGATCGGGCCGAGCGCCGGCGGGGCCCGAGAAGTCGTCGAACATGTGCACCGATTCCCCGTTTTCGGAGGCCTGCGCCATTTCACTACCCACGTACCACCCTGCGACCCCTATGCAGGCGAGTGCGATAAACACCAGCAACGTCGAGACGAGGCGACTTGTTCCAGGGCGGTTCAACGATTTACTCACCGGTAACTCCTCCGACCAAGACGACGGACGCGCGCCGAACCGAATGCAACTGCGTCATCAGATGAACGCAGACGATGAACCCGAGGAGGATCGAATAGGCCCCAACTCGCTCGATGCCGCCGGTACCGAGACCGAGATCCCAAGAGTGAGTGAGACTGATGTAGCCGACGAGTCCGAGAACCCCCAGGGCGAGCGCGACGTACGGTGCCGGACCGGACATCTGAGGCTGCACGTGGAATGCCGCGGTCAGCGTGAAGAGACTGCCGAAGAGAACGAACAGTGTCACGCCGAGAGAATGGACATCCCAATGCGTGTTCGCCGGAGTCAGACCGACCACAACTCCACCGATCCCGGCCACCAGCAGGAAAACGGACGGAACGAGCGGATGAAGCCTGTAGGCGCGATACCAGAGAAGAGCGGCGACGACGAACGCAATCCCGACCGTCACGAAAGCTGCATCGATGATCAATGATGTTGCGCTGCAGGGCTCGTTCCCGTCTGCGCCGCAGAATGGGACCCCGAGGTCGCTGATGGAGTTGGCCGAATAGCTGTACTGTCCGCGCCAGGTTCCCGCGACGAGGAACTCGATGACAAAGAACTGCAGTACAGCAAGGGTCAGACTCACTGAAGTCCGGTTCGACGTCTCCACAGCGTGTGCGGGCATGACTAGACAGCCATTCGCGACAGTAGAGCGAAAGGGTCACACAGCGCGTCTTCGATGGCCGCGCGGACGAGTTCGGGATCGAAGACGTTGTCGTGCAGCGATGCCGACACGTCTAGTTCGACGCCGCGGCGCACCGAGGTGAAGACGATGGACGTCGGCTCAGCAGGCTCACTGAGCGCGGTGACGAGGCGCTCGCCTGGCCCGTCGGTCCAGGCGAGATCAGTCAGCATGGCGGCCTCCCCTACGTCGGAGTGCATGAGCCTTGCCCGAGGCGCAGCAGCCACGTGGGTGGCGCGTTCGTGCGCGATGCCCGCGCGGAGTCGCCGGCGGGGCGTGACGGCGCTGAGCGCAAGCGAGGCGAGTGGTCGGCCCGAACTCGTGGCCCGCGAGACGGCAGCGCTCATCTCAGCTCCGTCCGTCGGATCGGTGAGGGAGAATTGCACTCCCGCACAGAAGTTGCCGTTCACGGTCGCGTCCCTCGGCAGGTACCGACGGCAGTCGAACATGACGTTCACCGTGTTGTCGATGCCGAAACCGCGGTTCTGCATCGAGCGCGCGATTGCCGCGAACAGCAACGACGACACCGATGCTGCGGGCAGTTCCTGATCCCGCCAACGACGCAGTTCTGCAGCCGTGCCCGCAACCGCGGAGGCGACGACCACCGCGGGCGAGGCACGCCAGGGCACGACCCCCATCTGCCTGGGCGCGTGCTCCATACTTTGCCGGGATTCGAGGACCCGGGCTACGCGCGCCGGAGACGAACCGAAGGTCCGCGCCAGCGCGCGGACGAGTGGGACCGCGGTGTCACGAGTCTGCGCCCACGTCGGAACCGCCGTCCCTGCATATCCACCGGCAACTGCCCGGAGGAGCGACAACGCGAGTGCGGCGTCACCGAGGCCGTGCGAGATGTCGAGCATCAAGAAGTCTCCTGCGACTGCGACGTTCAGCGGGCGCGTCGAGTCATTCGACCGCGCTAGTCGAGTGAGCAAACGCGGCACCTCTGCCGTAGTACACGGTCCCAGATCCTGAATATCGCCGAGAAAGTCGTGCGGCCGATAGTCCCACCGGCGCGATTGCATCGAAGGGAAGATTCCGACTGGGGTGTGGCGTCCGCCCGCGCGTGCGAGAAGCATGAGCGTGTCCCGGATCTCGCCGGTATCGGGCAGATGGACCGGACCGATCGCGGTGATCATTCGGCTTCCGCTGCCCATCATGTCTCGGGTACTAGCCCTATGCGTGGTCTTGGTCGTCCTACGCGTCGCCATCGGACATCCTCCGTACAGGTGAATGATTCGCATTGTTCTTCGCCGACCGCCGCTCCCGGCTCGAGCGAAGCTCCAGTTGCCGGAGCCAGGAAATGAGCGGGCCCGCCAGGATCACTGCGGTGAGGGTTTCCGCGGCGAGATATGCCCACCCCACGCCTGCTACACCGATCGATGCGCTGAGCACCACGCTTCCGACAATGATGACCGCTGCGGCCAGGCACTGCGTGACGACGGCGAGGGCAAGTCGGCGGTACACCCGCGCAAGACCGCTGTAGACGGCGCCGACGACGGTGAAAGGAACGAATACCGCAGCAAGATGGAGCAGAGGTGTTCCCTCCGCACGGTATTCGTCACCGATGAATCCGAGAGCGATCGGCGCGACGAACGCGAGGCCGACACCGCCGACGACCGCGACCGCGGAAATGGTGCGAACGAAGCGGCGTGACAGGTCCGCGATCTTGTCGGGATGCGCGGCGACCTCAGCGACGAACGGACCCACCATGATGTAGATCATGATGTAGAGGGCACTGACGATCGACCACGTGACGGTGAAATAGGCGTTCGCAGCTGTTCCGACCTTGGTGACCACGATCAGCGGAACGACGAGAGGTGCGATCGCACCGAGAGCCGTGATTCCGTACGAGGAACCGAAATACGCGCCGAGCTCTTTGTTGGACGGGAGAGCAGGCTCCTGCCGGTACCTCGAGTCGGAACGGATACGCAAACCCATCGACACCAGCAGCACGATCACGGCGATTGCTGCGGTGATTCCCCAGGACGCGACGATCGCAAGAGCCGATCCAGTGGCTGCCAGTACGATGACCGCTAGCAATTTGGCCAACGCGTGGAAGACGTTCTTCAGCGCGGCCCATCGGGCCACTCCCAGGCCGGAGACCGTCTGATCCTGTAACGCGAACAGGGCGAGAACGACAACGAACAGCGGGTAGATCGCGATTTCCAGCCGGTTTTCGAAGAGCGTGTCCCGAGGTCCCAGAGCGATGAATCCGACGGCAGCGGCGAGAGCCAGAAGGGCTACGGAGGCGAAACCCTTGACCAACAGCGGTCCTGCCCGATGACCCGCAACAGGAATGAAGCGCTCGAACATGGACCCGAGGCTGAGATTCGACAGGGTCGACAGCATGATCGCCGTCGTGATGAGGGCAGACGCCACGCCCACCTGGTCGGGAGGAAACAATCGCGCCGCCACGCCCCAGAAGACAAGACCGAGCGCACCGGTGACAACACTCGAGATCATCAACGCCAGCGAGTTGAGTTGCAAATTCCGCCCAGCGGAGCGCGGTGGCCGCTCCGCGCGGTGCTCGGCCTGTGTTTGCACCTTCGCTGCTGTCGGATGGGCCATGGCTACCCGACCAACGCAGATCTGGATTCGCCAGGAAATCCGTCGGCACGGTCCTCGGCAAATTCTCCGAGCACGGTCGCGACCACGTCCGGCAGGATCTGCTCCCGCAACGCCGTGCTGTAGAGCGAATGGTCACCGGTTCGGTATGTCACCAGTCGCCCCTTCCAGCCGGCACGTCGGAGTCGGCGGATACTGCGCTCGCCGCTGTTCGCCGTGAAAGACGCGTAGTCACCGGGTGAAAAAAGGAGGGTGGTGCGCACACCACGATCGTTCAGCGGACCCAGCATCAATTCAGGTACCTGCAGCAGACCTGCACGGCCCAACCACATCCAGCCTCGGTACGGCAACCACGACCGCAGATGCTTCTTCGTCTCCGCCGCATTCCGGTGTAGCAGCCCAAGCGCTCGGCCCTTCGGGGATTTCTGGTCGGCACTCACCATCGATTGCTTCACGAATGCCTTGCGGGTGACGGCCCAGTCCGCCATGTTTACCAGGACCACTGCCCGAACCGGTCGCTGGAGTGCGGCGTAGCTCGAATGCCAAGCACCCGAGCACATGCCGGCAAGTACCAGCGAATCGGGCTGCGCCCCGCTGACGGAGATGACCTCGACGGCATCGGCGCGGGATTCATCCGTGTACGTCGTGGTGCATTCGCCGTACGGTACGACGCCGGTGTCGCCGGTCCCGCGGCGATCGAAGCGCACACTGACGATGCCGTGGGCCGCCAGTTCACGCGCTGCCTCGACCCACAACCTGACCGGTCCGACACGGTGCTCGTTGGCAGTGCCGTGGAAGATGACGGTGGGCGTCGCGCTTGCGCCGATCACCTGCGAGTCCGGTACGGCCGCGACAGACGTGCAGATGGTGAAGAGTTCCGATGCGCCCGCAAAACCCAGTGTCTCGACCATCTGGCGGCCGTCGGCGGTCCGATCCACCGCGGCTGTGGTGCAGATATCGAGATCGGCATCGATGAGGCTGTCACCGAAGGACGAAGCCATCCAAGCCGCGATCCGGTCGATGTCGTCGAATGGTGTTTGGACCATGAAATCCTGCGGCTCGAGAAACAGTTCGTGATCGCGGACGATCAATTCGTCGCAATTCCAGGTTGCGACAGATTCACTCGTCACTTTGGAATCGGACTCGCTCTGCCGCAACGCCATAAGGACTCGCGCGCCCGGGGGCGGGATCGCCGATTGCAGGCTCATCGCGGACAGTCCCGCTGCCGCAGCAGGCGCGAGTACCGTACCGATGAGGGTGACCCGAGGGTCGTCCTCGGCCTCGGCTCCGGCGACCATTTGGCGGAGCACGGTCTGCTTGCGCACGTAGGCGCGGCCGCGCTGCACCGGATCCCACAGCGCCAGAGCGCGCACCGGACCACACGTCGCCGCAACCTGCGCGGCCAGCAGGGCACCGACGCGGAGGCCGACGAGTCCGATATCGGTAATGCCGCACTTGCGCACGTAGCCGACAGCCGTCCGGATACTGTCGAGCCACCCGGCGACCGCGTCGGGGTCGTCCTGGTTCCCGGCAGAATCACCGGTGCCGCGGTAATCGAACCGCAGCACCAGCAAGCCATGGGACCGCAAGCGCTCGGCGAGATACACCAATCCGCGGTACGCATCGACCTGTTCCTTACCGATCGGCGGGCACAGTACTACCGCACCACGGCATTTCCTTTCTGCGGGCAGGTCAACGACACCGAACAGCGGTGTGTCTTCAGCCCCGAACCAGGTCGCGAACCTCGTGCCGTCGGAGCGTCCGCCACGAGAAGTGTTGCAGCCGATGTCAGGACGCAAAGTCATGCGCCACCCCTCTCATAGGTGCCGGGTCTCGGCCCTCCCGTCGCGCCTTCAGGTACGCATACGGGCCACGCACCATCGACCGAAGTTCGGTCGCACCGATTCCCGCGGGGAGTTCGCCGGCCAGACCGCTCGGAGGTGCTGCCGAGTGAGACATCTTCCTTGACAGACTAAAAAACGTCGGCGCCTTCGTCACCGCGAGGCGTAGTGCGAGCCACCTCGTGTGGGGGTTCAGAGCAATCTTGGCCAGCCAGGCACCGAGACCGAGTCCGTATCCGCGTGCTTGGACGGCGAGCGCGTCGTTGTCCGCTCGGTGCCGATGCCACACCACCGCAGACGGCCGGTAGACCAATTGCCGGCCGGAGTGGAGTACGCGAAAAAACATGTCGAGATCTTCTCCGCCGTCGGTGGGGGCTCCGGCCCCGAGTGCCTCGTCGAAACCGCCGAGGTCGAATACGACCCGCCGGTCGACGGCGAAATTCGCGCCGGTGCCATAGATGCCGACCTGGAACGGAAAGAGCGGAACGTCAGCCGGCGGGTCCGCAAGATCGAACAACCGCGGAACGCAGGAACTCGCCCATCCCACGCGCTGATCGAAGTACGATTGTGCGGGCGTTCGAATCTCACCGCTCGGAACGATCCCGCACACGCACCCCACCGCATCGCCGATGCGAAATCCGGCCACGAGTTCGGTGAGCCAGTGAGGGTCAACCACGACGTCGTCATCGGTAAAGGCGACGATCTCCGTTTTCGCCGCTGCGATTCCCGCGTTGCGCGCCCGGGACAGTCCTGGCCTGGCCTCCGTGACGACCCGCACCCTCGGGTCGCCGAGTTCGGCCACGTACCGCAGTGTCGCATCCGTACGCGGGGCGTTGTCGACCACGATCACCTCGTAGTCGGGGTGGTCGAGCATCAGGATCGATGCGAGCGCGACCTTCAGACTCTCCAACCGGTCGCGGGTGCACACCACCACAGTTACGGTTGGGTCGATTCCGGCTTCTGCACAGGCAGGGTCGGAAACCGTGGCCGTGAGCAGACCGGCTACTTCACGTCGCAACTCTGCAGTGTCGATCTGTCCGCCTTCGATTCCCAGTTCGACGAACCCCAGAACCATGCGCTCTTGTCGAACCAGAAACCGGGCGCGCCGGTACCCCTCGGCCCGTTCGAGGTAATATTCGGCATTCTCCGGGGCAGGGAGGTGTAGTGCGCCTACCCAAACAGCCCCGTTCCAAGTGGGGGCCTCTTCGCTCGCGAGCGCTGGGACGAGGGGGATCCGGCGATCGAGCGCTCCGGTCATGCCAGCACCCTCTTCCCTCGGAGACCGGCCAGTCCGCGGGCGTAGCCAGCGAGGGTCACCGCCAGCCCGGCGATCACCACACCGGCGCGGACCAGCCCTCCGTTTCGTGGGGATGCAACCCCTGCGGCGACCGCCCGCGGGAGCACGCGCACCGTGTACGTGCGTTCGCTGTTGAGCGCGTCGCGGGCCCCCACGAGGCGGGAAACCAGCGCTTTCGACACGCCCTCGTGGAAGCATCGGGAGAGGAAATAGCGGAACTTGGTTCGGTCGTCAGTGACGCGGTGCGCTACCTTCATCGCGGGGTCGAACAGTAGCCGCGAGGTGGGCTCATTTGCCCGGATCCGGATGCACAGTTCGGTTTCCTCGCACCCCGCAGGTGTCCTACCGACCCGACCGATTCCGTCGTTGAAACCGTCCACGGCATCGAAGACCGATCGCCGCAGAGACATGTTGCAGCCGATGAAATTCCGGACCGGAGCGATCCGTGTCGGCTGACCGACATAGCTGCAGCCGACGACCCAGTCGAATTCTGCGGGCATCCACACTGGGCGAACGTCCGGCCATACCGGAGTCGCGTATCCCCCGACCCCAACGACGTCGGGATCGGCGTAGTGAGTGGCAGACACGCGGTACCAATCAGGCTCCGCGCGCGCATCGTCGTCGAGGAAGGCGACTATGTCACCACGTGCGGCGCGGACGCCGGTATTGCGGGCGCCCGACAGACCCGGCGCGTCGGTATTGCGCAGCACCGCGACACGGGGTTCGCCCGCGAAGTGCAGATCTGCCCGACTAAACAGTTCGTCGGAATGATCCACCACCAGAATAACTTCGAGCACCGGCAAGCTCTGCTTGAGAACCGAGTCGGCCGCCGCACACAGATCACTCCACCGTTCGGTGGTGTAGGCGCAGATGACGACGGAACAAGATACGAGTGTGGACACTGTCATCACTACTCAGATCTGCCGTGCGGTAGCCGTTGCAGCGTCAGCAACGGTGATGGCTCCGCCGGTTGTCGCGGCGACGCGCTGTTCGCTCCTGATAGTGCGCAGCACGCGAAACCCATCCCGGACTGCGTTGAGGTTGCTCTCGCCGTGAATGCGATCCTTCTCGAAACTCGGCACCTCGGCGATCTGCAGGCCCGCGTTGGCGACCCGGACGTTGATGAGAGTCTCGATCTCGAATCCGTCACCCCACTGCGACTCGGGCTCGTCGATCGCTGGTAGTGACATCACCGGTACGTGTCGGCGCCAGAAAGCGTTGTAGCCGTAGCACAGGTCGCTGAACTTCGAGCCGAACTTGAGATTGACGAGCGTATTCAACGCCTTGTTTCCCAGTTTGCGACCAAACGTGATGTCCGAGCTTCCACCGCCGTTGGCGAATCGGGTTCCCTTCGCGAAGTCCGCACCTGCCACAAGGGCGTCGACGAACAGCGGGATCTCGGCCGGGTCGGTGGAACCGTCGGCGTCGATCATCACGATGATGTCGGAAGTCGCGGCCGAGAAACCACAAACCAGCGCATTCCCTTTACCCGTTCGGGTCTGCGTCACGAATGTGGCGTACGGCCAGAGACTCTTGGCCACCTCAACCGTCTTGTCCACCGAATGCCCGTCCACGAACACGATCTCATCGATGCCGGCAGGCATGCGCGCCGCGACGTGCGGGAGGTTCTTGGCTTCGTTCATGGCCGGCACGATGACGGTGACCGTCGGTCGCCGAGTGCGGTCTCCGTCGCAGCGCAGGTGGTAGTCGCCGTTGGTGCCCTCGACCCGGGCCGTACTGTTGGAGAGGTCCAGGCGATCGGGCGAGTGCAAACTCATATGGCCGTCCTTTCTTCCCTGGGCCGAATCGGTCCGTCTGCATCACAGTCAGCCCATTCGAGCACCAGTCATCCCCACGTCGGGAGCGACGTCTTCACAATGTTCAGCGTGCAAAGACCAGCGGAGATCCCGCGGTCTAGAAGCCTCCCCCCGCTGCAGCCGTCGGACTTCACTACGAGACAAAAGGTATATCGAATGCGGCCATTTTCTGGTCTGCAACACGGAGAAATCCTGGATGAGTTACATTTCAACCAACGACGGTGGATGTGCGAATCAGCCTGGCCTCACGAAGGCCAGTAGTCGGCCCAGTCTGCCTCTCGGAGCACGGATTTCCCTTGTTCTCGAGCGGAATTTTCGGCCGCCCTGATTCGCGCAATGAACGCGCGCGTGGTGGCACGCAGCGCCGCCTCGGCCTCGGCCTCCACCAATAGTCCGGCCTCCAGTTCGACCGGCACCAACTCCGGCGGCAGGCCGGCCTTGTTCGCACGGGCCACTACCTTGGCCGCGAGGGACGCAGCCGGCTGACTCGCCGCTATACCGTCGAGGCACGAACTCCGCGCCTTCTCTGCGGCCTTACGGATCTCCCACGCCCGCTCCTGCTCGGCGATGTCGATCGGCCCGACGACATCCTCACCGAGGTGAGGACTGCGGTTCGCAAGTTTCGCGACCAGTGTCGCAGTCACGTCGTCGACGTCGAATGTGCCGGCCGCCGCCGCGATGCGCGAATGGAACAGTACCTGCAGCAGCAGGTCACCCAACTCTTCCCGGAGATCATCGGAGTCGGCGGACTCGATGGCGTCGAGTACTTCGTAAGTCTCCTCTACGAGGTAGTGCGACAGGGTGCGGTGTGTCTGCGTGACTTCCCAACCGCCGTAACTCCATAACCTGTCCATGACGTCGACTGCCTCGACAAGATTGTCGCCGGGAACTTTCGGTGCCGCGATGACCCGGGCCCCCGCCGCGGCCAGCGCGTGAAGGGCAGGATGGTCGGGATCGGTAGTGACCAGGACCTTCGCTCCGGGCGCCGAGGTCAGCAACCGCCGCACCTGCTCGGGCACCTCTGCGGTGAACTCCACACCGTCACCGATGACCCCGACGGCCTCCATCGGGATCATCGTCGGGCGCAGAGGATCGAGCAGAACCACCGTCATCGAGTCAAGCCTCCACAACCACGGACCCGGCGGCTTTGCCGTCCACCGCGAGCACGAGATTAGCTATGTACTGCAGCAACTCCACGTCGCGCACCCGATCCGCACCGATTCCGCCCGAACCGGCTCTGGGTAGCGGGAGCTGCACCATTCCGGTCGTCGCACGGTACTGCGCGCTCGGATAGATCCGCTTGAGACGCAACTGCTTCGAATCCGGCAACGCCATCGGGGAGATCTTCAACTGAGTGCCGACCACCGCGATTTCCTCCAGGCCGTACTCGCGGCACAGCAAGCGCAGCTTGGCCACGGACACCAGTCGACGTACCTGCTCGGGCAGCGGTCCGTACCGGTCGACCAGTTCGTCCACCACCGCAGTGACGGCGTCGAGTTCCGCCGCCGCCGCGAGCTTGCGGTAGCCCTCGAGGCGGAGCCTGTCGCTGGTGACGTAGTCGGGCGGAATGTGCGCGTCTACGGGCAAATCGATGCGGACCTCCCGAGAGGGCTCCGTGGCGTCGATCGGTTTGCCATCTGCTGCCGCACGGAACGCCTCGACGGCCTCCCCAACCAATCGGACGTACAGGTCGAATCCCACACCTGCCACGTGGCCGGACTGTTCGGCCCCCAACACGTTTCCAGCACCCCGGATCTCGAGGTCCTTCATCGCGACGGCCATACCGGCACCGAGATCGGAGTTCTGCGAGATGGTCGCGAGGCGGTCGTAAGCAGTCTCGGTGAGTGGCTTCTCCGGCGGGTACAGGAAGTACGCGTAACCGCGCTCGCGACTACGCCCGACCCGGCCCCGTAACTGGTGCAACTGCGAGAGCCCGAGAGAATCTGCGCGCTCGACGATGAGGGTGTTGGCATTGGAGATGTCGAGACCTGTTTCGATGATGGTGGTGCACACCAACACGTCGTAGTCGCGTTCCCAGAACCCCTGCACGGTCCGCTCGAGGGTGCCCTCGTTCATCTGGCCGTGCGCCACCACCACGCGCGCCTCGGGGACGAGTTCACGGATGTGCTGGGCCGCCTTGTCGATCGAGCTGACGCGGTTGTGGACATAGAACACCTGCCCGTCGCGCAACAGTTCGCGCCGGATGGCCGCGGCCACTTGCTTGTCGGCGTACGCGCCGACGTAGGTGAGGATCGGGTGCCGCTCCTCCGGCGGCGTCAGGATCGTCGACATCTCTCGGATGCCCGCCATGCTCATCTCGAGGGTTCGCGGAATCGGAGTGGCCGACATGGTCAGAACGTCCACGTGGGTGCGCAGCGCCTTGATGTGCTCCTTGTGTTCGACACCGAAGCGCTGCTCCTCGTCGACGACCACGAGACCGAGATCCTTCCAGCGAACCGCGGTCTGCAGTAGCCGGTGCGTGCCGATCACCACGTCGACATCGCCATCGGCCATACCGGCGATGACCTCTTTGGACTCGGTAGCATGCGTGAAGCGGGACAGCCCGCGCACTGTGACCGGGAACGCCGCCATGCGTTCGGTGAAGGTCTGCAGGTGTTGCTGCGCGAGGAGCGTCGTAGGTGCCAGAACCGCCACCTGCTTGCCGTCCTGCACAGCCTTGAATGCGGCCCGCACCGCGATCTCGGTCTTGCCGTAGCCGACGTCACCGATGACGACGCGGTCCATCGGGACAGCCTTCTCCATGTCGGCCTTGACCTCGCTGATCACGGTCAGCTGATCGTGGGTCTCGGTGAACGAGAAAGCGTCCTCCATCTCCCTCTGCCACGGGGTGTCGGGCCCGAACGCGTGGCCGGGTGCCGCCTGCCGCGCCGCATACAACTGCACGAGTTCCCCGGCGATCTCACGGACCGCCTTTCGCGCCTTGCGTTTGGTGTTCGCCCAGTCGGAACCGCCGAGCTTGCTGAGGGCAGGAAGTTCGCCGCCGACATACCGCGAGAGTTGGTCGAGGGACTCCATCGGAACGAACAGACGGTCGCCCGGATGTCCACGCTTGCCGGCTGCGTACTCGATCACGAGATATTCGCGGCGCGCGCCCGAGATGGTCCGCTCGACCATCTCGACGAACCGTCCGATTCCGTGCTGGTCGTGCACCACCATGTCCCCGGCCGTCAGTGCGAGCGGGTCCACTTGGTTGCGACGCTTCGCCGGCAGCCTCCTGCCGTCGCCGACCGCAGCCACCCGGTTGCCGGTGAGATCGGCCTCGGTGACGATGACCAGACCCGGAGTCGAGTCGTCCCCGGGCAGCACGAGTCCATCATGGAGCGAACCCCGCAGCACCCCTACCTGACCGCGGGCGGGCTCCGATCCGGGCGCGAGCTCCGCCGCGGGCACCTCCGCCTCCCGAAGCCGCTCGAGCACGCGATGCGCGGTGCCGGAACCGGCGACCACGACGACGGCCCGCCCGCCGGTAGTCACATGGGCCCGCAGGCTCACGAACAGCTCCGACAGCAGATCGTCGGAGCCTCGCACCTGCGGTGCCGGGGTGACCGCCAGCTCCAGTTCCTCGCCACTTCCGGAGGCGAGCGGACTCAGGCTCCACCACGCAATTCCGGCAGCTTCCGCCGACTCGCGAACCTGGCGTAGCGAGCGATACGCGGAGGCACCGAGGTCGATGCCGCCTCCCGCCAGTACCGAAGTGTCGAGCGGCGCGGCGCCGCCGATCGAAGCCGCCGTCCACGACGCCTCGAGGAATTCCTGACCGGTGCGGACCAGGTCGGTGGCCCGTGTCCGGATCTTCTCCGGATCGCACAGGAGTACGTGTGCGCCATCGGGCAGCACATCGGTGAGCAGTTGCAGTTGGCCGGGTCGCAGTACCGGCAGCAACGCCTCCATGCCCTCCACCGGGATGCCGCCCGACATCTTGTCGAGCATCTCGACGAGCGAGGCGTCGGCCTGGTTGTCGACCGCGAGTTGGGCGGCGCGGTCCCGGACGTCCTCGGTGAGAAGTAGTTCGCGGCACGGCGGCGCGACCACGGCCTCAATCTCGAGTTCGGGCAGCGACCGCTGGTCAGCCACTGAGAATGCGCGTAGTTCGGTGACCTCGTCACCCCAGAACTCGATGCGGACCGGGTGGTCAGCGGTGGGCGAGAACAAGTCCAGAATGCCGCCGCGGACGGCGAACTCGCCGCGCTTACCCACCATGTCGACCCGGGTGTACGCCATTTCGACGAGCCGCTGAATCAGCCCGTCGAAGTCGTGTTCGACACCCACACGCAGGGTGATGGGTTCGATCTCGCCGAGCCCGGGCGCCATGGGTTGCACCAGTGACCGGACCGTCGTGACAATGACCCGGAGCGGCGCACCGTAGACGCGGTCATCGGGCCGCGCGAGTCTGCGGAGTACCTCCATGCGACGACCGACCGTGTCAGCGCTCGGTGACAACCGCTCGTGCGGCAGCGTCTCCCACGAGGGGAACTGTGCCGCGCCGTCGCCGATCATCTCCTTCAGTTCGGCGGTGACGTCGTCGGCCTCTCGGCCGGTCGCGGTGACCAGCAGCAGGTGAGTGCGCTCGGCGAGCGCCGCAGCCACGAACGGACGGACGGATCGAGGCGCGACGACGTCCAGATGCTGCCGCCCGAGCGCCTGGGTCACCTGCGCGATGACGCCGTCGCCCAGCGCAATCTTCGCCAAACCGGCGAGCGGCGTGTCGACGGACGAGGGCTCGGCAGCGATGAGCGGGGAAGACAACGACACACTCCTGAGCAGTGATGACGAACTGCCGGCGAACAGCTTGGGCCGGGACGAACGGCTAGTTGCGGACTGAGCCAGCCTAGTCGATATCGCACACGAGCGAGCCGGGGTCCGTATCAGTCCCGAGCCGGGACGACCTGCGTCGTCGCAATCGAGTTCAGGGCCCCCACGCGCCCGGTGATCTCCTTGGCTGTCCCGCTCCCGGGCACCGATACCACTCGGGTGCCTCCGGGTGGTAGATGGAACCACGAGTCCAGCGGTTCGAAGCCGCCCAGTTCGAGACGGACGTACTGCGCTGCACCGTCGGTTGCGACCACCACGACCCAGTCTCCAGCGCTCGTCCGCCGAGCGACCGCCGTCAGACCGACGGTGCGTTCGAGTGGACGTGAGATGCCTCCGACGAGGTGGACGGTTTCGGTGACGACCCCGTCTTCACCCGACAGCGTGACCGTCACGCTGTCGTACCCCCGCAGACCAAACCGGTGGACGTGCGTGACATCGGTGAAGTGCCCCAACAATGCATCGAGCGACCATCGGCGGGCGGCGTGCGCAGCCAGGGTCACCGGCTCGACGACATCGAACGCGCACGTGCCCGCCCGGGTGTGCACCTGCACCCGCAGCGCCCCCACAATCGGACGCACGGAGTCGTTGACCGCGTCGATTCGCAGACCGTCCATCCCGTCCTCGCCGACGAGCACAGCGACCGCTTGCGACATCCGTCGCATCACGTACCAGGGTGCCTTCGGATGCCCGTCCGAATCGAGCAATCCCCACCCGGCGCCGGGTTCGAGGTCACGCAGCGACAGCACCAGTGCGCCGTCGCAACCGGAATCCGGCCGACGCCAGTACCCGAGCGTCGCAGCGAAGGCCTCACAGATCGAGGCACGGCCGAGGTCGAGATACCGCGCGGGGTCACCCCAGCGGACCGCCGAAGGCTCCTCGCCGAACAACATGCGCACGTAATGGTCGCGAACGTCCTCGAAGTCCCAGGGCGAACCGTTGTCCCTGGGCACCGCCGCCTTCCATCGAGGGTGGTGCCCAACGACGGCGAGGCCGCCGAACTCGTTCTCGATCACGGTGTCCGACGGAGGGATCGAGAACGCCAGGCACTCGGCCGCGAACCGCACCCCCGCACCGCGAACATCCTCGAGCGGGCGTCGATATCCACCGATCCCGAAGTAATGAGCGATCCCCGAACCCACATGGGTAGCGAGAGCATCCGTACCCGGCGGCCCGGTCGGCGACGAAGACACTGACACCACACCCGGCACGATGTCGGCGACAGCGGCAGGGATCACGTCGTGCACCGCCGCCATGTGCGGGGCGGGTAAACCGAGCATCGTCGGCTGCTGTTCCGTTTCGCTGCCCCCACTGAAGACGGTGAGCGCAGGGTTCCCTGACAGTGGCCTCAGCAGCGCCTCGACCTCGGCGCCCACCAGGTCCAGAAACGACTGGTCGTCTGGTGGGTCGAACGTGGCGAGCATGGCGTCCTGCCACACCATGATGCCGAGTTCGGCACAGTCATCCCAGAACGCGGCATCCTCGTAAAGGCTCGTGCCCGGCACCCGGATCATGTTGAGCCCGGCCTCGACGACCCGCTCGAGGGTAGCCCGCGTCCGCGCCTTGTCACCGAGTCCGACCGGATCGACGGGGACCCACACGGCGCCGCGGCAGTACACGTCGACCCCGTTGACGGACAACCGGAACCCGCCGTCGCCCCGGTCGGCGCACACGGTGCGGAAACCCACCGCACCCAGGTCCACGACGAATTCACCCAGTACGAAACTCAGTCGATACGTCGCCGGGGCACCGTGCGTGTGGGGCCACCACAACCGGACGTCGGGGACGCGGATGTGCGCGCGTACCTCCTGCACACCAGGTCCGGATTTCACAACAGTCGCCTCCACGGTCTGGTCGCCGAGTCTCACGACGGGGTTCGATCCGACGGGGTTCGATCCGACTGCGCCGTGAACCCGCAACTCGAGGTCCAGCACGCCGGTTCCGTCCTGCACCGCCGCCACCACGCGGCGATCTGACAGAACGGGCTCGGAGGAGTCGAGCAGCCGCACTGCCCGCCACGGTCCGACCGGGGCCGGCACACCTGCGAAGAGTGGCGCGCGCCCGAGCAGGCTCGTTCGAATCCAACGCAACCCCTGTGTATGCACCAACGTAGAGCGCCACCGCCCGCGCGGCCTACGCCTACGCAGCACGGCGTCGAGCGAGCCGAATCGAATCGCGAGCGTACCGGTGCCAGGGAGATCGCCGAGTTTGACCACGGCAGGTACAAACATCGACTCGGACGACAGCACTCGGTCGCCGTCCACCCACACGTCCGCGTGCGAGGCGAGTCCGTCGAATTCGAGCCGCCACGGTCCCGGCCCGCCGCGGGAGAATTCGGCGACGAACCACCAGTCCATCGCGTCGGTCTTCGCTGCTCGCGCCGCCTTGACGCCGTCGCTCGCGCGGATAGCACCCGCCGCGGTACCTGGTACCTCGGCGGGATACCACCGACCCGTGGTATTCGCAAGCCCTGCCGGGTCCGTAATTTCCCCGGGTTCTGTTGCAACACAGCTCCATCGAGCACCAACGAGCAGATCCACTAGACGCGTCCGAGTGTGTGCGCCACGCCGTCCATCGAACACTCCCACGCGTCGGCCATCGCATCGAGTTGAGCGGACGGGTCGACACTGCGTCCCCGAGCGGCACGTGCCACCTGAAATTGGACGCTCTTGGCCCCCTGCGCGACCTCCCGGAATCCTGGCGCGAACTCTGCTGCGCCGATGAACCCGTTGCGCCCCAGGTATTCGCAGAGGTCCGCAGCAAGTTCCGCGCCGGCGCCACACTGACGTAGCACTCCGAACGTCCACAGATGAAAGGTCTCGACGCCGGATTCGCGGATCCAGGGTACGTCCGCGACCACCCGCTTGCCGAGATCACGCACCGGATTTCCGGTCGGTCTCATATCGACGTGACGTCGCACCACGGCGTCGAAACGCTCCGGGTGATATCGAGGGTTCCCCTCGAACCTGATCTGCTCGACGTAAGGCGTGAACGTCGTCTCGCCTGGGTGATCGAGACCGAACACCCCGCGAAAGTCCTCGCCCACCAACCGGTGGTAGCCGCTGTTGTGGAAGTACTCGAGTACGTGGGCCTCCCGGTCGACGTAATTCGCCACGATCGTGGTCTTGGTGCGCGCCTCGTGGTATCCGATGCCCGCCGTATCAGGAAGCCAGTACGCATCCACTTCGACGGTCGACAGCATTCCGGCCGCGAGATTGTCCTCGACATGCGCGAGGACCGGGCGCCAGACGTTCATCTCCCCCACGTCGATTCCGTACAGCGCGAAGAGGTCCTCAGTCTTGAATTTGATGAAGGTCCACTGAGATCCGTCGAACCGGGCGGAAAGCGCGCATGCAGCGGCGGGAACCGGGTCAAGGCCGAGCGAATGAAGTATCTCAACCCACAGATCGAGGTAACAGTTGGTCTCGGCCCAGGTCCGGCCATCGGCATGGATTGCGTGCGCTTCGTACCCCTCCGGCGAGATGTCAATCAGACGGGAGGTCACAACGACATCCGCGACTTCAACGGGCTCGGCCAGCGCGAGGGGTCGGTGCCGTGGGTTCGGAGCATGGCCAGGGCGATCCGTTCCATCCCGAATCCGACACAGGCGCTGTGGGCGACATTCCCGTCCGCGGTGGCGATGCCGAAGGTGCCACCGAAGTGGTCCTGGTGGCAGTTGCACGAGACCACCGCGGTTCCCTCGTCCAAATCGCCGTACAGACGCACCGTGAGTTCGGTCTTGAGGTTCTCCTCACGCTGGTTGGCTGCGAGCATACGCCCGACGCGGCCGAAGAACGGGTCGTTGGCGACCACCGGTGTGGCCTCGAGTCGCAGATCCGACAACACTTCCAGACCGTGCTCGATCCACAAATCACGATGCCGCACTGCCTGATCTGCCGTTCCGATCTGAACGAATTCGCGCATTCGGAACACTTGCATGCGTGCAGGATCGAAGGCGGGTTCGTGCCGGAAGCAGTAGCCGTACACGTCGAGGAGCGCGCCATCGCCGGGCAACACACCCGTGAACATCGGATACGCCGGATGACACGCCGCCGACACCAGCATGGTGTCGGCGGGCTCGAGCCACCTGTCCCAACTGTCGCCTACGGCTCGCGCCGCCAGCAGTTGGGCGTGCTCGGCGTTGGTGCCGGTGAACGTGTGGACGGCGCCCGTCAGGTCAGGAAAGGACGCGATGTAGTCGGTGCGCTCGAAAGTCGTGCGCGGAAACACCGGAGGGAACCGGAACCGTGCGGCGGCTTTCCCCGGACCCACATCGCTGACGGCCCGGTCTATGCCGTCGACGATGTCCTCGAACAATCCCGACCGTCCGTAGAGTCCCGCGACGGACGTGCCTATGAGAAGCCCCGACTCGAGCAGTTCCGCCCGGAAGTCTCGCCGGACTCGTTCGAGTTCGCTGGTGTCTTCTCGTCCCACCGCTGAACCCACACTCATATAGTCCCCCTGTACGCCGTGGCCATTTGCGCCGAATTGGCCATGATTCGGTCGTTGTTGACCATGATGGCCGCTCCGTGCGCATCGCGCAGGTGCCGGCCGAGCGAGTACTCCGTGTCTTCGCGATATCCGGCGATTCCGCAGATCAACAGAGCCCTGCCCACCAGATCGACTGCCAGGGTCGATGCGGTCACCTTCAGGTTGTTCATCGCAAGCGAATAGCCCATCCCTCCTGCAATTTCGGACTCAGCTGACCCCGTAGGCGCGGAGATCGCGTCGTCGAATCTGCGGGCCGCCGAGAACACGAGGTCGGAAAACTGCTGGTGCACAGCCGCCGCCTCTGCCAACCGAAGCGCGGCCGGAGAAGTGACACCCGGTTGTTTCCGCGCCGCCGCTCGCACGTATCGGCGCGCCTTCTCCACCCCCGCGTCGGCGATACCGAGCCACACCGCCGACCACACCGAATGTGAAACCGGCAGCATCGTTTCGGCCGAGATCTCCGAATAGGAGGCGCCGACGACGAGGTCGGGTGTGGTGGTAGCCCGCAGCACGAATCCGGGACTGCAGGTTCCACGAAGCCCCAGAGTGTTCCAGTCGCCTGTGGGTTCGAGCGTTACGTCGGCGCGGCGGCAGATGACGAGAACCTGGTCGCTCGGGGGGCTGTCGCGCGTGCGGCGTGCCGTCGCGAGGATCGCGTCGGCGTATTCCCCGTAGGAGATCACGGGCGCGTTCTTGACCAGCGACACCACTCCGTCCGACTGCTCGACCGCACACGTGCTGCGGCGAACGTCACCGCCGATGCCGAGTTCCGTTGTCGCGGAGGCCAGCAGGTACTGTCTGGCGACAGCCTCGCGTAGGAAGTCCTCGACGGGGCCGCCGCTGTGATGCCGTACCAGTGAGAGGATCTGAGTCTGGTGCATAGCGAACACCATCGCGGTAGCGGCGCAGTGCCGACCGAGCATCCGAGCGATGGTACACAGTTCCTGGAGTGAGGCGCCCTCGCCGCCCAGTTCCGGCGGAACAGCACACGCCAACAAGCGCTGGTCACGAAGTGCGTCGACCGACTCCTGCGGAAAGCGCGCGTCGCGATCGACGTCTCCGGCCCAGCGTGCAGCCGCTGCTGCGACTCCGGCCTCGGCCCGTCCCAACGGTCCGAGCGCCTCGGCCGACTCAATTCCCGAGCCGCCCGTGACAGCGATACTCACGCCACACCGAGTTCGACAAGTGCATCGCGGATGGCCTCGACGCTGGCGAACGTGCTCTTGCGCAGCAACTCGTCGGGAAACTCGATGTCAAACGAATCTTCCAGCGCCAGCATAACGTTGACACTCGCGTGCGATGTCAAACCCAGTTCGTAGAGATCGGCACCGACAGCGACGCCACCGGCATCGATCGACAAACGGGCGTGATCGCCCAGAACCTTACGGATCGTCAGCTCACTCATGGTCGGGGTTCTCCTCGGTACTAGTCGGGCGTGCCGAACCTGGATGCGGTGACCATAGCGAACGCGACGTCGGCCTCGTGCGATATCGACACATGGAATCCGCCGAGACCCTGTCGTTCGGCAAGATTCGACGCATTGCCGGACAGGTACACGCCGCAACCTCCCCAACTCTCGCGCCGGATCTCAATGGACTGCCACGGCAGCGCAATATCCCCGGGCCGCAACACCTTGACGACGGCCTCTTTGGCGGCGAATCGGGCGGCCAGCCTTTGATCTCGGGCAGGTCCTCCGCAGGTCTCCAATTCGTGGCGTGTGAAAATCCGGGTCAGATAGCGATCACCGAAGCGCTCGACGCTGCTCCTGACATGCTCGACCATCATCACGTCGCACCCGATGCGGGACTCATGGGTCGACGGACCCGAATCATCAGACATCCTGTTCCACTCCTCGACTACTCGAAGGCAAACTGTGCGGACAAACTGTGCGAGCGGGCGCCACATAACGGCAGTTCACGGCTAGGAACGCGGTGAAATGCATCTAACGTAGCCTAAGTCTGCGGTTGCGTCGCGTAGGAAACGCTCAGGACCACCGCGCAACCAGTTACAGCCCCACCTCGATCGATCCGGCGGCCAGCAACTTCCCGATTTTCTCCGCCGAGACCGGACGGCTGAACAGAAATCCCTGCGCACGGCGACATCCCATGTCGAGCAGTTGGCGGGCAGACTCGACGTTCTCGACACCTTCCGCCACCAACTCGAGTCCGAAAGACTCGGCGAGCCCGACGATGGACTTGACGATTGCCCGATCCTCGGGATTGCTGTCCAGGTTCATCACGAAACCCTTGTCAATCTTCAGGGTGCTCACCGGCAACGCCTTGAGGTGGCTGAGCGAACTGTAACCAGTTCCGAAGTCGTCGATCGCAACCTCCACGTCCATCGCGTGCAATCCTTCGAGTGCCTGACGGGTCCATGTCAGATCACTCAGCACAGCGTTCTCGGTGATCTCCAGGCACAGCGCACCCTTCCGAAGATCGAACTCCGTCAACGACTTCGCGACGACATCGAGGAAATCCAGCCCGGCCAACTGTCCGGGGGACACGTTGACACGAAGGCCGAGATCGAGCCCGGGTAGCTGCGACCGCCATTGAGCCCATTGTCGGCAAGCGGTCCGGATCACCCAGCGGCCGAGTTCCCCCGCCACATTGGTGGCCTCGGCGACGTCGATGAACGATGCGGGCTGCAGCAATCCGAGGAGCGGGTGATTCCAGCGGACCAGAGCCTCTACCCCGAGTATCCGCCCAGTCCGAAGGTCGACCTCCGGCTGATACTCGAGGAACAGCGATTCGTCTGCGATGGCGGCGCGCAGACTGAGTTCGACCATGTTGCGTTTCTCGCTCTTCTCCTGCATCTCGTCGGTGAAGACGCTGATCGCGTTACCGCCCTTGGTCTTCGCCAGCATGACGGCCTGGTCCGCCTGACTCAGGAGAGAACTCGTGGTGGCCGCACCCGGATATCCCGCGGCGACGCCGATGCTGACACTGCGACTGACCACCTCACGGCCGAGATGGACACGCTCGGTCACCACATCGCGGATGCGCCGTGCCCGCGCCTCCGCATCGTCGAGGTCGACGGAACCACCTAGAACGAGCACAAATTCGTCGCCGCCCAGTCTCGCGACGAGGTCGTCGGCCGCGCTTGTCGCACGGAGCCGCTCCGCGATCGTCGAGATGAACCCGTCGCCGGCCCCGTGGCCGAAGAAGTCGTTGAGGGGTTTCAGTCGATCCAAGTCCAGGAAGAGAATCGCGATCGGACCGGGCTCGGAAGAATTCAACCGGGCGTCCAGGTGACGGTAGAGCGCTCGCCGGTTACAAAGTCCGGTGAGGGAATCGTGATCGGCCGAGTGCCGCAACTGCTCCTCGACCACGATGCGCGCCTGTACCTGTGCAAGCAGGGCGGCGATCGCCTTGAGGACGTCTAGTTCCGGCGGCGTCCAGTCGCGGTCGCCGAATTTGATAAATCCGAGCGTGCCAGTCGTCGTCTCCCCCGACAGCAGCGGAACCGCCGCGAGTGACACCTGGGGCACGCCCGACGCCTCACGTACCCGATCGTTGTAGTCGGGGCCGGACTTCTCTGGGCGGAAGATGGCAACTTCCTTCTGGCGCTCGATCTGCACGAACGTCGAGTCCGCGTTTTCGAAGTACACGACACCGAGGGGATCCGGGTCGGGAATGAAGGGTCTGGGCGGATATTCCGCGATCAGCACGGTCGCCGCAATCTCGTGATCGGTGAACCGGAGAAAGCAGGTGTCGACCTCGAAATGTTCGACGAGATCCTGCAGCACCCGCGTGGCCACAGACACGAACGAGACCGCATCGACAGGTGTAAGCCGGGACGCAACAGTCGTTACCAGGGTCTCGAGCTTCTCGGTTCGCTTCTCGGTTCGCTTCTCGCTGTGCACTGGCCCTCCAGTTACTATAACGATCTCCGCCTTCGAACTCGATCGGCGCGGCGCTCGCTCCGCACCGACGGAGTCGGGGCATGGCTGAGGCGTAGCACAATGGCGAGGGTCTCACCTGGCTTCGCCCGAACGACATCGCGGAGTTCTTGCTGCAGGCTAACCAATGATGCCTCATATCGAGGTGAGAGTTGTTCAAGTTCCGCTCTTTCCACGGCGTAGAGAAAAACCGGGGAAATGGGCTGGACGGCCAGTCCAAGCGACTGAGCCTGAATCCACACACTTTCGGTCGCCTCCCCGCCGCGCACGTAGTCGCGGGCGCTGTTGCCCGGAACGGCGATCACGGCGACGGCCGAACTTGACACCACCCGATCCTGGGTGAACCTGCCCAGCGTGCGCCCCCCGTCCTGCACACCCAAGTGTTCCATGACTTCCGGCCGACGGAGTAACGCAAAGGTCGACAGTTCCGCAGGATCAAGCTCGAGTGCGCGGATATCGATGCCCGTATCGACAGAATCGGTGGGAGGCCACCGTAACTCACCGATCATCTCGCGGTGCAGAGTCGGCGTGAGGAATCGGATTCGATCCGACTCCGCCAAAATGGCGCCGATCGACGCGATGTCGTCACGGTCGGTCGCCAGGCACAGACGGGCACCCTCACGAGATGCCGCCTCCGCGAGGGCGCCCGCCTGGTCGTCGTCCAGTCGACGCGGCACCCCCAACCTTCGATTGGTGGTCCGGTCCAGCATGTGCTCGTATCGGCCCGACAGTTCTCGATCGTTCCCGCTGCCGAACTTCAAGGTGGCGATCGGCCGCCCCGGTTCCGCATCGTGAACCGTCACGGCACCGAGCAGTCCAGCAGCGGACGCGGCGATCCGGGCGTTGTGGAGTGCAGCGCCGACGGCGACACAACTCCCGCGGTAGCCCACGTCCATGGCCGTCGTGCACTCCGGAGCAACGGACAGGCTCAGCCCCTCGTCCGCCGCGATAATCGTCCAAGGCTGGGCGTTGCCGCCGGAAGGTGCCCGGGCCGCCGAGTTCAGGATCGACTCGACGTCGCCCCTCGGCGCATCCCTCGCTGCGGACTCCGACACCTCCGAACTGGGGAGCACGGCCGGCCGCGGCGGATCGGTGAGTTCTTCGAGGTTTTCGTCCAGATCCATCCGGCATCGACCCGACGCGAGCGGCAGTCCGAGCCCGATACGACGAACGGCCGCCGCGACTTCTGCTCCGCCGAGCAGCACGTCTCCGCCGAGTTGCGGCCAAGTCGATATGGTCTCGTCCACCTCTACCAGGGACGCCGCCATCGTCGGGGACAACTGATCGGCATCGAGGATCTGAAGAATCAGCGGGATCCTGTCGCGAGAGCCGAGGTCCGCCAGCATGTCCACATCGAGATCGCCGACCATGCCGTGGAAGATCGCACGATCCGGTTCCTCGTCGAATCGTTCCACGTCCAGCAAACCTCTGTCGCTGGTCGCCATCAGGACCGGGAGACCCCTGCGCCGAGCCTCTCGTCGCAGAGACACCTTGACGTCTAGGGAATCGCACTCGTCGATCACCACGTCAGCACCCTTCAGGAATTCGGCCACCGATTCGGTGTTCAGTCCGTCTTCCCATAACGTGACGGCGATGT
>NZ_BCXB01000007.1 GCF_001894885.1 Rhodococcus marinonascens NBRC 14363
GGAAGTCGGTGTCCGTGTCGCTCTGACCTGAACAAAGTTACGCCCACCGACCGCAATCTCCAAATCGCCAGGTTGCGGTCCGAGTCCGCTCAGATTCCGCTGGTCAGATCCGGTGAGCCGACGGCGATTCGGGCCCTCGACGCTATATCGCCGGGTGTGACGCCGCACTCATCGAGACGCCGCACTCATCGATTTCTACCGGGGTCTGCGCCGACCCTTTCGATCTGGGCGCCGAGGCTCTGGAGGATCTCGACGAAATACGGATACCCGCGATCGATGTGGAAGACGTCATGCACTTCCGTCACACCCTCGGCGAAGAGGCCTGCCAGCACAAGGCCCGCGCCGGCCCGGATGTCCGACGACCACACTGGCGCGCTCGACAGCTGCGCGATTCCGCGAATGACCGCGTGATGGCCATCCGTCCGAGCGTCTGCGCCCAGCCGGATCATCTCCTCGACGAAACGGAACCGTGCCTCGAAGACGTTCTCGGTGATCATCGACGTCCCCTTTGCCACTGCGGCAAGCCCGATCGCCATCGGCTGCAGATCAGTCGGAAAGCCGGGATAGGGCAGCGTCGCGAAGTTCACGGCGGTTGGCCGTGCTTCCTGAACCACGCGGAAGCCATCCGACTCGACAGTGACTGTGGCTCCCGCTACCCGTAGCTTGTCGAGAACCAGACTGAGATGCTTCGGGCTGACTCCGCGGACAGTGATGTCACCACGCGTCATCGACGCGGCAATCCCCCACGTCGCCGCCACAATGCGGTCACCGATGACACGGTGCGTAGTCGGCTCGAGCTTTGCGACACCCTGAATCGTCAGCGTGGACGACCCGGCCCCCTGGATCTTCGCGCCCATCTCGATAAGCATGGTGCACAGGTCGACGATCTCGGGTTCGCGAGCCGCGTTGTCGATCACCGTCTCGCCGCCGGCCAAGACAGCAGCCATCAGGATGTTCTCAGTCGCACCTACCGACGGGAAGGCGAGTCGGATGTTCGCGCCGTGCAGATCGTCTGCCTGTGCGACCACACAACCGTGTTCGATCGTGCTGTGCGCGCCGAGCAACCGCAGACCCGACTGGTGCATGTCGAGAGGTCTCGAACCGATGGCGTCACCACCGGGCAGCGCGACGACGGCACGCCTGCAACGGGCAACCAGGGGCCCGAGCACGCACACGGATGCGCGGAACTGACGGACCGCCGCAAAGTCGGCGTGATGTTTTGGCTCGGCGGGGGTGGTGATCCGGACGCTTGAATCGCCGAGTTCCACCTCGCACCCGAGTCCACGCAGGACGTCGGCCATCAGGGGTACGTCCAGAATGTCCGGACAGTTGGTGACAGTTGTGGTGCCCTCTGCCAACAGCGCAGCCGCCATCAGCTTGAGAACGCTGTTCTTCGCGCCCCCGACAGACACTTCACCTACAAGGCGGCTACCGCCAGTAACAAGGAAGCGTTCGCTCACGGAACACAGCCTAGAGCCACGTAACCCGACCCGGACGGCCGGTACCGTAACGTTATGGCTGTACACCTCACCAAGATCTATACCCGGACCGGCGACGACGGGACCACCGGGCTCAGCGATTTCTCTCGCGTTTCGAAGAACGATCCGCGTCTGATCGCGTACGCCGACTGCGACGAGGCCAACGCATCGATCGGTGTCGCAATCGCACTGGGCAACCCACAAGAGGAGATTCGTTCGATCCTCCAGCAGATCCAGAATGACCTGTTCGACGCCGGAGCCGACCTTTCCACCCCGGTGGTCGACGAACCGAAGCATCCACCACTACGGATCACCGACGAATACGTTGACCGCCTCGAAGCCTGGTGCGATGAACTGAACGAACGCCTCGAGCCGCTGCACTCGTTCATCCTTCCCGGCGGTACTCCCTTGGGAGCCATCCTGCACGTCGCGCGAACCGTCACCCGGCGCGCCGAGCGATCCGCGTGGGCGGCCGTAGACGCAAGCCCGGCGAACACCAGCGCTCTTCCCGCGAAATATCTCAACCGGCTGTCAGATCTACTCTTCATCGTGGGAAGGCTTACCAATCCCGAAGGTGACGTGCTCTGGAAACCCGGATCGGGGCAGTCCTGATCAGAGACCCCGACCACGAACCCAACGGCCGGACGGACGTGACTCGATCCACGACAGGAACGCGGTCAACGCCCCGACGTCCAATGCGATCTCGTAGGCCTTTCCCCGGTCACTGACGGAGAGGATGACGATTTCGTCGGACATGATGTCGAATTCGGAGCCTTCCGGGCTGCGACGACCTTCGACTTCGACCCCTTGGCGCTCGATGCGTGAATCGGGGCCGGGGCGCAGACTCGATAGTTTGAAGAAGACGAGGGAACCCTCGCCGTAGCGGATGACGCCGTGGCGCCATCCGATCCCCGCCTCGGCAGGCACAGTGCGGAGGATGGCCGCGGTTCCACCGCGGCGCAGAACTGCAAGCCGATACAGAAGAACCGCGACGAAGGCGGTGACCAGCACAACCAGAATGATCAACACTGTCATTCCGATTGCCACTGGTCGCCGGCCTCCGTCGCGGTCTCTCGCCTTGCTGCCTAGGCGCGCTCTACAGCGCGGATCCGACCCTTGGCGACGGCCATCGCCTCGAGATCGTCTCCACTCTCTTCGAGCGCGGCCTTGGCCGCATCCACATCGATGTCCTCGGCCAAGTCCGCGGACTCGGCGAGGATCGTGACTGTCTTCGCGGTCACGGACAGGAACCCCCCGTGCACAGCAGCGACGATGCGTTCACCGCCGGCCGTCGTGATCGAAACCACGCCGCCCTCGACCAACTGTCCGAGAACCGGCTCATGCCCAGGCATGACACCGATCTCGCCCTCGGTCGTCTGTGCACTGACGAGAGTCGCCGAACCAGACCACAACCGTCGCTCCACGGCGACGAGTTCCACGGTCATCTCAGCCATCGTCGACTACTTCCCGGCGATCTTCTTGGCTGCAGCCTCGACGTCGTCGAGACCACCGCAGCTGTTGAATGCCTGCTCGGGCAGGTGATCGAACTCGCCCTTGCAGACGCGATCGAACGCCTCGATGGTATCGCGGAGCGGCACCACGGAGCCGGGCTCACCGGTGAACTTCTCGGCGACGATGAAGTTCTGACCGAGGAACTTCTGCAGACGACGGGCACGGCCGACGAGCACCTTGTCCTCTTCCTGCAACTCGTCCATACCGAGGATGGCGATGATGTCCTGCAGTTCCTTGTACTTCTGCAGAATCCGCTTGACCTCGTTGGCGACTCGGAAGTGCTCGACACCGACAATGCCGGGCTCCAGGATGCGGGAGGTCGAACTCAGCGGATCCACAGCGGGGTAGATACCCATCTGCGAGATCGGACGCGAGAGTTCGGTGGTCGCATCGAGATGCGCGAACGTCGTAGCCGGTGCCGGGTCGGTGTAGTCGTCGGCGGGCACGTAGATCGCCTGCAGCGAGGTGATGGAGCGCCCTCGCGTCGAGGTGATGCGCTCCTGCAGTTCACCCATCTCGTCAGCCAGGGTCGGCTGGTAACCCACGGCCGAAGGCATACGACCGAGGAGGGTCGACACCTCGGAACCGGCCTGGGTGAAACGGAAGATGTTGTCGATGAACAGCAACACGTCCTGGCCCTGTACATCGCGGAAGTACTCCGCCATGGTCAACGCAGACAGGGCGACTCGCATACGAGTTCCCGGCGGCTCGTCCATCTGGCCGAAGACGAGGGCCGTGTCCTGGAGGACGCCCATCTCTTCCATCTCGAGGTGAAGGTCGGTGCCCTCACGGGTGCGCTCACCGACGCCCGCGAAAACCGAGGTTCCGGAGAACTCACGCGCGATACGGGTGATCATTTCCTGGATCAGAACGGTCTTGCCGACACCGGCACCACCGAACAGGCCGATCTTTCCACCCTTGACGTACGGCGTGAGGAGATCAATCACCTTGATGCCGGTCTCGAGGATCTCGGTCTTGCCCTCGAGTTGGTCGAAGGCCGGTGGCTTACGGTGAATGCCCCACTGTTCGCCGTCGCGACCCGTTCCCGGTGCGTCGAGGCAGTCGCCCAGTGCGTTGAACACGTGGCCCTTGACGACGTCACCGACGGGAACCGAGATCGGCTTGCCTGTGTCGGACACCGAGGTGCCGCGGACCAGGCCGTCGGTCGGCTGCATCGAGACGGTGCGCACCAGGTTGTCGCCGAGGTGCTGTGCGACCTCGAGGGTCAGCGTCTTGGCTACCGTGGCGAGAGTGATCTCGGCGTGCAGGGCGTTGAACAGTGCTGGAACAGCGCCACGCGGAAATTCAACGTCCACGACGGGACCGATGACCCGCACGACGCGGCCTGCGACGGACGAATCCGGGCCCACCCCGTTGTTTTCGGTTACTGCTGCGGTCATTGCTTAGTCACTTCCTGCGCTCGAGGCAAGCGCATTCGCGCCGCCGACGATCTCGCTGATTTCCTGGGTGATCTGGGCCTGGCGAGCCTGGTTTGCCTGACGGCTCAACGTGTTCACCAGTTCGTTTGCATTGTCCGTCGCGGCCTTCATCGCGGTGCGGCGGGCAGCAGACTCCGACGCCGCAGCATCGAGCAGCGAAGAGTAGATGCGGGTACTGATGTACTTCGGAAGCAGGGCACCGAGCAACTTGTCAGGTTCCGGCTCGAAGTTGTACCCGGCGACCGGTTCAGTGTCTCCGTCTCCGTGACCGTTCGTCAAAATGTCGTCACCGAGTTCGACGTGCTCCTCGGAAACCATCACCTCGAGGGGAGCCATCCGGCGAACCTCGGGAGCTTGGGTCAGCATCGACACGAAACGGGTGTAGACGATGTGCAGTTCGTCGACGCCTTCAATCGTTCCTTCACCGTTCGGTGCGGGGACCTCGGAGCCTGATCCGGCCATGAACAGGTCGACGAGGTGTCGGCTGGCCTTGGCAGCGTCGGAATAGCCCGGATCCTGGGAGAACCCGGTCCACGCACCTCCCAGGTTACGACCGCGGAACGTGTAATACCCCAGCCCCTTGGACCCGAGCACGTAGACGACCGGATCTTTACCCTCGCTGCGCAGCAACTGGAACAGCTCCTCGGCCTCCTTGAGGACGTTGGAGTTGTATCCGCCGCACATACCTCGGTCACTGGTGACGACCAGGACCGCAGCACGCTTGGCATCGGTGCGCTCGTTGAGCAACGGGTGGTCCAGCGAAGCCGATGCGCTCGCCAGCTCAGACAGGACCTTCGTGATCTCCTCGGCGTACGGCTTCGACGCCGCGACACGGGCCTGAGCCTTGGTGATCCGCGAGGTCGCGATCAACTCCTGTGCCTTGGTGATCTTCTTGGTCGAGTTGACCGACTTGATGCGAGACCTCAGCTCGAGAATGCTTGCCATCGATCGGTCACTCTCCCTTCGTGTTTCGAAGCATCATGGGCAGGCCGCTCACTTGCTGACGGTGGTGCGCTTGACGTTGATCTGCTCGTGGCCGACCTCGGCGGCGTTGAGGGTCTCTGCCTCTGCCTCGTTCACGACCCGGCTTCCGTCGGACGCGAGGAAGCCTTCCTTGAACTTGTCGGTGGCTACGATCAGTGCCTTGGCGTTGTCGGCGTCGAGCGCCTTTCCGCCCTTGATGCTGTCGTACACGGCGGAGGCGTTGCGGTGCAGGTCATCGAGCAGTTCGGCTTCGAATCGGCGGACATCGCCGACAGGAACGCTGTCGAAGACACCTTCACCTGCGAGGTAGATCGACACGATCTGGTCCTCGACGGCGATCGGGCTGTACTGATCCTGCTTGAGTAACTCCACCAGGCGAGCGCCACGCTCTAGCTGAGCCTTCGAGGCCGCATCCAGGTCGGAAGCGAACGCTGAGAACGCTTCGAGTTCACGGAACTGAGCCAGCTCCAGACGCAACGAACCGGAGACCTTCTTCATGCCCTTGGTCTGCGCAGCACCACCGACACGGGACACCGAGATGCCGACGTTGATGGCCGGGCGGACACCCTTGTTGAACAGGTCCGACTCGAGGAATACCTGACCGTCGGTGATGGAGATGACGTTGGTCGGAATGTAGGCCGACACGTCGTTGGCCTTGGTCTCGATGATCGGCAGCGCAGTCAGCGAACCCCCACCCAGGGCATCGGACAGCTTCGCCGAACGCTCCAGCAGGCGGGAGTGCAGGTAGAAAACGTCACCGGGGTAGGCCTCACGTCCCGGCGGGCGACGAAGCAGCAACGAGATCGCGCGGTATGCCTCGGCCTGCTTGGTCAGGTCATCGAACACCACCAGAACGTGCTTGCCCTGGTACATCCAGTGCTGACCGATTGCGGAGCCGGTGTACGGCGCGAGCCACTTGAAGCCGGCCGAATCAGATGCAGGAGCCGCGACGATGGTGGTGTACTCCATCGCGCCCTGCTCCTCGAGGGCAGCCTTGACGCCCGCGATGGTGGAACCCTTCTGGCCGATCGCGACGTAGATGCAGCGAACCTGCTTCTTCTCGTCGCCGGTCTCCCAGTTCGCCTTCTGGTTCAGGATCGCGTCGATGCAGACGGCGGTCTTGCCCGTCTTGCGGTCGCCGATGATGAGCTGACGCTGTCCACGGCCGATCGGGGTCATCGCGTCGATGGCCTTGATCCCCGTCTGCAGCGGCTCCTCGACGGGCTGACGCTCGAGCACCGAGGCAGCCTGCAGTTCGAGGGCGCGGGTCCCAGTGGCCTCAATTTCACCGAGGCCGTCGATCGGCTGGCCGAGCGGGTTGATCACGCGGCCGAGGAAGGCGTCGCCGACGGGCACCGACAGCACGTCGCCGGTCCGCTTGACTTCCTGACCTTCCTGAATGTTCTCGTAGTCGCCCAGGATGACGGCACCGATCTCGGTGGCATCCAGGTTCAGCGCGACGCCTAGAATTCCGCCGGGGAACTCCAGCAGTTCGTTGGCCATCGCCGAAGGCAGGCCACTGACGTGCGCGATGCCGTCGCTGGTGTCGGTTACAGCACCGACCTCTTCGCGTGAGGCCTCTGGGGAGTAGCTCGCGGTGTAGTTGTCGATCGCGCTACGGATCTCGTCGGAGGAGATCGTCAGCTCCGCCATGTTTTTCCTGCTCTCGGTGTCTGGTATTCGAAAGGATCTGGGTATGGGGTTCGGCCTGCGGACTACTGGAAGGACCTTCGCAACGTTGCGAGACGTCCCGCGGCGCTGCCGTCGATCACCTCGTCGCCCACCCGGACGACCAAGCCGCTGAGGAGTTCAGGGTCGACCTCCACGTGGACCGTCACCGGCTTCCCGTAGGTACGGGAGAGGGTGGCGGTCAGTCGATCCGACTGCTCGCTGGACAGCGGAGAAGCGCTGCGCACCTTGGCGACAACAGCTTCCCGCTGCGCTGCTGCCAGATTCGACAGCGCGTCGAAGGCATCCGCGGGAGCGGAGTTCTTCAACCGGCCCACCGTCTGGCAGGCGAGCGCCTCGGTGACCGCAGTGACCTTGCCGTACAGCAACTTGGAGAGCAGGTCACGCTTGCCCTTCGCTGTTACGGAACGGTCGGACAGTGCCTGCTCAAGGTTCGCGTCACCGGAAACGATGCGACCGAGGCGGAAGAGTTCGTCCTCGACCGCGTCGAGCTGTCCCTGATCGGCAGCTGCCTTCAGCAACGACTCCCGACCGAGAAGCACCAGTGAGTTCAGTAGGTCGGAGGTGGTGGACCAATCCTGGCCTACCGCCGCCTTCAGTGCGGCAAGGGTCACGGAGGAAACCTTGCCGCCGAACACCTGCTCGGCCAGGCCTTCGCGAGAGGTTCCGGTCGTCGAGTTGTCGGACAGTGCACTGCGGAGAGTGCGCTGATCATCCAAGATCTCGACGACCGAGAACAGCTCTGCCCCGGTCTGAGCCGCAGCCGCCGTGCCTGCTCCGGCAGAGACGGATGCAGTTCCACCCGAACCAGACCCCAGGGCCGAAGACAACGCAGCACGAGTCTGCGTCAAGGCCTCACGGCTCGCTGCGTACATGGTGCTCACTTCCCTGCTGCGGAGTTTGCGCCGATGGTGTCGAGCTCGTTCAAGAATCGGTCGACCGTGCCTGCCCGTTTCACGTCATCGGCAAGGGACTCTCCGATGACCTTCTCGGCGAGGTCGACAGCGGTGCGGCCGAGTTCGCCACGCAGCTCGGTGACGATCTGCTGCCGCTGAGCTACCAACTGGCTGTGGCCTGAGGCCACGATACGGTCGCTTTCTTCCTGAGCCTGCACCTTCATCTCGGCGATGATCTGCTGCCCCTGGGCGCGCGCATCCTCACGGATCTCCGCAGCTTCGGTGCGAGCTTCGGCGAGTTGAGCGCGGTACTGCTCGAGCGCCGCCTTGGCTTCGGCCTGCGCCGCTTCGGCCCTCTTGATGCCGCCGTCGATCTGCTCGGTTCGCTCGGCAAGGACCTTCTGGAACATGGGAAGGACGTACTTCCAGAAGACGAGGCCGACGACGACCAGGCAGACGATCGACCAAACAATGTCATAGGTCGCGGGAAGGAGAGGGTTGTGACTCACGTCCTCTGCCGCAAGCACGATGTTGGATGCCATGTGACGGTCTTAGAAGATGAAGCCGGCGACGAGGCCGATCAGCGCGAGCGCTTCGGTGAAGGCGATACCGAGGAACATCGTGGTACGAACCTGTCCCGCCATCTCGGGCTGACGGACCATGCCCTCGATCGCCTTGCCCACGACGATGCCTACGCCGATGCCGGGGCCGATCGCGGCGAGGCCGTAGCCGATAGCTCCGTAGCCTTTTGCCGTGGTGGTGGTCTCGATCGCTTCCTGTGCCAGGTACGCGAGGCTCATGGTGTTCGGTTCCCTTTCTGTTGACCTCCGCCGGATTCGGCGGGAGGCTCAGTTCTTGGTGTAGCTGGTCGTGAAAGTCTTGTGGTTCTAGTGTGAGTCTGCGTGCAGCGCCAGATCGATGTACACCGACGTGAGCAGCGCGAAAACATAGGCCTGCAGGAAGATCACCAGCAGTTCGAAGAAGGTAAACCCAATGCCGGCGGCAAGCGAGGCCACACCGAACACGGCTTGGAAGCCACCGATGGTGAAGAAAAAGTACTGGGTAGCGGTGAAGAACAGCACCAGCAGGATGTGACCGGCCAACATGTTTGCCATGAGACGAACCATGAGCGTGAACGGCCGGAGGATGAAGGTCGAAATGAATTCGATCGGAATCAGCAAGAAGTGCAACGGCAACGGGACGCCGGGAACAACGATGCTGCTCTTCACGTACTTGAAGAATCCGTACTTCTTGATCCCCACGTAGTTGAACACGATGTACGCCAGGAAGGCGAGCACCATCGGCATGCCGATACGCGCGTTTGGCGATATGTTGATGAACGGGATGATGCTGCCGAGGTTGCTGACGAGAACCAGAAAGAAGATTGTCGTGATGACCGGAAGGAAGCGCTTGCCCTGCTCCTTACCGAGGATCTCCTCGGCGATGTTGATGCGAACGAAGTCGAGTGCGATCTCGCCGAAGTTCTGGAGACCGCGCGGAACGATCTTCGGGCTGCGCATCGCGATGACGAAGAAAATGATCATGACACCGGACAGCACGACGCGAGCGAGCATCACGCGATCGAGCTCGAACGGAGACCCTTCGAACAGAATCGCGGGCGGAAAGAATTCGTTCAGGGAAGGCGATGGGAATTCTCCATCGGCCACGTTGATGACGCTCAGCGTTCTCTCCCGTAGTCGGTCCGCAGCCTCATTGGCTGCGGTTCGATCGGACATTGACGATCAAACAAGTCGACAAGCGCGACTCGCGTATTCGTCAGCTGCTGCGGACTGAAGGAGTCCAGCGTCTGTCGGTGTCGGCGACTCTCGTCGACTCGGTGGCCTACAAATGCGGCCACCTACAAGCTGCAATACCGGCGAGTAACTTACTCGCAGGCCATTTGCTCTCGCTTGGTCCAGACCTTATCAAGTCGCCTGCGACATTGCGTAGACGGGGTCTAGGTCGATCCGAAACTACTACCTTTCGTAGTACTACGTATTGCCACCTCCTGGAGGATCGGCCACTTCCGCTGCACCCGGTTCGACGTACGGAACCTTGGTTTTCAGCACTCCGTATGTTTCCGCGCCCAGTACGATCACCAGAGAAAATACGATGACCAGAGCCAATGCTGTGTCGTCGTAGAAATCGAGCGGTTTGAGGATCGCCAAGACCGTGATCGCGAAGATCATCTTCAACAACCAGGTGCCAAGCAGTACAGCTCCCGCGGTCACGGCTGGCAACTTGGCGGTGAACAGCACACCGAGTGCGGTGAACAGAATGAACCCACCCCCCACGGCCGCACCGAGCAACGCGCCATAGAGACCGGGTGTGCCCGCGACGAGAGCCGCGACGATCGAACCGACCGCTGCCAGCGCGAGCAGACCGAGAACTCCGTAGCGGACGGCAGCCTTCAAGGCCGCGGTCTGATCGGGGATGGAGGCAGGAGTGAACGTCACGGTCGCCAAGGGTAGTGGATCTTCACCTGCCCGCCCTACACCTCCGGTCAGCCCTGACGATCGTGCTGCTGCCCGCGGATCGACGGGACGGCCGTCACGACGAGTGCGAAGACTAGCCCTCCCGCCACCAGGAGCACCACGACGCGACGGTCGAACAGGGCTGATCCGACTGCGCCGAAGGCCAAGACGCCTACCCACAAGTAGATCAGCAGCACGACGCGGCGGTGCGAGTGCCCGATCTGCAGGAGTCGATGATGTAGATGCATTTTGTCCGGGCTGAACGGGCTCACCCCGGCCCGGGTCCGGCGGACTATGGCCAGCAGAAGGTCGAGGATCGGGATGAACATGACGGCACCGACCAGCAGCAGCGGCGAGAGCAGGCCGAGAAGGTCACGCGCGCCGTAGGCGTTGAGCGAGATCCGCCCCGACGCACTGGTCGAGATCGCCGCGAGCATCAGTCCGATCAGCATCGAGCCCGAGTCGCCCATGAAGATCCGGGCGGGCTGAAAATTATGCGGCAGGAATCCGAGGCATGCGCCGGCCAGCGCCGCCGCGAGCAGTGCCGGCGGGTACGCGCTGACGTTGCCGCCCTGGTCGTAAAGGAGTCCCACCGAGAACACGCAAATCGCGAGCGAGGAAATCAGGCCGAGACCCGCGGCGAGCCCGTCGAGTCCGTCGACGAAGTTCATGGCGTTGACCATCACGACCGCAATGGCGACGGTGACGAGCCCGGCCTGGAGTTGGTCGAGGATAATGGTGCCGCCATCACCGAACGGCAGGTAGATGATGAACCAGCTGACCCCCATCACGACGAGGATGCCCGCCGCGGTGACCTGACCGACGAACTTGGTGAGCGCATCGAGACCCCACCGGTCGTCGACCACCCCTACCAGCACGATCACCAAGCCCGAGACCAGCGCTGCGGAAATGCCGGAGTTGAACTCGAAACCCCTCGTGAGAGCTGGAAGTTCACGTGCGAACAGCAGGGCGACCAGCATGCCCATATAGATTCCGACACCACCGAGGCGGGGTGTGGGTGTGACATGGACGTCCCGTTCACGCGGAATGGCGACCGCCCCGGACCTCACTGCGAGCAATCGGACCGCTCCGGTGGCCAGGTACGTGACCACCGCAGCGGTGAACAGGACGAGAAGGAGTTCGCGCAGTGGGACTCCCGCGCCCCCACCCGCTTGAGCCAGCGCCACGCCGGCCGATTCGGCCGCGCTCACTGGGTGGACAGACTCTCCGCCGTCACTCCGAGCACGTCGGCGACGTCGCCGGTGGACACAGCGCCCTCACGCAGGATCCGAGGTGTCTCGCCAGTAAGATCCACGATCGTCGATGCCTGCGCCTGCTGCGCGGGTCCGCCGTCCAGATACACGCTCACCGATCCGCGTAGTTGTTCGCGAGCCTCGCCGACGGTGGTGGCGGGCGGTTGACCGGAGACGTTGGCGCTCGACACTGCCAGCGGTCCGACTTCCCGCAGCAGTTCGAGTGCGACCGGATGCAGTGGCATGCGCAACATCACAGTGCCACGCGTGTCACCGAGATCCCAAGCGAGCGAAGGCGCTTGTTCCACAACGAGACTCAGGCCACCCGGCCAGAATGCCCGGATGAGATCGCGGGTCTGTGACCGCACGCTGTAGACAAGACCGTCGACCGTCTTCCACGAGCCGACGAGCACTGGTACCGGCATCTCGCGTCCACGCCCCTTTGCTTGCAGCAGGGAGGCGACAGCCGCGCCGTCGAAGGCGTCGGCACCGATTCCGTACAACGTGTCCGTAGGGAGCACGACGAGTCGCCCGGCCTTTAACGCACTCTTGGCCGCACTCATTCCGGCGGAGCGGGTATCGGGACGGCCACAGTCGTAAACGGTACTCACCCGCTCATTCTTTCACCCTCGGAACCTATCCCTGCACGCCGCGCCTCGACATCCGTGGCAATACGACGAGCAACCACGAAACGCGGCTTCCCGGCGAGGTCCGGATGCTGGGCGACATCACCGAACACGCGGCGGGACTCGAACAGTGCGGCCACCGCGGGCCCATTGGTGTCATCGTGCTCGATTCCCACCGCTCCCCCGATCCGCAACCAGCGTGCGACGTTCGAGATCATCGGCTTGATCACCGACAGGCCGTCCGGTCCGGCGAACAATGCACTGTGTGGGTCGTGCTCGGCAACCTCGGGTTCTAGTTCGACACCCTCCGGAATGTACGGCGGGTTCGCGACGATCAGGTCGACGCCGCCCTCGAGTCCCGCCAGCAGTGTGCGATCGGTGACATCGCCCTGATACAACCGGATCGGCGTGTCACCTGCCTGTTCGCGGGCACCAGCGTTGCGCCGCGCCCAGGCGAGAGCATGCGGTTCGAGTTCGACGGCGTGCACGACAGCATCAGGGCGTGCGTTGGCGATCGCGAGCGCGAGCGCGCCGGACCCGGTGCAGAGATCCAGGACGACGGGCGGACGCTGGTCGCAACCCCCGAGGAATGCGAGCGCCCACCCCAACAGCAATTCGGTCTCGGGCCGCGGCACGAACACTCCGGGACCGACCTGCACATCGATGTCGCCCATCGCGGCTGTACCGAGGATGTACTGCAACGGAATCCGCTTGGCGCGCTGGTCCACCATCTTCTCGTATGCGTCGATCACCGACTCGTCGACGAGAGGCACCAAGCCAAGTCGCGTGCGCTCCACACCCAGCAGGTGCGCAGCGAGCAGTTCGGCATCCGTACGAGCGCTGTGCACCCCGGCCTCATCGAGGTGCCGGGTTGCATCGATCAGGGCCAGACGAAGTGGAAGGCGACTCACAGGTACAGCCTGCCATGCACACATCCACCGGACGTGTCGGTCCCCCATGCCCTGGAGCGAAACCGGCTAGGGAGTCGCCCCTCGCACGATTTCGAGTTCCAACGCGGACCTCTACTCGGCCGCCAGCCTCGCCTCACGGTCCGACTTTCCGAGCGCGTCGAGCAGTGCGTCCAATTCGCCGTCCAGGACAGCGTCGAGGTTGTGCGACTTGAACCCGATCCGGTGGTCGGTGATGCGGTTCTCCGGGAAGTTGTAGGTACGGATGCGCTCGGAACGGTCGACCGTCCGTACCTGACTCTGCCGCCCAGCCGAGGCCTCGGCGTCCGCCGCCTCTTCTGCCGCGGCTTGCAGTCGAGCGGCGAGCACCTGCATGGCCCGCGCCTTGTTCTGCAGTTGCGAGCGTTCGTTCTGGCAGGTCACTACGATGCCGGTGGGAAGATGCGTGATCCGGACGGCGGAATCGGTGGTGTTGACACCCTGGCCGCCCTTGCCCGAGGACCGGTAGACATCGATGCGCAGATCCGTTTCATCGATCTGCACCTCCGCGACCTCTTCCGGCTCCGGATAGATGAAGACGCCGGCGGCCGACGTATGGACCCGTCCTTGCGACTCTGTCACGGGTACCCGCTGCACGCGATGGACACCGCCCTCGAACTTCAGGCGCGCCCAGACCCCGTCACCCACATCGTCCTTCGACTTGATCGAGAGCGTGGCGTCCTTGTACCCGCCGAGATCGGAGATGGTCGCATCGAGGATCTCGACGCGCCACCCGTGACGCTCGGCGTAGCGCACGTACATGCGGGCCAGATCCGAAGCGAACAGTGCAGATTCCTCACCGCCCTCACCCGACTTCACCTCGAGGACTACGTCGTCACCGTCGTGCGGGTCGCGAGGAGCGAGGAGGTCAGTGAGAGTCTTGTCCAATTCCTCGACCACCGCCTCGAGTTCCGGCACCTCGCCAGCGAAGCTGGAATCGACGGCGGCCAACTCACGCGCGGTATCAAGATCGCCCCGCGCCGACTCCAACTTGGCGATTGTCGCCATGACGGGCGCCAACTCGGCGAATCGCTTGCCTACCTTGCGTGCTGTAGACAAGTCATCGTGCAGAGATGGGTCGGCCAACTGCTGCTCCAGGCCCGCATATTCGGCCAAAATGTCGTCGATGGCCGAAGGCTGGGTGGTCCCTGCCATTGTTCGCTCCGCTCTGCGTTCTCTCGGGAATGGGCACAAAAAAGCCGACGCCCGGCCTGCAATTATTGCAGTCCGGGCGTCGGCAGAACAGCTAGGACTCTTCAGATTCCTTGGCTGCGCCCTTGCCGGCACGCTTGCCATAGCGCGCCTCGAAGCGAGCGACGCGTCCACCGGTGTCCAGAATCTTCTGCTTGCCGGTGTAGAACGGGTGGCACTGCGAGCAGACCTCGACGTTGATGCGTCCGGTCTCCTTGGTGCTGTTGGTCTCGAAAGTGTTTCCGCAACCGCAGACCACGGTGGTGGCCACGTAGTTGGGGTGAATACCTGACTTCATGGTGTCCCTTTCAATGGCCGCCGGGTCGCCTTCGCCGTTCGAAGACGTGAACCGGAACCGGACTCGACCGCTCAGTATGCCAGATTGCGGGCTCGTGACCCCCACTGGCATACGCGCTTGCAGTCTGATCAACGCGGGCTGCTCGTGCTTTGTTCCATTGCCATTCCTCCTGGGGAAACAGCTGCATTCTGCCTGGGGAAACAGCTGGGCCCGGCGACAATGCCGCCGGGCCCAGCTGTGGTCGATGATCAGTCTTCGATCGCACCCGGAGTAGTCTTCGATACCTGCATGAGGAATTCGATGTTGCTCTTACTCTTCTTGAGGCGGTCGATCAGCAGATCGATGGCCTGGTGCGAATCCAGACCCGAGAGCACACGCCGGAGCTTGTGCAGTACCGCAGCCTCATCTGGGCTGAGCAGCAACTCGTCCTTGCGTGTACCCGAGGGATTCACGTCCACGGCCGGGAATACGCGGCGTTCAGCGATCTTGCGGTCGAGCTTGAGTTCGGCGTTGCCTGTGCCCTTGAACTCCTCGAAGATCACGGTATCGCCGGTCGACCCGGTCTCGACCATCGCTGTCGCGATGATCGTGAGCGAACCACCGTTCTCGATGTTGCGCGCGGCGCCGAGGAACCGCTTCGGGGGGTAGAGCGCGGTCGAGTCGACACCACCGGAGAGGATCCGCCCCGAGGCCGGCGAGGAGTTGTTGTACGCGCGGCCGAGACGTGTGATCGAGTCGAGGAGGACTACGACGTCCCTGCCCGCTTCAACCAGACGCTTCGCACGCTCGATCGCCAACTCCGCGACCGAGGTGTGGTCTCCCGGCGGACGGTCGAAGGTCGAGGAAATGACCTCACCCTTCACCGAACGCTGCATGTCGGTGACCTCTTCGGGTCGCTCGTCGACAAGTACGACCATGAGGTAGCACTCGGGGTTGTTGGTCGCGATGGCGTTGGCGATGGCCTGGAGCACGCTGGTCTTACCGGCCTTCGGCGGGCTCACGATCAGTGCGCGCTGCCCCTTGCCGATCGGCATGACCAAGTCGATGACGCGGGTCGTCAGGATGTTCGGCGTGGTCTCGAGACGCAACCGCTGGTTCGGATACAGCGGTGTGAGTTTGCCGAACTCGGGGCGCTTCTTGGCCGTTTCCACGTCGCCACCGTTGACGGTGTCGATCCGGACGAGGGGGTTGAACTTCTGCCGCTGGCTGCCCTGCTCGCCCTCACGCCCGATGCGGACGGCACCGGTGATCGCATCGCCGCGACGAAGGCCGTTCTTGCGAATCAGGTTCATCGACACGTAGACGTCGCTGGGTCCGGCCAGGTAACCCGAGGTGCGCACGAAGGCGTAGTTGTCGAGGACATCGAGGATGCCGGCGACAGGCTGCAGGACGTCGTCCTCACGGATCTCTGTCTCACGAGCGTCACCGCCAGCTTCTCCGCGGTCACGTCCACGCCGACGTTCACGGAAACGGCGTCCACGGCGGCCGCGGCCACCTTCCTCGTCGTCGCCTGCGCGATTGTCGTTGTTTCGCGGGCCGGCGCTTCCCTGGCCACGCTCACTGCGGTTGTCGCCACGCTGGTTGTCGCCACGCTCACTGCGGTTGTCGCCACGCTCACGCCGGTTGCGGTCGCCGCGTTGCTCGCCGGAGCTGTCCTGCTTACCGGAATTCTCGGCAGAATCCTGACGATCGTCGGCCTGCTTACGTTCGGCGTGTGGGGCGTCGGAAACGTTCTGCGAGGCAGTGTCCTGGGCGTTGCCGCCCTGCTCACCTTGCTCTGGTGCACCCGAGCGACGTGCAGACCCGCGGCGCTGACGCCCGCGGCGGCCGCCCTCTGCGGTTTCGGTGGCTGGAGTTTCGGTGGCTGGAGCTTCGGTGGCTGGAGCTTCGGTGGCTGCGGTGTCGGCCACTGTGGAGTCGGCCGCCTCCTGCGACGCGACCCCCTCGGTGGGCACAGCATCCGGAGTCACCGCATCCGGAGTCACCGCCAGCTCGGTCTGCGTGGACTGTTCACGCTTCGCGCGCGTCGCCCGAACGCGGGAACTGGGCGCGGGCGCGGCAGCCGCCGGGGCAACTGAGCCGCCCTGGCGCTCCTTGATCGCGGCGATCAAGTCGCCCTTGCGCATCCCCGAGATGCCCTTGATGCCCAGGTCGCCCGCAAGAGAGCGGAGTTCGGTCAGCACCATCCCGGACAGGCCCGCGCCTCGGCGTGTCTCGGCGCGCATTGCGGATGCCGCGACTGCACCGGATTCGGGTGCGGTCGATGATGCTTGTGAAGTGTCGCCTGCCTGTGCGCCAACGGTATCCACCGAGGAGGCGTGCACAGGAGCGGCGATGAGGTCCGTATCGGTCACGGAGGTCCTTTCCTTCCCTCACTCGCGCTGCGCAGAGTCGAGGGTTCGTCCCGCAATTCGGGTCATGTACCGAATTCGGATGTGCCGTACGTAGTTGCATGCGAAGAACTGCCGGCTTGCCCGCCATCACACCACCTTGGAACAGGCGTGTGCTCACAATCTCTACACAACTGATAGTGCGGAAGATCATGCCAGGACTCATCGACCCCGATTCACCTGGAGTATTGCCCTGGTAGAGCACCGGCGTCTGATGCGCACGATTTACGGACAATGCCCAGAATAGCTGTCAACGACCGTAGGAGCAAGCAGGCGCCCCGGCGGCGTGTCAGCTGATCTCGACGCCGCCCGCGACGTCGAGATCGAGCACCTGCAACCCGTCCGCCTCCGCCTGCGCTCGAAGATCGACAGGGAAGGGCTCGGTAGTCAATGCGAGAACAGTCGGTCCCGCTCCGGAAACGGTTGCGGCGATGCCTGCCTCCCGCAGAACTGAGATCCATCGTGTCGTCTGCGGAAGGGCCAGAGCGCGCTGCGCCTGATGCAGCCTGTCCTCGGTGGCCGCCATCAAGAGGTCAGGACGTTCTGTGAGCGCGACCACAGCCAGGGCTCCTCGGCTGACATTGAATGCAGCGTCGCAGTGGGGAACTGTCTCCGGCAACAGCCCCCGGGTGTACGCAGTCGACGAGCGCACCCCCGGCACAAGTGCGACCCCACGGATCGCGGGGTGCACCTTCAGCGGCACCGCTGCGTACATGGTGTGGGCTGCCGTGGAATCCCCGTCGGCCGACCCCGCCTCACAACTCCACGACACGACGGCCCCGCCGAGCACACTCGCCGAGGCGTTGTCGGGGTGACCCTCGAACTCGGACGACAGTTGCACGAGTTGATCGAGCGACAGCCCGAGATCGGAATCAAGTTTCGCGGCGAGGCCGTTGGCCGCTGCCAATCCTCCGACAACGGCAGAAGCGGAGGAACCCAGACCCCGAGAATGAGGTATCGAGTTGCGGCACAACACATCCAGACCCTCTGCCCAAACGCCCGCCGATTCCAGACCTCGCTCGATCGCACGGACCACAAGGTGGGACGGGCCCCACGGAACGTCGTCGGCCCCCTCACCCTCGACCCGAATGTTCAGCCCTGAACCCGTAGTGGTGACCTTGATCTCGTCGTACAGGCCCAGCGCGATACCCAGCGTGTCGAAGCCCGGGCCGAGGTTGGCACTCGACGCCGGAACACGCGCGGTCACGGTGAGACCTGCAGGGAGAGTGCGTGTCATGGAAGCCGTCTGATTCTGCGACGTGGTGGGCGTGGTCGCCACCACTACGCCAACTCGAGGGCGGAAGCGACAGCGACTGGATCAACAGGAATCGGTTGGACCTCAGGCATACCTGCCAAAGCCGTGTCGGGGTCCTTGAGTCCGTTGCCGGTAACCGTGCAGACGACGCTCAGTCCCGAATCCAGCCAACCCTCCTTGCGAGCGGCGAGCAGACCCGCGACGCTCGCAGCCGAAGCGGGTTCGACGAACACACCTTCGGTTCTGGCGATCAGGTGGTATGCCTCCAGGATTTCCTCGTCGGTCGCGGCACGGAAGGCGCCGTACGACTCTTCCTTCGCGGTGATCGCTCCGTTCCAGGACGCGGGCGAACCGATGCGGATCGCGGTCGCGATCGTCTCCGGATCCTTCACCGGGGCGCCGTGGACCAAGGGCGCGGCACCCGCGGCCTGGACGCCGAGCATGCGTGGTTTCACTGTGGTGAGTCCATCCGCGTAATACTCGGAGTACCCGCGCCAGTACGCCGTGATGTTGCCGGCGTTACCGACCGGAAGCGCATGCACGTCGGGCGCCTTTCCCAGCGCATCGCAGATCTCGAAGGCTGCGGTCTTCTGGCCCTCGATTCGGACCGGGTTGACCGAGTTCACGAGTCCGATCGTGGGGAACTCGGCAGTTGTCTTTCGCGCCAGTTCGAGGCAGTCATCGAAGTTGCCCTGCACCTGGATGATCCGCGCGCCGTGCATGACAGCCTGCGCCAGCTTGCCCATCGCGATTTTGCCCTGCGGCACCAGCACGGCACAGGTCATCTTCGCCTTGGCGGCATACGCGGCGGCGGAAGCGGACGTGTTGCCCGTGGACGCGCACAGGACCGCCTGCTGACCGCGGGCCAACGCGTCGGTGACGGCCATCGTCATGCCGCGGTCCTTGAACGAGCCGGTCGGGTTGAGCCCCTCCACCTTGAGGTAGACCTCACACCCGGTGATCTCCGAGAGGTGATCGGCAGGCAGTAGTGGGGTGCCGCCCTCGCGCAGGGTGACCGTCTTCCAATTCGGACCAATGGCGAGGCGGTCTCGGTAAGCCTCGATCAGCCCCGGCCACGGGACGTGAACAGGACTACAGGTGCCGGTCATTGTTCGGTGCCTTCCAGTCGCAGAACGCTGGTCACAGCGGTGACAAATTCCTTTTTTCTCAGTGCCGCAACGGTTTCCGACAAAGCGGAATCCCTCGCGAGATGGGTCACGACGGCGAGACGGGCACAGTCGCCGGCGCCCTCCTGCCGAACGGTGGAGATGCTCACGCCGTGCTGAGAGAATTCGGCAGCCACTGCCGACAGCACGCCCGCCTTGTCCGTCACCTGCATGTTGACGTAGTAGCGCGTGGGGATGTCGCCGATCGGCGCGATCTTCAGCTTGGCGTACTTGGATTCGCGGGGTCCGCGACCGCCGTTCACTTTGTTGCGTGCGGCCATCACCAGATCGCCCATAACAGCCGACGCGGTAGGGGCACCGCCCGCACCCTGGCCGTAGAACATCAGACGCCCCGCGTTCTCGGCCTCGACGACAACGGCGTTGAATGCGCCGTTCACCGACGCCAACGGATGACCCAATGGCACAAGAGCCGGGTAGACCCGGGCGGAAATCCGCTCCTCACCTTCGGGGGTGGTGATCCGCTCGCAGATGGAGAGCAACTTGATCGTGCAACCGAGTGCGCGAGCCGACGTCAGATCTTCCGCGGTGATCTGGGCGATCCCTTCGCGGTATACGTCCGCGGCGGTCACCCGGGTATGGAAGGCGATGGATGCGAGGATGGCCGCCTTGGCCGCGGCGTCGTAGCCCTCCACGTCGGCAGTCGGATCGGCCTCGGCGTACCCCAGGCGTCCAGCCTCGGCCAGGGTCGCGGCATAGTCTGCGCCGGTCTCGTCCATCGCTGACAGGATGAAGTTTGTGGTCCCGTTCACGATTCCGGCGACCTGGTTCACCCGGTCACCGGCGAGGGACTGGATGAGCGGGCGAATGACCGGAATCGCGCCGGCCACGGCAGCCTCGAAGTACAGATCGACACTGTGCATTTCCGCAGCCTCCGCCAGTTCTCCGGTGTGCTCGGAGAGCAGGGCTTTGTTCGCGGTGACGACGGACTTGCCAGAGTTCAGTGCGGAGAGGATCAGCTTGCGCGCCAGATCCGTGCCGCCAATTACCTCTACGACGATGTCGACGTCGTCGCGGGCCACAAGGGTCGCCGCGTCGGTGGTCTGCAGTTCCTCGGAAACTCCGCGGTCTCTACCCGGGCGGCGAACAGCCACACCGCGCAGTTCCAGCGGGGCGCCGACGCGAGCCTCGAGGTCCTTGCTGTGCTCCTGCAGGATGCGCACCACCTCGCTCCCGACGTTGCCGAGGCCCAGCACGGCCACACCGATAGCGCGATGCGCCGATTCACTCGTCACTCCTGTACCTCCAGGCTCAGCAGGTCTTCCACGGTTTCCCTCCGAAGGATCACGCGCGAGTGTCCGTCGCGTACTGCCACCACAGCCGGACGGGTGAGCAGGTTGTATCTACTCGACATCGAATAGCAGTATGCACCGGTGGCCGCAACAGCAATCACATCACCTGCGCCAACATCCTCGGGCATCCAGGTGTCGCGGATCACGACATCTCCCGACTCGCAGTGCTTACCCACGACGCGAGACACCACCGGACCGGCGTTGCTGACCCGCGACACGAGCTTCGCCTCGTACTCTGCCTGGTACAGCGCGGTCCGGATATTGTCACTCATTCCGCCGTCGACGCTGACGTACCGACGGGTCAGGGAACTACCGACGAGGACGTCCTTGATCGTACCGACCTCGTACAGCGTCACCGTTCCGGGTCCGGCGATCGCACGCCCGGGTTCGACGGCCAGCGTCGGCTCCGGCAGACCCGCCAGCGCCGACTCGTTGCGAACGATGTCACCGAGTTTGGCGGCGAGTTGATCGACCGGGGGCGGGTCGTCTGTGGGGACGTAGGAGATTCCCATGCCGCCGCCGAGGTCGATGATCGAAATCTGGGCCGTCTTCTCCACACCGAACCCCTCGACGACGTCCCGAAGGAGTCCGATCACGCGGTGTGCGGCCACCTCGAAACCGTCCACGTCGAAGATCTGCGAGCCGATATGACTGTGGAGGCCCACCAGTCTCAGATTGCCGGCGGAAAATACCCGTCGAACCGCATCGATCGCCTTACCGTCCGCGAGCGAGAACCCGAATTTCTGATCCTCGTGGGCCGTGGAGATGAACTCGTGGGTGTGCGCCTCGACACCGACAGTCACGCGGATCAGGACGTCTTGGACCACACCGGCTTCAGCGGCCACCTTGTCGAGGCGGCCGATCTCCATCATGGAGTCCAGCACGATGTGCCCGACACCGGCCGACACCGCAGCACTCAGTTCGGCAACCGATTTATTGTTGCCGTGCATGGCAATTCGCTCAGCTGGAAATCCCGCATACAAGGCGACCGCCAGTTCGCCGCCAGAAGCGACGTCCAACGACAGACCTTCGTCGGCAACCCAGCGGGCGATCTCGCCGCACAGAAAGGCCTTGGACGCATAGTGCACCCTGGCTGTCGGCCCGAACGCACGGGCCATGTCACGGCAACGTGACCGGAAATCGTCCTCGTCAACCACGAACAGTGGGGTGCCGTACTTCTCGACCAGGTCGGTGGCCGGGACGCCGGCCAGATGAACGACACCGTCCGCGGCACGATATGCGTTCCGTGGCCACACCTCAGGAGACAGCGCGGCGAAGGCCGCCGAATCGACGGGACGCTCGGGTAGTCCGGGCGCGTGCAGGTATTCGGCGTGCTTGGGACCTGCGGGGTGCGCGTTCACATCTGCTCCGGTGCGCTGACACCGAGCAGTGCGAGACCGTTGGCCAGAACCTGACGGGACGCCACACACAGCGCCAGTCGCGCAGTGTGGATCGGCGCAGGGTCTTCGTCGCCCTGCGGCAGGATGCGCCGGCCCGCACCGTAGAAGCGGTGGTAGGCCCCCGCGAGCTCCTCGAGATATCTTGCAATACGATGCGGTTCACGGAGATTCGCCGCACTGGATACGACGCGGGGGTATTCACCGAGCGTACGGATAAGGTCGCCCTCCTGCTCTGCGACCAGAAGCGACAGGTCCGGATTCTCTGCGGAGATCCCGAGATCGCCTGCGTTGCGGGCGATCGACGCGAGGCGCGCGTGCGCGTACTGCACGTAGTAGACCGGGTTTTCGTTACCCGTGCTCGTCCACAGTTCGAGGTCGATGTCGATGCTCGAATCCACCGACGACCGGATCAGCGCATAGCGCGAGGCGTCGACACCGATGGCTTCGACGAGATCGTCGAGAGTGATGACGGTGCCAGCACGCTTGCTCATTTTCACAGCCACGCCGTCGCGGACCAGGTTCACCATCTGCCCGATCAAGACCTCCACAGTGTCTGGGTCGTCACCGAAGGCCGCGGCCGCAGCCTTGAGTCGGCCGATGTAGCCGTGGTGGTCCGCGCCGAGCATGTAGATGCACAGGTTGAATCCCCGGGAGCGCTTGTCCTGGAAGTAGGCGATGTCACCGGCGATGTACGCGGCGCTGCCGTCACTCTTGATGACGACGCGGTCCTTGTCGTCGCCGAAGTCGGTGCTCTGGAGCCACCAGGCGCCGTCTTCCTGAAAGAGGTTGCCGGAGGATTTCAGCGTCTCGACGGCCTTCTCCACCGCGCCGGACTCGAACAGCGAGTTCTCGTGGAAGTAGACATCGAAGTCGACACCGAACTCGTGCAGGGCGCGCTTGATGTGCGCGAACATCAGATCGACGCCGACGGATCGGAAGACTTCCTGCTGCTCGACGACGGGAAGTTCCAGCACGTCGGGGCGGCGACGCCGCACCTGGGAGGCGATGTCTGCGATGTACGCACCCGCATATCCATCCTTGGGGGCGGGTTCACCCTTGGCCGCAGCAATCAGAGAGTGGGAGAACCGGTCGATCTGCGCGCCATGGTCGTTGAAGTAGTACTCGCGGGTCACCGCCGCACCCTGGGTGGTGAGGATCCGGCCGAGTGCGTCGCCGACGGCCGCCCAACGCGTTCCACCGAGGTGGATGGGGCCGGTGGGATTGGCGGAGACGAATTCGAGGTTGATCTTCTTCCCCGCAAGCGTGCCGCCCCCACCGAACTCTGCACCCTCCGCGAGGATCTTGGCGACGATCGCGCCCTGCGCGTCAGCGGCCAGTCGGATATTGAGGAAGCCCGGGCCTGCGATATCGGCGCTGTCGATACCCTCGGCGGCACTCAGAGCCTCGGCGAGCCAGGTCGCCAACTCGCGAGGATTTGTACCGACCTTCTTGGCAACCTGCATCGCGACGTTGGTGGCGTAGTCACCGTGCTCCGGGTTGCGCGGACGCTCGACCGTGAGAGTTTCGGGAAGTACGGACACGTCGAGTCCGCGGGCGGCGAGCACTGCCGCGGCGGTTCCGCGGAGCAGTTCGGCAAGGTCGGCTGGAGTCACAGGTATCTATCCTATGGCCATCACGTCTCAAACGGTGATTCGCCTTCCCACGACTCACGCCGTGGACCGGGTGGCCGCCCGCAAGCGTGTCCGGCGCCACTCTTCCTGGCCGCTCTCAGAATCGGAAAGTATAGTGGCACCGCCACGAGACTCGGTCCTCGGCTTCCGGCTATCGGGAGAAGAGCGCCCGCAACCCACCACCGAAAGATCACAATCCATGCCAAGCGGTTCGGAAAGTCGCGGTCCCGACAAGAAGTCGGGAGCGAAGTCGGCCAAGGCCATCAAGGCCGCCAAGAAGAAGAGCGGCGGCACACGAGCACAGGGCACCGCTGCTCCACGGCACATTCCCTGGCTAACGATCGGTGCCGGGGGGGCTGTTGTCGTCCTCGTAGCTGTCCTCGCCGTCAACCTGGTGCCCAAGTATCAGGCCAACGTTGAGGCTTCTCGATTTGCCCCGAGCGCCGAGGATCCCGACCCCTCCGTCGACATCGACGGCGTCGTCACGGTTGACTACCCGGCCGGCATCCACGTCCAGCCGACGCAGCGCGTCGCGTACGACTATTCGCCGCCGTTCGGTGGCCCGCACGACGGCATCTGGGCGACGTGCACGGGAACCGTCTACCCGACTGCGATCCGCACTGAGAACGCCGTGCACTCTCTCGAGCACGGCGCCGTGTGGATCACCTACAACCCGGACGAGGTTTCCGCCGATCAGGTGGAAACGTTGGACGACAAGGTGGACGGTAGAACGTTCACGATGCTGTCTCCGTACCCCGGCCTCGACAGCCCCGTCTCGCTACAGTCGTGGGGCCATCAACTCAAGCTGGACAGCGTCGACGACCCCCGCATCGACCAGTTCATCGCCGCGCTGCGGATCAACCCGAACACCTACCCCGAGGTCGGCGCAACCTGCTCGTCGATTCCCGGCTCCGGTTTCGATCCCGACAACCCGCCTCCGTTCGATTCGAGTGCACCCGGCCCGGATGCGGTGCCCATGGACGGCGGCGGAATTAACCCGGACCAGTCGGAAATCGGCGGAATGCAGCTCCCACCCGACCTCCAACTTCCGCCCGACCTCCAGCAGGCACCCGACCAGCAGCTTCCGCCTGAGCCCCAGCAGGCGCCGACCGAAGGCAGCAATGGCTGACTCCACCGACTCCGAACTTGGACCCGAGACCGAACCCACAGACGACAAAGCCCCCTCTCGGCCCAGCCAGCGCACTGCACTCACCGTCATCGGGCTGATAGGAGCCCTCGTCGTCGGCTTCGCCGTCGGGTTCCTGGTACGCCCGCCGTCGACCGACACGGCCGTTCCCGAAGCTGGGTCTGTCGATGTCGGGTTCGCCCAGGACATGAGCGAGCATCACAGCCAGGCCGTGGAGCTGTCGGCAATCGTCCTGACGGAAGTCACCGACCCAGCCGTCCGCAGCCTCGCGTACGACATTCTCACCACTCAGCAGAACCAACTCGGGCAGATGCAGGGTTGGCTCGCGTTGTGGGATCAGCCGCCGCTGCCGTCCGGCGGGTACATGGGGTGGATGCAGCCGCAGCACTCCGATGGTCACGACCAGGATTCCGGCGAAAGCGCACACATGGGTTCGATGTCGAAGATGCCGGGCATGGCGACCTCGGAGGATCTGACGGCGCTTCGTCAGGCCACCGGTCCCGCCGCCGACGTCCTGTTCCTTCAGCTGATGTTGCGCCATCATGAGGGCGGGCTACCGATGATGGAGTATGCGGCCGAGCACGCCTCGAAGGATGTGACACGAGACCTCGCTCAATATATGGTCGATACCCAGAAGAGCGAGTCGACGTCGATAACGAACATGCTCACCGAGAGGGGCTCGAGTCCACTGCCGATGAACTGATCGGCTGGGCTGGACGCGTCAGTCAGGACAGGTCAGTCAGGACCACGTCCAGTCGCGCACCTCGGGCATTTCCTCGAGGTGCGCGACAATGTATTCGCCGTGCCGTTCGAGCTGGGTGAGGCAGAAGTCCGCGAGTTCGGCGGCGCCTGCGGGTTCCGTTTGCGCGCGTCGGAGCGCTTCCAATGCCAAGTGGTAGCGGCTCATTCTGTTGAGTACGACCATGTCGAACGGTGTGGTCGTGGCGCCCTGTTCGCTGAAGCCGCGGACGTGGAAACGTTCCGGATCGGGACGGCCGTGGATCAGTTCGTGAATGGCGCGCGAGTACCCGTGGAAGGCGAACACCACATCGGTGCCGGCTGTGAACAGGTCGAGGAACTTGCGAGCGTCGAATCCGTGCGGATGCTCGGTGGGCGTGAGCAGCCCCATCAGATCGACGACATTGACCACCCTCGTGACAAGTTCCGGCGTGTGCTCGCGGAGCAATTGGGCAGCTGCGAGGATCTCCTGAGTCGGAACGTCTCCCGCGGCGGCAAGCACGACATCCGGCACCGCACCGGCACCGGACTCGGTACCCGCCCACTCCCACACCGATGCCCCAGCCGCACAGTGGGCGTGCGCCTGCTCGAGCGTCAGGTACTGCAGATGCCGCTGTTTGTCGACGACGATGAGATTGACATGGTCGGTGCTGCGCAGGCAGTGGTCCGAAATCGACAGCAACGTGTTCGAATCGGGCGGCAGCCAGATCCGAACGACGTCCGGCGCGAGCGGAATGACGGAGTCGATCATGCCCGGCCCCTGATGGCTGAAGCCGTTGTGGTCGTTTCGCCAGCACGTGCTCGTCAGCAGAACGTTGAGCGACGCTACCGGGGACCGCCAGGGCAGATCCACCGCGTGCTGGATCCACTTCGCGTGCTGGATGAGCATGGAGACGCTCACCATCGCGAAGGCTTCGTAGCTGGCGAACATCCCGTGCCGCCCCGACAGCAGGTATCCCTCGAGCCATCCCTCGCACAGGTGCTCGCTGAGGACTTCCATCACCCGTCCACCCGCCGACAGTCCGTCGTCGTATTCAGTGATGGGTAACTGCCAGCAGCGGTCGGTTACCTCGAACACGGCGCCCAATCGGTTGCTGGACGTCTCGTCGGGGCAGAATAGCCGGAAACATCCCCCGCCGTCCGGTGTAGTGGTCGCGGTGTAGAGGTCGCGGAGCAGTTCACCGAGTACCCGGGTCGTCTCGTGCATCGTCGCGCCGGGCTTCTCGATCGCGAGCGCGTACTTCTCCAACGGTGGTATCGGGAGATCCGCACGTAGGCGCCCGCCGTTGGCGTACGGGGACGAACCCATCCGCTTGTCGCCCTGCGGCGCCAACCCCTGGAGATCCGCGACGAGCGTGCCGTCCGCATCGAACAGTTCCTCCGGCAAGTACGAGCGCATCCACTCCTCGAGTTGATGGAGATGGGCCGCATTCGTCCGGACCCCCGACAGCGGAACCTGATGGGCGCGGTGCGTTCCCTCGACGAGCACGCCGTCGACGGTGTGCGGACCGGTCCACCCTTTCGGAGTCCGCAGCACGATCACCGGCCACTTCGCCCCACTGGGCCGTGCGTCGCGCGCGTCACGCGGAAGAGTTCCGGCGCGCGCCTCCCGCTGTAGGTCGGTGATCACTGCGTGCGCATCACGCAGTGCACGATCGAGTGCGCGAAAAACCATGCGCGGGTCGTCACCCGAGACGACGGTCGGTGCCCACCCCTGGCCGCTGAGGAATGCCTCGACGTCGGCATCGCTGCTGCGTCCGTAAACCGTGGGTCCCGCGATCTTTGCGCCGTTGACGTGCAGGATCGGCAACACCGCACCGTCGCGCTCCGGATTGAGGAACGCGGGAAGTTTCCAAGAGCCGGAGAGCGGTCCCGTCTCGGCCTCGCCATCGCCGATGACACACGCTACCAACAGATCCGGATGATCGAATGCCGCACCGGCCGCGTGAGCAAGGGCATAGCCCAGCTCACCGCCCTCATGGATGCTGCCCGGTGTCTGCACGCCGACGTGACTCGGCACTCCGCCCGGAGTCGAGAACTGCCAGCACAGTCGGTGGATTCCGGCGGCGTCGCGGGACACCCCGGGATACACCTCCGAGTAGGTCCCCTCCAGATACGTTGCGGCGACCAGTGCAGGCCCGCCGTGCCCCGGGCCGGTCACGTAGAGACAATCGGTGTCGGTCCGGCGGATCAGACGATTCAGAAGGCAATACACCATCGACAGCCCCGGACTCGTCCCCCAGTGTCCGAGAAGCCGGGGTTTGATGTGCTTCGGATGCAATGGCTCGCGCAGAAGCGTGTTGTCCTGCAGATAGATCTGCGCGACAGTGAGGTAGTTGGCCGCCGCCCACCACCGCAGATCCCGATCGAGGTCACGATCGAGGTACTGCGCATCCGAGCCCTGCGAGCCGTCATTCAATCCATCGGCCATTCTCGACGCCTCCCGGGAGTTCGCGAATGTCCACCTCCCTCCGACACTAGGCGAGTTCGCAGCTGTACGCGGATCGAGCCGACGTAGTCGGGGGGACCGATTTGGTCTATCCCGCCACCCATGCGCTACCATTGGCCAGCCCAATCGGCACACCGGTTTTCCGGTGCGCCCCCGTAGCTCAGGGGATAGAGCGTTCGCCTCCGGAGCGAAAGGTCGCAGGTTCGAATCCTGCCGGGGGCACCCATCTGACCAGCGAAAACTGGGGTACTACCCCGTCCCTGCCCCTTGGCGCCCCTCTGCTCTCTCCACTGCTAGAACCCCATTCGTCAGCTAGCCCTACGCACAGTGGCCAGGTGTTCCCACTGCGTGGAATGCTGACGGCGACGATCCGACCACGTGCTGACTCGCTCAATGCGAGGCAATGCGGGTTCACCGCGATACTGCACGAGAAGGCGCGACCACCACGGACGACGGGCGAACGCCGCTCGCTGGCTTCCTCGCCCGACACGACATCATCGTCAACTGTGTTCTGCAGGACACCGAGGCGCCGCTGACCTTCCTCGCGGACGAGGATATCGACGCCCTCACACCCGGCAGCCTCGTCGTCGACGTGTCCTGCGACGAGGGAATGGGTTTCAGCTGGGCCCGCCCGACCTCGTTCGCGTATCCGACATTCGTGATCGGCGACAACGTCCTCTACTACGGGGTCGACCACACCCCCTCGTACCTGTGGAACTCAGCGACGTGGGAGATCAGCGAGGCCCTCCTCCCCCACCTGCGCACCGTCCTCGACGGACCCGCCGCCTGGGACGGGAGCGACACCATCCGGCACGCGATTGAGATCCGCGACGGGGAAATCCAGAATCCGCGGATCCTGTCGTTTCAGCACCGCTGGGCCGACTATCCCCATGCGATTCTGACCTGACTGGGGGCACGAACGGGACGCTCGTTGTTGCCTGAACTGAAACGAGCGTCCCGGTCGTATGCCACGAAAAAGAGGTCAAGCCGTGGCGCTGCGGCGCATTTCACGTCGGAGAATCTTGCCGCTGGCCGTCTTCGGCAGTTCGTCGACGATCTCCACCCGCCTCGGCGCCTTGTAACTGGCCAGTCGCTCACGGCAGTACTCGACGAGATCGTTCGTCTCCGCAGTCTGCCCCGGACGAAGGCTGACGAACGCCGCCACGGTCTCTCCGCGGTAACTGTCGGGTTCACCGACGACAGCGGCCTCACGGACCGCCGGGTGCTGGTAGAGGACATCCTCGACCTCTCGCGGCCAAACCTTGAACCCGGACGCGTTGATCATGTCCTTCTTCCGATCGACGACGTACACCCATCCCTTGGCGTCCATGAACCCCACGTCACCAGTGAGTAATCGGCCGCCGGGCAGCGACTCCGCGGTGGCGTCCGGCATGTTCCAATATGCAGGCACCACCATCGGCCCCTCCACGGTGATCTCCCCGACCTCCATCGGGTCGAGGTCGCCACCGTCCTCGCCGGTTATCCGGATCATGGCCGACGGCAGGGGGAGCCCGATCGCCAGCGTGCCCGAGGACGGGTCGACCGGGGCCTCCAGATTGGCCGGGACAACGACACACGGCGCACTGGTCTCGGTGAGCCCGTAGCCGTTGCGGATGTATTTTCCGGTCAGATCGCGGAAGCGTTCGACAATGGCAGGCGGCAGTGGGGCACCGCCGGACATCACGGCCTCCAGTGACGCGAAGCGTTCGCCAGAGAAGTCGGGATGCGCCATCAAGGCCATGTAGGCGGTGGACGGTCCGACCATGAACACCGGCCGCTCGCGTTCGAGGGCGTCGAGCACGACCCCCGCCTCGAACCGATACGCCAGTATCAGCGGGGACGCCAGGTCGATCGCGGTCAGCAATTGGCACACCATGCCGGTGATGTGAAACAGCGGCGCGAGGGCGAAGATCGGCGATCCAGCGGGCTTGTCGTCGTACAGACGCAGAGTCGCGCTGTTGACCGTGAGATTCCGATGAGTGTTGGTCGCCCCCTTTGGTACCCCACTCGTTCCGGAGGTGTAGGAAACGAGTGCGACGTCGTCCGGCACCAGACCTGGATTCGGCACGTCGGCCCCGGTCCGGGCCCGAGCCACCTCGAGCAGATCGGGGACGCCTTCGCTGCGGACCCTCGCCACTCCCCCGAGCACGCGCGCGTCGTCCAAGGTCTGGATGTCGAGTTCGCTCGCGGTGAGGGCGATCCGCACACCCGCAGCGGAAGCACGCTCTCCTACATGGTCGGCCCACGCGTTCTCGCTGCACACAATTGCCGTGACTCCGGCATCGGCAAGGATGTGGGACAGTTCGTCCCGGTACATCGGGTTCAGGGGGACGATGACGCCGCCGGCCTTCCACGTTCCGATCAGTGCCACCGCGAACTGCGGGATGTTCTGCAGGTAGATCGCGAGCCGGTCGCCCTTCGCGAACCCGTTCTCCGCCAGATATGCGGCAACACCGTCGCTGAGTTCGTCGACCTCACGGTAATCGAGGGTGCCGCCCAGATACCGGATGGCCGGGCCATCCGGGGCGGATTCGACCGCAGCGGAGAACATTTCGAGCGCGGTCCGGTCGGGTATTACATCCGCCGACCGGATGTTGTCGTCGTACAGGCCAATCCAGGGTTTGTCGTCATACCAACTCATTATCCGCCGTACCGCCTCTCTCGATCTTCGGTGTCTGACTGTGTAGAGGTGCCTGACTGTGTAGAGGTGCCTGACTGTGTAGAGGTGCCTGACTGTGCAGAGGTGCCTGACTGTGCAGCGGGTTGTTCACCGTGTACCCGAAAGTCCCCCGTCCACGGGGATGATGGTGCCGGTGAGGTAGGCCCCCGCACGCGAGGAAAGGAAGATCGCGGTGCCCGCCACATCCTCTGGTGTGCCCACGCGGCCGAGAGGAACCGCACCCTCGACCGCTTCCTTCCGTTCCGGATTGTCGAGGAAATAGGACATCATCTTGCTCGGAAAGGGCCCGGGTGCAATGGCGTTGACGGTGATCCGCTGGGGAGCCAGTGTCGCGGCCATCTTGCGGGTGAGCATGTGAACCGCGGCCTTGCTGGCGCTGTAGGAGAAATTGTCGGTGATAGACAGTACGATTCCGTCGATCGAACCGATGTTGATCACCCGGGCGGGATCACCATCGGTCGCCGCCGCGCGTAGCCTCGGCAGCAGCTTCTGCGTCAGGCTGAAGACACCCTTGACATTGATGTCGAAGATCTTGTCGAACGCGGAGTCGGGGAACTCGTCGATCGGTGCGCCCCACGTCGCGCCCGCATTGTTCACGAGCACGTTCAGCTGCGGGGCCACCTCCGCCACCTGGGCAGCGAGGCTTTCGATCCCCTCCGCCGTGGACAGATCCGCGGGATGGGCGACGCACGTCCCCGGACCCACTGCCGACAACTCCGCGGCCGTGTCAGCGCAGGCGTCCGACTTGCGCGACGAGATGAGAACAGTCGCGCCCGCCTGGACGAATCCCTGCGCAATCATCCGGCCGATACCCCGCGAACCTCCGGTGACGACGACGGTCTTGCCGGTGACGTCGAACAATGCTCCCGTATTCATGCGCATTCCCTTCAGGGCTGGAACACGAGTCGACCGACGGTGCTGCCGTCGCCCAGACGGCCGATTCCGTCGGCGACGTCCGCGAGCGAGAGTCGCTCGCTGATGAGCGGCTTGATCGCACCGGATTCTGCAAGCCGGGTCAGTTCCTCGTGGCAGTCGGCGATCGCCTGCTTGTTGTACGCGTTGTACAGACCCCAGTGAAGCCCGATGATCGAGTAGTTCTTGATCAACGCGTGGTTGAGCCCCGGCGTCGGAATGGTGCCGCCCGCGAAGCCGATGATCAGAATCCGTCCCTCGAACGCGATGCATTTGGTCGACTTCGCGTAGGCATCGCCGCCGACCGGATCGTAGACGACATCCGCCCCGCGACCACCGGTGAACTCCTTGACCAGCGGCACGAAATCATCTGTGTGCCGGTCGATTACCAGATCGGCCCCGAGCCGGCGGCAGTACTCGACCTTGTCGGCACCTCCGACGACGCCGATCACCTTCGCTCCTGCGGCCTTGCCCAGTTGCACTGCCGCGCTACCGACCCCGCCCGCGGCAGCGTGCACGAGCAGCGTCTCGCCCGGCTTCAGCTGGGTCCGCCTGTGTAGAGCGAACCAACTCGTCTGGTAGCCGATGGTGAGTGCGGACGCCTCGGCATCGTCGAGCGCAGCCGGGGCGGCGAACGCGTTGGACTCGGCCATCACGGCCATCTCCGCGAACCCGCCGGCGGGTAGATTGGGGCTCCCGATCACCCGGTCGCCGACCGCGAAGCGGGTCACGCCGTCACCGACGGCCAGGACCCGACCGCACAACTCGACTCCGGGCGTGAACGGCAGCGGCGGCTTCATCTGGTACTCGCCACGGCACAGCAGGACGTCTGGGAAGTTCGCCGGCGCCGCAAGGATCTTCACCAGGATCTCGCCCGGACCGGCATTCGGGTCCTGAATTTCCTCGAGCTGAAGCGCAGTGCGCGGTTCGCCGAGTTCGTTGATACGCCAGGCCTTCATCGTTGTCTCCTCAAAATCAGTGCTGGGGGGAAATCAGTGCTGGGTGATGGATCACGCGGGCAGGTCGATCAGGGTGGCCAGATGCGCCCGATGGCGGTACGCGGAGCCGAAAGCGAGCTGATCGCTCTTCGCCCTCTTCAGGTACAGGTGCGCGGGGTACTCCCACGTCATGCCGACCCCGGCGTGCAGTTGGACGCACTCCTCGGCGGCGTGGACGGCGACATCACTGCAGTAGGCCTGCGCGATCACGGCGGCGATCTCGGCGTCCGCGTCACCGCGGGCGGAGGTGTCCGCGGCGTACCTGGCAGCCGCCGCGGCGGATGTCACCTCGAGCCAGAGGTCGGCAAGGCGGTGCTTGATCGCCTGGAACGAGCCGACCGCGCGACCGAACTGCTTGCGTTCCTTGACGTACGCGAGGGTCGTGTCGAAGCACCATTGCGCGAGTCCGAGTTGTTCGGACGCGAGTAGTGCTGCGCCGCTGACGAGGGCGGCACGGACCGCCTCCGCCGCGGTGCCGTCGTCGACGCGGGTGGATGCCGCGCCGTCGAACACGACATCCGACAGCGGCCGGGTCATGTCGAGCGAGAGGACTGGAGTCGCGGTGACGCCAGCAGAGCCGGCGCTGACGATATGGAGTTCGAGTCCCTCGGGCCCCTCGACCGGCACGATCAGGATGTCGGCCTCCGCGGCGCCCGCGACGCTGGTGACGGTCCCGACCAGTGCGCCCGCCTCCCGGACCACGCTGGGGGCGAACCGGCCCGGTGCGGTCGCGAGTCCGACCACGAGCGCACCCGTGGTCGTACCCTCGGCGAGCGCACCGACCGTCTGCTTGTCTCCCGCCTTCAGTAGCGCCACGGTGGCGAGTACCGCACTGGACAGGTACGGGACGGGCGCCACAGCGCGTCCGATCTCCTCCATGACCACCGCGGCCTCACGCGCGCCGGCGCCTGCGCCGCCGAGCGACTCGGGCACGAGCAGGCCCGCAAGCCCGAGGTCGACCGCGAGGGACTTCCAGACTCCGGTGAAGTCGGCGGGTGCCTGGTCGTACATTCCTGCCACCGACTCGGGGGAGCAGCGATCGACGAGTAGTCGGCGGACACTATCGCGCAGTGCGTCCTCCGTGTCTGAATAGAGCAGGTCTGCGGTGCTCATCGGGGCAGGTCCTTCCATGCGATGTTCTTGTCGACGCGGTGCTCCGGAGGGAGGCCGAGAACGCGTTCTGCGATGACGTTGCGCAGGATCTCGGACGTTCCGCCCTCGATCGAGTTGCCTTTCGCGCGCAGGTACCTGTATCCGGGTTCGCGTCCGGTGAAGTCGACCTTGTCGGGTCGGCGCATAGACCAGTCGTCGTACCGCAGTCCCGCCTCTCCATGGAGTTCGATGTCGAAGCCCGAGATGGTCTGCGCGAGCCGGGCGAAGGCCAGCTTCAGGCCGGATCCCTCCGGACCGGGTTGACCGGCCTCCAGTTGCTGCCGTAGTCGTTCACCGGTCAGCCGCGCGACTTCCGCGTCGACCCACAAGTGGAGCAGGTCGTCGTGCATCGCTCCGTCACGGAGTTCGGGATGCTCCCGCCAAGTTTGCGCGACCAATCCGATCATGCCGCTCTCGCGGGCAGCCGCGGAACCGCCGATGGCCACCCGCTCATTGTTGAGGGTCGCGGTGGCCACTTTCCAGCCCTGCCCCTCGTCGCCGAGCCGATTTGCGTCGGGAATGCGCACATCAGTGAGGAACACTTCGTTGAACTCGGCCTCACCGGTGATCTGCCGCAGCGGCCGAACATCGATACCGGCATCGCTCATGTCGCACAGGAAGTAGGTCAGCCCGGCGTGCTTGGACACCGACGGATCCGTCCGCGCCACCAGGATGGCCATCTGCGCGTTCTGCGCTCCCGACGTCCACACCTTCTGCCCGTTGACGGTCCAGGTGTCACCGTCACGAACGGCGCGAGTGGCGACGGCGGCGAGATCGGAGCCCGCCCCCGGCTCGCTGAACAACTGGCAGTAGATGTGCTCGCCGGTGTAGAGAGGCCGCAGGTAGTTCGCCTGCTGCTCCGGGGTTCCGAAAGCGGCAATGGTCGGCGCGGCCATGCCCAGCCCGATCCCGTTGCGGTCCTTGGCCGGCCCGGGCGCGCCCGCCGCCGCCAGTTCGGCGTCGACCTGGGCCTGGAAGCCCTGAGGAAGGCCGAGACCGCCGAATCCGGGCTGAAAGTGGACCCACGCCAGACCCGCGTCGAACCGGGCACCGAGAAACTCCGCGGCATCGGTGAGATCGTTCTGCTCGATGAGAGCAGCGACGCGGCTGCTCAGGTCCCGTGCGATCGCCTGTTCGTCAGTCGGCATGATGGTCATCAGTCCTTCGGTCCGCCGGCCACGTAAATCACTTGGCCGGACACGAATCCCGCACCTTCACTGGCCAGGAACGACGCCGTGGCGGCGATGTCCTCGGGCTGCCCGACGCGGTTGACCGGGATCTGCGAGGCGGCCGCCTTCTTGAAGTCCTCGAAGCCCACGCCCATGCGTTCGGCGGTGGCAGCGGTCATCTCGGTCTCGATGAAACCGGGCGCGATGGCGTTGGCCGTCACACCGAACTTGCCCAACTCCAACGCCAGCGTCTTGGTGAAGCCCTGCATGCCGGCCTTGGCGGCAGCGTAGTTGACCTGTCCGCGGTTACCGAGGGCGGACGTGCTCGACAGGTTGACGATGCGGCCGAACTTGGCTTCCACCATGTGCTTCTGCACGGCCCGCGACATCAGGAAGGCGCCACGCAGGTGCACGTTCATGACGGCGTCCCAGTCGTCGACAGTCATCTTGAACAACAGATTGTCGCGGGTGATTCCGGCATTGTTGATCAGGATCGTCGGGTCGCCGAGTTCGTTCGCCACCCGCTCGACTGCCGCCGTGACAGACGCCTCGTCCCCGACATTTGCGCCGACGGCCAGTGCCCGGCCCCCGGCAGACGTGATCGCGTCGATGGTTGCGCCGCAAGCGGACTCGTCGAGATCGAGCACGGCAACCGCGTGCCCGTCGGTTGCCAGTTTTTTCGCTACCGCGGCGCCGATTCCGCGGGCCGCTCCGGTGACAATTGCTGTTCTGGTCATGTGGCCCTCCCTGGGCAGTTTGTGTTGTTCAGATTCCGGTTTGGGCGGCAACATCGCACGCCTTGGCGACGATTTCGTCGATTCGGTCAGCGGTCGGTGTACCTGCCGCCGCCCGATTCTGTGGTTCGTCCTGCGCCCTACGCATGACGCCCTCGGCAATGACCGCGATCTTCCACAGTCCGAGGACGTGCCAGAACCCTAGCGCCTTCGGGTCACGCCCGGTGGCGTCGAGATAGGCCTCGGCGATCTCCTCGCGGCTCGGAAAGCCCTCGAGGGTGGATGCGGGGAAATCACCGCCGGTCTTCTCGCCCGGTGCGGGCCAGTACGCGAGCAGGCTGCCGATGTCGGCGAGAGGATCGCCCAGAGTGCACAGTTCCCAATCCAGCGCCGCGGTCACCTCGCCCGTGTCGGCCGAGGTGATCACATTCCTCAGATGGAAGTCGCCGTGCACCAGCGTGAGCTCGCGTTGCTCGGGCGCCGAGACGCCGAGTCGTCGCGTCAGGTCGTCGAGGGCGGGCAGGTCGCGGGTCTTCGACTTCTCCCACTGTCCGGACCATCGCTTGAGCTGGCGGTGGGCATACGATTTGTGGCTGGCCAGATCGATAAGTCCCGTCTGCTCGAGATCGACAGCATGGATCTTCACCAGGGTGCGCGGCAGTGACAGGCCGATCACCCTGCGACGGTCCGGTGCCAGCGACTCCGCGATGGACATTCGATCGACCACTTGACCGTCGACGAACTCCATCAGCAGGAGAGGGACGTCGCTCACCGCCGGATCTTCCGTCAGCCCGAACACCCGGGGCGTCGGAACTGCAGTGTCCTCGAGTGCGGACAGGATCCGGGCCTCCCTGGCGACGTCGTGCGCCGACGCGAGCAGGTGTCCGAGCGGGGGGCGCCTGAGCACCCACCGTCGATCGCCCTGATCCTGCACGAGGTAGGTGAGGTTGGATTGACCGAGACCGATCCGGCCGAAGGTCAACGCTCCCGAGTGGTCGATGCCGAGAGTGCCGAACCAGCGGTTCACGGCGTCGGTGTCGATACCAACGACATCCGTACTAGACACCGAGCGTTGCTCCCTGCCGGAACGGGAGCGCGTCGCCGAGTAGTTGACCACCGTCGATCACCATCGTCTCGCCGGTGATCCAACTCGCGGCGTCGGACACCAGGAAGGCCACCGCGCTTGCGATGTCCTCCGGTTCGCCGATGCGTCCCAGTGCAGTCGATGCCGACACAGCCTGCTCGTGCTCTCTCCAGAGAGCTTCAGCCAGTTTCGTCCGCACGACACCGGGTGCAACGGCATTGACTCGCACCTTCGGGGAGAGTTCCATCGCCAGTTGCTTCGTCAGATGGATAAGCGCGGCCTTGGACGCGTTGTACAGACCGATGTGCGCCTCGTGGGCCATTCCGCCGATGGACGCGGTGTTGACCACCGCTCCGCCGTGCTCGCCCATCCAGGCCCGAGTGGCCAGTCCCGTCCACAGCACGGGGGCCCACAGGTTCACATCGAAGGTCTTGGCGAATCGCGCGTGGTCCTGATCGATCACCGGCCCGAACGCAGGGTTGGTTCCCGCGTTGTTGACCAGGATGTCCAGGCTGCCGAAGCGTTCCAGGGTGACGTCGACGCAGCGCCTGGCGGCGTCTTCGTCGACCGCGTGCGCGCCGACTCCGATCGCCGTACCCCCGACCTGCGCTGCGGCGGCGTCAGCGGACTCCTGGGACCGAGAGGTGAGCACCACGTTGCCACCGGCCGCCGTGATCGCCTTTGCTACGGCCAAGCCAATGCCCCGCGACGCGCCGGTGACGATCGCGGTACGTCCGGTGAGGTCGAGTCCGGCCATGTCAGCTCACCGCAACCTTGTGTCCGTTGGCCGAAGCGCCGGCAGTGGTGTCGCGGTACTTACGCAGTTCCTGCTTGGCGATAGCGCGCTTGTGGACCTCGTCGGGGCCGTCTGCCAACCGCAACGTCCGCAGGTGCGCATAGGCCATTGCTAGCGGGAAGTCGTCGGTCACGCCCGCGGCGCCGTGCACCTGAATGGCACGATCGACGATCTTCAACGCGATATTCGGCGCCGCCACCTTGATCGCCGCGATCTCCATCCGCGCCTCCTTGTTCCCCACCGTATCCATCAGATACGCCGCCTTCAGCGTCAGCAACCGGATCATCTCGATCTCGATCCGTGCCTCCGCGATCCAATCCTGAATGTTGGCGTTCTCACTGACCGGCTTGCCGAACGTCACCCGCGACGACGCCCGGCGGCACATCAACTCCAAAGTCCGCTCGGCCATCCCGATCGCCCGCATGCAGTGGTGGATACGACCCGGACCCAACCGCGCCTGCGAGATCGCGAAGCCCTCGCCCGCACCCTTCAGCACGTCCTTCGCCGGCACCCGCACATCGGCGAAGTCGATCTCGGCGTGACCCTCCCGGTCCTGGTAACCGAACACCGGAAGACCGCGCATCAGCGTCACACCCGGGGCATCGATCGGAACGACCATCATCGACTGCTGCCGGTGCGGAGCAGCCGACGGGTCCGTCTTGCCCATCACGATCATGACCTTGCAATTCTTGTGCAATGCGTTGGACGCAAACCACTTCCGGCCGTTCAGCACGTACTCGTCACCGTCACGAACCATCGACAGCGCAATGTTCGTGGCATCCGAACTCGCCACCGCAGGCTCGGTCATCGCGAACGCCGACGCCATCGTCCCGTCCAGCAATGGCTGGAGGTACTTCTCCTTGTGCTCCTCGGTACCGAACAGCTGGAGCACCTCCATGTTGCCTGTGTCCGGGGCATTGCAGTTACACGCCTCCGACGCAATGAAGCTGCGACCCATGATCTCCGCCAGCGGCGCGTACTCGAGATTCGTCAACCCCGGACCGGAATCGGGATGCGGGTGGAAGAGGTTCCACAAACCACGACGGCGCGCCTCCGCCTTGAGTTCCTCGATGATCGGCGGCTGGAAATGCGGGTCATCCGACTCCCGCATCTGCTCGTCGTACACCGCCTCCGCCGGATACACGTGCGCGTCCATGAACTCCAGCAGATCAGTCTGGTACTGCTGAGCGCGGTCCGAGATGTCAAACAGGGACATGGGAACTCCTGACTGGTAGTGGAAGAAAATTTGGTGCGCGCTTGTCCAGGTGACTCTGTACACCCTCGACGAAATCGACCCCACGGAATGCTTGCGGCATCAGGCTTTCCGCCCGGGCTACGGATTCGGCGTAGGTGGAGTCCGCGTCGTCTCGTAGTTGGTTCTTGATGGTGGCCAGGGAGGTCGGTGAGCAGTGCGTCGAGAGATCCGCGGCGTAGGCGACGGCCGCATCCAGCACGTTGCCGCTGGCGATCTGATCCACAAGTCCGATGCGCAGCGCCTCATCGGCGTCCACCATACGACTCGACAACAGTAGGTCGGCGGCCCGGCTTCGTCCGATCAACCGCGGAAGCATCCACGAGATGCCGTACTCGGCGATCAACCCACGCTTGGCGAATGCGGTCGTGAACCGGGCTGACGTCGATGCGAACCGGATGTCGCAGTAGAGCGCCTCCACCATCCCCAGTCCGGCGGCAACCCCGTTGATCGCGCCGATAAGCGGTTTGCGCAACCGCGAGGGCAGGTCACGAGGACGCGCACGCTCGAGGTCGGCCCCAGTGAAGTCGGCGGCGGAGACGTCGCCGACGGCCTGCAGTCGATCGAGTTCGGCGCCGGCACAGAACCCTCGTCCCGCGCCGGTCACTACGATCGCGCGGACCGCCGGATCGTCTTCGGCCTCGCCGAGCAGGGCGAAGTAGCAGTCCTCGAGTTCGTCGGTCCAAGCGTTCAACTTGGCAGGCCTGTTGAACGTCAGCACCAGGACGGGTCCGCGACGATCGGAGAGGACGAGATCCTCGGGTTCGCTCGTCACACGTGCCCCAGCAGGGAACCCTGGTAACGGCGCATCCCCCGAATCCATCGGTCGTAGTCGGACCCCTTCTGCTGATACATCGAGAGGACGTTCCCGTGTGGAAGCACCAGGAAGGTTTCCCGGTCCACGGCGTCGAGCACGACATCGGCGACCTGCGCGGGTTGGAGCACCTCTCCGGCCGACATGACCGCCTGCGTGGCTGCCACCCCCAAAGGGTCACCCGAATCCCGCCCGGCGTAGAGCATCGCGGTGTCCACTCCCATGGGGCACAGGCAACTCACGCAGATCCCCTGATCACCGTAGGTGACCGACAACCACTCCGCGAACCCGACGGCCGCGTGCTTGGTGACCGCGTACGTCGCCGAGCCGATCTGGGTGAGCAGGCCCGCAGCGGACGCCGTCGTGACGAAGTAGCCCTCCCCACGCTCGATCCACTTCGGCACGAGTTGCTGCGCCGCGCGGATATGGGCGCGGAGATTGACGTCGAGGACGTGATCCCAGTCGGCGTCGCTCGCTTCCAATCCGGGAGCACCCCCGACGCCCGCGTTGGCGAAGTACAGCGCGACGGGCCCGAACTCGGTTTCCGCGCGCTCGATGATGCGCCGAATATGATCAGCATTCGCGACATCGGCACCTTCGGCGAGCGCAGATCCCGGGTGCCGGTCGTTGATTCGGTTGGCAACCGCGGCGGCGGCAGTCGGGTCGAGATCGGCGACCATCACCTTGGCGCCCTGTGCGGCGAGGCGTTCAGCGATTGCGCCGCCGATACCGCCACCTCCGCCCGTCACGATGGCGACCTTTTGTGCAACCTTCACGAGATGTCATCTCCTTCGCCGAGCGTTGTGATTAGCGTCTCCCTTTTGTATAGTTGAATCCGTCGTCAAGTTCAAGTGCCTGGGTCCTACCAGCGGTAACGCAGTTCGATGCAGTCAACATGACACGCCGACCCCATGCACCACCCGAATCCATGCACCACCCGAAATAGAGGGAGACAGATGATCGAGACCACCACACTGCCCGTCCGTCCGTCGAGCTTCGACGAGTTGACCGCGTTGATCGGCAAGGAACTAGGCCCCACCGAATGGCACGACGTCACCCAGCAACGGGTCAACGATTTCGCGGACGCCACCGACGACCATCAGTGGATCCACATCGATCCCGAACGCGCCGCTGCCAGCCCGCTCGGCGGCACCATCGCGCACGGGTTGTACAGCCTGTCTCTCGGACCGGCACTTTCCGCACAGCTACTGCGATTCGACGGCTTCGCGCACGGCCTGAACTACGGCTATAACAAGGTGCGGTTTCCCGCTCCCGTACCGGTCGGTTCGCGCATCCGGATGCGCGCTACGGTGCTGTCCGCCGAAAAGGTCGGCGGCGGAATCCAGGTCACGATGAGCCAGGTCGTCGAGCGCGAAGGGTCCGACAAGCCGGTGGTCGTGTCCGAGTCCGTCTCTCGCGTCGTCGAGGCCGCCCCGCAGCCGTAAGCACGCGTCGACCCGCCCGCGCTCGACCCGCACCCCGCGGATGATCCCAGATCAGAGTTCGCATCGGAGGCTGAAGCATGGCAAATGTGATCGACCCCGTGTCCCACCACTCGGACACCACTCCCGACAACATCGCACTACGGGGTGCGGACAGCACCTTGACCTACCAACAGTTGCTCACCGAGGCCGTTCGCTACGCGGGCACCCTCATCGAGGCAGGCCTTTCCCCCGGCGATCGGGTCCTCCTCGCAGCGCCTTCCGTTCCCGAGTTCGTGGTCGCATACCTGGGGGTCCAGGCGGCGGGCTGCGTCGTGGTCCCGGTGAACACGATGTCCACCCGGCCCGAGACTGAGTACGTCCTTACCGATGCCGGCGTCTCGCTCGCCATTGTCTGGCACGAACTCGGACCCGCCGTCAGCGATGCCGCAGCAGCACTGGACATCCCAGTCTGGACGTTGACACCCGACGGCCCGACAACGGGCGCCGCGCCTGGATCCGTCGCCGACCGGCAACTAGACGAAACCGCCGCCATTCTCTACACGTCCGGCACCACCGGACGACCGAAGGGTGCGGAGCTCACCGTTGGAAACCTGTTGTCCGGCGGTGAGATCGGGATGGAGTGCAGTCGCGGATCGAACCAGGACCGGATCGGTACCGGACTTCCCCTGTTCCACGTGTTCGGTCAGGCCTCGGTCATGATGGCCACGTTCACAGGCGGCGGATCGTTGTCGCTGCTGGCGCGGTTCGATCCGGCAGCGATGCTCGCCATGCTGCGACGCGACCGTCTCACGATCATGGCCGGCGTGCCGACGATGTGGAATGCGATGCTGCACGCGGCAGACGGCGCCGACCCAGAGGACTTCACGAATCTCCGCATCGCCATCTCCGGTGGCGCGTCGTTGCCGGGCAAGGTGGCGCGTGATTTCGAATCGCGATTCGGCTGCACGATCCTCGAGGGATACGGGCTCACCGAGACCACCGCGTTCGGCACGTTCAACGACATCGACCGCGGAGGAAAGATCGGCTACACCGGACGCGCAGTACCGCGTATGGAAGTGGTCGTGAAGGATCCCAACGATGTCACCTGCCCGCCCGGCACTGTCGGTGAGGTGTTCGTGAGGGGTGCGACCGTGATGAAGGGCTACTGGAACCGGCCGTCCGACACAGCGGAGGCACTGTCCACGGACGGGTGGCTACGCACCGGGGATCTCGGGGAGACCGACGCAGACGGGGATCTTCGCATCGTCGACCGATTGAAAGACCTCATCATCCGTGGCGGCTACAACGTATACCCCAGCGAAGTAGAAGAGGCCCTCTACGCGCACCCCGGCATCGTCGAGGCAGCGGTCGTCGGCGTACCGGACGACCACTACGGAGAAGAGGTAGCCGCGGTGGTGGCGACTGTACCCGGCACAGAACTCGACAGTGCCGAACTGATCGCCTGGGCGCGGGAAAGACTGTCCGCATACAAGATTCCCCGAATCATCTCTGTCGTCGACACCCTCCCGAAGGGATCGACCGGCAAAATCCTCAAGCGCTCGATCGACAGGACGGCGCTGCGCCAAGACACGCTGCCTGCCGAAGTACCCGAAAGGTGAAAACACAATGACATCCCTGAACAGACAGGTCCGACTGGCGAAGCGTCCGATCGGTCGGCCCGACGATTCCACGTGGGAGATCACGTCCGAACCGATCTCCGAACCCTCGGCCGGCGAATTCACCGTGCAGGTGGACTACGTGTCACTCGACCCCGCCATGCGCGGATGGCTGAACGACGTGAAGTCGTACGTGCCACCGGTCCAGATCGGCGAGGTGATGCGCACGCACGCCGTCGGCCGGGTGATCGCGTCGCAGAACGCGACGTTCCCCGTCGGCAAGCTCGTCACCGGACCGTTCGGAGTCCAGGAGTTCGCTCTCTCTGATGGGCGCGACGTTGTCATCGCGGACGAGTCGCTCGCGCCTGCACCGACGTGGCTCGGTGCGCTCGGATTTCCAGGAATGACAGCGTATTTCGGTCTTACCGATATCGGCAAGCTCGAGCAGGGCGACACTGTGCTCATCTCCGGTGCCGCGGGAGCGGTCGGGAGCATCGCAGGGCAGATCGCCAAGCTGAAGGGCGCTACGGTCATCGGCATCGCCGGTGGGCAGGAGAAGTGCGCCTGGCTCACCGACGAACTGGGTTTCGACGCCGCGATCGACTACAAGTCCGAATCCGTTGGCAAGGCACTGCATACCGCCGCACCGGACGGCATCGACATCTACTTCGACAACGTCGGCGGCGATATCCTCGACGCCGCACTCGCCCACCTTCGCAAGAACGCGCGGGTCGCACTGTGCGGTGCGATCTCTGGCTACAACGCCACCGATCCGCAGCCTGGCCCATCACGCTATCTCTCACTCCTGATCAACCGGGCCTCGATGACGGGGTTCATCGTGTTCGACTACCTCGACCGGTTCCCTGAGGGGATGAAGGCGATGTCGGAGTGGATTCGCACCGGTGAGATCGTCACCCGCGAGCAGGTGGAAACCGGAGGCGTCGACGCATTCGGCCGCACGCTCAACTTGCTGTTCGACGGTGCCAACACCGGAAAGTTGGTGCTGAAAGTCAGCGATCACTGACAACGCACTCGAACGGGTTTCCTCGGCCGTCATCGCCAAGGTGGCGGCCGTTCCCGATCGGTGACGAATGCCAAGGCTCACTCAAACTCAACGCAGCCTAGCCGCAGCGTAAGTCTTCGTCAGTTGTCTAGTTGTGGCATCACCTCCGAGGCCACCAGCTCAATCTGATCGAGGTCGTCGAAGTCGTGGATTATCAGATAGATGCGGCTGGCCCCGACTTCTGCGCAGCGACCGATCATGTCGACTAGTTCGGCGGGTGAGCCGCCACAGCCGAAGGCGCGCAAGTCGTCGACGCTGCGACCAGTGGGTTCGGCGCGTGAGGCGATCTCGGCGTCGGTTCGCCCACAGCACAGAGTCAAGGTGGTGGAGAACGTGAGTTCGCTGGGATCGCGGCCAACGGCCCGACACGCCTCACGGACTCGCTCGAACTGTTCCGCGGCAAAGTCGATGCCGGTCGTTGGCGCTGTGGATACGTCGCCTGACTCGGTCCCGACTGGCTGCTGATTGAATTCATTGGCGTAGCGGGCGCTGATCGCCGGAGTGCGCTTCGTGCCCCACCCACCCATGATGATGGGAGGACCGCCCGGCTGATGAGGCTTGGGCAGTGCCGGAGAGTTCTCGAGACGAAAATGGTTGCCGTGGTAGCTGAATCGTTCACCAATCGGGGTGCGCCATAGGCCGGTGATCACCGCCAGGTATTCTTCGAGCCGATCGAAGCGCTCCTTCAGCGGCGGATAAGGGATGCCATAGGCGCGATGCTCGATCTCGACCCAGCCTGCACCGACCCCGAAGTCGACCCGTCCGCCGCTCATCTGGTCGATCTGGGCGACCTGGACAGCCAATGGACCCGGGTAGCGGAAGGTTGCTGAGGTAACCAGCGTCCCGAGTCGGATGGAGGAGGTCTCGCGGGCGATCCCCGCCAAAGTCACCCACGCGTCGATTGGCCCCGGCAGGTCATCACCCAAATAGTGGTCGCCTTCGAAGAAGCCTGAGTAGCCGAACTTCTCAGCGGCCTGCGCCAACCGCATGTGCTGTTCGTAGCGCGCCGATCCCGGTCCGGGCGCAGCGTAAATCATCAGTTCCATGGGTGCCGGCCTGCCTTTCGCTTATACCTGGCAGCCATCGCCCGGCGGTGGCCGCAACCCCCTTCCGCTGGATTTTACATCTGATTCATATGCCGTGGCGCCCCCTGGCCTCCACAGACGCGCGAAGGCGCCGCTTGCTATCCCTGTCGGCTGGGATAGCAAGCGGCGCCGCCTGGCTCAGAATGGGCGCTGAGAGCCAACCACCTCATACCCTCTAGTAGAACTGCGCGCCGGGAATCGCCGTGGGATCGTTGCGAACCTCTGCGGGGTTGGTCTCACGAAGCTTCCATGCGCAGAGGAGCGTCACCAAGCCCATCACGGCAATGAAGACCGAAACAAGCGTAGTTGTTCCCGTCCAGTCGATCAGCGCGATCATGATGAACGGCGTACCGCCGCTCACCGTGATAGCAGCGAGTTGGTACGACATCGACGCCGCCGAATACCGGACGTTCGGCGCGAACAACTCGCCGATGTACGCCGCGACGGGCCCGTACGTCATGGACTGGAAGACGCTGCCGACGGTAACCGCGATGAAGAACAGCACGATATTCGCGGTGTTGATCAGCATGAAGTAAGGGAACGCCCACAGTATGATCGCGGCGGCACCGATCAGGATCATGGGCCGGCGTCCGATCTTGTCCGACATGTGTCCGGACCACATGACCACACCGACCGTCAGCCCTGCGCTGAGCAGGGAGACCGTGAGCATGTCGTTGCGATTCATGTCCAGTACCTCGGTGCCGTAGCTGAGCACACCGGCGATGGAGATGTAGAACAATGCGTTGGTAGCCGCGAGCAACCCACATGCGAGCAGAATCTTGCGCCAGTGATCCCTGATCGCCTGTGCCAGCGGCGCGCTGACAACGGTTTCCTTCTTCTTCTTCGCCTCGTTCTGGAGTTCGCGGAACTCTGGAGTGTCCTCTACCTTGTTGTGAATGTAGAGCACGATCGGGAACAGAAGTGCGCTCGCCAAGAACGGGACTCGCCAGCCCCAGCTGAGGAATGCCTCGTTCGATAGTGCCCCGGTGGCACCCAAGAGCACCGCATTACCGAGCAGGACGCCGAACGAGACACCCATCTGACCGAATGTCCCTGAGAACCCTCGACGCTTCGGGCCTGACGACTCGGTAAGCAGGAGGACGATTCCACCCCACTGGCCGCCGCAGGCAAGGCCCTGAACGAACCGCAGGAAGACGAGAAGTATCGGTGCGGCAACGCCGATCGCCGCTGCTCCCGGGAGCAAGCCGATCAGGAACGTTGCGAGACCCATCGCCAGGAGGCTGACGACCACGGCCGGCTTGCGGCCGTATTTGTCGCCGTAGTGACCCGCCACGATGCCACCGATCGGCCGGGCGACGAAGCCCGCCCAGAAAGTGCTGAACGAGAGCAGGGTGGCCATGAGCGGCGATTGGTCGGGAAAGAAGACCTGGGGAAAGACGAGGGCCGCAGCGGTTCCGTAGAGGAAGAAGTCGTACCACTCAATCGAACTGCCGAAGAGTCCCGCTGTCAGCAGTTTTCGGTGCGCGCGCTTACGTTGGACTTCTGCGTCGGTACTCGGCTGCACCGCAGATGTAGTCATCCGATCACTCCTCGAGATAGGTCTACGCATGGACATTGGACGATGATTTAGAACCTGACGCCAACTTCAACTCGGCGAATTCTCGACCAGTGTGTTCGAACGGCCATGTGATGTCAATCGATTGCCGAGAATTCGGATTCTGACATTGTCCTGAAAACTTATCCGTGCCAACAAAACTCGACCTACTGACGAGTAACAATGTCGAGGTACCCGGAGCCGTGCTCATGGCCGATGAGTCACACCGAGAGCCGTCACCACCTGGGAACGCCTGATTTGCGGCGACGACACTGTTCTCCGGCAAGCGATTTCGAGACTCCGTGTACGTACCCGACGTCTACCGGCCTCGAGCGCGGTCAGGAATACGCAGTGCGTTGGTCCACATGCGTGCCAGTCCGGCAGTCAGCTGATTCACCGTGGCCGATTCCCGTTCACTCAGCGGTCCGACGAAGTAGCCGTAGGCCACCCTTCCGACCATCGCGGACAACGCTTTCGATGTCAGCATCGGGTCCAGGGACGCGTCTGCAAGACCGCGAGCCTGGAGGTCGGCGATCGATCGCGCGTTGCGGCCGAAGAACGCCTCGTCCCGTTGACGTGCTAGCTCACGGAAGTTGGGGTCGACGTGCGCAACCTGCTCCAGCAGAGCTAGCAGTCGCGCATTCCGGCGCCACGCATGCAGATAGGCGCGAATGCTCGCTTCCACGACTGCGTGAACGTCCCCCTCGTCCGCCACCCGCCCCATACCCGGGTGCAGAAGGTCGTTCTGCGTCACCTCTACAACGGCCGCAAATACCTCCTCCTTATTGGCGAAGTATGTGTAGAACGAACCGGTGGAGAGTCCGGCCTCCTTGCTGATGTCGACGAGGCGCGCGTCGAGATAGCCTGCGCGCTCGAAGACCACGCGGGCCGCCGCGACCAGGCGGTCGCGGGTACGGACGCCCCGTGCGGTAACCGGCACCGCGTGTGTGGTTCGCGGACTCGACATTTCAGTAGGTGTCAACCTTCTCGAAATACCTTCGCGGCGCCTCCACCAGCATTTCGGCGATCATCTTTTCTGTGACACCTCGCTCTCGGATGTACGGCAGCACGTCGTTCTCGATGTGAAGGTAATGCCACTGAGGCAGTGCCGCCATCACGTTGGGGTCGATCCAGTCGATGTAGCAGGCGGCGTCCTGAGATAGCACCATCTGACTGGCGAACCCGCGGCGGCACATCTCGATGAGCGTCTCGGCGCGCGCTTCGAACGTCGTCTCGAGGTTGATCCCGAACCTGTCCATCCCGAGGATGAAACCAGCCTCGGCCAGTGTGGTCAGATGCTCGACATCAGTGGTGTCGCCGCTGTGTCCGAGCACGATCCGGTCTGGTCGCACTCCCTCTTCGTCGCACATCACGCGCTTGACATGCAGGCCTGCCCCGCTGCCTGGATGGGTGTGCACCGTGATCGGAACCCCGGTGTGCCGGTGCGCCGTCGCGATCGCCCGCATCACTCGCTCGACTCCCGGCGTCGCCCCCTGCTCGTCGATCGCGCACTTCAGCAGCCCCGCACGAACCCCCGTGTCGGCGATTCCCTCTTCGATGTCTTTCACGAACATGTCGACCATGGGGTCGGGAACCTTCGCGCCGACCACGGCGTCCAGCGCCGGACCTCGGTAGTGGAAGAAGAACGGCACGTCGCCGTAGGTGTACAGCCCCGTTGCCGCGACGATGTTCAATTCGGGCAGCTGTTCGGCAACCCTCTGGATGCGCGGAATGTAGCGGCCGAGACCGACGACGGTCGGGTCGACAATGGTTCGGACACCCTGATCGGCGAGTGCCCGCAACTTCGCCACCGCGTCGGAGACCCGCTCCTCCTCGCTCCCCCACTCGTCCGGGTAGTTCTGCTGCACGTCCGGTGTCAGCACGAACACGTGCTCATGCATGTAGGTGCGTCCAAGTTCCGCGCTGTCGATCGGACCGCGGACCGTGTTGATCTGGGTCATGAAGACTCGCCCTCTCCAGGTGTGACTGCCGTCATATTCCTGGCGTAAGGGTAGAGCTAACTTGAATCTGACGTCAACATTTAGTCGGAGTGTCTACTGGATTTCCACGAAGCACCCCGTGCCGTCCCAACGTTCGTTCCGGATTCCACATCGGGCAGCGTGGCTGGCTCGAGCGGGCGCAGCGGATTGCCGACTATCCCTCCCCGGCGGCTTCCCGGATCGGAGCCATGTCGAAATAGTCGCGCCAACTGGTGATCTTGCCGTCGGCGATCTCGAAGACACCGACGACGGGCAGTTCGACGACCTTCCTACCCAGAGTCAACACGTCGGTCCGTTCGTTCATCACCACACCACTCGACTGTTGGGCGTCGGGGCCCTGCCCGCCGTCGGTGATCTGCCGGTGCACTCGGAAGTCGATTCCGCCGAACGCCGCGATGAACCCGGTGATGAACTCGCGGATCGCCTCACGACCGGCGACGGGTTCCATCGGAATATTGTGATAGACGGCATCTTCCGCAAAGTACTCGACAATCTTCGCCGGATCCGGCTCGATCCATTCGGCGCAGAATTGCGTGATCAGTTGATCCGGGGTCATTGGTTCTCCTGTTCGATCGCGTACGGCTCGATGATGGCCATGACGGACTGGATCTCCCCGGCCGGGATGCCGAAATGCTCGGTGACCCGAACCGGCGTGACCTCGGTTTGCGTCGCCCCGAGATCGAGCAGGAATTGGGCCACCACGTTGTCGCCCCACTCGTGGAACGAGAGTTCACGCACAGCCTGGATGGCCTGGTACTGAAATCCGTTCTCGAGTTCGTCCCGGATGAAGGCCCCCGACTCGCCGGTGCGCTGCCCGTTCTCCACCCGCCACGCGTTGTCGGCGAGACGCACCTTGGTGGCGTCGTGGCTGACGAGTGCATCGATGTAGGCCCGGGCCATCGCGACACGCCCGCTGTCTGCAATGTCGCCGGCATGCTCGGCAATAGCGGCAAGCAAGGGCTGCGCCAACTCCGGCCGGCAGATCAAAAGGTCGGGCAGATAGGGGTGGGATTCGTTGTAACCCAAGGGGGTTCCGTCGATCCGCGAACAGTGCAGGCCCGCGGCCTTGGCGACGCCCACCGGTGCCGCCGAGTCCCATTCCCACTGTCCGCCGGAATGGACGTAGGCATCCACGTCGCCGCGGAGCACGGCCATCGCTTTCGCGCCCGCCGAACCCATCGTCGAGACCTCGGCACCGATCGCGGTCGCGACGGCATCGACGAAGCCGGGGGGCCTGCTTGCGCTCACGACGATGCGCGGGCGTGCCGGCACCCGCTCGGCGTGCACGGTGTTAGAGCCGTCGTCACTGACGTACACGGCACCCAGTGCCGGTTGCGCGACCGCCGCTGCAGTGATGCCGCGACCGCGTTCCCACAGCGCAATGTGCACTGCCCAGTCCGAACGCCCAGGTATCCCGTATTCCTTGGAACCGTCGAGAGGGTCGATGATCCACACCCGCGAACTCTCCAGCCGCGACCGATCGTCGGTGGACTCCTCGGAGAGGATCGCATCCTCGGGCCGCTCCGCGAAGAGTTTGCCGAGGATGTACGCGTCGGCGGCGACGTCGCCGCGCCTGCCCAGTTCACGCCCATCCGATCCGAGCCCAGCGGCGCGGATGTCCAGTAGCAGGGCTCCGGCACCGGAGGCGATGTCGGCCGCGAGTCGCGCGTCAGTGATCACGTCTCAACAATTCCATAATTCTCACAGCTTGTTCGGTCGGCGTACCGTCTTCGGGCCGGAGCACCAATTCGGCGTTCTCGGGGGCCTCGTACGGGTCGTCCACTCCGGTGAACCCGGTGATCTCCCCCGCCCGCGCTTTCGCATACATGCCTTTGGGGTCGCGCGCCTCGCACTGCTCCACCGGGGTGTCGATGTATACCTCGAGAAATTCGAGTCCCGCGGCGCGATGTTCTTCCCGAACGTGCTCCCGGTCCGCACGGTACGGGCTGATCAGCGACGCGATCGCGACCACGCCGGAGTCTGCCAGTAATTGGGCAACCGCGCCGACGCGTCGCACGTTCTCGGCGCGGTCCTGCGCGCTGAATCCAAGGTCCGAGTTGAGACCGTGTCGCAGGTTGTCCCCGTCGAGACGGTAGGCGGGCACGCCGGACGCGATCAGTCGCCGCTCGAGTTCCACCGCGACCGTCGATTTCCCGGAGGCAGACAGTCCGGTCAGCCAGACCGTGCGCCCACGGGTGGCCCGTTCCGCCCTCGATACAGCCGCGGCGTGCCACACCACCTTGGACTGAGACAGCGTCGGACCGGTGATCATGCCCGCAGCGACGGTGTTGTGCGTCGACTCGTCGACGAGGATGAAACTACCGGTCACGTGGTTGCGGCGGTACGGGTCGAACATCAAAGGTTGAGACGTCTTCAACTGGATGCGGCCGATCTCGTTGAGCGAGAGAGACTGCGCGGTCTCGTCGCGATGCAGGGTGTTGACGTCGAGTCGGTAGTCCAGCCGTACCACGGACGCCTTGGTGGCTCGGGTGGTGTGCAGCAGCGTGTAGCGAGCATCCGGCTTCAACGAAGACTGTTCACTGAACCAGCAGACCATCGCGTCGAGTTCCTGCCCTACGAGTGGGCGGTTGTTGGGGCGGCACAGCATATCCCCGCGGCTCACGTCCAACTGATCAGCTAGCTGCACGCACACCGCGGACATGGTGAAAGCCTCGCTCAGGGCCGCTCCGCCGGGTCCCCATATAGCGCTGATCGTGGAAGTGAATCCCGACGGCAACGCCACCACCTCGTCGCCCGGCTTGAACACACCACTGGCGACCGTCCCGGCATACCCGCGGAAGTCGTGCAGCGCGGGATCGGTCTGGCGCCCCGGCCGGACCACATACTGCACCGGGATCCGGGCGTCGATGAGATTGCGGTCAGACGCCACGTGCACCTGTTCGAGGTAGTGCAGCAGTGACGCACCCTCGTACCAGGGCATGTTGACCGTTCGCTGCGCGATGTTGTCGCCGCGCAGCGCCGATACCGGGATGAACGTGAGGTCATGGACCTCGAGTTTGATCGCGAATTGCCTGAACTCCTCCTTGATCTCCTCGAACCGTTCCTCGGACCACCCGACGAGGTCCATCTTGTTGACGCACAGCACGAGGTGGGGAATTCCGAGGAGGCTGGCGATGAAAGCGTGGCGACGGGTCTGCTCGAGGATTCCTTTGCGGGCGTCGACGAGAATCAGCGCCAGGTCAGCGGTCGAGGCCCCGGTCACCATGTTCCGCGTGTACTGCTCGTGACCCGGTGTGTCCGCGATGATGAACTTGCGATGCGGAGTGGCGAAGTAGCGATGGGCGACGTCGATCGTGATGCCCTGTTCGCGTTCGGCACGCAGGCCGTCGGTGAGCAGCGCTAGATTGGTGTGTTCGTCGCCTCGTTGACGACTGGTGCGTTCCACCGCCTCGAGTTGATCCTCGAAGATCGCCTTCGAGTCGTAGAGCAGACGGCCGATCAGGGTGGACTTGCCGTCGTCGACGCTGCCCGCCGTTGCGACGCGGAGAAGCTGCGGCATCAGAAGTACCCTTCCTTCTTGCGGTCTTCCATACCGGCTTCGGAGATCCGGTCGTCCGCGCGGGTGGCGCCGCGCTCGGTCAGCCTGCTCGCTGCCACCTCCGTGACAACGGCCTCGGCGCTGGTTGCGGACGATTCGACGCACCCCGTGCAGGTGGCGTCGCCGACTGTCCGGAAACGCACCAGTGCTTCGTACGGCTCATCGCCGGGAAGGAGCGTGAGGAACCGTGTGTGCGCCAACAGCATTCCGTCGCGGGGCACAACCTGGCGGCGGTGAGCGTAGTACAGTGAGGGCAGTTCGATCCGCTCCTCGCTGATGTACTGCCAGATGTCGAGTTCGGTCCAGTTCGACAGCGGGAACACCCGGATGTGCTCACCCTTGCGGTGCCGGCCGTTGTACAGGCTCCACAGTTCGGGGCGTTGCGCCCGCGGTTCCCACTGCCCTAACACGTCCCGGAAACTGAAGACTCTCTCCTTGGCTCGGGCCTTCTCCTCGTCACGTCGGGCGCCGCCGAAGACGGCGTCGAAGTTGTTGTCCCTGATGCCGCGCAGCAGTGCCGTGGTCTGGAGTCGGTTACGACTGGCGTGAGGTCCCGTCTCCTCGCTGACCCGCCCGGCTTCGATGTCGTCCTGGACACTCGACACGACCATCCGTAGGCCGAGACGGTCGACGGTCCGGTCGCGGAACTCGATGACGTCGTCGAAGTTGTGGCCGGTGTCGACGTGCATAACTGTGAACGGAAGCGGCGAGGGCCAGAACGCTTTTGCGGCGACGTGGAGCATCACCACCGAGTCCTTGCCGCCGGAGAACAGCAGTACCGGATGCTCGAACGTAGCGGCCACCTCACGGAAGATGTGAACGGCCTCGGCTTCGAGTGCGCCGAGGTGGGACAACTCGTACACGGGCGGTGTGGTCGATGCGGTCATGGGCGACTCCTCGGTGCGAGTGTCATACCGGCCATTGGTCCATATTTGGACCAACTCGGTTCGAAAATGATTACGCCTCCGAGAATAGAACGTGTTTCAGATTTTGGTCAATGCCCCATTCTTCAGCGCGGCCTGCGCCCGCCCACCTCCGCCGTGATCGCATCCGCCGCCGCGGCGAGCGCCTTACCCCTGCGCGCGATTTCGGACGAGCCGAGTTCAGCGCCCACATAAAGAGTCAGAACCATCGCCTGATGCCCCTGGGCGTCGTACGTCGGCGCGGCAATGAGGCTGACCGGGTGTGGTGACTCGGGATCCGCGTGTTCAGCGTCCAGGTACACGCGCTCCCCCAGGCTGGAGACCATCTCGCCGAGCACGGCGCGCAGTTCCGGCGGCAGGTCGTGCGCGGCCACGCCCGCCATGAGCGTGTGCAATCGCTGTCCGACGGGAGTGAGGATCTCCACGAGATACCCCGTGCGGGAGCATTCGTCCACGACGTTGCGCAACCGGTCCCGGTCCAGACGAACTGGCAGGGTCGGCTCCCGCCGAAGCCATGACTGCAGCGCGTCGTCACCGTCCCACAGCACATACATCAACCCGACGGGCGGCGCGAACGGATACATCTCGCCGACCTTGACAGCGGCGCGCACCCCGGGCGGACTGGTCAGTTCGAGCACGGCGATCCGGTCGCCGACCACCGCCGACGCCGTGCACGTGGTCCGGAATTCGTCACTGAGGGCAGCGAGATGCGTGTGCGCGACCGGCCCGGCCGCGAACCCCAGCTGAGCTGCGCGACCTGCCGCGATGAGCACAGGCCCGAGCCCGTAGGTCTTCGTCACCAGATCGCGGACAAGATAGCCGGCGCGAGCGAGTTCGGTGAGGATCCCCAGGCAGGTCGGTTTACTGATACCGAGTTGCCGGGCCAGCTCCGACAACCCGAATCGGTGTTCGTTGTGAGCCACCAGGAAGTCGAGCACCTGCACGACGCGTTCGGTGGGTGGCGACCGGCGCCCGCGCACCTTGTCGAGCGTCTCGTCCTCGTGCCCCATTGACCACTCCCTAGAACGCGTTCTATTGTCAGTGCATCATTGTTCTACCACACAGGTACATATTTGTACCACCCCCATCGTGAGGAGCACGGTGTGCTGACCGACCCATTCGCCGACGCCATGGCCGAGGCCGAGAAACTGATCGAAAGCGCCCCCCACATCCGCACCGAACAGGATCTGCTCGAGGGCTACCAGTACCTCGCCGGCGGCATCGTCGCCACGACGCACGCCGCCTGGGCGACCGAGCGGTCGCACCCGACTTTCATCTCGGGGACTGGCCCGTACATGAAGATGGGCCTCGACAACCCCGACACCCTGTACTTCGGCGCGAGGATCAACGACGACGTCGAGTACGTCGTGACCGGGGTGCGGGGCACCACTGCGGATCTGAGCTTTCAGGTTCTCAGCGGAAACTACACGGCCGCAGAAGTTCCCGGTAGCGTGTCGGCGTTCGACGATCGCGAGATCGATATCGCGCCCGACGGCTCCTTCGAGGTGCGGTTCGGTCCGGACGACAATGCCGGCCGTCGCAACTACTTCACCCTCGCACCGGGTTCGTCCCAACTGGTGGTCCGCGAGGTGTACAGCGACTGGAACCAGCGACGTGGCACCATCCGGATCGCCCGCGCCGACACCACAGGTAGCGCCCCCGACTCCCTGACCCGCGAAGCGGTCGAGAAGCGCTACACCCGCGCGGGCAAAGCCCTCGTCTCGCGGGTGAAGACATGGCTCAAGTTCCCGGAGTGGTTCTATCTGAACCTGCCGGTCAACACGATGACCGAACCCCGACTGACACCAGGCGGATTGGCGACACAGTACTCATCGGTCGGGCACTATGAACTCGCCGAGGACGAGGCCATCGTCATCACCGTGCCGAAGACCGACGTGCCCTACCAGGGATTTCAACTGGGCAGCATGTGGTATATCTCCCTCGATTACATCAACCACCAGACTTCACTGAACGTTTCACAGTCCCAGGTGGATCCCGACGGCAACATCCGCCTCGTCGTCAGCGAGCGCAATCCCGGCATAGCGAACTGGATCGAAACCGTGGGCCACCACCGCGGCTACCTCCAGTTCCGCTGGCAACGCGCATCCCGTGAACTTACTCCCGGCGACGGTCCACGCATAGAGGTTGTGCCAGTCGACGAGATCCACCGGAGGCTGCCCTACTTCGGAGACAACAAGATCTCGCCGCAGGACTTCGCCGCACGTATCGCCGCCCGCCAGGCTGCGGTCGCCGACCGGATGCTGGGGTGACCACAATGACCACATCGAATCTGTTGCAGGACAAGGTGGTCGTCATATCCGGTGTCGGCCCGGCCTTGGGGAGTACGCTCGCCGTCCGCTGCGCCGGCGCCGGGGCCGATGTGGTGTTGGCCGCCCGCACCGCCACACGACTCGAGGAAGTGGCCAAGGAGGTCATCGCCCTGGGCCAACGGGCGGTGACGGTTCCGACCGATATCACCGACCACGCTTCGGCGGAGCATCTGGTGTCCGCAGCGGTTGACGCCTACGGCAAGGTCGACGTGCTGATCAACAATGCATTCTCGGTACCGTCTATGAAACCGCTCGCCCGCACCGATTTCGACCACATCCGTAGCAGCTTCGAACTGACGGTGCTCGGTGCGCTGCGCCTCACGCAGCTGTTCACTCCCGCTCTCGCCGAGGCGGACGGCGCTGTGGTGAACATCAACTCGATGGTACTGAGACACTCTCAGGAGCGGTACGGCAGTTACAAGATGGCCAAGTCGGCGCTCCTCGCCATGTCCCAGTCGCTCGCGACGGAACTGGGACCGCAGGGGATCCGTGTCAATTCAGTTGCGCCCGGATATATCTGGGGAGACACGCTGAAGCAGTACTTTGCTCATCGGGCCGAGAAATATGGGATGACCGTCGAGCAGATCTACGAACATACTGCTGCCGCTACCGATCTCGGCAGGCTTCCCACGATCGACGAAGTGGCCGACGCCGTGATCTTTCTCGCGTCACCGATGGCCCGCGCCATCACTGGACAGTGCCTCGACGTCAACTGCGGCGAATTCCACCACTAGCGATCGGAAAGCGGACAACCATGAGCGAACGCACCACCGTCGGCACGATCGACGATCTCCACGCGTCGGCCACACGATTGACCGGAATGACCGACTTCGGCACCGACGACTACACCGAGGCCCTCGGTGTTCTGCTGGACTCGTACCGATCCGACGAGCAGTTGACCCCGCTCGGCAGCAAGGTTTCTCGTGTCTTCCTCCGCGGCGCCCTTGTGGCACGCCTGCTCAGCGAAGCAGCGTGGAAGCAGAACCCCGAGCACGCTGACGTGCAGATCCAGCGGCCGATCTTCGTCACCGGACTCCCCCGCACCGGAACCACGGCACTGCACCGGTTGCTCACCGCGGACCCGTCGCATCAGGGCCTCGAGATGTGGTTGACCGAGATGCCCCAACCACGGCCACCGCGCGAGACTTGGGCATCGAACCCCGTGTTCGCGAAGATCGAGGAATCCTTCAGCCGCCATCACATCGAGCGTCCCGAGTTCATGGGAGTGCACTACATGTCCGCCGGCGAGGTCGAGGAGTGCTGGCAGCTGCTTCGTCAGACGTTCAAGTCCATCTCCTACGAGTGCCTCGCGCACCTGCCGACGTACTCCCGGTGGCTCCAGCAGCAGGACTGGACCAACGCATACCAGCGGCACAAGAAGAATCTCCAACTGATCGGGCTCCCCGATCGGGACCGCCGCTGGGTCCTCAAGAACCCCAGCCACCTGTTCGCGCTCGACGAACTACTGGCGGTGTACCCGGATGCGCTGATCATCCAGACCCACCGTCCGCCGCGCACCATCGTCCCGTCCGTGTGCAGCCTTGCAGAACAGGCGACCTCCGGCTGGTCGGAGAAGTTTCGGGGCAGCGTCATCGGCGAGAGCCAACTCGAACTGTGGGCACGGGGACTCGACCGGTTCACCGAGGCACGCGCCCGACACGATCCCGCCCAGTTCATCGACGTCGACTACCAGGATTTCGTGGCCGATCCGCTCGGCACCGTCGAAGGGGTGTACACCCACTTCGGTCTCGATCTGAGCGCATCGGCCCAGTCCGCGATGGAGGCGATGCACTCCGAGAGTCGCAGCGGCGACCGTCGGCCGTCACACAAGTACACGCTCGAGGAGTTCGGGCTGACAGCAGAGCAGGTGGACGAAAGATTCGCCGGCTATCAGTTCAGTACTTCCAAGTGACGACGGCGGTCGAGGATCGAGGCCGACTCACACACGAGGTCACGGCAGATCCCGCAGGTGGTTGCCGAGTAGTTCGTCGAGCCGATCGGCCGCCTCGTCCGGAATCCAATGGCTGACACCGCGGAGCACCTCGTAGGTGTACGGCGCATCTACGAACCGCGACGTCAGTTCCGGCCCCACCGGTCCGATCGCGAAGTCGCCGTCACTCCACACGAACAGGGTGGGCACCCGCGCCTTGCCGGACACCGATTTGTCGGACACCGATTTGTCGGACACCGATTTGTTGGACACCGATCGGAATGCGGCGAAAGGTAGTGCCCGGTACCAGTTCAGTGCGCCTCGCGCCCGAGCGCGGTCGCGCATCGGCTCGAGGTCACGCCTCGAGGCGGCCGCCGAATGACCGCTTGCGCGCAGCTTCCGGTACACGACACCGTTCGCTGCCATCAACCGCTCCGGAATCCAGGGAAATTGGAAGGCAATTATGTACCAGGACTTCACGATCTGACTGCTTGTGAGGAGCGCCCGCATGAACGCTGCCGGATGTGGGACCGAAAGCGCCGTCAGGGTGCGTACGCGGTCCGGGCGGGCCGCCGCCACGTCCCACGCCACTACCGCACCCCAGTCGTGCCCCACTAGATGCACCGGGCCGAGTCCGGCCTGATCGATGAGGGCCACGATGTCCTGCTGCAATTCCGAGATCCGGTACGCCCACCTGGAGCGTGGCCGCGCACCTGGCGAATAACCCCGCTGGTCCGGGGCGAGGGTTCGGAAGCCACGCCGGTGCAGCAACGGCGCCAACGTGTTCCACGACCGCGAATCCTGCGGAAAACCGTGCAACAGGACCACCGGGACGCCGTCGATCGGTCCGTCGTCGCGAACATCGAAGATCAGTCCGTTCCGGGTGGCCGTGCTGATCCGCTGGTTGCCTGCCATTCACCAATGATTACACGGTGGGGTGCGATCATCGCCCCAACCGTTCACCATCGACATGGACCAACCGGCCTGCGGCGGCATGACAGCAGTCCCACGCCCCACGTGGGATGATCGACGTATGCCACCACCGTCACCACTTCATCTCGACCCTATCGAAGAGGCCCACCGGCAGTGGACGAAGCATGGCTGGGGTGATGTCGCGGATGGCATGGCTGCGGTGACCTCGGTGATGCGCGCGCAGCAAATCATGATGGCCAGGGTCGAAGAGGTACTCAAACCCTCGGGGCTCACGTTCGCCCGGTACGAGCTCCTCACCCTGCTCACATTCACCCGGACGGGTGCCCTGCCAATGGCAAAGGCCAGCGCACGTCTCCAGGTGCACCCCACCAGCGTCACCAACGCCGTCGATCGACTCGAGACCGCGAACCTGGTCCGGCGCGTTCCGCATCCCACCGATCGCCGCGCAACGCTGATCGAAATCACTGATGCGGGGAGGAAACTCGCCGTCGAGTCCACCGAGCGGCTCAACGCCCAGGTGTTCTCGAAGCCCGGAGTCTCCGGCGACAAGCTCGAGCAACTTGTCACGATCCTCGCTGAACTCCGTCGCGAGGCAGGCGATTTCGACACCGGAGACGCACCCACCAAGTGGTGAGGAACGACTCACGCCCCGCACCGGAGATCCGGGGCGGGGCGACTGTCATATGAACGGCCTGCTAGCGGTGCTTGAAGACCGGCGCACGTTTCTCGACGAACGCCGCCATGCCTTCCTTCTGATCCTCCGTCGCGAACGTCGAATGGAACACGCGACGCTCGAAACGGACACCTTCGGTGAGAGTGGTCTCGAACGACCGGTTGACCGCTTCCTTCGCCATCATCGCGACCGGAAGAGACATATCAGCGATGGTGGTCGCAGTCTTCATCGCCTCGTCCAGAAGGTCGGCGGCGGGCACGATACGCGACACCAGTCCGGCACGCTCGGCTTCTTCGGCGTCCATGTTCCGTCCGGTCAGACATAGTTCCATGGCCTTGGCCTTACCTACCGCTCGCGTCAGCCGCTGCGATCCGCCGATGCCGGGGATGACGCCGAGCTTGATCTCGGGCTGGCCGAACTTCGCGGTGTCCGCGGCGATCAGGATGTCGCACAGCATCGCGAGTTCGCATCCGCCGCCGAGCGCGTAGCCTGCGACGGCCGCGATCGTCGGCTTACGGGCTGCCGCGAGGCGATCCCACGCCGCAAAGAAATCGCCCAGGTAGACGTCCATGTACGACTTGGGTTGCATCTCCTTGATGTCGGCGCCCGCCGCGAATGCCCGATCGGAGCCGGTGATCAGGACGGCCCCGATTTCCGGATCACCCTCCAACTCGTCCACCGCGGCGACGACCTCGCGCATCAGCTTCGAATTCAGGGCGTTGAGAGCCTTCGGACGGTTGAGGGTGATGATCCCTACACGTCCCGTGCGGTCGAGCAGAATGGTCTCGAAGTCGGTCACTGGTCTGCCTCGCTGGAACGTGCACGGATATCGTTGATGATGGCCGAGAAGTCCTGTTCGCCACCGCCGGCGGCGCGAAACCTGCTGTAGACCTCGGCCGCGTGGAGCCCGAGCTCCGCCTCCACTCCGTTGTCGCGCACCGCGTTCGCCGCGAGCCCAAGATCCTTGTCCATCAATGCGGCTGCGAAGCCGGGTTGGTAGTCCCTGTTAGCAGGGCTGGCTGGAACCGGTCCGGGAACGGGACAGTTGTTGGTGAGAGCCCAGCACTGGCCCGATGCGTTCGAGGCCACGTCGAACAGAGCCTGATTGCTCAACCCCAGCTTCTCGCCGAGGACGAACGCCTCGCTGATCGCGATCATCGAGACACCGAGAATCATGTTGTTGCAGATCTTGGCGGCCTGTCCGTTGCCCGAATCGCCGCAATGGACGACCTTCTTACCCATCACGTCGAGCAGCGGCTCGGCGGCGTCGAAGGCATCCGCAGGCCCGCCGACCATGAAGGCCAGCGTGCCCGCCGTCGCGCCTACCACACCACCCGAGACCGGGGCGTCGACGGCGCGGTGGCCGGCCTCGCGCGCCGCACCGTGCGCGGCGCGCGCGTCGGCGACGTCGATGGTGGACGAGTCGATGAAGAGCGTGCCCGGCTTCGCCGCCGGCAGGATCTCGTCGTAGAGATCGAGGACGTGTTTTCCGCTCGGCAGCATCGTGATGACGACGTCCGCTTCGCGCACGGCTTCGACAGCCGAATCGGCGACGGTGACACCGTCTTTCACTGCCTGCTCGAGTGCGGCGGGCACGGGGTCGAAGCCGACCACCGTGTGACCGGCCCGTACGAGGTTGGCCGCCATGGGACCACCCATGTGACCGAGTCCCAGAAATCCGACGGTAGTGCTCATTGCAGTTCCTCCTGAACGCTTGTGACTGGTGGTCAGTGCTGCGGCTGCCGGGCCGTCAGACCGAGTTCGAGATCGCCCAGCGGCGCAAAGAAGGAGTCGATCTGCTTCTCGTCCACCTCTTCGATCGTGGCCGGCGACCACTGGGGATTGCGGTCCTTTTCGACCACCTGCGCCCGAATCCCCTCGACCAAGTCGTGGGATCCCAGGCACGCGACGGAGACGCGGAACTCGTCGTTCAGCACTTCCTCGAGGCTGCCCACGGCCCGGGCACGGCGCAACGAGCGCAGCGTGACCGCGCACGCCGTCGGCGACTTCGACAGCACTTGCTCGGCCGCCTTCTCCGCTTCCGGGATACCGCTGCTACGCAACCGGGAGACGATATCGGAGAGTGCATCGGCAGAGTATGCGGCGTCGATCCAACTCTGTTGCGCCAGCAGACCCGAGACCGGGGCCTGTTCGGAGAAGGTACCGAGCGCCTCGTCCACCGACGTCGTCGACAACCCCTCGATGAACCCATCGATCTTGTCGGACGGGATGAAATGGTCGGCGAATCCACATGCGATCGCGTCGCCCGCGCTGAGCCGTGCGTTCGTCAGGGCGACGTGCGTGCCCAGTTCGCCAGGTGTGCGGGCAAGCAGGTACGTCCCCCCGACGTCTGGGACGAAGCCTATCCCGGTCTCGGGCATGCCGATCATCGAGCGCTCGGTGACGATGCGGACGCTGCCGTGCGCAGACACCCCGACGCCGCCACCCATGACAATTCCGTCCATGATCGCCACGTACGGCTTGCCGTAGCGAGCGATGGCCGCGTTGAGGATGTACTCGTCGCGCCAGAACTCACGCGAGCCTGTGCCGCCCTCCTTGGCGTCGTGATAGATGGACACGATGTCGCCGCCGGCGCACAGGCCTCGCTCGCCGGCACCGGTCAGGACCACGGCGTGCACTTCGTCGTCATCGGACCACTCGACCAGTGCCGTCGCGATCTGTCGCACCATGGCGTGAGTGAGTGCGTTGATCGCCTTCGGCCGATTGAGAACGATACGGCCCAACCCGCGACTCTTCTCGATCAGAACCTCGGGCGCGGTGTCCGTGCCGGTCATGCTGCTCCTTGCTTTCGCTGTCCTGCTGCTCCGACGACGCTCCGAGCGATGACCACCCGCATGATCTCGTTGCTGCCCTCGAGAATCTGGTGGACCCGGAGGTCTCGAACGATCTTCTCTATTCCGTACTCCGCAAGATAGCCGTAACCGCCGTGGAGTTGCAGCGCCTTGTTGGCGACGTCGAAACCGGTGTCGGTGGCGAAGCGTTTGGCCATGGCGCACAGTTCGACGACGTCGGGAGCGCCCTCGTCCAATGCCGCCGCAGCCCGCCACAGCAGAGTCCGCGCCGCTTCCAGTTCGGTGCGCATGTCGGCCAACTGGAACTGCAGGGCCTGCGAGTCGATCAGCTGCGCACCGAAGGCCTTGCGATCCGCGAGGTAAGCGACTGCCTTGTCGAGGGCCACCTGCGCTCCCCCAACCGAACAGGCGGCGATGTTGAGCCGGCCGCCGTTGAGCCCGGACATCGCGATCCGGAAACCGCTGCCTTCGGAGCCCAGCATGTTCGCCGCGGGCACCCGCACGTCTTCGAGGATGACCTGACGAGTGGGCTGCGCGTTCCACCCCATCTTCACCTCATTGGGCCCGAAGGACAGGCCTTGCGAGCCCTTCGGGACGATGAACGCCGAGATTCCCTTCGGGCCGCTCTCCCCGGTGCGGGCCATCACCACATACACGTCGGAAGTTCCTGCACCGGAGATGAACTGCTTGACTCCGTTGATCACATAGTCGCCGCCGTCGCGGACGGCCTTGGTGCTCAACGCCGCCGCGTCCGAGCCCGCGCCCGGTTCGGTGAGGCAGTAACTGCCCAGCTGATCCATCGAGCACAGACCGGGCACCCACCGGTGGCGCTGCTCATCGTTGCCGAACTTGTCGATCATCCACGTGACCATGTTGTGGATGGAGATGTACGCGGCGATCGACGGGCAGCCCGTGGCGAGCTGCTCGAAGATGCGGACCGCGTCGACACGCGTCAGTTCCGATCCGCCCACGTCCTCACGAATGTAGATCCCGCCCATGCCCAGTGCCGCCGCCTTGCGGAGTGCGTCCACCGGAAAGTGTTTGGCCTGATCCCATTCCACGGCGTGTGGCGCCAGATGCTCGGTGGCGAATTCGCGGGCCGTGTCGCTGATCGCCCGCTCGTCATCGGTCAAGGTGAACATGGAATTCCGATCAGTTCATGGTGGGGATGACGAAGTGATTGGCCTCTTCCTTCTTGCCCGAGGGCCAGCGCTGCGTCACGGTCTTGGTCTTGGTGTAGAAGCGGAACGAGTCCGGACCGTGCTGGTTCAGGTCGCCGAAACCGGAGCGCTTCCAGCCGCCGAACGTGTGGTAGGCGATCGGCACCGGGATCGGCACGTTGACGCCGACCATGCCGACGTTCACGCGGTTCGTGAAGTCTCGGGCGGTGTCACCGTCGCGGGTGAAGATCGCGACGCCGTTGCCGTACTCGTGTTCGGAGGGCAGTCGCAGCGCCTCCTCGTAGTCCGCCGCCCGGGCGACCAGCAGGACCGGTCCGAAGATCTCTTCCTTGTAGATCCGCATGTCGGTGGTGACTTTGTCGAACAGGGTCGCGCCGGTGAAGAAACCCTTTTCATGACCTTCCAGCGTGAAGCCGCGGCCGTCGATCACGGCTTCGGCGCCCTCGTCGATGCCGATCTGGATGTAGTTGTTCACCCGTTCGAGGGCGTCCTTGCCGACCAGTGGGCCGAAGTCTGCGCCTTCGTCGTCACTGCGTCCTATCCTCAGCTTGCCGACCCGCTCAGTGAGCTTGGCGACGAGTGCGTCGGCGGTCTCCTCACCCACCGGAACAGCGACGGAGATCGCCATGCAACGCTCACCCGCAGACCCGTAACCTGCGCCGATGAGGGCGTCCGCCACCTCGTCGAGGTCGGCGTCGGGCATGATGATCGCGTGGTTCTTGGCGCCGCCGAAGCACTGTGCGCGCTTGCCGTTGGCGGCGGCGGTCTCGTAGATGTACTGCGCGATCGGTGTCGAGCCGACGAATCCGACGGCCTTGACCCGGTCGTCGGTGAGCAGAACGTCCACCACTTCCTTGTCACCGTTGACCACGTTGAACACGCCTGCCGGTAGACCGGCCTCGGCAAACAGTTCCGCCAGACGCAGCGGCACCGAGGGGTCGCGCTCGGACGGCTTGAGGATGAAGGCGTTTCCCGCCGCCAGGGCCGGGCCGGCCTTCCATAGCGGAATCATGGCCGGGAAGTTGAACGGCGTGATCCCCGCGACGACACCGAGTGGCTGACGCATCGAGTACACGTCGATACCGGTACCCGCAGACTCGGTGTACTCACCCTTCAGCAGATGCGGGGCACCGAGAGCGAACTCGATGACCTCGAGACCACGCTGGATGTCGCCCTTCGCGTCGGGGATCGTCTTACCGTGCTCGGAAGACAGCAGGCGCGCCAACGATTCCATCTCCTCCTGCACCAACTGGAGGAACTTCATCAGGACGCGGGCGCGTTTCTGCGGGTTGAAGGCGGCCCACTCACGCTGGGCATCCACCGCGTTCGCGATGATCGCCTCGGTCTCGGCCTTATCGGCGAAAGGCACGCGCGACTGAACCTCACCGGTGTTGGGGTCGTAGACGTTGCCGAACTTGGTCGAGGCACCGGAGACGCGCTTGCCGCCGACGAAGTGGGATAGCTCTTGAACCATTGTGCAGACCCGTTCCTTGCTTGATGAATCTGGGAGTTCGAATATGTCGCTCATCCTATAGTTGGATGTCCATGCATGTCTAGACTTGTATCTAGACTCGTAAACAAGAGACCGCGACCCGAGGCAATGGTCTGGGACTAGCGTTCCAATGCCCCAGCCAATGCCCCGGCCGCTGCCCGGGCGAGCGTCTCGTCGACCGCGTCGTATCCCCCGGACCCGCCGCCCGGACCGCCGCTGTCGGCGACGGTGCGGCGGGCCGAGAGATGCACGGCATCCACACCGGTGTGCACGACGGCAGCGATGTCCTCGATGCGAATCCCGCCGCCTGCCATCACTTGGATTCGCCCACGGGCGTGAGCCACCATGCCAGAGAGAGCTTCAACGCCGTCGATGCATCGCGGGGCTCCCCCCGAGGTGAGAACACGGGTGATGCCCGATTCGACAATCGCATCGAGGGCCGCCGCCCAGTCATCCACGACGTCCATCGCCCGATGGAACGTCACCTCGATAACGGATGGGTCGACTCCATCGAGTAGGCGACTCAGGGTCTCGCGGTCGACATACTGGTCGGGCGTGAGAGCACCGAGCACGACGCCGGAGGCGCCCGCATTCACCGCCGCCAGGACGTCCCGAGCCATCACCTCGATCTCGTCGACGTCGTAAACGAATCCGCCGGGCCTACATCGAACCAGCGGGTGCACCGCGATTCCTTGCCCGGCAATGGCTTCGATCATGCCGATGCTCGGCGTCAGCCCACCAGTCGCACCCAGCGCGGTACACAGTTCGACGCGCACCGCGCCTACCCGCTGGGCAACCCCGGCACCCTCGACGTCTTGCACCGCTAGCTCGAGTACAGGCATGGGTCAGAACGACTGCCAGGACGGCTTGTGCTCCAAGGCGTAGCGGTAATAGTCGACGAGTTGCAGCTTGCTCGCGGCGGCCTCGTCGATCACCACCGTGACGTGCCGGTGTAGCTGAATCACCGAGGCTGGGCAGAACGCAGTGAGTGGCCCCTCCGCGGCCGCGGCGATCGCCTCTGCCTTGCCCTCACCGAACGCGATCATCACCAGGTGCCGGGCTTCCCCGATGGTGCCCAACCCCTGGGTCAGGACGTGATGCGGGACTTCGTCCACGCTGCCGAAAAAACGCGCATTGTCGAGCCTGGTCTGCTCGGTGAGCGTCTTGACGCGAGTGCGTGAAGTCAGCGAGGAACCCGGCTCGTTGAATCCGATGTGGCCGTCGGTTCCGATACCGAGAAGTTGCACGTCGACACCGCCCGCCTCGCCTATCGCCGCGTCATACCGCGCCCCTTCGGCTGCGATGTCCGTCGATTCCCCATCGGGACTCAGCACACGTTCGGTATCGAGATTCACGTGGTCCACGAACTCCGATCGAATCACCGAAAAGTATGATTGGTCATGGCTTCTCGGAAGTCCGACATACTCGTCGAGCAGGAACGCCTGTGTTCGCCTGAAGTCCAGCCCGGACTCTCGGTGTCGGCGCGCGAGTTCCTGGTAGCTACCGAGTGGGGAAGAGCCCGTCGCAAGACCCAGCGTCGTCGGACCTCCGCGCACATAACCCTCGACGATGTTCGCGACGGTCGAACTGACCTCCACCGACGTCGGACGGATCACGAATTCCATGCAACTCCCTCCTCCCCCACAGGCATACCGCCGACGATTACGCCACGGAGCCGAAGTTGTTGATCGGTTACGACGATATCGGCACGGTGGTTTGGCGTCAGGGTGCCACGCTCGAACTCCAGACCGAGAAGCCTGGCCGGGATCCTGGTGGCGGCAGCGACAGCGACGCCGAGGTCCACACCACTGTCGACGACCGTCGAGCGGACGACGTCCAACAGTCGCGCAGTGCCGGCCGCGATGGCCCCCTCCGAACCGTCGATGGTCGCGAGCCTCGCAACTCCCTGCGAGACTCGCACGTCAAGTGGCCCGAGCTGGTAGTAGCCGTCTGCCATCCCGGCGGCCACCATGGCGTCACTGACCAGGACGATCTGGTCCGGATCGATCATATCGAACACCATCGACACCGTTTCTGGTGCGAGATGTGTTCCATCGGCAATCAATTCGACGACGATGTCGCCACGCCCGGCTGCCGCCAAGACCGCACCTGCCGCACCCGGAGCCCGGTGGTGCAGCGGTGGCATCGCGTTGAACAGATGCGTGGCTATCAGCGGGTGACCAGCCGCATCGGCGATCCGCGCCGACGTGGTGGCGGCGTCGGCGTCAGTGTGCCCGAGGCTCGGTAGTACGCCACGGCGGCGCATCGCAGCGAGAAGTTCCCCGAAGTGCGCGGTCTCCGGCGCAAGCGTCATCGACCGGACCGTGCCTCGCGCCGCGTCGCAGATCCTTTCGAACAAGCCGGGATCGCCGGGCACGATCGCGGCGGGATCTTGTGCACCGCAACGGGCAACGGAGATGAATGGCCCTTCCAAGTGAATTCCTAGAAGCTCACCGCGTTCCACCAGAGAGGCGAGAATCTCGGCTTGACGGAGCAGCTCCGGTTCCCTCGCCGAGACGAGACTGCCGAGCAGGCTGGTGGTTCCGTGCTCACGGTGATGATCCACTACGCGCCGGGCCTCCGCTGCGTCGCCATTGGAGAATTCGGCGCCGCCGCCGCCGTGGCAGTGCAGGTCGATCAACCCCGGTAGCAGTACAGAGGAAGTCGGCCGCGGCAACGGCACCTGCCCGTGGTATTGATCCGCAGCGCCGACCCAGGAGATTCGGTCACCCTCGGTGACCACCAATGCGTCGTCGATGATTCCGTCCCCGACGACGGCCTTGCCCCGCAGGATCATCGGTGTACTCCGGCTGCAATGACCGCAACAGCCGATCGGCCGGGAATCGGGGAGAGCACGTTGACCGACGTGCCGGTAGCCGTGGTCATTTTTCGGTCTTCTGGGTGTCGAGGTCCGCTTCGAGATCCGTCGAGGAAGTACCAGTTTCCGCTCCTTCTTCACGGCCGGGGGTGCGCAGATTCCACTTCTTGATGACGAAGCTGAACAGCACGAAATAGATCACGGCGTACCCGAGCCCGATCGGGATCAGCATCCACGCGTTGGTGGCCTTGCCGAAGTTCAGCACGTAGTCGATGAAACCTGCCGAGAACGTGAAACCGTCGTGGATACCGAGCGCGTTGACCAGCGCCATCGACGTTCCTGTGAGGAACGCGTGAATCAGGTACAGCGGCCAGGCCACGAACATGAACGCGAATTCGAGGGGTTCGGTGATGCCGGTGAGGAACGCAGTCAATGCCGTGGACAGCATGATTCCTCCCACCACCTTCTTCTGCGAGGGTTTCGCGGTGCGCCAGATCGCCAGAGCGGCAGCAGGAAGAGCGAACATCATGATCGGGAAGAATCCGGTCATGAAGACGCCGGCGCTCGGGTCGCCGGCGAAGAACCGGTTGAGGTCGCCGCGCACCAGATCCCCGCTCGCGTTCTCGTAGTCGCCGACGAGGAACCAGACGGTGGAGTTCAGAATGTGATGCAGGCCCGTCGAAAGAAGCAGGCGGTTGACCATGCCGTAGATACCGCCGCCGATCACCGAGTTCTCGGCGACGGTTTCGCCGACCCACGTCAGAGCCGAGTTGAACGCCGGGTACAAAAACGCCATCAGGACGCCGACGACGAGGCCCGTGACGGCGGTGAGGATGGGAACCAGCCTGCGTCCGTTGAAGAATCCGAGATATTCGGGCAGTTTGGTGCGGTAGAACCGCTGCCACAGAATGGCCGACAGCAGCCCCATCACGATGCCTGCGAGGACGCCGTAGTCGACCAGTGCCTGATCGCCGTTCGGGTCGGTCTTGCCCGCGAGGACCACCGGCGACATCGCCTCGAACACGCCGTTGACGACCATGTACCCGACGACAGCGGCGAGGGCCGTCGAACCGTCAGATTTCTTGGCCCACCCAATGGCGATGCCAACCGCGAAAATCAAGGGAAGCCAAGTGAACATTGACTGCCCCGCCGCGGAGATGACGGTCGCGGCGCTGTGCAGCGAATCGAAGCGCCCGAGGAGGTCGTCCTGGCCGAGTCGAAGCAGAATACCGGCCGCTGGGAGCACAGCGATGGGCAGCATCAGGCTGCGTCCGAGGCGTTGGAACCCGGCGAACGCAGTCGATTCCCTCTTCGGGCTCTCCTCCTTACTCGGGGTGTCTACAACCGTCATGTCGACCTTCTCTGTGCGCTTCGCGTCGCCGAATCGGCGTCTGACAATTTCTGAGTTTCGGTGGCGCCGACCGCGTCCATCGCCTCGGGCAAACATTGTGGACCAGCTCCCCAACGGGTACTGTCCGGTCATAACCAGTTGCCAGTTTGGCCAGGTAAGCGCACGATGTCAAGAGGGAAAGTCACCGGGCACACAGCCTTGATCACAAGGCACCACAACACGAACACGAACACGAACGACAAGGGAGAAGCGATGTCCAAAGCGAGCGCAATCATCAGCGGCCTCGGCGGTGCCGGCAACATCCTCGAGATCGAGGCCTGCATCACCCGACTGCGCACCGAGGTCAAGGACTCTGCCAAGATCGACGAGGCCGCACTCAAGGCAGCGGGTGCCCATGGCGTGCTGAAGTCGGGAAGCGTCGTGCAGGTCGTCGTCGGCCCCGAAGCGGAGACCCTGGTCGACGACATCGAGGACATCCTGTGAGCCTCGCCGTACACGCCCCACTCCCCGGGCGGGTGCTTGCTCTCGCGGATGTACCCGACCCCGTATTCGCAGGCCAGATGGTGGGCGCCGGCGTCGCGATCGAACCGGCGCGCGACCGCGGCGCCCTCGACGTCCGCGCCCCGATCCCGGGCAAACTACTCAAACTGCACCCGCACGCGTTCGTGATCCTGGGCAGCGAGGGCGGCGGAGTACTGGTTCATTTGGGAATCGACACTGTGAAGCTGAAGGGTGAAGGGTTCACCCTTCTGGCGGGAGAAGGGGACAAGGTCGATGCGGGCGATCCCGTCGTACGATTCGACCCGAACGACATCGACAGCACGGGGTACCCTGCTGTCTGCCCCGTCGTCGTAATGGACTCCAAGCCGGATTCAGTTGCTACCAACATGATTGGTGCCACGGTGTCCACCGGAGACGACCTGTTCGAGTGGACGGCGCCGTAAAGCAGACACTGCGCTGAGCGGTCGGGCTCACACGTTGCGTTGAGCCCGCCCCTGCCCCTGGACTTCCATCTGCAGTTGATAGCGGTCAGACCGATACCAACTGTGGGTGTGCTCGACCGGATTGGGGCCGCTGAAGGAGACCCGGTCGAAATGCATCACCGGGGCACCCTTCTTGACGCCGAGCAACGTCGCAATCTCCGAATTCGCACCGTCGGCACTGACGGTCTGCTCCGCCCGGTCGATCGGCATGCCGTACCGGTCCGCAGTGGCACGATAGATCGATCCGCTGAGGTCGAAGTCCACCAGGCCTGGAAGCAATTCGGTGTTGAACCATCCGTCGTCGACGCTGACCGGCTCACCGTCTGCCAATCGCAGTCTCTTGACGTGGTAGGCACCAGTGCCGGGTGCGATGCGCAGCGCCTTTGCGGTGGCCGTCGGCGCCTCCGCCTCCTCCTGCAGGAGCACTACCGTCGTCGGTGTGTGTCCCTGTGCGCGCATCTCCTCGGTGAACGAGGCGAGGTGGAGCCTCGATTGCACGGGCCGGTGCGCCACGAAGGTGCCCTTGCCACGCACCCGGACAAGATACCCCTCGTTGACGAGTTGTCCGATGGCCTCACGAACGGTGATCCGACTGACGCCATAGTCCTGCATCAATTTTCGCTCACTTGTCATCAGATCGCCGTGTTGCAACTCCTTGGAGCACTTGCGCAACAGGATCGTCCGGAGTTGCTCGTGCTTCGGAATCACACTGTCGCGTAGATGTACGGGCATATGGCGGCTACTCCAACTCTCTCGGCGGTGGACACGTCCGGCTTCTATTGGAGGTCCGGTCCGGTCCTGTCCAGTGATGAGGGTACGCGACTGTCCACATTCCGGCCTACTCGCTCAGGCCTGGTGGGGGTTTGCTTATCTCGCCGCAGGGAGGAAGTTGCCGGCGTTTGAACCGTGCCCCTCGACCACCGGGCGACCGCGGCTAGACGGTCACACATACCGTCTAGCGGGCGGTTCTCACGCTTACGACCAGCGCCTCGAGGTACCTGCGGGCCATCACGTTCTGCACGGCCCGGCCCGCAGGGCCGCCGAACCTGGTGAACCACCGCCCCGGCTTCGAGAACGCCGAGACGGCGGCGCGCACCGTTCCGTCCGACAGTTGTTCGACGATGAATCGTTCCTCTCCACTCTCGGGGTGCCTGGCGAGCGTGCCGTAGGCGAATCCTCTGCGATGCGGTTCGTCGACGACGTAGACGACGCGGCACCTGAACCTCAGCCGAGCGACACCGATCCCCCAGCCGAGTTCGACCTCCGTTCCCGGCACGGCTTTCGGAGCACCGGCCCGCACGTCCAGCCCGGAGTCACGATGCATTCCCCAGTCGAACAGGTGCAAGACCGCGGCATCGAATGCCGCCGTACCGGAGCCGATCACCTTCTGCTCGGCGAGATGGTGATACCCCGCAGGAAAAGGCAGTTCACGGCTCGCACCCACGTGCGGGTAAGTGAACCCACCTTCGTCAGATGACTTGCAGATAGCCCGCACCCTTCAATCGGCAGGAAAAATGTTCCGCGGTTAATGGTTTCAGATTCAGAGGCGTTGAGATACAGAGGCGTTCAGATGCAGAGGCGTTCAGGCGCAGGGGAAGAGTGCGGCCGCGGTGGCGGCGACCGCCCACTGCTGAGTGAACCGTTCGTAGATCTCGTCGAGCGCGTGCCGTAGAGGCTCGATCTGGCGGGTGACGAGTGCGTCGTCGTCGATTGCAGCGACAGGGTGCCAGTAGATGCCGTCGGCGGTGACGGTGACCTCGGGTACGAGCGATTCGGTGGTGATGATCAGCCCCTTGACCGCCGCGCCCTGACGCGCTATCGGCCTGATCAGTTGGTCGTCACGTTCGATTCCGAGGTGATCGCAGAATTCGTGCAGCTGCGCGATTGTCCCCGGCCGCGGCGCGGCGATGGTGGCCGCGATACGCACGCGGAAACCCAATTCTCGGGCCAATCGGATACCGGCGACTGCTTTGGCCCAGCTACCGGCCCCACGATGCGAGTCGTGGAGGTCTGGGGTGGCAGAATCGAGGCTGATTTGCAAGGCCAGACCCTGCCGGGGCATCGACTCCAGTGCCCGCAGTCCTCGCCCTTTGAACACCATCGCGTTGGTCAGGACTGTGGTCGGCAGTGTGTCCATACAGGTGCGGACGATCTCCCCGATATCGGGGAGAAGGAAGGGTTCGCCCCCGGTCAGATAGATCTCACCAACCCCCCAGTCGGCCGCTTCGGCGACCAACCGGGTGATCCGGCCGACGCCGAGTTCACGGCGCGGCGCCTGTGGGGACGAAGAGACGCAGCAGTAGTCGCACGCAAGGTTGCAATGAAAATTGGTGTAGAGCCAGAGCCGTGCGCCCGGCATCCGGTCGGGACTCAGCGCATCGCGCGGATCGGGTGCATGGCCTCGCCGCACGACCAGCGTCCCGATATCATTGGCGTCAACGTCCTCTCGGACGATGGTGTTTCCGCTGTGTGCGCACCACCTTCTAGCCAGTACGAGATCCTCACCGGACCTGATCGCAACCTCACCGGTACCCCCGTCGGGGAGCCCCGTCATCAGTCGCATCAGGTCCAGGATCACCATCGCGAATCCACACCCTGTTTCTCGACCGCCGCAAAGAGGCTCTTGTAGCCGTCCAGGTGCGGGCGCACCCAATGGTGCAGCCCCTCAAGCTCGAGTATCTTGCGATGCTCGGGGATGTCCCAATCCATCCCGAGTAGTGCATCCACCCACGGTGTGTATCGCCCGGCCGGCAGGGTGTCCATGGCGGTGAACATGCAGTGGCAGTACTCGGGTGTGCTCCAGACCGCTTCGAGTGCACCGGGCATTAACTCTTCTTTGCCCATCGCGTTCCAGGTTGTGATTCCGATCGCGGCGACGTCTGCATCACCGGCCAACACTGCGCCTATCGCGTCGAGTTCGCTGCGGCCAGTGTCGCCGTGTTTGCCGATATCGCTGTCGAATCGCGTGACGGACAGCTCGGTGGGTGGGACTCCCGACTGGGCGAGATAGTGCATAGGCAGGATGGCGGCGTGTGCCGAATCTGCCGAACCCAGGGCGAGGCGCCTCCCCGCGAAGTCGTCCGGTCCGGTGATTCCGCTGCCGGGTGGAGCAACGAACACCGTGCTGAAGGTGGTGTCGGTGTCGCGTTGCGCGAGCGGTATGCAGTGGCCGCCGGTTTGCATGACGGTACGCACATAGGCGAGGTTGGTGTTCCAGGCGATGTCGACGTGCCCGGCGATGAGTTCTTCGACCTGTCGACCGTAGTTGGAGTAGAGAACGAAATCCATCTCGGCGTCGGTGCCACGGAAGTAATCGCGGATTCCCTCCCAGATAGGAACCATGTTGGGGCTGTAGGCGACGGCGCCGACGATCAGTGGTCTGGTCATGGGGCTCCTCTCAGAAGAGCGGCAGGCCGGATACGGCCTTGCCGTAGAAGTCGTAGAGCACGTCTGCGGTGGGGGCCATCACCGAGCCCGCCCGGGCGTCACGGAATGCCCTTTCTATCGGCAGATGTTTGGAGAACGCGGCACCTCCACAGACCCTCATGGCCGTATCCGTGATCACCAGGGCGGCATCGTTGGCCGATGCCTTTACTGCGAGGACATTCAGCATTGTCGACTCGTCCGGGGCGCTCACACTGCGCGCCGCGTGCGCGAGGAAGGCTCGCTGGGCTGCGAGGCTGATGCCCATCCGCGCGATCTGAGCCCGGATGGTCGGAAGCGCCGAAAGTGCCTCGTCCTGGTGCTCGAGCCTTGCGCTGCCGACATGTGAGATGGCGGCGGTGTTCGCCGCTGCCGAAAGGCCCAGCGAGACGGCAGCATTCCCCAGGTTGAACCAGGGAAGCACCGTATTCATCATCATTGCGAAGCCGGCACCTTGGTCTCCGAGTCGGTTGGCAATCGGGATGGACGAGTCGATTCTCATCGGTGCCGACGCGTTGCCCCGCAACCCCAGACCGACCCACGGGCCGGCCACTGTCAGGCCCGCCGAATCCCTCGGCATCGCAAACAGGTCGACCTCACCCGCGGTTCCGGAGGACGAACCGGCCGTGACCACGTAGATGTCGGCGAAACCGGCCGAGGTGACCCAACTCTTGTCAGCCTGAACGGAGACGCTGCCACCGTTCAGCGAGGCGGACGAGACCGGTGCCCAGAAGTGGGAACGCGAACCCTTCTCACTGAACGCCAGGGTTCCCAGCACAGCCCCCTTCGCCATCCCGCTGAGCAGATCGGGCATGCCCGGTGGTGGTGCATCGGCGACGACGACCGCGGCCGCGGTATGCATCAGATAGATCATGGCAGTCGACCCACATGCCGATGCCAACTCACTGACGACCTCGGTGAACTCCACCGGTCCGCACCCCAAGCCGCCGACTTCCTCCGGCATCACCAACCCCAGTAGACCGCTGCCGCGAAGCGCGTCCACAGCCTCGGCAGGAAAAACCCCCTCGGTGTCCACCCGCTCAGCATTCTGGCGGGCAATCTCGATGACCTGGCCAAGCGCTTCATGAAAATTCATCCAGTCCTCAATTCGGAGTGTGAGTTCGGATTGACGGTCACCGCGCACAGCTCGTGCGGTTTCAGGATCAACCCTTGCGCATGGGTTTCGAAGCGGATTGGCCGAGCCTGTGGGATCGACCCAGCAACCGTCCCGTCGCCGCACTCACCAGCGCGGCACACAGGAACACGGCGGCAGTGGTATTGGTGCCGCCCAGCCATACATCGACACGGCTTGACTGGAGGTAAATACTGACAGCGGCCAGGACGGCCAGAGCCGCGCCGACGTAGGCGAGTTCGCGGCTGCCCCTTATTGCGCCCGCCAAAGCGCACGCGGCCACTACAAGCACAACGATCGCGCCGGCAAGGTTGTAGTTGCCGAGTCCCACCTCGAGGTCTTCGGTTCCGACCAGTCCCCCAACTGATTCCCACGGGCCGGTCTGGAAGGACGCGATCAGGGCGGCGACACCGAGAAGCGCGAGAACGATGCCCCAGATCCGAAGCAAGGACGCCGCAGCACGGGGACCGTCCCCTCTGCGGGCCTGCGTCCGCACCGCGTCCACCGCGAAATACCTAGTCGACCACGTACACAGCAGAACGACGTGGATACCGATCATCATGAAGTAGCTCCACGGCCACTCACCTGGCGCCTCGGCGACCGAGAGACCAATCGCCAGTGACTGCCCGATCCCCAGCAACGCGGCGGCCCGGACCAGTGTTCCGGTGAGCAACAGCACCGCCAGCACTGTTTCCACCACCAGGGTGAGCCACCCGAACACCAGGAAGTTCGGCAGTACCAGGTGCTCGACCACCCAACTGAACGGAGGGAACACCGGATGATCGACAGCTGCGCGCGTGAATTCGTACAACCCGCTACCGCTGTTTCTGCCGAAGTCTGGTGGGTTTTTCCACACGACGTTGTACAACCACATCAGCCCGGCCAGGATCCTCAGCCCGGTCAGCGCTGCCCCGGATACCCGCGGTGAAGGTTCCCCATCCGCGAGCAGCAGGCTGAGCGGGGGGAGTCGTCGGTTGCTTCTCACACATAGAAGTCTGCCTGGCCCCTGACACCGGCGTCCACCGATCGCTTTGACTCGTCGAGGATCGGCGTCTGGCCGCGGGTGCTCGTCACCCCATTTGAATCCCCCGCTCTTATTCCCCAGGTGAAGTCTCCGACCCGTAGAATCAGGACAAAACGGGCGCGTTGTCTGCGTGGAAATGTCGGCCGCTGGCGGGCGCGCTCCTTCGAACGAGATGGACTGCGGGAGGTGAGCATGCAACCGTCCGAGCGGATGCGCCCACTGTCCCGGCGGGCTATCGCCATGATCACGACGATCTTGGCCTTCGTCGCGCTACTGCTGATCGGTCCTCGCCTGGTCGGCGTCTATACCGACTGGCTGTGGTTCGGTGAGGTCGGCTACCGCACGGTGTGGGGCACCGTCCTGGTTACCCGATTGATTCTGTTCATCGTGGTGACCCTGCTGGTGGGCGCCGTAATCTTCGGCGCACTGACGGCGGCGTATCGGTCCCGCCCACTCTTTGCGGCCGCCGCGGCCACGAAGGACCCGATCGAGCAGTACCGGACCCTGGCGATGAGCCGCCCGCGGTTGTTCGGCATCGGCTTCCCGTTGCTGCTTGCGCTGCCCTTCGGCCTGAGCGCACAGGCGAACTGGTCCACGGTGCAACTCTTTCTCCACGGTGGCAGCTTCGGAACTGTGGACGCGGAGTTCGGTCACGACATCGGCTTCTACGTCTTCGATCTGCCTCTCTACCGACTCATCCTGACCTGGCTGTTCGTCGCTGTCTTCCTGGCCTTCTTGACGAGCCTGTGCACGCACTACCTCTTCGGCGCGATACGACTGTCGCAGAGAGCCAACAAAAGCGCGATCGAGGTGACCCGGTCGGCACGCATTCAACTCGTCGTCCTCGCAGGCACGTTCATCGCGCTGAAGGCGGTCGCCTACTGGCTGGATCGGTACGCGTTGTTGTGGGGCAGTCGAAAGGAACCCACCTTCACCGGCGCCGGGTACACCGACATCAACGCCGTGCTGCCGGCTCGGCTCATCATGTTTTCGATCGCCGTGATATGTGCACTAGCGTTCTTCGCCGCGACCATCGTGCGGGATCTGCGGATCCCCGCCATGGCGGCCGCCCTGCTCATATTGTCCTCGATCCTCGTCGGAGGCATCTTCCCTGCCTTGATAGAGCAGTTCTCGGTGCGCCCGAACGCCGCCGACCGCGAAAGCCCCTACATCGAACGCAATATCGACGCGACCCGACAGGCCTACGCACTCGGGCCGGATCGAGTCGAGTATCAGGACTATCCGGGGGTGGGCACCCAGCCGCCACGAGATCTGCCTGCAGACATCACGACAATCGCGAACGCCCGGTTGCTCGACCCGAATGTGCTCTCGCCCACCTTTACCCAGCAGCAGCAGCTGAAGAACTTCTACGGTTTCACCGAGACACTGGACGTCGACCGCTACACCATCAACGGAGAAGTCGGCGACTACATCGTCGCCGCTCGTGAGCTGTCCCCGAACAGTCTCAGCGGCAACCAGACTCAGTGGGTCAATCAACACACCGTCTACACCCACGGCAACGGTTTCGTCGCGGCACCCGCCAACCGGGTCAACGCCGCCGTTCGAGATGAGGCCGGCGAGAACGCCAGCAGCGACAGTGGATACCCGATCTACACCGTCAGCGACATCGCCTCCCAGGACACCGACCGACAACTGATCCCGGTCGACCAACCGCGTATCTATTACGGTGAGGTGATCTCGCAGGCAAGCCCGGACTATGCCATCGTCGGCGCACAGGAGGGGGCTCCGCCACGCGAATACGACACCGACACAACCAAGTACACCTACACCGGTGCCGGTGGGGCGCCCGTCGGGAACTTGTTCAACCGACTGGCATTCGCCGCCAAGTATGCGGAGCGGAACATCTTGTTTTCCAGCGCCATAGGTCCCGATTCGAAGATCATCTTCAACCGCAGCCCGAGTGCCCGTGTCGAACTCGTCGCACCTTGGCTGACCACCGACGCCGACCCCTACCCCGCGGTCGTCGACGGACGGATCACCTGGATCGTCGACGCCTACACCACCCTCGAGCATTACCCCTACTCCCAGACCGGCACCCTGACCGAACCCGTCGTCACGACCCCCGGCGTCGCCCCACAGCGCGAGGAAGTCTCCTACGTCCGCAATTCGGTCAAGGCCACCGTCGACGCCTACGACGGCACCGTCACCCTCTATCAGGTCGACCGCGACGATCCGGTTCTGGCCGCGTGGATGAGCACCTTCCCCGGTACGGTGCAACCTTCGGAATCGATCTCCGACGACCTCCGAGCACATTTCCGCTACCCCGAGGACTTGTTCCGGATCCAGCGTGAACGCCTCGCGAAATATCACGTCGACGACCCGCGGGAGTTCTTCACCAACAACGCCTTCTGGTCGGTGCCCAGTAACCCCACCTCAGACACCGATGGGCAACAACCGCCGTACTACATCCTCGTGGGGGACCAGGAAACCGCTGAACCGTCGTTCCGGCTCGCCAGCGCGATGGTCGGGTTCAACCGCGAATTCCTCTCCGCGTACATTTCGGTGCGCTCGGACCCTGAGGGCTACGGCAAGATCGAAATCCTGCAATTGCCGACGGATACCCAGACCCAGGGACCCCAGCAAACTCAGAACTCGATGATCTCCGATACCCGGGTCGCATCCGAACGAACCCTCCTCGAACGGTCGAACCGCATCCACTACGGCAACCTGTTGACCTTGCCGATCGCCGATGGCGGCGTCCTCTACGTCGAGCCCCTCTTCACCGAGCGCCTGTCCAGCTCCGCCGCCGGATCGACGTTCCCGCAACTCTCCCGCGTCCTGGTCAGCTACCGGGAACCGGGCACCGGCGGCGTCCTTGTCGGGTACGCGCCCACACTCGCAGAGGCCCTTGACCAGGTGTTCGGGGTCGGAACCGGCTACGCCGCGACCGCACCGGGGGGCGACGCGGCCACCGCACCCCTACCGCAACCAGAGACGCTGCCGGGGCCTCAGGAAGTAGCTCCCGCACCGCCGACAGGGCCGGTGTCCGAAGAGCTGAACACGGCAGTACTCGAGCTCAACGACGCTCTGGCCAACCTCCGCGAAGCCCAGCGTAGCGACGGGTTCACCTCGTACGGCGCCGCACTCGACCGCCTACAACTGGCCATCGACGGATATCTCGATGCGGGAGGAAGTTTCGAGTGAATACCCGGCGGCGAAGCCTGCAGGAACTGAATTGCCCGTGACGTCGAACCCGTTGACGTCGAGGAAGAGGCTGTCGTGAAGCACTCCACCGTGGATTTCCATTTCGACCCGATGTGCCCGTTTGCGTACAACACGTCGCTGTGGATCCGCGAGGTCCGCGAGCAGCTCGATGTGAACGTCAACTGGCGCTTCTTCAGCCTCGAGGAAATCAACCGCGAAAACGGCAAGAAGCACCCGTGGGAGCGCAACTGGTCCTACGGGTGGTCGCTGATGCGGATCGGGGTGCTGCTGCGCCGTAGCGATATGACACTGTTGGACCGCTGGTACGCCGCGATCGGCCACGAACTGCACGTGGCCGGCGGAAAACCGCACGACCCGGATGTCGCGCGGAGGCTTCTCGGGGAGATCGGTGTCGGCGCCGACCTGCTCGACGAGGCGCTCGCCGATCCGAGCACGCACAACGAGATCAAGACCGACCACCAACGGGTGACAACCGCCGGTGGATACGGGGCCCCGACGCTGTTCTTCGGTGATCAGTGCCTGTTTGGACCGGTCCTGGTGGATCCACCGACCGGCAAGGATGCGCTGACTCTGTGGGACGTCGTCACCGGCATGGCCGATCTACCGCACGTGTACGAGTTGCAGAGGCCGAAGTCCGGCCCCGACCTCGAGTATATCGGCCGGCACCTGCGCCCGTATCTGGACGGGCGTGATTGGGTCAGCATCAACCGCGGCGAGGTCGTCGATCTCGAACCTCTTCGGCGACAGTAGTCTTGACACGTTCAACGTAGTTGCTGGTACAGCGCTTTCAGTTCTCGGACCGCCGCATCCACCGCCCGCTCGCCGTCGCTGACGGAGCGGATGGCCTTCCGGAGCAGCAGTGGGTCGAGGTCGTCGATCGCGGCCCGGAAGTCCACGTCGGGCAGTGCGGGCAACTGCGCCTCGTCGCCGAACCAGTCGTCCACGTCGGCGTCGTTCGACTCACCTCCTACGCCGTCGATCAGCATGTCGAGGTCCACGCCTCGCAGAGTGAGGATCTCGAGCGGGTTCTCGTCGATACGCTCGGTGGTGAGGTAGGCGATCGCCGCCGCATGCTTGCACGGCCAACCGTCGTCCGGGCAGGTGCAGTCGTAGTTCAGCGCGGACGCCCTGGCGGGCAGCAGGAGGGGCCCGAGAATCTCCGGCACCTCCCCTCCCGCCAGCATCGCGAGGCTGCCGGGCTGTCGGCGCACCAAGGCAACGAGTTCCTCGATCTCCGCTGGGTCGAGGCGATCGATCGACATGGTAGCGACGAACGGCTGGATCTGGCTGCCCTGAACCTCCCCGGTCACCATCCCACTGGAAATCTCGAGCGAGATCACCTGGCCGCCGCGCGCATAGGTCCGCCCGCGGCTCATCCGTCCCGTGTCGGCAACGAACTCGATGATGTCGACGAGTTCACGCCCCCACCAGGTGCGTCCGAACGACCCCCGCTGTGATCGGGCCTCGAGTCCGCCCACCACCGGTCGCCTGCGTCCGTATTGACCGAAGTACGGTCCGGGTCGCCGGTTCGTCACTCGCCCACCGCCTCGTCACCGAGCCGAAACAGTTCACCCAACTGCTCGGTGCTCATCTCCGTCACCCAGTTCTCTCCCGTTCCGACCGCGAGTTCGGCCAGGTCCTGCTTGGTGGCGATCATCGCGTCGATCCTCTCCTCGAGAGTGCCGACGCATACCAGTTTCCGCACCTGCACGTCGCGCCGCTGACCGATCCGGAATGCCCGATCCGTGGCCTGGTTCTCCACCGCCGGGTTCCACCACCGGTCCAGGTGGACGACGTGGTTGGCCGCGGTCAGGTTGAGACCGGTACCACCCGCCTTCAGCGAAAGCATCATGATGGGCGGCCCGCCATCACCCTGGAACGCGGCCACCATATCGTCGCGCTTCTGCTTGGAGACGCCGCCGTGCAGAAACGGCACGGACGTACCGAATCGCTCCGCCAGATACGGGGTGACGAGATCGCCGAATTCACGGAACTGGGTGAACAACAACGCCTTTTCTCCGTCGGCGAGCACCGACTCCAGGATGTCTTCAACGAGCCCGAGCTTGCCGGAACGGTGCTGCCCACGCCGCATCATCGCCGAACCGTCCCGGAGGAAGTGCGACGGGTGGTTGCACACCTGTTTGAGTTTCGTCAGAGCGGAGAGGACGGCCCCCTTGCGCTTCATACCCTTCCGATCCCGGATCTGCACCATCATGTCGTCGACCACCGCGCGGTACAGCGCGGCCTGTTCCGCAGTGAGGTTGGCGCGGACGGTCATCTCGAATTTGTCCGGCAGGTCGGCGATGACCGTCGGATCGGTCTTGACACGGCGCAGTACGAACGGCGACGTGACGGCACGGAGTCGGGCTACGGCGGTCTCGTCCTGCTCCCGCTCGATAGGTACCACGAAGCGCTTGCGGAACATCGCCTCCGAACCGAGGATCCCCGAATTCGCGAAGTCGAGAATGGAGCGCAGTTCGTCCAACCGGTTCTCGACCGGCGTCCCGGTCAGCGCGACGCGGTGCGCAGCCGGGATACTTCGGGCGGCCCTCGCCTGCGACGTCTTGGCATTCTTGATGTGCTGAGCCTCGTCCAGCACGACCCGCCGCCAGTCCTGCTCCTTCAACTGGGCGACGTCGCGGGCCAGCAGTGCGTACGTGGTGATCACCAGGTCGCTCTGCCGGACTGCCTCGGTCAGCGCCCCGCCGCTGCGCCGCTGCGGACCGTGATGCACGAGCACTCGCAGTGCGGGGACGAAGCGGGCGGCCTCTCGCTGCCAGTTACCGACCACCGACATCGGGCACACCAGCAGCGTCGGCGTATCGGCATTCTCGTGCGCCAGCAGTGCGAGTAGTTGCAGCGTCTTCCCTAGACCCATGTCGTCGGCGAGGACGGCGCCGAGTCCCAGCCTGCTCATGAACGCGAGCCAGTCGAGACCGCGTTTCTGATACGGCCGCAGGGTGGCGTCCAGTCCGTCCGGAGTCGGCACCTCCTGTGGCCTGGCGTCACCGTCGAGCAACGCGGCCGCCCACCCGGTGGCAGTCACCTCCTCGACGGGGAGATCGGACAGATCGTCGGCGATGAGGTCCCTCAGTAGATCCATGATGGCCCGATCGCCGCTGCCGCTCCGCTCCGCCACGTAACGGGCAGCGCGGGAAAGCACTTCCTGATCCGCCCGCACCCACTCACCCCGCAGTCGCACGAGATCGGACTTCGAATCGACCAGCCGATTCATCTCGGCCTCGGTCAGGACCGTGTCGCCGAGCGCCAATTCCCAGTCGTACTGCACCAACTGGTCCTTGCCGACCGATCGGTTCTCCGCGCTCGCCGGTGCGCCCGGCGAGCTCACCCGCAGTCGCATCGACGGCGACACCGCACTCCAGGCCCGCGGCAGCAGCAGGCTGATGCCTTTCTCCTTCAAAGCCATCGCCCCGTGCCCGACCAGGTCGATCACCACCGCGGTGGGCAGCATCAGGTCGAAACTCTCGGGATCAGTGGGGACATCCTGCAGGCGCGGATAGGCGGCCACGGCCTCCGTCAGCTTCCGGACACCGATCCGCAGCAGACCCGACTCGTTGCGGTGCAGCGGAATCGGCACCGGTGCTTCACCTTCGGGACGAAGGCATACCTGCAGCCGCCACAAGACAGTGTCGGGGTCCCAGTCCCCCTCCGCACCCACCTCGTCCGGCTCGAGGAGTCGCAGCACCAACTCGGGCTCGTCCACCGTCAGGCTGTCCCGCCACCCGTCGAGCGAGCCGGACAGTTGGGCGGTGCCGTCGTCGTACTGCGCGCCTCGTACGAGGGCATCCATCAACGGGTGCGCGTCGCAACCGCGATCGCGAACCGGCATTCCACCGAGGACATCGCGGGTGACGGGGTCGGTGAGTTCGGCGACGATGTCGTCGAGCACGGTGCGAGGATTCGTACCGAACCGCTGGACCGGTGGCATCGCGACGGCGAGTTCGGTGAGCCACGCGCGCTGTCGTTCACCGCCGAGTAGACGCCAGTGCGGCCACCAGTTTCCTTCCGCTCGGCGCACCTCGGGCACCACTCGACCGGCGCGCGCCCACCTCTCGATTCCCCGCACGAGATGAGCGAGGTATCGGAGATCCCCGGCAAGTCTGGGGTCACGAGCAGACACTGTGAGTAGGAACTCGGTCGCCGCGGCCGGAGCGAGCGCGATAGCCGGCCATTCGAGCATCTCCGGACCCGACGCCGTGGGCATCGGTACCTTGACGCGATGCCGGAACTTCCGCCGCAACACTCGTCCAACCGGATCCGTGGGCTCCCCGGAAGCCGGACTGCGGTCCTCGACCCACAGCATGAGCCCTGAACCAGGTGTCCAGAGTCCGTGCAGCATGGGCACATCCAATCAGGCACCACGGATATCTGGAAACCGCCAAAAACTCGTGTACCGTCGTCTATGATCCTCAGCTCGAGTCCCGACTGCGATCTGCGGATGGAAATGGTGGCAGTGTGCACGCCGGAATTCGGCGGGCTCACCGACACAACGAATTCAAAGATCGGAGTAACAAATGGATAACTTTGGCGACATGGGGCAAGGCGGCGGCGGCTCTGTAGATATGAACTCGATCCTGGGCGCGCTCTTGGGGTTCTTTATCGGGGGTAGTATCGGGGGCTAGCGTCGGGTAGACGCAGCCACCAGGCAGTTTGGTCGCGGGATGGCGACAGGCTGCGACTGGTTACGCCGATGGCGACGGTCTCCTGCTGGGTGTAGCAGAGGTGCTCAGACACCCACTCACCGGCAGGAGACCTTCGTCGTCCACTCCAAGGCTCCCGCCGCTGCGAATGCTCGCATCCGGGAAACTCCAACCGAATGTGTCACCCTCGACTACGCTCCGCGGATGAACGAAGTGGTCGCTGTCTGCTCTGGAATTCACCGGGCCGGTTGCCACACATGATTCCAGCGATCGGAGGGAAGACGATGATAGATATCGGAGAGATCTCGCCCGTTCTTCTAGAGTTCATCCAGGCACTCGGATCGTTGTTGAGCAATTGGAAGACCGGTTCGCTGAGTTCCTGAACTGTCGACGTGAAAGGCCCGCCGGGGCATCGTCATCGGCGGGCCTTTCGTGTGCCTGAACCCGGACGCGGAGATGGTGATAGGAATAGTGGGGTGAGCGTGGCATATGGCTTCAGCGAATACGGCGGTCCCGAAACGCAACAGTTCTTCGACTGTCCCGCCCCTGCTCCCGGTCCGGGACAGCTGTTGGTCGCGGTCCGGGCGGCAGGCGTGAATCCCGCCGATTGGAAAGTACGGGAAGGAACGCGCAGGGATACCGTCCCGGTCATTCTTCCCGCCGTTCTCGGCCGAGAGGTCGCGGGTGTGGTGGCAGAGGTCGGCCTTCGGGTCACGAAATTCGCGGTCGGAGACCCGGTGTTCGGCGCCACCGCGTCCGGCTACGGCGGGTACACGGACCACACCCTGGTCAACACCGCGTCGGCGGCGCGCAAGCCCCCAACCGTTTCGTTCGCCGACGCGGCAACCCTGCCAGTCGCGGCAGGAACTGCGTACGACGCCATGAACATGCTGGGCTTGGCGCCGGGTGCGCGGCTACTCGTGGTCGGCGCGGGCGGAGGCGTCGGCGTCGCGGCCCTGCAGTTGGCTGCGGCGCGAGAGATCACCGTTCTCGGAGTCGCGAGCGCGAGCAAGCGTGAAGTCGTCGAGTCCCTCGGCGCCACCTGGGTAGCATCTGGGATCGGACTGGCCGACCGAGTTTCCGGGCAGGTTGACGCAGTCTTCGATCTCGTCGGCGGCGACGCGCTGACCGAGGCCGCGCAGACGGTCGCGAACCCGGCCGCGATCATCAGCATCGGCGACCCGCTCGCCGCGCGCGATCTCGGCGGTTCGGGAGTGGAGCGCAAGCGAACGTCCGCAGTGTTCGCCGAACTCGCCGAGTTGGTGGCCGCCGGAACGCTCGATCCGCGGGTGGCACATCGATTCTCTTTCGAGCGCGCAGGCGACGCTCTCGCCGTGGTCGAATCTGGTCACGCGGGCGGCAAGGTCGTCATCGAGTTCGGCTAGCGGGTCTGGTTTTCTGCCGTGCCCTGGTAGATGCTGGAGAATGGTGGAGCTGCAGCGTCGAAGACTCGGGAGTCGGCCATGAGCATCCTGATCCAGGTTCTCGAACAGGGCTACCCGCTCACCACTCCGTGGGAGCAGCGGAAGTACGCTTTTGTCGACGCAACCCACATCGTCACGATTCGCCTGGACGGGCAGTCCGGTGTATGGCTCGACGGCATGAAACACGGTGAGTCGCATCGTCTAGCGGTGAGTCCGAGGCCCAGCGAAGCAATCTTCTTCCTCCTCCGCACCCTCGACGTGCTCGCTGAATGCCGGCGGAACGGCGGTTCCTGGGTGATCGGCCACGACGGAGCGCATCTGTCCTCGATCGCGGCGGTGCGCCTACCCTTCTCGTGACGTGTCGGCGGCCCGGTGCATACTCGGTCGGGAGGGGTGGGCTCTCGTAGATCACCGGGGGACGAATGAGAGTTCTGTGCGTGGCCGTAGTGGGGATGACGCTGTCGGTCGCCGGTTGCGGTGTGTCGATTCTCGACCTGAGCGGGCCCGGCCCGGCGCCGAACAGTCCGACCCGCGCACACGTCGACGAGCTACTCGGCCGCGTGGAGACAGTGGCGTCCCGCCCATACCCGGGCGGGTATCAGCGCGGGTGTTCCGGCAAGGAGTTGTGCGTGTTCGGGCCGGCCTGGACCGACGATCAAGACGCTGCCGGCGGGCACGACGGGTGCGACACCCGCAACAACGTGCTCGCGATCGATCTGCGCTCGGTCGCGTTCCGTCAGGGCACGCACGACTGTGTCGTGCTCAGCGGGGTCCTGGCCGACCCATACTCGGGCGACGTCCTTTCGTTCGACCGCGGCGACGCGAGAGACGTCCACATCGACCACGTCTACCCTTTGGCTGCGGCCTGGGACATGGGCGCGTCGACGTGGCCCCGCAAGCAGCGAATCCGATTCGCCAACGACATCGTGTTCAATCTGCTGGCCGTCAACGGCTCTGACAATCAAGACAAGGGAGACCAGACCCCCGCGGACTGGCTGCCGCCGAATCCGGCATATCACTGCTTCTACGCGGGCAAATATCTCACCGTCGCGGTCGAGTACGGGCTCCCGGTGACGCAGGCGGATCGCAAGGCTCTCGCCGACGTGGCGCGGCGCTGCTAGTGAACGGCTCAGGACACGCTGCCGTAGAATCGCTCAGGACACCCTGAGCGACCGGGTGTCCCATCCGGTGGCACCACTCGGTACCGGCGAGGTCCGGTCCTGCACTTGCACGTTGCCGTCGAGGTCGGTGGCCCGCACCTGCAGGGTGTGCATACCGGATGTCGCGTCCCAGTCCCAGGTCCACTGCCGCCACGTGTCGATGCTGTACTGCGCTGCCAGAGTCGCGGTCTGCCACGGGCCGTTGTCGACCCGCACCTCGACCCTCCCGATCCCGCGGTGCTGCGCCCATGCGGTGCCCGCGACGAGGACTCGACCGGGTTCGATCGACGCGGAGGCCGCCGGAACGTCGATCCGTGAGGCGGTCTTGATCGGTCCATCCGCAGACCAGCCCCGCTTGGTCCAGTAGGCCTCGGCCTTGTCGAATCGCGTCAGTTCCCAATCCACCACCCACTTCGTTGCCGAGACGTATCCGTACAACCCTGGAACCACCTGGCGTACCGGATAACCGTGCTCGAAGGGCAATGGCCGCCCATTCATCGCCACCGCCAGAATCGCGTCCCGCCCGTCCTGCAATATCTGGACCGGAGTGCCCGCCGTAAAACCGTCGCTGCTCCTCGAGAGCAGCATGTCGGCGTCGGGCTGCACACCGGCCTCGGCGAGAAGGTCCGCAATTGGGTATCCGATCCATGTTGCATTACCGGCGAGATCGCCGCCGACCTGGTTCGAGACGCAGGTCAGGGTAATCACCCGTTCGACCGGTGTCCGAGCGATCAGATCTTCCCACCTCAGGGTGAGCTCGCTGTCCACCATGCCGTGGATGCGAAGTTGCCACTCGTCCGTCGTCAGGCGCGGAACCCGCAACGCTGTGTCGATGCGGTAGAAGTCCTCGTTCGATGTGATGAACGGTGTGCCGCCCGGCACGCCAATGTCGGTGCCCGGCGCGATTGGGGCCGCCTTGTCCGCCACGGCGGGAACGGTGAAGTCGCGGCGGTTATCCACCGCTCCGGCGATCTGTCGCCCCAGGTACCGTCCGGTGGCTCCGGCCGCTGCCGCCGCCGCGGCCGCGGCGGCGGCGAACAGCAGGAAACTACGCCGCGGCATCCACGAATCCTCCGCATCCGCTTCTGCTGGCACCTGAGCGGTGGCTGTCAGGAGGCGCAGGACGACAATCCCTGCGATGACACCCACCACGGTCGGTATCGCAAAGCTCCAGGTGGCTCCCGGCCGATGTATCGCGGCGTAAACGCCCACCACACCAAGAACAGCAAAGATCGCACTGCCGAACGGGGCCCGCGGCTGCTCCACGATGCCCGCCACCGCCGCAATCACGGCGATCAGGATCGCCATGCCGACGAACAGCGCAGTTTTGTCGTTGGTGCTGTAAGTGTCGATCGCGAACTCGCGCACCCAGGCGGGACTGCGGTCCACCGTGGTCGATCCGACCGCTAGGAAGGGCGAAGAGTTCGGATCGATCAGCACGGAGATCAGTTCGCCCACCCCGAGCACGACACCGGCAGCGATCACTCCCGCGAGTGCGCGGGAGAACAGGTGCCCTCGTCTTCGGGGCGCCCGGGCGGCCCCTTGCCGGTCACCAATCGTGGTACTCATCGCAGCACTGCTCCTTTACCGTCGTCACCGAGTATTCGGAGCCGAGAGCAGCCGTGGGCGGAAGCCCGCTACTAGTATTTGCTGGATGAACCAGCTCGACAAAAACACTACGCTCTGCATCTCGCTGTCTGGTCGACCGAGCAATATCGGCACCCGATTTCACAACTACCTTTACGGCGAGCTGGGTCTGAATTTTGTCTACAAAGCCTTCGCCACGAGCGATCTGCCGGGCGCGGTCGGTGGCATTCGCGCCCTGGGTATCCGCGGCGCCGGGGTCTCCATGCCGTTCAAGGAACAGATCATCGAGCACGTCGACGTAATGCAAGAGTCGGCGTCAGTAATCGACTCGGTCAACACCGTGGTGAACGAAGACGGGGCGTTGCACGCCTACAACACCGACTATCAGGCCGTGGCGAACCTGCTGCGCGACAATGGGTTGCCGCACTCGCTCTCCGTGGCAGTGGCCGGTAGCGGGGGCATGGCCAAAGCGGTGGTCGCCGCCGTACGGGGCCACGGCTTCACCGACGTCACCGTCGTCGCCCGCAACGAGAAAACGGGCCGCGGCCTCGCGAATCGGTACGGATTCGACTGGCAAGCCGAACTCGGTACGGCAAGGCCGGCCCTGCTGATCAATGCCACACCCGTCGGCATGACGGGCGGCCCCGAGGCCGAAGATCTGGCCTTCACACTCGACGCGATCGACGCGGCGGAGGCCGTGATGGACGTAGTCGCGGTGCCGGCGGCCACACCGCTGATCCGTTTCGCGGCCGAGCGCCGGAAAACCGTCATTACGGGCGCCGAGGTGATCGCCTTGCAGGCGGCAGAGCAGTTCGTCCTCTACACCGGTATGCGCCCGACTCCCGAAGAGATTCGACGGGCCTCGGAGTATTCACGATCGTGAGGTGAGTTCGGTGGTACCGAGTTCGGTGGTACTAGGGTCGGGGCGGTGAAACACGAGGACGCGCCAGCCCTGCCGACCGCCGCCGACTTCCCCGCCCTTTGGCCGGTGCCGACCCGCTGGGAAGACAACGACCACTACGGGCACGTCAACAACGTCACCTATTACTCGTACTTCGACACGGCCGTCAACGCCTGGCTGATCACTACGACAGGCACCGACATCCGGGATCTTCCCGCCATCGGGGTGGTCGCCGAGACATCCTGCAAATACATCAACGAGTTGACGTTCCCCGAACAGGTGCAGGTGGGGCTGTCCATCGAAAAACTCGGCACTCGGAGCATCGTGTACGCGCTCGCGATCTTCCGGGAGAACGACGCCGCACTCGAACTCGCTGCCCTAGGCCGTTTCGTCCACGTCTACGTGGACGCGAAGACCCGGAAGCCAGTGCCGATTCCCCACGAAATACGAAGCGCCGCGACACTACTCGTGGTCCCAGACGCCGAGTAAGCATCCGGTACCATCAGCCGTGTCAGCGCAAGCCCTCGGCCTCCGCTGTGGAAGTGGCACGGGCGATGATCCCATCGATCAGCATGGCAGTAGGTGCGCCGCTCCCAGCCTTGTTCCGGGGGTCGTCGATCACGCGGCGCAACACGCCTTCGGCAATGATCGCCAACTTCCACAACGCCAGAACGTGCCAATAGCCCACGTGGGTCACGTCGCGCTTGGTGTCGTGGACATACGCCTCCACGAGTTCCGCACGGGTGGGGAATCCTTCGAGAGTGGACGTCGGGAACGGCCCAGCGACCTCGTCGCCTGCTTCGGGCCAATAGGCCAGCAGGGCGCCGACGTCAGCGAGAGGATCTCCCAGGGTGCACAACTCCCAATCGACCACCGCGACGATCTCGCCTTCTTCTGGAGAGGTGATCACGTTACTCAGATGGAAGTCGCCGTGCACCAACGACAATTCGGTCTGCTCGGGTATGTTGCGCCGGAGAATGTCTGCCAGTTCCTCGACCGCTGGAACGTCTCGCGTACGCGACTTCTCCCACTGATCCGCCCATCGCTTCAACTGTCTTGCCGCATAGGGCTTGTGACTGGCCAGATCAACGAGACCGGCGTCGGCGAGGTCGACGGCATGGATCTTTGCGAGAGTCTTCGGCATCGCGAGCCCCACTGCACGCCTCTGCTCGGGTGTCAGCGTCTCCGCCACGCCGACACCGTCGAGGACCGTCCCACCGACATAGCTCATCAGCATGAGCGGCGCGTCGGTCACCTCCGGATCCTCGGTCAGGCCCAGAATTTTTGGAACCGGAACACCAGAGCCTTGCAGAGAGGACAGAATCCGATGTTCGCGGACCACGTCGTGTGCCGATGCAAGCAGATGCCCGAGCGGCGGCCGCCGCAGCACCCACCGTCCTCCACCCGCGTCACTGACCGCGTATGTGAGATTCGATTGACCGTTGCCGATCCTCTCGAAACTCAGCGGCGCGATCGCTCCCACACCGAGTCCGGTAATCCACGCGGATACGGCATCGTCATTCAGCCCCACAGCATTCACGGCCTAGATGCTAACCTCTACCGCCCCCGATGGAGAGTTGACCCGTCCGCCGCAAGTGTGGCCCTGGCCCGACGGCAGTAAACTGCTGCGGCGGCCGCACATGACAAGTGGCTACTGCCCAGTCAGTCTTTCGAGCAACGGCGCCATGCGCGGTCCCACGAGTTCCCGCATCACCAGCGCCATGTTGGTGCGCTCGACACCAGGAATCTTGAGGATCTGACCCGCAAGCCGATACAGGTCGTCGCCGTCGCGGGCCACGACCCGCACCGACAGGTCGACCTCCCCGGTCATACCCGACACCTCCACCACCTCGGGAATGCCGGCCAGCGCTTCCACCACTTCGTCGAGTCGGTGCTGGTCCACCCGGGTGGCCACATAGGCGGCGAGCGGATAGCCCAGCGCCCTCGGGTCGATCAGCCGGTCGAACGAACCAAGGGCACCTGCCGCTTCCCATCTCGACAACCTTGCCTGGACCGTATTGCGGGACAGTCCGAGGCGCTGCGCCAGCTCCACACCCGTCGCGCGAGGATTCTCGGACAGCTGCAGCAACAACCTGGCGTCGGTGGCATCCAAATTGGTCATATGACGCAGTATGACACCTGTGGTGTCGGTATCGTTGAGCATTCTGCTCGATACGGACGGTGCCGCTTGCGCATTTCGCGTTCTCGTGGATGCTGTGAAGTAGGACACACAATTGCCCCGACCGCAGTACACGGCTTCCGCGGACCCACAAGGTTCCCGGACCCGTAAAAGCGAGGTGAATCCGATGGTCGACAACATTGCTTATCCGGTCCAGCTCATCCAGCCTGACGGCCGACGGGTCTGGAGACCTGACTACGCCGGCCTGGTCCGTGACATCGGGCCGCAGCAACTGCGCGGCCTGTACGAGGATCTCGTTGTCACCCGCCGGATTGACGTCGAGGCGACCGCCTTGCAACGGCAGGGCGAACTGGGATTGTGGGCGCCCATGCTCGGCCAGGAAGCCGCACAGGTCGGCTCGGCGCGCGCGCTCCGCCCCGATGACTATGCGTTCACGAGCTATCGCGAGCATGCCGTCGCCTACTGCCGCGGCGTGGATCCAGCCGTGATGACCCGAATGTGGCGTGGGTGTGCCCATTCCGCCTGGGATCCGCGCGAGTTCAACCTCACCAACCCCGCGATCGTCGTCGGCTCCCAGGGACTGCATGCCACCGGGTACGCGATCGGCGCCCATCTGGACGGTGCGGAGATCGCCACCATCGCCTACTTCGGCGACGGTGCGACCAGTCAGGGTGACATCGCCGAAGCCCTCGGTTTCTCGATGAGCTTCAACGCGCCGGTCGTGTTCTTCTGCCAGAACAATCAGTGGGCGATCAGCGAACCGGTACACCTCCAGAGTCCCGCGCCGATCGCGCAGCGCGCCGCCGGATACGGCATGCCCGCAATTCGGGTGGACGGCAACGACGTTCTCGCCGTCCTGGCAGTGACCCGCCAGGCCACCCAGCGCGCCAGGGAGGGCGGCGGACCTACGTTCGTCGAGGCCATCACCTACCGCATGGGTCCTCACACGACCTCGGACGATCCGACCCGATACCGGTCGGCAGCGGAGACCGAGGCATGGAAGGCCCGCGACCCGATCGACCGGGTCCGGCGACTGCTCGACCAGGAGGGACTGCTCGACGAGACGTTCCTCGCACAGGTCCAGGCCGCCTCCGACCGCACCGCAGCGCGACTGCGTTCAGGGACGATCGACGCACCCGATCCAGCACCGCTCGATCTGTTCGACAACGTCTATTCCGCCGACCATCCGCTCATCAACGAGGAGCGCGAGCAGTATGCCGCGTATCTCGCAGGCTTCGCCGAAACCGAGGAAACCGCGGGCTTCGCCCGCACGGAGGAGTTGCTGTCATGACCACCACGACGATGTCGCTGGGCGCAGCGCTCAACGCCGGACTGCGACGCGCACTCGAACACGACCGGAAGGTCGTGATCATGGGTGAGGACGTCGGGCGCCTGGGTGGGGTCTTCCGCGTCACCGACACGCTGCAGAAGGACTTCGGGGACAACCGCGTCATCGACACACCGCTGGCCGAGTCCGGGATCGTCGGCACGGCGTTCGGCATGGCCTTACGCGGCTATCGGCCCGTCTGCGAAATTCAGTTCGACGGCTTCGTGTATCCCGCGTTCGACCAGATCGTGACGCAGGTGGCCAAGATCCATTACCGCACTCGGGGCCAAGTCACCGTGCCCCTCACAATCCGAATTCCCTACGGCGGCGGCATCGGGGCGGTCGAGCATCACTCAGAATCGCCGGAGGCGTACTTCGCACACACCGCCGGACTGCGTGTCGTGAGCCCCAGCAACCCGGCAGATGCGTTCCACATGATCCAGCAGTCCGTCGCGGCGGACGACCCTGTGGTGTTCTTCGAACCCAAACGGCGTTACTGGGACAAGGCCGAGTTCGACCCGAACGCCGAACCGGACCTCCCCCTGCATCGAGCGCGCGTGGTCCACGAGGGAGCGGACGCCACGATCGTCGTGTACGGCTCCGTCGTACCGACGGCCCTGTCAGCCGCAAGAATTGCGGCGGACGAGGGGCATTCGCTCGAGGTGATAGACCTGCGCTCGATTTCCCCGATCGACTTCGACACCATCGAGGACTCGGTCCGCAAGACCGGAAGGCTTGTCGTCGCGCACGAGGCACCCACGTTCCTCGGTCTCGGCGCTGAGATCGCCGCTCGCATCTCCGAGCGGTGCTTCTACCGACTCGACGCACCGGTCCTACGGGTCGGCGGATTCGACATCCCCTATCCCCCTGCCCGGCTGGAACTGCACCATCTGCCCGAAGTCGACCGCATACTGGACGCCGTCGATCGCAGCCTGGCAGCCTGACCACCACCGTCCGACGAGAGGAACTGTCCGTGGCACAGGAATTCCGCCTTCCGGATCTCGGCGAAGGACTGACGGAGGCCGAACTTGTCTCCTGGACCGTTGAGGTCGGCCAGACAATCGAACTCAACCAGGTCGTCGGAGAGGTCGAGACGGCAAAGGCCCTGGTCGAGTTGCCGTCGCCGTACGCGGGGGTCGTGGAGGAACTGCTCGTTCCCGTGGGTAGCACGGTGCCGGTGGGCACGCCGATCATCCGGATCGCGACGGATACGGGCAACGAAACTCAGGCCGACACTCCCGTCCTGGTGGGGTACGGGCCCGTGGCGGCCGCCGTGAGCAAGCGCGCACGGCGAAGAAGCGTCCCGCCTCCTGAATCGGACACTGCGCCGTCTAGCACTGCGCCGGCGAGCACCGCGCCGCCGAAAGAGCGTGCCGCCGCATCCCCCTCGGCCCGCGTTGCTGCGCGCGAGCTGGGGGTCGATCTCTCCGCCGTCGCCGGAACCGGACCGTCCGGGGCGGTGACTCGGGACGACGTGCAGGCCTATGCCGAATCACCCCGACCCGCACCGGTGTCGTCCGACCGCGAAACCCGCACCCCGATTCGCAGTGTTCGAAAGCAGACGGCGGCAGCGGTGGTCCGTAGCGCGTTCACCGCACCGCACGTCACCGAATTCGTGACCGTCGACGTGACGCGATCGGTGGAACTACTCGAGCGCCTGCGGAAACTCCCCGAATTCGAGGGACTGCCGCTGACAGCGCTCAGCCTCGTTTCGAAGGCGATGATCGTCGCCCTACGCGAGAACCCGAGCCTCAACGCCTCCTGGGACGAAGAGAATCAGGAAATCGTCACAAAGCACTACGTCAATCTCGGGATCGCCGCAGCGACCCCGCGGGGCCTGGTGGTCCCACATATGAAGGACGCGCAGTCGCTGAGTCTGCTCGAACTGTGCCGTGCGATCACCGAACTCACCGCGGCCGCGCGAAGCGGCAAAATCGAGGCCGCGCAACTCACCGGAGGAACGGTGTCGATCACCAATGTCGGAGTGTTCGGCGTCGATACCGGCACCCCGATCCTCAATCCCGGCGAATCGGCGATTCTGTGCCTGGGCAGCATCACGAAACGGCCGTGGGTCCACGAAGACGAGTTGGCGGTGCGGTGGGTAACCACCCTGAGCGTGTCATTCGACCATCGGGTGGTCGACGGTGAGCAGGGATCGAAGTTCCTGGCGTCCATGGCCTCGATGCTGCGCGATCCCGCCGAGCTGCTTGCACACCTCTGAATCTCGGTACGTTTGGTCGGGTGAGTAATTCCCCGACCAAGACGGTCACCAAGCGGGCAGAGGTGAGCGAATCGCTTCGACGTGCCCGGGTAGCGACGTTCGCACTGTTCGGAACCTGCGGGTTCCTGTTCGGCATGTGGGTTGTACACATCCCGGCGATCGAAGCCCAGACCGGGATCAGCCACGCCACTCTCGGCACCCTGCTGCTGATGCTGGGTGCCGGTGCGATCTGCGGCATGCAACTGTCTGTTCCGCTCGCCCACCGGGTCGGCAGCGGGCGCACCGCGATCATCGCGGGAGTGGTTCTATCGATCACAACGGCCGGACCAGGGCTTGCCACCGAGGGCTGGCAATTGGGACTCGCCCTCGTCGTGTTCGGCTTCGCCACCGGCGCGCTGGACGTGTCGATGAACTCTCAGGCAGTAGAGGTCGAAAGGTGCTACCGGCGGCCCATCATGGCGGCGTTCCATGCCCTGTTCTCGGTGGGCGGCGTCGCGGGAGCGCTGCTCGGGGCAGCGACACTGGCCGCGGGATGGTCGCCACTGACGGCGCTTCTCCTCGCCGGCGGTATCGGCATCGTGGCGGTCACCGCAATCTCACGATGGGTGGTGCGTGGCCCCGGACGCCGACCCGACAAGTCCGCTACTCGCAAGAAGGCGAAGGGACGACTGTCGACACGGGTGCTGCTGCTCGGGGGCATCGCGTTTGCGCTCATGCTGTCGGAGGGTGTCGCGAACGACTGGAGCGCGCTGCAGGTCAAGGAGCATCTCGGTACATCGGAGTCTGTCGCCGCCCTCGCGTTCGGTGCCTTCTCGGTGATGATGACGGTGGGCCGGTTCACCGCGGACCGTGTGAGCGGCGCTTTCGGACCCGTCGCCGTGATCCGCTACGGGATGTTGATCGCGGCCACGGGAATCCTGATCATTGTGACCTCGGGGTTACTCGCGCTCACGATCGTCGGCTGGGCACTGTTCGGCTTGGGATTGTCGGGCAGCCTCCCACAGATCTTCACCGCTGCGGGCAACCTCGGCTCCGACTCCGCGGGTGCCAACATGTCTCGGGTGGTCACGCTCGGGTACGTGGGATTTCTCTCGGGACCGGCCGTAATGGGCTGGATCTCCCAGGTGATTCCCCTCACCACCGCGATGGCGGTCCCGCTGGTGTGCACCCTCATCGTCGCTGCGTGCGCGGGTGCCGCGCGGAGCACGACGGCCACCGTTGACCAGTATCACAGCGCCCTCTCCTGATTCGCTCAGGATCGGTTGGCAGACTGGACTCCGTGATCATTTCCACCAGTTCGCTGCGTCGCAGCGTCCATCGCCTCGCGGTCGCCGCCGCGGGTGCGGTATCGCTGGGCGCCCTGTATCTCGTCCGCCCCTCGTCGTCGGCGCTGATGTTCCCGGAAGCCCTGCACCCCGTGGCTGTCCCGGTAATCGACGCCATCGATATCACAGCCATACTCGCGGTGACGGTAGTCCTTTCCGTCGTCTCGATGATGCGAAAACTCCCGTATGGGATCGGCGCGGTACTGGTGCTCTCTCTCGGTGCGAATCTCACCGGTGCGGCGGTCCGGGCGTGGGCCTCGGACACCGCTCCCGCACTGCTGCCGAGCGGACACATCGTCGCTTTCGCAGCTCTGTGCGGATCGGCGCTGCTGGTGGCGGCACCCCGCTTCCGACCGGTCATCTCGGGCCTCGGATTCGCCGGCCTCCTCGGTGTTGCAGGCGCTTCTGCAATGGTCGAACCGATCAGCGTCTTCGGAATCGCGGCGAGCCTGGTAATCGCGGCGATCTGGTGGGCGCTCGCGTCGACCCTGATGCTGTATTCCCCAGTTGCCGCCGAACGAGAAGAGCGACGGCCCGACACCGCGGCCATCGCCTTCTCTCGCCACAACGGCAATATCCGCTTTTAGGTCGGCGACGGTGAGCCTGCACCACCGGAGTCGACCGACTGCAGCGAACTACAGCGCTTTGAGTTCCTCGGTGACAGCGGCGACCATTTTCTTCGCGTCTCCGAAGAGCATCACTGTGTCATCGGCGAAGAACAGTGGGTTGTCGATCCCGGCGAAGCCGGAGTTCATCGACCGTTTGAGCACAATGACCGACTTCGACTGATCCACATTCAGAATCGGCATACCGTGAATCGGACTGGACGGATCGTTGCGGGCGGCGGGGTTGGTGACATCGTTCGCCCCGATCACCAGGGTGACGTCGGTACGAGCGAACTCGTCGTTGATGTCGTCCATCTCCTTCATCGCGTCGTACTCGACATCCGCTTCGGCAAGGAGGACGTTCATGTGTCCGGGCATTCGGCCGGCGACCGGGTGGATGGCGTACTTGACCTCGACGCCCTTCGACTCAAGCAGTTTTGCCATGTCCTTGACCGCGTGCTGGGCCTGCGCGACGGCCAACCCGTATCCCGGGACCACGATCACCTGATTCGCATACGCCATCTGGATGGCCGCGTCCGCCGCCGAGGTGGACTTCGCCGTCTTCACAGTCCCGTCTCCGACCGCCGCGGCCGCGCCGCCGCCCCCGAATCCACCGGCCACAATCGCCGGAATGGACCGGTTCATCGCCTTCGCCATCAGATTCGTCAGGATTGAACCCGAGGCGCCGACGATCATCCCGGCCACGATCATCGCCTGATTGTTCAAGGCCAGACCCGCCGCCGCGGCGGACAGACCTGTGAGGGCGTTGAGCAGGGAGATGACGACGGGCATGTCGGCACCGCCGATCGGTAGGACCACCATCAACCCGAGCACCGCGGCCAGGACCAGGATCCCGACGATCCACCACTGACTCGTCGTACCGGTGGGGTCGATGGCCTTGACCCCGATGACCACTGCGAACGCCACCGCCCCGATCAACAGCACTGCATTCAGCGGTTGCTGGAGTTTCCCTATGCCGATCGGCCGGCCGGGCAAGGTTTCCTGCAACTTCAAGAACGCGATCACCGATCCCCAGAACGAGATAGACCCGACGATCGCCGCGAACAACGATGCGATCACGATGTGCACCGTCGGTATTTCCCCGTGCGAGAACGCTGTGAACCCGTCCGAATCCAGGAACTCCGCGTACGCGATCAGGGCGACGGTGCCTCCGCCGACCCCGTTGAAGAGCGCGACCAGCTGCGGCATCGCCGTCATCTTCGTCCGCAACGCGGGTGGCACACCCAACACCACACCGATCACCAGCCCGGTCACGATCAGGATCCAGTTGGAGGTATCCCGGATCGAGATCAGGGTGGCGACGACGGCGACGATCATGCCCGCCGCTGCGATCTGATTGCCGCGCACCGCCGTCTTCGGGCCTGTCAGACCCATCAGACCGTAGATGAACATCCCGAACGCGATGATGTACAGGACGTTGACCAAGTACTCCATTACTTCTCCCCCTTCTTGTCCACTGCATCAAGGGGCGGAGCATCAGCGGGTGCGGCGGGTTTGGACTTGAACATCCCCAGCATCCGGTCAGTGACCACGAAGCCGCCGACCACATTGATCGTTCCGAACACCAACGCCACGAACAAGATCACCTGCAGCCCCCAGGACGGGTCGTCGACCTTGCCCAACACCACCAGGGCACCCAGCACGACAATTCCGTGAATGGCATTGGTACCCGACATCAACGGGGTGTGCAACGTGTTCGGGACCTTCGAGATCACCGCGAAACCCACGAACCCGGACAACACCAGGATCGCGATATTCGCCAACAGTTCGGTGTACATCAGGACACCGCCTCCTCACGGGTGACGCACGAGGCCGCAAGCACCTCGTCCGAGAAGTCGGGGGCCAGCCGGCCTTCGACCAACATCAGCTCCAGCAGGGCCGAGACGTTCTTCGCGTACAACTCCGACGAGTGCTCGGGCATCGTGGAGGGCAGGTTCAACGGCGAGCAAATCGTGACCCCGTGTTTGATCACGGTCTGACCGGGTTCAGTCAGCTCGCAGTTGCCGCCGGTCTCCCCCGCCAGATCCACCACCACCGATCCCGGCTTCATGCCCTCCACTGCGGCGGCCGTCACCAGTCGAGGCGCGGGACGGCCCGGCACCAGCGCGGTCGTGATGACCACGTCGAAGCCCTTGATCGCGTCCTCGAGCGCCTGCTGCTGCTGCACCCGTTCATCCTCGGAGAGCTCACGAGCGTATCCGCCCTCTCCGGCCGCATCGATCCCCAGATCGAGCCACCGCGCGCCTACCGAACGAACCTGGTCCGCCACCTCCGGGCGCACGTCGTACCCGGTGGCCCGGCCACCGAGCCGTTTCGCCGTCGCCAATGCCTGCAACCCGGCCACACCGACACCGAGTACCAGCACGGTCGCCGGTTTGACGGTGCCGGCGGCGGTGGTGAGCATCGGGAAGAAGCGGGTCGACTCCGACGCGGCCAGCAACACCGACTTGTAGCCCGAGACGTTCGCCTGTGAAGACAGCGCATCCATCACCTGCGCGCGGGAAATACGCGGGATCGACTCCACCGCGAATGCCTGCACCCCCGCCGACTTCAACGCAGCCAGTTGGTTGTCCTGATTGCGCGGTGCCAGGAACCCGATCAGCATCTGCCCCGGGTGCAACCTGGCCACCTCCGCGTCCGACGGCGGCGCTACCTTCACGAGCACGTCCGCCGACCACGGATCGCCGATCTTCGCCCCCGCGGCGATATAGAGATCGTCGGGAATCAGCGCGCCGAGACCGGCGCCCTGCTCGACCACCACGTCCACACCCTTACCGATCAGCGCGGCCACGATCTTCGGCACCAACGCGACCCGCCGCTCGCCCTCGTTCGACTCCCGGGGGACGCCGACCGTCGGACGCGGATGTGACGCGCTCTGCGATGTATCCATTTATCGACTTCCTGCGGTAGATGGTCTGGGTGCCGCATCGAGCGGCAACCACCCGATAATGGGCGATGTGTCCCCCACCACGACTGAATTCAGCTGATAATAGCCAAGTGAGGATGTGACGTGTGCGGCACATAGGCCTACGGGTGAGCGTCTGACTCGAGCCCGAACAGCGGTTCCGGCACGTGTATCCCGACATTTGTGACCACGATCACAAAGCGATTCGTCGTAGTCTTGCAGTAGGCACCCGCACCAGGAGCGGAGGTTCAATCGTGAGCATGCCGAAGGAACAGGGCACGCCAGGCATCACTGGGGCACCGCCCGTCGTGGTCGAGCGGGTCTACGACCATCCGACCGTAGGCGACGGACTGCGACTGTTCGTCGACAGACTCTGGCCGCGTGGGCTGCGAAAGGATGCCTTTCATTTCGACGACTGGGCCAGGGATCTCGCGCCGTCGACGGACCTGCGTCATTGGTACTCGCACGACGTCTCCGCCTTCAGCGAGTTCCGGGAGCGATATGTTCACGAGTTAGAGTCACCGACCGGCCGGAAGGCCGTCTCACGAGTACAGGAACTCGCACATGGACGGCCGATCGTTCTGCTGACTGCAACCAAGGACCTCCGACACAGCCACGCCGAAGTCCTCGGCGAGTACCTGCGAAATCAGTCGTGAGCAACTGCCCGCGCCGCGGATCAGGTTGGTAATCGGATATCTACGGTCAGCGAGCGTTCAGATACCTGGCCCTCAACTTGTGCTTGACGAGTTTGCCGGTGGCCGTGCGCGGCAGGTCGTCCGAGAAGTCCATGGTACGTGGCGCTTTGTAGTGGCTCACCCGATCGCGCACGTAGTCGAGCAGTTCGCGGGCCACGACATCCGACGGCTCGACACCGTCGACGAGTTGCACCACGGCCTTGACCTGTTCGCCCATCTCCTCGTCGGGCACGCCGATCACAGCAACGTCGAACACCTTGGGATGCATGATGAGCACATTCTCCGATTCCTGTGGGTAGATGTTCACCCCACCCGAGATGATCATGAACGCTGCACGGTCGGTCAGATACAGGAAGCGATCGGAATCGAGGTAGCCGATGTCGCCGCTCGTGGTCCACGCCGGATGGCGGGGGTGCGTCGCGGCTTCCGTCTTCGCCGGATCGTTGTGATATTCGAACGATCGTTCCTCCCGCTCCCAATAGACGGTTCCGATTTCGCCGGCGGGCAGGTCCTCACCGTTGTCATCGCAAATGTGGACGATGCCCATCACCCCGTCGCGCCCCACCGATCCCGGCTTGGCGAGCGACTCGACGCTGTCAATGAACGTGGCGCCCGCTCCTTCGGTGGACGCATAGTATTCGTGGATCACCGGACCCCACCACTCGATCATCGACCGTTTCACGTCAGGCGGGCACGGCGCCGCCGCGTGAATTGCCACCTTCTGGCTCGACACGTCAAATTTTGCACGAACATCCCTCGGCAGCTTGAGCATCCGCACGAACATCGTCGGCACCCACTGACTGTGAGTCACGCGATATTGCTCGATCAGCCGCAGCGACTCCTCGGCGTCGAATCGGTCCATCAGAATGATCGTTCCGCCAACGGAGGCTACTGTGCCGCAAAACCGCAGTGGAGCTGCGTGATACAGGGGTGCGGGACACAGATAGACGGTGTCCGAGTCGAATCCGTAGATCGCGACGAACGCCGCGGCGTACGGATCCATCGTGGCGTCCACTTCACCTTCCGGCAGAGCGAGTTTGACACCCTTGGGCCGTCCGGTAGTGCCGGAGGAGTACAGCATGTCCTGACCGCGGGGTTGCGAGTCGAGCGGTTCGTCCAACTGCCCGGCGAGGGCATCTTCGTAGCTGTCGAATCCGCGAAGTTCGCCTCCGTACACGAGGCGGTGCCGAACCCGGGGAATTTGGTTCCGATCGTGCGGGACGGCGCGGGCGGCGTCCACCGAGACGATCAGGACCTCGGCTCCGCAGTCGTCCACGACGTATCCGGCCTCCTCCGGGGTGAGGTGCCAGTTGACAACCGTGACATACAGCCCGGATCGTAGCGCCGCCCAATACACTTCGAAAACGCGAAGGTCGTTGCTCGACACAAGGGCCAGGTGGTCGCCCACCTTCAGTCCGAGCGAGCGCAGATGCCGAGCCAGGCGGGTGGACCGTTGGTCCAATTCCCGGTAGGTGATCTGCTCCCCCGTCGCCGGGCGGATGACAGCCGGCTTGTCGGGAGTGGTCGCAACGAAGTTTCCAGGGAACATTCGCGCTCCTCCTGCCAGCCAGGGAACCACTCAGGGAGATTCTCACCATCGGTCTACCACACCGAATCCATCACGGGCAGTCACCACGCCCAACACCGGGACGGCCGTCCGCCCATGGCGAAACGTTCGCCACGCTCGAGGCGCGGGGTCCTACAGTTGAGGAAAAATTGAGGAGTACAACATTGAGGAGTACAACGCTGTGAACGCCTTGCAAAGGGAACCGATCCTCGGGGCGCTGTTCGAGGGATGGGACGCGCTCGAACAGGTGCTGTCGCCGCTGCCCGGGGACGCGTGGTTTACACCCACAGCCCTGCCCGGCTGGACGATCCACGACGTCGTCGCGCATATTATCGGCGACGAATCTCTCCTCGCGGGAATTCCGGCACCGCACACCAGCATCGACGTCCGAAGCCTCGGCCACGTCCGGAACGAAATCGGCGCCTTCAACGAACAGTGGGTGGAGGGACTGCGGGGCTGCGCGGGCTCGGAGATGCTCGAGAAGTTCCGTGCGATCACCACCCGCAGACGGGCGGAGTTGGCCGAGATGACGGATGAGATGTTCGCGGCCGAAACCACCACACCGGTCGGGCCGGCGCCCTACCTCCGCTTCATGCGCATCCGCGCGTTCGACTGCTGGATGCATGAACTCGACATCCGGGACGCGCTCGGATTGCCTGGCGACGAGGGCGATCACCGGGCGGACACGGCCTTCATGGAGATCTCAGGTGCCATCGCATTCCTCGTCGGGAAGCGCGGCAAGGCCCCGGACGGATCCAGGATCACACTGGAGCTGACGGGGCCGCTCGCACGAAACATCCACATCACCGTCGACGGCAGGGCGGCGGTGGTCGACGCGTTACCGTCCGAGGCGACCACGACCGTCACCCTCGATTCACGACTGTTCACGCGACTGGCAGGTGGCAGGACCACGGCAGCGGAGCACCGTGACGAAATCGGGCTGAGCGGCGACGCAGACGCCGGTAAGAGGATCGTCGACAACCTCGCGTTCACGATCTGATCACGGTGCGCCTGTTCCTCTCGTCATACCGGTTCGGCGCTGATCCCGCACCCCTGATGTCGCTGGTCAACGGCCCGCGCTCGGACGGCACCACGTTGCGGGCAGGGCGCGTCGGCGTGATTGCCGCCGCGGCGGATGCCTGGCCACCCACGGCACGAGCGTCCGCGGTCGTCAGCGACGTGATGCCGCTGACCCGCCTGGGCTTCGCCCCGGAGGAGGTGGACCTGCGTGACTACATCGAGAGTGACGGGCACGCGAACGCCAATGCGCTCGAGGAGCGACTGACCGAGTTCGACATGCTGTGGGTGCGAGGCGGGAACACATTCGTGTTGCGCGCACAGATGGCTCGGAGTGGGGCTGACCACGTGATCCGGAAACTACTACGGAACGACTCACTGGTGTACGCCGGGTACAGCGCGGGCGCGTGCGTCATGGCTCCGACGCTCCACGGTCTCGACTCCTGCGATGACCCGACGGAGGTGGTCGCGACCTGTGGTATGAACCCACTCTGGGACGGCCTGGGCGTGGTGAGCTTCGCCATCGTCCCTCACCATCCGCCTGCGGAGCCTCCAGTGGCCGGATCGTCCGCGTTACTGGAGGACGCCGCCGGAGTTCGGCGCACAGTCGACGCATTGAGACTCGCCGGCATCGAATACCGGACCCTCACGGACGATCAGGCAATCGTCGTGAACGGAGATCGAACCGAACTCGTGTGACGATGGCGAGTTCTGCGGCGGAGATACCTTCAGCCGCGGACTGTGTCGGCGACAGACGGTGAGACCTGATCGAGCGCAGCCCAAATGACCTGGCATCGCCTGGCGGTCACTTCGTCCGCATCGGCGAGCAGCGCGTCCAGGAGAGTCCCGGGGTCCAAGTGCCATGCCTGGTGCATGGACCGAACTTCATTGTTCGTAAACAACCCCGACCCTGCGAGTGCGGAGATCCACTCGTCGAACTCCCCACGGTGGATCCGTTCGATGGACGCGTAATCGACGCCATTGTCGAAGAACTCGTACGAGAACATCGCGGAGATGTAACTGCTGGGATCTCGGTGGGATGTATTCATCAGTACAGGTCCTTCCTGGTGCGGTGCGGCAAAATCCGGGCACACCTCGAGCTGGCTCATAGTTGGTTGAGAATCTCCATTGAGGCGGATACTCTCCGACGTTTGACGCTTGAGGCGGATATTCTTCGCCGATGCCTGACGCTTGGGGCGGAAATTATTCGCGATGTCTGACGATCCCAGATCGCTAACCCGCGAACGTGCGTTCTTGTGTTGCCTCGCCGATACAATCCGGTAACAGAGTTGCGGGTGTGACTCGTGTTACAAGCGAAAGTGTAGGTTGACCTATGTCAAGAAATGCTTCTACCTGCATTTCCTCCTTCGTACTAGACTGCATCCCTCGCCAACGAAGGTCGAAGGAGTCCACTCGCCGATCCCACATCGCGAGACCGCCAGGCGTAAATCCCTCGTCAACTGGGGGCAGGAATCAGTTCACTCGGGAGTTCGGGCAATTCGAGGGCACCTATGGAAATGGGCTACCTTCGGGATGCAGGACACTCGCATTCCAGGAGTCACGATGACCGTCACCGACGACACACTCACGGCGCTCGCCGCTACCCTTCCCCAAGGATGCCTGGTCACCGATCCGGACCTTCTCGCGTCGTACAGTCAGGACTGGGCACGGGACCCCGACGCGGCGACTCCCTGTGCGGTCGCCCGCCCTACCACCACCGAAGACGTCCAGGCGGTGATGCGCTGGGCCACCGAACATCGGGTTCCGGTCATTCCGAGGGGAGCGGGTTCCGGGCTCAGCGGCGGTGCGACGGCCGTGTCGGGCAGCGTAGTGATCAGCACCGAACGTATGCGTCGGATCGAGGTGGACCCGGCCACGCGTATCGCCGTGGTGGAACCGGGCCTGCTCAACGCGGAGGTCAAGGCCGCGGCAACGGAGCACGAACTCTGGTATCCCCCCGATCCGTCCTCGTTCGAGATCTGCTCGATCGGCGGCAACGTCGCAACCAATGCGGGCGGTCTGTGCTGCGTGAAGTACGGCGTCACCACCGACTACGTGCTCGCGCTGCGGGTGGTCCTCGCGGACGGAACAGCCGTGCGACTCGGTGGCCCGCGCCTCAAGGATGTGGCCGGCCTCTCGCTGACCAAACTGTTCGTCGGAAGCGAGGGGACCCTCGGCGTCGTCACCGAGGCGACGCTGAGACTGATTCCCGCCCAGCCGCCGTCGAGCACCCTCGTCGCGTCGTTCGCCTCCGTCCAGTCCGCCGCAGACTCGGTCCTGGCCATTACGCGCACGCTACGGCCCTCGATGCTCGAGTTCATGGATCGCGCGTCGATCGGTGCCGTCGAGGATGCCATGCGGATGGGACTCGATCGCACCGTCGAAGCGATGCTCATCGCGCGGTCGGATGCCCCCGGAGCAATTGCGGCCGAAGAGATTGCCGTCATGGCGGATGCTTGTGCGGCGAACGGAGCTTCCGAGGTCTTCACGACCGACGATCCCGATGAGGGCGAAGCCTTCGCTGCAGCGAGGCGATACGTCTTCCACGCGGTCGAGAAGCTGGGAAGCTTACTCCTTGAGGACGTCTGCGTCCCACTCTCGAAACTGCCTGCGCTGGTCGAGGGGATCGCCGCCATCTCCCGTGAGCGCGGCGTGATCGTCGCGGTGGTTGCACACGCCGGCGACGGAAACACCCACCCGCTCATCGTCTTCGATCCTGAAGACGCCGAGATGACCGAGCGCGCGCATCTCGTATTCGGCGAGATCATGGATCTCACGATCTCACTCGGCGGCACGATCACCGGCGAGCACGGCGTAGGACGACTGAAGAAGGCCTGGCTGCCCAACCAGGTAGGTCCCGACGTCATGGAATTGACACAGCGGATCAAGAATGCGCTCGACCCGTTGGGCATCCTCAACCCCGGAGCCGTCCTGTAACCCCGGAGCCGTCCTGTAACCCGATGCGCACCGACGCCGGCAATTCCGACCGGTAATCTGCGGATGACGGCTGCGGCGCGATACCGCATGCAGGCAACGAGCAGAGGAGCGGTCTGTGGCAACAACGGTGGAGCACTGCGTGGCAGAGTCCCGGTTCGAAGTCTTCGTCGACGGTCAGCTGGCTGGTTACGCCGACTACGCCGAACACGGCAGCGTCCGCGACTTCCACCGCACCGTCACCTACCCGCGGTTCCGTGGGCAGGGCCTGGCTGCCGAAGTGCTGAAGGCTGCCCTCGACGACACGAAAGCCCGCGGGTTCTCCGTAGTGCCCTCGTGTTCATACGTCGCCAAGTACATCTCCCAGAATCCAAGCTATGCGGAACTCGTCTGATCCGGTGATCGGGACCGTCGGCTGAGGCCGACGACATTGTTGCCCCACGTCCCCGGCGTGAGGGTCCACTCAGCCCGCACCCCTGCCCGGTGCTAGGGTCGGCTTTGTTCTGACACGGGGTGCTCCGCACGGGCGGGGCTGAGAACACACCCGGAAACCTGCTCAGGTAATGCTGACGAAGGGATGTCAACATCGTGACCAGCTCTGCCCAAGGTGCCGCCGACGCGGGCCGGCACACCCGATTCACGGACCACATGTGGGACCGGACCAAGGTGTTGCGCGACGCAATCGACGAACTGGAGTTCCTGCGCCGTCTCGGCGACGGGACCCTACCGTTGGACGTGTTCCGCACGTACATCGAACAAGACCTGCTATACCTCACGGGGTACGCGAAGGCTCTCTCGTTGGTGGCGGCTCACGCCCCGGACCCGGACGCAGCCGGCTTCTGGGCCGGCTCCGCCGCCACTGCCGCGACTGTCGAAGCGACACTTCACCAGAACCTGCTGACCAGCGGTCAACTACCCGAGTCCGACGCGGAACCGCAGCATTCGCAGGCCTGCCTCGGGTACATCTCGTACCTGACGGCTGTCGCCGCCACCGATCCGTACCCCGTGGCCGCCGCCGCGGTGCTGCCGTGCTTCTGGATCTATGCCGACGTGGGACGACGGCTCGCGAGAAGTGCCCGCGAGGTGCTGTCCGCCGATCCGTCTCACCCCTATGCGCAATGGGTGACCACCTACGACGCCGAGGAATTCCAGACCGCCGTCGCCACCGCCCGCGAGTTCGTGGACGCTGCCGCAGACGCCGCGACCGACTCTCAGCGCGAGGCCATGGTGGAGGCGTTCGTGATTGCCAGCCGCTACGAACTCATGTTCTGGGACACCGTCGTGAACAAGCAGGAATGGCCGGCATCGTGACACTGTTCTCGCACTCGATACTGTTCTCACACAAGGCGCTGTCTTCGCGCAAGCGTGCTACGACGGTAGCCGCCATTCTCGTCTCGGCCCTCGCGATGCTCACCGGTTGTGCGGGCAACGCACAGTCGGGCGATACCGTCCGATTTGCGCTCGACTGGACTCCGAATACCAACCACACCGGCCTGTTCGTCGCCCTTCAGCAAGGCTATTTCGAAGACGCCGGGCTTGACGTGCAGGTGCTGCCTTACAACGACACCTCGCCGAACACCCTCGTCGATGCCGGTAACGCCGAGTTCGGGGTGAGCTTCCAGAGTTCCTCCACGTTCGCGAAGGCGGCGGGCGCACAAACCAAGTCGGTGCTCGCCCCGCTGCAGCACTGGGCGACCGGAATCGCGGTGAAAGCGGATCGCGCCGACATCACCCGCCCCAGGGATCTGGACGGCAAGATCTACGCAGGTTTCGCAAATCCCGACGGGGAGGAGACGCTGAAGCAGATCATCCGCAACGACGGCGGCAAAGGGGAATTCACCACGGTCACTCTCGGCACATCCGCATACGAGGCCGTCTACTCCGGCGCCGCCGATTTCACCGTGTCCTTCTTCGCTTGGGAAGGCATCGAGGCCGAGCACCGGGGCACCCCGATGCGGTACTTCCACTACACGGACTTCGGATTCCCCGACGCCTACGCTCTCGTCATCGCAGGCAACGAGAGTTGGATGGCCGATCATCCCGGGGAGGCCCGCAAGTTCGTTCAGGCTCTGCAGCGTGGATACCAGTTCGCCGCCGATGAGCCTGCCCAGGCCGCACAGATGCTGATCGACGCCAATCCCGGCGCCTTCACGGACGAGTCACTCGTACGCGAGAGTCAGCAGATGCTGTCCTCCGAGTACATGAAGGACAGTTCCGGAAGAGTCGGAACCCAGACGGCCGAGCGATGGGCGGGTTACTCCGGTTTCCTGTTTCAGCACGGCCTGCTCACTGGCCCCGATGGGTCACCGCTGACCACGGAACCCGATTGGTCGACGTACTTCACCAATGAATACCTCCCTCAGCCCTGACAAGAGCGTTCCCACAACGACCCCGAGCGCGTCCTCGCTACTGCGCCGGGGCGTGCCCTCGGTGGTGGTCGTGGCCCTGCTTGTCGGCGCGTGGCAGGTGTACGTGATGGCCAGCGGGATCCGACCGCAGGTGCTGCCGTCACCGCTACGCGTCGTGCAGCAGGGCTGGCGGGCACGCGATGCGATCGCAGGCCACGCCTCGTCGACGCTGCAGGTGACACTGATCGGCTTCGCGGTGTCCCTGTTGTTCGCCTGGGCGCTCGCCGTGCTCGTCGACTTCTCACCGTGGCTGCGGCGCGCATTCGTCCCTCTCTTCGTTGTGTCACAAACGCTGCCGATCATCGCGATCGCGCCACTGATGATCATCTGGTTCGGATTCGGCCTGCTGCCGAAGATCCTCGTGATCGCCCTCGCCACATTCTTCCCGATGACGATCGGCCTGATCGAGGGTTTCGCCGCGGCCGACAGAGATGCGGGCGCCCTGTTGCGCAGTATGGGCGCATCCCGCTGGCAGGAGTTCCGCTATGTGCGACTGCCCTCGGCGATTCCTCGTTTTTTCACCGCACTGCGAATCGGCATCACGTACGCCGTGGTGGGAGCCGTGTTCGCCGAGTACGTCGGTGCCACATCCGGGCTCGGCATCTATATGGCGACGCAGAAGAACTCGTTCCGGACCGACCTCGTACTGGCCGCGGTACTGGTGACCGCCGTGATCAGCGTCAGCCTCTACCTGCTCACCTTCGTCGTCGAACGCGCCGTCGCCCCCTGGATCAGCGAGGAACGGAGCCGACGTGAATGACGGACCAGGAGCGAGCTGGGCCGCAATGGCTGAGGAAGCGCACGTCGAACTTGCCGGCCTCACCAAGTCGTTTCCGGTCCGCGACGGAAGCCGGTCGGTGCTCGACGACGTCTCCTTCACCGTCGAACGCGGCGAGTTCGTGTCGGTGATCGGCCCCAGCGGGTGTGGGAAGAGCACGGCCCTCTCCATGCTCGCCGGTCTCGACCAACCGGATTCCGGCACCGCCACCATCGGCGGCGAGGCTGTACGCCCAGCAGGCAGCGGCACCGCCAAATGCGCGTACATGCCGCAGAAAGACCTGCTATTCCCCTGGCGCAGCGTCCTCGACAACACCACCCTCGGCCTCGAAGTTCGAGGCGTACCCAGGAAGCAGGCGCGGGACAAGGCCCGGAAACTGTTCCCCGTGTTCGGTCTCGGCGGGTTCGAGGACGCCCGGCCCAGCCAGTTGTCCGGCGGGATGCGGCAGCGCGCTGCGATGCTACGGACCGTAGTCCAGGAACGCCCGGTGCTGCTTCTCGACGAACCGTTCGGCGCCTTGGACTCGTTGACGCGCACTGAGATGCAGACATGGCTGCAACAGGTGTGGCAGCGCTACAGGTGGACTGTCCTGATGATTACCCACGACATCCGTGAGGCCGTCTACCTGTCGGATCGGGTGGTGGTGCTCTCAGCGCGGCCCGCCACCGTCCGGCGCGAGATGACGGTGGATCTGCCCCGCCCACGCGAACTGTCGATGATGACCTCGCCCGAGTTCGTAGACATCGAACACGAACTCCTCGAGGTCCTCCACCAGGAGTCGAGGCGGGCGCTGGCAGAGCAGGAATCGGGTCGGCGCTGAGCTACCTTTCAGCGGGTACGAGCAGCGATGCCTCGAGTTCAGCCAGCGCGGCCTCGAGATGATGCAGGATTCGCTGCAGACTTGGCACCGAACTGCGGCATCCGATGACACCGAAGTCGAGGTTGTCGCCGTTGCTGGTGAGCGTGATGTTGAGCGCTTGCCCGTCAAGTACGACCGAGGCTGGGTAGATGCCGTCCAGCCTGGCCCCATTCCAGTACACCGTCTTTCGCGGTCCAGGAACGTTGGAGATGATCACGTTGAACGGCGGTGGGGTGAACTGGACGAAACCGGGAACCGGGGTCAACGCGATCGGCGACATGTTGACGGCCGACCAGGCCAGAGCCTGCAGTGGAGTCAGGCTGCCGAACAGTTCCTTACTTTGGGCCATCGAATCGCGAATCGCCGACAGACGCGCGGCCGGGTCGGCGACGTCGGTCGCCAGGTTGCACAACGTGGCTCCCACCGCGTTGCCGCCGGCATCGGCCGACCGCTCCTCGCGCAACGACACTGGAACCATCCCGATCAGCGGCGCGTCGGGCAACTCGTTCTGCTCCTCGAGATAGCCTCGTAACGCCCCGGCGCACATAGCCATCGCCACGTCGTTGATGCTGACTCCGGCCGCCTTCCGCACTGCTTCGATCCGCTCGAGTGGCCATGACTGCGCGGCGAACCGACGTGCGCCACCGATCGGGACGTTGAGTATGGTCCGCGGCGCCTGGTACGGAAACCTCATGTCGTGCTGACCCAGTGCGGTGCGGGCGATGCGAACCGCGGCCGGCACGAGACCTGCCACGTCACCGGCCGTACGACGGATCTCGTTCATCACGGACGGAGCAGCGGGAACGGCACCGTTGCGCGACGAAGCCGGAGGCAGGTTCCACGGCGGCGCAGCATTGCGCACACTCGGATCGGTCGAGAGCGTCCGCATCAGCAGCCGCAGTCCGGATACGCCGTCCATCAGCGAGTGGTGGAACTTGGTGTAGACCGCGAACCGGCCGTCGTCGAGGCCCTCGATCAAATGCATTTCCCACAACGGACGGTGTCTGTCGAGCAGCGTGCCGTGCAGCCGAGACGTGAGGGTCAGCAACTCCCGTACCCGGTGGGGAGATGGAAGCGCCGAATGGCGCACGTGGTATTCGAGGTCTACCTGGGATTCGTCCGCCCACCAGAGGTTCCCGAGGCTCCCGACCGGATCCGCCGGCTTCTTGCGGAACACGGGATCAACGTCCGTGTGCGACAGCATCGTTTCGTGCATCGCCATCACGTAGTCGGGGCCGGCATCCTCCGGCGGAGTGAACAACTCGAGTGATCCGACGTGCATCGGATGCTCACGAGATTCGGCGAGAAGAAATATCGAATCGGTAACCGACATGAGCCCCACGTGGACGTTCACCCCTACTTCATCACTATCCCATTACGACTTCCGTCAGGATGCTACGTCGGGCGTAACGTCCGTGCGCCCAACTTGGATATATGTCTATATCAGTACCGCGCGCAGCACACATTAGACGTCATGGGCGCCGAAGCCGATAGGAGGGCATGTAATGAGCACTGCGACTCACGATTTTTGCCCGGCACCGTATCCGGTGACCCGGCGGGAGTTCAGCGGAAACAGCCCGCAGTCGGTGGCCCTCGCACACACACTCCGTCGGACGGTCCGGCCGTTCCTCGACAGCTGGGCGCGCTATCCTGGGCTGCCGTGGCCCACGGGGATCGTCGACGTGTTCGGGCACTCCCTGGGCCCGGTCCGCGGAACGCAGCGAAGGCCGATCCGGCTGCCGCACTGCCGCGCCGAATGGATCCGCCCCCCTGGAGACCTGGCGGACCGGGCAATCCTCTATCTCCACGGCGGCGCGTTCCTGTGCGGCGGGGTCAACTCCCATCGACAGATGGTGTCCCGAATCGCCGCAGCATCGCAGGCGGCGACACTAAACGTCGCATATCGCATGATCCCGCAGAACCCCATCCGCGCGGCGGTCGAGGACGGCGTCGACGGATACAGGTGGCTACTGTCCCAAGGCTATGCCGCCGATCGAATCGTCATCGCGGGCGACTCGGCGGGCGGTTTCCTTACCTTCATGGTGACACTCGAAGTCCTGCGGCAAGGGCTGCCGTGTCCCGCCGCCGATGTCGCACTGTCTCCGCTGACCGACCTCGACCCTGCCCACAAACTGGCCCACCCCAACGCCGATCTGTGTGCAGTCTTTCCCAAGCGCGCCGTCGGGGCGCTGTCCACACTGATCGAACGGACGGACACCAAAGGCGGGCACGAGCCTTCCTCCTCGCCTGTGGACGGCATACTCGCTCCAATGCCGCCGGCGCTCATCCAGACCGGCTCGCAGGAAATGGTCTATGCCGACGCGGAACTGTTGTCGGAACGGCTCTCCCAGGCGGGGGTGCCGTGCGAGCTTCAAGTATGGGAACGGCAGGTACACGTCTTCCAGGCCGCTGCCGGACTGCTCCCCGAGGGCACCCGGGCCATCCGCGAGATCGGCCGATTCATCCGCTCCGTCACCGGCCACGCCCCGAGGAACTGACGTCGACTCACCCCCGCAGAACTGAACGGGGCGGACTCGACATCGGAGCATCCAGCAATTTTTGAGCAACCAAACTAGTTGCCATGCAGGTGAAGTCATTCTCTGTCCGCGAAGCGTTTCCTGGATGCTCGAAGATTTCTTCAAGTACCCGATAGCCCCCCGCCTTGCACTCGAGAACCCCAATGTGACATTAACCTTTTTTAGTGTCATATTTAGGTATGTCCCTCCGAATGGCCCTTCTCACTCTGATAGCCGGGGAGCCCCGCAGTGGGTATGACATCGGCCAGGAGTTCGATGGCGTGCTGAAGTTCGTCTGGCACTCCAAGCCCACTCAGGTATATCCCGAGCTGAAACGCCTTGCTGCCGAAGGGTTGATTCGCGAGCAAGGAGAAGGGCCACGGGGTCGCCGGCCATACGAGATCACCGAGGACGGGCAGTCCGAGCTACGTCAGTGGTTGACAACCACGGCCCCGGATCACTCACTGAGGAACGAGACGGTGCTGCGTTCCTTCGCGTTGTGGCTCGTTGAGCCGGAAGAAGCCCGGGCGTTCCTGTCCAGCGAGCTCGAATATCACCGAATACGGCTACGCGGGATGCGAGTACTCACGCAGGGTCTCGACCTGGGCAACCCCAATGGCCGGGCAGCGCTGCTCGGTCTGGAGGCAGGAGTCCGGCGTCTGGAGGCGATGATCTCCTGGGCGGAATGGGCAATCGAGACGGTCGCCACCTGGCCGACCCAAGAGGAGCAGACTTCAGCATGAGTATCACCTCGATGAGCATCGAACTGGAAGAGGGCCGCCGGATTGGATACGCCGAATTCGGTGACCCCGCCGGCACGCCCTGCTTCTTCGTGCATGGCTATGCCTCCTCCCGGTGGATGCCGGGCTGGACCATGTCGAACGAGTTGCTCGAACGCCACGCTGTCCGGCTGATTTCCATCGACCGACCCCACTATGGGCTGTCTTCACCACACCACCCGGAAGCTGGATTCAGGCAATGGGCCGCGGACGGATCCGCACTGGCCGAGTACCTGAGCCTCCGTCGGGTGGCTGTATTGGGCGTTTCCATGGGTGCGGGACCGGCGTTGGCGCTGACTGCGCAATGCCCGGAATTGGTCTCGAGCACAACGATCCTCAGCGGAATGCCGCCGGTGTATGCACGCGAACGGTGGACACCTGCCAGCCGAGGTGACGCCCTCTATTGGGCACTGGCACGACGCGCTCCTTGGATACTCCAGAAGCTCTGCGCCCTCTCCTCCTCGATGCTGGCCAAGGCCGCCGACGGTGATGCCGACACGCTGATTGCAAGGATGGAGCGTGCGCTTCCGAAGTTGGATCGCCAGGTCTTCCGCTCGCTCCTCGACAGCGACGTCAGCCGGGCGGCGTTCATTTCGGACATGCGGGAGAGTTCCCGTCAGGGTGGAGCTGCCACAGCTGGTGACCTTCAGCAGTACCTGCGCCCTTGGGGGTTCGAGCCGGAGTGCATTCGCAGACCAGTCAGGTTGTGGCACGGGCTCGAGGATCCAAAGGTACCTGTCGAGTTGGCACGGCGATTAGCCAGCCGCCTCCCGCAATGCAAGACGCGGTACGTCCCTGGCGGCCACTTTTCTCCATTCACGCACCGCGAGGAGATCCTGCGAGATCTGTCCAACGAACCCCTGCTGTAACGACGTACCGTTCGAACGCCAGGGGTTGGCGACTACAGAGAGAACCCTCGCTCGAACACGCGATTTCCTGGCAGCATAAACGCGATTTCCTGGCAGCATAAACTTGACCCGCCGGCGTTCGGCGACCCCCCACACCGACTCACCCGATGGACACGCGCAACACCTTTGCGTAGTCACCCTTATTGTTGATGCACTTGCAGGGTGAGGAGGGGTATCACATGGACGACAGAACAGTAGCGATCGGGGCACTCGCGGTTGCCACATTTTCGGTGGTGTTCGGGCTGACGATCGGTGCCACGAGCGGTGCGTTCGGGATTCCCGGCCCACCGGTCCTGCCACCCCCGATCACCTCGGAAGGCCTGCAGGCCGCCGACCCGTACATCGCAGAAACCACCACCTCCCAGGTGTTCGTCCCACCGACCCCCACTTGGCGGATGGCGGACCTCACCACCCCGCGAGCGGTCCCTCCCACCACGAGACCCATCCCGGTCACCACCGCGCCGCAGCCCACGCTCACGTCGACGCTCCCCGTCACCACCGTGCTCCCCGTCACCACCACCTCAACCAGTACTCCCGCGATCACGACGACGCGTCCGGTGATCACCATCCCGCCGCTGACCACGCGGCCGAGGGGCTGAATCGACTCAGGCGGACCTGCGTCCGACCAACTGGGCGATCACCATTGCGACACTGAGCAACGCGACGAGCCCGCTGAACACGACACCCGCTGTGCGAAGGTCGGTGAACTCCGTGAGAATGCCGACGCCGATGGCAGGGACCGCCAACATCACGTAGATCCCGGCGAATAGCGCCGACGAGACGCCGCCGCGCAGTTCCGGTTCCACTTGCTCGACAGTTGTCGCGATGGCGGCATTGAGGCACAACCCGCCGGCGAGACCAAGCACCACCGAAGACGCCAACAACGGAGCCAATGCCGTTGACGCCAGCGCGACGGCCAGCAGAGCCGCTGCGAGTGTCAGTCCGATGCACCCGATCAACAGCGCACTCACGGGCGACATCCGGCCTGCAACGAACTGACCGACGGCCATGAACAGGAACGCCAGGCTTACCACCAGACCGGGCAGCGTGTGGCTGATCAATCCCAGAAACTTCGCCAGGAACAGCGCCGACACGGCGGTGAGGACTCCGGACACCGAGAACGCAGCTCCGGCCGCGAGGACCGCCGTGACGAAGGCGCCACGAATCGACGGGGGAACCTGCAAGCGACGCGGACGGATCTGCCACTTCGGACGGGTCGCCGGGGCGGGCGCGAAGATCCACAGCCCGGCAACCGCGAGCAGGGCGAGCACGAGGTTCACCAAGTACGGAATCGTCAATGGGCTCGAGGTCACGTCCGCCAGCACCCCCGCACTCAACGTTCCCAAGCCGAGGCCGCCGGTATTGACCGCAACCGCGAGCATTCCGCCGATCGCCTTCCGTTCGGCGGGGAATAGGTCGATCATCGCCGCGGTGCCGGTACCGGTCATCAAACCTGCGGACAGACCGGAGACCACGCGCGCCAGCACGAAGACCGGCAGCGTCGACGACAGCAGGAACAGCACGGCACTAAGCGCCGCCAACGCGACCGCGACCAGCAGCACGGGCCGACGGCCGACATCGTCGGACAGTCGACCGAACAAGGTCAGTGCGGCCACGACTCCGAGCGCGTACACGGCGAACAGGATCGTCACCGTTAGTGCGCTGAACGACCTCTCCTGTGCGTAGATCGAATAGAGCGGCGTCGGAAGCGTCGTTCCCATCATCGTGGCGAGGAACGCGAACGCCGTGGCAGCGATGGCGAGTGCGGGGGATCGACCGGCAGATCCGCGCAGAGGCTTGGGCGCCGCGCGAGAGAACGAGGGCATGGTAGCGAGCCTCTCGGAGAAAAGCGCCGGTGACAAGTAGAGGAGCGGGACGACTCGTCCGGGAGGTGCCGCACGGTCCCCCAGGCGCAGTACCCGCGACGCGGGCCTGTGAACGGGTCGGCCTGTAGCCTGACTTCCCGCCGGGTTGGGGGATTCAATTCGGGACCGCGAATGTCCGAGTATCAGGGGTTGGAATGAACGACCGGGAGAACTTCCACCCGGATTCCGAAGTGGTGATCCGGAATTGCGAACCGTACGACCTCGGCAGGCAACTGATCGCTCAACTTCCCGACCCGAACAGCGGCTCGGGACAGGGCATCGTGTTCCAGCGCCAGGAGAGCGCGAGCACCGGACACGCCCGACTGGCGACCCGGATCCTCAGCAGACCGTCGACGAGCCAGGGCATCGTGACGGTGATCCGCGGTGCACGTCACCGTCCGCAACCGGTGGGCGGTCTCGCGTGGCGCGACATCGCAAGCGACGGCCGCTACCTCGTGTGGGGCGATGCAACCGTGGCAGTGGAACCGGGCACGTCGTGGGACCTGCTGCACGCGGTCAACCAACTGACCGGACCGATCGCGGCCGGATACCCCGTCTGAACACGCGCCGTCCTGTGCCACGGGGGCGGTGATCGCCGCTACCGTGTAGAGGGAAAGAAGGCGATTCGTTGCCCACCCGGACGGAGCAGACATGCAAGAATTCGACCTGGATTCGAGCGTGAACCACGATTGGGCCCAGTTCCAGCGGCGCCTCGCGGACTACCTGGCAGCAATGCAGGACGAGGACCTTCTGGTGCTCGAATCGGGATTTGAGGAACTCGACGAATCCGAGGGGCTGAGTCCGTGCGTCCAGTTCCTCGTCTGGGACGGTGACACGGTGCGTTGCGAACTGCCGTCGAACCACCGCCTACATCCCGCCCGCAGACTGTCCGATGCCGAACAGACCTACCTCACAGAACTCGGCTGGAACCGGCCCACCCGCGGTCCGGACGACAAATCCGACGACGGCTCTCCCGCGTTCTACATCGACAAGAAGCTGTCGTGGTCCGACCAACTGGCGGCGATGACGGTGGCGGCATTCCGCGACGTATGGGGAGTGCCGCACCCGTCGTTCCTTAGCACCGAAACGTCCCTCACCGATCCTGCAGTCCCGTTCGACCCGATCGCGGTGCGACCGCCGCTCGTGGAAGACGTCGACCCTGCTTCAGCCGTTCTGCCACGTGACGTCGAGCATCTGCAGGAGTTGATCATGCTCTCGCTCGTGCCGCTGCTCGGTCTGCTTCCCGAACGCGACCCCGACGGCGACGTTCCGATCCGGATGGGCAACACCATCCTGTTCGTCGGGCCGGTCGCCGACTCCTTCGACGTGCAACTGTTCGCGCCACTGATCTACGACATCAGCGATCGCACCCGGGCCGCCGAGGTCACCGGTGACCTGAACCGCACCTGGTCGCGGATCAAGTTCATCCTGGTGGACGACCGGTTGTCGGCTTTCCTGGAGGTGCCGGGCAACCCGTTCGTTCCGCAGCATCTGACCGACACCTGCAACTTGTTCTCCGAATTTCTCGAGACCGTCGACGACGAGTTCTCGAAGCGATTCGGCGGGAAGCTGTCTTTCTATCGCGACAACTCCGGTGATGAGGAACCCGTCGCCGACACCCCCATGACGGCTGCTGATCTGCCGAAGGAACTTCTCACCCTGTTCCACCTCGATCCCGGGTTCGTAGCCAATATCGATCCGACTGCCGTCGCCGACGTCTGCGGTCACGACCGCGTCCGGATTCTCACGCTCCTCGACACCTGCACCGCTTGGGTTACTCACCTCCGCGACAACGACGATTCGACGGCAGAGCATTGGGAGCGGATCGTGGGCGCCCTGCGCGACACCCTCCGGACTGTCGTGCTGCCGCCGACGACTTCCGCTCCCGAACCCAAGCCGCAACCCGAGCAGACTGGCGTGTTCAACAGCCCCGAGGAGCGAACCCCGTTCGACGACGATCCGTCTTAGCGGCAAGTGTTTCCGCAATCGGTTCAGGCTTTCCGAGATATGGCGTAACGTTTGCTCTATCGGAGCCGTCCAGGTTCCGCATTCAGGGATGGTCCATGGCTGACAAATCGCCCCGCAATTCCATGTCGAAGAAATCTGGCAAATCGCTGAAGGAGAAGCGCGCCGACAAGAAGACGAAGACGACCGGTCAGAACGACGCGGAGATCGTCTCGCACGTTAAGAAGCGCTGATCGGGCGAATCCGCCTACACTCTGAGCCGCCACAGCGATGGCACTTACCGCCTCCGCACGCAGCGGAGGTCGTGGTGCTGCGCAGAGCGACGACTCAGAACGGTCGCCATTCCGCACGATCAAGTGCAAAACTGCGCGAAGACCGGCCCTCAGCGGATCGGTCTCGCATACCCTCGACCTCAGCATTTCCCGCAACAGGGTGACGATGCCGTCGGCAGGCATGTCGTTCGCTTGGAGGAATCGTTCCAATCCTCTGAGAGAAGGCACGGAACCGTCTGGAGCCGCTCGCCCATCACGCAGACATCCAGTTACCAACAGCGAAACTTGGCTCTGCACCGCACCTCTCAGGGTTGCTGTGTGCTCGATGTGCCCCTGGTGCACTGACGCGACCTCAAGCCTCAGTTTCCGGGGGCGCCCGATCAGGCGTTGGACCAGTCGAACTCGTAGGCGATCCAGTTGGTATCGGCGTAGTCGAGGTGGAGGCCCTCGGCCTCGATCTCAAAGGTTCCGATGCCGCACTCACCCTTCTTCCAGATGAAGCCGTCGGGCAGCACGATCTGAGCCTGGTGGTCCTCCCCGGTCACCGAGTTCTTCAAGGAATCACCAGTGGCACGGCCCAAACCTTCGGCAATCATGGTTACCTTCACCCCGGTGCCCTCGAAACTGATTGGTGCCCTTACCAGGCCGACAACCTCGAAGGTTCCGCCGAGGAGACCCCACGGGTCGCAGCCGAGTTGGCCGGTGAGGATCTGATGCAGGCTATCTACCTGATCCTCGCTGGTGTCGGGCGCAACGATCAACACCGTCCTGCCGCCCCCGTCATGAATGGCGCCGGGCCAATCGAGGACCGCGATCGCCGTCACCCCGGCGAGGTCGACGTCTCCGCACGAGCCTTCGAGAATGTCGAAGCCAAGCATGCCCTTGCAGCTGCCGTCTGCTGAACTCGGGACCCGAAGAAATTGCAGGCACAGCCTGGCGCGCAGTTGCAGAACTCGTAACCGCGACCCTCGAGGGCCCACCTAGTGCGCTGTTCGGTAGTCGACATTTTCAAGCCTCTCTTTCACACGATGTTCCCGATGAGAGCCGGGTAGAGCACGAGAGCAGCACCGAGAACGAGCAATCCAGCCGCAGCAACCCGGGCCAGCACATCTCCGAATGGGGCCGCCTTCTCGAGTAGGATCAGGACGGCAAGGGCAATCATCCACCCCAACGACATGGTGCCCAGGGCAACTAGTAGGGCCATCAGCATCCAGCAACAGCCGAGGCAGTAGACCCCGTGCCGACCACCGGCCAGCGCCGCCCCGACCGGCCGGTCGAGATTCCGGCCGTGGTGGAGAAAGAAGGCCAGCGGCGAACGGCAATGACGCAGGCACAACGACTTCAGCGGCGTCAACTGATAGACCGACGCCCCGATGGCGACCGCACCGGCGAAGCGGGCCGCCCACGGACTCGCCTCTGCCAGCGGCCCATTCAAGCGCCGCCAAAGGAAGTACGCCGGGATGCCCACCGCGCTCCACACCACCAAGTAGCCGCCGACGAACACCCCTACGGGCGCTGCGGCGCCCCGTACAACTGCCAGTGCGTACAAACGGACCACCGGCAGGATGGCCGGCAGCATCATCGCCGCCATCATGGCGACCCACGCAAGAAGGAAGGCCGCGAACGACATCGTCGCCATCGCAGAGGATCCCATGTGTCCCACGCCGGCGACGGTCCACCACCATCCGAGTGCAGCGACGAACAGCAGAGAGTGAGGCAGCCACAGGCCCACCGACCACCGCGCAACACCTTTGCCCGCTCTCAACTCCGACATCTGCCGCTGAGACATTGCCTCGGTGTGCCCCGATTGATCATGCGACGCCAGTATCGGCGCGATTCGGAACCCACACACCCGTTGCATGCGCGACCCGGTTCCCTCCAACATGAAGTTTCTTTGCGCGGTGATCGCTACGCCCGGCCACCAAATGCTATGGACCAAAATAGATACGGAGAACTAGTTGCACACCCCGGATGGATCTCGCATCCCCTCGACCTCGCATTCCCGCAACAAGGTGACGATGCCGTCTGCAGGCATGTCGTTCGCCCCGATCATGACGATCTGCGTCGAGGGAATTGTCCGGTTCCACGGAACATCGGGCGTGATTGAGGCCCGGCGGCCCACGACCTGGAGGATCGAGCGGCGGTGGGGTTCGTCAGTGCTCGACACCACGCCCTTCATTCGGTAGACGCTGCTGGGCAGCCCTTTCGCCACCACCATCAGCCGTTGCAGATCGAGCGGTGCCGCTGTGGTGAAACTGCTTGTCGCGAATTGGGAACCGTGTGGGTGCTGCGTGTCATGCCCACGTTCCTCGTCGCACATCAGTCCAGCGTCGACAGCCCGGTCGAGGCCGAGTAGTACGTCGAGCGGCACATCACCGTAGGTGGCGGGGACGTAACGAATGCGGTGCACTCGATTGTTGATCCACGCCTGCACCTCGTTGACGCGCTCTGACGACACAAGGTCGGTCTTGTTCAGCACGACGAGGTCGGCGCAGACGATCTGACGCAGCTTGTGTTCCATCAGATCCGGGATATCCAGGAACTGCTCGCAGTCGAGCACCGTGATGATCCCGTCGAGCCGAAGTCGAGCGTCGAACATCTCCTGCGAGAACGTCATGGCCAAGCTCATTGGCTCCGCCACACCACTCGCCTCGAGCACGATGTGCTCCGGCCTGATGTCGCGCTCGAGCAGGGCGACGGTCGCGGCCACGAGATCGTCCCGCACCTCACAGCACACACACCCGTTGGCCAGCGAGACCATCTCGCCGGCCACACCCACGACGAGATCCGCGTCGATGTTGATCGCGCCGAAATCGTTGACGAGCACGGCGATCTTGCGGCCGTGCTCGCCTGTCAGGATGCGATTGAGCAGAGTGGTCTTTCCCGCACCCAGGAACCCTGTGAGCACGGTCATCGGCACGACGACCCTTGACGGCGCGTGACCCGACGCGGTCATCGACCCCTCGTCGCGCGCGTCAGTCGACGTCATACCCAAAGTTTTCCATGATCTGCCGAATAGGCATCGTCAGCGGGTCGGGAAGCTGGACCAGCGGCTCCTTGTACACATCCGGCGGGTAGTACTTGTGCGGATCGATCTCCAGATCCCGAGTGAGCTGCTCCTGCTGATCTTCTCGTAGCAGACGAGGACGGGGGAGAACCAGTTCCTCGGGGACGTCCGGCCTTCCCAAAACCTTGCGGAAGTCGGGGATTCGAGATCCGGTCAGGCCCGGGAGCACCGCCTTACGTATCCAGATCGCGTCGGAGGTCACGTTGACCGTCACGACGTCGGGGGCGCCGAACGCTAAGAACCCATCCCAGTGTGCGCGAATACCGGCAACGGTCTCAGCGACCAGGTCTTCTTCGAACTCGATATGCGTCACCATGCCGATTCGTGGGTTGACCTGCTTCATCAGGTAGCCTGCCGCATAGTGCGGGGTGTGATGGGTGTCGATCGTGTAGTTGTAGAGCCATTCGGGCAACCCGTACTTCTGCTGGATCAATCTCGCCGTGTCGGTCTGACATTCCGTCACGAACACGTCAGCGCCTGCCGCGTACTCGGCGGTCAGTTCGTCGGGTCGACCGTCACCCGTCCACACGAAGCTGAGCCCATTCCAATCGAGTCGATACGCGCTCGCCCCGTCTTTGGCGTGCGAGCGTCGCCAGTGCCTGACCTGCGCACCGTTGCGGTCGAAGCAGACGCCGTTCTCGTCCTTCCAATCGAACTCATTCACGTCAACTTCGTATCCATCACCGATCGGGAATTGATCGAAAGCCTCGAGATGCCACCGAAGCATCTGCTTCATGCCATCGACCATCCCCTGCGTACCCAGTTCGGGGGTTCTACCGGACGGGCCGTGGACACGGAGCGGGGTGTACCTACCGGACCATGCGGAGAACGGAAGAAGGTAGGAAAGGTCGTGGTAGTGGTCGACGTGCAGGTGGCTGAGAAAGATGTCGTTGATCTCCTGCTGGGGCACCTGCATCGAGATGATGTTGCGCAGACAGCCTGGACCGAAGTCGAAGAAAAGCCGCTCGCCGTTGCCCAATTCGACCATGATCGACGTTCCTGCCTGATCCCGCCGCGGTGGGAACGGCGTCGAACCGACGAACGAGATCCGCATCTCGTCGGGGCCGAGTTCTTCGGTGCCCGGATAGTACTGATTCCGGCTATTCACCGAAGGGGTCGGCTTGAAATATTCGGGCAGACTTATCCCTGTGCCGGGGCCGCCACCGTATGGATTCGTTGGCATACCACAAATACTTCCACAGTCAACAACCGGGGCTACCGTCATTCAATATACGAGGCTATCCGCTTTCCAAATTTCTGGATGAGCGTTCGAGTGGGCGACGGGACCTCACGAGGGGCACTACCCGGGCGACAACTCCTGCGCGCCGAGCCGCCACAGCGACGTCAGTTCCCGCTTACGCGCGGCGAAAAGGGCGTCGCTGCGGTCGGCGATCTTGCCGTGCCTTGGTCTGACGTCCCGGCGCTCGAGAACTCTCAGCCCGGCGGCATCGATCATGGTCAGCAATTCGTCTCGGGTCCGCAGTCCCAGGTGCTCTGCGATGTCGGACAGGATGAGCCAGCCCTCTCCCCCGGGCTCGAGGTGCTCGGCCAGTCCATGTAGGAACCCGCTGAGCATGTGACTGTCCGGATCGTATATCGCGTTTTCTATAGGGGAGGTCGGCCGAGCGGGGATCCACGGCGGATTGCACACGACCAGAGGTGCGCGACCTTCCGGAAATAGGTCCGCTTCCACCACCTGCACCCGGTCGGCGTAGCCGAGCCGGTGCAGATTCGCCCTCGCGCAGGCGAGCGCCTTCACGTCGAGTTCGGTCGCGATCACCTTCTCGACCCCGCGATGGGCGAGGACGGCCGCCAGCACGCCCGTTCCGGTGCCAATGTCGAAGGCGGACGCAAGAGACGGCAGCGGGGTGTCGGCCACGAGGTCCACGTACTCGCCTCGGATGGGTGAGAACACGCCGTAGCCGGGATGGATGCGGGCACCGAGTACCGGGATCTCGACGCCCTTCTTCTGCCATTCGTGGGCACCGACAGCCCCCAACAGATCACGCAGAGTGGTGACGGTGGGCTGATCCGTCGGCCCGTACGCCTCGAGCACGGCCTGCCGCACGTCGGGGGCGCGTCGCAGCGGAACGGTCTGGTCGGCGTCGAACGGCACCAACAGCATTCCGAGAATGCCGGCCCTCCTCGACTGCGTCTGCCGGTGCAGGTGGAAGGCGGTGGCGGGGTCGGTGGAAGTCTTTCGGGTCTTGCGGTCGGTCCGGGCAGCGACCGCGGTGCCGAGTTGGCGGGCGTTGTGGAAATCTCCGCGCCACAGCAGCGCCGTCCCCTCGCACGCGAGTCGGTAGGCCTCGTCCGCTGTCATCGAGTCGTCGGCCACCAGGATCTTCTTCGGCGGCGTCGCACCGCCGGTGGACCGCCACACCGCCGAATGTTCGATGCCGTCCTCGGTCCAGCGGACGAACTCGGTTTTCATGAGGGAGAGCCTATGCCTCTTCGCGGTGCGTGGTTGACGAGCGCGGGGCTCCTCAACCACGCACGACGGCCGAGCCGTCAACCACGCACGCCGGCCGTCTAGCGTGCAGCGGCGAGGCGGGTCTCGGCGACGGCGTCTGCCGCGGCACCGGCGAGGATGCCTTCACGCTTGGCGACATCGAGAATCTGCACGACGGTGGCGAAGATCTTCTCCACCTGTGTGCGGACATCTTTGGTCGACGTTCCGAGCCGCTCACCGGCGACCTGAATGAGCCCGCCGCCGTTGGCGACGTAGTCCGGGACCCAGATGATGCCGCGGTCGGCGAGATCGTGTTCGACAGCCGTGTCCGCCAGCTGGTTATTGGCGGCTCCGCAGATCACCTCAGCGGTGATGGCGGCTACGGACTCACCGGTGAGCGTGGCACCCATCGCGCAGGGGGCATAGACGTCGACCGCCCTGTCAATGACGGCCGGTGCGATCGTGACCTCACGGTAGTCCCGCGCGACCCGTTCGAGGGCGGCAGCGTTGACGTCGGTCGCCACCACCGACGCGCCGTCGGCGAGCAGGAGCTTGATCAGTTGGTAGCCGACCTTGCCGGCGCCCTCGACACCTACGGTCCGTCCGGCGAGACTCGGGCTTCCCCACTTGGCCTGGGCGGCAGCCCTCATGCCGTGGAACACGCCGAGCGCAGTCATCGGGGCACTGTCGCCGGAACCACCTGCCGCGGTGTTGCATCCAACGACGTAGTCGGTTGCACGGCCCATGACGTCGAGGTCGTCGGAGTTGGTGCCCACGTCACCGGCGGTGATGTAGCGGCCGCCGAGTGTCTGCACGAAGCGTGCGTAGGCCTCGAGCAGCGCCTCCGATTTCCCGGTGGCCGGGTCGCCGATGATGACGGCCTTACCGCCGCCGAGGTCGACTCCGGCGATGGCCGATTTGTAGGTCATGCCGCGGGAGAGTCGCAGTACGTCCTTCAGGGCCGCGGCCTCGTCCGCGTATGGGTAGTAGCGGGTGCCTCCGAGGGCCGGTCCGAGCGTGGTGTCGTGAATGGCGATGATCGCCTTGAGGCCTGTAGCCGGGTCCTGGAAGAAGGTCACCTGCTCGTGCGCGGAATCGGCGGGGAAATCGGTACGTTCGAACACTCCGACGTTCCGGTGCAGTTCGGTGTCGTAACGTTCCGCAGTGAGAGTCATCTGTTCTCAGGGCCTTTCGAAATCTGTATTGATTGTGATGGAGGAGACGTCCACGCCGAGTTCGGTGAGACGTTGGAGGTAGACGGCGACGTTGCGCAATTTCACGTCCTCGTAGCCCCGCACGAAGTCGGGTGTCGCGGCGATCAGCATGGCGGTGTCGTAGCTTCCGGCGGAGAGGTCTGCGATCAGCCCCGTCACTGTCGTCTCGTAATGCGCGAGCAGCTGTCGCTCGAGCTGACGGACTTTGGCGTAGCCGAACGGGTCGAATGCGGTGCCGCGCAGGAATTTCGCCTTGGAAAGTGCCTTGAGTGCAACGTGCGAGCGGGGGCCGAAACCGATCTTGCTCTTGCGGCCCAGAGCTTTCAGGACCGGCGGGTGCAGCTTGTAGGTGAGCTTGCCCGCGCCGGGCACCTCGCCGGCGGCCGCCTCGAGGAAGGCGGGATCGGTAAGCATCCGGGCCACTTCGTACTCGTCCTTGTAAGCGGTGAGCTTGTGCAGCCCCTCCGCGACGGCCTCACTGAATTCGGTGCGGTAACCGAGCGTGCGCTCAGCGTCCCATGCCCGCTGCACGAGGGCGAGGTACCGGGCCGCAACGCGATCGCCTTGGAACGCGACCAGGTTGGCGGCGCGGCGCTGCGTCAGCTCGAGAGTTGCGCCGCCGAGAGTGGACCCGGCGAACAGGTGGGTTGGGACGACGGTGTCGCTACGCTGCGGCACGCCAGCCGGTCCGGTGGCCGCGAGGAACGCCGCACGGTCGGCGACAGCAACGCGTCCCCAGTGGAATGCTGCCTTGTTGGACTCCACCGCCACACCGTTGATCTCGAGGGCCTCCTCGATGAAGCGAACGGGAACGGGCAGCCCGCCGGCCTGATACGCCGCACCGACCAACAGGAAGTTTGCGGCGGCGGTGCTGCCGAACAGTGCCGTGGCGGCAGCGAGCCCGTCGATCGCGGTCAGTTCGCGGGAGGAAACGTCGAGACGCTCGAGCAACTTTCCCTCGTCGGGGTAGCGGACGGCCGGGTCGTACACCATGTCACCGGTCGGGGTCTGACTCGTCGACGCGATGGTAACCGTGCGGTCGGAACTGCCGAAACCGGCGTACTTGGCGTCGGCCGCGGTCAGCAGGTCGAACGCGAGAACGCAGTCGGCGGTGGCCGGGCTGATCCTGTTGGAGGGCGCAGCACCCCCGGACCGCATCTTCCCGTCGCTGAGCCGAAGGTGTGACGTGACCGGTCCGGCTTTCTGGCTCAGACCGGTCTGGTCGAGGCCTTCGACATGCAGTCCGGCTCGCAGGGCCGCCATGCCCAGGACCTGGTTGACGGTGACGATGCCCGTTCCGCCAACACCGGCCATGAACAGGTTGTGCGTTCCGGTCCACACCGAGGTGACGGGATCGCCGACCTCAGGCGGGGTGGGCACCTCGCGCCGCCTCTCGGCTGCGCCTCCTTCTGGCAACTCGACCGTCACGAACGACGGGCAGTCGCCCTCGAGGCAGGAGTAGTCGGTGTTGCAAGTGGTCTGATCAATTTTGGTCTTGCGCCCGAACTCGGTGTCGACGGGCTGCACCGAAAGGCAGTTCGATTTCACACCGCAATCACCACAGCCTTCGCAGACGGCCTCGTTGATGACGACGCGGGTGCGTCGAGCGGGTAGCTTGCCACGCTTGCGCTTGCGGCGAGCCTCGGCAGCGCACTGCTGGTCGAAGATCAGCACGGTGACGCCCTCGATGTCACGCAGGACGCGCTGCGCCTCGTCGAGACGGCTGCGGTCCCACACCACAGTGCCCTCGGCGAAATGGGCGCCCTTGTGCCGCTTCGGTTCCTCGGCGCACACGATGATCTTCTCGACGCCCTCGGACGCCAGCTTGTGGGTCAGCTGCGGCACGGTCAGCCCGGCCTCGGCATCCTGAGCGCCGGTCATCGCGACTACGGAGTTGTAGAGAACTTTGTAGGTGATGTTGACGCCGGCGGCGACGCATGCCTGGACGGCGAGCTGGCCGGAGTGGAAATACGTTCCGTCGCCAACATTCTGGAAGAGGTGTTTGACGTCGGTGAACGGGGCCTGTCCGATCCACTGAGCGCCCTCACCGCCCATCTGAGTGAGCATCGTGACGGCGCTGTCGGTGCGGCCCGACATCGTGACCAGGGTGTGGCAGCCGATACCGCCACCAGCGATCGATCCTTCGGGCACTGCGGTGGACCGGTTGTGCGGGCAGCCGGAGCAGAAATAGGGGGTACGGGAGGTCGGGAGGACGGTCAGCTCGAGACGCGGCAGCGGCGCCGGAGTCAGTGCAACCCGGCCCGCGAGGACGCGGCGCAACGGTCCGGCGAGACGGGCGGCGGTCAGTTCGCCGTCGACAGGAATCAGGGCCTTGCCCTGGTCGTTCTTCTTGCCCAGCACGGCAGGAGTACTCGCACCGCCGTAGAGGATGTCCTTGAGTTGCGATTCGACGAACGGCATCTTTTCCTCGACGACGAGGATTTGCTCGACGCCGTCGGCAAGTTCACGGACCTTGCCCGCACCGAGTGGATAGGGCATTCCGATCTGGAGGATGCGGATGCCTGCGTCCTCGAGTTCGGGGTCGCCGAGACCGAGATCGAGCAATGCCTGGCGCAGCGAGTCATAGGCGGTGCCGACGGCGGCGATACCCAGCCAGGCCGCGGGCGGGTTCACTTCGAGTCGGTCGATGTCATTGGCGGCGCTGAACGCCTCCACCATCGCCCAGCGTGGCCCGTAGAGGTCGGCCTCGGCGAGGACACTGTCCGGCGGGGACGCCATGATTCGCTGCTGGTAGGTCCAGGGCCGGCCGTTCCACTCGATCTCGGGCAGGACGATGTCGAGATCGGCGAAGTTGCGGTCCAGGGTCCAGAGCCCGTCGGCCACGTCGGCGACGATCTTCATTCCCACCCAGCAACCCGAGACCCGGGACAGCGCAATGCCGTAGAGGCCGTATGTGATGACTTCCTCGGCATTGCGCGGGAAGAACACGGGCATGCCCATCGCGGCCATGGACCGCTCACTGGCGCAAGGAATAGTGGAGGACTTGGCGTTGGGATCGTCACCGACAAGGGCGAGGACACCGCCGCGCGGGTTGGCCCCGTACATCGCGGCATGCCGGATGGAGTCGCTGGCACGGTCAAGGCCGGGACCCTTCCCATACCAGACGCCGACGACGCCGTCGTGGGTGCGCTCGCCTGCCGGAAGGTCGACCTGGCTGCCCCAGACGGAGGTCGCTGCCAGTTCCTCGTTCATGCCGGGCACGAACTTCACGTCGTGGTCGGTGCGCAGCGTGGGGATGGCGGCGATGGTGCGGTCGAGGCCGGCGAGGGGGCTGCCCTGGTAGCCGGACACGAAGCTCGCGACGCGCAGTCCGGCACGGCGATCGCGCTCATGCTGTTCCACCAACTGACGAGCGATGGCCTGGACGCCGGTCATCAGCACCGGACCCGAATCGGCCCGGTATCGATCGGCGAGATCAAAGGATGCTGCAATGGGGCGAGCGTCGTCTAGCTGGGTCATCTGCGAGTCCCGATCCGTCGCGTTTGATCAAATAGTGAAATTAATCATGTAGCTTGTTCACAATTCAGGCAATGCAATCCGGATCAACTGATCAGTTCACGCAGCGCGTGACGGCCGTCACTTCCAGGAGGTACCCAAAGTGCTCAGCATCGACAAGCTAGACGCACAGTTGCTCGGGCTGCTCGGCCACGACTCTCGGATGAGCGTCGCCGAACTCGCCAACTCACTAGGTGTTGCTCGCAACACGGTTCAGTCCCGCATGAAACGCATGGAGACCAGCGGGCTGCTCACCGGATTTCGCCCGAATCTCGACCTCGCGAGGGTCGGTATTCCGATCCAGGCGTTCGTGGGACTCGAAGTCGAACAGGGCAAGCTGACCGCCGTCGGCAATCGCCTCGTCGATCTCTCGGAGGTCATCGAGATCCACGCGACCACCGGCCGCGAGGACCTGCTGGTGCGGGTGGCCACGTCTACACACGCGGAACTGCAGAAACTGCTCGAGCGAATCGCGAACCTGCCGGGCATCTCTCATTCGACTACCACAATCGCACTCACCAGCCCACTGTCGTATCGGATTCAACCGCTGCTCGAGCAACTCACCGATGACTCCGGGTGGGGCAGATCCACAGCCCTGCCCACTCCCCGCCCGCGGACCGGTGCAGTTGTTCCACAGCGTGAGTGAGAGCCAGCGTCGGTCAGAGCCAGAGTCAGCGCCAGTGAGAGTCAGCGCCAGTGAGAGTCAGCGCCAGTGAGAGTCAGAGACGTACTGCCTTACTCCAAGCGCCCTTCACCCAGACGACGTGGCACCGCAATATCGTCGATCGCGCTCGACTGCTTCGCCGACGAGGTGACAGCGTTTGGGTATGACGAGCATGGGAGCGCAGCCCCACGCTATCTGTCCGAGGCCCGCCGGTGCGCGACGAAGAGAAGCCACAACACCGGTGCGCCGACGACCGCGATGATCGTCGCGAAGACCCGCAGCGCGACGACCCCCTCACCGAAGGGAGCGATCATCAGGACAATCGTGCAGACGACGGCGCCGAGCAGTCGCCAATGAGAGGCGAGGAAGCCTGCGACCACGGCCCTCATGCTGCGGGCGAGGAAGCGCACTGGCGACTGCGGCTTCGACCGCCGGGGCGGAGGCGAAGTCAGGTCCGGAGATACTGTCGTATTACTCACTGCGGCAACCAATTTCGGGGCACAGGCACCGACCGGAGGGGTCTCACCGTCTGGCTCGCATCGAAATAGGGCCATACCCACAGCGTCCGCGTACGCGACGGCCTCGTCGGTGTATCCGGAACCCGAGAAGTACAGCAGTTTTCTGGCGTGACTGGTTCCGCGGGCCCCGTACAGACTCTGGAGGTGCGACCGCCCGGCACTGCCCCCACGCCATTTCACCTGAGCGTAGGCGCGGGACGAATGGACGTCGATGCCGCCGCCCGCCCCACCGAGTAGCGCTGCCGCGTCACCGTATCCGAGCCGTTGCATCTGCTGGGCCGCGTTGACTTCCGCTTCAGCCGGTGTGCGAATGCGCGCCATGCCTCACTCCCCGTGAAGTCGAACCAGTTCTTCACTCGAAGGTACCTGCAGATCCGGAGTAGTCCACTCCCAGCCAATGCTCCGGACGCATCCGGATGATGATCCCGCCGTCATCGAACTCCTGTTCCACGAACTGATCGACCTCATCGGCGGGTACATAGCGGCGGACGAGTCGCCGAAAGTCGTCGATGGTGGGTGTCTCGTCGAACTCCGCTGAGCCTTCGACGCTGACGTACCGATACGGCGGCGTCTCGTCCTGAACGACAAGGCTGTAACGACCGGCGACCCGGATCAGTCGGTCTTTCATGGACCCGCGCCCGGTCCAGACGAACACGTCGCCACCGGGTTCGTAGCCGTACCAAATGGGCACGGCGAGCGGTGCCCGTCCGGCACGGGCGACGGCGATCACACCGACGTGCAGGGCGGCAAGGAACTTATGCCGTTCATCGCTGGTCATCATTCTCCGCTGCATGTCTGCGCTCTATCCGTTGTCCGCCGACTGCGCGGGATCGAGCATCTGGGCAAGGTGTATCGACGACTCGGTGAGTTCGAGTTGCCGCACCTGCATGTGGCAACTGAACCCGTCCGCCAGCACGACCGCCTCCTTCGGGCTCTCGCGTAGCGCCGGGGCCAGGGCCTGCTCCGCGACCCGCATACTGAGGTCGTAATGGTCGGCCTCGAATCCAAAGTTTCCTGCGACACCGCAGCATCCGGTGGCCTCCCGCACCCGGCGCACTCCGATCGCTTGCAACACCCTCCGCTGAGTGCCCGCACCGAACACCGAGTACTCGTGGCAATGGGTCTGAATGGTGACGTCCTCGGGTAATGGGACGCTCGGAGACCAGCCTGCCTCCGCTTGTTCGAGCACCGCCACTGCGAAACTCTGCACCCGTGCGGCGACGCGGCGAGCAGCGACGGTGTGGACGAGTTCGGGCAAATCCTTACGGAATGCCGCGGCGCAACTCGGCTCGAGTACGACGATGGGACGATCGCTACCGTCGTCGAGGAGTTCGACCGCCTTGGCGAGTGTCTTCACGGCCTGCTTCAGTTGACCGGTGGAGATCCAGGTGAGCCCGCAACAGACGTCGCTGCGGCACTGGGAACTGCGCCCCGCTTCGGAGAGCACCCGCGTCGCCGCCCCGATCACCTCGGGCCGGAATCCGCGCGTGAACGTGTCCGCGAGCAACACGACGTCCGCGTTGCCGTTCGCCGACGAATCCCCGACCTCCCGTCGGATCTGCTCGCGGGATGCAAACTCCGGCATCGACCGGTGCGGGGTCAGGCCCGCCGACTTGGCCGCGACCTTCGCCGGCCAGCCGGCCGTCAGCCTATTCACCACCGGGGCAGACCGTTCCGCGACCCGCAACCACACGGGCAACCAGCCGAGAGAGTAATGCGACAGCGGCCGCACCCGGCCCCGGTAATGATGGTCGAGGAACTCGGACTTGTAGGTGGCCATGTCGACTCCCACCGGGCAGTCGGTGGAACACGCCTTGCAAGACAGGCACAGGTCCAGCGATTCCTTCACGTCGTCCGACCGCCATCCATCGGCGACGGTCGGTGAATTGCGGACCATTTCCTGCAGCGCCCGGGCCCGGCCGCGGGTGGAGTCCTTCTCGTCGCCGGTCGCCCGGAAGCTGGGGCACATCACACCGCCCGTCGATGCCCGGCACCGACCCACCCCGATACAGCCCTGCACGGCATGCACGAACGGTGCCACCGGGACATCGGCGGCCAGAGTGAGATCGAAACTGGTCTGCCACGCCCGCGAATCGACACCCTCGAGCGCAAGACTGTCCAGCAACGGTTCCGGATCGACGATGCTGCCCGGGTTCAGGACGGCCGCCGGATCCCATAGCCGCTTGAACCTGGCGAACGCCGCCATCATGGTGGGGGTGTACATGATCGGCAGCAGCGACGACCGTGCCCGGCCGTCACCGTGCTCGCCCGACATCGATCCCCCAAACCGCACGCACAGTTCGGCGGCCCGGTGGATGAATCGCGACATGACGTCGCGTCCCTCCTCGGTGCGCTGATCGAAGTTGATGCGAATATGCATACACCCGGCGCCGAAGTGTCCGTACATCACACCGGTAAGGTCGAATTCGGCGAGCAGTGCCTTGATTTCGACAAGATAGTCTGCCAACTTGTCGGGTGCAACGGCGGAATCCTCCCAGCCTGTCCAAGATTCGCCGCCCTCGACCAGTCGTGCAGACAGCCCCGCGCCGTCCTCGCGCACCCGCCACAACGACGCTCGTTCCGCTGGGTCCCCGACCACACGCGAGTCGACGAGCCCGCCTGCCTCGCGCAGTTTCGACACCAGTTCGGCCCCCCGAAGTTCGACCTCCGCGAGATCCTCACCATCGAGGTCGACGTACAGCCATGCCTCGCCGTCGGGCAGTCCCATCACCGAGTCGACGCCGCGCCGGTGCCGCATGGTGTCGACGATCGCCGAGTCGATGCCCTCGATCGCGGCGGGCGCGTACTCGAGGATCACCGCGTTGTCCCGCGCGGCGTCCACAAGGTCGCGGTACCCGAGGCACAGGAGCATCGCCGCGGGGGGCACCGGTACCAGCGCGACGGTGGCGGCCACGACCACCGCGCACGTTCCCTCACTTCCCACCAAAGCCCGCGCCACATCGAATCCGTTCTCGGGCAATAGATTCGAAAGATGATACCCCGATACCTGCCGCGGAATCCGGCCCAGCTCCAGACGGAAGTCACCGCGATTCTCGCGCGTCAGTTCCCCTAGTCCGGCAGCGATCCGCTCGGCCTCCGCGACAGCGGACGCGTCGTCAGGGTCAGTAGCGCGAAGCCCGTCGCGGGTCGCGGTCAGTCGGTGCCCGCTCGCTGTCACGAGATCGAGCGCAACAACGTGATCGGATGTGCGACCGTAGCGCACGGAATGGTTGCCGCAGGCGTCGTTGCCGATCGCGCCACCGACGGTCGCACGGGATTTGCTCGACGGGTCGGGCGCGAACGTGAAGGCCCCGTCCGTCGCGAATTGCACGCCCTTCTGCAGTTCCGTGAGCACGACGCCAGGTTCCACGACGGCCGTGCGGGCAGACGCATCAACGGAGCACACCCGGTTCATGTGGCGGGAAAAGTCGAGTACCACTCCCCTGCCGATGGCATTTCCAGCGAGAGACGTACCGCCACCACGGCTGGTGACGGGAATGCCACGGTCGGTACAGGCGCGGACGATCTCCACCACTTCGCCGGGTGTGCGCGGAAACGCCACCGCCAGCGGCGGCACACGATAATTGGATGCATCGAAGGAGTACTCTGCGCGCCGCCGTGACCCCGTGTCGAGGTCGATACCCCGCGCAGTCAGTTCTGCACTCAGTCCCGCCACCGAACTCAGCCCCGTCAACTCAGCCACGCCGTCCCCCTCCACAACCGCCGACATGCACTTCGGGCTTCGGAGTGATCGCGGCCATGCCTCCATCGTCGAACCGCGCGAAGGGACTGTCAACATTCCCCGAACTGGATTCCCGCCACCCTCGTCATGCGGGATGCGGGATGCGAACAGGTCTTCTAGCACCCGCCAGAAAGTGCGATCATGGATAGAGCACGTCATAGCACCGCGACATGAATAGCACCGCGACCGACAACTTGGGAGTAGTCGATGTCCACAGCACTCACACATGCAGCGAAGGCCCAGCAGTCGGCGGAGAACGGGCGCATTTCGATCGAACCCAATCACAAGCGCATCAGGGTGTTCTTCGGAGGTCAAGCGGTCGCCGACACGACCTGTGCCGTATACCTGTTCGAGAAAGGACTCCTTCCCGTCTACTACATCCCGCGCGAAGACGTGAACTTCGACTTTCTCCGACCCATCGGCGCCACCACGACCTGCCCGTGGAAAGGGGAGGCGCGGTATTGGGATCTCTTGGTCGACGACCATTGCGCCGAACAATCGGTGTGGGGTTACGACGAACCTCTCGCAGACTCCCTTGACCTCAGCCCGTACGTCGCGTTCCAATGGAACAAGATGGATGCCTGGTACGAAGAGGATCAGCAGGTGTTCGTCCACGCCCGCGATCCATACGTCCGCGTCGACGTCCTACCGTCGTCGCGACACGTCGAGGTCTATATGGGTGACACGCTCGTGGCCGACACGGTCCGCCCGCGCCTGCTCTTCGAGACCTCATTGCCCGTGCGCTACTACATTCCCCGCATCGACGTCCGGCCCGAGTTCTTCACCAAGTCCGACACCAGAACTTCCTGCCCATACAAGGGAACTGCGTCCTACTTGTCCTTCACTGGGCCGGACGACTCGGAGGCTGTCAAAGACGCGACGTGGTACTACCCCTTCACAACCGCGGAGGCGTCGGGCATCGATGATCACCTCTCGTTCCACCCCGACCGGGTGCGGATTGTCGTCGACGGCAAGGTGTTGGAGAATTGAACGTGGGAGCTTCACGAGCCGAACTCCCGTCGAAGTTTCCGACATCCCTGAACTGGGAATTTGATGACTATGAGTAGTGAAGATGGCCCCGGCGAGACGCTGAGTCCCAGCGAAAGTTTGGACTCCGATGACGTGCGCAACAACGACGGCGACGATGTGGTCGACCCGCCGGACGGGTGGAGTGAAGCCGACAAGTTCGGGACGACGGCAAGGGAAGAGCGCGAAGGAGAATCGCTCGACGTGAAGCTGTCCGAGGAAGAGCCCGACGTCGCGTTCGAGGAACAGCTGGACGTCCCGATCGCGAATCTCTCCGACGACGAACTCTCGACGGACGTCGATCGGGTCATCGACGGCGACGACGTCGAGATCCCGGTGTTCGGCACGAAACACGCTCATGTGGTGGAGGGCGTCATTGTCGAAGACTCGCGCACCGACCGAGGCCAGATCGACGGGCCCGCGGACGACGGCGATTCGTTCTTCACGGTCCTGGACTGACCCGCCTCACTATCCTGCGCCTACACTGACTCTGTCGCGCTCGCGACAGTCACCGGAAAGGCCCAGAAATTACTCATTCTTCCGCTCCGCACGACATCTACTTCGTCCCCCCGGAGCAGGAGACCGGCGATGTCGTCGCCCACGAGTCCGCGGCCTCGCAATCGAGGTTGCGCGACCTCCCCGAGGTGGTCCGGTCCAAGGGCCGTTTCGCGCTCTCGATCACCACGGCCACACCGCACGAGGCGATGGTCGAGGATCTGCTGTTCGTCCGCGACGTCCTCGACACGGCAGGCATCGAATACCTGCTGGTGCGTGGCAACGACGAGCGCCCGGTGATCGCGGTTAACTGGTTGCTGCGCAAGGCATTGCGGACCGCGCTGGTCACGGCGTGCGAGAACCTCCCGTTCTATTCCAAGACCGTCGACGCAAAACGAGGCTCGGCTGTTCTCGTCGCCGACGGCACCCTCTCAGCAACCTCGAAGGCGCGCATCTTCCGACTCTTCCGGCCTCGCGTGCACGTGGCCGGCGGTCTCAGCTACGGGGCGTCCACCGGTGTGCAGATCGAACTGTGGTCCATCAACGACGACGAGATCGTGCTGCCTATGGAAAACTCACTGACCAGGCGCGTCGTGCGCTCGGAGGAGGCGGTCCGCGGCACCGTCGAGCGGTTCGGACGCGTGTGGCCGACCATCGAGAACATGTTCGCAGACCACGCGTCGGACATCAACTTCGACATCGACCTGGTGTTCTCGTGGGTGGACGGCTCGTCCGCGAAGTTCCAGGCGCAACGGGCCAAGCGTATGCAGAACTACGTGGTGGGCGAGGGCGACGACTCCGCCGCCCGGTTCCGGCAGATCGACGAACTCAAGTATGCGCTGCGCTCCGTCCACATGTATGCGCCGTGGATCCGTCGCATCTTCGTAGCCACCGATTCGGACCGTCCGGCCTGGCTCGCCGACGACCCGCGGGTCACGTTCATGCCCAGCGAGGAGTTTTTCGCCGACCCGTCGGTACTGCCCACTCACAACTCGCAGGCCGTGGAATGCCAACTGCACCACATCCCCGGCCTCGCCGAGCACTTCCTGTATTCGAACGACGACATGTTCTTCGGTCGCGCGGTCGGCCCGCAGATGTTCTTCTCCCCCGGCGGCGTCAGCATGTTCATCGAGGCGAACACCCGAATAGGACTGGGCCGCAACGACGAAGAGCGCAGCGGTTTCGAGAATGCGGCACGCGTCAACCGCCGGTTGCTGCAGGACCGATTCGGGCTGATGACCACCCGACACCTCGAACACGCCGCCACCCCACTTCGCAAGAGCGTCATGGAGGAGATGGAGAAGGAGTTCCCCGACGAGTTCGCCGCCACGGCCGCAAGCACTTTCCGCTCCAGCTCCAATATTTCGGTGACCAACTCGCTCTATCACTACTACGCGCTGATGAGTGGCCGCGCGGTAGTGCAGACGGCGGCGAGGGTGAAGTACGTCGACACGACGATGAAGCCGGGTCTCCGAGACATGGATTCGCTGCTCGCGAAACGGTCGATGGACTTCTTCTGCCTCAACGACGGCAGTGCCCCCGAGATCGATCTGGAGTTGCGGACGAATAGGGTGACGCAGTTCCTGGAGAACTACTTCCCGATCCCTGCACCGTGGGAGACCGGAGTCTGATCACCTCGATGCGGGTGCGCTTCCGGAGGAAACGAAGGGAATGCGTGAGATCGTGAGGGAGATTCCAGCACCTCGACAGAAGGCCCGCCATGAGCATCGACCATATCGTTCCCACCCTCGACCCGGAGATCGCGGCCATGCTGCGAAACACGCTCGCTTCGTCCCCGACCGTCACTGTCGATGGTGTCGATCTTCCCTTGCCCGTGCACGAGGCCGTACTCGAACTGCTTGCGCTTCTCGGTGAGGGCCAGAGCGTGGCGTTCGGTGCGGTCGCGGACCTGCTCACCACCTCGCAGGCTGCGGAGATCCTCGGGGTCTCGGACACGTACGTGCGCCGGTTGGCCGACTCGAACGCGCTGCCCATCGAGATGCGTGGGACGCACCGCCGTTTCCGGCTCTCCGACGTGATGGACTACCGGGGGAGGTTTCCACGTAGGCGCTGACTACATCCGGGCGGCCTCGGCGGCCCCCTCACCGGCGTCCGGTATCCGCACCCCCTCGTCTCCCAGCCGCTGCGCCGCCGCCTCCGCCGTGACGTATTCGCCGACCGTGTCGTGCGTGCCCATCGGTACCACCGAATGGACGATAGTTTCCGGATACACGTGCACGAGGTTGAATCCCTGGGCACCGTTGCGTCCCCGCTGAGCCCCGATCGGCACGTTGAGATCCTGGGTGTAACTGGTGGCCGATGCGACGGAGACGGGAATGTCCGCGAATGTCGCCGTCGTCGAATAGTGCAGGTGTCCCGCGAGAATCGACCGGACGTCGCTTCCGCGGAGTACGTCGGCGAGGCGCCACTGGTCGCGCAATTCCACCAGGACCGCCGAATCGAGCACGCACGGCACCGGCGGGTGATGCAGCGCCAGAATGGTGCCATGAGTCGCAGGAACTTCGAGACACTTTGCAAGCCAATCTAATTGGCGCCCGGAGAGCTCACCGTGGTGAAACCCCGGCACCGTCGTGTCGAGCGCTATGATGCGCAACCCGTCGACGTCGTAGGTGTGATCGACCGGCTCGTACGACGAGTCCTGCCCGAGCAGTACCGTCCGGAAGTGGCCCCGGTCGTCATGGTTGCCCATCGCCCAGATTACCTGCGCACCGAGTGACGTCGCGACCGGCTCGACGATCGCCCGAAGCTTCTCGTACGCTCCCGGCGCTCCCCTGTCGGTGAGGTCTCCGGTGAATACCAGGGCGTCCGGACGGACATTCGACGCGCGCATCTCGGCGAACAGCTGCCGCAGGGTGGCGCCGCTGTCGACGGCCCCGTAGAGCAGGTCACCGTCCACGAGGTGGGTGTCGCTGAGGTGCAGAACGACGTGTGACGGCCGCGGATACTCGGCCATCCGAACCTTGGTTGCCTCTGTGCCGCTCATCGGTCTCTCGCTTCCGCTCGTCCGAACGGCAGGCGCCCCGGGTGAACGACTGCCGATTGCCGGCCCCAGACAAGCGTAATGAGGTGACCGGTCAAGGTACAGACAACAGGCCGGTAGGTGAACGTGATCCGCTCGAAAACTCCTGAACGACGAATCAGTTTCGTGCGCGGTGCGGAGCGTGCGTCTCGGGACCGGCGGGCGGGATCATCGCCGCCAAGTTGGCCTGGGCTTCGAAGCGGGCGCTCTCGTCGCCCTCGCCCGTCCCTGCCGTGCCTCGTGCTGCGGCGAGGAACGGTCGAACCAGGTCGATTGGCATCGGGAAGACGATGGTGGAGTTGTTCTCGCCGCCCATGGCACTGAGGGTCTGCAGGTAGCGCAACTGGAGGGTGGTCGGGTTTCGGCTGATGACCTCGGCGGCTTCCGCGAGTTTGGCGGAGGCCTGGAACTCGGCTTCGGCGTTGATGATCTTGGCGCGGCGCTCGCGCTCGGCTTCTGCCTGGCGGGCGATCGCCCGTTGCATGTTGGCCGGGATCTCGACGTCCTTGATCTCGACGGTGGTGACCTTGACTCCCCACGGTTCGGTCTGCTGATCGATCACCTTCTGCAAGTCCTCGTTGAGTCGCTCACGCTCGGCCAGGAGCGCGTCGAGGTCGGCCTTTCCGAGGATCGATCTCAGCGTCGTCTGTGCGATCTGCAGTGTTGCTGCATGAAAGCTTTCGACTTCGACGATCGCACGATCTGCGTCGACCACCCGGAAGTAGGCGACGGCGGTGACCTTGGCCGGCACGTTGTCGCGGGTGATCACTTCCTGGACGGGGATTTTCAAGGTGACGGTCCGGAGGCTGACCCGCTCCATCCGGTCGATCGCCGGGATCAGCAGAACGAGTCCCGGGCCCTTCAAATCAACCAGCCGACCCAGCCGGAACACGACGGCCCGTTCGTACTCGCGCAGCACCCGAATCGCGCTGCCCGCCAACACAACAAGAAGTGTGATGATGACGCCCAGGATGACGATGATGGCGGTCATTGCGGTACCTCCCAGGGCTCGCGGCGACGCACGGTGAGGGTGAGGCCGCGGATCTGCTCGACGACGACGGCATCGCCCGCGGTCGGCGTCGCGTCATCCCCGAATTGTGTTTGGGCCTTCCACAGGCTTCCGGCCGCCTCGACCTGGCCTTGCCTGCCGGCCCAGTTGCGGACGGTAGCGTCGGACCCGATCAGAGATTGCAGCCCGGTCCGCACGGGTGCGTGTCGCGCGGTCAACGCCTTCCTCCCGCTCACGGCCGCCAGTCCCACCCCGACCACCGCAACTCCAGCGGCCGCCGGGATTGCAACCATCTGTGCCGTGTCACTGGACGTCATGAGCAGCCAGACGCCGACACCGACGAACAGTGCCCCGATCCCGGCGAGCACGCCCGCAGTCGGCACGTGTGCCTCGATGACGATCAACAGCACACCCAACACCAGCGCCAGCACGCCCAACTCGATCATTTTGCATCACCCACGATCGCGCTCCGCGAGGACTCGAGTCACATCGCACAGATACTCCGCGATCGAGTTCTCACCTCAACGGTAAGCGAGTACGTTGGCTCTCGCCACCAGCAATTTCTTCTAGTCCGCGGATGCCGTGCATGTATCGCGCCGCCGCTTGGTGAGCGGCCAGTCTTCCGGCGCACCGTTCCCGGGCATGACCAATTTGGATCATGACGGTCCCGGCAACGCTCCGGCGCCATTGACAGAGCTTGGGTCCAGCGCCGAGGAAGCCCGTTTCTACATTATTGCCGCGACACCGCGTGGGGCTGCAACGACCCTCATAGGGTACTCGTTCCCGATCGGCACGGTCGACTAGATACGTTCGGCAACAATCACTTTGACTCACAGAGCCTAAGAACAATGATCTCCCGGCTCTCCGGAAGGCCGGGGGCTGAGGAAGGTCGGGGGCTGAGGAAGGCTGGGCGGTCCGTGACCGAGTGTGAGCGGAACAGACACCTTGCGTGGAAGTGACGGAACGCACTCGCGGCACGGAGCGAAACCCACTGATCCACTGATCCACTGCGGCAAACACCCGCTAGCGCCACCGCCCGATTCGACAGCCGCCGCCTGGACCGTGACCGATTCGAGTGATTTCGAATGATACGGTCGACCGGCCTGGAGCGTCAGCGAGAACCACAGGCCCGACGCCCCTAGTGCGTATTGCCGATCATATGAGGACATTGATGGAACCGAATAAAGATGAGAAGAATGTGCGCTCGACGGGATCACACTCCGCCGATCTCGTAGACGGTAGACAGTCTCCATCCGACGGCTCGTCGGAGAAATCCGGGCCGCCGATCTCAGTAAACTGGCAGGTCTTCATCGGCTCCAGCGTCGGCATCATCGGCATCATTCTGTGGGCGATGATCAATTCGGACAACGCGGACGCCGTTATCGGCACAGGGGTGACCTGGGTCGCTCGCAACCTGGGCTGGTTCTACATCCTCCTGGTCACGGTGGTGCTCGGATTCGTCGTCTGGGCGGCGTTCTCCGCCGTCGGTAAGGTCAAGCTCGGACCCGACCACTCCAAACCGGTTTTCGGTCTGTTCTCCTGGACGGCCATGCTTTTTGCTGCCGGAATCGGCATCGATCTGATGTTCTTCTCGGTTGCCGAACCGGTCACGCAGTACCTCGAGCCGCCCACCGGAGCCGGCGAGACCACCGAGGCGGCCCAACAGGCCCTGGTGTGGACGCTGTTCCACTACGGCATCATCGGGTGGGGGCTGTATGCCCTGATGGGCCTGGCTCTGGGCTACTTCGCCTACCGTCACAACCTCCCGCTGAGCATCCGTTCGGCCCTCTACCCGATTTTCGGCAAGCGGATCAACGGCGCGCTGGGCTCCTTCGTGGACATCGCCGCACTGCTCGGTGCTATTTTCGGCCTCGCCACCAGCCTCGGTATCGGCGTTGCTCAACTCAACGTCGGGCTGAGCGATCTGATCGGCCTGCCGGAAGGCAGGCCCGCGCAGGCAGGCCTGATCGCGGTCGCGGTGATCATTGCGACGGTGTCGGCGGTGTCCGGCGTGAATCGTGGTGTGCGACGGCTCTCTGAGATCAGCGTGGTCGTAGCCATCGGTCTATTGCTGTTCGTCCTCGTCGCCGGATCCACATCGTTCCTGCTCGACGGCATGGTGCAGAACATGGGCGACTTCGTCAGCCGCTTCCCCGGCATGACGCTCGACACGTTCGCCTACGACCGGCCGGAGACCTGGCTCTCTTCATGGACGCTGTTCTTCTGGGCGTGGTGGATTGCCTGGGCACCGTTCGTGGGCCTCTTCCTCGCACGCATCTCCCGCGGCCGAACCATCCGCCAGTTCGTGCTCGGCACGCTGACCATTCCGTTCCTTTTCATCCTGGTGTGGATCTCGATCTTCGGGAACAGCGCCATCGACATCGTCCGCGGTGGCGACAGCGCGTTCGGCGAGACCGCGGTGTCATCCCCCGAGCGGGCGTTCTACTCGCTGCTCGAGCAGTATCCGGGCGCCCCGATCCTCGCGGCGATCGCAACGTTCACCGGTCTGCTGTTCTATGTCACCAGCGCCGACTCCGGCGCCCTGGTGATGTCGCACTTCAGCTCCCGCATGCACGACAACGAATCCGACGGTCCGGCATGGGTGCGAATCTTCTGGGCCTGTGCCACCGGTGTGCTGACCCTGGTGATGCTCATGATCGGCGGTATCACCACGTTGCAGAACGCAACGATCATCATGGGTCTACCATTCGCCGTCGTCATCATGTTCATCATGCTCGGCCTGTTCAAGGCCCTTCAGGTGGAGAAGAACTGGGCCGCGTCGCTGCGGACCTCGCTGCCGAACGCGCTGTCCAGCCGCGGCGCCGGCGGCACCACGTTGCCCTGGCGTCAGCGCATCGAGCGGTCCATGCGATTCCCCGGCGCCCACGCCACAGAACGTTATACAACGACGGTCGTCGGACCGGCTCTTGCCGAGGTCGCCGCCGAACTCCGAAGTCAGGGGGCCGAAGCGACGGTCGGCGAACAGGTGGTCGAGTCGAGCGGTATCCACACCTACCACCTCGATGTCCCGTTCGAGGGTGAGCGGCCGTTCCACTACCAGGTCTACCCCACCGAACACCACACACCTAGCTACGGTCAGGGCGCACAGAAGCTGGGCAAGTACTTCCGCCTCGAGGTGTTCTCGGCCGACGGCAGCAACGGATTCGACGTGTTCGGGTTCACCAAGGAACAGCTCATCGGCAACGTTCTCGACCATTACGAACGGCAACTCGAATTCCTGCACCGCAGCGAGGGCATCGAGTCCACGGCCGTCGACGGCGATCCGGTCATCGACTGGTCACACGATTTCGAGGCCCTCGACGCCACCGAACCGGTCGAGATGGGTGCGGAGCCGGAGACAAACGGCGTCAGCATCGGATCCAACGGGAGCAACGCCGAAATGGAGCACAAGTGAGCGCGAACACTTTGTTCATCGACGGCACGTGGCAGGCCGCCAAGGAAGGAGGCGTTCGAGAGATCGAGTGCCCAGCCACCCGCGAGCACGTCGGGACAGTCAGCGAAGCCAGTAGCGCCGACACCGAACTGGCCATCGCTGCCGCGCGCGCCGCGTTCGACGACGGCCGCTGGTCCAGCGTCCCCGCCGGCGAACGCGGAGCCTTCCTGCTTCGCGTGGCGCAACGCTTGCGCGAACGCAAGGCCGAGTTCGCGCGTGCCGAATCCCTCGACACCGGGAAGCGGCTCGTCGAGTCCGAGATCGACATGGACGACATCACCGCGTGCTTCGAGTACTTCGGCCGTGCGGCCGCGCAGGACGCGGGTCGTCTGGTCGATGCCGGTAGCGCCACCGTCGTCAGTCGCATCCAGTACGAGCCGGTCGGGGTGTGCGGGATGATCACCCCCTGGAACTACCCGCTGCTCCAGGCCGCGTGGAAGATCGGGCCGGCTTTGGCTACGGGCTGCACGTTCGTCCTCAAACCGGCCGAACTCACCCCGCACACCGCAATCCTGATGATGGACGTGCTCGACGAGCTAGGCCTGCCCGCGGGCGTCGCCAATCTCGTGACCGGCGCCGGCCCCGGTGCAGGCGCTCCCCTGAGCGAGCACCCGGACGTCGACCTGGTCTCGTTCACCGGTGGACTGGTGACGGGCCGGATCGTCGCCGCGGCCGCGGCCGCGACCGTCAAGAAGGTGGCGCTCGAACTGGGCGGCAAGAACCCGAACGTGATCTTCGCCGACGCCGACTTCGATGCCGCCGTCGACAATGCCCTCAACGGCGCGTTCGTCCACTCAGGACAGGTGTGCTCCGCGGGCGCCCGCATCGTGGTGCAGGAGTCGATCGCAGAGAAGTTCACCGATGCGCTCGTCGCCCGTGCGCAGCAAATCCGGATCGGTGGTCCGTTCGACGACCGCGCCGAGACCGGTCCGCTCATTTCGGCGGCGCATCGCGACAAGGTCGACGCATATGTGCAGGCCGGTGTCGCCGAGGGCGCCCGGTTGCGCTGCGGCGGTGCAAACGCCACCGGCATGTCCGGCGACACCGATCTGGACGCCGGCTACTACTATCTGCCGACCGTGCTCGACCAGGTGCGCAGCGGAATGTCCGTGGTCGTCGACGAGGCCTTCGGCCCCGTCGTCACGATCGAGACATTCACCGACGAGGACGATGCCGTACTGATCGGCAACGACACCCATTACGGCCTCGCCGGTGCGGTGTGGACTCAGGATGCCGGACGGGCGCAGCGGGTGGCGAACCGGTTGCGCCACGGCACCATCTGGATCAACGACTTCCACCCCTACCTGCCGCAGGCTGAGTGGGGCGGATTCGGCCAGTCCGGGGTGGGCCGCGAACTCGGCCCCACCGGGCTCGACGAGTACCGTGAGGCCAAGCACGTGTATCAGAACATCGCACCCGCCGTCACCGGCTGGTTCGAGAACGCATCACAGCAGGAGAACCGATGAGTGAATCGGCCGGCGACCGCACCTTCGACTACGTCGTGATCGGCGGAGGCTCGGCGGGTGCGGCCGTCGCGGCGCGACTGTCGGAGGATCCCACCATCACGGTCGCGCTCATCGAAGCCGGCCCCGACGACCGCGCCATCCCCGAGGTGCTGCAACTCGACCGGTGGATGGAACTGCTCGAATCCGGTTACGACTGGGACTATCCCGTGGAACCGCAGGAGAACGGCAACTCCTTCCTGCGGCACTCTCGAGCGAGGGTGATGGGCGGATGCTCGTCACACAACTCGTGCATCGCGTTCTGGCCCCCCGCCGAGGACATCGACGACTGGGAGTCCGCGCACGGCGCCACCGGCTGGAACAAGGACACGATGTGGCCGGTGCTCAAGCGCCTCGAGACCAACGAGGACGCAGGCCCGGACGCACCCCATCACGGTGACAGCGGCCCCGTGCATCTGATGAACGTCCCGCCCGCCGATCCTTGTGGGGTGGCGCTACTCGAGGCGTGCGAGCAGGATGGCATCCCCACCACGCAGTTCAACACCGGCAGTACTGTCATCAACGGGGCCAACTTCTTTCAGATCAACCGGCGCGCCGATGGCACCCGCTCCTCATCTTCGGTGTCATACATCCACCCGATTTCCGAGCGGGAGAACTTCACGCTGCTCACCGGTCTGCGCGCCAAGAGGCTGGTGTTCGACGGCACCCGATGTGTCGGGGTCGAGGTGGTGGACAACCAGTTCGGCAGCACCCAGCTGATCCGTGCGACGGGCGAGGTGGTGCTGTCAGCCGGTGCCATCGACTCACCGAAGCTGCTGATGCTCTCCGGCATCGGCCCCACCGTGCACCTGCGCGAGCACGGCATCGACGTCCTTGTCGACTCCCCCGGCGTCGGCGCAAACCTGCAGGACCACCCCGAGGGTGTCATCTCGTGGGAGGCATTGCAGCCCATGGTCGAATCCTCTACCCAATGGTGGGAGATCGGTGTGTTCACCACCGTCGACGACGGTCTGGACCGGCCGGACCTGATGATGCATTACGGGTCGGTGCCGTTCGACATGCACACCGTGCGGCAGGGCTACCCCACCGCGGAAAACGTCTTCTGCCTCACCCCCAACATCACGCACGCACGTTCGCGCGGCACGGTGCGCCTGCGATCGAGAGACTTCCGCGACAAGCCGCGAGTCGATCCCCGGTACTTCACGGACCCCGAGGGCTACGACATGCGGATCATGATCGCCGGAATCCGCCGGGCCCGCGAGATCGTCGCCCAGTCGGCGATGAGCGGCTGGGCCGGCAAGGAGCTGTTCCCCGGACAGGACGTGCAATCCGACGAGGAGCTGGCCGACTACATCCGCCGCACCCACAACACCGTCTACCACCCCGTCGGCACCGTGCGGATGGGGTCGGCCGGTGACAACATGTCACCCCTTGACCCGCAACTGCGTGTCAAGGGTGTGCAGGGACTACGGGTCGCCGACGCCTCTGTCTTCCCCGAACACACCACCGTCAACCCGAACATCACCGTCATGATGGTTGGCGAGCGGTGCGCAGATCTGATCAAGGCCGACCACAGCTGAGACTCTGCAGGTGAGGATCGGGAGGGTGTAGTTCGCACCCTCCCGCTCGAGCCCGGCGACTGCCCGAAACGGGCAGCCGTCGGGCTTTTCTTGATCGTCCGACACGGCGGGCAAATCCGCCGACCACGCCGTGAACATGGGCTCGAAGGGAGTCTGGTTCCGGTTGCGCGTCATCGACGGAGGACGCGCAACCGGCGGACCGCCACCCCAGGAGTCGCCATCGTGATGGGCACCAATCCCGCCATCGAGTCGGCGTGTTCTCCTCCTGAAACTATTGGTCCGAGCGCTTCTCCGGCGCTTCGTAATCCGAATCGTGTGCGGGGATCGAAGGAGCGGCCCAAATCATAGAGCCCCACGTCACCGAGGAACCCTGACGCGAGTCGTGATGCCCTGTCTCCTGACTGTGCTGCAGATCGTCCTCGCGGACCCAGTGCCGTCGGTTCCCGATCACCAAGCAACTTATCGATCGATCCCTCGGTCGGCGGACGGGGGAGTCATCGCACGCAGATACACGTATCAGCATGGCTGCGTTCCGCGCCGAGTTCTACCGGTACCTACCGCCCCGAAGTGATTCAATATTCGAACACACAGATGCCGTAATGATCTTGATACGTGCCGACATCGAGTCGGCTTCCTTTGCCAATCATGATGCGACGAAAATCTGGGTTCGATGCCAGTCGAGATACACCATGTCAGGGCGGACGGCCACATCGGGAAGCATCAGCCTGTCCGCCAAAGGCGGTTTACCGAGCGCCGCGCGCAGCGGAGCCTCGATTGTCATGTCCTGCTCGATCCCCGGGGAGTACCTCACCGTGAGATCGAGATCCACCGTGATCAGCCCCGTATCGAACGCGATGTCGTGCGTGGGGCAGGCGGTGAATCCGTTCCGTCCGTCGAGACGTTCTTTGCCAGTGCTGTCACGCCACGGCTTGATATGACTCGCAGTCAGCATCCGTGGACGCCGCTCCCCCGCGATAATTCCGCTCAATCCGCAGAACACACACCGATGCTGATGGTTCGCGAGTACGCCCTGGGCAAAGCGGTGTTGACCAATGCGCACTGTCGCGGTCAACAGCCTCTGGGTCAACTCGAGAGGAACGTCATCTTGCTCACTCGCGCGCTTTTCCAAAGTATCTTCCAACGATTTCTCGACCTCGCTCTCTACCAACTCTTCCTGCCCCACCAACAACAGTGCGCCGCCGTCTTCGATATCGAGAAAGTCGGGCAGGTGCCCATGATCGATCCCCCGCCGCCGTGCAGCACGCATGATGCGCAGATAGACATCCTGCATCATCGTGTGATCCGACAGTAGGTGCATCGCGACCTCCATCTCGTGGCGACCACCATGGCTGCGACTTCCATCCAGGTTCGCCATCTTCGCCAGAAAACTCGACGCCGGTCGCTTGAACAACCGCGCCAGATGCTGAACCGGGAATACGGCCTTGTGTGCAGTGGTACTTCCGTACTTGTGATGGTCTACGAGCAGCGAAGCGCACAGGGACAGCACTACTTCACACGGGACGAAGTTCACCTGGCGTGTGCCGGGAGGAACAGCTTTTCGCGCCAGAACAGACCTCCATTGCTCGTCCAACGACGAATCCGCCGGATCGAGAAACTCGGAAATAGTGTTCGGCACCAACGTTTCTCCTCGCAATTTCATTGGCCTGGCGTTTGGAAGCCGGTCCGCGAGTTATACGCGAATCGACACCACTTCGTCAACAGCAAGCCACCCCCTGGACCGGTCCTGACATCGTCGACCGCCCTGACCAACTGCGCTTTGATCGTTCAAAGAATCGCAGCGAGATCAAGGCTCACGAATCCAACCTCTGCCTCCGCGCAATCACGTCATCTTGCAGCCGCGTGCAACTCGGGGATCTGGGCCCTCACCAGCGGACGAACGACTCGCCGACTCTCTCAGCTCGAACATGTCGGTGCGGACCGCTAGATTCCAGTGATCAGGTCAGCGCGAGGCGCGAGTCATCGCCTCCATCTCACGAGTTCCAGGGGTGCCGATGCCCGGTTTGGACGACTTCGACTACGACCGCAGCGTGCAGCGGGCCTGGTCGGCTTTTCGACGCTTATTGTCGGACCACGTCGCGGAAATGCAGGTGGACGACCTGCTGATCCTGGATTCGACGTTCGATACCGACCGGGACGCCGTGCCGCGCTGCGTGCAGTTTCTCGCCTGGGCACCCGACACAGTGCGGTGCGAGGTGCCGTCGAACCACTTCCTCGTGGGCAACAGGTCCCTCGCTGCGGTGGAGGAGGCTCGTCTGGTCGACCTGGGATGGAATCCTCCGACCTGCACGCCGGGTGAGCCGGCCGGCAACGGCTCACCGGCATTCTGGGTAGACAAACCGGCGTCGTGGGCGGATCAACTGGCGGCGATGACGGTGATCGTGTTCCGCGAGTTGTGGGGTGTCCCCCATCCAGTCTTTCTTGCACCCAAGGCGTCCGGCACGGTCTCGACCCCTGTGTTCTCACCGCCCGGCCCGACTGCAGCGAGCAAGGAAGACCTCGACCTCTTCACCTCCGTTGTCCCGCGCGATCCCGAGCATCTGCGCGATCTCATCAGTCGAACGATCATTCCGCGCCTGAAGTTCACACCGAAGCGCGACGACGACGGTGATCTGATACTCCCGTTCGACCAGATGCTGGCCTTCATCTGGCCTGCCGAGCATGAGCCAACGATCTGCATCTCCGTGCCGTTGGTTCACGACATCACCAATCGCACGAGGGCTGCGGAACTCGTCTCCGACTTCAACAGGAAGTGGAGGTACTTCCGGCCGCTTCTGCTCAATGACCGGCTGTACGCGGTGGCCGACGTGATGGCCTGCCCATTTGTGCCGAATCACCTGCCGCAGGCGCTGAAGGCACTCGGAGACATACTCCGAGGCGTCGACGAAGACTTCGCCGAACGATTCGGTGGCCGGTCTCCGCTGTCGTCGGTGGCCTCAGCGTCGAATGGGGACGAAGTTCCGAACGAAGAAGACGAGGACGACGAGGGGTTGCCTCGTGCGCTCGTCACCTTGATGCACTTGGATCCGCACGACACCGGCGACCTGAATGCCACCGAGGTCGCCGAAATCTGCGGGAATGACCGCGATCAGATACTCGAGTTCCTTCGACTCAGTTCGGAGCAAGAGATCTCTTGGCGCATATCCGCGACCGAGGCGGACAGTCACGGCGGCCGTGAGGAAGCCGCCGCCTGTAACCATGAGGCAAACGCGTGGAATCAGACGGTCGAGTCGCTGCGAACAGCGCTACGCGTTGTCGCCCTGCCCAACGGCACACCAGGAACTCCCTCTTCGGGCTGGGCCGCGCCGCAAATGAAACTCTTCGACATCGCCTCGGAGCCAACACTGTTCGACGCCTCGCCGGATTCGTAATACCACCGAGTCGACAACGGTGTATCAGCGTTCAGTCCAGAGGTGTTCGATCGTCGATCCAGGTGATGCGATCGAATCCATAGGCGCGACACGCCTGCTGGATCGATCCGCTGATCGGGCACATTTCGGCGCGCAGTACGAACTCTCCGTGCACGTTGTACAGAGACATCACGACACCAATGCTCCCTGCGGGCATTGGGTCCAGCGGAATCTCGATCCGGCCATTCGCAAAGGTCGTCACGACCAACGTACCGCTCCACGGAACCTCGTTGCCGGCGTCCGAATACCCGTAGATGACCAGCCGTTCCAACTCTCGACACTGCCGTAGATCGATGGCGAACTTCCCACGGCCGTCATTGATTCCAAATAGTGCGGGTGCGGTGGAGTTCGGCGGTGCGGCAATCCTGCCGGAGGTGGGCGCCAGAGTCGATGAAACACCGGACCGGAGCGTGTAGGCGCATCCGAACTGCAAGTCTCCCACAGCATCCGAGCACGCAGCTTCCACAGCCAGTAGGCCCACGCCACTCTGCAACCGGGTCAGTGTGACGGTGGGCTCGTCCGGAGTCAGGATGGTGCGTTCCCCGGTGTCGGCCCGCCTACAGGGACGAGCCGAGGACGGCACGTCGACCGCGGGCGTGGAGGCAACCACGCTGTCGACAGACAGATCGAGTGCCACGTCTTCGGGAGTCGACAGATCCAGCAAGTCGCTCGTATACGTGGGCGGCTCGACCGACAAACGGTCGTCAACCTGTGGACCGTCGTTGACCGGCGGTGCGGGGTCGGCGGTTGCTCCGACCTTCGGCCGCGTACGCCGCCGAAGAAACACAAGGTCGGGACGGCCGGGCGCGCTAGTGGGATCGACGAAGCTCATACGCTGTCCCTCACAGAGGGATTTCGTAGTCATGAGCGATACCGGCTATGCCATTGGCATAGCCTTGGCCGATTACCTTGAATTTCCAACCGTTCTTGTATCGATACACCTCGCCGAGCGCCAACGCCGTCTCGTTCGACAGCAGCGGAGCAAAGTCTTCCGACCGCACGAGTTCGGCGTTGCCTGCAAGGTTGAGAACTCTCAACTCACACTTGCGTAGCTGACCAAGGGCACGGCGCCGCGCAGCACCTTCGTTGAGGTAGAGCACGACGACAAGTCGTACCACGGTGTCAGGTATCGCCGACAAGTCGATTTCGACCTGCTCCTGATCGCCCCCGAGTGCTTGCTCGAGCTGCTGAACAGACAACTCCGGAGAGTTCAGTTGATTGAAGAAGACGAAGTGATCTCCGGACAGGGCTTTCCCGTTCGCGCCACAGAGAATCGTCGCCATCACGAGATTATCGTGAAGAGGCGATTCCCCTCCCGCATCCCAACTGACACCCAGCACCAACCCGGCCAGGTCTGGGATCTCCCTGGTGAGTTCGACATTCGCTCCCCGGCGCATGACGCTCGTCATAAATCAAGGTCCGATCTTGTGAACTTTGTGCGGAGGAAGTTGCCCTGCGTCGTCAGCGCATCAACGTCGTGAGATCTGGTTGCGGCAAGGATGTCCGTGGCAGCCTCCCACAGCGAATCAACCTGCTGAAGGAGGAGTTGCCGAGGCGTATGCCCGGACCGTCCGACCGTTGCCACAGTTTGGTCGTCGAGTGCCAGATAGCTGCGCAGAGTCGTAGGAAGGTAATCGGTCGAAATCGCTCTTACCGAAATGGCGGCATGAATATCCAGGGGCCGGGCTTCAGCGGTCGCGATGACCTCCCGAAGTGTGTCGGTGACACAACGTGCTGCGACAACCGACTCGTTCGAGAGCCGTCCAGCGTTCAGGTTGATGAAGGAGACGAGTTGATGCAGATCCCGAAACAACGCCTCGGGACTATCCTCGTCTTCTTCGAGCACATCGGCCGACGGCGAACCATCCGGCTCGCCTTGACCCCTCCGAAACCACGCCATCATTCGTCAGTAGCCGATCTGTCCTGCCGCGTCGGCCGATCCACGCTGGATCCGATCGAGGTAGGGCTTTGCGCGCTCGATCTGACCTTCCAGCGCAGTCACGGTCTCTGCCATGCTGTCGACAGCCTGGGCGCGGAAAGCATCGACCGCATCCATCGTCTGGAAGACATTGTCGAAAGCTGCCTGGAGTTTCTGGACGTCGATCATGCTAGTGGCTGCCTGCTGGTTGATCTCCGCCCCCTGGATCCGCAGCTGGTTCGAGGTCGACTCGATCAGATTGGACGTCGTGGTATTCAGCGCGCTGATCTGATCGAGCACCAGCTTCTGCCGGGACAGTGCCTGAGCGACGATGATGGCCGTGCGGAGCGCAGTGATCGTGGTCGTCTGGGCGCGGTCCACACCCTTGATCAGTTCAAGGTTGTTGCGCCGCACGAGGTCCAATGCCATGTAACCCTGCACGTTGACCGTCATCTGCGTCATGAGGTCCTGACGACGCTGGCGGATCGCAAACAACGCGTCGGAACGCAAGGTGTTCGCACTCTCGGTGTTTCCGGATGCCTCGAGCTCGGCGACCTTCTGTTCGACAGCGCTCTCGAGGGCCGCGGCAAGCTGGTTGTATTCGGTCAGTTTGGCCATCATGTTCCACATGTTGGCCTTCTCCGTTTCGATGCTGGCATTGTCTTTGCGCAGCTCGTCCTGACCGGAGTCCAATGCCTTGATAATCGAGTTCAAGTGCGCCTGTGAGGATTGGTACCGGGCGAAGTATCGGTCGATTTTGTTACCGCCGGGAAGGAACCTGAGTAGCTTCTTTGCACCGCTGAGCTCGGCGCGCCCCGGATCGAGCTCGGTGACGGTATTGCGTAGATCGAGGAGTGTGTTGCTGACGCGGGTCTGCGCATCGTCGCTCTGCCGCCCTTTCGCCGCTCCTGCACCGGCAGCCGGACGATCGAGAATGCGGTTCGTCACACCCGCAGAAGCGCGCATTTCGGTGTTGCCCATCGAGGTAATCGAGTCGATCTTCTTCGCGAAGTCCGGGGATCGCATGTCCATGACCACAAGCTCATTGGCGAAGGCGGTCGCCTTTGTTCGCAACTCGACCTGCTTGCCGTCGTCGAGGGCGATCGCGTCGGCGGCTTCTTCCTGCTTGACGATCACGACGGGGGCAGGAGGGGTCAGTACGAGGGCATTGCCGGCCGAGGCCGTCGGCGTTGCGGGCGCCGAGGTGGATCCGAGGTCGAGGTCGGACATTGATTGACTCCTTGCAGGGTGTATTACAACGATCAAAGGCGCGGGAAGGGCAGTCGGCGACCACTGAACAGCCTGCCGCGCGGACCGCCCGCGGAGATTACAAGAGCGCCACGATTGCCGGTAGCAGTTCTTTGAAGGTGCGCCCAGCGGCGGGAGCACCGAGTGCCGTCATCGACCAACGGTCGCCGTCACGAGTCACCTTCGCCATGATCTGGGCGGTATGACTACCTGATCCGGTCAGCGTGTACCGGGCGATCTCCGTCTCCGTCGTCTCGTCGATCAATCGACAGAAAGCGTTCTCAATCTGCGAGAAGTCCTGGCCCGTGAAGGAATTGACCGCGAAGACAATCGTCGTGACCGAAGGATGGATGCGCTGCAAGTCAACTTTGATCGATTCGTCGTCGCCATCGCCGGCGCCGGTGCGATTGTCGCCGGTATGCAGGACCGATTTGTCCTTGCTCTGAAGCTGCTGGAACCACACCTGATCCGTCAGATTGCCCGCAGCATCGAATAGCAGCGCAGAGGCGTCCAAGTCGATCGTCTGGTTCTTCAAACCCCCGAAGATGCCTCGCTTCTTCGCGGCATCCCAGCCGAGACCCATACGCACCTGCGTCAGGGTGGCGCCGCCAGGTTTGGTCAAGGAAACCTGCTGTCCCTTGCTCAAGTTCACACTCACGCGATCAATTCTCCTCAGTGTTGTGTCGATTATCTGCGATACCGGTCTTCGCTGTACTCGGGTGATGGAGCACGAGCGCCGCAGCGACGAACGCGCCACCCATCAGTCCGATAGCCACCTCTAGGTCAGGATAGGGAATACTCAGGCAATGTTGACGCCGAAGTCACGGGCAAGTCCGGCGAGTCCGGACTCGTAACCCTGGCCAACAGCGCGGAACTTCCAGTCGCCTCCGTGGCGGTAAAGTTCGCCGAACAACATTGCCGTCTCCGTCGACGCGTCCTCTGTGAGGTCGTATCTCGTGATCTCGACGTTGTCGGCTTGATTTACCACGCGAATGTAGGCATTGCTGACCTGCCCGAACGACTGGCCCCGTTCGCGAGCGTCGTAGATCGACACGGTGATGACAATCCTGTCGACGTCCGTCGGCACAGAAATAAGATCGACCTTGATGGACTCGTCGTCTCCGTCACCGTCGCCGGTGAGATTGTCCCCCGTGTGCTCGACGGTGCCGTCGGGGCTCGTGAGGTTGCCGTAGAAGACGAAGTGTTGATCGGAGATAACCTTCCCCGATGCATTCAGAAGCAACGCGCTCGCGTCCAGGTCGAAGTCGGCCCCGCTGGTGGTGCGAGCATCCCAACCGAGGCCGACCAGCACGGCCTGCAGCCCAGGGGCTTCTTTGGTCAGAGAGACGTTCCCGCCCTTTGCCAGACTGACTCCCATGCTCATCCTCCAGTTCGTAGTGGCAAACGCGCCATGCCAGGAATGCTTCCGCGATCTTTGCGAGTGTGGAAAGAACCATAACGTGCCCGGCGCTGGAAGGCAGCCCTGGCAATCGCGAAGATACGACACCGTCGCTTCAACGGAAATCGCGAAGCCGCGGTCCAACTCCGTGTTGCCTCGCTTCCCTTGAACCTCGAACGGTGCCGCTGAAAATACACGCAACCACCGACAGTTGTCTTCGGGCCCTGTCCTACGTGGCAGGTGACTCCCAGTCCAACGGTCACACGAAGCGAACCCTTCCCACGGACGGTGGCGATTCGAACCGAAACCGATGATCTCGGCGCGATTCGTTGACCAGATCAACCGCCGGGTTACGAGACGACCGTCCCGCCAGCCGGGACCCGGGGTGTCGGATTCCGCGGCGAAAGGTCAGTATGAAGTTAACCGGAACTAGCTTGTTCATCCAGACGACGAGGTGTGCACATGCCCGACGCGGCGCCCATCGGTGACGGGATCTTCCAGATCCCGGTCCCGATCACGAACAACCCCCTCGGTCACACACTCGTGTACGCGATGGAATCCCCCGGCGGCCTGATTCTCGTCGACGCCGGTTGGAACGACGACAACGCCTGGAACGGTCTCACCTCCGGACTCGAAGCTATCGGGCACTCGGTGAAGGATGTGGAAGGCGTCGTACTCACTCACTTCCACCCCGACCACACGGGTCTGTGCGGCCGGGTACGGGAGGCCTCCGGCGCATGGATCGCAATGCACGAATCCGATCACGAGTTGTTCGCGCACATATCGACCGGCTTCGGAACCGAGTGGATGAACTCTCAGAAGGCCAACATGGCGCGTGCCGGCGCCGGCGCATCAGACCTCGAGGCATTCCAGAGCTTCTCAGGCACGCACCCGCCAGTCGGTCCCAGCTCTGCACCGGACCGTGTCCTGGTCGACAACCAACTCATTGCACTCGCGGACCGCAGCCTGCGCGCTGTCTACACCCCGGGACACACGCCCGGCCACGTCTGCTTCTACCTGGAAGACGCCGACGTGATGTTCACCGGCGACCACGTCCTACAGAAGACGACGCCCCATGTCGGTAACTTTGTCTACCCGCTGGAAGAACGCGACGCCCTGGCCGAATTCATGGACTCGCTGCGTCGCGTTCAGACCATGCACGTCACCCGCGGACTCGGCGCGCACGGCATCCCCATCGACGACGTCACGAGCCGGGCCGGCGAGTTGATCGAACACCACGAAGAGCGACTCGACCATCTGTACAGGGCATTCGGCGACGATCAGATCACCGTGTGGCAGGTCGCCGAGCGCATGCAGTGGTACAAGCCGTGGGCAGACATCTCTCCCATGGGTAAGAGCATGGCACTGTCCGAGGCGGCAGCCCACCTTCGGCACCTCGTCGCCCGCGACCTCGTCGCGCAGGTGCCGAACTCCGAACCTGCAGTCTTCGCCCGCCGCTGACAGGTGAGCCGCAGCGGGCGCGTGAGCACTCCGTCACTCACACAGGCGGCCACTCACACAGGCGGCGTTTCTCACACAGGCGGCGTCATCTCCAACCGCACACCGAGAAGTCGTACCTCTCGCTCATGGTCGAGCCTATCGACCAAGGCTGCTGCTTGATCAGCAATCATGTCCGCATCGAATGTCGGATCCTGCATCGGCATACTCGTCGTGTGCGTGTCGAACGGGGCGTAGCGCACCTTTACCGTCACTCGCACCGCCCGACGGTTCTCCGCGACGATGTCCTCCCTGACGCGAACTGCCAAGCGACGGACCTCTGCCGTGACGTCCGTCCAGTCCACAAGGTTCCGTTGAAACGTAGTCTCCCGACTGTGCGACCTCGCAACCCACCGCTCAGCCGAGACCGGCGAATGATCGATACCGCGACCGATCCGGGCGTACCACGGACCCATGTTCGGACCGAGGGTCGCGGCCAACTCCCGGTCCGAAGCGTCTGCCAGTTGCCGGACCGTGCTAACACCCAAGGCAGCAAGCTTTCTCGAGGTCTTCCTACCAATTCCCCACAACGACTCGGTGCTGCGCTCCCCCATGACAGCAAACCAATTCTCCTCGGTGAGCCGATAGACGCCCTGTGGCTTGCCGAGATCGGTCGCAACCTTGGCGCGTAACTTGTTGTCACCTATGCCCACTGAGCAATGGAGGCCGGTCGCGGCCAAGACAGCATCGTGGACCGTTTCAGCGAAGGCTTCCGGGTCACCGGTCTCGACATCAAGAAACGCCTCGTCCCAGCCCGCTACCTCGACGACGACGTCCAGCGTCCGCAGAGTGTCCATCACGACCCCCGACACCTCGCTGTATGCCTCGGCGTCGACAGCAAGGAACACCGCGTCCGGGATCCTGCGTGCCGCGATCCTCAGTGGCATTCCGGAACCGACACCGAACTCGCGCGCCTCGTACGATGCCGTTGAAACCACACCCCGCTCGGTGGGATCTCCGCGACCGCCTACAACAACGGGACGTCCCCGCAGGTCAGGGTTGCGCAGGACCTCGACCGCGGCAATGAACTGATCGAGATCGACGTGTAGCACCCACCGCCGCCGCGTCGGAGTGCTCATGATCCCAGTATCCGTAATCGACTACACGTACATGTGGATATCCGAGTTCCGGACCCCAAGTTCCACAGCCGCTCAGGAGAGTTTGACGACATCATCGCCAACGACCTACCCAGTGGTTCGTCCGTCGTCACGGTCTCACCACCGGACGCCGCATTCACGAGTGACGGCTGCGGGACTTGGACGAAGACTGGGTGATCACGGCTCGTTCGACGAGTCTCCACCACTCTCACTGGTGATGGTGGACTGAGGCGGTGTACCGATTGGGGGTCGAGCGCGGGTCCATTCCGGTTGGGAACCGGACACCACGGAACCAGAGGCCGCACGATTCCAGCGGTGACACCACGTCCAGTGCCTGCTCGTACCCGGTGCCTACAACAATCACCCGCAGCAACTACGCCGGAGGGACCACCCCTCTGTCGTCGGTGGGCGGTGACTCGCCCTCATTGACCGGCGGTGGGAAGTCGCTATTGGAACCTTCGCACTCGTCTTCCAACTCGCTGTATGGATTGACACCAAATCCAGGCACGTAGTCCCCGTAGAATTCGTCGCAGTTGTTCTGCGGATCGTAGGGCTCCTGCACAAGGTAGTCCTGCTTGCTCACCGGCACTTCAGCGTCGAGAGCATCGCCCCAGGCAACACCCGATGCCCCCGATCCGAGCACGGTGACGCATGCCGCCACCGCGGCCAATCTCCTGCCCGTTCTCATGACTGCCTCCATCGATTTAGTTGCCTCTCGACGCGGTACCCATAACCCGGGCAATCAATCATCCTCGACGAGGACAATTTCTTCAAAAATCGACGATCGGTCGATTCACCGATCAGCAGGTCCACGCATACCGCAATTGTTGTGTCACTTCGTCCACCGGCTTGTGGCGGTACTCGGCGTACTCGTAGCCCTTGACCGCGAGGAGAGCCTCGATGATCAGAGGACCGAACAGGTCCCGCGCGAGGGCTGACGACTCGAGCTCTGCGAGCATGTCCGACGGCGAGGTCGGGAGCAGTTCGACCACGTTCTCTTCGGTGAGATCGGCTGGGTCGACCGACACCTCGTTCGGGAGAGGAAGATGGTCGACGATTCCGGCGTGGGCGGCGCCGAGGATGGCGGCGCTGCTCAGGTACGGGTTCGCGGACGAATCGATGGGCTTGACCTCGAGGCTTGCGCCGTGGGGGTTCCCGGCGGTATCCGCACACAGCCGCACGGCCGCCTCGCGGTTCTCCAGACCCCAGCAGCAGAACGCGCCCGCCCACATTCCCGGCCCCAACCGCAGGTGCGACAGTGCCGATCCGGCCATAACCGCAACGAACTGGGGCAGAGCGCGCGTTATGCCGGCGATGGCGCCTTCGCCGGAGGGCGTCAACCCGTGCGGGCCGGGACCGCCCGACAGGATCGGCAAACCTCGTCGCCAGAATGACACGTGTTGATGGGCGCCGCTACCGTAATCCCCCGCGACCGGCATCGGGGAAAAGGATACTCGCAACCCACTGGTACGTGCAGCACGGCTGATCAGTGCGCGTGCGAGAACTAGATTGTCGGCAGCACTGACGGGATCTGCGGGCGCTAGGGACACCTCGAACTGGTTGAGCCCGCCCTCCGCGTGGACCTGGTCGATCGACAGCCCGGCCACGGAGGCCGTGGCGAGCAGAGTTGCTATGAACTCTTCTTGCGCGAGAACGGCATTCAATCCGTAGATCGCCCATTCCTCCCTGGTCACCGCGCCGAAGAGCGTGAACTCGATCTCATGTCCGATGAGTGCGTCCAGACCGGCCGCCGCCAACCTCTCCGTCGCCCGTCGCAGCGCACCTCGGGTGCACGCGAGCGACGGCGTCCCATCCTGCTCGGACAGACACGCCGGCGCCCAATACGTTCCGTTCCCCAGGTTCCTCACGTCCTCTCGGTCAATCCGCAGGCGCAGATCGCCGACCATCGAGAAGCTCGGGGTCATCGCGATATGGTTGTCGACGCAATGCACACTCCAACTCGGTGATGCACCCGCGCCGGAGTCGACGAAGGACGCCAGCCTCGACATCGGGAACACTTTCGCCCGAGATATCCCGGCCAGGTCGACGACCGAGCCGACGATCCGGTCCGCAGGGCCGAAGCCTCCACCTTGGCTCAGCATCACGGACTCGTCATTGTCTATCTCACGAGAATCACTCATTTGCATTGCCTCAACTTGTTTGGCCTACCCCGGCTGACGACAGCGCCCCCATTGAGAGGATAGCTCTGAGACGGGCGCTGGACCCGATTCGGCGATGCTTCTTCAGCCCCCGTGCCGACATCGACAGCGCATTCCTATGGCGCCGCGCCCTGCGGGGGACGAGAATCAATGTTGAACTCCACAGAAGTGCTCGTCCTCTGTGGTGTCGCCATCCGTCCACTCGAAGCCAGCGGAGTTGTCCACAGTGAGCACTTCAGAATCCGAAGCCGCCTCCCCCACACCCGACGCCGTCTCGGCACACCCGGACGTCGATGCCGCCCTCCTCGACCTCGCGAAAGGCGAGAACGCGTGGGCCGCCCTTTCCTTGGCAGACCGCGCCCAACTGCTCGACAAGGTGCGCGAACTCGCCGTGCAACATGCTGCCGACTGGGTGGACGCCGCAGTCGCGATCAAGGGCCTGAACCCGAAGTCCCCGCTGGTCGGCGAGGAATGGATGTCGGGGCCGTACCCCTTCGCCATCGCCGCCGCGGCATTGTCCGCGAGCCTAGCGAAACTGGACGCCGGAACAAGTCCGCTCGACGGTGCCACATTCGGCACCGCACCCGGCGGCCGAACCACCGTCAAGGCTTTGCCGCTCGACATCTTCGACAGGCTGCTCCTGAGCGGATTCAGTGCTGAAGTCTGGCTGCAGCCCGGAATCGATCGTGCGACCGCACAGCGCGATGCCGGACTGGCCCAACGCGCCCCGTCGCGGACGCAGGGCGTCGGCGTGGTGTTGGGCGCCGGAAACATCACCTCGATCGCCCCGCTCGATACCCTGTACGAACTGATCGCACACAACCGTGTGGTCGCACTCAAGCTCAACCCCATCACCGACTCACTACTGCCCGTGCTGGAACGCGTCCTGGAACCGCTGATCTCGATCGGCGCCGTCCGAATACTGACCGGCGGTGCGGATGTCGGGACGTATCTGGTACACCACGCCCTCGTAGACCACGTACACATGACCGGCAGCGCACTCACCCACGACGCCATCGTGTTCGGCACCGGCGACGACGGCGCCCGCCGCAAGGCGGCGAACGAACCGATTCTCGACAAGCCCATCTCCAGCGAACTTGGCGGTGTGTCTCCGACCATCGTGCTGCCCGGAAAATGGAGTAGTGCCGACATCAAGTTCCAGGCAGAACACGTTGCGACTCAACGATTGCACAACGGCGGCTACAACTGTGTCGCGTCACAAGCCGTGGTCGTGTCGTCCGAATGGAAACAGCGCGACGAGTTCGTATCGGCCTTGCGTGACGCTATCGACCGGGCTCCGGATCGCTCCGCGTACTACCCCGGGAGTGATTCCCGTGTAGCCGGCGCCACCGCGGTGTTTCCCTCGGCGGCGCGTTTGGGCATGAACGGCGGACGGGTCCTCGTCACGGATCTGAACCTCGACGAGTACGCACCACTTCTCCAGACTGAGTACTTCGCCCCGGTACTGGGCGTGATCGACCTTCCGTACGGGGGCGCCGAGTTCGCTGCGCGGGCCGCGAACCTGGTGAACGAGGACTTCGTCGGTACCCTCGGCGTCAACATCATCGCCGCGCCGCAAACCATCAAGTCGATGGGATCGGCGTTCGATTCACTCCTCGAAAGCCTGCGGTACGGAGCCATCGCGGTGAACGCGTGGACCGGCCTCGCTTATCTCACCCCCACTGCGACCTGGGGAGCCTTCCCCGGGCACACTTTGAACAACGTCCAGAGCGGGATCGGAGTGGTGCACAACGCACTCCTCATCAACCGCCCCGAACGCACAATCGTGCGCGGTCCCTTCCGTCCCTCGCCACGGTCGGTCCTGAACGGCGAGATGTCCATCTCCCCGAAGCCGCCATGGTTCGTCAACAACCGAACCGCTGCGACGACGGGCCGTCTGCTGACAGGATTTGCCGGTGCCCCCTCATGGACCCGGCTTCCTGCAATCTTCGCGTCCGCCTTGCGCGGATGACGGGCCCGCACTTTCCGTCCCTCACCCCCGTCGAAGTGGAGACGAACGATGAACCAGGCACTGTCGGTAGCTGACTATGTGATAGTGGGGTCAGGTTCGGCGGGAGCCGTGCTGGCCGATCGCCTCAGCGCCGATCCCGGCAGCTCGGTCATCGTCCTCGAGGCCGGTCCCGAGGACAAGGACAAGTTCGCGCACATTCCGGCCGCATTCCCGAAACTATTTCGCAGCAATTTGGATTGGGACTACCTGACGGAACCACAACCGGGGTTGGGAGGCCGCGAGATCTATTGGCCCCGCGGCAAGATGCTCGGTGGCTCGTCGTCGATGAACGCGATGATGTGGGTACGCGGATTCGCGGCGGACTACGACGAGTGGGCTGAACTCACCGACGAATCGTGGTCGTTCAAGGAGGTCGTCAAGTACTATCGCCGCATCGAGAACGTGCAGGACGCATCCGATCCAGACAGCGGAACCGCCGGACCGATCTTGGTCTCGCACCAGCGGAGCCCCCGCACGCTCACCCAGGCATTCCTGGAAGCTGTCCGGGAGACCGGCCATCCGGTCGAGCGCCCGAACAAGAGTCGGCCCGAGGGCTTCTCACAGACCATGGTCACCCAGAAGCGTGGCGCGCGCTGGAGCACTGCCGACGCCTACCTCAGACCGGCCCTTACACGGAAGAACCTGACTGTTCTCACTGGCGCGCAAGCCACCCGGGTCCTCTTCGAAGGGTCGGCGGCCGTCGGCGTCGAATACGAGAAAGACGGCACTCGACGCACCGTGCACGCCGCGAAGGAAGTGGTGCTCGCCGGCGGGGCGATCAACACACCGCAACTGCTCATGCTCTCCGGTATCGGCGACCAGACGCAATTGCGCGAGCACGGCATCTCAGTGCGATGCCATGCGCCCGGGGTCGGAAAGAATCTGCTTGATCACCTGGTGTCGTTCCTCGGCTACAGCGTCGAGTCGGATTCGCTGTTCGCCGCAGAGAAGTTCCCGCAACTCGTCAACTACCTCACCCGCCGCCGGGGCATGCTCACCTCGAATGTGGGAGAGGCGTACGGCTTCGCACGCAGTCAGGACGATCTGGCACTGCCGGACCTGGAGATGATCTTCGGACCCGCACCGTTCTTCGACGAGGCACTCATTCCGGCGACCCGTCACGCCGTGGTGATCGGCAGCATCCTTCTGAAGCCCCAGAGTCGCGGCGAGATCTCGCTGCGTTCGGGAGATCCCCTCGACAAACCGGTCATCGATCCCCGCTACCTCAGCGACAGCGACGGCGTCGACCGCAAGGCGATGCTCGAGGGTCTCAGACAGTGCGACGAGGTGGCGTCGGCTCCGGCGCTGAAGTCGAAGCTGGGCAGCATGATTCGTCCAGCGGTGTCGCCGAGAACGCCGTCCGAGGAGATGCTCCTTCGGGCGCTGGAGGAAAACGCCCACACGCTCTACCATCCGGTAGGAACCTGCCGGATGGGCAGCGACACCGCCAGCGTCGTCACCCCGGAACTTCGGGTGCGGGGCGTCGACAAATTGCGCGTTGCCGACGCATCGATCATGCCCACCCTCATCCGCGGACACACCCATGCACCATCAATACTCATCGGCGAGCGAGCGTCAGACCTGATCCGTAACTCGTAGTGCGCTGCTAATACCGACGTGCTGCGTAGAACGGCATCGAATCGAGTGGTGCCTCCTTGACGGGTTGCCCCGTAGTGGATGCGTGGACGACCATTCCGTTTCCTTCGAATAGCGCGACGTGCTGGGCGCCGTTGAACAGAACGACATCGCCCGGCTGCAAGTCACCCCTCTCCACCGGAATCCCACTGTTCACCTGGTCGTATGTGGTTCTCGGAAGCGACACGCCGACCTGCTGATAGGCCCACTGCACCAGTCCGGAGCAGTCGAATGCATTCGGGCCGGTCGCGCCCCAGACGTACGGCGAGCCGATCTTCGACTTGGCCGCGGCGAGCGCCTGCGAGCCGTGAGTAACCGGCGATACCGGTGCCGGTGGTGGCGGCCCCGGTGCCGGTGGTGGCGGTCCCGGTATCAGCTGC
>NZ_BCXB01000008.1 GCF_001894885.1 Rhodococcus marinonascens NBRC 14363
AGAGGGAGCGGCGGCAGACTTGGTATGTCGAACGTCCCAATTCCCGGAATCGTAATCGGCTCTGCCGCTGCTGAGGCGACGGGAAGCAGGGATGCTCCCACGCCCATCCCAGCGGCAATCAGAAAGCCACCGGTCGATATCCGCAGGTGATTGCTCCGACGCAATCTATGCTTAGCCATTGAGCTCAATCCTTAGGTTTGCGTGGTGTCCGGTGAGACTCACGTCACTCGGACGAGACTCTTCATAACATTACGGTAACGAACTTGTCAGGCAACGGCCGAATTGCCCACGCACATACCTACTTCTCCGAATTGGGCACACCCCCTCTACCCTCATCTTCATTCCCAAACACTCTTCATTCCAAAACAAACCGATTAGTCGCATATAACGAATAGGTATACCTACGGGTAATTCGGCCGTTACCGTCGGCGCGCACGTCACACAGTCTGTGCTGCGTGTCTTTGATCCAGAACTTCGAACCCGAGATCTTCGAGAATCCCGTCGTCGAGGAGGCGCCGGCCCTCAGCATCGCGGGGCAGGGTCCACCCGTCGTCTTCTTGCACGGATGGGGAGTCACCCCTCGGGTATACAACCGAAGCCTCACGATGCTCGCCCAGCACGGGCATCGCGTCATCACCCCGACGCTCCCCGGCTTCGGTGGGACTCCGGATCACCCGCCGGAGGCGCGCTCCCTCGCGGGGTACGCCGCCTGGCTCGGACGGTACCTCGACGTGGCCGGAATCAACGAGCCGGTGACGCTGGTCGGCCACTCCCTCGGCGGGGGTATCGCCATTCAGGCCGCCCACGACCTTCGGGAGCGAATTGCTCGACTCGTTCTCGTCAACTCCGTCGGCGGTGGAGAGTGGTCTCCCGATGGCTGGGGGATCCGCCCCATCGGCGAGAGACCGCTGTGGGATTGGGGCGCTTCCGCGCTCCGCGAGGCGCTGCCGATCCAGTTGATCGCCCACACAGCGGCATCGGTCATCACTGGATTCATTCCGAACACGTTGCGGGATCCGGGAGCCATATGGCGCACCGCGCATCTCGCCAGACGCGCAGACTTACGCCACGAACTCGGTGTTCTTGCAGATCGAGGACTACCGGTGACCCTGCTGTGGGGTCGCGGAGACCGCCTGATCCCTGCCGCCAGCTTTCATTCGCTCCGGAGAGCGCTCCGTAATCCACCGGTACTCATGGTGAAGGGTGGACACGGATGGCTGATACACGACTCGACCACCTTCGCCGACACCATGCGGAGGGCACTCCGCGCCCAGCGAGCTGAGGAGGGCATTCCGCGCCCAGCGAGCTGAGGAGGGCATTCCGCGCCCAGCGAGCTGAGGAGGGCGCTGCGCGCCCACTGAGTGGTGACCAGTACAGGCACTGGTCACCACAGTCGGTCCCGAAGCTGTCTACCGCTGGATCGACTTGATCTCGAGGAACTCCTCGAACCCGAGTACCCCTGCCTCTCGACCGACACCCGACTGCTTGTACCCGCCGAATGGAGCGTTGATGTTGAAGGCTCCCCCGTTCACCTCGACCTGTCCGGCACGCAACTGTCGCGCCACGCGGTCGGCACGCTCCTGGTCGCCGGACCAGACGCCGGCTGCGAGACCATACTCGGTTCCGTTGGCGATCCGGACGGCGTCCTCCTCGTCCCGGTACCCAATGATCGACAGAACGGGACCGAAAATCTCCTCCTTGGCGATCGTCATGTCCTCGGTGACTCCGGAGAATACGGTGGGTCCGACGAAGTAGCCGGAGTCCTGACCTGTTTCGCGGCCGTCGAGTACTGCCCGTGCGCCCTCGGCGATGCCCTGCTCGATGTAGTTTCGAACCTTCTTCAGCTGGTTCGAGTTCACCAAAGGCCCGAGCACGGAAGTGGCAGATGTCGGGTCGCCGACAGAGTAGTTGCGCGCCACCTGAACTGCGATGGCGGCGGCTTCGTCCACCTTGGCCGAGGGAACGAGCATACGGGTGAGCGCCGAGCACGTCTGACCGGAGTTGATGAAGCACTTGGCCACTCCGTCGGTGACGGCCTGTGTCAGGTCCGCATCGTCGAGAATGACGTTCGCCGACTTACCACCTAGCTCGAGCGCTACCTTCTTGACCGTCTCGGCCGCCACTATCGCGACTCGCTTGCCGGCGCGCGTGGAACCGGTGAACGAGACCATGTCGACCTCGGGATGCCCTGCGATGGCCTCGCCCACTACGGGTCCGTAGCCACTGACGAGGTTGAATACTCCTGCAGGCAAACCAATCTCGTCGAAAACCTCCGCGAGCGCGTAAACGGCGAGCGGAGCCACCTCGGTCGGTTTGAGCACTACTGTGCAACCCGCGGCCAGAGCCCCTGCTACCTTGAGCACCACCTGGTGGAGTGGGAAGTTCCACGGTGTGATCGCACCGACAACGCCTATCGGCTCGCGCACGATTTGCGAATTGCCCACCTCGCGAACGTCGAATTCGTAGGTGGCGGCGAGTTCGGCAAAGGCAGCGAGATTGGCGAGCGGCATCCCGATCTGGACCGGCTTCGCAAAGCCCAGAGGCATACCCATATCCCTTGAAACCAGCGCGCTGAAGTCGTCGATGCGCTCGTTGATCATGGCGGCCGCCTTGGCGAGGTATTCGCCGCGTTCCTTACCACTGAGCGCCGACCACGCAGGGAAGGCATCGCGAGCAGCAGCCGCAGCTCGATCGACATCCTCGGCCGTGCCCTCGGCGACCTCGGCGATCACGTCCTCGGTGGCCGGATTCAACACGTCGATACGGCCCGTCCCCGCCGAATCGATCCACGATCCGCCGACGTAGATCTTGGTCCGGTCTAGAACTCCGCTCATCGGTTCAGCCTCCATGAAAGCATCGAGTGTCCTCATCCGACGCGAGCCTATACCCGAACCCGGCAGTAAGGAGCGAACCATGCGCACGCACTCACCGGCACGCGCCCTTGTCTCGGCACATGCCACAGTCTCGGCATTCCTAATCGTCGCTGTGCTCAGCGTCTCCGCGTGTGGGTCGACGGACGGGACGGGAACTGTCGAGACATCGCCCGGCAGCACGACCGCGACGACCTCGCCGACCACCAGCATCGCCCTACCCCCATCAGCAAACCAGCATCCGTCGATGGAGACGGCGGCTCCGCGCCCCGACCACTGCCTCATCGGCGAATTACAGGTGACCGTCGGCCACGTCGACGGGGCTGCCGGATCTCAGGAGATCCCGCTCGTATTCACCAACATAGGTAATCGCACCTGCGTTCTCCAGGGATATCCTGGAGTGTCCTACGTGGCAACTCCCGACGGTGCGCAGGTGGGTTCCGCCGCCACCCGCGACGGAGGATCGGGCAGTCCAGTGACACTTTCCCCGGGAAAGCGCGTCACCGCCCCGGTGCGCGCCACCGTCGTGCAGAACTATCCGGCCGAGACCTGTGGACCCACCCCGGTGGCGGGGTTCCGGGTGTACCCACCGAACGACACCGGATCTGTGTTCGTCCCCTACCCCACCACCGGATGCTCACAGACCGGGACCGGCGTCGACCAACTGTCGGTGCAACCCGTGACGGGATGACGTCGGCTCGAGGAGCCGTCGGATCGAGGAGTAGGACGGCGTCCCTGCGGGTATGCCTCTCGGGTCGGGCGACTGGCCGACGGTCACTTCGAGGGAAGGCCGGGGCATGTTCGAGATCATCCGTGCAGTCCATTCCGAGGTTCAGCACCGCCGCGGACCGCGGCACCATCATCGTCTCCTGCCCCGTGCCGAACGTCGATTCCGGATCCTGATGCACTTCATGTGAGCACACGGAGTGGTCGGCCTCTCACAAATGCGCTTCCTTGCCCCACGGAACCTGTTGCGGTTGACCATTACTGCGTTCATCGCCGTGGTTAATGGACGGCAGCGCCACCAGCTACCCGACTCGCGGTCGAACCGATCGTCGACATGGGCCCGCACCGCCGTGTACGCCACCGGACGGGCACTCGTACCGACCATCGTGGCCCAAGCGTGAGGGCATCCTCGATGGTGCCGCTATATCGCCGATCTGAATGACGATCCGCTCGTCGACGAGAGATTCGTACAGGGCTTCCGCCATCACGTCAGAAGTTGCGACTGCACACCTCGCGCCCAGTCACGACTGGGTGCGAGGTAGCGATCCCGTGCCGAAGCGAAAAGACGAACACTGTCGGATCCGGGCCAGTCGTCGGGCAGCATTCCGGCGGGCAGTCCCGGATCGATGTACGGGATAATGCGCCATTCGTCGAGCAGTGGGACGAAGCGGACGAAGGCTTCGAGCGGCGAAACATCCTCCACAGCAGGAAGTCTGCGCCTGTGGTGGTCGAGGAACTCTCGGTGACGAGCAGCGATGCCGTCGAGATCCCACCAGCGGGCCGCCGCATCGCCCATCGAGTCGGGCACGAACACGGACGTAGATACGAATGTCGTCACATATTCGGACAGGCCCAGCGCGTCAACGATGTCCCCAATCTCGCGCGAGAGGTACTCCGGGGCAATCCACAATCCCGGCGACACTGTTCCGCATCCGATCCAGCCGAGCCTCCTGCGCAGCTGGTGCCGCGCCGCCCGTTGCGATTCGGGAAGGGTAAACGAAATCAGCCGCCACGGATCGCCTTCCCTCATCTGACGGAAGGCGAAGATCCGCGGATCTCCACGGGCAAACATCCCCTCCGCCTGTTCCGTCACCTCGTACACGCCTCGTCCACCACATACACGCGGCCTGAGCACGCCCTTCTTCTTCAAGCGCGCCACGGCGATACGCGTCGATTCGGGAGGGATACCAACAGCCCGCATCAGTTCCACGAAGTCGGCGATCGCCACCGACCCGCCGAAGTCGCGCACGTACGCACCGAGGACGGTTCGGATCAGCGACGTCGCGCTGCCAGGCCGCGAATCGAAGTCGTCGAGTATCGCGCTCGCCGGTTCAGTCGGTGAGTTCATCACGGATCACACCGATCCCGACGCACACCTCGCGGAAGCTCGTACTCAGCGGGCTGAGGCCGAGACGCAATCCTTGGGGTGCCCGAAAGTCGGGGATGACGCCCCTATTCCACAGCCGCTCGATCACCGCCTCGAACCGAGGGTGATCGATGATGATGTGACCGCCCCGCTCGGCGGAATCCTCCGGCGATCCGATCTCCACTCCCAGCGGAATCAGCAACTCGCGCACGAGTTCGAGCGCGTACTCGGTCAGCGCGATCGACTTGGCCCGCACTGCCGCCATCCCGACCTCTTCGATGAGCGCCAGGGTGTCCTGTAGAGCGATCATGCCGAGGATCGATGGCGTCCCGCTGATCACACGGCGTATGCCCGGCGCCGGCTCGTAGCCCTGCGCCATCGCGAACGGGTTGTCGCGGCCCATCCAACCCCAGATCGGCTGCACGAACTCGTGCTGATGCTCGGTACGAACATAGGCGAACGCTGGTGATCCAGGGCCACCGTTCAAATACTTGTAGGTACATCCGACCGCCAGATCTACACCCCACGTGTCGAGTTCGAGTGGCACCGAACCCACGGAGTGGCACAGATCGAGCAGCAGGATTGCACCTGCCTCATGCGTGAAGCGAGCCACAGCGGCCGCGTCCAGCAGGTGGCCCGAGCGGTACGAGACATGGCTGAGGACGACGAGCGCCGTCCGGTCGGAGACCACAGTCAACAGGTCGTCGACGCTGACGCCGCCGCGCCGATCCGACTCGATCCATCGCAACGTGAGCCCGAGTTCTCCGGCGATGGATTCCAGCACGTAGCGGTCCGTCGGAAAGTTGTCTCGGTCCACAACGATCTCGGATCGGCCAGGCCGCATCTGAAGCGCACCCCGCGCGAGCTTGTACAGCAGCACCGTCGTCGAATCACCGATGGTGGTCTGCCCGGCGGCCGCACCGAGCGCGGCGGCCGCGAGGATGTCACCGATCGTGATCGGGAGTTCGTACCATTCCTCGTTCCATCCGCGGATGAGCCGACCGCCCCACGCCTGGGTGACGAAGGAGTTGATCCGCTCGGCGCTCGCCTTGGTGGGGCGTCCAAGCGAGTTTCCGTCGAGGTAGGCCGAGACCGACGGATCGTCCACACCGATGAACAGGTCACGGTAAGCATGGAGAGGATCGGAAGCGTCGAGGGCGTCGGCCCGGACCAGCATCGGGCTGCTCGATGTTGTCATCAGCGTCCGATCTCGGTGCGAACGGCCAGCAACTCGGGGAAGAACGTCAGCTCGAGTGCCTTCTGCAGGAATCCCACTCCGCTGGATCCACCCGTCCCGGACTTCATGCCGATGGTGCGGAGCACCGTGCGCATGTGACGGAAGCGCCAGAGTTGGAAATTCTCCTCGAGGTCGACGAACTCTTCGAAAGCCTCGTAGACCGCCCAGTGCTCGTCGTGGTTTTCGTACACGAAAGTGATGAGCGGCATCAGATCGTCGTTCATCGTGTATGCGACGCTCACGTCGCGGTGGAGCGCGGACGTCGGTACGTCGTAGCCGAGTCGCGCGAGGCACCGCCAGAATGCGTCGTACAAACTCGGCTGTTCGAGGAGTTCGGCGAGCAGATCGTGTGCAGCACCATCGGCTTCGAAGACCTTCAGCATTCCCGCGTTCTTGTTGCCGAGCACAAACTCCACCGCACGGTACTGATAGGACTGGAATCCGGACGAGTTGCCCAGGAAATGACGAAATTCCGAGTACTCGGTCGGTGTCAGTGTCGCCAGCACCGACCACTGCTCGGTCAGTGTCTTCTGGATGTGCTTTACCCTCGCCACGCACTTGAGTGCCCGCCCGATGTCGTCCTCGTCGAAAGCGGTTCTGGCGGCAAGTGTTTCATGCAGGACCAGCTTCAGCCAGAGTTCGGTGGTCTGGTGCTGAATGATGAACAGCAACTCGTCGTGATGTTCCGGCCGACTCACCGGTTTCTGCGCGCTCAACAGCGTGTCCAGATCAAGGTACGAGCCATAGCTCATCCGGGACTGGAAGTCGGTGACTATGTCTTTCTCGATGGCTCTGGTGTTGGCATGCACGCTCATGACGATCCTCATTACTGGTGTTCGAGTACCTGGCCCCAAATCTAGATATTACATAATCCTGGCGTCCGCTACACATATGTCATCAGTGCGCGAAGTACGGTGCAGTTATGAACGAACCGTCCCGCCGACTCCACATCGTCTTCGCCCCCCGGTCCGTCGCACACCGTGGAACCGCGACGGAACTACTGACCCGGGCACTGGATGTACACGGATTGACCGCAGAGTTGACGTTCGCAGCGGACACCACCGAGTTCGACACTGCCGTTGCGGCAGCAGCAGGCCATGGCGAGTTCGTCGTCTGTCCTGGCATCGGAAACACCTTTGCAGCCCCCGCGTGCGGTGTAGTCCGCGTCGATTTCGGGGATTGCGCGGCAGACCGCTCAGATCGCACCCGGGTACACATTCGCGGCCGGGGACTCGACGGCCTCCGCTTTGCGATCGACAGTTGGTATCACCACCGCTTTCATCCCGGGAAAATCGTCCAATACGGAACCCATCGGGATCAGCGTGCTGAAATACGGATTCCACATGGCGACGGCCCCTTTCCTGTGGCCATGCTGATCCACGGCGGATATTGGCGAACACCTTGGGAATTCGACCTCATGGATGCGCTGGCCGTCGACCTGAAGACTCGCGGTTACCTCACTTGGAACGTCGAGTACCGACGGGCCGAGGAGAACGGCTGGGCTGCAATGACATCCGACGTCGCCGACGCCGTGCAGGCAACTGCGACCCTTCCGGAGGCAGACCTCGAGCATGTCGTCGTCCTCGGGCACTCCGCGGGCGGGCAGCTCGCCCTCCGCGCCGCGGCGGACGCTGTCGCCGATGCCACAACAGTTCGACCCGCCCTCGCCGTCAGCCTCGCCGGAGTGCTGGATCTGCGGCTCGCGGACGAACGCGGGCTCGGTGGAGGCGCTGTGTCGAACGCAGTCGGTAGCCGCTGGGCCGACGACCGCGCGACCTATGAGCAGTCGTCGCCGATCGACCGGCTGCCGCTCGGCACCCTGCAACTCGTGGCCTGCGCCGTGCAGGACGAACCGGACCTGCTGGAGATAAGCAGGGAATTCGTCGCCGCGGCGGCGGGAACTACCGACGACGTCCTACTGATCGAAGGACCCGGCGATCACTCCTCCGTCATCGATCCGGCGAGTGAGATCTGGCGGACTATCGCCGAGGCAATCGACGTGACCCTCCGGCGAACCATTCGCTTGCGAACCCACGAGTGAACCGTGTGGCCATGACGGGCATCCATTCCTGGTGAGCGGCCTGCACAACTCAGGAGGAGACCTGGATCACACAACGCTGCTACCATCGTCTACAGGCAGGATTGAAGTCGCATGGCGATACCGCGAATGGTATTCACGGTTCTGTCACAGCCCCAAAGCGAGGTAGCAAATGAAGACCCGACGGTTAGTTCTCAGCGTCATCGGAGGTGTCGCGATCTCGATGGTCGCAGTGCCGGCGGCGCAGGCGGACACGAACTTCGATTTCCTTCCCCCAGAAATCTCCAACCTGATTCCGTCCGATTGGACGGATCCCCTGAATCTGATGCCACCTCCCGGCCCTGAGCAGGTACCCGGCACGGAACAAGTTCAGGACTTCAACCCGGGGCCCGAAGGCACTCAGGACTTCCAACCAAGGCCGGGAAGCCCTCCTCAGGGCTACGTCCAACCGGAAGGCGGACCTCAGGGCGGACCTCCGGGCGGACCTCTGGGATTCTTCCCTGAAATCGGGCCAGGAGGCTTCGGGCCAGGAGGCTTCGGGAACTTCGGAGACTTCGGCGGCTTCGGCGGCTTCGGCGACGGATTCTTGCTGGGGCCTGGTTTCGGGGGATTTTTCTAAGCTCCGCAGCACGCCCCCACACCGAGGGCCTGACACTTGAAGCGTCCAGGCCCCCGGTGTGTTGTGCGGATCTGGAGCATTCCTTCTAGTGATCGGTCACTGATCGCCGCATGCGCGTTCTTCGGTGGGCGCTCGAAGCGGGTATACCGCTACATTCCTAGTGCCGCGTACTCGGCACTAGGAATGTTCGGCGGTGATCGTTCACCGCGGACGCGGGGCTGTGGTCTTGCCTGAGCAAGCCGTACGATCCTATACCAGCGATGTACGCTCGAGTGAGCGACGAACGGAGTGCATTCAGACCCGAAATCGGCTCCGCTGGATGCTATTCGGTCGGAATATATAGAAAACTGACAAATGGTTCACCGCGGCGAATCGTCATCTTTGCGGCGTCGAGAACCAGATCGATTATCTTTCTTGACCATCGGTGCTCGTCACCGAGCGGTCTCCGACATGGTCGAGCCTCGAGCGGACGTCTGCTCACAACTCTCAGGGAATCGTGTGGACGCGCCAGGTGTCCTTATCTCGTGAGCTACCTGCCTCACCTCGTGAGGAGCCGACATCAAGCCATGCTGCTACCATCGTCTGCAGGCCGGATCGGAGTTCAAAGCGATACCGCAAGTGACATTTTCAGGGTTCTTCCAAAGTTCAGAACGAGGTAACAGATGCAGGCTCGGCGGCTGGTTCTCAGTGTCCTCGGATGTACCGCGATTTCGATGGTCGCAGTGCCGTCGGCGCAGGCGACCACCAACTTCGATCCTCTACCCCCCGAGATTGCCAACCTTATTCCCGAGATTGCCAACCAGATTCCGACCGGTTCGGCGGATCCCATGAACCCGCTACCTCCCGATTCCCAGGGATTGTACGGGCCGGAATACCCAACTCAGCCCTTCTTCTTCCACCAGTCGGACCCTGAACCTCCGGACTCCCCACAGCCGGACGACGCACCTCAGGATTTCTTAGTCCCTGAGCCGGACTACGCACCTCAAGACTCCCCGCACCCGGACCACGCACCTCAAGACTCCCCGCACCCGGACCACGCACCTCAAGACTCCCCGCACCCGGACCACGCACCTCAAGACTCCCCACTGCCAGAACACACACCCGCACCTCAAGACTCCCCACACCCCGCACCGGCGCCGGCCCCACACCCTGCACCAGCACCAGCACCGCACTCCGCACCCGAAACGCACTCCGCACCCGAAGCGCACTCCGCACCCGAAGCCGAACCGCACGAAATGCACTAAAGAACTATTCGGAATCCCCTGACGTCGGCGTCGCGTACGTGACAGCGAAGCTCAACATCGGCCGGTCTGGGCGCGGGCGTCAACCGGCGGGCCCGCCGCGCGGTCGGTGACCGTGAACCCGTTGCGGGTCAACCGGATCGACTGCCGGTGGTCCTTATCGGACCGAAACCGGGGTGCCCCCACCTTGCGGCCCTTCCGTTTCCCGGACAGGGAGTCGAAGAAGTTGCAGTACGCCCGCCGGGCCGTCCTGACACGCTTGCACCAGTGCCACGGAGGCCAACCTGGGCCAACCATTCCCGTTCGGGGGTCTTCTTCGCCCCGGTGACGACCGGCTTGTGCACCTCGGTGTCGGAGATCTTCTCCCCCGCGACGCGGGCATCGTGTCGAACCTGGAGTGCATCGTTGAATACGACCCGTGCACACCCGAACGAGCGGGCCAGCATTCTTTGCTGGTCCCCGGTCGGGTAGGCGCGGTACCGGTACCCGATGATCACCCACCCAACATGCCCATGACCTACGACACACACTGATGAGTTACCAAGGCGCGGTACAACATGTGATCTCTGTGACGAAGAACCGCCGTCAAGTGGTCGCCGGCGAGCACCTGACCGCAACGGGAACCGATCATGTGCGGGATGTGCGCGCCGACTTCGACGCAGATCTGACCGAGTTCAATGGGGAAGACGACCACCTGCAGGTGCTGGTCGAGTACCCGCCTACCGTGCAGTTCTCAAGGCTGGTGAACTCCCTCGAAGGGGGTGTCCCTGGGAAGTTGCGCCGGCAGTACCGGGCCCGCCCCCACCGGAACGCTCTGTTGTCGCCGTCGCATGTCGCCGCAGCCTGCGGTGGTGCACCCCTGTCGATCATCCTGCAATACCTGGAACAGCAGCGGAGACCGGACTAGAGCAGGATCGACCATCGGCGGACCTGAAGGACCGGGCCTGCGCCGAAGAATCGTTGGGTCAGCGACCGGGGCGAGCCTGGGTGAGATGCGGGACCCAGCCGTGCGAGGGCCACTTGTTCAGCCCGACCTGTGCGGAGGCAATCCGCTTGTTCACGAATTGGGTTTCCAATTCGGGGTCGGACTCTCCGGTGAAACGCCAGAGCACGACGTCCCCCGGACGCGCGACCGAAGACCAGGAATTGGCCCGGTACGCGGCGCGGACGATGTTGTCTGCGAAGACGATCACCGGGATGTCCTCGGTGTTGCGAACCGCGGTGCCGGCCGCCCATGGACCGCGGGAAAGTTCGTAGACCTCCTCCGAGGTCACTCCGCGCCGCGACGCCGCGGGAACCTCGAGCACCACGCAGGGCGTCGGCAGATTCGGCACGGGCTCCGCCTCGTACTGCAATACCAGGTCGTCGACCGGTATTGTCCGATGCGCGCTTTCCCCGGTGACGTCGTTGGTGAGTACCGACCCGTCGATCAGCCCCAGCACTCCGATCAGTCCGTGGTTCACCGCGTCGGCGACGTTCCTGGAGTCGGAGATCCGATGCGCGACGACGTAGTGCTCGACCTCATGGCCGGAGTCGTAAATCTGTCGGATGCGGGCGATGGTCGCCGCCCTCACCTCGGCGCTGTCGGGCTCGGGATCCCCGAGCGTCTGCCGGTGCTCGTTTTCTGCCAACGCCTCCCACACGTACCCATATACCCGGTTGCCCCGTCCGGTGCCGGTGTAGAACACAGACCTGTTGCGTGGATCGACGAGCGCGTACACATACGTGCCGAGTTCCTCACCGACTCGCCTCGAGAACGGCTGCGGTGCGTGGCGGGTCTGATACACCTCACGAAGAACCAGCCGCAACGCCGCAAGTTTCAATGCAACCGGGACACCGCCGTCGATGCCGTCGAACAGTGCCGTCGCCGCGCCTTGGACCGAGGAGAAAGTGTGCCCGATGTGCCTCTCCAACGACTTCGTGACATCCGCGAACTGTGCGATTCGCACCAATGCGTCCGGTGAGGCATTGTCTAGGTCGTTGGACGCGAGAAAGGTCTGGACCTCGGCATTATCGAGCCAGCGGGATGTAACGTCGATCGGGATCGTCCAGACGGTAGCCATGTCACTACAGTAGGGGACAGATGGGCGAACACGGTCCCATCGATCCGTGCCAGTCGTGTGCAGATCGCACCCAGATCTACACACGAGGTCTGCGGATCGACGAAGTCTGAGAATCCCGAGAAACGAAGAGGTAACTGAGTTGACTACCCGCAAGATGACGGTGGCCGCGGTGGCGATTGCCGCAGCCCTGACGCTGGCCGCATGTGGTTCCGACGATTCGACCGGCGCGAGTCCGACCACGACTACCGCGACCACCACCACGACCGAGACCGCAGACGTCCTCGAACTGCCCACCGCAGACGAACTCAATGCTCTGCTGGTGAAGGGCCTCGATCCCGCGACTCCGCTCGACGAGAAGATAGCCATGGTGCAGGGTTCGGAGGTGGACCCGAATCTCTTCGACCAGGTCGCAGCGGCTGCCGAGCAGGCGGGCGCCCAGGTCGAGGTTCTGGACCCGGTGATCGACAACGGCGATGGCAGTGCCATCGCACAACTGCAGTTGACGATCAACGGCAATGTTCAGCCGAACACTCTGCCAGCGAGTTTCGTGCCTGGAGACAACGGGACCTGGAAACTGTCGCAAGAGACGGCGTGTTCCATCGTGGCGATCGCGCAACTGACCTCACCGGCCTGCGCGCCTGCCTGATACGACGTCCACGTCAGTTTCCTGTCCGCGACCAACTCGCCGGCAACCGGTCCGAGTTGGTCGCGGCAGTGCCTGACCCCTAACGGGCGCAACGTCAGCGCCCGGCCCGGCGGGGCAGACTCTTGCGGAACTCTCTGAGAATCTCAGGTGATGTTCTGCCCCATTGGAATTCGCTCACCGTGTTCGGTACGCCAGAACTCCCGACCGTCGCACGTCTCGACGTCGCCGCTGATATGACTGGCTACCGCGGTGGCAGCGGCGGTGGGGTCGGGGAAGCGCCTGCCCTGCATCGGCCCGCGCATGATCTCGAGGCTCTGGGTATTGGGGTCGAACCGGGCGACCAACCGGTATCCCCCGAAGTCGGCGACCACCACGAGACGGGTATCGACCACTTCGTCCTCCAGTGCGGGGGTTTTCTTCGGCCTTTTCCGTGCGTTCTTGCGGGCGAGCGCTTCCGCGGCCAGCGTCTCCGCTGTCTTGGCGCGCTGCGCATCGCTGTAGCGAGTGGGGTCCTTCTCGCCTGCCAGTCCGAGGAGGTCCCATCGGCCGCGTCCGTGCGCGACACGGCCCAGCGGAATCGCATGATGTCCGGTGCGCGAACGACCAGGGGTGTCCATCATCCACAGATCCACCTCGGCACGGATGTCGTCGGCCACCTCCGCTGAGGGCACTATGAAGAATTCTTCTGGGGAACTCGCGAGATCGACGAACACCCAGAACTGTGAGCCGGTGTCATCGTCGTCGAGCGACTCGTCCTGCTTGCGGGCCTGCCAGTCGCCGCTGAGTTTAGAGCGCACGCGGACGATGCAACTGTTGCCGTCATCGCCCCAGACCTGGACGGGATTACGCCGTGAGTGTGTGAGCCGGACTGCCCTTCCACCCCGTTCCACGACATCTGCGATGAAAGCCTGGATTCCCCGACTAGCGGTGTCTTCCACTGTGTAGCGTCCGTCCGTGATTCTGCGCCCCGTACGCAGGTCGGGAGAGGTGTAGCGACGGGTCTACGCGGCACGACTCGGAATTGTGTCCCTCACCATATCGCGGGCTGTCTGTAGTCCGGGCATCGCCCAGGTATCCTGCTCCCCTTCGGCGATTGTTCCGTCAGGCCTCGCCGGCCGACCACGATGTGAGTGCGACGATGTCTCCGTACAGGGCGGCCTGATAGGTGAGCATCAACTCTTCCACCCCGTCGAACTGGTCCCCCACGTAATGGGTGTTCTCGACGGACAGTTCGCGGTCGCCGGACCGTGCGATGAGGTCGTCGATGCGGCTGTCGAGGCTCGCCGCCTGGTTGACCGCCAGCACAGATCGCAATTGCACCTCTGCGCGGGAGAACAGGTCACCGATCCGGGCCAATGCGGCGACGCGGTCGACCAACTGGTCCCACACCGGCGTCAGCGCGCTCTGCCGTGCGCGGATCTGCTCGCGCCCGCCGTCGGAGTGGGTGGCGCGGAGCGCTTCGTCGAGTTCCATCCGAATCCCCCGTAGGGCGACCGTGTCGAGGGCGATCTGCGTCAACTCTTCGGCAAGATCGAGTTGGTTTCGCTGAACTTCGAAGTGGACCGAGTGCCATACCGGGGAGCCGTCGATCCTGTCGAAGAGCATCCCGGCCAGGTACAGAAGCGTGTCGTATCCGTCTGCGAACTTGTCGTCGTCATGGGCGACATCAGCTCCGATGGCATCGGCCACCCTGCGTCCGACCGCCGCCATCGGGGTGTTCTCCGCAGCCCGGCTCAACCGTCCCGCGGCGGTGCCGCGCGCGAAGTTCCCGACACGTTCGAGAACCGCCCCGGTGATCGGCGCCGGAGTCCGCTGCACCGCCCCGAACAGGGCCTCACGTTGTTCCAGGTCGAGGTGGACGCCCAACCTCCGATCGCGGCGCATCGCCCAGACGCCGGTCCCGTAGTGCACCGCCGAAGTCACCACCGCGGACCGATACGACTGCAGTTTCCTGCCCAACTCGGTGGCGCGGTGCTTGTACAGCAACTGCGCCGGCCGTGACCGCACGTTGTAGCTACGGCGGACGACCTGGTTGTATTCGTCCGTGAGCAGGCGCAATGCTCCGAATCCTCCGATCGACGGGATGCCCCGGCCTGCCCGACGGCGGTTGGTGAGTACCTGTCGGGTGGGAGCATCGAGGTGTCCCGCGGCGATGAGGACGGCGGCCGTGTCCGATAGTGGAGCGTGCGTGCCCGTGATCGCGGCTCGCTCGCACCAGTGGCGGACCTCGGCCGATATGCGGGCGCGGCGCTCGTCGTGTTGGGCGCTCTCCGACATCGAACCTCCTGGCAGCTCGCTGATCACTACTGTCTCAGAATTCCGTTCGCCGCGCAGCGACCTCGCCAGGCTCCTCCGGCCCCGAGGTGGCCGAGCAGCTCCTACACGTCAACTTGTTCGCCCCGTTCTAGAAGTCGAGTGGCATCGGGTCGCCGCCACCTACCCTGGATGCCATGCGCATAGGAGCACACGTCCGTCAGGACGAGGATCCGATCGGATACGGCGAGCGGCTCTGCGCCGATGTCGTCCAGATGTTTCTCACCGACCCACAGAAGTGGAACAGACCACAGACCCATCCGCGCACCGAGGAGATTCGCGACAGTCCCATCGACGTCGTCGTGCATTCGTCGTACGTGATCAACGTCGCGAGCCTCAACAACCGACTCCGGATTCCCTCGCGTAACGCCGTGGCTCAGCAAGCGCGCGCCGCCGCCGACATCGGCGCATTCGGACTGGTGGTCCACGGCGGGCATGTCCGTGACGGCGAGGACGTGAGAGACGGAATCGCCAACTGGCGCAAACTCTTCGAACGCCAAGCTGACAAGGGAGGATTTCCCGTCCCGATCCTCATCGAGAACACCGCGGGTGGCGACTTCGCGATGGCGCGGCACTTCGATGCCATCGACCGACTGTGGCAGGAGGTCGGCGACCTCGGTGCCGGATTCTGCCTCGACACCTGCCATGCCTGGGCGGGCGGAGAGGACCTGGTGGGGGTGGTCGAACGCATCAAGGCGATCACCGGACGCATCGACCTGGTGCACCTGAACAACTCCCGCGACGACTTCGGCTCCGCGCGCGACCGGCACGCAAACCTCACGGGCGGGACCATCGACCCCGAACTGCTCGCAGAGGTCGTGCGGACCGCCGATGCGCCCGTGATCCTCGAGACACCCGAGGAGGGGCTCGCCGAGGACCTCACGTATCTGCGCAACACCATCGACGGATAACGAGTCGATCCGAAAGACAGCTCGATCCGAAATACCGTCCGATCCGGCCACACCTGCTGTCGACAAGCGGGGGTGCGTCGAAACGATCCTTTTCCGACGGGGACTCGGAGACTCCTACCCCGACAGCAGTCGAGTACGGTGGACTGGTCTGCCTACCGAGGAGGAAACACCGTGCGCCGCTCACTTCCGGCCGTAGCGATCGCTGTGCTGACCGCGCTGTCGTTGGCTGCGTGCGGCAGCTCGAATTCAGGTCCAGTCATCGACCAGGTACATGAGTCGGGCGTCCTGAAGGTCGGCACCGAGGGCACGTACACACCCTTCAGCTACCAGGGCACCGATGGTCAACTCACCGGGTACGACGTAGACGTCGCCCGTGCGGTCGGCGACAAACTCGGGGTCTCCGTCGAGTTCACGCAGAGTCCGTGGGATTCCCTCTTCGCGGGCCTCGAAGCGGGACGATACGACCTCGTAGCCAATCAGGTGACCGTCAACGACGAACGCGCCCAGAGGTACGACCTGTCGACGCCGTACACCGTTTCCGAGGGGGTCATCGTCACCCGCGTGGACGACACCTCGATCACGTCCCTCGCCGACCTCAACGGCAAGAAAACGGCCCAGTCGGCGACGAGCAACTGGGCGCAGGTCGCGAGAGACGCGGGCGCCAACGTCGAATCCGTCGAAGGTTTCGTGCAGGCCATCACACTGCTGAAGGACGGCCGCGTGGACGCCACTGTCAACGACAACCTCGCCGTCGGTGAATACGAGAAGCAGACCGGAGACGCAGAAGTGAGGGTGGTCGCCGAGACCGGCGACACGAGCGAGCAGGCCTTTGCCGCCCGCAAGGACAGTGGACTGATTCCCGACATCGACAAGGCGCTCGACGAACTGCGCGCCGACGGAACACTCGCTCAGATATCGGAGAAGTACTTCGGCACCGACGTCTCGTCGCCAAGTACCAGTAACTGACTCGGTTCCCTCGTGGACGACGCAACTGTCCAGTTGATCCTGGACAACCTGTGGCCGATGCTGAAGGCCACAGTCACGATGACGATCCCGCTGACGATCATCAGTTTCATTGTCGGACTCGCAATCGCACTACTCTTGGCGCTGGCCCGCATCTCGTCGATCAGATCGTTGTCGATACTGGCCCGCTTCTACATCTCGATCATCCGTGGCACCCCACTGCTGGTGCAATTGTTCATCGTGTTCTACGCGCTGCCGCAGTTCGGTGTGATACTCGACCCCTTCCCCGCCGCGGTGATCGCATTCAGCCTCAATGTGGGCGGCTATGCGGCCGAGGTGATCCGTTCGGCGATTCTCTCGATCCCCAAGGGACAGTGGGAGGCGGCGCAGACCATCGGCATGGGGTACGCCACCACGCTGCAGCGGATCGTGTTGCCGCAGGCGGCGCGGGTCGCCGTCCCACCACTGTCCAACACATTGATCTCGCTGGTAAAGGACACCTCGCTGGCGTCGACGATTCTCGTGACCGAACTGCTTCGGGTCGCCCAACTCGCCGCCGCACCGACGTTCGACTTCTTCGCCCTGTACGGCGTTGCAGCGCTGTACTACTGGGTGATCTGCATCTTCTTGTCGGCCGTCCAGGGCCGGCTCGAAGCCCGATTCGACAGGTACGTGGCCCGATGACCGACACTCCTCCCTTACTCCAGGTCTCCGGCGTCGAGAAGTCCTTCGGCGACCACCTCGTCCTCCGCGATATCAGCTTCGACGTCCGGCCCGGAACGGTCACCGTCATCATCGGCCCGTCCGGGTCGGGCAAGACCACTGTGTTGCGGACCCTGAATGCACTGGACACCGCGGACGGCGGCCTGATCTCCATCGGCGACGAGTCGGTCGACTTCGGTACCGGTGTGGGCAGAGCGGCGCTGGCCAGGTTCCGCGCGCAGAGCGGCATGGTATTCCAGGCTCACAACCTGTTTCCGCACAAGACGGCGATCCAGAACGTTATGGAGGGACCGGTCGTCGTCCAGAAGCGGCCCAAGGACGAGGCCCGTGCGGACGCGCTGAGGTTACTGACCCAGGTCGGCCTGGCGGAGAAGGCAGACCAGTATCCGTATCAACTCTCGGGCGGCCAGCAGCAAAGAGTCGGGATCGCCCGTGCGCTCGCCCTGAAACCGAAACTGATGTTGTTCGACGAGCCTACGTCCGCACTCGACCCTGAACTGGTCGGTGAAGTGTTGTGCGTGATCAGAGATCTCGCGAACGAGGGCTGGACGATGGTGATCGTTACACACGAGATCCGATTCGCGCAGCAGGTGGCCGACCAGGTGCTGTTCATCGACGACGGCGTCGTACTCGAGCGCGGCGCGCCGAAAGATGTCCTCACCAATCCGACCGAGCCGCGACTGCGGCAGTTCCTGCACCGCATCCTCGACCCCCTTTAGCCGTCAGCGGACCGATTTTTCCATCAGCGAAACGCTCGGCCAGTCCACCTCGAAATCCCGGCGACCCACCCGAAAGAATCCTTGCTGCTCGTAGTAGTCCCGCAGCTTTGCGTTGGTCTCCACACACTCGAGCCGGACGACGGACGTGTTCGCGGTGCGGGCGTCATCGTCGACCAACCGAAGTAACTGTGCACCGAGTCCGGCACTGGCGTGCTTGCGATCGGTCATTACACGAGCCACGTACGTGGCCGGGATACCGTCCTCGATCCAGACCTCCGGATCCGATTGCAGCACCCGCAGCGCACCCACCACGATTCCCGCGAACAACGCGACCTGCCATTCGCCGAGTTCGATCTGATCACGCACGTCGGCGAGCGAGACCTCGCCTCGGGCGGGCGGATCAATTTCCCTGGCCAAGAGCCAATCTTCTGCGTCCCAGTGCATCTGAACGATGTCTTCAGCCTGATCGAGCACTGCCCGTTCCACGGTGACCGCCATGCAGCCACAGTAGCCATCCGGCGACGAAAACAAACCCTGACCGTGCTCGTGTCGGCAGAGATGATGTGATCGGCGGTACAATTATGGACCGGGGGCGGTTACCTCAGCACGCAGAGTGGGTGGTAGCGATGAGGCTGCTTCGTGCAGTAGTCCTGTTGACACTGTCCACCTGCGCCGCCGCCGCGCTAGCGTCTTCCTATCCGCTGCGTACTGCCGCCCAGCCACTGGGATCCGATTCCATTCTGCCGTCCCCCATTCAGGGCGACGACTTTTTCTTGTGGCCACCGAACGTCGTGGACTACGGCGCAGGCGAGATCATCCGCTCGCGGGAAATAACGCTCCGCGCGTTCCCGAACACGCTGGTAGAACACCACGCCTACCAGATCATGTTGCGCTCCAACGATTCCAAGGACAGGCCGGTTCCGGTGACCGCGACGGTGCTGGTTCCGACCGCAGCGTGGACAGCGCCAGGACCCCGCCCGGTGATCGCCTACAACATGCCTATCGATTCCCTGGGTGCGCACTGCACCCCCTCGTACAAAATGGTGCACGACTGGCAGACCCTCGACCTAGACATCCCGCCTGTGCTGTCGTTGTTCCTGGCGAAGAACTACGCGGTGCTCGTCCCCGACCACCAGGGGCCGAGGATGGCGTATGGCGCGGGACGCATGGCCGGGCATGCAGTACTCGACAGCATTCGCGGAATGAAGCGTCTGACCGCACTCGGTCTCTCGGAGAGCCCCGTCGTCGCCACCGGCTATAGCGGGGGTGCGATCGCCACCGGATGGGCCGCGCAATTGCAACCATCGTATGCCCCGGACGTCGAATTGGCCGGGGCTGCCGCCGGAGGGACTCCCGTCGATTTCGGGCTGCTGCGCCGAACGATGGACGGTCAGCTCGGTTCGGGTCTGTATCTGTCTGCCGTGCTCGGGCTCGCCCGTGAGTATCCCGAGATGCTGGAGTTGGCGAATCCGTTGGGCGTTCTCCTCGCGACGTCGACGCTCAAGGACCAGTGCAGCGTCACACTTGCACCGGCCGGTGTCGCATCACTACCCGCCGAACTGCTCGCGGCCGGGCCCGACCCGTTCGACTCTCCGACGGGCCGAATGGTTGTCGCCGCAAACAAGATGGGCGCGCTCACCCCGACTGCCCCGGTGCTCCTCTATCACGGGTCCGAACGGGTGTTCCTGGGCGACGAGTGGATTCCGGAAGAAGGGGTGATTGCCCTGCAGCAGGAATGGTGTCGAGGTGGAGGCGCCATTACCTATTCCCCGCAGTTCGGCGAACACCTCACCGCGGCGGTGTTCTCACTACCCGAAGTGATTCATTGGATGGACGAACGACTCGCGGGCATTGCCGTGGCTCCAGGATGTCGCTGATCTCTTCCGATGCATTTGTGGCAGCAATAGCATGGGCCTGCTTGTCTCCGATACGTGCCTCGCCGAGGCAAGCAATAGTCTGCTCTTGGCCCGTGTGACCGTATCGAGCACTGCGCGTACAACGGTGCCCGCCATGCAGCCACAGTAGCCACCCTTCGACGAAGACGAACCCTGCCTGTACTCGTGTCGCCAGGGATGATGTGACCGACGGTACAATTGAAGACTTACCTCAGAACGCAGGGTGAGTAGTAGCGATGAAATGGTTTCATGCAGTTGTCCTGATGACAGTCTCCACCTGCGCGGCCGCCCTCGTGTCTGGGTATCCGCCTCCTGCTGCTGCCCAGCCACTGGGATCCGAATCCATACTGCCGTCGCCCATCCAGGACGACGACTTCTTTTCGTGGCCACCGAACGTCGCAGACTACGCGGCTGGCGAAATCATCCGCTCACGGGAAGTGACGCTCCAGGCGTTCCAGAACACACTGGTAGATCAACGGGCATACCAGATCATGGTGCGATCCAACGATTCCAAGGACAGACCGGTTCCGGTGACCGCGACGCTACTGGTCCCGACCGCAGCGTGGACTGAGCCAGGGCCCCGCCCGGTGGTCGCCTACAACGAGCCCATCGACTCCCTGGGCGCGCAGTGCACCCCCTCATACAAGATGCTGCACGACTTGCAGACCCTCAGTCTCGACCCGCCTACGCTTCCATTGCTCCTGGAAAAGAACTATGCGGTGCTCGTCCCCGACCACGAGGGGCCGAGGATGGCGTACGGCGCAGGACGCATGGCCGGACATGCCGTACTGGACAGCATTCGCGGGATGAAGAATCTGGCCGAAATCGGCCTGTCGGAGAGTCCCGTCGTCGCCGCCGGCTATAGCGGGGGTGCGATCGCCACCGGGTGGGCGGCACAACTGCAACCGTCGTATGCTCCCGACGTCGAATTGGCCGGGGCTGCCGCCGGAGGGACTCCCGTCGATTTCGGGCTGCTGCGCCAAACGATGGACGGTCAGCTCGGTTCGGGTCTGTATCTGTCTGCCGTGCTCGGGCTCGCCCGTGAGTATCCCGAGATGCTGGAGTTGGCGAATCCGTTGGGCTTTCTCCTCGCGACGTCGCCACTCAAAGAACAGTGCAGCACGACACTCGAACTAAGCGGTGTGTCCATGCTCCCCGTCGAACTGCTCGCGGCCCAGCCCGACCCATTCGACACCCCGACGGGCGAAACCGTTGTCGCCGAGAACAGAATGGGTGCGTCCACCCCGACGACCCCGGTACTCCTCTATCACGGGTCATCTCGGGTGTTTCTGGGCGATGAGTTCATTCCGGAAGAAGGGGCGATTGCCCTGCAGCAGGAGTGGTGTCGCGGCGGAGGCGACATCACCTATTCCCCGCAGATCGGCGAGCACATCACCGCAGCGTGGTTCGCACTGCCCGACCTGATGCACTGGATCGACGAACGACTCGCGGGAGTTCCGGCGCCTCGGGGATGCCGCTGACCGCTAACGATGCACGTGCGGCAGCAACAAAGTGGCCTGCCCACCCTCGATACGTGCCTCATCGAGCCACGTAGCAGTCTGCTCTCGGGCCCGGGTGATCAGTTCGTCGGCGTTACCGAAGTCGGCGGGACTCGTGTCCAGCGGGCACAGCGGGGGCACGACCCGGATATCAGCGATGTTCTCGTATCGCTCGACGTCGAGCGCAAGACGCTGATTGACCGCAAGGGTCACTCCGAGCAACCCCATACCCAGGGCACTTCCCGGGACTTTCGACAACGTGCAGGCGTATCCGGTGGGCAGAACCCACACCGTGGTGGCGCCCAGTTCGATCGCGTGGGAGATGGGCGTGTTGTTGACGACCCCACCGTCCATCAGTGCCCGGCCGTCGATCACCACGGGTGGGAGGATTCCCGGCAGCGCCGCGCTGGCCGTGACGGCATCAACTGCAGGCCCCGTCGACAGGCGAACGTCCCGGCCGGTCAACACGTCGGTCGCGACCACGTGCAGTGGGATGGGCGCGTACTCCATCCGCTTGAAGCGGAGGTGCTTCGCCAGCAAACGCCTGATCGCGTGGTTGGACACAAGATGGTTCCCGAAGCCGACAAATCCGGTGAAACCGGTGAACAATGTGGTTGGGAACACCGCGCTGCGCTTCAGCCCACGCCACAGATCGGCCAGTTCACGAATATCCTCGTCGGACGATCCTCCCGCGAGATAGGCGCCGTTGAGGGCACCGACGGACGAACCGACGATGAGGTCGGGCCGAATTCCCCGGTAAATCAGGGTCTGCAACATTCCGACCTCGATCGCGCCGAGGCTCGCTCCGCCCGACAGAACGAAAGCTGTGGTCATGCCGCCACCGTAGCCGGTCAGCCCCGACGGTACAGGCTCGCGATGTCGTCGGCGAAACGTTCGGTCACCACGCGGCGCTTGATCTTCAGCGTGGCGGTCAAATCTCCGTCGGCCTCGGTGAGGTCTCGGTCGAGGATGACGAATCGCTTGATCGACGTGGTGTGGGAGGCGACGGTGTTCGCATCGTCGACCGCATCCTGTAGATCCCCGCGCAAGTCCTCATTGTCTCGTAGGTCGATCACCGACGCCTCGGACGGCTTGCCGTGCAGGGACTTCCACTCCTCGAATTCCTGCGGGTCGACGGTCAGCAGGGCGCCGACGAACGGCCGGCCGTCCCCGACCACCACCGCCTGCGAGACCAGCGGATGCGCGCGCAGTCGGTCCTCGAGAGGCCCCGGCGACACGTTCTCGCCACCTGCGGTGACCATGAGATCCTTCTTGCGTCCGGTGACGGTGAGGTAGCCCTCTTCGTCCAAGTTGCCGAGATCACCGGTACGGAACCAGCCATCGTCGAATGCTTCCGCGGTGGCCTTTTCGTTGCGCCAGTACCCTCCGAAGACGACACTGCCGTGCAGTTCGATTTCACCGTCCGCGGCGATGCGCACGCTGTTCCCGCCCAGTGGCTTGCCGACGGTTCCGATCTTCTGCGCACCGGGGATATTTGCGCAGTGCGCGGCGGTGGATTCGGTGAGCCCGTAGCCCTCGTAGACCGGAACCCCGATTCCGCGAAAGAAATGACCGAAGCTCGGCACGAGCGCCCCGCCGCCGGAAATCGCCCACCAGCAGTGGCCGCCCAGGGAGGCTCGGAGTTTCGAGTAGACGAGCATGTCTGCGAGCGCACGTTCGAATCGGAGACGCAGCGACAGATCATCATTGTCCGAGGCTTCGCTCCAGGCAATCGCCGTGTCCTCAGCAAACTCGAAGATCCGCCGCTTCAGGCGCCCACCCGACACCGCCTTACGTGCCGCACCGCCACGCACCTTCTCGAACACGCGGGGAACACCGAGGATCGTGGTGGGCTGGAATCGCTCGAACTCACTGGTAATCACGCCGAAGTCCGGCAGGTGTACCTGCGTCGCACCGGCCTCGAACATCGCAAGCGACACGGCACGTGCCAGGACCTGTGCCAGCGGAAGGAACATCAGCACGCTGTTGCCCGGCCTGGCGACGTCGCCGATCGAGGCAGCAAGCAGCGCCCGCACCTCCGAGAGGAAGTTCCGGTGGGTGAGGATGCAGCCCTTGGGTCGTCCCGTAGTCCCCGACGTGTACACCAGCGACGCCAAATCTTCTGCGGTCAGCGCCAGCACGCGGTCGAATACCTCGCCGTCGTCGATCGATCGCCCGTCCTTGATGAGTGTGCCCACCGCGTCGTCATCAATGGTGAGGATGCGCTTCAGCGTGTAAGGGATGCCGTCGCCGGCGAAGCTCGACGCGTGAGCGGCGGTCTCCACCAGCGCGGCCACGGCACCCGAATCCTCGATGATCCAACGGATCTGGTCGGGTGAGGAGGACTCGTAGATCGGAACGGATGCGGCACCTGCGGCCCAGATCGCGTAGTCGAGCAGCGACCATTCGAATCGCGTCGACGACAGCAGTGCCACTCGGTCACCCGGACGAACACCAATGGCGATCAGGCCCTTCGCAACTCCGGTGACGAGTGCTGCGAAGTCCTCGGCAGTCACATCCACCCAGCCTGCGGACTCCTTGCGGGAGTACATCACACGATCCGGATTGCTCTCGGCGTGTGCAAACACCGACAGTACCGCGTTCTCGTGGTCCATAACGGTGAACGTCGGCGCACTGGTGTACTCACGCACGGTCGTTGCCTCCGATGCTGTCATCAGTGGTGACGCCCCGGCGGAACTTCCGGAGGTGCCGGACGAAGGCGTCGACATCGCTGTCCGACCATGAGTTCAACCGGTTGCGCACTTCTTCTATCCGGCGTGCGTCGGCACTGGCCAGCACCGCGACTCCCCCTTCGGTAAGAGTCAGCGGATGCCCGCTGCGCAGCGGTCCCGGCTCGGCACGCACCCATCCTTCGTCGACGCATCCCCGCAGTTGACGCGACACTGTGGAGCGATGTAAGCCGAACGCGTCGGAGATCCGGGTGGCCCAGCACCCCGGATTGCGGGCGACGAAGGAGAGCAGTGAATGTTGGGCGAATGTCGGCGACCCAGCGACTGTGACGTCATCGGCAACGAGTTGCCTTATGAGACGAACGAGTTCGTCATGAACAGCAACCACACCCGACGCGGAGGCGTCCACCGACTCGACCTCCGCGTGCTTTGCATCGCACTCGCCCCCCCTGGCCTCGACCACCCGCGCATCCTTCCCCGTGGTCACATTTCCCGTCGTCGCATCTACCAAGTCCCGCCCATACTGCTACCGCTACCCACGCAGCACCCCTCGCCCGCGAAAACCACACGGTCACGATTCGAGAACACTTTCACTTGTCATGGCCACCAGCGTGAATGGGATCGAGTCTCCGTGCCGCGGTGAAGGAGGCGCTGGGAGCGGTCCGCGAACAGGTCACGAAGGAACGGAAGTTCCTTCCGGTCGCCTCGATCAACGGGGTTCCGATCATGCTCGGCTACTCGCACACCCTGGCCAATTACATCGTCGACATCGCGGGGGAGGAGCGCTATATCGAACGCGACAAGATGATCGACATCGTCGCCCTCGACAGTGCCGCCAACGGATTCATCCAGTCCACCCGCAACCACCTATCCGCGGTCAGTAACCGGGGTGATGCACTCGAAGACCAACTCGAACGCGACAAGACCACACTCAAGATCGCGATCGCCGAACCCGAGCTGGTCTTCGCCCACGAAGACGAACTCGAACAGGCCAAACTCGATGCCCACGAGCTGGGACTCGAGGTCAACTCCCGAGGAAACTCACCCGAGGCGCTACGCAAGAACCGACTCGACACCGAACGACGCCGGTCGGAGGGTCGGAACTGTTCGTGAAAATCAGGAATCTTATGGAATTATGCGGTAATCTATTCACATGAAGCTGACGGAGTGGGCGCGAGAGCAGGGCGTGTCGTACCGCACCGCATGGAATTGGTTTCACGCGGGAACCCTGCCCGTACCTTCCCGCCAGCTTCCGACCGGCACAATCCTGGTCGACCCACCCAAAACGCCGAAGGGGAAAGCCGTGGCGTACTGCCGGGTTTCATCCTCAGATCAGCGGGCCGACCTGGAACGGCAGGCCGGACGGGTCGCCGAGGAGTGCGGTCGTCGCGGCGTCGTATTGGACTCAACCGTCACCGAGGTTGGATCTGGACTGAACGCACACCGCCCCAAACTTGCGAAACTCCTCTCCGACCCGGAAGTGACCACCATCGTGGTCGAACACCGGGAACGCTTGGCCCGCTTCGGTGTCGAACACCTCGAAGCCACACTGTCCGCTACCGGCCGGAAGATCATCGTCCTCGACGACACCGAGGTCAACGACGACCTGGTGCAGGACATGGTCGACGTGCTCACCTCCATGTGCGCCCGGTTGTACGGTCGACGCTCGGCACGGTATCGTGCCGAGGCCGGAATCCGCTGTGCCACCAGTGAGGGCGAAAAGTGAGCGCGGTCATCCAGGCGTACAAGTTCGCTTTGGACCCAAATCCGGGGCAGGAAGATGCACTGCGCTCGCATTGCGGGGCGCAGCGTTTCGCCTACAACTGGGGCCTGGCCACGGTGAAAGCGAACCTCGACCAACGGACTGCCGAACGTAGTTACGGCATCACCGACGACGACCTCACCCCGCCTGTGTCGTGGTCCGCGTACAGCCTCCGCAAGGACTGGAACCGGGGCAAGGATGAGGTCGCCCCGTGGTGGTTGGAGAACTCGAAGGAGGCATACGCCTCCGGGTTGGCGAACCTGGCAACAGCGTTGTCGACTTGGTCGAAGTCCCGTTCCGGGAAACATAAAGGTCCGAAGGTCGCGTTCCCACGATTCAAGGGCAAGAGTGGCTTACGTTCATGCCGGTTCACCACCGGGGCGTTCGGGCTGGTCGAGGCGGATCGCCGGCACATACAGCTACCCCGGATCGGGGTAGTTCGCACACATGAATCGACCCGCAAGTTGGCGCGCCGAGTAGAGGCGGGCGCAGCGGAATGGTGGCGTGAGACTTCCCACTGAACTGTCGGCCGAACCATCGCCGAGTACGGTGACCGGGCGAACCACGATATAGTCGTGTCCGTTCTGCTGAGCAGGCCCCCACAAGTTGTGTTCGCAGAACACCCCCCGCCCGGGCATCACCCCCCGATGCCGGGGCACCGCAATTTCGTGACGAGCGTCTGCGGAGCAAAGGAGGCATTTCGGCTATGGAGGGGTGCGAGTTTGCCCGGAGAACGGGCACTGTCGTGGTCCCAGACCGGCAAGATCACTCTTGGCCTTGCAACCGAGTTCCTCGCTTCGCCGGCACGGTGATGTGGTACCGGTCGAGGACATCGAAGCACCGGCCGGCGAACCTGATATCGCCTGGGCCGCCGCGTTCATAGGGCATTTGTCGGTGAGGCTCGCGTATCTGGCTGCCCGGGAAGAGCAGCGGGGCAACCGCCTGTCGGTCGAGCGCATCGAACTTGCCGGGAATGAACTGACGGCCATCCTGTCTTACCAGAGTCGAGGATGGCCCGGCCATCGCAGTGGCCTGCGAATCGATGTACCAGGTTGGAGACAGCATCTACTTGGCAGAACCGGGGACGGACGAGCCCTCACTGCGGCCACTCATGTTCGAGCTAGATCCGTGTGGGAAAAACCGCGATCCTCGGCCGGCGCCGAAGAGATTGTGTGGACCCAACTACCGTGAGCGAACCGACGCTGATCGGCCCAGGTTCTCCACCCGACCCGATCAGCTCCGGCTTGTACCCGCTCACGAAGACTGTTACGCCCAGAGTTGCGAATCGGGGGTCGAGGAACAGATCAGCCCAATCCGGCGCTAAGCGCTTTCGATAGCTGAGAGTGCCACATTCGCGTCCTTGCCGAAGTCACGTTCCATTCGGTTCAGCACAACGATGTAATCGCGGCGGATGTTCTTCACCGACACCGTGCCGAGGAATATCCGTATGGCATCCACGATCCCGCCTACCCGGGACGGGGTAGGCGGGATCGGATCGCGCGGCACCGGCGGCAGTACCGCCTGGTCGGTCCCCATCGAGCAGCCTCCCGCGCTACCGCAGATTAGTTACCGAGTCGACCCCGCACGAAAGATCCATCGCGCCAGTTCGTTCCATAGGCTGCCGCAGATAAAGAGCTAGTATCCGCGATAATTCCTAAGCGCCGGATCGGGCGGTTCTGTTCCTCGACTCCCGACTACGACACGCTCACACCGTCACATCACCGGGTCAGGGCTTTTCGCCACCTGTTACGGAAACACCTTCCAACTCCTCATCAGGCAATAGCCTCGGGCCGTTCACCGGGGGATAAATCCCGTCAACAGCCATACGCCGACCGCCGTCAAAACAAAATTCGCGATCAGAAGGGCGACTGGCACACCAACGTCGTGACGTTTACGCGAAGTCTTCTCCATGATGCCGGCGCTCACAATCCCCATGGAAAGTGCAAACAGAGTAACTGCCCCATTTACACCCCTAGCGTATTCGAACAATGCGCTGACAAATAGAGCTGTACCCGAAAACGCGGCCACGCCGTACATTCCAAAAAATACGTCATGGAACTTCTCGTAGTGCCTCTGGTTCAGGCTGGAGGTGAACATGTTCCGCATCCCGGTACCGTAGCGGAATCCGGTTGTTCAACGATCAGGGCAGGAGATCTAGGTATTGCGGGCGGGCCTTCATGGCGTGGATAAGGAGTTCGTTCCCGCTGTCGAAGCGCAGGACGACCAGTTCCAGGAGTCGACCGTTCGGGTCGAAACCGAGTCGGAACTCGCGTGCGGGGTTGTCGTCGTCGAGGTCAGCGACGTAGACGTGGCGCTGTGCCGCGTAGATGCCGTCGTCTTCGCTGATTCCGTGTTTGAGTGCGGAGTTGTGCGTCTTCACGCGACCTGCGTCCAGGCGCGCACTGCTTCTCGAATCGCTTCTGACCTGGAAACATGTTCTTGTTCTGCCCGAACGTTCAATGCCTGCAGTAGGGCCGCGTCCATCCGCACGGGCACCACAGTTCCTGGTCCGTCCCCTATGGTCGGCCGACCTCGTTTACGTAGCTTCTCGACGTCGTAGCCGACTTCCGCCTCATCCGCCCACTCCTGGATCGTCTCGTCGGTGACGGGTGTTCCGTTGATCGTCTCGTCAGCCATACCCATTAGTGTAATACGAAAATCGGCTCCCCGGCAGTGGTTCTCTTTGCGGCACCGGACGTGGCTTTGCGTGGGGCTCACCCGGGCTTTTGCGGCCGCGCTGACGGACCGCCGACACACGGTCGGCCGAATTGGTTCTCACCGGATCATGTGTTTTGCATGTCTTCTTTGCACGTTCCGCGACCGGTTTTGCGCGTTTTGCAGGGTTTTTCACGTTGCATTGCGTCCGCAAAAGCCCGGTCTGGCGCCGGAGAGGTTCTCACCGGCTGGGGCGTCCCGACCGTGCCGGAGCGGCCCGGCTACTGAGGTTCCGGCGCCCAGCAGAGCCCGGTCCCCCGGCACACCGGCCTGCCGCGCAAAACGCGGCGGCCGGTGTGCAACCTCCGGTCGTGGCGCGCCACGCTGTTACCCACCGCATCGGCAGGCACGACTGTCGCGGACAACCCTGTCGGACCCCCGCCCTACCGTCAGACCGGCGGTAACAGCGTGGCGCACACAGAAAGACCGATCGTGACAACACTCGACGCTCTCCCCTTGCCGGGGATCGCCGCGAGACCCTCCCCCACCCGCGGCGAGCAGCTCACCCTCATCGGTCAGCCGCAACCAGTCCGGATCACCGAACGCCTGTGGCGGTCCTGGCTCGACAACCCTGCTGTCGTGGCCCGGTTCGAATCCAAACGCTACCGCCGCCGCCGGCATCAGTGCTGGCCCTGGATCGCCGGAGTGTCCTCGACCGGGCACGGATCGTTCCGCGCCGCGAGCCTGCCCGGCCCGTCCCGCCGCGGCACCGTGCCGGCGCATTTGTTCGCCTACCAGCTCGCATGCGGGGTGATTCCGCGGTTGGGGTGGTCGAATACCGAGGACGCGGTGCTGTGTCACCAATGCGATTTCGCCGGCTGCACCAACCCTGCCCATCTGCTGTTGGGAACGCACCGCACCAACCGCAGCGAGTACGACCTCCGGCGCCGCAACGTTTCCAGTCCACTCGCCGACGTCCGCGGCCCCGCTGGCCGCGCCCGCGCCATCGCCGACGCCATCCGAACCGGGATGGACCAGCGCGAAGACCCTGACACCATCGAACAGAGAATTCACGAAGCAGAGCAGGCAGGGCTGCCATTCACACTGTGGTGATGCCGGAAACGAATACCGATGGCGCCCCTGATGTGCACGATCACCACAAGCGAATCAGCCCCTGCGCTACCCTGTTCACCGTTTCCACTCATCGAATGGGGCGGTGTCCCGGTGGCACACCGCCCCTCGCATGTGCGGTGTATCGCACAGCCGGTCCGGGTGCCCGATTCCTGCCCTCGTATGGTCTTGTGGCCGTGAGTGCTTCGGCGAGTCCTGAGGCGAAATCGGGATTTCGGTTGTTAGCCTCTCCTGGGCTGGTGTGCGGGATTCGCACCGTCGGCCATCGCCACTGCACGGTTGATCCGTTTTGTTCCTCTGGGCAGGAGAAGAATGTGAATCACCACAGGAGTTTTCGCGGGTATCCCACGGTCAGCGGGCGCACCCACCGTGTCGTGCTCGGGTTGACAACTATCTTCGCGATGGTGCTCGGTATGGCCGGGGCAGGGGTGGCGGCCGCGGCCGCCGATACTGTCATCGACACCGTCCCCGTCGGGACCTTCCCGCTCGGGGTGGCGGTCACCCCGGACGGATCCCGCGCCTACGTCACCAACGGTGGCACCGGCACGGTGTCGGCGATCGACACCGGCACCAACACGGTCGTGGGCGCGCCCATCCCCGTCGGGACCAACCCGTCCGGGGTGGCGATCACCCCGGACGGGTCCCGCGCCTACGTCACCAACGGTTTCGACAACACGGTGTCGGTGATCGACACCGGCACCAACACAGTCAGCACCACCATCCCCGTCGGGAACATCCCGTCCGGGGTGGCGATCACCCCGGACGGGTCCCGCGCCTACGTCACCAACGCTTTCGGCAACACGGTGTCGGTGATCGATACCGGCACCAACACAGTCAGCACCACCATCCCCGTCGGGGACTTGCCGTCCGGGGTGGCGATCACCCCGGACGGGTCCCGCGCCTACGTCACCAACGGTTTCGGCAACACGGTGTCGGTGATCGACACCGGCACCAACACGGTCAGCACCACCATCCCCGCCGGGACCGACCCGTCCGGGGTGGCGATCACCCCGGACGGGTCCCGCGCCTACGTCACCAACAGTGACGACAGCACGGTGTCGGTGATCGACACCGCCACCAACACAGTCAGCACCACCATCCCCGTCGGGGACTTGCCGAGCGGGGTGGCGATCACCCCGGACGGGTCCCGCGCCTACGTCACCAACAGAAGTG
>NZ_BCXB01000009.1 GCF_001894885.1 Rhodococcus marinonascens NBRC 14363
CTGTGTTTCTGTTGGTGCCGATGCTCAGAACCAGGTCCGAAAGATCGGACTCGTCCTTCATTGGCAATAGGCCCCTGGGGGTTGGGCTCCGCGGGTACTTCTGGCGATATTTGCGGCTGAGGTGGCAGCAGTGCCCGACCAATTTCCTGGATCGACTCGAGATGACACTCTGGGTCCTCGGACAGTTCAGCGAGAATGACCTCGTCAGCACCTGTGGTCGCAGCTACCCACTGGATCATGTCGACAGCTTCGATGAGAGCTCCAGTGAAGTTCACCCGGTAGGGCTGCCGTTGGCCGTCAAGTCGCGCTCTGTCGGTGTCGTCGTTGACGACGAGTGTGATCGCGACGGCGGTCCGGCCTGAGGCGTTTCGAGTGTTCTGGCGGTAGCTGGCGATCGCAGCCGTGCAAGTCTCAAGGTCTGGGCTCAGGAAGAGAGCGTGGCAGTAGTTGAAGGAGCGGGCGGCAGCGAGTTCAGCGGATCTGCTGGCCTTTCCATGCATCCAGCGTTCATGTGGGATGGACAGTGGATCGAGGAGATCGTGACCTCGGTCGAGCAGTGTTGTCACGAGGTCGAGGGCGCGCTCATATCCGGCGTCGTCTTTACGGAGCGAGGCGACGATGTCCGAGCCGGGGCCGCCGACGTCGCCGCGACCGAATCCAATATCGAGTCGCCCGTCGCAGCATGCGGCAGCGTGGGCGATGTCTACTGCGGTGAGGTAGGGATCGCGAACTCGTAGGAGAGTGACCGCTGTTCCGACCCTGATCCGCGACGTGCGTGCACCCACGCCAGCGGCCAAGACTAGTGGGCTCGCGCTCGGGGAGCCCTTGCCGTGGTGCTCCGGAATCCAGAACCTGGTGTAGCCGACAGCGTCCGCTGCTTCGGCAGATTCGAGGGCTAGCTTGTGCTTCTGACGCACAGAGCGGCCGGGCGCCAGGTCGTAGAAGTCGAGCAAACCCAGGCGTACAGGGGTTACATCATTCGGGCTGTCCGGCGCCAGTGTCATGTGCATGCCTCAGCCTCAGGTGCCGACCGCGCCGGCTCAAGTGTGCTTATCTCCGCGAGCATGTCCGCGATCAGCTCGTAGGTTCGAGCGCGCAAGCCGAAGTCCGGGCATGCGGTGGTCACTATCACCTCATCGGGTCGATGAGCAGCCACTACGTCGTCAATCTTGTCGACAAGTTGGGTCGGTGTCCCTACCAAGATCGGCAGACCGGGTGGCGTGGAATGGGCGGGCGGTACGTACTGCTGGAGTTGCGTCCAGGACGGCAGGATGCCGCCGATTGCGTTCGCGGTGGCGTGTGGATCGTGGAGCCAGTGGGTCAGTCCTTGGAGTGCGGCGACGTCGTCCGCCGAGTCGGCGCACACAACGCGAATACAGAGGCTCAGACACGGTGACGTATTCAGTGGGCCTGGGGTGAATTCCTGGCGGTATCGCTCCGCAACATCGGGGTGATTCGTCTCGTGGATGAAGTGTGCGAATGAGTAGGGCAGGCCGAGTCGTGCCGCTAGTGCGGCGCTTCCGGCGCTGGCGCCGGTCAACCACAGCTGCGGCGTTGTCGCTTCAGGCAGGAGCGCAGTGTCGATCTCCGCGACCTCGGTGCCGAAGGCCGACCCGCTCGGGGGACGGCGTCGTTCCCGGAGCGGGTCGATAGGCTGTGTTCATGACTGCAGTGACTTCCACCCCGTCATCGGACGCAGCGGTCGATACCCGCGAAGCCGTCCACGCGGCGGCCCGTCGTGCCCGCACTGCGTCGCGGATCCTCGCGCTCCTCACGACAGCGCAGAAGGATGCGGCGCTCCACGCGGCGGCCGATGCCGTGCTCGCCGCCGCAGAGGACATCCTCGCCGCCAACGCGGCCGACATCGAATCGGCTCGTACGTCGGGCACCGAGGACTCGCTCCTCGACCGTCTCCGGTTGACCCCGGAACGGATCGAGGGGATGGCGTCTGGGCTCCGCCAGGTTGCCGGTCTCCCCGATCCGATCGGCGAGGTGGTGCGTGGGTCTACGCTTCCCAACGCTCTCGAGCTCCGTCAACTACGGGTCCCTCTCGGCGTGGTGGGCATGGTGTACGAGGCGCGCCCGAACGTCACCGTCGACGCGTTCGGTCTGGCATTCAAATCTGGCAATGCCGCCCTGCTACGGGGATCGTCGTCCGCCGCCCAGTCGAATGCGGCCCTGGTCATGGCCGTGCGGGCATCACTGGCGGCGCAGCAGCTTCCGGAGGACGCGGTGCAGTTGCTCCCGAGCGACGACCGTTCCAGCGTCACTCACCTGATCCAGGCCCGTGGTCTGGTGGATGTCGTCATCCCGCGCGGTGGCGCCGGACTGATCAGCGCCGTCGTGCGCGATGCCACCGTCCCGACCATCGAGACGGGCGTCGGAAACTGCCACGTTTACATCCATGCTGCCGCGGACCTGGAGATGGCCGAACGAATTCTGCTCAATTCCAAGACCCGGCGACCGAGCGTCTGCAACACCGCAGAGACGGTCCTGATCGACGCCGCCATCGCCGAGACGGCGGTTCCGAGACTGCTGCAGGCCCTACAAATGCATAGCGTGATTGTTCACGGAGATCTGCCGGGTCTGGTGCCGGCGACCGAATCGGACTGGTCGGAGGAGTACCTCACACTCGATGTGGCGCTCAAGGTGGTCGACGATTTGGGCGGTGCGGTCGAGCACATCGACCGATACGGCACCGGGCACACCGAGGCCATCGTGACGTCGGACCTCGCCGCGGCACGCGAGTTCACCGCCCGGGTCGATGCCGCCGCTGTCATGGTGAACGCTTCCACCGCGTTCACCGACGGTGAGCAGTTCGGGTTCGGTGCGGAGATCGGGATCTCCACGCAGAAGTTGCACGCACGTGGTCCTATGGGGCTCACAGAGTTGACCTCCACCAAATGGATCGTGTGGGGAGACGGGCACACTCGTCCGGTCTAGAACTGCGTCGCCGGCACCCCCGAACGGCGCCCTTTGCGCCCAATCCCTCTGCACAACCCTCCTGAAAGGAGCGAGCGTGGATCGCACCCTCCCCACCGTGACACCGTTGTTCGCGAACGTCGACGATGTCGCCGATCGTCTCGCCGAGACCGGTTATCTGGCTGACAAGGGCACCGCGACCGCGGTGTTTCTCGCCGACAGGCTCGGGAAGCCCCTGCTCATCGAGGGTCCTGCCGGAGTCGGCAAGACCGAACTCGCGCGTGCCGTAGCCGAGACCACGGGTGCCGAGTTGGTGAGGTTGCAGTGCTATGAGGGAGTCGACGAGGCCCGGGCGCTGTACGAGTGGAACCACGCGAAGCAGATCCTGCGCATCCAGGCCGGAGCAAACGAAGCGTCGGGGGGCTGGGACGCCACCAAGGCAGACGTCTTCTCCGAGGAGTTCCTGCTGCCACGACCGTTGCTGACGGCCATCCGGCGCGAGGGTCCGACGGTGCTGCTCATCGACGAAACCGACAAGGCCGACGTCGAGATCGAGGGGCTACTCCTCGAGGTGCTCAGCGATTTCGCGGTCACTGTCCCCGAGTTGGGCACCATAACGGCTACGAGGAAGCCGTTCGTCATTCTGACCTCGAATGCCACCCGGGAGTTGTCCGAGGCGCTCAAGCGTCGCTGCCTCTTCCTGCATCTCGATTTCCCCGATGCGGAACTCGAGCGCAAGATCCTCGCCAGCCGGGTGCCGGAGCTTCCGCAGGCCGTCGCCGAACAATTGGTCAAGACGGTCCGCGTGCTGCGAGGCATGCAGCTGAAGAAACTGCCGTCGGTGGCCGAGACCATCGACTGGGGCCGCACACTTCTGGCGCTGGGACTCGACACCCTCGACGACGCCGCCGTGCGCACCACGATGGGTGTGGTTCTCAAACATCAATCCGACCAGCTGCGCGCTGCTGCCGAGTTGCGACTGAACTGAGGGACATTCCGATGGCTGTTGCTGGTCCTCCCTCTCCGTCGAAGCCGGTCGGTTTTGCCGCGCCGTACGGACTGCCGGGGCATCTCGTCGACTTCGTCGAGGCGCTGCGACGACGCGGGATCATGGTCGGCCCCTCCGAGACCGTCGACGCGGGACAGGTGATGTCGGTCCTCGACCTGCTCGACCGCGAATCGCTGAGGGAAGGCCTCGCGTGTGCGCTGCTGCGCAGGCCGACCCACCGGCCCACGTTCGACGTGCTGTTCGAACTGTGGTTCCCGGCGGCGGTCGGAAGCCGCTCGGACGGGGCGATCGATGCGAGTCTGCCGCGGAATGTCAAGGGCGAGATCGACTACGACGCTGTGCGTGAGTTGATTGTCGAACTACTCACGGACGGGTCGCCCGAGGCCATCGAGCTCACCGAACGCCTGACCGCGCAGATGGTGGAGGAACTCGGGCAGTATCAGTCGGCCAACGGTCCGTCGTTCTCCGCGTACCAGGCGCTGCGAGACGTGGCTCCGGAAACCCTGCTGAAGAAGATCCTCGACGGACTTCTGGGCAATCAGGGAAGCGGCCACGTCGCGGCGGCGCAGAGTTACGAATCGGAGGTGGCCAAGCGAATAGCGGCGCAGCGTATCGCCGATTTCAAGAAGATGGTCGAGCGTGAGACGCGGCGGCGGTCGGCCGAAAACCTGGGTAAGGTGCGGGTGGCCTCGTACGGCGTGCCCCGACTGGCCGAAGAAGTCGACTTCCTGCGCGCGTCCGATTCCGAGTTGACGGCGCTGAAACGCAACGTCACCCCGCTGGCGAGGTTGCTGGCGAGCCGGCTCGCGGTCCGGCGCAAGCGCAACCGTGCCGGGTCCATCGATCTGAGGCGGACTCTGCGCAAGTCGATGTCCACCGGGGGAGTGCCGATCGACCTCGTCCAGCGAAAGCCCCGGCGTACCCGCCCCGAACTCGTGGTGATGTGCGACGTGTCGGGTTCTGTGGCCGGCTTCAGCCATTTCACACTCCTGCTCGTTCACGCTCTGAGAGAACAGTTTTCCCGGGTTCGTGTGTTCGCGTTCATCGACACCACAGACGAGGTCACACACTTCTTCGACTCCGGCGCCGACCTCGGTAGCGCCATGTCGAGAATGATCCGGGAGGCCGATCTCATCGGCTACGACGGACATTCCGACTACGGCAACGCATTCGGTGTGCTCGCCGAAAGGTTCGCCGGATGCATCACGTCACGCACGTCGCTCCTGGTTCTCGGAGACGGGCGCAACAACTACCGGGATCCGAACCTCGGGGCACTGGCAGGACTGGTGTCCGTCGCGAAGCACGCGCACTGGCTCAACCCCGAACCCAGAGGGCAGTGGGGGTCGGGAGACTCCGCGGCCAAGGTGTATGACGAGGTCATCAGCATGCACGAGTGCCGATCCGCCCAGCAGCTCGCGTCGGTGGTCGCCGGGTTACTTCCGGTGTGAGCAAGTAAGCTTGACACTCGTGGAACAGCGAACGCAGGGCACACGTCGGCGGCGCCTGGGGGTCATGGGCGGCACCTTCGACCCCATTCACCACGGCCACCTGGTAGCGGCCAGTGAAGTCGCCGACCGATTTGGGCTCGATGAGGTGATTTTCGTGCCGACAGGCAGACCGTGGCAGAAGGAGGGCAGGGACGTCAGCCGCGCCGAGGACCGGTATCTGATGACAGTCATCGCCACCGCCTCGAATCCGCGTTTCTCCGTCAGCCGAGTCGATGTCGACCGCGACAAGGTCACCTACACGGTCGACACCCTGCGCGATCTGCGGAACTACCACCCCGACGCCGAGCTGTACTTCATTACCGGTGCGGACGCCCTGGCGAGTATCCTGTCCTGGCAGGACTGGGAGGAACTGTTCTCGCTGGCGAAGTTCGTCGGGGTATCGCGCCCAGGATTCGATCTCAACACCGAACATCTGGCCGGTCATCTGGACGCGTTGCCGGAGGATGCGGTCACGTTGATCGAGATCCCGGCCCTGGCGATCTCCTCGACGGAATGTCGGCGGCGTGCCAGTCGACACCGGCCTGTGTGGTATCTCGTGCCTGACGGTGTGGTCCAGTACATCTCCAAGCGGAATCTGTATCGGCCGATGGACTCGGAGCGCCTCGACGGCGCCACGACCGTGTCCGAACCCGCCCCGGACAAGACCAATAGTTAGCTAACATTTTTCAAACGAAGTGGGAGAACATCGCGTGAGCGCAACGACCGAAGCCATCGAGATGGCACGCATCGCGGCAGTCGCTGCCGACGAGAAGCTGGCCTCCGATGTGGTGGTGCTCGATGTTTCCGAGCATTTGGTCATTACCGACTGTTTCGTCATCGCCTCGGCTCCGAATGAGCGGCAGGTGAACGCGGTCGCCGAGAACATCGAGGAACGTCTTCTCGAGGCAGGTCACAAGCCGGTGCGCCGCGAAGGCACTCGCGAAGGCCGTTGGGCGCTGCTCGATTTCGTGGATGTCGTGATCCACGTCCAGCACAACGAGGAGCGTAACTTCTACGCTCTCGACCGACTCTGGAAGGACTGCCCTGTCGTGCCGGTCGAAGGCATCGGACAGGGAGACTCGGCCGACGGCGTGGCCTCCGCCGACATCGGGGAATCCGAACTGTGACGGACGCTTCGAGTGGCGCCCGGCGCCTGATACTTCTTCGCCACGGGCAGACGGTGTACAACGCAGAAAGCCGAATGCAGGGTCAACTCGACACCGACCTGTCGGATCTGGGACGAGCGCAGGCCCGCACCGCGGCATCGGTGCTTGTCGGCCGGGAGCCGATCTCCATCGTGTCTTCGGACTTGCGCCGGGCCTACGACACCGCTGTCGAGGTCGGCGACAATGCCGGTCTGCCGGTGCAGATCGACGCTCGCTTGCGCGAGACGCATCTCGGTGAGTGGCAAGGCCTCACCCATCTCGACGTCGACACGCGTTCACCCGGCGCGCGGGCCATGTGGCGCAACGACGCGACGTGGGCACCGCCGGGCGGGGAGAGCCGTATCGACGTCGCGCGGCGCAGCAAGCCGGTGGTTGCGGAGCTGATGGAGAAGTACGAGAACTGGAGGTGCCAGCCGGTGGTTCTGGTAGCTCACGGCGGTTTGATCGCGGCGCTGACCGCGGCATTGCTCGACCTTCCGGTCGACCGGTGGCCGGTGCTCGGTGGGCTGGGCAACACAAGTTGGGTGCAATTGAGTACCTACGGAAATTCCGATTCGCTCGACTGGCGACTCGACGTATGGAACGCTTCTGCGAGTGTGGCCAGTGACGTCCTCTGATTCAGGTTCAGGTTCTTGGGAACGCCCCGTCCTGCTCGTACTCGCGGATTCGTTGTCGTACTACGGCCCCAAGGGAGGGTTGCCATCCGACCACCCCGATATCTGGCCCAATCTTGTTGCGCGAGAACTGGGCTGGGACGTCGAGTTAGTGGCGCGGATCGGCTGGACCAGCCGCGACGTTTGGTGGGCGCTGACCCAGGATCCGCGCGTGTGGTCCGCTATTCCCCGCGCCGGCGCAGTGGTGTTCGCGGTGGGAGGCATGGACTCCCTCCCGTCCCCGCTTCCGACGGCGTTCCGGGAGCAGTTGCGTTACATCCGTCCGCCGGCATTGCGCCGCCTGGTGCGATCCGGTTACCAGTGGATTCAGCCGCGTCTCTCCCCGTTGGGGTGGCCCGTGGCGTTGCCCCCGCGGTTGAGCGTCGAGTACCTCGAAAATTCACGCGCTGCACTCGCCTATGTGCGCCCCTCATTGCCTGTCATCGGAACCCTGCCGTCGGTGCACCGCAGTGAGGCATACGGCAAGGCCCATTCGGGTCGCCCAGCCGCCGTTGCGGCCATCAGTGCGTGGGCGGAACAGGAAAACGTTCCACTGGTCGACCTCGCGGAGGCGGTCCGAGCCAATATTTTCAGCGATCAGGCCAACCCGGACGGTATCCATTGGGGCTGGGACGCGCACACTGAGGTGGCCGACGCGATGCTGACCGCGCTCCGCGCCGCCGGAGTTACCCAGAATAGCCCACGAGACCAGATTCCTGCCGACACGGTATCGAACGGGGCCGAGTAGTCCGATGCCTGTCGTCGTAGTCACCGATTCGTCGGCATCCTTCCAGCCCGAGTTCGTCGAGCAGTACGGGATTCGCGTGGTCCCACTGCACGTCCTGTCCGGGGACGAGGACCTCAGGGAGGGTATCGACCAGGTCCCCACGGATCTTGGCGGCGTCACTACGTCGGGTGCATCGCTGAACGAACTGACCGAGGCATACTCGGAGGCGCTCGACTCGAGCGACGGCGCGGGAGTCCTCGCGGTGCACATCTCGCGGCAACTGTCCGGCACGTGGGAGGCCGGCCGTCAGGCGGCACAGACCTTCGATGGCCGCGTGCGGATCATCGACTCGCAATCCACAGGAATGGGATTGGGCTATCCGGTCCTCGAGGCTGCGCGGGCAGCCAAGGACGGCGCGAACCTCGAGACCGTGTACCGGCGGGCAGTGGACGTCGCGAGCGGCGGTCACTGCATGATCATCGTGGATCGACTCGACCAGTTGCGGCGCGGTGGCCGGATCGGAACGGCGGCCGCCCTACTTGGTACCGCGCTGGCGATGAAACCGGTCCTCCATCTCGTGGACGGACGACTTGTTCTCAAGGAAAAGACGCGGACCGCGACCAAGGCCATGGCCAAGATGATCGACGCGGCGGTGGAGTATGCGGGCCTGGACAGGACCGCAGTCGCCGTGCATCACATGCATGCCCGGCACCGCGCGGAAGCGGTAGCCGAGCAGTTGAAGGATCGGATTCCGCAGATCAGCGATCTCGTCGTCACCGAGTTCAGTGCGGTGATCGGAGCTCATGTCGGGACCGGCGCCGTAGGCATTGTGCTGTGCCCGGAGCCGGTGGCGCACGGCGAAGATCGCGATTCATCCACAACCCCCCATTGATTCACAGGCGGGTTTCCCGGCCTGGTCAGCGCGCGGGTCGGGTCGGCGGGGCACTCTAACCTCGCCTCCATGGGCACAAGGGAAGAACGTTCGAGAGGCCGAACCCGTCTCGCGTTCCTCACGTCGAGGGAGCAGGATGCGCTGATTACCGGCACGCCCGCGGCTCCGGCATGGCTATCCGACAGTCGCGACACCAACCCCGGCGACACCAACCCTAGCGCCGACATCGACGGAGGCGCGTCGTGGTCGGTCCAACGTCGCTGGGGTCCGTTGTCACTACCCGGCCGTTGGCGGGGCGCAAGGATCGATCCAGGGCGCTCCGGCGCGATCGCATTGATCGTGGTGGGTATCGTCGTCGTGACGGTCGCCGTGGTCAGTGTTCGCAGCGGCCGTGCGGAGACCCAAGCGGTCCCGTCGCTGCCTGCCGCGCACTCGCAGCCACTGCAGTCCGCGACCGATCCGAATGTTCCCGGCACGGTGCTGCAGGTTCCGGCGCCGCCTCCTGCGCCGCGTCTGCCGCCACCCGCCGAGAAGATCGTCGTGAGTGTCGTCGGGCTGGTGGCGTCGTCCGGGCTCGTCGGCCTGCCTGCGGGTTCGCGCGTAGCAGACGCGCTCGCCGCCGCAGGGGGAGTGCGTGACGGTGGAGACACCCTCGGACTGAATCTGGCCCAAAGACTTTCGGACGGCGATCAGGTGGTGGTGGGTGCGGCGATCGGTGAGGCGCCACCGAGCGCCGTCAGTGGCAGGGCCACCGGACCGGGTTCGGGGACTCTGGACGCCGCGACCTCGGCGGCAATCGATGGTCGAATCAATGTGAACACGGCGACAGAAACGGAACTCGACGCGCTGTCCGGGGTCGGCCCTGTCACCGCTGCGGCCATCACCGCGTGGCGATCCACCAACGGGAAGTTCACCGACATCGAACAATTGGGAGAGGTCGACGGAATCGGACCGGTACGCCTGGCGAAGCTACGTCCGCAGATCACTCTCTGATGGTCGAGAGTGAACCCAGCCCGCTCGATCTCCGGCTCGTACCGTTCGCTGGGATGTGCTGGGCAGCAACGCTGATCGGTATCCTGTGGGGGCCGGGTGCTGCTTGGATGCTGGTGGGCTCGCTGTCCGCGACCGCCGTCGTCCTCACCGCTTCGTGGGCGCTGCGAGGGAGGGAGCGGTGGACGTCGGCAATGCTGGCGCTTCTGGTGTTCGGATCTTGCTGCGCTGCGGGTGCGGCGTGGCGAGTGCAGGCCGTCGAGCAGCACCCACTGACCGCACTGGCCCACAGCGAGTCGTGGGTGACGCTCGTCGTGACCCCGGTCGACGACCCTCGTGAGATCGCCGGTTTCGGCCGGCAGGTCGTCGTGAAGGCGAACCTACTCGAGATCCGCAAGGCCACCGAGACCGTCATCTCGGGTGGGGCCGTGGTCGTCCTCGCCCCTTCCGAGGGGTGGAAACAGATCCTGCCGGGGCAGCGGGTGGTCCTGCGTGGACAACTGAGCGTGCCGCTGCGCAGAGGCCTTGGCCTCGCGACTGTCCAAGCGTCGGGCCCGCCGTCGGAGGTCGGGCCGGCACCCTTGCATCAGCGGTGGGCGGGCGCCTTGCGTGCACGGTTGGCTGCCGCGGCCGCGGTCCTGCCGGCCGCGGAAGCGGGTCTGCTACCCGGGTTGGTGGTGGGGGACACCTCGGCGCTGTCTCGCGAAGTGAAGGTCCACTTCACCGTGACCGGACTGACCCACCTCACGGCGGTGTCTGGGGCAAACGTCAGCATCCTGCTGGGGGCGGTGTTGCTCGTGGTGCGAGGGGTAGGGCTCGGCCCAGTCGCGGGCGCCGTGCTCGCCGCCGTGGCGTTGATCGCGTTCGTGGTGGTCGCGCGACCGTCGCCGAGTGTGCTGCGCGCCGCCGCGATGGGATCGGTCGCGCTCCTGGCGTTCGTTTCCGGACGGCGGAAGCAGGCATTGCCTGCGCTGGCTGCGGGTGTCATCGCCCTGCTGGCCTGGTCGCCGGAGTTGGCGGTGGACTTCGGCTTCGCCTTGTCGGTCACGGCCACCACAGGGCTGATAGTGATCGCCCCGATCTGGGTCGACCTGCTCGTGGGCCGCGGGTGGCCGCGTGCGGTTGCCGAGGCGCTGGCCGTGTCCGTCGCAGCCTTCGCCGTGACCGCTCCGATCGTCGCCGGAATGGCCGGAACCGTCAGCGTGGTATCCGTTGTCGCGAACATACTGGTTGCCCCTGTGGTCGGCGTGATCACGGTCGTCGGGGCTGTCACCGCACTGGTCGCAGCAGTCAGCATGCCAGTTGCGGAAATTGTAGTGCGCCTGACCCAGTGGCCGCTGTGGTGGCTCGTGACGGTGGCGGAACGCGGAGCGCGTATTCCCGGAGCGTCGGTGGTGGTGCCGTCCGGTCTTGCTGGTGCTGCGGTCGTCGTCGGTGGTGCCCTGACCCTCGGCGTGGCTTTGCGCTGGTACTGGTCCCGGCTGGTGATTGTGGGGGCAGTGATTGGAGTGCTGGTGCTATGGGCGCCGATCTGGCCGACGTCTCTCGTTCATGAGGTGTGAGAACGATCGACTCGGGGAATGCTCGGAAGAACGTGACGAGAGGAACGGAAACGTGCAGGTGGGCTTCAAATTGATGGCAGAGACCTTCGATCCGAAGGAGATCGTGCGGCAGACGGTGGAGGCAGAGCGCGCAGGCTTCGACTTCGTGGAGGTGAGCGACCACTACCATCCGTGGCTGTACAGCCACGGTCACTCGGGGTTCGCGTGGTCGATGCTGGCCGCCGCGGCCGCGAGTACCGGCACGATCGGATTGGCCACGGGAGTCACCTGTCCTTTCGGCAGATTCCACCCCGCGATCATCGCGCAGGCCGCGGCGACCACGGCCATCCTCAGCGAGGGCCGGTTCACGCTCGGACTCGGGTCGGGCGAGTGGCTCAACGAGCACGTGGTCGGTGGAGACTGGCCGCCGGTGCGCGTCCGGCACCAGATGTTGCGCGAATCGATCGACATCATCCGCCTGCTGTGGTCGGGCGGCTACCACTCGTACGAGGGGAAACACCTCACTCTCGACGATGCATGTGTCTTCGACCTTCCCGATGTGTCTCCGACGATCGCGGTGGCGGCGGGTGGCCCGGCCTCTGTCGCTCTCGCCGCCGAACTCGGGGACGGTCTCTTCACGACCGCACCGGACCCCGAACTGGTGAAGGCGTACGCGAAAGCCGGTGGATCGGGGCCGAAGTACGCAGAGGTGCCTCTGGCTTGGGCACGCGACGAGGACACCGCCGCCGAATCGGCGCACCGGATAGTCCGATTCGGCCTGACAGGATGGAAGGTCATGACGGAACTGAAGAACCCGATCGATTTCGAGGCGGCGTCGTCCTCGATCAGTACCGAGGACGTCCGAGGGCTAGTGGCCTGCGGGCCGGATGTCCAGCGACATCTCGAAGTGGCAGGCCGATACGTGGACGCCGGATTCGATCATCTGGCATTGGCCAACTCCGGGCCGGACGTGGACGGGTTCTTCGAGTTCTTCTCCAACGAATTGAGTGAACCGCTGCGGGCTCTGGCACGGACTTGACCCGGACCCTGTGTGGAAGGCGTGGTGAAGAGCCACTGCGCAAAGAGGTTTGGAGGATGTGAGCGTTCGGACAGGACCGTGGCGGCGTTTCTGAGTGGCGCCCTTTGTATCGTTTCGACGTCAATTCCTGATGTGCGCATGTAGTGCCGCGTTTCGGACTAGCATCCTGTGGCAGATGTTGAGGTGAACGATCCTGGAACGCACCCGCATGGGAGGGCGAGCGCTATGCCGGAATCGGAGCGGGCAGATATCGATGTGGACGACGACGAACTCGACGCTGGGCAGGTGCGAAGAGCGCAGCGCGTCGTGGCCGCCCAATCGCTGGACGCCAACGACTGTCGCATGCTCCTGTCCATGCTGGGAATAGCCGAGAACCCCGATGCGTCGAACGCGGTCTGACGGCGAGCGGGCACCCTCCAGTTGGGGTCACTGTGTGCCGTTGTGGTCAACCTGTGCTCCTCGCGTCGTTCTGGTGAGCCCACGGGAAGGGAAGCCCGTCCGATTCAGGACCGGGGTATCGACGAATGTGTCCCCTGCACGTGGCACGATCGTCGCGTGAGCACTCCAACCCAGCTTGAACAGCTCCATTTGGTCCTTGGCGATGAGGAGTTCCTCGTCGATCGCGCGGTGGCACGGGTCGTCAACCAGGTACGTGCCACGGCATATGTAGCAGAGGGTGCGGAACTTCCCGTCAACCGGTTGAGGGCGGGAGACGCAGGGACGGCCGAACTCGCCGAACTGCTCAGCCCATCCCTATTCGCCGAAGACCGTGTCGTGGTACTGGAGGCGGCTGCCGAGGCGGGCAAGGACGCGGTGGCGTCGGTCCTCGACGCAGCCGGTGATCTGCCTCCCGGCGTTGTCCTGGTCGTCCTGCATTCGGGTGGCGGACGGGCGAAGGCGATGGTTGGGGCGCTCGAGAAGTTTGGCGCAGTGGTACACCAGTGCGCCAAACCGAAGTCGGGCGACATCATCGGCTTCATCCGCGAAGAGTTCCGCGCCCTCGGCGTCCGGGTATCGCCGGACGCGGTGCGCAGCGTATTTGAGGGTGTCGGCTCGAATCTACGTGAGTTGGCGGCGGCGTGCTCACAGCTCACGGCCGACACCGGTGGGAAGATCGACGTCGCGGCCGTCCAGCGGTATTACTCGGGCAAGGCCGAGGTCAGCGGGTTCGACGTCGCGGACTTGGCTGTCTCCGGCGACAGTGCGGGCGCGATCGAGGCGCTACGTTGGGCGATGCTGAAGGGCGTCCCGCATGTGTTGCTGGCGGACGCTCTCGCCGATGCAGTGCACGCGATCGCGCGGGTCGCCCCGATCGGACGGGCCGATCCCTTCCGGATATCGTCGGAACTGGGTATGCCGCCGTGGAAGATCAAGAAGGCGCAGGCGGTGGTGAGCGGGTGGACACCCGCGTCTGTCGGTGAGGCCCTGCGGATCGTCGCCACGTTGAACGCTGACGTCAAAGGGGGCGCTGCCGATGCCGATTTCGCCGTCGAGAGGGCGGTGGGGCGGGTCGCGCGGTTGCGCCAGGTCTGATCGGGATACGCCAAAAGCCGCTCGATCGAGGATCGAGCGGCTTTTGGAGAGCTTACGACGGAAGAAACCGTCAGATCTTGTTGGCAACCTGCGAGAGAGCAGACTTCTTGTTTGCAGCCTGGTTGGCGTGAATGACGCCCTTGCTGGCTGCCTTGTCGAGCTTGCGGCTGGTGGCGACGAGGAGCTCGTTGGCCTTGTCCTTGTCACCGGCCGCCGCAGCCTCGCGGAACGAGCGGATCGCCGTGCGCAGCGAGGACTTCACCGACTGGTTACGGAGTCGGGCTGCCTCGTTGGTACGGATCCGCTTCACCTGGGACTTGATATTGGCCACGCGTAAAATCCTGTCGTCTTGAGCTGGTTATGGTCGAGAAGGCTCTGGGCGCACATATATGCACCGACAGGTGAGATTACCAGTGATCGGCGTCCGATCCCAAACCAGCCGCCCGAGCGCCAGTCATTCTTGCGCCCGCGCGGCGGGGAGAACCTTCACCGCCCAGTGTGGGCGCGGTTCGAGGACGGCATCGGGCACACGCATCGGCCGCCCCGGCGGGTCGGGGTCCGACGGAGTCTGGTCCGTTGGCGCCTTTGGATGAATCGATGACTATCGCCTGAGCGGCTGCTCCGGCCCGGCACGGTAGCCGGCGTGGCGAACGCGGTCCGGGTGGGCGACGTTGTGAAGTCTCGAGTAGGTGAGTCATGGGTTTCCCCGGCACACTTCCTGCCGTTCGATCCCCGGTTCCCTGGCGCTGGTCCTGCTGCGCCGCTGAAAGATTCGGATCGAGTCTCGTTGTCGGCGTCAACCGAGACGAATCTGTTCACGTACTGACCCTCGATCATTCCTGTGTTGAACCATATGGTGGCGTCGCCGGTATCGGGGTCGTTGACCGCGGACTGAACGATGCTCTCGTCGATGGGAAAATCGGTTCGCGACGAATCGGTGAGCGTGTAACCGCCCGTGCGGAGGCGGTGACGATATTGCGTTTCGACGCCAGTACTACGTCGGCGTAGATCGCTTCGCCCGTCACTCGACCAACCACGTCCCCGTTCGAATTGAACGAGTACATCGTCGTCCGATCGTGATCGTGAACTGATTCGAGGCCCATTACCCCGACGGAAACTGCCCCAACCGCGCCCGCGGGCAGGGTTTCGAGTGCATCCCCTGGATACTCGTATGATGTGCAGGAAACAACGACCGACAGTATTGCCGTCAACGCCGCAGCCCCACACGCTCGGCTGATACGTGCCATATGTGATGAGCCCATTCCTGCAGTAATCGGGCGATTGGACAAACACCGTAGGGCTCGCGAGGACGCTCCTTGCGGTCGGTGCGCTACTGACTATGGTCGCATTGAATCCTGACCGTGTCTTTTCCTACCTGCTCGGGATAGGACAGACACCGGTCTGCGACGGCGCCCGAGGACTTCTAGCGTTCTGCCTGCTTCCACGAGATCAGATCGGCGTGCCCTACGTCCTCGCCATCTGCATCTTGGTAGTCGTGGCGTCAGGTTGGCGTCCAAGACGGGTCCATCGGCGTTCGTAGTCGAATCCGAGGAACATCTGGGCGATCGCCGGGCCGTGAAGAGTTCGGTTGCCGGGTGGAGGGATACGGACACCCGCTGTTGAGAAGGCTTTACTCCGCTCGCAGAGTGGCAGATTCCGAATTCGCGGCGATCGCAATTGCCGTAGAGTCTGAGCCATATTCGTGGGCAGCAGGACGAACGATCCATTTCCAAGAAGGTGGGTTCAGTGTCTCCAACCTCGAAGGAATACGCAGAAGTCGAACCGGTCTCGGATCTCAGAATATTCGGCGCCGAGGCGATCGGTACGTTCATTCTGGTCTTCTGTGCGGTGGGTACGGCCGTCTTTGCCGGAGCGAAGGTCGGGAACCTCGGTATAGCACTGGCATTCGGTCTGACACTTCTCTTCCTCATTTACGCCATCGGCTCCATTTCTGGCTGCCACGTCAACCCGGCCGTCACCGTCGGGCAGTTGGTGCTCGGTCGGTTATCCGTCGCGAAGGCGGGGGTGTACATTGCCGCGCAGGTCATCGGTGGTCTCGTCGCTGGTGCCGTGATTTATCTGATCGCCCAAAGCCTTCCGTCCTACAACCGGGCCGACGACGGCTTGGCCGCCAACGGCTGGGGTGCGCACAGCCCATCGGCCACTGAAGGACCGCTCGGCGGGATCGTCCAGAACGGATACGGCATCGGTGCGGCGATGACCGTCGAAGTCCTCTTCACCGCGCTACTGGTATTTGTAATCCTCGCGTCGACCGACCGGATCTCGAACGTTCCGCTGGCCGGGATCTCGATCGGATTCACCCTCGCCGTGATCAACCTCGCGTCGATCCCGATCGACAACACTTCCGTCAATCCGGTCCGCAGCCTCGCCGTTGCGCCCTATCAAGACGGTGCGCTGTCCCAGGTGTGGGTGTTCATCGTGTTTCCGCTGATCGGTGGTGCGGTGGGTGCGCTGACATACCGGTCGCTGTTCGGCCGCGATGACCGACTGCAGAGTTGAGCATTGCTTGGTAGTAGCATTCCGCGCTGGTAGGTCCGGCACGGAACGAGCGGGGGACACGGGTGTCGACGAGCAAGGGCCTGCGGGCCGGAACTCTGACGAGCGTGGTTCTCGCGCTCACAGTGGTGGCCCCCGTGACCGCCACCGCCGCCGAGGATGCCCCGCGGGCGAGACTGAACTATGTGGCATTGGGCGATTCCCGGGCCTCGGGGCCACTCATTGCCCCCTCTTCGCACCGGGATCTGTGTCTTCGCTCGCCGGACGTGAACTACCCAGCCGAACTGGCGGCGCGAATCGGCGCTGCGAGTTTCACCGACGTCACCTGCTCGGCGGCAAAGCCGGGCCACGTGATCGACACCCCGCAGTTCGTCGGGACAGGCTTCGCCCCGCCGCAGATCGAGTTCCTCGGAGCGGACACCGACCTTGTGACGTTGAGCATCGGTGGAGGCGACTCCAACCACCTGCCGGTGTCGGTGCGCTGCGGTGCGATCGCCCCCGGGGCGGATGCTCGCTGTCGCGACAATCCACAGGCGGAGCAACTCGCGGTCGAGGGCATTGAGCGGATGGCACCCCAGGTCGATGCCGTGGTCGCTGCCATCGTCGCGAAGGCGCCGAAGGCCGAGGTCTACGTGATCGGGCACGGCGGTTCCGTCGGTGTGCGCGGATGCTGGCCGAACATGCCGGTATCCGATGCTGACGCGATCTGGTTGAACGGGTATTTCGAGCGGTTCAACCAGATCTATGTCGATGCGGCGGCAAAGTACGGGGTCCACTACATCGATATCGGGAAGGCGGCCGTCGACGGCGGACACGACGCGTGCGCACCTACCGGACAGCGATGGTTCGAGGGACTGCTCCCACAGTCCCCGGCAGAGCCGGCCCATCCCAACGCGATCGCGATGGCAGAGATCGCCGACATGGTCGCCGAGGATCTCGGGTACTGAGGATCTCAGTTACTGGGAATCTCGGGGACTGGGGCATCACCGCCAACTGAAGTCCGCCCGCAGGCGTTTCGCGACAGCCTCGAACCTGTCCGGGTCCATGATCGCGCCCTCACGACGGATCCCAGCCTCCGGGACGTCGAGCACCCGGTCGAGACGGATCCAGCTCGGACGGCCTTTCGAGTCCCATGAGCCCGAGCCGATCGCGATCCAGTCCCGGTCGCCCTCGTGCCTGCTCTGCGACGACAGCATCAGTCCGAGCAGTGTGTCGCCGTCGCGTCCGACGACGAGGACGGGACGGTCTTTGCCCTGACTCGGATCCTCCTCGTATGTCGTCCAGGTCCAGACGATTTCACCGGGATCGGCGCGACCGTCGAGGTCGGGGGAGTACTCGACCTTTCGGGCCCGATGGGCTGTCGGCGCGGCATTCGCGCTGACCGGCCGGCCGGGTGCGGTCTCCTGCCCGGTGGCCGTCGACCTGGTGAGGACACCGGCAGCGCGGTCCAACGCACCCGACTTCTGCAACCGCTGTAACAGCTCGGGACCCTTGTCCCGTACGATTCGGCCCATTGCTTTTCCGATACCAGATTTTCCGATGCCGCTCCACGCGCTCGCCATGCAGTGAGTTTAGTAGGCGCGAAACGGAATACCGATGCGCCATCGCCGTGGCGCAGTTCGTCAAAGGGGGAGCAGTTCATTGAAGAGGGTGGGCGCAGGGAAGTCGAGTTCATGGCGGGTGCGGGGAGCTGTGGTCGTCTGTTCTCTGGTCGCATCGACGGTGGCGGCTACGGGCGGTGCGGCCGCGGACAACCGCACCGAGGGCCTCGACTATGTCGCCCTGGGTGATTCACGTGCGGCCGGGCCCTTCATCAATACGCTTTCGCATCGCGACTTATGCATGCGCTCGGACCAGAATTTCGCTTCGAAGCTGGCCCGGATCGCCGACGTCGCGAGCTTCACGGACGTATCGTGCATCGCAGCGCAGGTCGAGCATGTTGTCGACACTCCGCAGCAGATCGGTACGACGGTCGCGCCTGCGCAGTTGGAGGCTCTGGGTCCGGGCACAGATCCCGTCACGATCAGCATCGACGGGGTGGACTCGAACCACGTAGTCATCACCCGCGAGAGCTGTGCGATTCCGATCCCGGATGGCGATCGAAACTGCCGAAACAACCCTGACGTCGAGGAGAAGGCGGTCGAAGGCACCGCGAAGGTCGCTTCCATGGTGGATCGTGCAATCGGTGCGATTGCGGAGAAGGCACCGAACGCCGAGATCGTGATCGTCGGACACGGCGGGGCAGTGGGCAATCGCGGTTGCTGGCCGTCGATTCCGTACTCGGATGCCGATGCACAGTGGATGGTCACATACTTCGAGCGGTTCAACCAGGTGTATGTCGATGCGGCGCGAAAGTATGGCGCGCATTACATCGACATCGGCAAGGCCATTATCGACGGCGGGCACGATCCGTGCGCCGCACCCGAGGACAAGTGGTTCGAGGGCCTGACCCCGACCTCTGATGCCCAGCCCGGCCACTTCAACGAGCGGGGTATGCAGGCTGTCGCAGACATGATTGCAGACGAGCTGGGGTACTGAGCCGGGTCCTGGGCGGGAGCGGAGTTGCCAATTGGATATCCTGAGCGGTGACAGCGGCCCGGAACCGGGCCGGTGCCGGTCCAGGTTAGGGGTCCCCCATCAGCAGCTTCGCCGACAAGACGTTCACGGATCCCGCTCGGATCCGGAATTTCTGCATCATCGCGCACATCGATCACGGCAAGTCGACGCTGGCAGACCGGATGCTTCAGCTCACCGGTGTGGTCGAGGAACGGCAGATGCGTGCCCAGTACCTCGACCGCATGGATATCGAGCGCGAGCGCGGCATCACGATCAAGGCGCAGAACGTCCGGCTCCCGTGGATGGTGGGTGACGAAGAATTCGTCATCCACCTCATCGACACCCCCGGGCACGTCGACTTCACCTACGAGGTGTCGCGGGCACTGGAGGCATGTGAAGGGGCTGTTCTGCTGGTCGATGCCGCGCAGGGCATCGAAGCGCAGACTCTTGCCAACCTGTACCTGGCGATGGAGAAGGACCTCACCATCATCCCGGTGCTCAACAAGATCGACCTGCCTGCCGCCGATCCCGATCGGTACGCCGAGGAGATTGCCCACATCACCGGGTGCGAACCGGGTGACGTGCTGCGCGTGTCCGGCAAGACGGGCATGGGTGTGAAGGAACTGCTCGACGAGGTCGTGCGGCAGGTTCCCGCGCCTGTCGGTGACGCCGACGGCCCGGCGCGGGCCATGATCTTCGACTCGGTGTACGACGCCTACCGCGGCGTGGTCACCTACGTGCGTGTGGTGGACGGCCGGATCTCGCCCCGCGAGAAGATCACGATGATGTCGTCGGGAACCACCCACGAATTGATCGAGGTCGGCATCATCTCGCCCGAGCCGAAGGCCAGTATCGGCCTCGGTGTCGGCGAGGTCGGCTACCTCATTACCGGCGTGAAGGACGTGCGGCAGTCGCGGGTCGGTGACACCGTCACATCGGCGCGTGGCGGAGCGACGGAGCCCCTCGTGGGCTACCGCGACCCCAAGCCGATGGTCTACTCGGGTCTCTACCCGCTCGACGGGTCCGACTACCCGGTATTGCGCGACGCGCTCGACAAGTTGCGGCTCAACGACGCCGCGCTCGCCTACGAACCGGAGACGTCGGTGGCGCTCGGATTCGGGTTCCGCTGCGGGTTCCTGGGACTGCTGCACATGGAAATCACCCGGGACCGGCTCGAACGCGAATTCGGGCTCGAACTGATCTCCACCTCACCGAACGTGGTGTATCGGGTGGTGATGGAGGACGACACCGAGCACATCGTCACCAACCCGTCGTACTGGCCCGAGGGCAAACTGCGCGAGGTCTACGAGCCGATGGCCAAGTGCACCGTCATCGCGCCGAGCGAATTCATCGGCGCGATCATGGAACTGTGTCAGAACCGACGCGGCGAACTCGGGGGCATGGACTACCTGTCCGAGACGCGCGTCGAATTGCGATATGAGATGCCTATGGGCGAGATCATGTTCGATTTCTTCGACGCTCTGAAGTCTCGAACCAAGGGTTACGCCAGCCTCGACTACGAGGAGTCGGGTGAGCAGCAGGCGGATCTGGTGAAGGTGGACATCCTGCTGCAGGGTGAGGCCGTCGACGCGTTTTCGTCGATCGTGCACCGCTCCGCGGCCGGCGCGTATGGCGGCCGGATGACGTCGAAGCTGCGCGAGCTCATCCCCCGTCAGCAATTCGAGGTGCCGATCCAGGCTGCGATCGGGTCGAAGATCATCTCGCGTGAAAACATCCGCGCGATCCGCAAGGACGTACTCGCCAAGTGCTACGGCGGCGACATCAGTCGTAAGCGCAAACTGCTCGAGAAGCAGAAGGAGGGTAAGAAGCGCATGAAGACCATTGGCCGGGTGGAGGTTCCGCAGGAGGCCTTCGTGGCCGCCCTGTCCTCCGAGGCAGTCGGGGACAAGCCCAAGAAGTAGTGCCCCCAAGAATTAGTGCCCTGTATTCCTGTTGTTCTCTGACGGGGTGTGATCGAAAGTAGGTGCAGAACGTGGCTCTTGAAACGTGGCTCACGCGGACACTGGGAATCGAGGTGCCGATCCTCGGTGCTCCGATGGGTGGTCGAGCTGGTGGGATCCTCGTCGGTGAGGTGTCGAAGGCGGGTGGGCTCGGGCTTCTCGGCGCCGCGCGCTATGACACCCCGGAGTGGGTCGCGAGGGAGGCGGCGGTCGCGCGGAGGATCGGCGGCGACGCCTTCGGGATCGGGTTGATGACGTGGTCGCTCGACGAGAGCGATGCCATGCTAGATGCCGCGCTCGCCGAGAATCCGCGGATCGTGTCGCTCTCCTTCGGTGACCCCGCACCCTACGTGGAGCGGGTTCGTGCCGCGGGCGCGTTGGTGGTGTCTCAGGTGAACACGATCGACGATCTACGTGTCGTGGAGGCCGCAGGTGTCGACTTCGTCATCGTTCAGGGAGGTGAGGCGGGCGGGCACACAGGCCGGATCGGGACGTTGCCACTACTGCAGGAGATCCTCGACGCCACCGAGCTGCCGGTGTTGGCGGCAGGCGGTATCGCGACGGGCCGCGGTCTCGCCGCAGTCCTCGCCGCGGGCGCAGAGGGTGCGATGATCGGGACGGCGCTTCTGGCCAGCCCCGAGACCATCGGACCCGAGTATGCCCGGAATAGGATCATCGCCGCGCGAAGCACCGACACCGTGTACACCTCGGTGTTCGATCAGGCGCGCAGTCAACCCTGGCCCGAGCGATGGGGTGGGAGGGCGCTGAGAAACGAGTTCACCTCGCGGTGGCACGGCAGCGACGCTCCCGGAGAGGAACTCGCCTCCGCGTACGATCCCAACAACCCCGATCTCGGTGTCGTGTACGCCGGCGAGGCTGCCGGCCTCGTCACGTCGGAGCGGCCCGCCGGTGCGGTCGTACGGCAGATCGCGGCCGATGCCGAACGGTTGCTGCACCGCTTCGACAAGTAGCCCGCACGGAATCCGCCGGTGGGTGGCGTTGGCCTCGAGCTGCTCAGATGGTGCTGTGAGCAGGCTGGAACATGCCCGCCGCGGACTCCTCGGCGCGGATGACGTGCAATACGGCATTGATCAGCGCCAGGTGGGTGAACGCCTGAGGGAAATTCCCGAGGTGCCGACCGGAATCGGAGTCGATCTCCTCGGCGTACAACTCGAGGGGGCTCGCGAATCCGAGGAGCCGATCACAGAGACACTTGGCGCGGTTGAGTTCCCCGATCTCGACGAGGGCCGATACGAGCCAGAACGAGCAGATCGTGAATGTGCCCTCCTTTCCCGACAGGCCGTCGTCGGTGGTCTCCACCCGGTAGCGCAGCACCAGCCCGTTTTCGGTCAGCTCGTCGGCGATGGCGAGCACAGTGGCACGGATGCGAGGGTCGTCGGCGGGAAGGAACCGGAGCAGAGGGGCGAGAAGTAGAGAGGCGTCGAGGTCGTCGCTGCCGTACCGCTGGGTGAGTACCCCGCGCGCATCGACACCGTGTTCGAGGATGTCTTCCTTGATCTCGTCGGCCAATTTGGACCACTGCTGCGCGTAGCTCGTCTCGCCCTGCAGTTCGGCAAGTTTCGCGCCCCGGTCTAGGGCCACCCAGCACATGATCTTCGACGACGTGAAGTGCTGCGGCTCGCCGCGCACCTCCCAGATCCCACGGTCAGGCAGTCGCCAATGCTTGACCGCCTCCTCGACCTGGCGTTTGAGCATCGGCCACAGTGTCTCGGGGACCCGTTCCCGAGATCTCACGTGCAGGTACACCGAATCGAGGATCGTTCCCCAGATATCGTGCTGGACTTGATCGTAGGCGCCGTTGCCGATCCGGACCGGCCGGGCTCCGTCGTAGCCGGAAAGATGAGGCAACTCCGATTCCTCGAGCGTGTGCTCGCCACCCACGCCGTACATCACCTGAAGCGGATGGAGGTGGCCGTCATCGGCGCTCGACACGTCATAGAGGAAAGAGAAGAAATCGTTGGCCTCTCGGTCGAGCCCGAGGCTGTAGAGCCCCCACAGCGCAAACGTCGAATCGCGAACCCACGCATAGCGGTAGTCCCAGTTCCGTTCGCCGCCGGGTGCTTCCGGCAGGGAGGTCGTCGACGCAGCGAGCAGCGCGCCCGTCGGGGTGTAGGTCAAGCCCTTGAGCGTCAGGGCGCTGCGCTGGAGGTAACCGCGCCACTGGTGGTCGGGGAATCGGCCGATGGTGATCCACTCCCGCCAGCACTTCGCCGTCTGCCACATCTTGTCGGCGGCCTCGTCGAAGGTCTGTGGTGCGGGCATGTGGGACCACGACAGCGCCACGAACACATTGTCACCTTCGACCATCCGCGTGCGGGAGCGGGCCTCGCGGCCCTCCAGCCCGATCTTCATGTTCGTGGTCAGTTTCAGTGTGGGGTGATCGCCCGGAAGGCTCGACTTGCAGATGGCCGTGGCCTCCTCGTAGACCTTGCCGGTGTACTCCCATTGCGCAGTACCGCGGTGATAGTCGAAGGCTGGTTCACAGCTCATTTCGATTTCGACCGTTCCGTTGACGCACTTCACCGTGCGGAGCAGGATGTGCTCGGCATCCCAGTCGGTGGGGGTGCGGCGGTGGGAGCGGGAGCGCTCCTCGATGTTGTGCCACGGACCGAGCACCAGGGCGTCGCGCACGATGAGCCACCCCGTCTCGGTCTGCCACGTGGTCTCGACGATCAGTCCACCGGGAAGATAGCGGCGGGCAGCGGGCACGTTCTGCCCGTATGGTCCGATACGGAAATGTCCCGCACTGCGGTCGAGGACGGCACCGAAGACGCTGGGCGAGTCCGGTCGCGGAATGCACATCCACTCGACGGACCCGTTGCGGGCGATCAGGCAGGTGGACTCGCAGTCCGAAAGGAAGGCGTAGTCGTCGATCGGCGGAAAAGAATGGCGATGGTGCGGGGTCGCGTGGGGCCGGCCTGAGGAGTGTGCATCGGTGGACACCATCTGCATATCATCGACCGCTTCCGCCGCGGCGTCCACCTGTGCGGCCCAGGCGTGTCGGCGAAGGATAAGGTAAGGCCCGTGGACCGGATAGCGAGTTGGTGGGACAGCTTCGAGCTATGGATCACCGGACTCCCGTTCGTTCCACAGGTTGCTCTCGTGCTGCTGGTGATGGTGCCGGTGTGCCGAATATTGGCATGGCTGCTCGATCGTGGTCTGGTCACAGTCTTCGTCCTGCTCAAGCGTGACGTCTCGAAGGTGGAGGAACCCTGATGCCACGCTCACGCGTCACTCTCGCACTGCTCGCGCTCATCGTTCTCGTGGTCGTTGCCTGGCTGCTCACCAGGTAGCCTGTTCGATTCGAGTGGTTGGTCCGGCCTCTGATAAAGTTCACGGCGTGTCTGAAGCCGCCGTACACCAGATCCGCCATGAATTGGCGTTGATCGCGGTCGGCATGCTTGCAGTCGCCGATATCGACTGTTGCTGATCTGTCCTCGCACGTCGCTTGCGGCCCCAGGTGGTGCTGAGAACCCCCGTGCGCGCTCGTTCCACCGAGCCGACACGTGCCCCCGGAATCCGGGCCGACGATGCCTGCATCCCCACCCGGAATTTGTCTCGCTGTTCTTTCGTACCACTCCTCATTTCAGGAAGGTGTCCCCATGCGGCGCTGTTCTCGTCGTTTCCTCCCGGCCATCATGACGCTCGGAGTAGTGGCGCTGACCGCGTGCAGTGGTGGCACGAGCGATACTGTCGGCGGCGATACGGTAGGCGGGGACGGCAGCGCAGGCACGATCAATCTGTACGCCTACGCAGTTCCGAAGCCTGGCTTCGACAAGATGTTTCCCGCGTTCGACGCAACCGAGGCGGGTGAGGGCGTGAAGATTCAGCCGTCCTACGGTGCCTCCGGCGACCAGTCCCGCAAAGTGAAGGACGGTGCCGACGCCGACGTCGTCAATTTCTCCGTCGAACCCGACATCACCCGTCTCGTCGATGTCGGGCTCGTCGACAGAGGTTGGAACCAGGACGCCTACAACGGAATTCCGTTCGGTTCGGTCGTCACACTGGTCGTGCGGGACGGAAACCCGAAGAACATCCGTGACTGGGACGACCTGCTTCGTCCGGGCGTGGAGGTGGTGGCCCCCAACCCGTTCAGTTCCGGATCTGCGAAATGGGATCTGCTCGCCCCCTATGCGGCCAAGAGTAACGGCGGCCAGGACCCGGCGGCCGGCCTCGCCTACATCACCTCGCTCGTGAACGATCATGTGAAGATCCAGCCGAAGTCGGGGCGTGAGGCGTCCGAGGCGTTCCTGCAGGGCACGGGTGACGTCCTGCTCAGCTACGAGAACGAGGCCCTGTTCATCGAGGAGCACGGCGATCCCGTCGAGCATGTGACACCCCCGACCACCTTCAAGATCGAGAATCCCGTCGCTGTAATGGCGAACAGCAAGAACCTCGGGAAGGCCGTCGCGTTCAAGGACTTCCTGTACACGACCGAGGCGCAGAGGCTGTGGGCACAGGCGGGGTTCCGCCCGGTCGATCCCGCCGTGAAGTTGGAGTTCACCGACAAGTTTCCGGAACCGACCATGCTGTGGACCATCGCCGATCTCGGCGGCTGGTCCGCGGTCGATTCCGAATTGTTCGCCGATGACTCCGGGTCCATCGCCATGATTTACGACAATGCAACCAGGTAAGACCGACGTGAGCGACACACAGACAACGATGAGCGGAGGCGCCATCACGGCGCAGGCTCCGCCGGTTCCACCCATCCGGCGGAAGGTCGCCCGGGTCACCGGAACGGTGGGACCTCTCGGTATCGGCATCGCGACGCTGTGGCTGAGCATCATGGTGGTTCTGCCCCTCGCTGCGCTCACCGCCGCATCCTTCGGCGACGGCCTCGGCGGTTTCTGGGACGCGATCACCAGCCCGGCTGCGCTGGCTTCGCTGCGCGTGACCGTGTTCGTGTCTGTGGTGGTGGCCGTGATCAACGTGATCATGGGCACTCTGATCGCGTGGGTACTCGTGCGAGACGAGTTCCCCGGCAAACGGATCGTCAACGCGCTGATCGACTTGCCCTTTGCGCTGCCGACCATCGTGGCCAGCATCGTGCTGCTGTCCCTCTACGGCCCGGAGAGCCCGATCGGTATTCAGCTGAACGCCACGCAGCCGGGACTGATCGTGGCCCTCGCGTTCGTGACGTTGCCGTTCGTCGTTCGCTCGGTACAGCCGGTACTGATCGAGGTGGACAAAGAAGTGGAGGAGGCCGCGGCCTCGCTCGGTGCGGACAACATGACGATCTTCCGCAAGGTGGTTCTGCCGACCCTGACCCCGGCGATCATCGGCGGTGCGGGGCTCGCGTTCGCCCGCGCGATCGGCGAATACGGATCCGTCGTTCTGATCGGCGGCAACATTCCGCGAGAGACTCAGGTCGCTTCCCAATACATTCAACAGCAGATCGAAATCGATCGGCCCGCGGCTGCCGCGGCCGTGTCGGTGGTCCTCCTGGCCATTGCATTTGTGACGTTGTTCGCGCTCCGGCTTTTCTCGAACCGGGGACAGCGTCGTGAGGAGCAGGCGGAATGAAGCTGTCGGCGCCCACACGGATCACTCTGCGCACGATCGCCCTGCTCTATCTGTTCGGATTGCTGGTGGTGCCGATCGCCATCATCTTGTTCCGAACGTTCCAGCACGGCATCGTCGCGTTCGTGGAATCGATCAGCACGCCGGCCGCGATTTCCGCGCTCAATCTGTCGCTGCTGATAGTGGCGATCGTCGTCCCGGTCAACGTCGTCTTCGGGATCGTTACGGCTCTGGCGCTCGTTCGCGGGCGCTTCCCCGGCCGTGGGCTGGTCCAGGCCGTCGTCGATCTTCCGTTCGCGGTCTCGCCCATCGTGGTCGGTGTCTCGCTGATCTTGCTCTGGGGTGTCAACGGCTGGTTCGGTGGCCTGGACTCGCTGGGATTCAAGGTGATATTCGGGCTTCCCGGCATGGTGATCGCCACCTTGTTCGTGACTTTGCCGTTCGTCGTGCGGGAGGTCGAACCCGTCCTGCGCGAGATCGGCGAGGATCAGGAACAGGCCGCCGCGACACTCGGCGCCAACCGGTGGCAGACCTTTCGGTTGATCACCCTGCCCGCAATTCGGTGGGGTCTGACGTACGGCGTGATCCTCACCGTCGCGCGAGCGCTCGGGGAGTTCGGTGCGGTGATCATGGTGTCCTCGGGATTCCCGGGCGTGTCACAGACACTGACGCTGCTGGTGCACTCCCGCTACATCGACGACCACAACACCTTCGGTGCGTACGCCGCGGCCACTCTGCTGATGGGCATTGCGCTGATCACCCTGTTTCTGATGACTCTGCTCGACCGTAAGAGGAGTACCACGTGATTACCGTGACCGCCGCCCGCAAGAACTACGGGACCTTTGCTGCTCTCGACGACGTCACCCTCGACATTCCCTCGGGTTCGCTCACCGCGCTGCTGGGACCGAGTGGTTCGGGCAAGTCGACTTTGCTCCGATCCATCGCCGGGCTCGAAACACTCGACACCGGCACGGTCGTCATCGGCGGCAACGATGTCACGAACGTCTCCCCTCAGAAGCGGGACATCGGCTTCGTGTTCCAGCACTACGCAGCCTTCAAGCACATGACGGTGCGCGACAACGTCGCGTTCGGCTTGAAAATCCGCAAGCGACCGAAGTCGGAGATCAGTAAGAAGGTCAACGAACTCCTCGCGATAGTGGGCCTCGACGGATTTCAGCACCGCTATCCAGCGCAACTGTCCGGTGGTCAGCGTCAGCGCATGGCGCTGGCGCGCGCACTCGCCGTCGACCCGAAGGTGCTGTTGCTCGACGAGCCGTTCGGTGCCCTCGACGCGAAGGTGCGTACGGACCTGCGCACCTGGCTGCGTCGACTACACGACGAGGTGAATGTGACCACCGTGCTCGTCACACACGATCAGGAGGAGGCACTCGATGTCGCCGACCGGATCGCGGTTCTCAACAATGGTCGGATCGAGCAGATCGGTGAACCAGAGGATCTCTACGACCGTCCGGCCAACGACTTCGTCATGTCCTTCCTCGGCTCGGTCGCCAAGCTCAACGGCCAACTGGTTCGCCCGCACGACATCCGACTCGGACGGGACCCGGGCATGGCGCTCGCCCAGAATTCGGGAACTGCCGAATCGCTAGGCGTTACGCGGGCCACAGTCGAGCGCGTGGTGCACCTCGGCTTCGAGGTCCGGGTCGACCTTCGGAACGAGGCGACGGGTGAACCGTTCTGTGCCCAGGTGACGCGGGGTGACAGCGCGGCTCTCGGGTTGGAAGAGGGGCAGACCGTGTACGCACGTGCAACGCGGGTGCCCGACCTCCCGGAGGCCGAGGTCCGCGTCTCCCCGTAGCTCTGGGCGGGACGAACGCCCGGAGGGGATCCGGCCGCCTGTGTCAACCCTTCCGGCAGATGAGCACCGGGCACCGGGCGTGGTGGATGAGGCTCTGGCTCGTCGAGCCCACGATGGAGGCCGTGAACGGAGTGCGCCCGTGACTGCCGACGGCCATCAGTTGTGCGTCGACAGAGTGCTCGAGGAGAACTCTGGCCGGCTTGCCCCGCTCGACACAGCGGGTGACCGCGACATCGGGGTACTTCTCGCTCCACCCGGCCAGGCTCTCGGCCAGCAAGGCGGTTTCTTGTTGTGCGTGCGGTTGCCAGTCGGTGAAACGCCTTTCCTCCGAGTACCACGCGCCGAGGGTTGAGTGCTCGGACCAGGTGTGCACGGCGACGAGCGGTGCGCCGAAGAATGCGGCGAACTCGAAGGCGTGGGCGACGGCCATGTCGCTCAGCTCGCTACCGTCCACACCCACCACGACGGGCCGGTCAGTACCGACTTCGTGCCCCTGTATTCCGCGCCAGACAACGACAGGGCACTCGGCGCGATTCGACACCCGGACGACATCGGAACCGACATACACCGACCTCATCTCACTGGTAGCGGCCGGTCCGAGCACCATCATGCGGGCCGTCTTGGAGAGTTCTACCAGAGCGTGTGCGGGCGGGCCGGGTTCGACATTCCGCTCGACGGGAAGGTCCCGCTGTCCATCGAGTACTACCTGTTCGGCGATGTCGAGTAACTTCTCGCCGGCGGGGTGACTGCCTGCGTCGATCTGGTCGTCGGATTTCAAGTACTTTGGCAGAACGTGGACGAGGCGTAGCGGTTCATCGAGGTGCCTCGCGGCGGATGCGGCCCAGGCCGCAGCCTCGAGTGCACCTTCCGATCCGTCGATACCTGCCACGATCCCGTGTCTGATTCGTGTTGTCGTCATCGCAATTCTCACCGCCTCCATATCAGTCTGGTCCAGGAGGGTGGTGGTGCGCTAGAGGTAAATCTTGTGCGCTCCCACCTGCGGTTTGCAGCAGTCTCGTGCCGCGGTGAACCGATTGGGTGCTTGTACCGTGTGTATGGCCAAGAGGTGGTGACCTGTGCCGGATGTCCAGACAGAACTGATGCGCGCTCTGTACGAGGAGCATGCGCCTGCACTGTGGCGGTATGCGCTCAGGTTGACCGGTGACCGCGCCCGCGCCGAGGACGTCGTGCAGGAAGTACTGCTGCGCGCGTGGAAGCATCCGAACGTGCTCGACCAATCCGAATCGTCGGCGCGGGCCTGGCTGTTCACCGTTGGCCGCAACCTCGTGTTCGACGAGTACCGCAGCGCACGATCCCGGCGCGAGATCGGGATGAACTCGACCCCAGATCTGGCGGCACCGGACCGATGGGATGGCGCACTCGACTCCTGGATGATGGGCGACGCCCTCGTCCGACTGACTCCAGACCACCGGGCCGTACTCGTCCTCAGCTACTACCAGGGAATGTCGACCCACCAGATTGCTGACGAACTCGGAATACCTGAAGGAACGGTGAAATCTCGCATGCATTACGGATTGCGGGCCCTCCGATTGGCTCTGCAGGAAATGGGGGTGACCCGATGACGATCGACGACTTCGAATCGCACGAAGACGACCCGTACGCGAGCTGGGATGCGGCGTACGTGCTGGGCGCTCTGTCGCCTGGTGACCGGCGCGAATATGAAGGCCACCTCGCGCGCTGCAGACGATGCTCCCTCGCCGTCGCCGAGCTGGCGGGGATGCCCGGGTTGCTGGCCCAGATCTCCCCTGAGGTCGCGCTGGGCGCCCTGTCCGAGAACCAGGCGGACGAACATGAGGAACCGCCCGCGCCGCACGTGCTTACTCGACTGGTGGGCACCGTAGTGCGGCGGCGGCGCTACCAGCGCGCCGCCGCCGCACTCGCGGCCGCGGCCGCTGTGGTGGCCGTCGCCGTTCCTGTCGGTGTGCTGGTAACACAGACCAGGACACCGGGGACGTCGGTCAGTGCGACGGGCGTCCTCCCGGACGGGGCGACGGGCGTCCTCCCGGACGGGGCGAACACGACCGAGGCGGTCTTCACACCTCTGGTTCCAACCAAGATCACTGCGAATGCGTCCGTCGCATCGATGTCCTGGGGCACGGTCATCCTCGTTCGGTGCTCCTATGCGGAGGCGTTGCTCGGCGACACTGGTTACGCCGGCGCCGAGGACTACGCGCTGACGGTCACCGATCACTCGGGGGTCGTCACGAAGTTGGCCACCTGGACCGGCGACGCCGGACAGACGGTACGGCCCACAGGCACCACCAGCCTGCCCGTCGAATCGATAGCGAGCATCGACGTGCGGTCTGTCGCCGACAATCAAGTTCTGCTGACGACGGCGTTGTGAGCGGAATGTGGTGTCGATCGTCCTGTTCCCGTCGTTGCGCGAACACTTTCGAAAAAGGTTCCGCCGTGGGTGAACCCGCTGCACCACCTATTTGTGTGTATACCTAGCTAGATACCGATACGTTGCCCCATCGATCCACGACACGGGAGTCTGCCGATGAACACCACGCATGACGAGCCGAGGAATGCCGACGGCTGTCGGAGTATGCGCGTCGTCGATTACATCGTTGAGGCACTGGCAGCGGAGGGGGTCGGCCACATCTTCGGTGTCGGCGGCGCGAACATCGAGGACTTGTACGACGCGATTCACCATTCGGGCGCTGTCGAAGGCGTCGTCGCCAAACACGAATTCTCGGCGACGACGATGGCCGACGGCTATGCCAGGACGTCGAACCGACTGGGGGTGGTGGTGGCGACGTCCGGCGGAGGAGCACTCAACCTCGTTGCCGGGCTTGGTGAGGCTTTTGCCTCACACACCGCGATTCTCGCGTTGGTCGGCCAACCGCCGACGACGCTCGAAGGAGCGGGCGCATTCCAGGATACGAGTGGGCTGGCGGGGACGATCGATGCTTCTCGCTTGTTCGGTGAGGTGTCGGTCTACTGCGCGCGCGTCGAGTCGCCGCTCCACGTGGAGCGTCAACTCGCCGAAGCGCTGTCCGCGGCGCACCGTGGTGGGCCGGCAGTTCTGCTGCTGCCGAAAGATATCCAGCAAGAATTGGGGTTGTTTCCAGAGCCTCCAGGAGAGGCCCCGACGATGCCGCGCCGTGCGGCGCCGGACGTGAAACGCCTTGCCGACGCTCTGCGCGACGAATACGGCCGAGTCGTCATCGTGGCTGGTGACGAGGTCGCGAGGGAAGGCGCACGGACCGAACTCGCCGAACTCGTGCATGCACTCGGTGCGCGGGTAGCCGTCACGCCTGACGCCAAGGACGTGGTCGATCCGCTTGCGCCGGGGCGACTCGGCGTCACCGGGGTGATGGGCAACTCGGATGTCGCCGACGCGCTGCAGGACACCTGCGTCTGCCTGCTCGTCGGCACCAGACTGCCGGTGATGGCCAGCGGCGGCCTCGACGCCGTCCTGGAGAAGACATTGGTGTACAGCGTTGGTTCGGCATCCCCGTTCACCGAGGCACACCACACGCAGACGCGAGATCTGCGTGTGACGTTGCGCCGACTCGTCAGCGAGATCGGACCGGCCGCGTCGCCTGTACTCGTCGAACAGTGTGATCCGACGCCGCTCGACGTACCGGCCACCGAAACCTCGGGCCTGCACTACACGGACGCGGTGAAGGCGCTCGCCACGGTGCTGCCCGCCGGTGTCGACGTGTTTGCCGACGCGGGGAACACGGGTGCTGCCGTGGTGCATCATCTTCCGGTGCCGAGCGACGGCCGGTTCGTCGTCGCACTGGGCATGGGCGGGATGGGGTACACCTTCGGTGCGGCGATCGGTTCTGCGCTCTCGCGCGGACGGCGGACCATCGTGATCGCGGGAGACGGCGCATTTTACGCGCACGGACTCGAGATCCACACAGCGGTCGAGTATGACGTGCCGGTGACATTCGTCGTATTCAACAACAATGCCCACGCGATGTGCCTGACCCGAGAGCAGGTGCAATTCGGGGGCGCATATACCTACAGCCGGTTCCGTCCCGCACACATCGCCGCAGGCGTCGGCGCGCTGTTCCCGGGACTTGCATCGCACACGGTCGAGACGAGTTCAGCCCTGATGGACGCGTTGCAGGCCACGATGGGTTCGGCGGGGCCGGCCATCATCGAAGTCGCTTGCGACGCGGACGAGTTACCGCCATTCCGGGCATTCCTGCCCACCGGACACACGAATGGGACATCCAGGTCCCGAGATGGAGTACGCCGATGACCAATCAAGGAAGCGCAGCGTTGTCCGACCTCCCGGCGGACCTGTCCGGACTGGTCCGTATCGAGACCTCCGACCGTGAAGCGATGCTGCCAATAGTCATGGACATGATGAGATCGGTGTACCCCCACGACCAGGTCTTCGGAAAGTACTGCACTGTCAACGAATACATCAACTGTCCGCCGGACGAGGTGTTCCGCTATCTCTCCCACACACTCAGCCTCGAGGAGTGGACCTACAGTCTGCGGGGATTCGCCCCGACGGACGAAGCTGGGCTGTGGCTCTCGACCGACCGTCTGGGCGGCGAAACCTACCTGCGCACGGTGGCACACGCCGATGCGAGGACCGTCGACTATCACTGTGCCTGGGACCAGGGAAAACATCTGTGGATGGTGTACCTGATGCGGGTGGTCGACGCGCGCACGGTGCTCGACGTCGACGGATCCGTCGTGCTGTGGACGAATTGTCATCACCCGTTCTATGACGAGAATCCGTATCCAGAGACGGTACCGGCGGGTCGAACCGAGTGGGTGGGCGACCTCTGGGAAATGTTCGGTCCCGGACACCAACTCGAGGCGAGCAATCTCAAGGCGATATGCGAATACCGCTGGGCCAACAACCTGCCCGTGACCCCGACGTGGATGAGTGAGTGAAGATATGGACACGATCAGCCTGATCGATATCGCCAGCTATTTGCCCGAGAGCCGTGTGAGCGCAGACTATTTCGCCCAGTTCGCCACCTCCGACCGTTTGGCGCACAATGTCATGTTCCGGTCGCCGAAATACCGCCACCACATCGCAAGTGACGAGAATGCCGTCGACATGGCCGAACGCGCCGTCGCCCCGTTGATCGAACGGCACGGCTCCGAGACCATATCGAACGTCGATATCCTCATCACTCACACCCAACTGCCCGATGTTCCCGTCCTCGGCACCGGTGGAGATCTCGCGCGCCGGATGGGGATGACCCCAGACTGGGTGGTGGACCTGCACAACGGAGGCTGCGCGTCGTTCGTGTACATGATCAAGCTGGCCCGCCAGATCATGCAGACCAGCGACGCATCGACCGCATTGATCGTTTCGGTGCAGAACAGCGCCGGACAGTTCTGCATACAGTCGGACGTGCGCGCACGACCGGAATCGGCAATTCCGGGTGATGGCGCAGGTGTGTGTCTGCTGGCGAAATCGGAGGCCGCGCCCGTGCTCGGGCTCGAGTGCCGCGCCTACCCGGAGTTCGCCGGGGACATGACCGGTGTGGTGGATCCGCCCCGCAAGTACTGGGAGGCGGGAACGGGGCAATTTCGTATCGCATTCACCGAATCGAAGATCGCGAAAGTGTTCGCCAGGGGGAACCGTCTCGTCCCGGAGGTTGCGATGGCGGTGTGCAAGCAGATAGACATCGCACCGTCCGCCATCGACACCCTGGTGACCAACCAGCCCAATAGGTTGTTCCTCCGCAATTGGCGCGACGCGCTCGAACTCCCGGTAGAACGCCACCCCGACACGTTCGACGAATGCGGGAACCTGTTCGGCGCAGCGATACCCGTGACTCTCGACACAGAGAACAGGGCTGGCCGTATCCCCAACGGATCGTTGGTGATGATGTCTGCCTTCGCGCATGCGGGGGATTTCGCGGGCGCCGGAGCGGTCCGATGGGGTGCAGCGCCGGTGGGGGTGTGAGATGGCGAGCCCGACGATCGTACAACCCAGCGCTGGATTCGATCTCGCGCTGAGCGAGAACCCTTTCGCCCCGTTGCCTTCGGTGGCCTCGGCGCTCGTCGACGTCATGCATCAGGTGCAGCGGTATCCGGAGTTCCTACCCCACCGACTGATCGACGTCATCGCGAATCACGAAGGGCTCGAAAGTGATCAAGTAGTGGTGGGTGCGGGCGCCACCGGTGTCGCGATGCAGATCATGCAGTCCGTCGCGCGGCCGGGGGAGCGGATCGTGTACACCGCTCCCACGTTCGACGGCTACCCCATTCTGGCGGAAATGGCGTCGCTCGGCGCGGTCCCGGTGCCGATCCTTCAGGACGGTGGGCAGGATCTGATTGCGATGGCGAACGCGATCGACGACCGCACTCGGCTCGTCGTAGTTTGCCGTCCGCACAATCCAACGGGGACGCTTGTCGATGCCGGCGAACTGAAGACCTTCCTCCGTCGTGTCCCGAAGAGGGTGGTCGTCGTCCTCGACGAGGCCTATTTGGAATTCGTCGACCGCGGCCTGGTCCTGGACGCGCACCGTATCATCGCCGAGCATCCGAACGTTGTCTTCCTGAGAACGTTCTCCAAGGCGTACGGACTGGCGGGATTGCGCATCGGATTCGGGTTCGCGAGTGCGGTTTTGGCGCGGAAGATTCGAACATTGCAAATACCGTTCGGGATGGGGAGCGCCGCCGTCGCCGCCGTCACGGCGTCGTACGCAGCGGAAGGCGAACTCCTCGATCGGGTGTCCGCCATTGTCTCGGAACGGGACGCATTGCGAAGGGCGTTGCGTGGTTGGGGAGTGCCGGTCGTCCGCAGTCACGCAAATTTCCTGTACATCCCGGGCGAGAGTGTCGGCGACGCACTGGCCCGCGCCGGCATTCGCGCGCGCACTTACCCGGGTGGCGCGGCTCGGATCGCAGTGGGCGATCCTGCCGCGGGCCGCGCGGTGCTGTCCGCCCTCAGGCCGACAGTGCGTGGAATTCCTGAAGAAGTGCAAGTGTTTGCCAGTAGCGGTCGAGCATGACGTCGAGCAACCCGGGATGCGGTCCGATGGTGGCGGCATAGGTGATGCCGGGCCCGCAGGTTTCCGCAGCGTGGCTGAGGCGGTCCGTGAGCAGTCCCGGGGCCAGGAACCAGGGCGCAATGACGATGCGGTCGGCACCCACGTGTCTTGCGGTTGAGATCGCCTGCTGCACGGTGGGTTCGGCGGAGGTGGCGAAACAGGTGATACCGCCCGACCAGGAAGTGCCCGCGACGACTGACTCGGCCAGTGCCCGGGTACGAGCATTGGTGGCCAGGTCCGAGGAGCCGACGGCGGCGAGGATCACACCGAGACCGGAGTCCCCGGTCGAGCCACCGGCTTCGACGATGCGATCGCGAACGGCGTCGATCAAGCGCGTGTCCTGCCCGAGCACGTCGGCCTGTTGGACGTGCAGGTGGGGGTGGCGCAGGCGGACGGCGTCGAGCAATCCGGGAAGGTCGACGCGCGCATGAAAAGCGCTGCCCAGCAGCATCGGCACCACCACCGCTGAGGGGTGTCCCTCGGCGGCGACGGCGTCGAGAACCTGATCGACGGATGGTGCGTTGAGGTCGAGGAAACACAACCGGACGTCGAGGTCTGGTCGCTGCGCACGGAGCGCCGACACGGCAGTCGCCACCACTCGCGCACTGCGGGGGTCACGACTGCCGTGGGCGACAGCGATCAGCGGGGGCGTCACTTCTTAGACGCGGTTGCCTAGTTCCACCGCGGAGAGGGCGTCTCCGATCAAACCTGCGGCGAGCGTATTGCCGCTTGCCGGGTCGATCAGCAGGAAGCTGCCGGTGTGCCGGTTGACGGTATAGTCGTCGGCGGCGATCGGCTCGGCGACCCGAACCGAGAGCTTCCCGATTTCGTTGAGCTCCAATGACTCCGGGTTCGGGTCGGAGGCAAGCTCCTGCTCGTCGAGGCGCTCCACCAGTGATGCGACAATGGCCTGCGTGGTCTTCGTGCCGTGCTTGAGGAGCAGTCGGGCACCGGGGCGCAGAGGCTTCTCGGCCAGCCAGCACACGGTGGCGTCGAACTCGCCGAGGGGCTCCGGTGCGTCGGTCGCGGACGCGATGGTGTCGCCGCGGGACACGTCCACGTCGTCGGTGAGTACGACGGTCACGCTGCGGCCCGCACGCGCGACATCCAGTTCTCCGTCGGCTGTGTCGATCCGCTCGACCGTGGTCCGCACGCCGGACGGCAGAATCACGATCTCGTCGCCCGGACGCACCTCGCCGGCAGCGACCTGCCCGGCGTAGCCGCGGTAGTCGGGGAACTCGGGTGTGCGCGGCCGGATCACGTACTGCACTGGGAACCGCAAGCCCACCCGGTGCGGTTCGCCGTCCACAGGCACGGACTCGAGGTGCTCGATGAGCGTCGGGCCGTCGTAGTACGGGGTATTCTCCGAGCGCTCGGCCACGTTGTCGCCGTTCAGTGCGGACACCGGGATCTCGAGGACGTCACCCGACGACCAGCCCAGCGAACGCGTGAGGGAGTTGAACTCGGCCGAAATGTCTGCGAACACCGTGGCCGGGTTCTCGACCAGGTCGATCTTGTTGACCGCGAGCACCAGCCTGGGAACGCCGAGCAGTGCCAGTACGGCGGCGTGCTTGCGGGTCTGGGAGATGACCCCCTTGCGGGCGTCGACCAACAGGATCACCAACTGTGCGGTGGACGCGCCGGAGACCGTATTTCGGGTGTACTGCACGTGACCGGGGGTGTCGGCGAGCACGAACGAGCGGCGCGGCGTCGCGAAGTACCGGTAGGCCACGTCGATCGTGATGCCCTGCTCGCGTTCGGCCCGCAGTCCGTCGACGAGAAGCGAGAGGTCGGGCGTGGACAGGCCCTTGTCGACCGACGCACGGGTGACTGCGTCTATCTGATCGGCGAGAACCGATTTGGTGTCGAACAACAGCCGGCCCACGAGGGTGGACTTGCCGTCGTCGACGCTGCCCGCGGTAGCGAGTCGCAGAAGTTGCGTCTCGCTACGCAGGCTTCGCTCGTGAAGGTCGCTCATGGTCAGAAGTAGCCCTCTCGCTTGCGGTCTTCCATGGCCGCTTCGGAAACTCGGTCGTCGCCGCGGGTGGCGCCGCGCTCGGTCAGCCGGGACGCCGCGACCTCGGCGAGGATCGCCTCGTTGTCAGCGGCGTCGGACAGCACCGCACCAGTGGTGGAGCCGTCGCCGACAGTGCGGTAGCGCACCGACAGCGTCTGCAGGTCTTCACTCTCGGTCGGTCCGCCCCAGACTCCGGGCGTCATCCACATGCCATCGCGCTGGTACACCGGACGCTGGTGCGCGTAGTAGATGCTCGCGAGCTCCACGTCGTCACGCGCGATGTAGCGCCAGATGTCGAGCTCGGTAAAGTTGCTGAGCGGGAAGACCCGAACCTGCTCACCGGGAGAGTGCTTGCCGTTGTACAGGTTCCACAGTTCGGGACGCTGCTTCTTCGGGTCCCACTGGCCGAACGAGTTGCGTAGTGAGAAGATCCGCTCCTTCGCGCGGGCGCGCTCCTCGTCACGGCGAGCGCCGCCGAAGACCGCGTCGAAACGGTTCTCGGAGATCGCGTCGAGCAGTGGAACGGTCTGCAGGGGGTTGCGGATGCCGTCAGGACGCTCGGTGAGCCTGCCGTCGGCCAGATAGTCCTCGACCTTTGCCACGTGCAGGCGCAGGTTGTACCTCGATACGACGTGGTCGCGGAAGTCCAGAACCTCGGGCAGGTTGTGGCCTGTGTCGACGTGCAGCAACGCGAACGGTAGCGGAGCCGGCCAGAACGCCTTGATCGCCAGGTGCAGCAGCACCGTCGAGTCTTTGCCACCGGAGAACAGGATGACGGGGCGCTCGAACTCGCCCGCCACCTCGCGGAAGATGTGGATCGCTTCCGACTCGAGGGCGTCGAGGGTATCGAACTGGGATCCGTCGAGTTGCGGTCGTGCCACGGTCGGGGAAGGGGAGATGTCGATTGTCATGATGAGTGCAACCCGCATTCTGTCTTGGCCAGACCGGCCCAGCGACCGCTGCGCGGGTCGGTGCCGGGGGCAGGCTTGCGGGTGCACGGAGCGCACCCGATGGACGGATAGCCCTCGTCCACGAGCGGATTCACCAGAATCGAGTGCTCGTCGATGTAGGCCTGCATGTCTTCGTCCGACCACGCGGCGATCGGGTTGATCTTCACCAGCCCGAAAGCCTCGTCGAACGAGATCAAGGGGGCATTGGCGCGGGTCGGGGCCTCGACACGCCGGATACCGGTGACCCACGCCTGGTAGCCGGCGAGCGTCTTCTTCAACGGGGCAACCTTGCGTAACGCGCAGCACCGGCTGGGGTCGCGGGCGAACAGGTCCTTGCCCTCCGCGGCATCCTGCTCGGCGACCGACGCCTCGGCCTTCGCGTTGATGATGTTCACGCCGTACACCTGTTCCACCGCGTCACGGGTCCCGATGGTCTCGGCGAAGTGGTACCCGGTTTCGAGGAACAACACGTCCACGCCGGGGTGGACCTGGGTGGCCAGGTGCACGAGGACGGCGTCCTGCATGTTCGACGCCACGATGTAGCTGTCTCCGAATGTGTCCTCGGTCCACTGCAGCAATTCCTGCGCGGTGGCGCCTTCGAGGTTTGCCGCACCCTGCGCGGCGAGCTGCCGAAGATCGTCCTGGCTAGCCGTTGTCAATTTCATCGCAGTCATCGCAAGTCTCCTTCTTCTGCGCGCACAGCCCATTCCGCGAAGCGCTCACTCTCGTTGCGCTGCTTCACGAACTGCCGGACCACGCGGTCGATGTAGTCGCCGAGCTCGTCGGTGGTCACCTTGTGCTGGCGCAACTTCCGGCCGAAACCGCTGTCGAGGCCGAGGCTGCCGCCGAGGTGGACCTGAAAGCCCTCCACCTGGTTGCCTTCACCGTCGTCGACGAGCTGTCCTTTGAATCCGATGTCGGCGATCTGCGAACGCGCGCACGAGTTGGGGCAGCCGTTGATGTTGATAGTCACCGGCACGTCGAGCTGAGCATTGATGTCGTCGAGGCGCCGATCGAGCTCGGGTACCAGGGCCTGTGAGCGTTTCCTCGTCTCGGCGAACGACAGCTTGCAGAACTCGATGCCCGAGCAGGCCATCAGATTCTTGCGCCAGTGCGACGGGCGGGCGGGCAGGCCGATCTCGTCGAGATCGGCGATCAGTCGCTCGAGCTTGTCGTCGGCGACGTCGAGAATGATCAGCTTCTGGTACGGCGTGAACCGGATCTTGTCGCTGCCCGCGCGCTCGGCGGCGTCGGCGACCTTCGTCAAGATCGCCCCGGACACGCGGCCCGCGATGGGGGCGACGCCGACCGCATTGAGACCGTTTCGGGTCTTCTGTACTCCGATGTGGTCGATCGGGCGGATGGGCTTCTCAGGGGCGGGGCCGTCGAGAAGCCTGCGCTTCAGGTATTCCGTCTCGAGTACCTCACGGAACTTTTCGATGCCCCAGTCCTTGATGAGGAATTTAAGCCGGGCCTTGGAACGCAGCCGACGGTAGCCGTAGTCGCGGAAAATCGAGACGACGGCCTCCCATACGTCGGGCACCTCGTCGAGCGGAACCCAGACACCGACGCGCTGCGCCAACATCGGGTTGGTGGACAGGCCGCCGCCGACCCACAGATCAAGGCCGGGACCGTGCTCGGGGTGGTTGACCCCCACAAACGCGATGTCGTTGATCTCGTGCACTACGTCCTGCTGGCCCGAGATTGCGGTCTTGAACTTGCGCGGCAGGTTGGAGTATTCGGGCCTGCCGATGTAGCGGCGGACGATCTCGTCGATCGCGGGGGTCGGGTCGAGCACTTCGTCGAACGACTGGCCGGCCAGCGGCGAGCCGAGCACGACACGGGGGCAGTCGCCGCACGCCTCGGTGGTCTTCAGGCCGACGCCCTCGAGGCGCTTCCAGATCTCGGGGACGTTCTCGACCTCGATCCAGTGGTATTGGACGTTCTCGCGGTCCGACAGGTCGGCGGTGTCTCGTGCGAACTCGGTTGAAATCCCGGCGAGCGTGCGCAGCTGCTCGACGTTCAGTGCGCCGGCATCGCAGCGCACCCTCATCATGAAGTACCTGGCCTCGAGGAGGTCGATATTCTCGTCACCGGTGAAGGTGCCGTCGTAGCCCTGCTCACGCTGGGTGTAGAGGCCCCACCAGCGCATGCGGCCGCGCAGGTCACCCTTGTCGATGCTGTCGAAGCCCTGCTTCGAGTAGATGTTCTCGATGCGGGCCCGGACGTTGAGCGGGTTGTCGTCCTTCTTGGCCTGCTCGTTGGCATTGAGCGGCTCGCGATAGCCGAGAGCCCACTGGCCCTCGGCGCGTCGTCGGGCCGGTTTCGCCGTGCGCGTGCGCACGGGGGCTGCCTCGACGGCAGCTGGGGAGGCGTCGGAGGTCGACGTCATAAAAAACGCTCCTGATTCTCACGTGCACCGGCCGAGCCGAGGACGAGGGTCGACCTCGCTCAGCGCATTCGAATCCGGCCGGAAGTCGAGAAGAATGAACGGGCTGACGGGCTGGCTATCGCCCGATACAGGGCAGACAGCTGCCGCCGCAGACGCGCTTGAGATCGACGTGGCGCCGCGCCACAAGTCGCACTCCGGGTCCGATCATGCGGTCCATTGTGCCACGTCAAATCGCTGATGCAGATTTCGGCATCGAAGTCCTGCATTTCTGTGGGAAATATCGCAAGGATGCGACTGCGACGCTCGGGTGGGACAAGCCGTTCCCGGCGCCTGGAAGACTGGCCGGGTGAGCGGAGCCAGCACTACCAATGACAGTCGGCAGGAGTCGGCGGAGTTCATGCTTCCCGAACGGGCGTTGGCGGGGGTTCGGAACCGGCCGTTCGGGATCTACGTGCACGTGCCCTTCTGTGCCACGCGTTGCGGGTATTGCGATTTCAACACCTATACGGCCGGCGAGTTGGGCACGTCGGCATCGCCGCAGTCGTGGATGGAGGGGCTTCGCCGCGAACTCGATGCGGCGGCGGAGATGACGGGTGCTCCGACCGTCGACACGGTATTCGTCGGAGGCGGGACGCCATCCCTGCTCGGGGGCGACGGACTGGCAGACGTCCTCGGCGCGATCCGTTCGAGTTTCGGGGTCGCGAGCGGCGCCGAGGTGACCACGGAGTCGAACCCGGAGTCCACGTCGCCGGAGTTCTTCGATCGCCTGCGGACCGGCGGATTCACGCGGATCTCGCTGGGGATGCAATCGGCGGCGCAGCACGTCCTGAAAGTGCTCGACCGCACCCACACGCCAGGTCGCGCGGTGTCTGCGGCGCTGGAGGCGCGGGCGGCGGGATTCGAGCACGTCAACCTCGATCTCATCTACGGGACACCCGGCGAACGGGACGAGGACTTGGACGCGTCGCTGGATGCGGTGCTGTCGGCCGGGGTGGACCACGTCTCCGCGTACGCGCTGATCGTCGAGGACGGCACGGCGCTGGCCAGGAAGGTGCGCCGAGGCGAACTGCCCGCGCCCGACGACGACGTCCTCGCCTCGCGGTACGAGCGCATCGATGCACGGCTGGCAGAGGCGGGTCTGACCTGGTACGAGGTGTCGAACTGGGCGCGGAGCAATGGTGCCGGGGCGAGCGAAGCGACGGGGGATTGGCGCGGGGCGAGCGAAGCGACGGGGGATTGGCGCGGGGCGAGCGAAGCGACGGGGGATTGGCGCGGGGCGAGCGAAGCGAGGGGGGAGTCTCGTTGCAGGCACAACCTGGGGTACTGGGACGGTGGGAACTGGTGGGGTGCCGGGCCTGGCGCGCACAGTCACGTCGGCGGGGTGCGCTGGTGGAACGTCAAGCATCCGGCGCGCTATGCGGAACAGTTGGCGGCCGGCCGACTGCCGGTCGGGGGAAGCGAGCAGCTGACCGTCGAGGACCTCCACGTCGAGCGCGTGATGCTGACTGCCCGGCTGCGGACGGGACTGCCGGTTGCGGAACTGGATGCCGGAGAGCAGCGCGCGGCCGAGGAAGTTGCGGCCGACGGACTGCTGGTGCGCGAACACGACCACTTTGTGCTGACCGGCCGAGGACGACTCCTGGCCGACGCCGTGATCCGAACCGTGCTGAGGTAGTGGCCTCAGCCGGTGATGATGCCGGGCATCTCGTCGAAGTCGAAGACTCGCGCGTGCAGCACGACGCGGTTGCGCAGGGCCGAACGCACAGCCCTGTGAAGCCCGTCCTCGAGGTAGACGACCCCGTGCCACTGCACGGCGTGCGGGAACAGGTCGCCGTAGAAAGTCGAGTCTTCGGATAGCAGTCGGTCGAGTTCGAGAACCTTGGTGGTGGTCACGATCTCGTCGAGGCGCAATTGCCGAGGGGGGATCTTGGACCAGTCGCGTAGCGACAGCCCGTGGTCCGGGTACGGTTTGCCGTCCATGACACCTTTGAAGATCATCGCCTGTCATCCCGGGTCGTTGCCGCGCTTGCCCATTTCCGGTCCCCACAGTAAGGGTAGGGCGGGAAATGAGGGTGCGCCGATTAGACTGGACCAAGACGAGATGCGCGTGCGCACGCACGTAGCTCAGGGGATGTGACGGTCGATTCGAATGTGAGTTCGGTGAGACGGCCGATCGTAGTGATCGAGAACTGGAGGTGAATGGCGATGTCGAGTACGGACGACAGGCGATTCGAGATTCTCCGCGCGATCGTCGCCGACTACGTCTCCACCCAGGAGCCGGTGGGATCGAAAGCGCTGGTGGAGCGGCACAACCTGGGTGTCTCCAGTGCCACCGTGCGCAACGATATGGCGGCCCTCGAGAGCGAGGGCTATATTGCCCAGCCGCACACGAGTTCGGGCCGTGTCCCGACCGACAAGGGCTATCGGCAGTTCGTCGACCGCATCGCCGACGTGAAGCCGTTGTCGAACGCCGAGCGCCGCGCGATTCTCGATTTCCTGGAGTCCGGTGTCGATCTGGACGACGTTCTCAGGCGTGGTGTTCGCCTCCTCGCGCAACTCACACGCCAGGTCGCGGTTGTGCAATATCCCACACTGTCTGCCTCTTCCGTGCGCCACCTCGAGGTGGTGGCGCTGACCCCCGCTCGTCTGCTGCTGGTGCTTATCACCGACTCGGGCCGGGTGGATCAGCGCATCGTCGACCACGGTGACGTGCTCGACGACGAGGACATGTCGCGGCTGCGCGGCCTGCTCGGTGGCGCGTTGGATGGTAAACGGTTGGCGGCGGCGTCGATCGCGGTCTCGGAATTGGCCAACGAGGCCCCAGACGGTCTGCGTGACGCCGTGATCCGGTCAGCCACCGTCCTGGTGGAGACCCTCGTCGAACACCCCGAGGAGAGGCTGGTTCTCGGCGGCACGTCGAACCTGACCCGCAATGCCGCAGACTTCACGGGAATCAGCGGATTCCCGGGGTCGTTGCGTGCGGTGCTCGAGGCGCTCGAGGAGCAGGTAGTGGTCCTCAAACTGCTGGCTGCCACCCAGGACGCCAGCACCGTCACAGTGCGGATCGGTGAGGAAACGCAGGCAGAGCAGATGCGTGGTACGTCCGTCATCTCCACCGGCTACGGTGCGGCAGGCACTGTGCTCGGCGGAATGGGTGTGCTCGGACCCACGCGTATGGACTATCCGGGAACAATCGCGTCGGTCGCTGCTGTTGCGAGATACATCGGCCAGGTGCTCGCCGAGCGCTGACGGCCGCCTCGGCACAAGCCGTGCCGGCCAGACGACCAGTGGTGAGATTACGACCAGTGGTGAGATAACGAAGTAGAGAAGGACGAGAGACTCAACGTGGCACGGGATTACTACGCAACGCTCGGCGTCGACAAGAAGGCGACCGATCAGGAACTCAAGCGGGCGTACCGCAAACTTGCGCGGGAACTGCATCCCGACGTGAACCCGGATGAGGCGGCGCAGGCCCGGTTCCGGGAAATCTCGACGGCCTACGAGGTGCTGTCGGACCCCGAGAAGCGCCGTGTCGTCGACCTCGGCGGCGACCCGTTGTCCTCGGGCGGCGGCGGCGGCGGGGGCGGTTTCGGTGCCGGTTTCGGGGGTGGCGGCGGCCTTGGCGACGTGTTCGAGGCGTTCTTCGGGGGCGGGGGCGGTGCCGGGCGCGGTCCGCGCGGCCGGGTGCAGCCAGGTGCCGACGCGCTCCTTCGCACCAAGCTGACGTTGGCGGAGTGCGCGACCGGAGTGAGCAAGCACGTCACTGTCGAGACCGCGATCCTGTGTGACACCTGCACGGGTTCGGGTACCAACGACGATTCGAAGCCGGTGCGGTGTGAGACGTGTGGTGGCGCGGGCGAGGTCCAGTCGGTGCAGCGGTCGTTCCTCGGTCAGGTCATGACTTCGCGGCCCTGCCCGACCTGCCGCGGTGCGGGCGAGACCATCCCGGACCCGTGCCACAAATGCAACGGTGACGGACGGGTGCGCGCCCGCCGGGACATCACAGTGAAGGTGCCCGCCGGTGTCGCTGGTGGGATGCGGATCCGGCTTGCCGCGCAAGGTGAGGTGGGTCCCGGTGGCGGCCCCGCCGGAGACCTGTACGTCGAGGTGATCGAGCAGGCGCATGAGGTATTCGTCCGCGACGGCGAAGACCTGCACTGCACGATCCGGGTCCCGATGATCGACGCCGCACTCGGCACTACGGTCACGATCGAGACGGTCATCGACGGCCCCAAGGAGATCAACATCGAGCCCGGGACTCAGCCGGGAGCGGTCACAATCTTGCGCGGGCACGGCATGCCGAAGTTGCGGACCGGAATACGCGGCGATGTGCACGCACATCTGGAGGTCGTGGTTCCTTCGCGGCTCGACCACCGGGAGACGAAGCTCCTGAGCGAATTCAAGGACCTGCGTGACCGCGAGTTTGCTGAGGTTGTGTCGACCCAGTCACAGCACAGCGGTGGACTGTTTTCGCGTCTGCGTGAAGCCTTCAGCGGTCGCTGACCGTGGCGGCGACGGTCTTCTTCCTGGACCCGTTACCTGAAGTCGGGCACACCGCCGTCCTGGACGGTTCCGAGGGCAGGCACGCGGCGACCGTGCGCCGGATCGGTGTCGGGGAGCGGATCGTGCTGGCCGACGGCCGCGGAGGTCTCGCGGACACGGAGGTGACGGCTGCGGCGAAGGATCGGTTGGAGTTGTCCGTTCACGTACGACGTCAGATCTCTCTGCCGTCGCCGATCGTTACTGTGGTGCAAGCACTTCCGAAGGCAGACCGATCCGAACTCGCAGTCGAACTGGCCACCGAGGCGGGTGCCGACGCGATCGTGCCGTGGCAGTCGTCTCGGTGTGTGGCGCGATGGGACGGCCCGAAGGTCGCCAAGGGGGTCGCGCGGTGGCGTGGCGCCGCCCTGGCGGCCGCCAAGCAGTCCAGGCGTGCGATCGTGCCCGACGTGTCGGAACCGCTGCGGACCGCTGGGGTGTTGGCCCTCGTGCGTGAGGTGATCGGCCGCGGCGGAGTCGTCGCTGTGCTGCACGAGTCTGCGGCGCTGGGCCTGGCCGAACTCTCGTTACGCTCGGCGGCTGAAATCGTGTTGGTCGTCGGCCCCGAAGGCGGCGTCTCCGACGAGGAGATCGACTCATTGACGGAGGCGGGCGCGGTGTCGGTGTTGCTCGGACCGCACGTCCTGCGAACATCCACCGCAGCAGCGGTGGCGTTGGGTGCGCTCGGTGTGCTTACCGACCGTTGGGGCGCGGCGCCGCTCGCCTGACCACACCGGTGCTGCGCGGAGCTGATCTACCCCGATAGCCTGGTCCTTCGTGGACCGCATTCAAATCGCTTACGGACCCGAACCGCAGCAGTTCGGGCACCTCTACGTGCCGGACCAGCCGGTGTCTGCTCCGGTACCGGTGGTGATGGTCGTGCACGGCGGGTTCTGGAGCGGCGACTACCACCTCAACCTCGGCACGAGCTTCGCGGTCGATCTGGCGCGACACGGACTCGCGGTGTGGAACATCGAATACCGCCGGCTCGGCGCGGGCGGGGCGTGGCCGGAGATGTCGGCGGACGTCGTCAGCGCGCTCGAGGCGATCGCGGGACCGGTGGCCGAGCGGTCCCCGATTCCGTTCGACCTCAACCGGATCCGAGTTGTGGGCCACTCGGCAGGCGGGCAGCTCGCGGTGTGGCTTGCGGGCGAGCCGGACTTGCGGGTCCGGCCAGAACTGGTGGTGTCTCAGGCCGGCGCGCTGGATCTCGCGTCAGCGGCGGAGCGGGGCCGCCGGATCAGATACATCGAGGACCTCCTCGGCATGCCTTACCAGGAGAATCCCGACGTGTACCGGTCGGCGTCGCCGCACCACCGGATACCGGTGGGAGTTCCGGTGGTATGTGTACACGGCGCCGAGGATGTCCAGGTTCCGGCGAAGGTCAGTGTCCGGTACAGCAAGGCTGCGGCCGAAGCCGGAGACCCGGTCGATCTGCACATCGTCGAGGGCGAGGACCACTACGCCTTCCTCAATCCCGGCACGGAGTGCTGGACGATCTCGCGGACGGCGCTGTTGTCCGGCGCCGACCAGTTCTGACCGATACTCGACGGTATTGATAGTCAGCGCGATGCCGCTGCGTGGGGCAAGCTCACGCTGCTCGATCAGACAAGCGCCGGCGCGGTCTGGGATTCGGGTCGGGGGTGTGCGCTCCCGCGTTTCGCGATGCCCGGGGTTCCCGCCGCATCGGGCCGTTGACCGGGTTTTAAGCCAGCGACCAATCGGGTGGGACCACGGGTGTCCCGGCGCTAGACTTTGAACATCACGACATCCGTCGCGAATCCTCGGGAACCGGAAAGTAGGCCATATTCCACACGTGAGCGAACAACACCAGGCCGGCGAGGCGTTCGGCGCAACGCGCCCGGCGGAACGCACAGTGCGTTCGAGTATCGACCTTCCTCCCGACACCGTCCCGCCTCTGCTGGGTTCCTCCGACGGGAATTTGCGCACCTTGGAACGGGTCCTGGACGCCGACATCCACGTTCGAGGCAACACGGTCACGCTGACGGGGAAACCGGGTGACGTGGCGCTCGCCGAGCGTGTCATCGCCGAACTCGGCGCCATCGTTGGTCGCGGTCAGCCGCTGGGTTCCGACGCTGTCCGTCGCACGGTAGGCATGCTCACGCAGGGCTCGAGCGAATCGCCCGCCGAGATCTTGACCCTCGACATCCTGTCGAGGCGTGGCAAGACGATCCGGCCGAAGACTCTCAACCAGAAGAGGTACGTCGACGCGATCGACGCGCACACGATCGTGTTCGGCATCGGGCCCGCGGGCACGGGCAAGACCTACTTGGCCATGGCGAAAGCGGTGCAGGCGCTGCAGACCAAACAGGTGTCGCGGATCATCCTCACCCGCCCGGCGGTCGAGGCGGGTGAGCGGCTCGGATTCCTGCCCGGCACGCTGCACGAGAAGATCGATCCGTATCTGCGGCCGCTGCACGACGCGCTCCACGACATGATGGACCCCGAGGCCATTCCGAAGCTGATGCAGTCGGGAGTCATCGAGGTGGCGCCGCTTGCCTACATGCGTGGTCGCACGCTCAACGACGCGTTCATCATCCTCGACGAGGCGCAGAACACCACCGCGGAGCAGATGAAGATGTTCCTCACCCGCCTGGGATTCGGGTCGAAGGTCGTCGTCACCGGCGATGTCACCCAGGTGGACCTTCCCGGCGGCTCCCGGTCGGGGCTCCGCGCTGCCACCGAGATCCTCGGGGACGTCGACGACATCTACTTCACCGAACTCAACAGCAGCGACGTGATCCGGCACCGCTTGGTGTCCGACATCGTCGACGCGTACGAGCGTTTCGAAGCGGACCGGGATGAGAAGGTCGAGTTCGGAAACCGCGCGCAACGTAGAGCTGCGCACGCGCGTTCTCCACGACGGTAGGGTGAGTGCCGCCGGAACCAGGAGGAAGCGACACACATGAGCATCGAAGTCTCGAACGAATCGGGCATGGACGTCTCCGAAGAGGAGCTGATCAGCGTTGCCCGCTTCGTGATTGCGAGGATGGACTTGCACCCCGCGGCCGAGTTGTCGATGGTCCTGGTGGACTCAGCCACCATGGCTGACCTCCATATGCGGTGGATGGATCTACCTGGCCCCACTGACGTGATGTCGTTCCCGATGGACGAACTCGAGCCTGGCGGTCGCCCGGACTCGCCGGAGCCGGGACCGTTGATGCTGGGCGACATCGTGCTGTGCCCGTCCTTCGCGTCGGATCAGGCCGACCAGGCCGGTCACCCGCTGGCGCGTGAACTCGCTCTGCTCACCGTGCACGGCGTGCTCCATCTCCTCGGCTACGACCATGCCGAACCGGCAGAGGAGAAGGAGATGTTCGGGCTGCAGAACCAGTTGCTCGACGACTGGTACGAGGATTTACGCAGAGCCGAGATCGACGCCGAACTTGCTGCCCGGGATCAGAAGTTGCTCGGCAAGGCCGGATTCTTCGATTCACCGGATCGGTAACTCCACGTGAAGGGTTTTTTGTGAGTAGCGCCATCGCGCTGATCGTTCTCGCGATCGTCTTAGTCCCTCTCGGCGGTATCTTCGCCGCCGCCGATTCCGCTCTCAACACGATCTCGTCCGCGCGCATCGAAGAGATGGTGAAGGAAGACCGACCGGGCGCGACCCGGGTGCTCCGTATCCTGTCGGATCGTCCCCGCTACGTGAATCTCATGGTGCTGCTGCGCATCCTGTGTGAGATCACGGCGACGGTGGTGCTCGTCGGTGGACTGATCGATCTCCTCGAACCTGCCTGGGCGCTCACGATCACCGCGATCATCATGGTGCTCGTCGACTACGTGGTGATCGGGGTCGGCCCCCGCACACTCGGACGTCAGCACGCCTACTCGATCTCGCTGATCGCGTCGGTTCCCCTCCAGTTCATCGGGACCCTGCTGGGTCCGATCAGTCGCCTCCTCATCCTGATCGGTAACGCGATCACACCGGGTAAGGGATTTCGCAACGGACCCTTCGCATCCGAGATCGAACTGCGCGAACTCGTCGACATGGCGCAGGAGCGCGGTGTGGTAGCCGCCGAGGAACGACGGATGATCCAGTCGGTGTTCGAACTGGGCGATACGCCGGCCCGCGAGGTGATGGTGCCCCGCACCGAGATGGTGTGGATCGAGAGCGACAAGAGCGCCGGACAGGCGACGTCGCTGGCCGTCCGCAGCGGGCACTCGCGGATTCCGGTGATCGGTGAGAATGTCGACGACGTCCTCGGGGTCGTGTATCTCAAGGACCTCGTGCAGCAGACCTATCATTCACGCGACGGGGGACGCGGTGTCCGCGTCCACGACGTGATGCGCCCCGCCGTCTTCGTGCCGGACTTCAAGCCCCTCGACAGCTTGCTCGCCGAGATGCAACGCGACCGCAACCACATGGCCGTTCTTGTGGACGAGTACGGCGGAGTCGCCGGATTGGTCACGATCGAGGATGTCATCGAGGAAATCGTCGGTGAGATAGCGGACGAGTACGACCAGGACGAGACACCGCCGATCGAGGACCTCGGAGACGGCATGTTCCGGGTGTCTGCGCGACTGCCCATCGAGGACCTCGGCGAACTGTTCGGCATCGAACTCCTGAACGACGAAGTCGAAACCGTCGGCGGGCTGATCGGATACCAACTCGGCAGGGTTCCGCTCCCGGGATCCGAGGTTGTGTCGCAGGGATTGATCCTGCGCGGCGAGGGTTCACCCGATGTGCGCGGGCGAGTTCGGGTCACCACGGTCTTCGTGCAACGCATCCCGGTAGACGAGGACGAAGACGACGCCGTTCGGGAGAGTGACGATGACTGAACTGAGCGCCGAGGATGCCAAGCTGGTCGTACTTGCACGAGGAGCATTCGGCCGCACCGGAAGTGGTCAAGGGGCTGCCATCCGAGATCTCGACGGGCGCACCTACTCCGCGGGCGCGGTCGCGCTGAAGTTGCTGTCGCTGACCGCACTGCAGGCCACCATTTCGGCGGCGGTTTCGAGTGGTGCCGAGGGCTTCGAGGCGGCCGTCGTGATCGGAGCGAGCACGGACGACCCGGGTATCGCCGCATTACACGAAGTCAGTGCGCAGGCAGTCGTCGTCTTCGCGCAAGCCGATGGATCCGTGATCGAGGAGTGACATGAGTAGATCCGAATTCCGTTCAGGATTCGTCTGTTTCGTCGGACGGCCGAACACGGGCAAATCCACGCTGACCAATGCGCTGGTGGGCAGCAAGATCGCGATCACGTCTTCGCGTCCGCAGACCACGCGGCACACCATCCGCGGCATCGTGCACCGCGACCACGCGCAGCTGATCCTCGTCGACACCCCTGGCCTGCACCGCCCTCGAACGCTCCTGGGGCAGCGACTCAATGACCTCGTGCAAGACACCTACTCCGAGGTCGACGTGATCTGCCTGTGCATTCCGGCGGACGAGAAGATCGGCCCCGGCGACCGGTGGATCGTGCGGCAGGTGCGTCAGATCGCGCCGAAAACGACGATCATCGGCATCGTGACGAAGATCGACAAGGTCAGCAAGGACGCGGTAGGGCAGCAACTGCTGGCCGTGTCCCAGCTTCTCGGGCCCGAGGCCGACGTCGTGCCGGTGTCCGCCACGTCGGGTGAACAGGTGGAGGTCCTGGTCGACGTTCTCGCGTCGAAGATGGAGGAGGGCCCGGCGTTCTACCCTGACGGCGAACTCACCGACGAACCCGAGGAAACGCTGATGGCCGAACTCATTCGTGAGGCCGCACTCGAAGGTCTCGGCGACGAGTTGCCGCACTCCCTCGCGGTGGTCATAGAGGAGATCATCCCTCGCGAAGGCCGCACCGAGAAGCAGGGCGAGCTGCTCGACGTCCACGCCCTGCTCTATGTCGAGCGCCCGTCGCAGAAGGGCATCGTGATCGGCAAGGGTGGTGCCCGCCTGCGTGAGGTCGGAACGAAGGCACGCCTGCAGATCGAGAAACTGCTCGGCGCCAAGATCTTTCTCGAACTACACGTCAAGGTTGCCAAGGACTGGCAGCGAGACCCGAAACAGCTTGGTCGCCTGGGTTTTTAGTGGGTTCACGCCCGGATGGAGGCACTGAGCAGTAGTAGCACCGACGCCGAGATGTCGTGATCGCCGCCGCTTCCGGTAGCGAGTCTCCTCAGTTGCAGGCCGGTGATGGTGGCGACGATCGTCGGAGCGATCGCGGCGGCATCGGGGACACCCAGGGTGTTGAGTATTGTCACCGCCAGCTCGTCGTATGCGGTGAAACACTCGGCCGCGGCCTCCCGCAGTTCGTGGTCGCGTCCGGCCTGGATATACAGCTCGAACGGCGCGATCCGTTCGGCGGAGAACGTCAGATCCTTCGCAACTTTCTCTGTCAGCGCGGCGGCGTCTTCGAGGCTCAGGCCCTTGTCTCGGTACCCATCCGCCAGGTCTGAGAGGCGTTGTGTCTCTTCGACCACGAACCCCGACAGAGCGGCGCGAAGCAGGTCCGTCTGGGTGGGGAAGTGGTAGGTGATCGATCCGAGTGAGACCCCGGCCGTCGCAGCGATCCGACGATTGGTGACGCCTGGAATGCCCTCTGTGCCGACGATGTGGAGCGCCGCTGCGAGGACGCGGTCACGAACGTCTGTCGACGCCACCGTCACCACCACTGCTCGGGGCGTACCTGATCCCACCGGAGCACCGACTCGAGTTGTGCGGCGACCGAAACCAGCAGTGGTTCGGCGCCCTCGTGGCCCATCAGCTGGGCGCCGATCGGAAGGTTGTCGGACGTGAACCCGGCCGGCACATTCACGCTCGGCCAGCCCAGGACGTTCCACGGCCACGCGTAGGGGCAGGTCGCGGTGATGAGCTTGTCCGTGTCCCACGCACTGATGCCGTCCATTGCATCGACGCGAGGCGGGGGAGTCGCGGTCGTCGGGGCCAGGACCACGTCGTACTTGTCGAAGATCGCGCCCACGCGCCGATGCATCCGACGCTCGGCCGCACGAGCCCCGCGGAGGGGCAGCCCGTGCAGCTTCCGACCGGTGCGCGCGTTGGACTTCGTGCGGGAGTCGACGAGAGAAGGATCCGGGAGTTTCCGCATCCAGTCATCGACGCCCGCCAGCGATCTCGGCAAGAAGCCCAGGCCGAAAGCGATTCCGTAGTCCGGGTCGTCCACCACGACGCGGTGCCCGAGCCCCCGCAGGGCGTCGGCGATCCGGTAGACGCCTCGGCGAACCTCCGGGTGCAGGCTCGTGGGAACCGGGGTGAACGGACTGCGCAGGGACAGTGCGATGCGCAGCGAGCCGGGGTCGCGGCCCACCGCGTCGCTGACGGAGACCGGGGCGGGTGTGTGCAGGTCACCCTGGTGTGGTCCCGATGCGACGTCGAGAAGCAGTGCCGCGTCCGCGACCGTCCGTGCAAGCGGTCCGTTGACAGTGAGGCCGTGGAAGGCTTCGGCGGCGGGCCAGGTGGAAATGCGTCCCCGCTGGGGTTTGATCCCGACCAGGTTGGTCCACGCGGCGGGAATCCGGACGGAACCGGCGCCGTCGGATCCGATCGCAGCAGACACCACACCGGCGGAGACGGCCGCTGCGGCGCCACCGGAGGATCCCCCCGGTGTGTGGTCGCCGTTCCAGGGGTTGCGGGTCCAGCCGAAGGCGGCTCCGCCGGTGAACGGCCACTGCCCCAGTTCGGGGCTGTTGGTCTTACCCACGATCACGGCGCCGGCGGCGCGCAGTCGGCGCACGACCTCGGCGTCTCGCGCTGCGGGCGGGAAGTCTCCGGGGCATCCGAACGCGGTCGGTTCGCCCGCCACGTCGACGTCGTCCTTCACGGCGATAGGTACACCGAGCAACGGCAGACGTTCACCGGCCGCGAGGCGACGGTCCGCCTCGGCGGCCTCGGCCAATGCCTTGCCCCGGCGGACCAGTTTGAACGCGTTGAGCGTCGGCTGGCTCGCCTCGATGCGGTCGAGGGCGGCGCGAGTGGCCTCGACGGAGGTGGCGGCGCCGGATGCGAGCGCCTTCACCTGCTCGGCGAGTCCCGGCGCCAATTCCCGGCCTTCGCCGCGCTGCTGTTCACTACCCAGTTGTTCCGTGCTCATTTCGCCCTCCCGCGTCACTGTTCGTTCGAACGAACAGTATCAGGTCAGATGCCGTTGGACTGTGTTTCCGATCACTTCTGCGGCGCCGCGAGCTCGAGACTCGGGCAACCGCGCGTATCCGCAGACCAGACCTCTTGGCCCCTTCTCGGTGGTGCGGTAATTGGCGAGGCTGGGGACGCGCACGCCGCGTGCCTGCAGTTCGAGAGCGAGAGTGGCATCGTCGACCGAACCGGGCAGTGTGAGGGCGACGTGTAGACCGGCCTCGATACCGGCGAGCCCGATGACGTCCGTGTCGATCGTGGGCAGTTGCTGCTGCAGCGCGGTGACGAAGGCTGTCCTACGCGCAGAGTAGGTGCGGGAGGCGCGGGCGATGTGCTGTGAGAGCGCACCCGAGTCGATGAAGTGCGACAGCGCGAGGGTGGTGACGGAGCAGCAGGCTTCACCGGTTGCGCGCAGAGCCTGGACGAGGCGGGGGTGGAGCGCGGGAGGTGCGATCACCCACGCCACCCGGATCGAGGGGGTGAGGATCTTCGACGCGGTTCCGACGTATGCCACGCATTCACGCCCGCGGTCGATGCTGCGCAGGGCCGGCAACGCCGACACGTCGTAGCGGAACTCGCCGTCGTAGTCGTCCTCGATGAGGAGTGTCCCGGAAGTGGTTGCGTGGGCGACGAGTTGGGCTCTGCGGCTTACCGGCATCCGTGCACCCATCGGATACTGATGGGCCGGGGTGCAGTAGGCCGCGACGTCTGTGGCGCACAGCAGTCCGCGATCGAAGCCGTCCCCGTCCACGGAAACGCAGCGAGCTCGCACGCCCGAATCTTCGAGGACCCTACGCGCGCGGCTGTAGCCGGGTTCTTCGAACGCGACGTCCCGGCCGCCGAATCCCGCCGCGGCGACGAGGGTGCGGAGCGCGGAGTCGACCCCGGGGACGATCACCAGTTCGTCGGCGTGCGCCGAGATACCCCGGGTGCGGCGCAGATGCTCCGCGAGGGAACGCCGCAACTCCGGGTGCGCGTCGGGGCCGGGGACGTCGGAGGTCACGGCGGCGGTGGCGGCGAGCCGCCACGCCCTGCGCCAGTCGGTGGTGGAGATAAGGGAGGGATCGGGGTGGCCTGGGGTGAGATCCCACGACGCATCAGGCTTCTCGGAGGCGGCAGGTGACGCCGGCTGCGACGACGGGGTGATCGCGTGCGAGGAGACGTGGGCACGGGCTGCGACGTCAGCACCCGGTGCGATCCGTGTGCCGGAGCCGGCGCGGGCATTGGCGTATCCGGATGAGCACAGTTCGTCGTACGCGTCGACCACCGAGGCACGGGCGACCGCCAGGTGTTCGGCCAGTGCGCGCGTGGACGGAAGGGGATCGCCGGGCTGGAGGCGACCCATGCGGATCTCGTCGACGATCGACTCCGCGATGCGGTGCCGAAGCGGTGCGCCGGTGTCCGGCAGCCGCAATGTCAGGTGCAGTTCAGGGCTGATCCGGGGCATGGACCCGACAATACTGGTCTGCAGATAATCGCGATTGTGGATCTGGAACCTGATCCACACTGGGGCGAGGATCATCTGGTGGACAAGATCATGAGATATCCGGACCGTGCCCGAACCGAACGAGCGCAGCTCGATGCAGTCCTGGATGCCGCACCGATGGGCACTCTCGCCACCGTCGTCGACGGCATGCCGTGGGCCGTGCCTATGCTCTACGCCCGTGACGGCGACAGAATTCTGCTACACGGGTCTACCGGGGCCGGTGCGCTGCGGCAGGTGGCAGCGGGCGCGCCGGCGGTGCTGTGCGTCGCGATGCTCGACGGAATCGTCGTCGCGGACACCCTGTTCGACTCGTCCGCCAACTATCGATCCGCCGTGGTGCAGGGTAACCTCGTCACGCTGGAAGAGGACGACTCTGCCGACGCGTTGAGCGCGCTGTCGGACGTTCTGATCCCCGGCCGCAGCGTGGAGGTCCGGGGGCACAGGCGCAAGGAACTCGCCGCGACGCTGACCCTCGCCCTTCCGATCTCGCCGGGTCAGTGGACGGTCAAGGTGCGCGACGCGCCACCGGGCGAACCCACCGAACCCGGCAACGCCTGGGCCGGAGTTGTTCCCATGCGGTCGGTCGCCGGTGCGCCCGTCCCCGCACCGTGGGTGGCGAGCGGCACACCGGTGCCCACGTCCGTGTCACGACTGGTGGAGACCGCGCATCGAACGTCAAAGGTAATCGCAGACCCGTAAGCTGTTCCAGCCAAAGGTATCCCGGATATCGTGCACCGTGCCGTGAAACTGGGTGTGATTCACGCAATGAGTGCGAACGCTTCTCGCTTGGAGGGAGGGCCTGATGAGGTGCTGATCTAAGATCAGCGACGTTGGCTTCGCGAGGGAGAGCGGGTTGTCAATGCTGGGGCATATCACGTGGTTGATGTCGGTGTCGTGTTGTTCACGGTGAGGGCGGGGTAGCTGATGACCACAGCCGACCTGTCGAAAGACGTCACACGGCCACCGCTTCATCCGAGCAACCCGTACGCAGTGATCTCGCTTGCCGCGGCCCTTCTGGGCCTGTTTCCTGTGGCGATCGTGTTCGCCGCCCTCGCGTTCGCGCGCCCTGGTGGCCGAGGCATCGCAATCGCTGGGTTGGTCCTCGGGATAGTCGAAGCGCTCGCCACCGCTGCGATCGTGTATTCAGCGAGCACCGAGTTCACCGTCTCCGGGACTGCCACGGCATCGAAGAACTTTTCGATGCCGGCAGACGTGCCCACCATCATCTCGCCCCCACCAACAACCGCGGCACCGACCACTACCGTTGACGAGATCACCACCCTCGACGAGTCCGAAGTCACAGAGGTCCCAGAACCTGCGCCGGCGGTCAACGGGAACTGTGATCCCTCAGTCAACAACCATGCGACTGCTCAGGACGGGACGTTCCTCAAGTGCACATTCGCTGGATCCTCCCGGGCTCACTGGGTTCGATCATCGAATACCGCCCGAGAAACCCCCGGATTTATCCGTGGGGAGGAAAGGGCGGCGGGGCATTGCGTTCGTTCTCGATATAACGGCAATCCTCAATCATGTTGTGGTATATACGTTTTGAGTGATTGAAACAGTGCGCTACAACTACCGGCTGCGCCCCGGCGCGCAAGCCGGGCGCGCACTGCTCACCGAGTGGCATCGCTGCCGGTTCCTGTGGAATGAGGCCGTCCACCAGCAGAAGTCCGGGAGCCGCCCGGACCTCAAGAAGCTGGGAAAGCTCCTCACCGAGGCCCGCAGGAGTAGTCAATGGTTGCGAAACGGGTCTCAGAACGTCCAGCAACAGATGCTGCGTACCTACATGCAAGCCCTCGCGCACTCCTTCAAGGTGAAAGGCCGCGGGCGACCGAAGGTCAAGGCCCGGAAGAAGACGTTGCCGTCGCTCGAGTACACCACCCGAGGCTTCTCCATTCGTGACAGCCGGTTGGTGCTGCCGAAAGGTGTCACCATCCCCGTCGTGTGGTCCCGTAGCCTGCCATCCGAACCAGCCTCCGTCCGGGTATTCCAAGATTTGCTCGGGCATTGGTACGCCTCGTTCGTGGTGCAGCGTGACACCGAACCCGCCCCCGACACTGATGGTGTGGTCGGTGTCGACTGGGGTGTCACCACCACCGCCACCGCCACCGACGAAGCCCACGACCTGCCCTATTTGGGGCACCGGCAACGGTGCGCCGCCGAACTCGCCAAAGCGCAACGCCGCATGTCCCGACGCCGCAGCGGCAAGCGCGGACCCCAATCCAACGGATATCAGCGGGCGAAACGGGACGCCGCGAGGCTGCACAAAAAAGCCGCACGCCAAACCCAGCACGACTCCCGCGTGTGGGCGAAACAGATGGTCGATGGCCACCAGTTGCTCGCGGTCGAAGACTTCAAACCGAAGTTCCTGGCGAAGTCCACCATGGCACGCAAAGCCGCTGATTCCGCGATCGGTGCAGCGAAACGAGAACTGATCGACCGTGGTCTGCGGGCTGGCCGGAAGGTGGTGTTGGTCAAGCCCGCGTACACGACGATGACGTGTTCGAGTTGCTTCGCGAGAGCCAAGCAGCAACTCGAACTCGACGAACGAACCTTCCTGTGCCACTGCTGCGGATACACCGACAGTCGGGACAGGAACGCCGCCAAGACGATCTTGGCTGTGGCAGAACGAGGTCACACCAGCGTTGACGATGTAAGACATGTGCATCCCTCCTCCGGGTCGGGTGTATGTGCGGTCTGAGTTGGAAATCCCCCGGCTCCATGCCGTGGGGAACCGTTAAAGGAACGGCGTCGGATGGTGACTCGTGCGATCCATCAGTGACCGGTATCGCCGTCTCACCCGAAGGACAGGACCTTTTCTGTGTATCGAACTTTCGGACCGGTGGCGGAACCTGGACACCAGGCCCATAGCCCTGTCGGGAAATGGCGCGGCGCGAAACTCTTGCGGTATCCCGTCGCCGCGACGTGAAAGACTGAACGGGTGAGGTTGTATCGAGACAATGCGGTTGTGCTGCGCCAGCACAAGCTGGGTGAGGCCGACCGTATCGTCACGCTCCTCACCCGTCAGCAGGGTCTGGTGCGGGGGGTGGCCAAGGGGGTGCGTCGCACGCGCTCCAAGTTCGGGGCCCGGCTCGAGCCGTTCGCGCACATCGACGTGCAGCTATATCCCGGCCGCAACCTCGACGTCGTCACCCAGGTCGAGACGATCGACGCGTTCGCGACCGACATCGTCGACGACTACTCTCGGTACACCACGGCGTGCGCGATCCTCGAGACCGCCGAGCGGCTTGCCGGTGAGGAACGGGCACCGGCCCCGCAATTGCACCGGCTCACGGTCGGGGCTCTGCGTGCCGTCGCTGAACATCACCGCCCGTGTGAGCTGATCCTTGACGCCTTCCTGCTGCGGGCTATGGGTTTTGCCGGATGGGCTCCCGCACTGGAGGACTGTGCGCGCTGCAGTGCGCCCGGCCCGCACCGGGCGTTCCACGTGGCTGCAGGGGGTGCGGTGTGCGTTCATTGCAGGCCCCCGGGTGCCGCCACCCCGTCGTCGGGTGTCCTCGATCTGATGCATGCCCTGCTCCGTGGCGACTGGGCGGTCACTGAGAGCGTTCCCGAGTCTCTGCGCGGTCAGGCCAGCGGTCTCGTCGCGGCACATCTGCAGTGGCACCTGGAACGGCAACTGCGCACCCTTCCGCTGATCGAACGCGCACGACCGCATGCGGCGGTAGGTGCGGAGGATTCGGTCAGGCAGGATGGGGACCGTGATTCGACGACGCGAACCGCAAGCTCCGCATAGCTCCGCGGCCGAGCATCAGATCCGGCCGCCCGACCCACACCCGTCGGGTGCCCGACCGCCCGGACTGCAGACCGAACTCGTGCCTCGGCACATCGCGCTGGTGATGGACGGTAACGGCCGCTGGGCTCAGGATCGGGGGCTGCCGCGCACCGCCGGTCACGAACGCGGTGAGGCCGTGTTGATGGACACCGTCTGCGGTTGCATCGAGATGGGCGTCGGGTGGTTGTCGGCCTACGCGTTCTCCACGGAGAACTGGAAGCGCAGTCCGGAGGAGGTGCGCTTCCTGATGGGATTCAACCGGGACGTGATCCGCCGTCGACGCGACGAGATGCACGAGATGGGCGTGCGCGTGCGCTGGGCGGGGCGCCGTCCGAGGTTGTGGCGCAGTGTCATCAAGGAACTCGAGATCGCCGAGGAGTTGACGAAGCACAATACGGTGATGAACTTGACCATGTGCGTCAACTACGGCGGCCGTGCGGAGATCGCGGATGCCGCCAAGGAGATTGGCCGCCGGGTAGCGGCGGGGCAACTCGATCCGGAGAAGATCACAGAGGCGACACTCGCCAGGCATCTCGACGAGCCCGATATGCCGGACGTCGACCTGTTCCTCCGGCCCTCCGGTGAGCAGCGCACGTCCAACTTTCTGATCTGGCAGTCGGCTTACGCCGAGATGGTGTACCAGGCGAAGCTGTTCCCTGACTTCGACCGGCGCGACCTGTGGGCGGCGTGCGTCGAATATGCTTCCCGCGACCGTAGATTCGGTGGAGTCAAATGATGGTTCACGGGAGCGCAGCCACATGACCATCGACGGAGCGCCCGCGCTACTCGACCGCGCAGCGAACGCCCTCGGGCATTTCACGACCGTCGATCGGGGAGACGGCGGCTCACTGAGCTTCGAGTATGCGGGCGCATTGTGCTCTATCAGTGCGATGACCCTGACCGAGGGACTCGACGTGCTGTCGATGACGTGTGTGCTTGCCTGGGATCGTCCGGTGAGCCCCTCATTGCACAAGAAGGCCGCCGAGCGCAACAGTGCGCTTCAGTTCGGTTCGATCGCGGTATTCGGACACGGCCGGTTCGCCGATGTCATCCTCCGCTACACGTTCCCGGCTGGCGGCCTGGCAGAGGAGGCGTTGACCACGATGCTGCTCCTGGTGCTGAGCGGAGCCGACACGTCCCGGCAGGGTCTGCTGCCCTGAACCTCGGGCGAATCGTCCCCGCAAGCCCGAGACCACGTTGTTTGACCCCGAAGGGGGCGAATGTACCTTTGGGCGCAACCGAAGCGTCGAACGGTACATTCGCCCGGCGACTCCCGCCCTGACCGACGCGCAAAGAAGGAGGTAGCGGGACGCCTGCTTGGGCCTGGGATCCTGCTTCTACGCTGAGTGACAGTCGCGACAGAGGCCGAAGATTTCGACGGTGTGGCTGACATCGGAGAAATCATTGGCCTCGGCGACGGACTGCGACCACTGCTCGACGGTCGGTCCTTCGACCTCGACGGTGTAACCGCAAGCGCGGCAGACGAGGTGATGGTGGTGCCCTGTCGAGCACCGGCGGTACACGGATTCGCCGGTGTCGATCCGCAGGACGTCGACGGTTCCGGCATCAGCGAGCGTCTGAAGGGTGCGGTAGACGGTGGTCAACCCGATGCCCTCGCCCCGTTTGCGGAGTTCGTCGTGCAGTTCCTGTGCGGACCGGAACTCGTCGAGGTCGTCGAGAAGCGCGGAGATCGCGCTGCGCTGCTTGGTTGCGCGCACGCCGACGACTGGCTTGACCGGGCCGGTTCCCTGGCTCAAACGGTTCATCCTTCCTCGGCGTGTGCGACGGCGTCTACGACAATGTGGGCGAGGTGGTCGTCCACCAGTCGGTAAAGGACCTCGCGGCCGCTGCGCTCACCTCGGACGACGCCCGCTGCCTTGAGTACCCGAAGATGCTGACTGATCAGCGGCTGGGTAACTCCGAGTGCGCCCACGAGTTCGTGGACGCACCGTTCCGATTCGCGGAGTTGAAGGACTATCGCGATTCGGACGGGTGCGGCGAGCGCGCGCAGGATGTCACCGGCCGCTATCAGCGTCTCTCTTGGCGGTGTCTCCCTCGGCGGCACCGGAGTCGGCGCGGCTGCGTCGAATGGATCCCCGGTATCGGTAACGCTCACGGGATCTCCTTCGGCGCGGCGGATAATGGTCGAGCGTGGCTACGAGGCGGTCGGCCTCGGTGGATCCCAAAATCTTATTGCAAAGCGATTCCATTTTGATATGCACGAATGCGCATGTCAACCGGGTGGGTGGACCCCCAGAATCGGGAAGATAGGCTGGGCTTCGAAAAGCGCACGTGAATCTACGCATCTATTACCCAGATGGAGAGCACCCGAGTGGCACCGAAGTCCAAAGTCGAAACCGTCGTCAATCTCGCCAAGCGTCGTGGCCTGGTCTACCCGTGCGGTGAGATCTACGGAGGCACGAAGTCGGCCTGGGACTACGGCCCCTTGGGTGTCGAACTCAAGGAGAACATCAAGAAGCAGTGGTGGCGGAACATGGTCACCAGCCGTGACGACGTCGTCGGTCTCGACTCGTCGGTGATCCTGCCGCGCGAGGTGTGGGTGGCATCCGGGCATGTCGGTGTGTTCAATGACCCTCTGGTCGAGTGCCTCAACTGTCACAAGCGTCACCGTCAGGACCACTTGCAGGAGGCGTACGCGGAGAAGAAGGGCAAGGACAACCCCGACGACGTCGCCATGGACGTCCTGGCTTGCCCCGATTGCGGCACGGTCGGCCGGTGGACCGAGCCCCGCGACTTCAACATGATGCTCAAGACGTATCTTGGCCCGGTCGAGAGCGAAGAGGGCATGCACTTCCTCCGCCCGGAGACCGCGCAGGGCATCTTCGTGAACTTCGCGAACGTGCTCACCACGTCGCGTAAGAAGCCGCCGTTCGGTATCGGTCAGATCGGCAAGAGCTTCCGCAACGAGATCACGCCCGGCAACTTCATTTTCCGCACCCGCGAGTTCGAGCAGATGGAGATGGAGTTCTTCGTCAAGCCCGGCGACGACGAAGAATGGCACCAGTACTGGATCGACTATCGCATGGACTGGTACACGGGACTGGGCATCAACAAGGACAACCTGCGCCTTTACGAGCACGCGAAAGACAAGCTGTCGCACTACTCCAAACGCACAGTGGACATCGAGTACCGCTTCCATTTCCAGGGCGGGGAGTGGGGTGAACTCGAGGGTGTGGCCAACCGCACCGACTTCGACCTGGCAACGCACTCGAAGCACTCGGGTACCGAACTGAACTACTACGATCAGGCCACCGGCGAGCGGTACACGCCGTACGTCATCGAGCCGGCAGCGGGACTCACCCGTTCGCTGATGGCGTTCCTCGTCGATGCCTATACCGAGGACGAGGCGCCGAACGCGAAGGGGGGCGTCGACAAGCGCACCGTCCTGCGCCTGGACCGTCGTCTCGCTCCTGTGAAGGCCGCCGTGCTGCCCTTGTCACGGAATGCCGACCTGACGCCGAAGGCCAAGGACCTCGCCGCGACGCTCCGTCAGCACTGGAACGTCGAGTTCGACGACGCCGGTGCGATCGGTCGCCGCTACCGCCGCCAGGACGAGATCGGCACACCGTTCTGCATCACCGTGGACTTCGACACCCTCGAGGATCACGCCGTGACGGTGCGTGAGCGTGACTCGATGGCCCAGGAGCGAGTAGCCCTCGACCAGGTCGAGGGCTACCTAGCGCAGCGCCTGATCGGTTCCTGACCCCTGAGCGTGGTTGACGGGTCTCTGGACCCGTCAACCACGTACAGGCGGCGTGCCGCTATGGGGCTAGTTGTTTTGCGAACAACGTTCGGGCTCGTGCACAGTCGCATTCATCGATCTGGTGCGGCGGCAGGAAATATTCCAGCTGCCAGGTCTGAGTGTTCCGCGCCTGACGACTGGTCGGTGCCACCCACGGGGGATAGACGCGAATCGCGCGCTTGCCGCCCACACCGTCGCGCGAGACGACACCGCGCCGGACGAGTGTGTCGACGGGAAACACGAACTGCCCGAACTGCTCGTGGTCTCGAACACTGATGACGAAGAGTTTCACGTTGTCGGACGTGTCGAACGGGCGAATCGGTCCAGCCTCCCCGCGCTGCCAGAGTGTGACGAACTGGCCCACCTTGGTGGGAGTGGTCTTCGCCACTCGAAATCTCGTCGCGAGGCCGTTGATCGACAACGCATACGCCCCGTATGCCGCGCTTTCCGGTTCACGCATCGGTGTGGTGCAAGCGAGCTCGTGTGGGCCGTAGATCAGCGACTTCGCTGCGAGCAGGTCGGGATGAAGTGACAGGTCGGTCATGATGGAGTCAGAAGCGTCCGCCCCCGCTGATCCGACCGGAACTGCTCGGTCCCCCGAAGGACCGCGGACCGCCGCCGAAGCCGCCGCGCGAGCCTCGGCGGCCCCGGTTGCCGCCCCCGCTGAACCCGCCGCGCAGAACGCTGTCGATCAGGATGCCGCCGAGGATCGCGCCGGCGGCATTGCCGCCCCCGCCTCCGGGTCCGGGGCGCTGGCTCGATTCCCAGCGGCCGACGTCGTTGTGAGCCAGTCGCAGCGCGTCGGCGGCCAGCGTGGATGCGGCTTGCGCCTCCTGTAGTGCACGGGAGGCGTCGGCGGCACGCAACTGCTGGGCACTCGCCAGGTGACGCTGAGCCTCCGTCAGGCGGGTTCGGGCCTCCGCGCCTACCACTCCACGGCGCGTGCCGATGAAGTCCGAGGCTGCCGTCACCTGCGACTGGGCAGCCACGAGGTCCCGGTCGAGGTGCTGCTGAGCGCGCTCGGCCTGCTGACGGGATTCCTGAGCCTCGGCGAGGACGGCATCGAGATGCGCGTCGGCCTTGACGATCTGGGTGAAGCTACCGAGTGGGTCGGTGTCCTTGGCGGTCCGCGCCGACGCCAGCGCAGCTTCTGCAGCAGTCCGGGCCTCGGCGAGTTTGCCACCGCCCTGCTCGGTGAACTGGGCGGCGGTGGCGATTCCGGCCTCCACGTCGGTCATCGCCGCAGGCAATGTGGCAATGGCGTGGCGAATGTCTTCGGCGGCGTGGTCGACCGCGTCGAGGAGATTTCTTGCCTGCTCGAGCGCGCCCTCGGCGCCGCGAATCGCGGAGACCGCCGGCCCCTGCTTGCCGGGAGGCAGAGCGATCGCTTCTCGGCCCTCGGCCACGGCCTGCTCCACGAAGCCGAGTCGCTCCTGCGTCATCGTCACGTTGTGGGCGATGGAAGCAATTGCTGTGGAGGGGAATTCGGTCTGCAGAGTGGCGAGCGTCTGCGTGGATTCGGGTATCCGCACGGTCAACGCGACCATGTGCCGGGTGAGTGCGTCGAGCCGGTCGGGGGCGTTGATCAGCAGATCCCGGAGACCGTCGAACTCCTCGACCCGTTCGTTGAGTTCGCGGTCCGCGCGGCCGCACGAGGTGATGATGTCGACGAGCATCTCCCGTTGTTGCTGCAGAGTCTCGGGAATAGCGTCGTCGAGTCGCTGACGGACGGTGAACGCCGCCGCGAGCGCGGACCGCGCCTTCTCGAATGCCGCTGTGAACGACGCAATGGACTGCTCGCCGAATTCGCCGCGGGCCAAGTCGAGTTCCTCCTGGCTCGAGCGCAGCGCGTTGTCGGTCTCGACCAGGATCTCCTTGGCGCGTTCGTCCAGTGTGGGCAACGGGAGTGCGAAGAGAGCGGCCGTGTCCTCGGGGTCGATGTTGCGTGCGGCTTCGATGCCGGCGAGGGATCGGTCGTGTTTCTTCTTGCGTGAGTACAGGACGACTCCGCCCGCACCCACAATCACTACGCCGCCGCCGATCAATAGCGTTCGCACAGACATCCCGTCGCTGGGGGTCATGGCGTCGCCGAGCCCTTCTGCGGCGGCGATCGCACTGCCAGCCCAGTCCTCAGCTCGCAGAGCGGGTTCCACCGCATTCACCCGAATGGATTCGGCCTCCGAGGTGGTGATCCCCTGCCCGTCCGGGACGTCGAGCGCGTACTCGCGGTCGACGGTCGCGACGGCGAGCAGGCCGTCGCGGTCGCCTAAGGCGGATTGTTGCGCGGTCTGATCGGCCCACTGCTCGGCTCCGAGTCCGCTGAAGTCGGAGACGTACACCACCCACAACCGCACCCTGTGCTCGTCGTAGAGTCGGTCGATCGCGGACTGGACGTCGCTCTGTTCGGTCGCGTCGAGGGCGCCAACTTCGTCCGTGATCTGACCAGGCAGCCGGAGCGGTGTCTCTGCCCAGGAGATCGCAGGCCCGAAGAGGATCGTCACGAGCGCGAGGAGGGCGCCGAGGGCGGCGACGCGGTGAGCCTCAAGAGTCTGCAGTCGCGGGCGGGAAGAAGGTGTCTGCTCCGGAGGCGGTGCGAGTGGCATGCTGCAAATCTATCGGGTGTGGCGAGTCTTCACCGGGGCGGAGTGGTGATAGCTGGCAGAATCGGGAGGGTGAATTCTGCACCCAGCCGTGAGCACCACGACTACCCTCGCCGTTCTGCGGGTACGGGGTCTGGTAGTGCGGGTTCTGGGGGCGCATTGGCCCGGTGGACCCGAAGGGTGATCGCCGGCTCAATTCTGATCCCGGCGGTGCTGGTTCTGGGCACCGCGGTACGGGTGTGGCAGGTGGCACGGATCGACGACCGATCGGCCGCCGATGCGATCGTCGTGCTCGGCGCCGCGCAATACTCGGGAACCCCGTCCTCGGTATTCGAGGCTCGACTCGAGCAGGCATACAAGCTCTATGAAGGCGGAGTGGCCCCCGAGATCATCACCGTTGGCGGCAAGCAGGAGGGCGACGAGTATACCGAGGCAGCGTCCGGGAAGAACTATCTGATCTCGCGCGGGGTGCCAGCCGACAGCATCACCGCCGTCGAGGAAGGGTCCGACACCTTGCTCAGCATCGAAGCGGTCAGTGACGCGATGCATGATCAGGGCATCAATTCGGTGGTTCTCGTCAGCGACCCCTGGCATTCGCTGCGGACCCGGACGATGGCAAGCGACGCCGGACTCGAGGCATGGACGGCGCCCACCCGACAAGGGCCCGCGGTGTTCACTCGCGAATCTCAGTTCCACGGAATCGCTCGGGAGACAGGGGCTTTGATCTGGTATCAGCTCACCCACTTCTCGGCTGACTTCCCTTACACGGCGGGACAGTAACTTCTCGATGACAGCACACACGACACCCACCGACGGTGTGTACACCGAACATGACGTCGCCCGCAGGGTTCACGAGGCACCGAAACAGGCCGGGGTACCGGGTAGCGAGATCGCGGCCGCCCAGCACCGGTCGGACTTCACCCGTGATCGTGCACGCGTTCAGCACTCGGCCGCACTCCGCAGGCTCGCCGACAAGACACAGGTGGTGGGCCCCCGGGACGGCGACACCCCCCGTACCCGGTTGACGCATTCGATCGAGGTCGCTCAGATCGGCCGGGGGATCGCGGACGGTCTCGGTTGCGATTCCGATCTGGTCGACCTCGCGGGACTCGCCCACGACATCGGTCACCCGCCCTACGGTCACAACGGCGAGAAGGCGCTCGACGAGGTAGCGGAGAACTGCGGTGGCTTCGAGGGAAACGCTCAGAATCTACGCATCCTCTCCAGCCTCGAACCGAAGGTGCTCCACGCCGACGGAAGCAGTGCCGGGCTCAACCTGACCCGGGCGTCGCTGGACGCGGCGATCAAATATCCGTGGACGAGACCGCGGCCGGGTGCGAAGTTCGGCGCCTACGACGACGACGCGGACGTGCTGGCCTGGATTCGGGAGGGTGCACCGGAGGGTCGCCAGTGCCTCGAGGCGCAGGTGATGGATTGGGCGGACGACGTCGCCTATTCCGTTCACGACGTCGAGGACGGCGTGATCGACGGGCGAATCGATTTGCGTTCGCTCGCGGACCCGGGGGATCGCCGGGCGCTTGCCGAGTTCGGTGCGGCGGAGTTCTGGGGACTCGACGTCGAGGAACTCGTCGAAGCGGGGCGGCGGTTGAGCCTCCTGCCCGTCATCGCGCGGGTGGACGGAAACTACGACGGTGGGCTCACCAGTTCGGTGGCGCTGAAGAACCTGACCAGCGAGCTGGTCGGGCGGTTCGCGAACGCAGCGATCGTCGGGACCCGTGCCGTCCACGGCGGGAAGCCGCTCGCCCGCTACGCCGCAGACCTGGTGATCCCACCGGTCGTCGCAGCGGAGGTGGCGCTGCTCAAGACCTTCGCGCTCAACTACGTGATGTCCGATGCTGCGCACAGGGCCAGGCAGGAGCGTCAACGCGACCGGGTGCACCGGGTTGCCGAGTGGCTGTTCGCGACCGCACCCGCCGGTCTCGACCCACTGCTGGTTCCCGACTGGAACGCGGCAGTCGACGACGCCGCACGCATCCGTGTGGTCGTCGACCAGATCGCCTCCTACACCGAGAGTCGACTCGAACGGGTCGACAAGGCCAGCCTCGGTGCCCAGGCCAGCTGGGGGTAGCGAACCGTATATCCGATCCGCCGGGATCGCGAACCGCCGAACCACCTAACCGCTGTTCGCGAGTCGGAAGTTCGGGCGCGCGGACAACGCCTACACTGTCTGCCGTGGCTGGCAGAATCCCTGATCGTGACGTTGCGGCCATTCGTGAGCACACTCGGATCGAGGACATTGTGGGGGAGTACGTCTCCCTGAAGCGTGCCGGCGGTGACTCCATGAAGGGGCTGTGCCCCTTCCACGACGAGAAGTCGCCGTCGTTCCACGTCCGGCCCAACCACGGGCATTACCACTGCTTCGGGTGCGGTGAGGGTGGAGACGTCTACTCGTTCCTCCAGAAGATCGATCACGTCAGCTTCGTCGAGGCCGTCGAGCAACTCGCCGACCGGTTGAACTACACCATTTCGTACGAGGGCGGCGGCACTTCGGTGCAGCGAGACCGCGGCACCCGGGCGCGTCTCGTGGCGGCCAATGCGGCTGCTCAGGCGTTCTACGCGGCACGGTTGCAGGAACCCGACGCGCAGGCGGCCCGCGACTACCTGACGGAACGCAATTTCGACGCGCAGGTCGCGCAGCAGTTCGGCTGCGGATACGCGCCCGACGGCTGGGACATCCTCACCAAGCATCTGCTGGGGAAGGGTTTCGAAGTCAAGGAACTCGAGGCTGCAGGCCTGTCGAGAGAAGGGCGCCGCGGCCACATCGACCGGTTTCACCGGCGATTGCTTTGGCCCATCCGCAACCTGTCCGGCGACGTCATCGGCTTCGGCGCGCGCAAGTTGTTCGACGATGACACCATGCCGGGAAAGTACGTCAATACCCCGGAAACCATGCTGTACAAGAAGTCTCAGGTGCTGTTTGGGCTCGATCTCGCGAAGCGGGACATCGCGAAGGGGCATCAGGCCGTGGTCGTCGAGGGCTACACCGACGTCATGGCGATGCACCAGGCTGGAGTCAAGACCGCCGTTGCTGCCTGCGGCACCGCGTTCGGCGACGACCACCTCGCATTGCTGCGCCGACTGTTGATGGATGACAGTTACTTTCGTGGCGAGATCATCTACACGTTCGACGGCGATGCGGCCGGTCAGGCCGCGGCGATGAAGGCGTTCGAGGGTGATCAGAAGATGGCCGGGCAGACCTTCGTAGCCGTTGCGCCGGAGGGAATGGACCCGTGCGAACTCCGGCAGAAGTCCGGGGACGTCGCCGTCCGCGACTTGGTGGCGCGCCGCACCCCGATGTTCGAGTTCGTGGTCAAGTCGATGCTCACCGAGCACGACCTCGAGACCGCAGAGGGCAGGGTCGAAGCTCTACGGCGCACGGTGCCCGTCGTCGCCCAGATCAAGGAACCGACGCTGCGCGACAGTTACGCCGTCCAGTTGTCCGGTTGGGTCGGGTGGGACGACATTGCCGCGGTCAGGCAGCGGGTGCGCGACGAGGCACGCAAGCGCGCGTCTACGCGCGGTTCCATGCCGGCGCCGCCGCGGAAGAAAACGGCCCGAGACGGCGAGGCGGACGCCCCGCAGTTGCCGGTCGGACTGTCGCGGCCCCGGCCGAACGATCCGACGCTCTGGGCGCAGCGAGAGGCGCTCAAAGGCGCGTTGCAGTATCCCTCGATCGCGGGAACTGTGTTCGATTCGCTCCCGGCGGAGACATTCACCCACCCCGCCTACGTCGTGATCCGTGAGTCGATGATCGCCGCCGGCGGCACAAGCGCAGGTCTGGGGGGCGCCGAATGGGTTGATGCCGTCAGCCGGGGCGTCGAGGACGTCACAGCAGCGTCGCTCGTGTCGGAACTCGCCGTCGAGCCGTTGCCTGCGGAAGAAGACACCGTCCCTCGGTACATCTCCGGTGTGATCGCACGCCTGCAGGAGGTGTGGGTGGGTGAGCAGGTAGCCGAACTCAAGTCCAAACTGCAGCGGATCTCGCCCGCAGCGGAGTCGGATGAGTTTCACTCCCTGCTCGGCGACCTCGTCGCCCTCGAGCAATACCGGCGGAGCCTGCTCGACCAGGCGATCGGCGATACCACCCGTGACGGGATAGCCGGCTGAGCAGGCCTACTTCCTTTTCAGCTGATCCTGCGGAACGAGGATGGTCGTTTCCTCGTTGAGCGGCTTCATTGGCTCGAGCTTGGGTTGCGTGTTCAGGGAGTCGGACAGCTTCTGGCGTGAGAGTTGCAGCACCTTCTTCGTCGCCGGACTGTTCGCCACTGCTTTGGACGCTCGGCTGATTTGTTCGTAGCGCGCACGTCCCGCGCGCGTGCCCAGCACGTACCCAGCAGCGATACCGATCAGCAACCGCATCATTCCGCTTCCTCCCGACGAACGACAACCTTCTCCCATCCTGCCTGATGCGTCGACAGGCAGGCGATTTGGTATTGAGGTAGGGCTATGCGCTACAGTTTCTCTCGCATCGCCGGGAACGGTGAAGCGCAGCAGAATAATCCCCTGTAGCTCAATTGGCAGAGCTTCCGACTGTTAATCGGACGGTTGCTGGTTCGAGTCCAGCCGGGGGAGCATCGAACGGCCATCCTACCTGCAAATACAGGTGGGATGGCCGTTCCCATACCTACGATTCGGCCTTCGCGTCACGCTTTCGACACGGATAGGCCTCCTATGCCTGATCTGCCAACTGGTCGAGCACTCTCGTCAAGTCGGGAGCCTCATAGGTGCGTTCGATGTAGTGCCGTTCGGTTACAGCGGTTCCTGAGTGGCCAAGCTGACTGGCTGCATCCTTTGCACTGCTTTCGCGGTCGATCAGTGTCGCCACCGTCTTGCGGAAGCTTCGTGGCGTCACCCACTTGAAGGTCTCACCCCGTGCGTCGCGCCACTGGCGTCCGAGATTGTGGGGATCGCGCAGCGTTCCGGTGCTGGACGGGAAGATCACGTCGAAGTCGTTCGCCGTCGCGTTCATCTTTACCCGCATCATTGTCTCGACCGCGAACATGGGCAGCATGACGCTGCGCCTGCCGGCGTGTGTCTTGGGATGAGCCTGACGCACCAACCCCTCGCCCTTTACGCGCACGATCGTCCCCGTAATCGTCAACCGTGGAGGAGATGCAGCAAGGTCCAGATCTGCCCACCGCATAGCCAGGACCTCGCCGGGACGGGCGCCGGTGGCCAGGAGGATATCCACGACATCGAGCAGGCCCTGAGTGCGCTTCTGCCCCCCGATCTGTCTTGGCTCCCGCCCTTCCATGGCCGCGCCCGTCTGCCAGAGCCTCACGTGCTCGCGCAGCGCCTTCAGCTCATCGAGTGTGATCGCACGGACCTCGTGGGGTGCTGACTGCAGCTTCCCGACCTCCCGTACCGGATTTGTGGCAATGGCGTCATGGCGTACGGCCATGCTGAGCATCCCAGTTAGTGCGACCTTCATTGTCTTGGCCTTCGCGGGGTGGTTCGCGGCGACTTCCTTCAGGAGGCGGTCTATGCGGGACGTGGTGCACTCGCGGAGTCGAAGTCCGCCGATACTTCCCTTTATTGTCAAGGTTCCAGGCTCGGCCTTTGGAGACGGTTCAATCTGGTTCCGGTACTGACTGATGCTCTGGTGGCTCAGCTGGCCCGCCATGGAGATTTCGTCAAGCCACAAGTCCGCAAGTGTTTCGAGTCTCATGTCGCGATTGATTTCGTCGCCGCTCAGCGCAGTCCGATCTCTGATCGCACGCTTGAGACGTGCCTCCGAATCGCTCGATGACTTCCCGAATGCCTGTACTGGCCTCGTCTGGCCGTCGTGGTCACGAAATCTCGCGGACGCACGCCAACTGCCGTTCGTCTGCTTCCTGGTCGCGACCTTTCCGTAGGTGCCAATCTCGAGTGGGTTACGAGGCATCCGCGCCGCCCGCTGCCTCACCGTGTGGCGTTCGATCCGGATCCCGTCCCAGTTCGGGTACCGCAGCGAGTAGGAGTGAGCCGATTACCTGCAGGAAGTGGTCGTTGGGCGTACTCGCTCGGGCCGCCGGGGAATTAGCGAGGGCGACGGGAAGGTACTTGGAGAAATCACCTCGGTCAACGCCGAGCTGCTCGAGGATGCCAACGACTTCATGGAGTGGGAGGTTGGTGAAGATGGTCTCGATGAGCATCTCGAACTCGAGTCGATGACCAAACTCCCCGCCGATCAATCTTGACTGCAGCATGCGGGTGCAGTTGAGCTGCCCGCGAACTGTGATCAGCTGGTCCTCAATCTGGAGTTGGCGAAATTCCAGGTCGGAAGTCTCCGCCCTCAGCCGTGCGATCACGGAATCGAGGGGATCGACGGGCTCGAGAAGCGTCGAAATGCTCGTATCCAGCACACGAGTCAGCATGGGTGTCTCGTTGAGACGGACGGGCCTCGTACCAGCTTCGACCTTCGACAATGTGCCTTGTGACCAATTGAGGCCAGCCTCGCGTAGTTCTCGTGCAAGGTCGCCCTGGCTCATGCCAAGAGTGTTCCGTCTCCTCTGGATCGTCCGCCCGATCTCGTCATCTGGGATCTCTGCCATGACAGAAGGGTATCGCATATCGAGTTGGAATGTCTATCCAATACTGATACGGTATAAACTGACAAGCCATCGCAGAACGTTGTGAAATACTGATTGGATTGTCATCGCATATCGAGCATTCAAGCAAGGAGACACATGACCATCACCGCGCGAAACCGTTGTGACCTCGCAACCCCGGTCGACCTCGCTCGCTATCTCCAGCGTCCCGTGCAGACGCTGGCGATGTGGCGTGCCAGGAGGAAGGGTCCCCGCTTCATCAAGTTGGAGAACGGGCACATCCGCTATAGGTGGAACGACATCGATTCATGGCTCGACGCGCAAGTCGAAGGGGTTGCGGCATAGAAACATGGTCGAACCGACTGGACCAGATCAAGCGATGCACCTTGACGACTGCATCGATCGGTATCATCACGGAGTATCGAAGGAAACACCAAATCAAATGCTGCACAGTCCAACAACGAAAGGCATGGCTTGCACCGTCCATGCCAATGAACAGAAAAGCGCCCCGCGGGAACGAGACGCTTCTCACCAACTCAGTCGCTACCAAAACGCTGATAGTCGAAATCGTACCGCAGACTCCGAGGATGCGACCACGGACGCAGCTGATCGCTTACTGTTGGCGGCATTTCGATACGGCCGTTTTCGTCTGGCTGCGCACTGTTCGGTGTGCAATAGCCGGCTCGTGGCTCCCACTTCTGTGAGCTGGCACGTGGGTCGGCGTTGCGCAGCCAAGCTTGAGGCTGGGACGGAGTGACACCACTCGACACCGCAGAGGCTTTCTACCGCCGCTACGCGGTCTTTCCTACCACCCACCACTACGCCGCACTTGCGCTATGGGTTGCCCACACCTATGCAACAACGGCATTCTTTACAACACCGCGACTGTTTCTAGATTCTGCGGTTCCAGCGTCCGGGAAGACCCGCACACTGGAACTCATCGAGCTGACGGCGTTCAATCCACTACTCGCGTTCTCGGCGTCGTCCGCTTCAATCATGAGAATCATCGATGCGTCCGACCCCCCGCGAACAGTCATGTTCGATGAGATCGACACACTCTTCGGGCAGGGTACATCGAGCCAGGCTCAAGAGATTACGGCGGTAATCAATGCTGGATACAAGCGTGGGGCGGTCGTGCCTCGCTGCGTTGGTGACGGAGGCAACATCAGTGTTGTTGAGTTGAAGGCTTTCGGGCCAGTCGCTCTGGCTGGCTTGCATTCGAATGTGCCGGAAGCGACCCGGAGTCGATCGATTCACTTCCGGATGCAGAAGCGCAAGCCCTCTGAAAAGCTGGAGCCGTTCTATCGACGGGACGCGGAGGCGCTGATTGCTCCGGTTACAGAAGAATTTGCTTCGTGGCTCACACCACACCTTGATAGCCTCGCGCATGCACGACCGCAAATGCCAAAGGGGGTGGAGGATCGACCTGCGGAAATCTGGGAGCCACTGCTAGCGATTGCCGACCTTGCTGGTGGTGAATGGCCTCGGCGTGCACGAGAGGCGTGTCGTCATTTTGTTTTTTCGGATACTGGATACTCGAAGCCGGTTGGGCTCGAACTTCTTTCGGATATTCGATCGGTTTTCGGCGAGCAAGATCGAATGTCCTCTGGCGATTTGGTGACCGCCCTCCTTGGGTTACCAGACGCAGATTGGCGTGTCTACAAGGGCGGATTCCTCACGCAGTCGACGCTGTCTCGTCTTCTTCGACCGTTCGACGTCCGCTCCAAGACGATCAGGACCGCTGGGGGCACGGCTAAGGGGTACTCGGTCGCCGGGGACTTCGGTCTGGGAGAGGCGTGGGACCGTCATCTGCGACCAGATGATGGGGAATGTGAGCCCCCCGCATACTCAGAACCCGTAACGCCCGGAACATCCGTAACTAGGCAGGTCGGAGTGGGTGAGGCTGTTACGGCCAGTGTGACGCCTCCCCGAACTGTTACGCCTGTCGCAACGCTAACCGTAGCGGAGAACATGCCCTCTAGCGGCAGCGTTACGCCTGTTACGCCCGTTACGGCTCCTGAGGATGCGGAGAAGATTTCCCCGGTCCAACAGTTGTTGGATGAGCAGTATCCAAGCGCATCGAGTATTGCATGATCGAGTGCGGGCAGTGCCAGCTGAACCCCTGTGCGTGCCGTTACGCGACGAAGTTACTCAAAGGCGGCCAATGGGCCGACAGAGGAGCTGAAGCGGCTGCGATGGGTAGAATGCAACTACCCATCGTTGATGGGCAGCAAACGTACCACTACTCAACGTGCCCATGCCTTAGGTGCTTTTCCATACGATCGAGTACCTTTTCGGCCTACCCGAATGCGTTGCTGCTTCCTAATCCGCCTGAAAGGTCGACGTATATCACCGGCCCCCAAGGTGTAGAAATAGGTTCTGCACCCGCCTGTTCGAAGGGGTGTGCGTTCGCAAAGTAGGCACTGGGTCCGCAGAGGATGGGGAGTTGAAGGCGGGTAAGGCGAACGGTTGCAGATCTTCGCAGCCGTTCGCCCCACCGCAAGCAGTTCGCTGGCTGGCCTAGGCATCTTCACGTCCGTGCCGGTGATCTCGATCCGGGCAGACGCACTTCTGTGAGCCCGGACGGATTGAGGTGGCGGCCAACCCGTCGCCGGTGTTGGCCATGACCAACCCGCGTTGGAGTTCGGCGAGCACCGAGAGCATCCCGTACATGGCGCGGCCCTCGGCGGTGCGGATGGCGCGATGCCACGACGCAGGGACACACGGACGCGGAACTCAGCGGCCGTAGGGGCGATCCGGCAGCGGATTAGTTGTGTCACTGTCCCACGTCACGCGTTGATCCTTTGATGCGCCGACGACTTCGAGCGTGGCCTCTGCTGCGACCGCGATGCTTGCTTCCGTCGACGCCCCAACATATGTCGACATCAGATCGATATCTGTCGCCACACACCAGGCCCGGTCTGCAGGCCACCACATGTTGGGGCCGTGCCCCTGGAATGTGTTCACCGCTGCTCGGGGGTTGAGGGAGGAGATGACCGCCCTCGCCGCCGAACACACCGAGGTACTCGACCGGTGGCGCCAGGAGATCGAGGCCGCCGAGACCGAGCACCGGCGACACGGTGGCCGAACAGCATCAACTCATCGAATCCCTACGCACCCGGAACACCGACCTCGGTGAGGAAAACACCCAGATCCGCGGCGAAGCCGACCGGGCCGCCGCCGCAGCCACCGCCACCGCCACCGCCACCGCCACGATCACACTCCTCGAATCCGATCTCGATCAGGCACGTGCCGCGATTGAGCCGGAGAGGGCGCGCGGCGACCATATCCGAGACGAACTCACCGGCGCGACAGCCGAACTCGCCACCCCTCACGCACACACCGAGGCCGCCCGGGAACGAGTCGAGGAATTACGCACGGACCTCGCCGAAGCCCGCAACCGCACCACCCGGCCGGCGGGTAGGAGGCCCAAGGGCGGGGTGGAATGACGCCCGAATGTCGGGGCGGGAGGCCGCCCCTGGGCGCAGTTCCGAGGGAGGTCGCGTGGGGTGTAGCCCGCCGGCTACGAGGTAGCCGGCTCCCGGTATGGCCTACCGACATGCCCACCGCAACCGCGGCGTCCCGACTGGTCAGTCCGTTGGCGACTTCACGCCAGAACTGCCGTTCGACCTCCGGCCGAAGCGATGGCGCGCCAGGCGACTTCATCGGCGACCTGCCCGTCGGCTCCTTCATCCATCCCGCTGGCCTTCCCATCAACACCTCCACGATCGAGGTGTTGCGACAACCGGTCGAACCTGCCCAGTACCGATCGTGCTGTTTGGTGTTAGAGTCCCCGATTGTCCATATCCGTCGGATAAAGAAGGCAATGCGGGAGGGAGCGATGAATGACCCGTTCGCAGTTACCTTTCAGAAATTTCCAGGAAGTAGGTGCATCTTGAATCACAGTTCATGGCAAGGACATCGGACGGGCGCCGCGCGTTTCTTCGGAGCCGTCGCGGTAGCGGCGACGCTCACGGTTACCGGTGCAAGCATAGCCGGCGCAGCTCCGTCCGTTGCCCCGTCCACCACCGAAGAAGCGGCCGAATCCGCTCCGGCGTCGGAATTGCCCGCAACGTCCGTTGCCCCGTCCACCACCGAAGAAGCGGCCGAATCCGCTCCGGCATCGGAATTGCCCACAACGTCCGTTGTGCCGACCGAAACGCCTGAGGACCAGGCTGAAAAAAGCTCTTCCGCGCTGGAGGCCCTCGCCGCCCTCACCAATACGGTTCGGTCCAACGCTACCGGGGCGTGTTTGGACGACAGTTCATTCGGACTCCGCGCATTACCGTGCAACGGACTCACTTATCAGCGGTGGAATTTGATCCAGTTTGATCATATTGCACAGTTTGAGATACAGAGTTTGTCCACTGGGCGGTGCCTTGATGACAGCACCTTCGGTCTACGAACTGTCGACTGTAATAACCAAAGTTATCAGAGGTGGGCCATATTCAGCAAAACAGGCGGCGTGGAGATCTCGAACCGGGCCACTCTTAAGTGTCTCGATGATAGCGGCCTCGGACTTCGCGCCATCGCCTGCAATGATGGCCAGTTCCAAAAATGGGGCATTACTCCATCCTAGAAGCGGCGAGTCCGACCCGACCTTACGTCACTGGCCATGGCCCGGCCAATGGTTCATAGCTGGACAGCCATGGCTCAGCGCACTCCCCGTTCGACTTGAAACGGAAATCGGTTCCACATTTTCGTCTGACCACCGAGGCGAGATGCATGAGTATGCACTGGTCGGCACAATCCGCCCTGAGGTTCCGGAGATTCAACCGTTGGATCGGCAATCCAAGCCGCCGATGAATCCCAGCATGTAATGCCAGGGACGGCGATCACAGTAGTTCGTAGGAATTCTTGAAAGGAATGGGTGCATGAATCGCAATTCACAACGAGAACACGAGTCCAGGCAAGGCCATCGGACGGGCGCCGCGCGTTTCTTCGGAGCCGTCGCGGTAGCGGCGACGCTGGCGGTTACCGGTGCAAGCATAGCCGGCGCAGCTCCGTCCGTTGCCCCGTCCACCACCGAAGAAGCGGCCGAATCCGCTCCGGCATCGGAATTGCCCACAACGTCCGTTGCCCCGTCCACCACCGAAGAAGCGGCCGAATCCGCTCCGGCGTCGGAATTGCCCACAACGTCCGTTGTGCCGACCGAAACGCCTGAGGACCAGGCTGAAAAAAGCTCTTCCGCGCTGGAGGCCCTCGCCGGTCGCATCAATACGGTGCAGAACCGAGTCACCGGGGCATGTTTGGACAACAGTTCATTCGGACTCCGCGCATTTTCGTGTAACGGCCTCGATTTTCAGCGGTGGAACTTCCTGTTTACTGATGATCTTGTTTATGTGGTGCAAAATTTGTCCACTGGACTGTGCCTTGATCACAGCACTCAGAACGGTCTACGGGCCCTCGGCTGCAACACTGGTAGTGTTAGTCAGCGGTGGGTCGTTATGGACCTAGGTAACGGCATTCAGTTCCAGACTGTGCTAAACAACAACTGTCTCGATGACAGCGGCCTCGGGCTTCGCGCAATCAGCTGCAATGGCGGCCAGTACCAACGCTGGAACCTCTATTAATTCGGACGAATCGAACGTTCGGACCGAGTGTAAATCAGGATAGATCCCGAATGGTGGGAACCGACCTTAACAGGGGTCGGCTCCCACCATCGCTCCGTGTGCTCGATCATCGCGACCAGTACTCCTGCACGGTAGTGGTCAAGGCGTCACGGGCGGGGGCGGCGACCGTTGACGGCGGCGTAGTTGATTCCCTGCGCTCCATCCATCGACGCCCGTCTTGTGATTGAGGCTCAAAGATCCAGTAGTCGGATCAGTCAGCAACCGGGCCATTCTTCGTAGCGATCGGCGTCACGTGTAACAGGGAACCGCAAATTCTCGGGACCTGGACCGTTGACGGCTCAGCGACTTCCGCCGCTCGTATTGAAATAGAAAAGTGGCCCACGGGTGCCGTCTGGGTGCCTCGGCGAGATGCACGAGTATGTGCTGGGCTTCCGATCCGCCATGAGGTTGCGGAGGTTCAACCTTCGGATCGCCGCCCCAAGTCGCCCGCGAATTCCAGAAGGTCCTTCCACGAACTCAATGCCTGGAACCGGTTCCGATCGAACGTAGTGGCGCGCAATGCCTGGAACCTGTTCCGATCTATCGTTGTGCTCCATGCCTCATGGTATCAACTCCATCTCGGAGGGCCTGGCTCTTCTCATACAGCCGCCGCCCGGACACTTTTCGACGCAACCGCTGGGATCAGATCCGCGCGAGAATGTCTGTCGTCTCACCTCCGAGCGTGTAGCCGTAGATCTGTACGGTGTACTTGTCGGCATCGGCCCAGGTCTTACCAGCTATTGTGGCCCGATCCTCCGCTGTCGCCCATGCGCGCTTCCCGTAGACACATCCTGACCAGCCTCGAATTGAAATAGGAGAGGGGTCCGCACGTGCCGTCCCGGGTGCCTCGGCGAGATGGGCGAGTACGTACTAGGCTTCCGATCCACCATGAGGTTCCGGGGGCTCAGCCTTCGAAGCAGTGACCCAAGCCGCCTCGAATCCCAGAAGGCCCTTCGATGAACTCCAAGCCGGGAACCGGTTCCGATCGAACGTAGTACGCTATTTTAACTCCGAGCGGTGAAGTCGATATGTTGTGCCTACAGAGGTTGAACATTCCCAGGCCTCGGCCGTACAAATCCAAGTCTTCCGAACTTTCGAGGTTGCACACATGGCAGGGTGGGGACAAGTAGTAGAAAAGCTTGCCTGCAGCGCAGCTGGGTGCGAAAGGCCTTCTGCTGTTCGTGGGTACTGCCAAATGCACTACAAACGGATACGGGCAGGACGCCTGGTCGAGGAGTCCCGACAAGTCGGGGATGCCGACGGTTTCGGCAACTACGGGGTAATCGATGAAACGGCTGATGGTTTGCTGTGCCACGAGTGCGGAGCCCGTGCGCGTGGACTTGGCGTGCATGTGTACAAGCAGCACGGTATGACCGCTCGCGAATACAAAGTGCAGCACGGGTTTCCAGTCCGTAAGAGCCTGTTGCCGATCGATACTCAAGAGCTGCTGGCAGCGAAAGCGCGCGAACGCGTCGGTACACGGGGCTGGCAGAACCTGGTGGACGCCCGGAACCCCATCGCCGCCGCAGCGGCGCGGACGCCGTCGTCGTTCAATCGAACGGGCGCATCAGCTCTCGCAGCAGGAGCTGTCGCAGCAATGAACGGGAAGCGGACCCGAAAGGGCATAGTCCGAACCTGTCCCATCTGCGGAGCGTGTTGGTGCCCGCTACCCCCTGCTGGCTACAAACGCAGAACATGCTCAGCTGAGTGCTGGAGTACGCTCTTGTCTCAGAAGCGGCGCAGCCGATAAACTTCCGTCGGACGCTCTCCCGATCGGGCCGATCATCGAGCGGGGCTACGACGTCGGCGCTCTCGGTGCCGCGATGGCCGGTCACGCACGACCGTAGCGGCCGTGCGTGACCGGCGAGTTGCGCCATCGGGTCGTCCGGGTTCGAGGAGTCGATGTGGATCGGGTCCGCGCAGGTTCCGTACCCCGATCCCGCGTTCGCGCAGGTCGTGGATCAGGTTCAGGGTGTCGCGCACATTCCGGCCGAGCCGGTCGAGGGTGTGGACGACGATGACGTCGCCGTCGCGGGCGTACTCGAGCAGTGCGGTCAGCCCGGGGCGGTCGGTGGTGGCCCTGGACTTGCGATCGACGTAAATCCGGTCCGCCGCGATACCGGCCGCGGTGAGGGCGTGGAGCTGCCGATCGAGGTCCTGTTTCGTCGTCGAGACACGCGCGTCTCCCAGCTACACGCCGCCGAGCGTATCGAAAGTTGTGGCCGTAGCATTTTTTCGACATACGGTTTCGGAATGAACTCCTGTGGGGGAGTGATCGATGGTAATGGGTCTTAAAAACGATCCATTAGTGAGAATCAGTTACGAAGCGACGGCGTGCGAGTCCATGCTGGCAGGCCTCGCCGACAAGCGTCTTGTAATCCCATCTCAAAACAACTAGTCTCACATTCATCGTTTTGTCGGGATTATGAGATGGAGGTATTGCATGGCGGTAGTCGGATATGCGCGAGTGAGCACCACTGAACAGAACCCGCAGCTTCAACTCGATGCACTTGAGGCATCTGGCGCAGTGCGGGTGTTTATCGATCACGGCGTCTCGGGTGCCAAGACATCGCGTCCGCAACTCGACGCCGCCCTTCAGTACCTACGCGAAGGCGACGTGCTCTCCGTGTGGAAGCTCGATCGCCTGGGTCGCAACACCCAGCACATTCTGGCCTTGGTCGACGAACTGCACGCCCGTGGTGTCGGATTCCGGAGCGTCACCGAAGGGTTGACCACGGAGGGGCCGATGGGCCGGGCGATGCTGACCGTAATGGCTGCATTCGCCCAGCTTGAGCGGGACACTTTGATCGAGCGTACTCGGGCAGGTCTGGCTGCCGCCGCTGCGAACAACCGCAGAGGTGGCCGCAAGCCCAAGCTCAACGATGCGCAGGCCGCCCGCGCCCGTGAGCTGCGTGAGAAGGGGATGACCGCTGCTGAGGTGGGGAAGTCGATGGGAGTATCACGTGCGACGGTGTACCGGTACCTTGGCGATGACAAGTCGGCCACGCACGCAGAGGCAGTCAGCGAAGCGTCGCTGCGAGTCGCCGAAGTGTCTGCTGAATTGAATCGGCGGCTAAGCTAGGCGCGCCGTCTCAGCGTGCAGCCTGGATGAGGTGGGGGCTTCGTATTTCTGCATCGCCACGCTGATGGAATGCTCAATCCTCACGGGCATTCCACCTCAGCTCGTCCAGTATCCGCTTCATCTCGGCTCTATCCTCGGGGTCATTGCCAACCCTTTCAGCATCGGCGCGCAATGTCTGCCAGAATTCCTCCCTTTGGGACTTTGCGTGTTCTGGGTCGTTGACCAACAATGAGAACGTCCGAATCAACCGCCACAGACGGTTAGGGACTAGCCATGCTCCATGCTTCCCGGATTCAATCAATACCGGCACCTGCTCCTCGTCGACTTGCCGGATTAGTTGCCCGAGGTCCGATGACTCGTTGGTGAGCTGTCGATTCGGCTCGGAAGATTTCTCGACGACCCCGTCCAAGAGTCGGTCTCGCTCGTGATTCTCGTCATTCAGCATGTTGTCAGTATTGCGCTCGGGACTCGTCGCAGCGAGTCCATCGGACTGCGAATTTGGGCAGGTCCCACAAGGGCGATAGCCGTGCCCGCCTAGAAGAATGCAAAATCGGGCCCCAATGTCTGGGTGCCCCGATGGCTGACGAGACCGTGGATCCCCCCCGGGGGGGGGCACCCCGCCTCGGGGTCGCATTGCTGTGCGCAGCGCTCAGTGGATCGCGGTGTGTACGGGTTTTGAGGAAAAAGGTTGCGATCGTTGGTAGGACCAGTCGGAGTGTCTTGTCGTGCGCAGGTCAAGCTTGCGCGGGGGATTCGGCGGAGACGGGATCAGCGTACTTGCCTGGAAGCGAGTCGAATCGGCGCTACCGCGAACACGGTGCTTTCCGAGCGACATTCCGTTTGCGTGATGGCTGGCCGCGGCTGTATGTCGCGAGTTCGGCCACGCCGGCACTCGGTGAAACCGGCGATCTACGGTGAGGATTCGCGAGGCGACTCGATGACGTAGCCGAACAGTCAGTGACCACATGATGGTTCGACAACAGCTGACCGTTCCTCGGATTGCAGTAAACCGCAATGCGGCGCGCCGCGTTGCGGAACTGACATCCATATGATTGAGTACTCATGAGTGCTCAATAGGAGGATGTATGAACAAGGTTCGGTCCCGACGGGAAGCACTCGGGTTGACCCAGCAGGACGCTGCAAGGCGTGCGGGCTTGTCGCTCGCGACCTGGCGCAGACTGGAGGGCGAGGGCCGTCCATCCGCGCGGCGGTCGACCGTGGAAGCAGTGGAGAGGGTTCTGAAGTTGCCTAGAGGTGGATTAGAGGATCTGCAAGTTGGGCGGGAGGTGCCAATCTCGACAACGCCTCAGTCTGTAGAAGCGGGCTGGATACAACGGATTGCCACCTCCTTCGATGGGGACCCGATCACGTCACGTCAGGCCTTCAAGATCGCCATCGCAAGCTCAGGTATGGAAGATGACAGTGTCAGCGGATGGGATGACTATCTGGCAGGTCGGTGCGCCGTTGATGATCTTCACTTGATAAATCGACTGCCGGACTGGGTGCTCTTCACTGTTAACTCGCATTGGTTGAACCGGTTTCGCGCAACCTTCGTCAACATCGGGGACAAGATTTGCCGGGGGGAAGTCCCCCACCCTCACTGCGTGGCTGAGCGAGTTGCGCTATGGATCGCTTTTCAGGAGGCCAGGGACTGCAGTGACGAGATCGACCACGACATGATCGACGGAGAGGGTGGTTGCAGCGCAATCCTTCCTGCGGATCCTGAATTTGACGACGCCTGGGATTCAGCTGAGGAGGCGCTCTTCACGAATCTTGATTTCGAATTGATGTGGCTAAATCACTTCACACAGTTGATCTCTGGCGACTCGGGTCAGTTGGCCGGAGAACCGACTGGTCTCGGCAAGTTGCATCCCTTCCGTTGGTGGGAGCAAGACATCGTTGATCGTGACGTCGCATGACCCCGATGTGGCTGAGTATTGCCACTCTTCGTGGCGGAAGTTCCCGGCCAGGTTCGCGTCGGAGTCGTCGAACGTGCCCTTGACGGAGTAGTAGTCCTTCGCGCGACAGTGGTGTCGGCGGGCGAACGGCGGTCTGAACAGGAACAGTCGGCCGCGCGGGAAGCTTGGAATTCAGCTGACACGTTCCCCTTCACGTTGGGCGGCTGACCTAAGGCTGAGTACCACGATGCTGTGGCGCACCCAGCTATGAGTCCTGTTCTGCTGCAAAATGGTGCCCCCACCCGCTAAGGGTGGGGGCGTTTCGTCGTCTGAGGGAACCGAACCCCGGGCAGCTGCGTCACATCAGACATGGACCCAATCGAAGAGGCAGCGAACCGTGACGACGGCGGAGACCCGGACGACCCGAAACTGTTGGAGGCCATCGACTTCGTGCGCTGGGAGTTGGAAATGCTCCGCTACCGCGACCATATGGATGAAACATCGGCATGGCACCTGGTCTTGTGGGAGTTGGAGATGGTGCGGTGGGTGGCCGAGCAGGACGACCCGCCGAAATGGTGACGCCCCCACCCGAGAAGGTGAGGGCATCCCTTGTCTCTGGAGCGAGTCACGACCCTCATGCCGCAGTGATCAGGCCGCCGCAATGATGGAGGCGACCACGAAGATGATCAGCGCCGAGATGAGAATCGATCCGATGATCGCCGGCATGATCTGAGAGTGCGTCTGCAAACTCGGTGTCGGTGTGTGACTGGTGCGGAATGAGTGAACTCCTGGTAGGTCAGTAGGTGCTTGTACCACGACCAACCAGGAGTTCACTTGTCATCATCTCCCATCGTGCTGTGCCCGTCATGCCCCACCCCGGACAATGCGAGGGCACACCGGTGCGCGGTGTACCCGTCGTCGTCGGTTACGAACGCACAATGGGCGCTTCTCGAACCCCTGCTCCCACCACCCGGCAACACCACCGGCAGCGGTGGCCGACCCGAAAAGCACTGCCGCCGTCTCGTGCTCGACGCCATCTTCTACCTCGTGCGGGGCGGGATCGCCTGGCGGCAGTTGCCGGCGGAGTTCCCGCCCGCCACCACGGTGTATGCGATCTTCGTCCGCTGGGTGCGGGCGGGGGTGTGGCAGCACATTCACGACGCGCTCCGTGATCGGGTCCGGGTCCGGGGCGGTCGCCGCCCGCTGCCTTCTGCGGTGATCATCGACTCCCAATCGGTTCGCGGCGCCGATACCGTGCCCCGGTCGAGTCGGGGTTTCGATGCGGGTAAGAAAATCAACGGCCGCAAACGTCACATCGCGGTCGACACCAACGGGTTGCTGCTGGCGGTCGTGGTGACGATGGCCAGCATTCAGGACCGCGACGGGGCCAACCGATTGCTGTCCGTGCTGCGTGCCCACTGTTCGACGATCACCATGGTGTGGGCTGACGGCGGCTACGGCGGGCGGTTGCTCGACTGGTCGAAAAAGGTTCTGGCCCTGACGGTTCAGGTTGTCAAACGCACCGATGACGTCAAAGGGTTCAAGGTCCTGCCCCGGCGGTGGGTGGTCGAGCGAACCTTCGCCTGGATCAGCAAACACCGCCGCTGCGTCCGTGATTACGAAACCCGCCCCGATCATCACGAAGCGATGATTTACATCGTCATGATCGCCACCATGTCACGTCGACTCGCCCGCACAGCATGACTCATACCGGAGTTTTCAGACGCACTCTGAGACGCCTTCACCTCTAACACTGCTACCGGAACGACTGGATCTCGTGTGGCTTCGGTCCAGTCGAACCCATTCCAGTAACGCTGCTTGGTCGGGTTGCCGGGATCAGTTTTCCAGCCTGCGGGAATCGGGGTTTGCTCAGTCACCCGAGATTCATACCAGATAAACTGGGCGACCACCGCGCGAACCGTGATGCCCCACCCTGGGTGGGGGCGTTGTGTCGTTCGGAGGTGCGTCAGTCCGCGACGGCCCGGGCGCGCAAACGTCGTGCCGTCGCCTCAAACCCCTTGTCGACAAGCCCTTCGATGACGCGACGCAGTGCTTTGCTCATGTCTTCCTCCCTCATCGATGCTGTTGGTTGCGAGCTTCGGGTGCACGCTATCCCGTCGCGGCCTTCGCAACCCACGCGCGTACGGCGTTCCCTGACGCTCCGATCCGGCGTCCAGCTTCGCGCTGCGAGACCCCGGCTGCGACGAGAGCGAGGGCTTCTGCGATCTGCTCGGGATTGTACTTCGCGCCGGCCGGGTTCGGCTTGGCGGTGCGCGGCTGCGCATCGTCTTCGCGGCCGACGAGGTGCAGTTGCACTTCGCGGTCGGTGTCATCGGCTGCGCTGCTACGCGTCTGGGGTTCGCGCTCAACCTGCGCGGCTGCGAGGTGCGCAGGTTGCGAAGTGCGCAGGTCGGGCGTGCTCTTCGCACTGCGCACTGCGCGCTCGTCCTGCGCAGGGGTGCTACCGGCGTGAGCGCTTCGCGGTCTCCCTGCGCGGTGCTGCTCATCTGATCACTGCTCGGCGCAGTCTTCGCGGCGGGGCGGTGCGAATCCTTCGTGGGCTGCGACGTGCTCGGTGCGCGGTCGGTCTGCGACGTGTGCGCGACTGCGCGCTTCGCGTCCCCGGATTCGCGGTGCGCCTCTTCGCGCTTCGCGGGCACGAGGTCATCGTGCGACGTCGCACCCTGCGCAGCCTCGGCCGCCAGCTCCCGTTGCAGCTTCACTGCGAGGTGAGGTGCGACGAGCAGGCACAGCGGAGGCACCACCGACACGGCCGCGACGGCGAGCGGGGGTAGCGGCCCGGGCGGAAGCATCGCACTGGCGACTGCCGCGACGATCGAGACCAGAGTGCCGGCGGACAGCAAGCACCAGGCGTAGCCGCGTCGGCGCATCCGCATCACTGCGACGGTGGCGATGACCGCGAGGCCGTCGACGATCAGCGGCCAAGCGTGCGCCATGAACGGGCCGTAGTTCGCTCGTGACGCAAGATCGGTGAGCTTTGAGTAGGAGAGCAGGAACGCGAGTCCGGCGATCAGGTAAATGACGCTGACGATCACGACGGCATCGAAAGACATGCGCTTCACAGGTCGCCCCCGATCCGTGCGGCGAGGTTGGGGCGGCAGGCGGGGCAGGGGGCGTCGGCGTCGAGCCAACCGTTATCGCAATCGCAGGCGGGCTTTGTCTGCTCGGCGGCGGCCTGGAATCCAGGTGCAGGCAACGCCTCCCATGCGTCGATCCAGGCGTTCGCGAACCGGGCCGGGTCCATCGGCCGGTGCAGGGCTTTGGCGTGTGCGGCGAGGGCCGCGGTGCCGTGGACGTCGATCAGGCTGTCGATGGTTGCCCGGTCGGCAGCGGAGAGGCGGTCGAAGCGTGCGGCGAGTCCGACTGCCCGGATCGCGGATTCGAGTTCGTTGATATCGGCGAGCAGATTGGCCGCGGGGAAGTTCCCGATCCGCAGTGCGTCGCCGAGCGAGTCGCGCTCCGGATCGCCTTTCAGGAAGCTCGGGACTGCAGTGACGAAATGATCAACGGCGATGATGTCGACAGCGAGATTCTCCCTGTATATTCCGGATTTGATGAAGCCTGGGACCCGGCGGAGGAGGCGTTGTTCGTCAATCTTGACTTTGAATTGATCTGGCTGAATCACTTCACGCGAGTGATCTTTGGCGACTCGGGTAGCGTGCCCGGTGAAGCCGGTGGCCTTGGTAAGTTGCATCCCTTCCGGTGGTGGGAGCGTGACACACCCGATCATGACCGGGCATGACTCCCGTGTGGGCACCTACGGCCGCACAATCGCGCGGGAGGACGCGGTGGGTGCTGCCCCCTCGCTATCTGATTCCAGGGTGTCGGGATGCAGGAATACCGCATTGGAGGGCGGATCGGCATCCGCGAGTACTCGGTGCACCTCACTCAATGCCGGATGCGTCTAGTAGCGGTCGCCTGAACGCGAACAGCCGGCGCGCAGGATCTCTGGACTCAACCCACGTCACGTTTACGACACGGAAACAGTGAAAATTCCTGTGATGTAGTGGTAGATCTCCCGTACTTAGCCGCATCGATTCCGCAGCTGGAGGTGGGTAACGGCTATCTAATGCGATGCGCTGAAATGATGTTCCCAGTAACGGACGGTTGCTGGTTCGAGTCCAGCCGGGGGAGCATCGAACGGCCCTGGACCTGGGGAATCGGGTCCGGGGCCATTCTTGTTCTGGCGCTGCTGCTGCATGTCTCCTCCATCGAAATATGATCGAAATACCGTGGAACGACGCCTTCCCGCCCGGCTGCAGCTCGACGCCGGCCGCACGGTAACATCGGCACGCCGCGAGAGCGCGTTTCGCGGTGATGGGGCGGTAGCTCAGTCGGTTAGAGCCGTGGACTCATAATCCATTGGTCGCGGGTTCGAGCCCCGCCCGCCCCACGTCAGAGCCCATTTCCGAACCTTCGGGAATGGGCATCCATCGTTTATTCATCGTTTATGGCAACGGTTCTGTCGAGTAAATCGGCCACGATGGTGTGCTGACGGCCGCGTGTCATGTACTTGTCCTGGGTCATCGACACGTGCCGGTGCCCCAGATGGTCGGCACCCACGCGGGCGGATAGACCCTCGTCGTCAATCAGTGTGGCTACCGTCCTCCGGAACGTGTGAGTCTTCGTGTCGGCAACTCCCAGGGCGTCGCGCACCTTGCGCCACTGCTTCCCGAAGTTGTTCGGATCTCGCAGAGTGCCGGCCGCCGACGGGAATATCACGCCGAGAGTTCCATACTGCGGTTCAGTCGCGCGCTTCTGGAGCGCTTCCAACGCGAAGCGCGGCAAGGGGATTGTTCGCAGTCCGGCCGCAGTCTTCGCAGCTTCGACGCGCACCAGGCCGCCACCCTTTACGCGAACGATCTTCCCAGTGACGGACACCGTTCCGTCGTCCTCGTCCTCGTCAACGTCCACCCATCGCAGCGCCAGCAGTTCAGACCGCCGGAGTCCTGTCGCGATCAAGATCGTGACAGGGTCGACGAGATCGTTCGCGCGGCAATGCTCCGACTTCCCCAGGCTGACGAGTAGGTCCCGCACTTCGGTCGACGTGAGCGCCTTCGCGCCCGCTGGCGGCGTCTTCGCCTTGATCGGCGATACGTCGCGGACTGGGTTCGAGTCCAGGACGCCGACGAGTACACTCAAACCGAGAGCGCCGCGAAGGATCGTCTTCGCTTGCCGCGCCATCACAGGGCCGTGCACCTTGCTCATCGCACGCAGGGCCGCGTCGATCCGTCCAGGCGATGCCTCAGTACCCTCACGCCGCCGATCTTCGCCTCGAGCTTCCCGGCTGCAAATCGGTATGTGTCCATCGTGGCCGTCGATCTGCCCTCCTCCTCAATGCGCAGTAGGTACGCACGGCAGAGCGCAGAGAGCGTCGTCTCGGCTGTGACTTCATCCTCGGAAGGGGTACGCCTGGCGTCGAGCGCGTCGAGCAACTCTTGTTCGGCCAACTTGCCGTGCTGGTCTCGTCGGCCGGCCGGGGAGCGTCGCTCGACGATCCGCGCCACACCGTCGTCATCTCGGAACCTGCACCGAGCCAGCCATACGTCGGCGCCAAGGTCTACACGGGTGACCTTGCCGTGCTGGCCGATACGCAGCGGAGGTCTACCTGGCATCGTCGTCCTGGTCACTAGCCAGAAGGCCGTAATCCGGCGCGGCCGCCCTGTGGATCTCGGGTGGGAGATTCAGTGTTCCGCCCAGATTTCGGATTGTCTCGGCTATTTCTTCGAGACGCGGCGCCATTTCCTGAAGGGCCGCGGTGAGAGACCGCTACGGCGACGAAGCCGACAACGACGCAGTTGCGGAGATGAACTCCGCACCTCCCCACGACCCGAGATGCAAGAGCGGCTGGCTCGGCTACGACCTAGACGACCGTTTGATCCCGTGCCTACGGTGTCGACCACACCTGATCCGCTCCGATCGCGGGGCGGGTGCGTACCGATGACAGGTCACCGCAACGCCAGACGAGAACCTGGCACCGTCGCGATGCTGGCCGCGATCCTCGAACACCGGCCGCACCTGCCGAACGCAGCCTGCCGAGGACAGTTCGCACTCTTCGACCACGTACTGCACCCCGAGGGCCGCAACAACAACACTCCCGCACAGATCGCAGCCGAACGACTCTGCCGGCACTGCCCACACACCAACGCTTGCCCCGACACCCTCGCCCGACCACAGGAGAAGACCGCGTGAACGAGATCCCGAACCCGCTGCCCGAGAACGCGATGATCGTCGACGACCACGGCGCCCCGCTGGCCGTGGTGAACATCGACCAGATGCAGGCGGATTCGATCGCCCTCGCCTACGACATGGCCCGCAACTGCGGAGACGTGGACGCCCTCGACCAAGTGTCGGCGAAGTGGCTCAACAAGATCGGCCCCGAGGGCTTCGGCTACGTCGCAGCCGGGGCGCTGCGCACGATGACCCACCACATCCTCGACCCCACACTGCAAACCGTCGACGAACTCGCACCCGCACTCAACTACCGGCAGATCCTCCACGACGCCTACCGCAACGCCACCAGCGACGACCCAGGCCACCTGTTCGGGTGTGACGGGAGGTCGGGGCGGTGACCGGTCCCGCTCGTACCGACGGCAACGGGTGCGCACCGCTCCCTCCGCCCGTTCAGATCCTCGGGTCCGCGGTACTGATCCAAGGCGGCGCCGTCGGTGCCGTGCGGTACGCCGTCGCCGTGACCCAACGCGCCCGAGCACGTAACGGTCTTGCCTCGTCCGGGGTCCTTGCTCACCTGCTGGCCGCACTCGACACCGCCCACGTGTCCGATGCTGGACAATCGGACGCCGAAACGGTTGCGGTGAAGCAGGATTCGGTACACGCAATCATTGATCCGATCGGGGCCGAGGAGGTGGCAGGGATGCACGGATGCTCAGCTCGGCAGGCCCGACGACTTGCCCCCGACTTGGACGGACGCATCAGCGGTGGCCGGTGGGTGTTCGACCGGCGCACCGTCACCGAATACGCGCAGAACAGGAACGCCTCATGATGCCCAATCGACGCGAGGTCGCCGACTACCTCGCGGCCCTGACCGACGAGGAATTTCGGGCGCTGACCACCAGCGCCCGCGGTTCCACACCCCCGAAGGCCCTACGTCAGAAGCCCTTCCAACTGGCCGGCCTTTCCCACCACCCCGACCGACAGGAGACACACCCGTGACGACCACCATCGAAGAACTCGACCAGGCCGCCGACGATCTGCAAGCGAAGGCCGACCGCGCACGCACCAACGCCCAGAAGGCTGTCCAGGCTGCACGGGACGCCGAGGCCGAGGCCGAGCGCCGCCGCACCGAGGCCGTGCACGCATTCGAAACCCGACGGCAGTCCGACTACCGGAAGGAATTCGGTGGTCGGATCGCCGCCACGCGGGAGAAGTTCGCCGACGCTGTCCGCAACGATGGAGACGTGTTCGGCGCTTGGGCGCAGTATCGGCGCACACGGGTGACCGTTGCGGCCGAGTTCCAGGCATTCGCCAGACATCATGCCGAGATTCACGATGCGAAGATCGACACCATCCACGCCTGTGTCTGCGACCTCAACGTTCGTTCCTCCCAGCTGACCTGTACACCGAAGTCGGAGCGAGGACCCCGGTGGAGGGCGGAGGTGGCCGGATGGAACGCCGACACCGCCGCGCACCTCGGCACCGATCGTGCACCCGATGACGCGCCGCAGACCATCTACCTTCCCGATGATTTGCCCACAAGGAAGCTCGGCAGGTTGTCAGGACTTGGTGGTCCTGATCCCGACGCCGATTCGGACTTTCTGACAGCGTTCAACCGGATCGTGCGGGACCTAGAAGCGGAGGCGGTGGCCGAGCACCGGGCCCAGCGTGCCCGCGACCTCGACGCCCACCTGGGTAACGCAGCGGCGTGACCACGGTGCGGGGGTGCCGGTGGTGCGGAACATACGACACCGACCGGTACGGGCCGCCGTGGCGTCGCGGCTGCGGAGGCGAGGAACACGAGCGGTGTCACGAGAACAACTGCGTTCCCCGCCAGGCGCAGATCCGCGTCGTTGGCATCGGCACGACTTGACCCAGACCTGCCGCGGCGCCTGTCACCCCCAACCCGACAGGCGCCGCGGCAACCCCGACCGAGCACCAGCGAGAAGGGGGCCACACCCCCTCCCCCCACCCCCTTCGCCTACGGAGGGCATAGGGCCTGCCGGTGGGTGCATTGCAACCAAAATTCGAGGAAAGGACGTGTCGATCATGAGACGACCGAGGACCGCTGCCGGTAAACGCCTCGTCGACGGGCAGGCCGAGATCCTCTGGCGCGCAGGCGAAGAAGTCGGACAGCAGCTGGTGTGGACCGAGTCGGAAGAGGCCATTCTCGAGCGTGCCGGCGTGCCGGCGTGCCGGCGAGTCGGTGGACCGTGCCGAATCCGTGCGAAAACTGCTGCAAAACGAGATGCGCACCGACCAACCGAACCCCGGAATCGTAGTCAAGCTCTCCGCCGAGATCCGTGCACTCGACCGGCTCGCGGTCGACCTGATCGCCCGACTCAACCCCAAAAGTGAGGGTGCCCCGAAATCGTCCCGGCACCAACGGGCCGCACAATCACGCTGGGCAGACCAGGGCGGCGCGTGATGGCGAGAATCACCCAACCATCAACACTGCAGGTGCGGAACTTCACGACGGCCGAGCTGGCCCGTATCCGCGAGTTGACCGCCGCGCCGCTGCCCCCGGCACACCGGCCCGGCATGACCGCCCGGCAGATCGAGGACGAACTCGACGCGATCCATGCCGCGGCCGGCGGAGCACGCACCTTCAAGATCTGGACGTGCGGTAGCGCCGAACACGACCCCGACGCCGCGTTCGCCGAAGAGATCGGCCCACCTCGAACGGGGTAGACCACAAACTCCACGTGATCGGTCACCCGCCGATGTTGTCGACGAGGCGTCTACCTCACCCCGTACTGTTCCGGCGCAATTAGCTCCACACAGCGCCCCGGTCGCCAGCAGGCCGGGGCGCGCCTGTATTCCCGATGCAACCCCGCCTGCTAGCCGCCGACGCACCCTCAGGGAAGCGGCCGCCGTGAGCCCGACACATTGGTAACAACGCGCATCAGCTCCGGTCGGTCAACTCCACAGGTCCGAGTGTCCGATCATGCCTAGTGCGGCCTCGTGTGGCCGTGAGGGTTCTGACGGATTCTGCGTCGAGATCAGAATTCGGTTGCTAGCCTCCGATGGGCTGATGGTCGGATCCGACCACCGGTTGTGCGACTGCAAGGTTGATCCGTTTTGTTCCTCTGAGAGCAGGAGAAAAATGTGAATCACCCCACTGATTTTCGCGGGTATCCCACGGTCAGGGGACGCAGCCGACGTCTGGTACTTGGGTTGACCGCTACTTTCGCAATGGTGCTGGGTATGGCCGGTATGGGGGCGGCGGCCGCGGCAGCGGACACCGTCATCGCTACCATCCCCGTCGGGGCCACCCCGGCCGGGGTGGCGATCACCCCGGACGGGCACGCCTACGTCACCAACAGAAGTGACGGTACGGTGTCGGTGATCGACACCGGCACCAACATGGTGGTCGATACCGTCAACGTCGGGAACGGCCCGAACGCGGTGGCGGTCACCCCGGACGGGACCCACGTCTACGTCACCAACAATGCCGGCGGCGGTTCGGTGTCGGTGATCGACACCGGCACCAACATGGTGGTCGATACCGTCGCCGTCGGGAGTTTCCCTCGCGGGGTGGCGATCACCCCGGACGGGCACGCCTACGTCACCAACGGTGGCGGCGGTTCGGTGTCGGTGATCGACACCGCCACCAACATGGTGGTCGATACCGTCGCCGTCGGGAACGGCCCTCGCGGGGTGGCGGTCACCCCGGACGGATCCCATGCCTACGTCGCCAACGGTGGTGACGGTTCGGTGTCGGTGATCGACACCGCCACCAACATGGTGGTCGATACCGTCGCCGTCGGGAACGACCCTCGCGGGGTGGCGGTCACCCCGGACGGGCACGCCTACGTCGCCAACAATGCCGACGGTACGGTGTCGGTGATCGACACCGGCACCAACATGGTGGTCGATACCGTCACCGTCGGGAGCAACCCGGAGGGGGTGGCGGTCACCCCGGACGGATCCCGCGCCTACGTCGCCAACAATGCCGACGGTACGGTGTCGGTGATCGACACCGCCACCAACACGGTGGTCGATACCGTCACCGTCGGGAGCAACCCGGAGGGGGTGGCGATCACCCCGGACGGGTCCCGCGCCTACGTCGCCAACTTCGGCGACGATTCGGTGTCGGTGATCGCCATCGGCAAGTGCGCCGGCTCGCTGTGCCTCGATTTCGGTTCGTTGACCGGCAGCGGCTCGGGCGTAGGCAGCGCGTTCAGCTGACACCCGCACCGTAGAGACGAATGATGCTGTAGCCGAATGACGCCGCCACCCCGACCGTGAGGGTGGCGGCGTCATCCGGTTCGTTGACATGACCCGGCGGCGGTCCGCGGTGAACTGTGGCGGACTACCGGGTCGATCGTTTACGAGGCGCGGACGCCGCACGTCGGTCCTCGGCACACTGAGTGAGCGGTGGTGACCCCCAGGGGGCCTCTCAATCACGGGAATCCCCACACCACGGACCACTCCTTCGGCGCGCTGGTTCTCTCCCCTGGCATCGAGGGGGTTCCCGCGCGCGGATATAGGGGTGCTCGGTCGAATCACACCCCGGAATTGTCCGATTTTGGCCGAAAAAGGGTGCTCACATTGGGGCCACCCTCGAGCCCGGTACAGGCCACCGCCGACAGGAACAGTGGCGAGGACGTGGCGAGGCTTTTTGTCGCTACCGTCAAAAAGCCGGGAGGCCCTGGCGGTTTCCTTCCGGGAACTCTCAAACCGAGCAGGCCGGCTACTTTGCAGGGGCAACCCGCGAAAGCTCAGGGCACATCATCTTGCCGACGTCGACAACATTATCGAGTCGCCGATCGGCCAGCGTGGGAGCCTTATCTATCGCTTATTCATCGTTTATGAGTAGGAATCACTGGGAAATATCGCAAACTGATCGGACACCAACGTGACCGGAATAGATTGCACTGCAAGGGATAATGGGAAGAATCCAGATTCGGTCGGACACTCAAACCTAGACTCCATTGGTCGCGGGTTCGAGCCCCGCCCGCCCCACAATATGTCGACGCTCGCCGGTCGCCGCAATGTCGCGTCTGTAGCCCTACGATGACCGCCATGACGATTACTCCCGATACCAAAAACTGGACCTGGGTCCTCGAGCGCGCCTGCCCCGACTGCGGATTCGACTCGACGGCAACCCGGTACGAAGATATTTCGGTGATGGTCCGTGCGAATGCCGAAGCGTGGTCACCCGTTCTCAACCGATCGGATGTCGCCGTCAGACCTGACGGGCAGACGTGGTCGGCCCTCGAGTATGCCGCGCACGTTCGGGACGTGTTCCATATCTTCGACGTCCGACTGCGCCTGATGCTGGACGAGTCGGATCCGGTGTTTCCGAACTGGGATCAGGATGAGGCCGCGGTGACCGAGCGCTACAACGATCAGGATCCGGACGCGGTGGGCGCCGGACTGCTGGTGGCTGCCGGATCGGTGGCGGACGCTTTCGAAGCTGTCGCTCCGGATTTGCGCGGGCGGACCGGGCGTCGCGGTGACGGTGCGTCGTTCACGGTGGAGTCGCTGGCCAAGTATTTCGTCCACGATCCGGTCCATCACCTCCACGACGTGTCGGGGTAACAGTTTCGGATTCCCCGAGACGATTCGGTAGAACGTGTTCCAATTCGGCCGGTTTGTGTCTATCGTCACTGCATCAGGCGCGCAGACACAAACGAAGGGTTGGGAGTCACATGAAGACCAAGGGTGCGATCCTCTGGGGCGTGAACGAACCGTGGTCCGTGGAGGAAATCGAGATCGGGGAACCGGTTGCGGGTGAGGTTCAGATTCGGATGGAAGCCGCCGGAATGTGCCACTCCGACCACCACATCGTCACGGGGTCGATGCCAATGGGGTCCTTCCCTGTGATGGGTGGCCACGAGGGGTCCGGGGTGATCACGAAGTTGGGACCAGAGGTGAAGGACCTCGAGGTCGGCGATCACGTGGTGCTCTCGTTCGTGCCTGCCTGCGGGCGGTGTCCGGCGTGCTCGGCGGGACATCAGAATCTGTGTGACCTCGGCATGGGGTTGCTGAGCGGTCTGGCGATCAGTGACGGCACGTTCCGCATCCAGGCGCGCGGTGAGGACGTGGTCCCGATGTGCTTGCTCGGGACGTTCTCGCCCTACATGGTGGTGCACGAGACGTCGGTCGTGAAGATCGACAAGGACATCCCCTTCGAAGTTGCCGCCCTTGTCGGATGCGGCGTGCCCACCGGGTGGGGTTCGGCGACGCGAATGGCGAAGGTGGAGCCGGGCGAATCCGTCGTCATCATGGGTGTCGGCGGTGTCGGAATGAGCGCACTGCAGGGCGCGGTGGCATCTGGGGCGCGTCAGATCTTCGCCATCGACCCGGTGCCGTGGAAGCGGGAGCAGGCGCTGAAGTTCGGGGCCACGCATGCCTTCGAGAGTGCCGCAGCAGCAATCGAGCCGATCATCTCCCTCACGAACGGGCTGATGGCGCAGAAGACGATCATCACGGTAGGGGAGATGAAGGGCGAATACGTCGAGGAAGCACTGCTGCTCACCAGCAAGTTCGGCACTTGCGTCGTCACTGCGATGGGCGCGATGACCGACATGGACGTCAAGTTGAACCTGTTTCTCTTCTCCATGCTGCAGAAGGATCTGAAGGGCACGATCTTCGGTGGCGGAAATGCTCGCCTCGACATCCCGAACCTGCTGGCCATGTACAAGTCGGGCCAGTTGAACCTGGACGACATGATCACCCGTACCTACAGCATCGACGACATCAACGACGGGTATCAGGACATGCTCGACGGGAAGAACATTCGCGGCGTCATCCGGTACACCGAAGCAGACTGGTGAGAACTCACCGAAGCTGACCGCCGGCTGCTCTCGTAGTCTGACCTGGTGCAGAGTCTCGATCGGATTGCCCAGTGGCCGGTGGACAACGCTGCGGCGGTTGTTCTGTCGCGTGAGGACGGTGTCGTCGGCGAGTACGGCGACCAACGGCGCGTTTTTGCGCTGGCGTCGGTGACGAAGTTGCTGTGCGCTTACGCCGTCCTGGTGGCAGCAGAGGAGGGCGCCCTCGAACTCGACCAACCTGCGGGTCCCGAAGGCTCGACCGTACGTCATCTGCTGGCGCACGCGTCAGGTCTCGCGTTCGACGCCAACCGCGTGCAGACGCCGCCGAAACGCAAGCGGATCTACTCGAGCGCCGGGTACGAGGTGCTCGCAGACTTCCTTGCGGGCGAGACGTCCATTGACTTTGCCGACTATCTCGCGGAAGCGGTCTTCGCGCCGCTGTCGATGGGCGAGTCGGCGCTCGTCGGTCCGGCCGGCCACGGCGTACAGGCGTCCGTCGCCGATCTCGGCCGGTTCGCCGCCGAACTGTTCCGCCCGGTGCTCATCTCGCCCCAAACGTTCGCGGATGCCACGTCGGTACAGTTTCCCGGTCTCGACGGAATCCTGCCCGGATATGGCCCACAGCGTCCGAACGACTGGGGTTTGGGCTTTGAGATCCGTTCGGCGAAGAGTCCGCACTGGACGGGTCTGGGCAATTCGCCGCAGACGTTCGGCCACTTCGGGCAGTCGGGCACGTTCCTGTGGGTCGATCCGGTGGCCGGCCTGGCGTGCGTCTTGTTGACGGACCGGGAGTTCGGCGACTGGGCAAAACCTCTGTGGACTGAGTTGAGCGACGGTATTCTCGCGGAACACCGGTGATGATTACTCACCGATTGTTCGATTCACTGGCGCAACACAGGTAACACAAGGCACACTGATCAACCGAGCCTGCTGAACGCATCGACTGAGGCCGTTGGGGAAGACGTCCCTCGTCGAAGCAGGAGGCTCGAGTGCACGCATTGAATCAGTTCGCGGACGCGACGACTGGTGTTGCCTACATCCACTCGTCGCCCGCCGCGTTGTGCCCCCACATCGATTGGGCGCTGACCTCTACGCTGAACAGCCACGCCAACCTCAAGTGGACCTCGCAGCCCGCCTCCAACGGAGTTATGCGTGCGACCACCAACTGGATAGGTCCCGTCGGCACAGCCACGAGGCTGGTCAACGCCCTTCGCGCTTGGCCGATGTTGCGCTTCGAGGTGACCGAGGACGCCAGTGATGGAGTGGACGGCGAGCGGTACAGCTACGTGCCCGGAATGGGCCTGTGGCACGGGTCAACCAGTGCCAACGGCGACGTCGTCGTGGGGGAGATGCGCTTGCGGGCGCTGATGCAAACAGGAAACGATATCGCCGCGGAACTCCACCAAGCGCTCGGAACCGCCTGGGACGAGGCTCTTGAGCCCTTCCGTAGCGGCGGCGAAGGCGCCGAGGTCACCTGGTTGCGGCGAGATGTGGGCTGACCACGGGTTTCGTGTTCACTCTCCCGCAGTCTGGGTGTACGCGCAGTCGAGGGATCCGTTGTGCAGGCGCTGGATGGCGCGGTGGTCGGCCAGTTCCGGGCGGTCCCCGGGTGCTCGAGGTAATAGCGGAGGAACCAGAAGAGTGGGACGGCGCCCACGGCAAATAGGTCTGCGGTCGCGACGATGTTCTCCTGAACGTTCTGCCGGGCCGCGTCAAGTGGCCGGCGGCGGTGGATCCTTGCACCGCGGGCAGCTCGTCGACCAACGGTATCGCAAGTGCGGCGTCATTCCCCGGGTGACAGCTTCGATGTCGGCTGGGCGTTCCCACGTGGCTGATCCTGTGCCCTGAATCCCTGGACGATCAACTCTTCCGGTGTGCACTCGACGCGAGGGAATCGGAACCGATCAATCATGAATAGCGTCAGGAGACAGAGCGCGAACAGGCCGAAAGCGGTGAAGAAGCACGGAAAGATACTTTTCTGCCCAGAACTCAACGGGAAGCTCAGCACTCCAGACCACAGTCCGATCGAGAAGGCTGCGCAACCCACTGTTCCCGACGCCAACGTGCCGAGGTAGCCGAACCTGAATGCGGGCGCCGGGCGAAACCGAACCGCCCGTGTGTTCTGGATGGAGGAAGAGGGATGTGGCCGGTCACGATGGCGCTGGGCGATGACGAGCAGAGACAGGAAACACACGGCGGTGAATCCGAACGCCGATGGGAAATAGAACAGCGTGTAGACAAGCCGGCCTTCTACTGCGGCACGTACTCCGCAGTAGATCCAGAATGCGGCAAACGTGCCGAAGAACAGCACCAGGATCCCGACGAACTTCGGCTGGCTTCGCGGATGTCGCCAACCCTGTGGAACGGGAAACCTGGTAGTCATCAGTAGCACACCGTTTCACCGATTTTTGATCCCCACCAGCCGGAAACTCTGGATCCTCCAGCTGCGCCCGCTCCGGCCGCAAGCACGTCGACGTACGGGATCGGAACAAGAGCGCCGACTACGCCGCCCGCCCAGCCACCAGCCGTTCCCGCAATCCCTGCCTGGCATTGGGCTTCTGGTGAATCGGCGGTGTACACGTCATGGAGGGCCGTGCCGATCGCGACCGCCAGGCCGCCGAACTTTGCCCCGTAGTGGAGATTTGAGACGATATTGGATGTCAGGGTCGGTAGGCCTCGCTCGAGTATGCTTCCGGCTCGGGTTTCGATGCCGGATAGGACGCCTCCCGCTGTCGTCAGCGCGGGATGGAAGAAGAGGGCACTGTCGGCGGGAACCGAAATGAGAAGGGGTCCCTGCTCCAGTTCCGTGGACTTCCCGAGGGCTGCACGCTTCGCTGCACCCACCGCATGAAAACCCTGGTCGAGGGCGGCGGCCAAGGCGTCCGCCAGGTCACATACGTTGCCGGCCTTGCGCTTTGCGCGGCGGGAAGCTTCCGAAGCCTCGGTATGGGCATCGCCTTCCCAAGCGCGCAATTCGGGGAGATCGTTACACCGTGTCTCGATCGACACGACTGCCTGCTGGATCGACTCACCGCGCTGCCGCAGGATCGGAGGTACCTCTGACAGGCTGGCTAGTGTCCAGGATTCGAAACGGGACTTCGAGGGAATCATGAGTCGGGCAGCACCTTCCCGATGGTTGCTGCCAGGGTCTCGTCCGTTACCTCGTAGTTGTCAACCGTCCCACGAGCTGTATCGGCCATGGCAGAGAAACCATCGGCGACTTCGCGACTGACGGACCCGGCGAATTCACCGATGAACCGTGATGCCCATTCGGACATCGAACCGGGCATGTCGGCGCTCTGATCGACGAGCATCGATCCCTCCAGCATTGTCCAATTTTTCGTACCGAAGGTACAGGGGTGCGTCAGGAGGCGATGGCTGGGCCGTGAACAGTGAGAAGGCCCCCGCCACTGGCGGGGGCCTTCTCACGAAAAACAGAGATCAGATCACAGCGGGATGTTCTTGTGATCGCCCCGTTGTGTGGGCGCTGCTGCGAGAGCGGCGGTTACGACGCTACGAGTTTTCGCCGGGTCGATTTCCGCATCCACGACACCGATCTCGACTGCTCGATCGACGCCGCCGGTAATGCTCTCATGCTCGACGGCCAAACGCTCGTGCAGCGCCTCACGCTCTTCTTCGGGCGCGGCGGCCAGAGCACGCTTGTGCAGTATGCCGACGGCGGCCTTGGCACCCATCACGGCGACCTCGGCATCGGGCCACGCGTAGACGGCGGTGGCGCCGAGAGCGCGGGAGTTCATGGCGATGTACGCGCCGCCGTAGATCTTTCGGGTCACGACCGTCACGCGGGGAACGGTGGCCTCGGCGAACGCGTGGAGGAGTTTGGCCCCTCGGCGAACGACGCCTCCCCATTCCATGCTCACGCCGGGCAGGTATCCGGGGACGTCCACGATTACCACGAGTGGAATGCCGAAGGCGTTGCATAGTCGGACGAAGCGAGCCGACTTCTCGGCGCTCTCGGAGTTGAGGCAACCCCCGAGTCGGAGCGGGTTGTTGGCGATGACGCCGACGGTGCGACCGCCGAGTCGTCCGAGACCGGTGACGATGCTGCGGGCGTAGTTGCCCTGCAACTCCTCGAAACTCGACTCGCCTTCGACGTTGTCGAGAAGTTCGTGGACGATCGGGCGCACGTCATAGGCGCGCTTGGCCGACTTCGGCATGAGGGCGCGGAGATCGGTGTCGCCATGCTCGGCGGCTGACTGGTCGAATTCGCCCTGTTCGCAGAACATCGACACAAGTCGGCGAGCCCGGTGCAGCGCGTCGCCCTCGTCGTGGGCGGCGATGTGCGCGACGCCCGACTTCTTGGAGTGCGTGTCGGGACCGCCGAGGGACAGCATGTCGACCTGCTCGCCGGTGACGCTGCGGACCACGTCGGGTCCGGTTACGAAGACGCGGGCTTCGGGAGCCATGATGACGATATCGGTCAAGGCGGGTCCGTATGCCGCACCTCCGGCCGCGAAGCCGAGGACGACGGAAATCTGTGGGATGCGGCCGGAGGCGCGGACCATGGCCTCGAAGACCAGTCCGACGGCGTGCAGGGCCTCGACTCCTTCGGCGAGACGAGCGCCGCCCGAGTGCCAGAGCCCGACGATGGGGGCAGCCTCGGCGAGAGCGGTGTCGATCGCCGTCACGATGTGTTTACAGCCTTCGACGCCCATGGCACCGCCCATGACGGTGGCATCGGAGCAGTAGGCGATGGTGCGGACACCGTCGATGTTGCCTGCCGCGGCCAGAACACCAGACTTGTCACGCGGGTGGAGTGGGACGACGGTCCCGGCGTCGAACAGTTTCGCCAGGCGTGCAAGGGGATCGCGCGGATCGATCGACGAATCAGGCTTCGTCGAGGGTGCCAAGATTGTCATCGCGTCCTCCTTGTAGCGGGCTGTCGATGGGTGGAGACCCTTCGCGGAAGGGTCTCCACCCGCGATCTAGCGCGACCGGATGTCAGGCCCGGCCGAAGGCGAGCGCGACGTTGTGCCCACCGAAACCAAACGAGTTGTTGATCGCGAAATCGATTTCACCGTAACGGGCTTCGCCCTTGACGACATCCAGGTCGATTTCTGGATCCTGATTCTCGAGATTCAGCGTGGGTGGAATTACTCCGTCACGCAGAGCCAAGACCGTGAGTGCAGCCTCGAGCGCCCCTACGGCGCCGATCGAGTGCCCCAACGCGGACTTCGGTGCGTACACCGCGGCATGGTTGCCGACGGCAGCGGTGATGGCATTCGCCTCCGCTGTGTCACCGATCGGAGTGGCCGTGGCGTGCGCGTTGATGTGCTGTATGTCCTTCTTCGTCAATCCAGCACTCTCGATCGCCCTCGTCATGGCCCGTGCAGCGCCCGCTCCCGAGGGATCGGGAGCGACGATGTGGAAGCCGTCGGAGGTGATGCCCGCGCCTAGTAGACGAGCGTGGATCGTGGCACCGCGAGCCTTGGCGTGCTCCTCGGTCTCGAGGACCATCAACGCCCCGGCCTCACCGAACACGAAGCCGTCGCGGTCCTTGTCGAACGGCCGTGACGCGGCCTTCGGATCGTCGTTGCGTGTGCTCAGCGCACGCATCATCGCGAAGCTTGCGATCGGTACGGCGTCGAGGAATCCCTCCACACCGCCGGCGACGATAATGTCGGCATCGCCCATGACGAGCATGCGGTACGCATGGGCGATGGCCTCGGAACCCGAAGAGCAGGCCGACACCGGAGTGATCACTCCGGCACGAGCCCCGAATTCGAGCCCTACCGTAGCCGACGGACCATTGGGCATCACCATCTGGACGGCGAACGGCGACACCTTGCGGTAACCGCCGGTCTTCATCTTGTCGACGGCCTCGACGAGTGCCTCCCCGCCGCCGAGCCCGGTCCCGATCACGACGCCGAGGCGATCCTTGTCGACTTCCGGGCTACCGGCGTTCTCCCAGGCTTGACGACTCAGAACGAGTGCCAACCGTTCGACGAAACTCATCCGGCGGATCTCGACTCGGGACAGCGACTCGTCAGGGGACACCTTGAGGTGGCCACCGATCTTCACCGGCAGGTCGTTCTCCGCGACGAACGGATCGTGAAGGGTGTCGATGCCGCTCTCGCCGGCCAACAGGCCCTTCCACGTGCCATCCACGTCACCAGCAACCGACGTCATGGCCGCGAGGCTGGTGACGACGATGTTGGGGAATTGTTTCCCGTTGGGCGAGGCGGAGGTCACGGTTGGGCTCACTCCTCGTCGTTCTTGGCTGCTTCGAGCTTGGCCTTGACCGCGTCGGCTTCCTCGCCGCCTTCGGCTTCGAGCTTCTGGATGTAGGACACGGCGTCACCGACGGTGCGCAGTCCGGCAAGATCCTCGTCGGGGATCTTCACGCCGTACTTGTCCTCGGTCTGGACGGCGATCTCGACCATCGAGAGAGAGTCGATGTCGAGGTCGTCGACGAAGGACTTGTCGATAGTCACCTCGGACGGCTCAATACCGGTGACCTCCTCGATGATCTCGGCGAGTCCGGTGATGATGTCTTCCTGGGTGGCGGCCACTGAGTGGCTCCCTTCTCATTCGTGTGGATGAATCTGGAGTTGTGCAGGCACGACCCCATCGGCCGCGCCTGCGGCCCCACGCGCACCAGAGGTGCGCGCAGCAACCTAGCCGAGTTGTGTCAGCTCGGCCAGTGCGGAGATATCCCCCGGGGTCTGGAGTGCCAGAGTTGGCGTACCGCGCATTTCACGCTTGGCGATACCGACCAGTGTTCCGGCAGGTGGAAGCTCCGCGATCGCGGAGACCTGAGCTGTCCGCAGGCTTGCGGTGCACAGGTCCCACCGCACAGGTCGGGTTACCTGTGCGGCCAGCTTAGTCAGTGTGTCGGCGCCGGACGCCACCGGCGCGCCGTCGGCATTGGAGAGCAGAGTGCGGGTGGGTTCGCTGGGTGTGATCTTGGACGCAGCCTTGCTGACCGCTTCCTGGGCTGGAGCCATGAACCGGGTGTGGAATGCGCCCGCGACGGGGAGGGCGCGGACCCGCGCCCGCTCCGGCGGGTTGGCTGCTAGTTCCTCGAGTGCCGACAGCAGGCCTGCCGCGACGATCTGGCCGACCGCGTTGCGGTTGGCCGCTTCGAGACCCAGTTCGTCCAGGCGGGCGAGCACGACTGCCTCGTCACCGCCGAGAACAGCGGACATGCCCGTCGGTTCCAGCGCGCAGGCCTTGGCCATCTCCGCTCCGCGCACGGCGGCGAGGGCAACCGCGTCGTCGGTGGAGAGGACGCCGGCGATGGCGGCGGCCGCGAGTTCACCGACCGAGTGCCCGGCCGCGATGGTGTCTGCAGGAATCAGGCCACCCGCGTCAAGTTCCTCGAAGGCGAGTAGCGCTGTGGCAACGACGAGAGGCTGAGTGACCGACGTGTCGGTGATCTCCTCGGCGGTCGCGGTGGTACCGAGCCGGATGAGGTCGAGGCGGGCGGCCTTCGACCACAGCGCGACACGGTCTTGAGTGCCCGGCAGCTCCAACCAAGGGATGAGCATGCCGGGAGCCTGAGAGCCCTGACCCGGGGCGAGCAACGAAATCACTCTTTAAGAGAACACTGTCGAAGGCATGTCGCGAGATGCCGTTGCGGATGAACCTTTGTGAGCGAAATTGTCGGGTTCCCACAAAATTGCACGTGGGATGCTCGTATCGAATCGGGCCGTGCATTCGTTACAGTCCGACTTCTCCAAATGGGAAAGGTGGGACTGGTGTTAAACTTGTTATGGTTTCGTGATGCGAATGAGTTAATCGCCCCACAGTTGCGGCCACTCTGAGGACGTACGCATCCCGCGGCTTCGTCGGATCGCGGCCGGTGACTTCGGCGATTCGCTTGAGTCGGTATCGCACAGTATTTGGATGAACAAACAGCTGTCGCGCGCAAGTCTCAACCGCACCTCCACAGTCGAGATATGCGTCGAGGGTGTCGGTGAGAACGCCCCCGGCGGCCGCGAGCGGGCTGACGAGATGATCGTTCAGAGCGGTCACTGCGGCGTTGTCCCCGAGCAGCGCACGCTCGGGGAGCAGCTCGGCGGCATGCACCGGTCGAGGTGCACCGCGCCAGCCCGCGACCGCCTGCATCGCGGCGAGTGCCTCGACGGCACTGAGGTGGGCGGCACCCAGTGTCGGTGTGGTGGGTCCGATGATCACCGGCTCTTCCGCGAACTTGCCGAGGAGGTCGGTCATGAACCTCGAGTCGTCAGGCCCGTCCTGGAGTTCGCCACTGACCACCATCACGAGCCACGAACCCTGGACGACGGCGAGAGCGGCGCGGCCGTGCTTTTGCGCGATCGTGTGGACGGTGCTGACCACGGAGACCCGTTCGTCCTCGGGCGGTGTACCGACGATGACGGTGGCGGGGGCGGTGGCGTCCCAATTGAGGGTTGCCGCCCGCGACAGCATGTCGGAACCTGTGTCACCTCGGACCACGGCATCGACGACGAGGGCCTCGAGCCTGGTGTCCCAGGCGCCGCGGGACTCTGCCGCACTGGCGTAGACGGAGGCTGCAGCGAACCCGAGTTCACGCCCGTAACGCAGGACGGCTTCGGTGAGAGCGGTCAGTTGCTGTTCGTTGCGCGCAAGTGCAGGCAGCCACTGCTCGAAGAATTCCATCGCCACACGGACCATATCCACGGTCTGGCGGAGCGTGAGCCTACGAGCGAGGTCCTCCGGAATCACCTGGAACGCGTCGATACTGAAGCGGATGTCACTGTCGTCCGGATCCTTGAGCCACTCCAGGAAGTTGACGACGGCCGTCTGGACCAGTAACTGCACGTTGGAGCGTTGGGAGGCGTCGAGGTTGTCGAAGAATGGCAGCTGATCCTGCATCGTCGTGACTGCCTCAGTCGAGAGGCGTCCGGAGAACTGCTTGACGCGACGTAGCAATGCATCCGGCAACGGGTCCCGGGGTTCTCGCCTTCGGGAGACCATCGGACTCTGCTCGACCATGTTCAAGAACCTACGCCCCCCCGCCCGCGGTGTCCGACGGACACACGAGCGGGCGGCGAGGAGGTCGACGCCACGCGCTTGCCGTGTCGGTGTAGGCCGACGCTACGCGCTTCCAGTGTCGGTGTAAGACACGGTGGCGGCGCTGACGTCGCCGATGCGGTACCTGGTGGCGGCTTCGGCGGCCTTGGTCCGGTCGAGGGCGCCTTCTCCGGCGAGGGCGGCGAGGACGGCCACGACGATGGATTCGGCGTCGACGTTGAAGTACCGGCGGGCGGCCGGGCGGGTGTCGGAGAAGCCGAATCCGTCGGTGCCGAGCGTGGTGTATGAACCTGGCACCCACTGGCGGATCTGGTCCGGCACCGCCCGCATCCAGTCCGATGCGGCGACGAACGGGCCGGCCGCATCGGAGAGGGCCTGGGTGACGTAGGGCAGTGGGGCGTCGCTTCCCGGGTCGCGAAGGGCCCGCTTCTCGCATTCGACGCCCTCACGGCGCAGTTCACCCCAGGAGGTCACCGACCACACGTCCGCGGCGACACCCCACTCGTCGGCGAGAATCTGCTGCGCTCGCAGCCCCTCTGGCATTGCAACGCCAGAGACGAGGATCTGTGCCGCAAGCGCGGAGTCGGCGGAGCGCCCGTTGGTGCTGCCCCCGGACGCATCAGACTTCTTGAACAGGTAAATGCCCTGGAGCAGACCCTCGACGTTCAAGTTGTCCGGTTCGGCAGGTTGGGAGTAGGGCTCGTTGTAGAGGGTGATGTAGTAGAAGATGTTCTCTCCGCCGAACCCCGGCTCCAACGTGCCGTCAGCCGCCACGGTGCCGCCGTACATTCGCCGCAACCCGTCCTTGACGATGTGCGCGATCTCGTAGGAGAACGCTGGGTCGTACGCGACGACGGCCGGGTTCGTCGACGCGAGCAACAGCGAATGCCCGTCCGCGTGCTGCAAGCCTTCTCCAGTGAGGGTGGTCCGGCCTGCCGTGGCGCCCAGGACGAAGCCGCGGGCCATCTGATCCGCGGCCGCCCAAAATCCGTCGCCGGTGCGTTGGAATCCGAACATCGAGTAGAAGATGTACAGCGGGATCATCGGCTCGCCATGGGTGGCATAGGAGGTGCCGACCGCGGTGAACGAGGCGGTCGAACCAGCTTCGTTGATGCCCTCGTGCAGGATCTGCCCGGTCTCGGACTCCTTGTAGGCGAGCATCAGGTCCGCGTCCACCGCCGTGTACAACTGCCCGTTGCGGTTGTAGATCTTGAGCGACGGAAACCAGGAGTCCATTCCGAAGGTGCGGGCCTCGTCCGGGATGATCGGGACGATTCGCTTTCCGATCTTCTTGTCCCGCAACAACTCCTTCATGATCCGTACCAACGCCATCGTGGTGGCGACCTGTTGCTTTCCCGATCCCTTGCGCACTACGTCGTAGGTCTTGTCCGGCGGCATCGGCAGCGGGGCCGCATTAGTGCGCCGCTCCGGCAGGAAGCCGCCCAAGGCTCGGCGGCGGTCGAGCATGTACTGAATCTCCGGCGCGTCGTTGCCGGGGTGGTAGTACGGGGGCAGCTTCGGATCTTTCTCGAGTTCCGCGTCGGAGATCGGGATTCGCTGCAGGTCCCGGAAGTTTTTCAGATCATCGAGAGTGAGCTTTTTCATCTGATGGGTGGCGTTGCGCCCCTCGAAGTGCTTGCCCAGCGTGTAGCCCTTGATGGTGTGCGCCAGGATCACCGTCGGCTGACCCTTGTGCGCCTTCGCCGCCGCATACGCGGCGTAGATCTTGCGGTAGTCATGCCCGCCGCGCTTGAGATTCCAGATGTCGCGATCCGACAGATTCGCCACCAACTCCTTCGTCCGCGGGTCCCGGCCGAAGAAGTGCTCGCGCACGAACGCACCGTCGTTCGCCTTGTAGGTCTGGTAGTCCCCGTCCGGGGTGACGTTCATCAGGTTGACCAGGGCACCGTCCCGGTCGGCATGCAGCAATGCATCCCACTCGCGGCCCCAGACAACCTTGATCACATTCCAGCCCGCGCCGCGGAAGAATGATTCCAATTCCTGGATGATCTTGCCGTTGCCGCGGACCGGGCCGTCGAGGCGCTGCAAGTTGCAGTTCACCACGAACGTCAGGTTGTCGAGGCCTTCGGTGGCCGCGACGTGGGCCAGACCCCGAGACTCGGGTTCGTCCATCTCCCCGTCCCCCAAGAACGCCCACACGTGTTGATCGGAGGTGTCCTTGAGGCCGCGGTCGTCCAGGTAATGATTGAATCTTGCCTGGTAGATCGCGTTCATCGGGCCCAGGCCCATCGACACTGTCGGGAACTCCCAGAAATCGGGCAACAGGCGAGGGTGCGGGTACGACGGCAGTCCGCCCCCCTGGTCGGCATGCGAGGCCTCCTGCCGGAAGCCGTCCATCTGTTCCGCCGGGATCCGCCCCTCCAGAAACGCACGCGCGTAGATACCGGGGGAGGCGTGGCCCTGAATGAATATCTGATCCCCGCCACCGGGGTGGTTCTTGCCGCGGAAGAAGTGGTTGAACCCGACCTCGTACAGCGCCGCAGACGATGCGTAGGTGGAGATGTGGCCGCCTACGCCGACACCCGGACGTTGCGCACGTGTCACCATGATCGCGGCGTTCCAGCGGATGAACGCCCGATACCGGCGCTCGACCTCCTCGTCACCGGGGAACCACGGCTCGTTCTCCGTCGGGATGGTGTTCACATAGTCGGTGGATGTCAGCGCCGGCAACGCGACGTGCTTCTCCCCGGCCCGTTCTAGCATCCGCAACATCAGATACCGGGCACGGGTGGGCCCGGATCGATCGAGTAGTCCGTCGAACGACTCCAACCATTCCGTGGTCTCATCCGGATCGATATCCGGCAGATACGACGCGACACCCTCACGAATGACGCGAACGCGGCCCTCTGGACCCGGGGTTGCACTGGGGTTGGCAGTTTGGGCCGCTCCGGCGCCGGAGGCGGCTTTCTCTGGTTGAGACGCGGGTCCCTGGATCAGGTCTGACAACGTTGCTCCTCATTGTGGTGGGACGCACGGTGTGGCGTCCTTTCCATGCGATCGCGGCCTTGTTGGGCCCGACCCCTCTCCTTGATGAATACGGCGCGGATGAATATGGCGCGCCCTTCATCTTTCCCCATTGCGGCGCAGTCGGCACACCCTGATCGGGTTACTCTTCGGTAGCGTTTGCGCAGTTACAGGCCCGAACGGTTGAGGTCGTCGATGCCGGGAAGTAACCGCGAGAGACGACTGGGGCGGCGCAACTCGCGGCTGGAGCCTGGCGGACGACGGCTACCCCCGGTGTCGGTGTCTCACGGCGTGTGGCGGCGCTTGATGCAATCGAGACCTACAACACATTCACCGCTGCGGCCCCTGCCGTCGCCGTGGGCGCCGCTGTCAAAAGTGCCCGCGGCTCTCTTCCGACGACCTGACAGGCACGTTCGCCGATTGTGCGAATAGCTGTCACAATCTTGCGACGGCCGCGGACGGAGGTGGATACAGCGACGATCTGAACATTTTCGCGAGCTGAGGTAACCAGCTCAGCGATTCGATTCGGAAAGCCTGCCCCACATCCCGACTTCGGCACCGTAGGCTCGGTCAATGACAGCGATCCGCTACTTTGTGAAGAGTATTCGCGTGCCCAGCTTGCGCGAACGCGCTCGAGCATGTTCGCTTTCATCTAATTGAACTTCATCCGGCAGGTGTTCGGGTACTCGTACTCGAACACCGTCAACCAAAGGAGGACCGCACCGTGGTCGCCGCGGCGGACGCCCAAAACTACGCCCAGAAACTCGGAATCTCTGCCGACATGGCGGTACAGGAACTGGGCTGGGACGAGGACACAGACGACAACCTGCGTTCGGCAGTCGAGGAAGCCATCGGTAGAGAACTTCTGGACGAGGATTCCGACGAGGTGATCGATGTCGTGCTGCTGTGGTGGCGCGACGAAGACGGAGATCTGGTCGATGCCCTCATGGATGCCATCGGCCCGCTGGCCGATGAGGGATTCGTGTGGGTCCTCACACCCAAGACGGGTCACACCGGTCACGTGGAGCCCAGCGAGATCGCTGAGTCCGCACCCACTGCAGGCCTCACCCAGACCTCGGCGGCGAACCTCGGGGACTGGTCGGGGAGCCGTCTGGTTCAGCCGAAATCGCGTCCCGCGAACAAGCGCTGAATCCGTCATCCTCACACTTCGTCAGCTAAGGACTATGCAATGCCACTCGAGGTGGGGGCGATCGCCCCTGATTTCACCCTCAAGGACCAGAACAACCAGGAAGTGACACTTTCCGACTACCGCGGAAAGAAGAACGTCCTGCTCGTGTTCTACCCCCTTGCGTTCACCGGAACCTGTCAGGGTGAACTCTGCAGGGTTCGGGACGAACTGCCGAAGTTCGAGAACGACGAAACCGCCATTCTCGCGCTCTCGGTTGGTGCGTCGCCGACCCACAAGATCTGGTCAGCAGAGCAGGGGTACACCTTCCCGCTGCTCGCCGATTTCTGGCCGCACGGTGCGATCGCGCAAGCTTATGGCGTCTTCAACGAGAAACTGGGCTTTGCGAACCGCGGCACCTTCGTGATCGACAAAGACGGTGTCATCCGGTTTGCCGAGATGAACGGGCCCGGAGAGGCTCGTGACCAGGGAGCTTGGGAGAAGGCGCTCGCCACGCTAGAGTCCTGATGCGCACCCGGCGAGTATTTCGCCGGGTGTTCGGGCGTGTAGCTCAGTGGTAGAGCTCTGGTTTTACACACCAGCGGTCGGGGGTTCGAAACCCTCCGCGCCCACACAAGTTCGAAGCCTCGCCGTGCATGCCGATGCAGGTAGGGGCTTCCTTAGTCTGACAGCCATCTCGACATGGACAGGTAGTGTCGCGAGGTTGACCGTCCATCGTCCGGAATCTCGCCGTATATTTGTGACCATGCCGACGTACAAGGTGACGCTGCGCAACGGGACGTCGCGCGACAGGATCTTCGAATCAGACTTTCAGGCGGTCAACGAGACGCACAGGCCTCACTCCGAATCTGGGGCGGGCATTGTGAAGATCGACCGCTACGAGGAAGACGGGAGCCGGGCCGACGTGTGGTCCGCGTGACCGGGTTCGACCAGACGCATCTAGTGCAGTTGGCACGCCGTCATGTCAGCAAGCCTCGACGATCGACTTCGGCCTCGAGTTCCCCGATCAGGCGGGTGACGCCGTCGACGGTGTCGCAGCCGTAATCGTTTGCGATCGATTCCCCGAGTAGAGCACGCTGCTCGCTCAGCGCGACGATCAATTCATTGTCGGCGAGATTCGTCGTGTCGATATGCATCCCTCGATCGTCCCAGGCGGTGCAGGTGAAACCAATGCCCTCATCAGAGGCTGTTCACCGGAGAAACCGGAAACCCGCCCAGCCACGAAGGTGTGTTTGAGTCAGCACCAGAGATGAGGGCGGGGCGGGATCCTGCGCCGCCCGACATGGGGGGAACGAGGCGACGTCCTAATTGTAGTGGGAGAAGAGGGAAATCGACGAAACTCTTGGCGTACTATCAGGATTCGGCACTTCTGCCGAAGAATTCGCTGGGCCTGTTCGCCTACCGTACGGTAGGCCGGAACTCCTTTTCCATCGACTGCAACGCTGGTTGATAGAAATAGCGTGTGCATCTACTTTCCTTTTCCGGCACGGCCCGCGCCGCCGGTCTACTGCTCGGCTACGCCGCCGACCGCCTCCTAGCTGACCCCGCCCGATGGCACCCCGTATCCGGATTCGGTCGCATGGCAAAGGCATTGGAAACGGTGACCTACCGCGATTCCCGGTTGTTCGGAGTCCTGCATGCGGGAACGTTGATAGGCGGAGCGGCTGGTCTGGGCATCGTGACGGCCCGCACTGCGCAGCGTGGTGGATGGGCAGGAGAGGCCGCGGGGACAGCCGTCGCGACCTGGGTCGTCCTCGGTGGAACGTCACTGGGCCGGACCGGGGCTGCCATGGCCCGGCACCTCGAGGTGGGTGATCTCACCGCCGCCCGTGCTCTGTTGCCGTGCCTGTGTGGGCGTGATCCCAGCGGGCTCGGTGTGGACGGCCTCACACGGGCTGCACTGGAGTCGGTGGCCGAGAACACCTCAGACGCGGCGGTCGGGGCGCTCGTGTGGGGGGCGCTGGCCGGCATTCCCGGCCTGTTCGCCTACCGAGCGTCCAACACCCTCGATGCGATGGTCGGCTATCGCTCGCCGAAGTACCGCAACTTCGGTTGGTCCGCGGCGCGCTGGGACGACGCCGTCAACCTATTTCCTGCCCGCTTGACGGGTGTATTGACCGTTGTGGCTGCCTCCACTGTCGGTGGATCGACTGTCGAAGCGTGGGAGGTGTGGCGCCGCGACGCAGCTGAGCATCCCAGTCCCAATGCGGGAGTCGCGGAGGCGAGCGCTGCAGGAGCCCTGGGAATATCGCTTGGGGGGCGCACCGAATACGCCCACGGTGTCGAGATGCGGCCTCGCCTGGGATCCGGGCGCTCACCCGAACCCGTGGACCTCGACCGTGCTGTGCAACTCTCCAGCGCAGCACAGGGCGGTGCGGCCCTCGTGTCAGCGGCCCTTGCCGTAGCGGTCGGCCAGCTTTGCTTCCGTCGCCGTTCTCGGTGCTGATTCCGCCGGCCTGGTCCTGGTGAACGGCTTCTTTCGTGCGACGGGTACGGGTCCGGAGTCGCCAGCGGGCTTCGCGGACTTCTCCCTGCGGCGTTCGAGCCACTCCGCCCGGATGAAGTAGGCAAGGCCCAACGGCGCCATGATTCCGAACGCCAGCCACTGAAGTCCGTACGACAGGTACGGGCCCGCATCGAGTTGCGGGAGCGGAATGGTGCCCAGGCCACCGGGCTGACCTGGTTCGAGTTGGACGTATGCGTCCACCAGATCGGTGCCGATGACGCCGCCGATCTGACCCGCATCGATGTAGTAGACCTGACGCTGCCCGTTCTCGATGATCGGTTCCTTGCCGGGGATGGTGCCTTCCGACTTGCGGACACGGCCGTCGAGTGTCATCTGCCCCGTCGGCGGCGCATCCACCGGCGGCGCCTCGGTTCCCTGTACGGGTCGGACGTAGCCGCGGTTGACCAAGATGGTGCTGCCGCTGGACAGTTGCAGCGGGGTCAGGACCTCGTACGCGGGTTGCGCTTGGATCGATCGCAGCCGAACCAGGAGGTCGCTGTTCTGGAGGTACTCTCCGGTGGCCGTGATGCGCCGCCATTCGTCGTCCGGACCCAGCGCGGTCCCGGACAGCAGGCTCTCCACCGGGACCGGGTCGGCATCGACCGAATCGGCGATCAGTTGGTTGCGGTGTTCCGTCGACGTGTTCTTGCCGAGCTGCCAGGGTGCGAGCACGTAGAAGCACATGAAGGCGAATCCGGCCACCACCAAGGCCAATACCAGCCAGCCGGGTCGCAACAGAAATCTCAGCCTTTGCACGTTTCCACGGTAGCCGTTCGCGTGCGGGGCCCCCGATCGTGGGTTACCGATCGCACACCCAGGCCAGCAGCCCGGGAACCGCGGCCTCGATCTGGCGGCGAACCCGTTCGAAGTCCTCGAGGTCGCCGTAGAACGGGTCGGCCACGGACGAGGTATCCGCGTCCGGGTCGAAACTGCGCAGCAGCCGGCGGCGCTCATCCGGAACACCCAGATGGGCAAGCTCACGGTCGTGGTTCGCGGCCAGAGCTACACCAGTTCCGCGCCGAGATTTCGATCGCGCGGACGTCGGCCTCACTGCCGACGTGGAAGCCGTGGGTTCCGGCGCTGCTCACCGTGACGCGGTCGGCGAGGGCTTCACGGCGCAGATGTTCGGCGAAGATCTTCTCGGCCATGGGGGAGCGGCAGATGTTCCCGGTGCAGACGAATGTCACGTGCAGCGCCAGTTCAGACGGAGCCAGTTCAGACGGCGGCATCGAGCATCCTCCCGAGGTCTGCGACGGTCCGTGCGCGGGTGTGCGCGCGATCGGCTTCGACGGGGAAGCCGTAACCCCACTCGACGAAGACCGTGGGAATACCCCAGTGTGCGGCGCCCAGTACGTCGTGGTCGCGGTCGCCGATCATCAGGACGTCGGCGGTGGCACCCTCGACGACGGTGATGCCGAGATTCTGTAGCGAGTGCTCGATCACGTCCAGCTTGGACCGGCGACTGCCGTCATCGCTGGAACCGCCGATGAACTCGAAGTAGTGCGCGAGCCCGAAGTGCTCGAGGATGCGCACAGCGAATCGTTCGGATTTCGACGTGGCCACAGCGAGCCGTCTACCGCTGTGGAGGGCGCGGGCGAGCACCTCCTCGATGCCGTCGAAGGTCGAGTTCTCGGCCCAACCGATGCCGTCGTAGCGCTCGAGGTAGGCCGCGATCGCAAGCCGCGCGAGATCCTCTTCCAGTCCCAGCGACCGGAACGTGTCGATCATCGGTGGGCCGACCACGCTGTCGATCATCTCGTCGGTCGGTTCCGGCTGCCCGATAGTCGCGAGCGCGTGCCGAAACCCGGCGTGAATGCCGGGTGCGGAGTCGGTGAGCGTGCCGTCGAGATCGAACAGCACGATCGGGGCCGATAGTGCCGAACGGGCGGACTGGGCCGAACGGGCGGAGGCCTGAGAGGTGGAGAGAGATGTCACCGGACCATTGTCCCCTAGGGTCGACATCTGTGGACATACGTGCCGGTAGTCGGGAAAGCCTGCGTCATCACGGTGACGCCGATCTGGTGCCCGGTCACCTCGATTTCGCTGTGAACGTGCAGGGCGACGGACCGCCGGGATGGTTGCGCCAGCGTCTCGCCGACGCGTTGCCTCGCCTAGGTTCCTATCCCACAGTTGCGGCCGATCTCGCGGCCCGGACCGCAGTGGCCTCACGGCACGGTCGGAGTCCCGAGGAAGTGCTGCTCCTCGCGGGCGGGGCCGAGGGCTTCTCCCTGCTCCCACGGCTCGGAGCGAGGGCGGCCGCGGTGATCCATCCGTCGTTCACCGAACCGGAGTGGGCGCTGCAGGAGGCTCACGTGCCGGTCACCCAGGTGCTGCTCGAAGACCCGTATTGTCTCGGCTCCGCAGCCGTCCCGGAATCCACCGACCTGGTGGTGGTCGGGAATCCGACCAATCCGACGTCGATGCTGCACCCTGCAGAGGAGATTCTGGCGTTGCGTCGCCCGGGCCGGATCGTGGTGGTCGACGAGGCGTTCTCCGACGCGGTACCGGGCGAGAGTGAATCACTGGCCGGTCATTCGCTCCCCGACGTACTGGTGCTGCGTAGTTTGACCAAGACTTGGGCGCTCGCGGGACTACGATGCGGGTACGCGCTCGGTTCCCCCGAGATCCTCGATCGGCTGCAGGTGGGTCGCGCGCACTGGCCTCTGGGCAGCCTTCAGGTGGAGGCGATCGCCGCGTGCAACGCCCCGGATGCCGTTGCCGCCGCCCGGGATCATGCTGTGGTGCTGGGGCGCTGGCGTGACGGCATGATCCGGCGGCTACGCAACATCGGCGTTGCGGTGCATCTGCCCGCTGCCGCGCCGTTCCTGCTGCTAAGTTTTCCGGACGGCGAACTGATGCGGGGGCATCTTCGTGAGCGGGGAATCGCCGTGCGGCGCTGCGACACCTTCCCCGGCCTCGGACCCGACTTTCTCCGGGTCGCGGTGCGGCCCCGGCAGCAGGCCGACGCCCTGATCGATGCGATGAAGGAGATCCTTTGAGTTCGGTTCGTCTCGCCGATGTGATCGCGGCGCTGGATTCCGCCTACCCGCCCGCGCTGGCGGAATCCTGGGATTCGGTCGGCCTGGTGTGCGGCGACCCCGAGGACGCGGTCACGACGGTGATGGTCGCGGTGGATCCGACGGCTACGGTGGTCGACGAGGCCATCGACGCCGGTGCCGACTTACTCGTCGTCCACCACCCATTGCTGCTACGCGGAGTCGACACGGTCGGAGCCCACACCCCGAAGGGAGCGTTGGTGCACAGGCTGATCAAGGCCGGATGCGCCCTGTTCACCGCGCACACCAACGCCGATTCCGCGGACCCCGGGGTGTCCGACGCTCTGGCGGCGACCCTCGGACTGATCGTGACCGGCCCGATCGAGCCGCAACCAGGCGAGGACCTCGACAAATGGGCAGTCCTGGTGCCGGTCGGCGACGCAGATAGGGTGCGTTCCGCGCTGTTCGATGCAGGGGCCGGGTACGTCGGCAACTACCGCGACTGCAGCTGGTCCGTCACCGGGCAGGGGCAGTTCTTGCCGACCGACGGTGCGAACCCCAGGCTCGGCGCGATCGGCGCACCCGAAGCTCTCGAGGAGTGCAGGCTCGAGGTGATTGCCCCACGGGGCATCCGGCAGAAGGTTCTCGCTGCGATGCGGGCTGCCCATCCGTTTGAGGAGGTCGGGTTCGACGTGATGGAGATGGCGACGTTCCCTAGTCCACGAGGCCTGGGGCGGGTGGGAGAACTGGCCGAGCCGCTGTCGCTGCGCGACTTCACGGACCGGGTCGCAGACGCTTTGCCCGCCACGGCCGGTGACGTGCGGGCCGCCGGCGACCCCGAGGCCACTATCCGCACCGTCGCCGTCTGCGGGGGCTCCGGCGACTCGCTTCTGGGCGCGGTCTTCAGACTCGGTGTGGACGCCTATGTGACCGCCGACCTGCGTCATCACCCCGCGGACGAGCACCTGCGCGTCGGCGGACCGGCCTTGATCGACGTCGCGCACTGGGCCAGCGAGCGGCCGTGGTGTGACCAGGCCAAGGGTGTGATGGACGTCGCATTCGCACAGACGCCGCAATGGCAGGTGCTGCTGTCGTCCGTCAGGACCGATCCGTGGTCGCTTCGCGCATCGTCGTAGCCTGGTGCGGCTGGAGGAGGGGATATGCGGGGTACGGTTGACCACTCAGCCATCTGCACAGAAGATCCCTCAACAGAAGACAGCAGGAGTTACCACGCGTGAACGTCGAACCACAGGTGCAGTCCAAGCTTCTCGACCTCGCCGGCGTCGATGCGGAGCTGTCGAGGATCGCCCACCGGCGCACCTCGCTTCCCGAGCGTCAGGAGGTCGAGCGGCTAGAGGCGGAGCGTGTCAAACGCAAGGATGCCGCGGTGGCCGTGGAGATCATCCTCGACGATCTCGACCGTGACATCCGCAAGCTCGAAAGCGAGGTCGATGCCGTCCGTCAGCGTGTGGCCCGCGACCGCACGCTCCTCGAGAGCGGGTCGGTGGGGGCGAAGCAGCTCACCGAACTCGAGCACGAACTCGGTAGCCTCGCCCGCCGTCAGGGACTGTTGGAGGACGAACTGCTCGAGGTGATGGAGCAGCGGGAGGCTTCACAGTCAGATCACGACCACGCGGGTGCGCAGTTGTCGCAGATCGAGCAAGACCTTATCGACGCTTCCAGGCGCCGCGACGACGCCGTTGCGGATCTGGACGCCGCGGAACAGCGCTGCATGCGAGACCGCGCAGCACTTGCCGATCAGTTCCCAGCCGATCTGATCACCGTCTACGAGAAGCAGCGCAGCCAGAACGGTGTCGGAGCCGCGCTGCTTCAAGCGCGGCGCTGCGGTGCGTGCCGCATCGAACTCGACCGCGGCGAGATCTCGCGCATCGCAATTTCCGCACCGGACGCGGTCGTGCGCTGCCCCGAATGCGGCGGGATCCTGGTGCGTACCAAGGAATCCGGTCTGTGAGTGTCGGTCGGGTTGTCGTCGAGGCCGACGGTGGTTCGCGCGGCAACCCGGGCCCGGCAGGCTATGGTGCCGTGGTTTTCGACGCCACGCACAACACCGTTCTCGCGCAGCGCTGGGAAAGCCTCGGTGTGGCGACCAACAACGTCGCCGAATACCGGGGACTGATCGCGGGCCTCACCGCGGCGGCCGAACTCGGTGCGTCGACGGTAGACGTACGGATGGACTCCAAGCTGGTGGTCGAACAGATGTCCGGGCGGTGGAAGGTGAAGCACTCGGACATGATTCCGTTGCAGCGCAATGCATCCGAGATCGCCCGACAGTTCGAGCAGGTCAGCTACACGTGGATCCCACGCGCTGAGAACTCGCACGCAGACCGACTCGCGAACCAAGCGATGGACGACGTGGCCTCCGGGCTCGAGAACGAGTCGGTGCCGACTACCTTGCAGGCCACGCCCGCGATCCCGTTGCAGGCATCGTCTGCGGCAGCGGGCTGGGTGGACGCGCTGGGTGCCCCGACCCGGATGCTGTTGCTGCGGCACGGGCAGACCTCGTTGTCCGTCGAACGACGCTACTCCGGCCGGGGGAATCCGGCTCTCACTGAAATGGGACGCGCACAGGCGGATGGTGCGGCCAAACGCCTTGCCGGACATGATGGAATCGTTGCAGTCGTGTCTTCGCCCCTCGTTCGCGCGCAGCAGACCGCTGCCGCTGCCGCAGCCGCACTCGGGCTTCCCGTCGCCGTGTTCGACGGCCTCACCGAGACCGACTTCGGCGAGTGGGAGGGCCTCACGTTCAGGGAGGCCGCGGACCGCGACCCCGAACTGCACCGCCGCTGGTTGTCGGACACTTCGGTCCGGCCGCCGTCGGGGGAGAGCTTCGACGAGGTGCGCGAGCGCATGGTCCGAGTCCGGGACGACCTCACTGCGTCCTACGCCGGCGGCACCATCCTCGTGGTCACCCACGTGACCCCCATCAAGACCCTGCTGCAACTTGCACTCGACGCGGGACCGTCGCTGCTGTACCGGTTGCATCTGGATCTCGCGTCGCTGAGTATCGCCGATTTCTACCCCGACGGCGGCTCGTCCGTCAGCTTGGTCAACGACACCTCCCACGTCTGAGGATTTGTCAGAGCACGAGCCACAGCGCGGTCACCGCGGCGAGCAGGGTCAGCGGTGTCGTCGCCAATGCGAGAACGGTGAAAGTCCTCAGATCTGGGGGTGAACCGGCGCGGGCCGCGACTCGTCGCCACAACATGATCGCGAGCGATCCTACGTAGGTGAGGTTGGGGCCGAGGTTGACGCCGAGCAGCATGGCCAGGATCAGCCCTGTCGGCGCACCAGTTCCCAGCGCAGCCAGCAGAAGCAGTGTCGCGGGAAGATTGTTGACCAGATTTGCCGCGACCGCCGCGACGACAGCCATCAGCAGCAACCCCAGGAAGGTCGTGTCGGTGGGCAGTCTCGAGCCGATCCAGTCGCCGATCGGACCGTTCGCGACTCCTGCGACGACGACCCCTAAGATCAGGACGAACGCGCAGAACCACGCGTCGACCGAATAAGCGATGCGTCCGAGGTTGGTCCGCCCCTGTTGAAGCGCGACCATGCCAAGCACGATCGCCCCCGCTGCAGCCACCCATGCGGGCGCGACTCCCACGAAGCCCGACACCGCGAAGCCCACGAGTGTTGCCGCGATGATCGACAGCGCGGCCGTCGGTGCCGCGGTTTCGGGGTGCGGTGCGGGTTCGGCGTCGGGCCGCACGAGGTGCCGTCGGAAGAACAGTCGGAACAGGATCAATTCAACGACGATCGAGACCATCCACGGCAACGCCATGATGGTGGCGAAATGCAGGAAACTCAGCCCGGTGGCGGAGAAGGCAATGAGGTTGGTGAGGTTGGACACCGGGAGCAGGGTCGAAGCCGTGTTCGACAGGTGAGCACTGGCGTACGAGTGCGGCCGCGGATCCATGTGCAGCGATCGGGCGGTAGCGATCACCACCGGGGTCAACAGGATGACAGTGGCATCGAGACTGAGCACTGCGGTAGTAAGTGCCGCGGACCCGAACACGAGTGTCAGCAATCTCTTCGGGTCATCGCGTGCCCTGTGTCTGAGCAGGCCCGCGATCCAGGTGAACACTCCCATGGCGTCCGCGAGGTGTGCGAGGACGAGGATCGCGGCCAGGAACCCCACGGTCGGGGCCATCTCGGTCACCTCGCCCCACGCCTCGGACGGTGTCACCAGCCCCACCGCCAACACGACTGCAGCCGCCGGCGCGGTGGCGACGATCTCGGGAAGGCCGCGGGGGCGAACGACCGCGAAGACGAGGACCGCGGCGACGAGCGTCACCGCCAGAATTGTCACCGCGGCATCACACCAGAAGCTTCCGGAGTGTGCGCAGATTCCGGGTGGTTGTAAAAGCCTTGAGTTTGGGCGCGCCGGTTCTCTTCCCGAACCTGCTCTTCAGTGTCATACCTCGTTCGACTTCCCAATACAGGACGCCGTCACCGGCCTGAACGCGTTCGATCTCGGGATCGAGTTCGTCCCGAAGGCTCGCCAACTCGTCCAGGACCTCAGGCTCGGGCGATACCAGAACGTACGGGTGCCAACCCTCACGTTCGGGATCGAACGGGTAGTTGTCGACGATCCTCCGGATCGTGTCGACCTCAAGCACGAATACCCAGGCTTCGTAGTGGAATTCGGCACGGAGAGCCGTTTCGATCCCGCACTCGAGTGCGGGGACGTCGGCGCGGTCGGAATCGAACAGCACGTTGCCGGATGCCAGGACGGTCTTCACGTTGTCGAATCCCAGATCACTGAAGGTATTACGCAGGTCGACCATCTTGATGTTGATGCCGCCCACGTTGATACCGCGCAACAGTGCGGCGTATCGAGTCATCTCTCGACCATAGTGCGGTGCCGGGTCAGGTTCGGGCGAGCGGTAGTCTTGTCGGGCGGACGAGTTGGCCGGGCGGCCGCGGCAGAGGGAACCAGCACCGCGTGCGCGTGCACAGGCCCTTCGTCGAGGAAAGTCCGGACTCCACAGAGCAGGGTGGTTGTTAACGGCAACCCGAGGTGACTCGCGGGACAGTGCCACAGAAAACAGACCGCCGGTGCCGCACCCTTCGGGGTGAGGCGCCGGTCAGGGTGAAACGGTGCGGTAAGAGCGCACCAGCACCCCGGGTGACCGGGGTGGCTAGGTAAACCCCGCCCGGAGCAAGGTTGAAGACCGCATCGGATCTTTCGGGATCCCGGTGCGGTTGCGCAGGTGTTCGAGGGCTGCTCGCCCGAGCCTGCGGGTGAACCGCTCGAGGTACCCGGCGACGGTGTGCCCAGATGGATGGTCGCCACCCGGCGCTTCGGTGCCGGGGACAGGATCCGGCTTACACGCCAACTCGTCCGCCTCTCCCGATACCTGACCTGGTTGTGGTCCCAGATCTGGTTCGCGTCCACGCCTCGATACCTTCAGCGCAGAATCAACTCGCTGTCCGAGGTCGACGAGAGCAGGCGGGCACAGGTTGCGGCAGCAAGCGCGGCCGCTTAGCTGGGAACACCCTCGATCCTGCATCCCATATCGCCCGACCAACCCTCCCGAATGTGTGGACATATCCGTGCGAAAGCGTGTAGTTCTGCATGTCAGGCGAACCGGCTGGAGGAATCGGGTCGGCTCAGTCGGCATAGTGCGCTGCTTCGAGATCGGCGCCCTCACCGCCCGCCACGGTGACCCTAGGATGGGGTGCGGGGGTTGAGTGAGGGAGCAGGAAGCAGTGACCACTGAGCCCATTTCCACGAACGGCAAGAAGGCCTGTATTCGTGCGGCGACCAGCCCATACGGACCTGACGACGAACGGGGGGCGCTGAACCTGCTCAGTGCTGAACGGCAGGAATCCATTGTCGCCCGCGCCGACGCGTCGTCGGTGTACGACCTGAGTATCGACTACTTCGTAGGCATGCCCAGCGTTCAAGCTGCAGGTGATCCTGCATACCAAATCTACATGAGCCACACTCCCATCGGGACTGTGGTCGACAATCTCAACGGTGCAGGCGAGCGTTTGAACCGCCATGTCTGCTTCTCCGGCGATGTGATCTTCATGTACACCCATACCGGAACTCATATCGACGCTCTCAACCACTTCGGTGTCGACGGCGCGATCTACAACGGCTTCACGGCAGAGGAGAACCTAGGCAGCCGGCATTGGATGCGCGCCGGCGCCGAGACGATCCCCCCGATCGTCGCGAGAGGTGTCCTCCTCGACATCGCCGGAATCAAGGGGGTCGACTGCCTGCCGGACTCGTACGCGATCACTGTCGAAGATTGCAAGGAGTCTCTCGACCGCCAAGGTCTCACCCTCCAGGAGGGCGACGTCGCACTCGTTCGGACCGGCCGGATGCGCTACTGGCCGGATGCGGCGAAAGTACTCGGCTGCCCGCCTGGACTTGGGCTGGAGGCGGCCCGCTGGCTCACCGGCCAATCCATCTCAGCGATCGCATCGGACCAGGAGTGCGTCGAGGTCGGACCCTCTGAGCACGAAGATAACTGGTTGCCAGGGCACTGCCATTTCCTGGCGGAGGCAGGGGTTCCGATGATCGAGCTCGTCAACCTGGAGGAACTCGCCCGTGACCGTGTCTACGAGTTCTGCCTCATCGCTGCACCGATCAGGCTGCGAGGTGCCTCCGGAGCTCCGCTGCGTCCGCTTGCAATGCCGTTGAAGGGATAGGCACTCAGCGGCACGACGAACCGAAGCGCTATTGCTCTCGCAGCGTTCAGCACAGTGAGATCCACACCTGTGAACGCCCGAGTACGGTGCGTCCGTCGAACGTGACGGTCAGATCGATTCTCGCGGTACCAGCATCCTGGTCGACCTGCCCTACCTCGGCGACCACGTCGACGACCGCACCTCCCTCCGGGTCGACGATCACGGGCTTGGTGAAGCGGGCCCGGTAGCCGGTGATCCTGGCCGGGTCGCCGAGCCAGTCGACGACGCATTGCGTCGACATCCCCAGCGTCAGCATGCCGTGTGCCACTACGCCCGGAAGGCCGACGGACTTCGCGGCGGCGTCGCGGTAGTGGATGGGATTGAAGTCACCCGACGCCCCGGCGTAGCGAACCAGTGATTCGCGGGTCACGTGGTAGCGCGCCTTGGCGACGGTGTCGCCAAGCAGGATTCGCTGGGAGGACGTCATTGGTCACCTCTGACGAAAAGGTTGGAGGTGATCGTGCTTACGTGATCGCCTGTAGCGTCGACGATCTTGATGTCGGCCACGAGCAGTGTGTGTACGCCGCGCGGCGTCACGCCGGTGATGGTCAACACAGCGGAAAGTTCGTCGCCCGCGACGACGGGGCGTAGGGAGCGGGCATGTTCCGCGCTGTGTACCAGATTGCTGGATTTGATACCCGTGGTCGGATCCGCGACCAGCTGCGCGAGTGCACGTCCCTGGACGATGACGGGAAACGTAGGCGGTGCAACGAGATCAGCATGGCCTGCGGCGCGAGCGCTGACGACGTCGAAGGAGGTCGTGTTGGTGGAGAAGACTGCGCGTGCGAACTCCCGGATCTTCTCGCGACCGACGAGGTATGGCCTGGTCGGCGGGTAGACACGACCCTCGATCTCTGGATTGACTGCCATTCCTCAAGCCTAGAGAGGTCCGAACCGGTAGGAGGTGTGAAGCGGTCGAGGACTTGTCGCGAATCTGCCAGACATGGTGAAGCCCAGACACGGTGAAGCCCAGACACGGTGAAGCCCAGACACGGCGAAGCCACTGCCGCCCGTGACGGCAGGAGCTTTCAGTTGTCGACAGCCGTCAGCCGGGGTCGACCATCAGCAGTTGGGCCCAGTACGTGGCGCCCTCGGCACCGAGGTAGGGAAGCAGTTGGTCGAAAACGATTGTTGACATCTCGCCCCGTTCTTTGTTCAAGCACTGTTTGCTGAAGACAGAACGTGTGCACCACGCTCATTGACGCCGGTGAACGGATCCCCCGGACAGAGCTAGGACGATAGCAGCCCAAGCACGATCCCAACCCCCATCGGCCCGACCAGTGTCACACTGAAGACATGAAAGACGAGGATCATCTCTGGTACTACGACATAGAGAACGGAACCGTCACGCAGGGAAAGGCGGCGTCGTCCTTGTCCAGGATGGGGCCGTATCCAGACCGAGACTCTGCCGAGGCAGCTTTGCAGATCGCCGCTGAACGGAACAAGGCGGCGGACCGGGCCGACAAGGAGTGGAACAACTAGCGGGGCGTCAGTGCCTGAATCGGTCTGTCGCCTCTACGAGGTGATGGATGATTCCTGGCTCCATCGCGGAATGTCCGGCGTCATCGACGATTTCGAGCCGGGAGCCGGGCCAAGCCCGGTGAAGGGCCCACGCACTCGTGGCCGGGCACACCACGTCGTAACGACCCTGCACTATCACGCTCGGAATGCCGTCCAGTGCCGCGGCGGCATGCAGTAGTTGGCCCTCGTCGAGGAATCCGCGGTTGTAGAAGTAGTGGTTCTCGATGCGGGCGAAGGCGAGCGCGAATCTCGGTTGGGAGGTATCCGCGACCCGCTCAGGCTTGGGGAGTAGCGAACTCGTTGCTCCCTCCCAGGTCGACCATGCGACCGCCGCCCGCATTGCGGTGTCGGGGTCGTCGGAGTGCAGGAGTCGGTGATAGGCCTCGACGAGATCGCTACCGCGTTCCGATTCTGGCACCGGGGCTAAAAACTCCTCCCACAGTTCAGGAAACAGATGTCCGGCGCCGCCGTTGTAGTACCAGTCGATCTCGCTACGGCGCAGCAGGAATATGCCGCGTAGCACCAACTCGGTGACCCGATGCCGATGTTTCTGTGCATACGCGAGTGCCAGGGTGGACCCCCACGACCCGCCGAAGACCTGCCAGCGGTCGATGTCGAGGTGGCTTCGCAGCATCTCGACATCGTCGATCAGATGGTCGGTGGTGTTGACGGACAGTTCCGCTCCGTCGGCGACGTGGGGAGTGGACCGACCGCACCCGCGCTGGTCGAGCAGCACGATCCGATACGCTTTCGGATCGAAGAATTGCCGCTGCGCAGGGTCTGTGCCGCCACCCGGTCCGCCGTGCAGGAACACCACCGGTTTCCCGTCGGGATTGCCGCTCGACTCCCAGTGCACCTGCTGGCCGTCACCGACATCGAGGTGTCCGAGCTGGTAAGGCTCGAGGGGAGGGTAGAGAGTGCGAAGCGGTGTCACGTGGAGACCCTAGAACCCGATCAGACCAGACGCCAGGTCGGGGATCTCCAGCGCGGTCACCGCTCCCTGCCGGATGTCAGGGCAGGCCGCCGTGGTGATCACGTCGATCCGTCCACGATCCCCAAGGAAGTCGAGCGCGTTGAGGTTGTTCTTCGCGATCCACGTTCCGACCAGTCCGTTCAAGCCGGTCTTGCCGATCGTCGGGGTGTAGGTTCGCCAACTCTGCAATTGGCCCTCGATGTCGGTGCACAGTTGGGTGGCCTGCGCCTCGGTGACCGCACCTGGAACCAAGGCGACACCGGGACCCGCCACGGCGGTGGGACTCGGGGGTATGGAGTCGGGCGCCGGCGGTGTGCCCTGCCCGGCGCACCCGGTGACGACCGCTGCGAGTGCGATCGTCCCGGCTGCGAGCACGACCAGGTGATGACCACGACCGGTACGGAACAACCCTCGCTGTTGCATGTATATCCCCTCGATGTTGTGCCGTACCGGTCAGTGAAGGGCTAGCTAGAAGCTGTGCTCTTCCGCCGGGAATTGTCCGGTACGTACCTCTGCGGCGTACGCCGCGGCCGCGTTACGCAACTCGTCGCCGACGTTGCCGAAGCGTTTGACGAACTTGGCCGTCTTGCCGCTGGTGAAGCCGGCCATATCCTGCCAGACCAGGACCTGGGCGTCGCATTCGGCGCCCGCTCCTATGCCCACTGTCGGGATGCTGAGTTTGCGGGTGACCTGTCCGGCGATGTCGGCGGGCACCATCTCCATGACGACGGAGAAGGCGCCGGCTTCCTGCACCGCGATCGCGTCTGCGACCAGCTGTTCCGAGGCGCCGCCGCGTCCCTGCACGCGGAATCCGCCGAGCGAGTTGACGCTCTGCGGGGTGAACCCGACGTGGGCCATGACCGGAATGCCGGCGGCCGTGATCGCTGCGATCTGAGGAGCGACGCGCTCGCCGCCTTCGAGCTTGATTGCGTGGGCGAATCCTTCTTTCATGAAGCGGACCGCCGTCTCCAAGGCCTTTTGGGGTGAACTTTCGTAACTGCCGAACGGCAGATCCGCCACCACGAGTGAATGCGGCGCACCGCGGACTACCCCGCGGACGAGGGGGAGGAGTTCGTCGATCGTGACGGGAATGGTGGTCTCGTAGCCGTAGACGACGTTCGCGGCCGAATCGCCGACGAGAAGGACCGGGATACCGGCTTCCTCGAAGATCCGCGCGCTGGAGTAGTCATAGGCAGTGAGCATCGACCACCGCTCGCCTGCGTCCTTCATGGCCTGGAGGTGATGGATGCGGGTCTTGCGTGTGGGTGCGCCGTGCGCCGGCGCCGATCCGTAGAGCTGCTCTCCTAGCGGGCTCGCCGGTGACTTGCTATCGGACATCTCACTATGCGACATCGTCAGTCCCTTTCTGGCCTCGAGGCCCTTGGCGGGTCCCCGGGTGTGGGTGATGGCGAGTATCAGTCTGCCACCGGCCACTGGGCGAGCGAAGTAGTTGTACGGGTGCAATAGATCACACCCATCGCCAGGGCTGTTACCTGCCGGAAAACCTGCCGGGCCCCGAACCTGGCACGATCGTTCTATGTCGAAGAGTGCCTGGGTGCCGGCCGCGTTCGCGGGATGCCTTGCCATTGTCCTTGTCGTCGCCGGCTGCGCATCGGGCGTACGAGGCACAGCGGGGCCGGACGGGGCCGCCACGGCCCCGTCCGGCCCCGTCCCCGCAGGACTGGAGGACTTCTACACGCAGCAGGTGGACTGGGGCTCGTGCGATGGGTACTCCACGGACGGATCCCCGCTCGGCGACAATCTCGACTGCGCGAAGGTGACCGTGCCCAACGACTACGCGAATCCCGGGGGTGCAACCGTGCACATTGCCGTGTCCAGGTCGAAGGCGACCGGAGACAAGGTCGGATCGCTGCTGGTGAATCCGGGTGGGCCGGGAGCGTCAGGGATCGGACTGGCATCCGTGGCGGACGGCACGGATCTCGAGGAGCGGTTCGATGTCATCGGTTTCGATCCGCGCGGCATCGGTGCATCCACGCCGCAGGTGGCCTGCCTGACCGCAGCGGAGGCGGACGCGAAACGTAAGGAAAACGATGTCGACATGAGTCCCGCCGGGATCGCGCGAATTGAGGCGGAGAACCGGGAGTACGCGAACAACTGCGCCGAGCGGACGGGGGTCGATGTACTCGCGCACGTCGGAACGTACGACGTCGTGCGCGACATGGACGTCATCCGCGCGGTGCTCGGTGACGAGAAGCTGAACTATCTCGGCTACTCCTACGGCACCCGTCTCGGTTCCACTTACGCGGAGACCTTCCCGGGCAACGTGAGAGCGATGGTCCTCGACGGCGCGCTCGATCCGGAGCAGGACCCGACCGAGGAAGTGATCCTTCAGGGCGCCGGATTCCAGGACGCATTCGACGCCTTCGCCGCGGAGTGCATGCAGCAGGCGGACTGCGCACTCGGCAACGATCCGGCACAGGCGATCGCGAGGTTCCGTGCACTCGTCGACCCGCTGATCGACCAGCCTGCCGCGACGACCGACCCGCGCGGCCTCAGCTACGGCGACGCGATCACCGGCGTCCAGCAGGCCCTGTACACGCCGAATCTGTGGGGTCTGCTCCGTGGGGGCCTGGAGAGTCTGGAATCGGGCACGGGTGATTCGCTGCTGACGCTGGCCGATCTGTACGAGGGCCGCTCCAATGACGGCACCTACTCCAACCTGAACGACGCCTTCACCGCGATTCGCTGTGTGGACGATCCGCCTGTCACCGATCCTGCGGTGGTCGGCGAGGCGGACACCCGGTTCCGGCAGGTGGCGCCGTTCCTCGATGACGGCCGCGGCACCGGCAACGCTCCGTTGGACACCTGCGCATTCTGGCCCGTCCCAAACACGGGCACGCCGCACACCATCGTCGCACCGGGAATCCCGCCGGTCGTGGTGGTCTCGACCACCGAAGACCCGGCGACGCCGTATCAGGCGGGCGTGGATCTCGCGAAGCAGATGAACGGTGTGCTGGTCACCAATCGGGGCACCCAGCACACCGTAGTTCTCAACGGGAAAGCCTGCGTAGACGACGCGGTCACTGACTATCTGGCAGACCTCACGGTGCCGCCTGCCGATCTGACGTGCTGACGTGCTGACGTGCTGACGTGCTGACGTGTTCATGCCTGACAGAATCGACCGAGACGTTCGCTCGCTGGCACGATGCGAGATCCGTGGCGGGCAAATCAGCGAAGTTACACGGATTTAATGAACTTTGCCTACTCTCGCGGACATGGATCGCCAAAAGGAATTCGTGCTTCGCACCCTCGAAGAGCGCGACATTCGGTTCGTCCGATTGTGGTTCACGGATGTTCTCGGATACCTGAAATCGGTGGCGATCGCACCAGCGGAACTGGAGGGTGCCTTCGAGGAGGGGATCGGCTTCGACGGATCCGCGATCGAGGGCTTCGCCCGGGTTTCCGAGGCAGACACGGTCGCGAAACCGGACGCCTCCACCTTCCAGGTGCTGCCGTGGAGTTCGAGCAAGGGGCATCAGCACTCGGCCCGAATGTTCTGCGACATCGCGATGCCGGACGGCTCTCCGTCCTGGGCCGACTCGAGGCACGTGCTGCGTCGACAGTTGAACAAGGCCAGCGACCTGGGTTTCAGTTGCTACGTCCACCCCGAGATCGAGTTCTTCCTCATCGAGAACGGACCGATCGACGGCACGCCGCCCAAGCCCGCCGACTCCGGCGGCTACTTCGACCAGGCAGTCCACGACTCCGCCCCCAACTTCCGGCGACATGCCATCGATGCGCTCGAGTCGATGGGCATCTCCGTCGAGTTCAGCCACCATGAGGCCGCTCCCGGCCAGCAGGAGATCGACCTGCGATACGCGGATGCCCTGTCGATGGCAGACAATGTCATGACCTTCAGATACCTGGTCAAGGAGGTCGCGATCGCCGAGGGCGTTCGTGCCACCTTCATGCCGAAACCGTTCAGCGATCAGGCCGGCTCCGCGATGCACACACACATGAGCCTGTTCGAGGGCGATACCAACGCATTCCACGACCCGGATGATCCGATGCAACTGTCGGGCACCGGCAAGGCGTTCATCGCCGGAATCCTCGAGCACGCCAACGAGATTAGCGCCGTCACCAACCAGTGGGTGAACTCCTACAAGCGACTGATCCACAGCAGCGAAGCGCCAACCGCGGCGTCCTGGGGGCCGTCCAACCGGTCTGCACTGGTGCGGGTGCCGATGTACACGCGGAACAAGGCATCGTCGCGTCGCGTCGAGATCCGCAGCCCGGATTCGGCGTGCAACCCATACCTGACTTTTGCGGTGCTTCTCGCCGCTGGTCTGCGTGGTATCGAGAAGGGCTACGAGCTTCCGCCCGAGGCCGAGGACGACGTGTGGGCGTTGACGTCGGCCGAGCGCCGCGCCATGGGCTACCGGGAGCTTCCCACCAACCTCGATGGTGCGCTCCGTGTGATGGAGAAGTCGGAACTGGTCGCCGAGGCGCTCGGCGAGCACGTGTTCGAGTTCTTCCTACGCAACAAGCGGCGTGAGTGGGCGGAGTACCGGAGCCATGTGACACCGTTCGAGCTCGAGACCTATCTCGGGTTGTGAGTAAGAAGATGGTGAAGCCTCCGGCTGCGCGTTCCGCTGTACCAGGGCCCGGTCGTCTGGGCCTGGTCGAACCGACCGCGCCATCCGAGCTCGAGGATCTGGGCTGGGTTGGTGCCGACAGCATCGAACTGCTGTGGTCGCTGTCGCGGGCCGCGAATGCCGATCTCGCGCTCCGTACGCTGGTGCGGCTGAAAGACGGGCTCGGCGAGGGCTGGGCCGAACTCGACGCGGCGCTCCGCGCAGACAAGGGCATACGCGGTCGTCTACTCGGTCTGGTCGGTGCTTCCAGTGCGTTCGGCGACCACCTGGTCGCGGACCCGCTCTCCTGGAAGATCCTCGCCGGCGATGTCACGCTTTCGTCGAAGGAGGCGGCGACTGCCGCGCTGTTGGCCGCAGTCGGCGCCGAGCCGGAGGAGGGTGGTCATCCGGACGCCAACCTCTACCGGGCGACGGTCACTGGACCAGAGGCCATTGCAGCCCTGCGCAAGGCGTACCGCGACGAGTTGATGCTGCTCGCGGCCACCGACCTTGCGGCGACAGTCGAGAATGAACCGGTACTGCCATACCAGACGGTCGGCCACCAACTGTCCGATCTGGCGGATGCCGCCCTCGACGCTGCCCTCGCAGTAGCTGTCGCGACCGTGTGCCCGGATGTCCCCTGCCCGGTGCGCCTCGCCGTTATCGCCATGGGCAAATGTGGTGCGCGCGAACTCAATTACGTAAGCGACGTAGACGTGGTCTTTGTCGCAGAACCGGCCAATACGACCGCCAGCCGAATAGCGGGCGAAATGGTGCGTATCGGGTCGTCGGCCTTCTTCGAAGTGGACGCCGCGCTACGGCCGGAGGGTAAGCGAGGGGAACTCGTCCGCACACTCGAGTCTCACGTCGCGTATTACAAGCGTTGGGCCAAGACCTGGGAATTCCAAGCACTGCTCAAGGCTCGCCCGATGATCGGAGACGCCGACCTCGGTCAGAGATATGTCGACGCACTGAGCCCGATGGTGTGGATCGCATCCGAGCGTGAGGATTTCGTTCCCGAGGTGCAGGAGATGCGCCGCCGAGTGGAGCGGATGGTTCCCCCTGAACTCCGAGAACGCGAACTGAAGTTGGGGCGGGGCGGCTTGCGTGACGTCGAGTTCGCCGTCCAACTCCTTCAACTCGTCCACGGCCGCGCCGACGATGCGTTGCACGTCCAGAGCACGATCGACGCCCTGACGGCGCTCGCCGCGGGCGGTTACGTCGGTCGTGACGATGCCGCGAATCTTGCTGCATCCTACGAGTTCCTGCGGTTGCTCGAACATCGGTTGCAGTTGCAGAAACTCCGGCGTACGCACACCCTGCCGCCGGCGGACGACGACGAAGCGTTGCGCTGGCTGGCGCGGGCAGCGCATATGCGACCCGACGGGAGCAAGGATTCACTCGGGGTCCTCAACGCGGAAATCAAGCGCAATGCGCACCGGGTGAGGCGGCTGCACGCAAAGCTGTTCTACCGTCCGCTGCTCGAATCGGTGGCGCGCATGGACAAGGACGCCCTGCGACTGGGCCCGGACGCGGCCATCCGCCAGCTGGCGGCCTTGGGCTACACCACCCCCGAAAATGCACTCGGGCACCTCACCGCTCTCACCGGCGGTGGGTCTCGCAAGGGGCGGATCCAGGCGATGCTACTGCCAACGCTACTCGAATACCTCGGTGACACAGCGGATCCCGATGCAGGGCTACTCGCGTACCGGCGGCTGTCGGAGGCGATGACCGACCGGATCTGGTTCCTTCGTCTGCTGCGTGACGAGGCTTCGGTCGCCGAGCGCTTGATGACCGTACTGGGGTCCTCGGCCTACATCCCGGATCTGCTGATCAAGGCACCGGACGTCGTTCGACTGTTCGCGGATTCGCCGGGTGGGCCGCGTCTGCTGGAATCGAAGCCCGAGGACGTCGCCCGCGGCATCCTCACCGCTTCGGCGCGGCACGACGACCCCGCACGCGCGATCGGCGCCGCTCGGTCTCTGCGCCGATACGAGTTGGCCCGCATCGCCTCTGCCGACGTCCTCGGCATGCTCGATGTGCCCGGCGTGTGCCGCGCATTGTCGTCCGTGTGGGCTGCCGTGCTGAACACCGCTCTCTCCGCGGTGATCAAGGCGAGCGAGAAGGAACTCGGCACGCCTGCTCCCGCCATCTTCACGGTGATCGGGATGGGCCGTCTTGGCGGTGGCGAACTCGGGTACGGATCGGACGCCGACGTCCTCTTCGTGTGCGAACCTCATGAAGGGATCGACGAGACTGTCGCCGTCAAATGGGCGAACAGTATCGCCGACAAGGTTCGCAAGCTGCTCGGCGCACCCAGTACCGACCCGCCGCTCGAGGTCGACACCGGACTGCGACCGGAGGGACGCAACGGACCGGTGGTGCGCACACTGGCGTCGTACGAGGCGTACTACGCGAACTGGGCGCAGGCCTGGGAGATTCAGGCGTTGCTCCGCGCTCATCACATCGCGGGCGACGCAGACCTCGGTCTGCGCTTTCTGCACATGATCGACAAGACGCGCTATCCGGCAGGTGGGGTGTCGGAGCAGGCGGTTCGTGAGATCCGGCGGATCAAGGCCCGGATCGACTCCGAGCGCCTGCCTCGGGGGGCCGACCCCGCGACCCACACCAAGCTCGGACGAGGCGGTCTCGCCGACATCGAGTGGACCGTACAACTGATCCAGCTTCGGTATGCCCACGAGATCGAGTCGCTCCACAACACGTCGACGCTCGAGACCCTCGACGCCATCGGTGCGTCCGAGTTGCTCAGCGACTCGGACATCGAACTGCTGCGGGACGCGTGGATCACCGCGACGAAAGCGCGCAACTGCCTGGTCCTCGTTCGTGGCAAGCCCACTGATCAACTTCCCGGCTCGGGGCGCGTCCTGTCTGCGGTCGCGCAGATCGCAGGCTGGGGCGGCGACGATGCCGGCGAGTTCCTGGACCACTACCTGCGGGTGACCCGACGGGCCAAGGCCGTGGTGGAGAGGGTTTTCGGGGAGTGACCGCCGCGTGAGAGCGGCAGTGACCTGGGGTGCTCGCGCGCTGGCCGCGCTCGGCTGGCTCGCGGTGGCAGTCGGAGTCCTCGGCGTCGCTCTGAGATTTTTCGACGTGCAGAACCAGCGACTGCTCATTCTGGCGTCGGCTGCGCCCTACCTGATGGCGGGTGCCGCAGTCGGGGTGGTGCTTCTGGGACTGACCCGGCACTGGGTCGGTTTCGCGGTTGCGCTGACTGTGGCCGTGGCGGCCACGCTGTCGCAGGGTCCGCTGTACGTGGCAAACGACACGGTGACTGCGTCGGGGCCGAAACTGACGGTGATGCAGGCCAATATCTGGCTCGGTAATGCCGACGCCGCCTCTCTGGTCCGGCAGATCCGCGACCGCGATGTCGACGTCCTCGCCGTCAACGAACTGACACCCGAGGCCGTCGATCGGTTGGTGGGCGCGGGAATCGAATCGACGCTGCCGTTCTCGTTCCTGATGCCGGGAATCGCCGGCGAGGGAACTGGTATCTGGAGTCGATACTCGCTCTCCGACAAAGTCCACTATTCGGAATTCATCCTGTCTGCGTTGTCGGCCCGGGTGAACCTCTCGGATGACGTGAGTACGGCGCTGTACGCGTTTCACCCGGTCCCGCCGTGGCCCACGGATCCCTCGGTCTGGTCGGGGGAGATGGATCGCATCGAGGCCATTCTCGATGCGATTCCCGCAGACTCTGGGCCGGTAATCGTCAGCGGCGACTTCAACGCAACCCGCGACCACGTGAAGTACCGGAACCTCGTGACGGGACGATACCGGGACGCCGCTGATCAAGCCGGTGCGGGGATCCAGAACACCTATCCGGCCGACCGGCAGCCGTTTCCGCCGATGATCGCGATCGATCACATCGCCATGAGTGGGGCGCAGGCGCAGTCGGTGGAGTCGGTGGTGTTGGAGGGTTCGGATCACCGCGGCTTGATCGCGAAGATCGTCCTCGCGAACTGAACGTGGCGCGGAGGAGGCGCCCGGCGGTCACGGGAGCGTGATAAATCCCTTGTCCACCAGCCAGTCACGCGCGACGTTCGCAGGCTCCTCACCCTCGACGTCGACCCGACGATTCAGTTCGGTGATCTCCGCGGTGGTCAGCGCGGCGGAGACGGGGGCCATCACCTCGGCTACCTGAGGGTGGGCATCGGCGAAATCCTTGCGCATCACGATGGCGGGGTTGTAGTTCGGGAAGAAGTGGAGGTCATCCTCGAGTATCAGGAGATCGAGCGCGATGATGCGCCCGTCCGTGGTGAACACCTCGCCGAACCTACACGACGTTCCGCGCGCGATCGCCTCGTAGATGATGCCCGTCTGCAGGATGTTGGGGTGCACGCGGGCAAGGTCGAAACCGTATCTGGCTGCCATACCGGCAAATCCGTCCTGCCGGACAAGGAACTCGCTTTCCATGCAGGTCGACGCTGCCTTAGGGTCGGCCTCGATCAGGTCTGTGTACTGAGACAAGGTGGTGATCCCGGTCTCGTCTGCGGTCTGCCTGCTCATGGCGAGCGCATATGTGTTGTCCATCGGTGCGGGGTCGACCCATACCATTCCGTTGCGTTCGAGATCCTCGTCCCGGACTGCCTCGAACTGCGCAGTGGCTCCAGGGACTGGCGTTTCGTGGCCGAGATAGTTGATCCAGCCTGTCCCGGTGTACTCGTAGGTGATGTCGATCTGGCCGCTCTCTTGGGCGTCGCGCGTGCTGTTGCTCCCCGCGATGTTGGTGAGGTCGCGCACGTCGGCGCCGGCGGCGCTGAGTGCGAACTCGATGAGGTAGCCGAGGATGACCTGCTCGGTGTAGTCCTTCGAGCCGACGGTGATCTTCACGTTCTCGAGGTCTGGAACGGGCGTTATGCTGCCCGGCCCAACCGCCAGCGGCAGTGCTCCGCCGGATTGGAGGCCACAGGACGCCAGGGTGAGGGTGGCGAGTGCGGATGCCACGAGGATGCGCCGGAATTTCCTCATCAGCGCAGGCCCTTCGGACCGAGGAACTCTTCGGCGAGAGCGCCGCACCAGTCGACGAGCAGTGCGAGCGAAACGGCGAGCACGGCGCCGACGACCAGCGTGACGTTGTCACGCAACCTGTACCCGGTGTCGATGAGGATTCCGAGACCCCCCGCGCTGACGAGGAAGCTGAGTGTCGCTGTTCCGACGGCGAGGACGAGAGCTGTGCGCAACCCCGCGAGGATGTACGGGACGGCGAGCGGCAATTCGACTTTGCGCAGTACCCGACGAGCGGTCATGCCCTGTCCGCGTCCGGCGTCGATGACCGCAGGATCGACCTCATGAAGACCAAGCATCGTGTTCCGCAGAACAGGCAGGAGTGAGTAGAACGCGATGGGGAGAACGCCGATCCAGAACCCGGTCGTCTTCGTGGCGAGGAAGAGCAGGACGAGCAGTCCGATGGCAGGAGCGGCCTGCCCGATATTGGCGATCCCGATGAAGATCGGTGCCAGCTTTGTGAACCCGGGTCGCGTCAGCAGGATGCCGAGTGGAACGGCGACGGCAACGACGATCGCGACGACGGCGACAGTGATGAGCACGTGCTCCCGCGTCCGCTCCGCGATATTGGCCGCGTTGATGCTGACCTTCTGGGTGGCGCTGAGGTCGCGGGTGAAGGCCCATCCGAGAACTCCGACGACGAGGATCAAGATGAGGATCGGCTGGACGAACAATCTGCCCCGCTCCGAACGCCGATCGGTCGGAGCCGCGTTTGTGGGATCGACGAGGGCGGCAGTCATGACGATGCCCCGCCTGCACGTGCCACGCCGCCGTTGCCGGCTTCCTCAGTACTCGAGTGTTCCTCGCGCATGGCGGACAGATGGTTGACCAGGGTGTCGATCGTGATCAGGCCCCGGTATTCATTTCTGCGCCCCGTGACCACAGTAGAGGCGCTACTCTCCGCGAGCAGAGCCTCCAGAGCATCCTGCAGCGTGGACTGGGTGGAGACGGACGCGCCGATCGGATTTCCGACGTCGCGTAGCGAGGTGGCATTGGTGAGGTGGTTGTGTGACACCCACCGGATGGGGCGATCTCGGACGTCGAGAATCAATCCCCACTTGACTTTGCGTCGGGCGATTTCGGCGCGCAGTTCTTCGATCGAGCCGTCGGAGTACGCGGTGGGGCACTCCAGTAACTCGACGTCCCGGACCCGGGTCAGGGTCAGTTGCTTGAGGGATGCGTCCGCGCCGACGAACCCCGCGACCATGTCATTGGCAGGATTGGCGAGGATCGCTTCCGGGGAGTCGTACTGCATGATGTGTGACTGATTGCCCAGCACCGCGATTCGGTCGCCCAGCTTGACTGCCTCGTTGAAGTCGTGGGTGACGAAGACAATCGTTTTGCCCAGGTCGGACTGCAGCCGCATCAATTCGTCCTGTAGCAGGCCGCGCGTGATCGGGTCGACTGCGCCGAAGGGTTCGTCCATCAGCAGCACGGGAGGATCGGCCGCCAACGCACGCGCCACTCCGACCCGTTGCTGCTGGCCGCCCGACAGTTGTCGTGGGTAGCGGTCGCGGTAGAGGCCCGGTTCGAGTCCGACCAGGTCAAGCATCTCGTCGGTGCGTTCGGCGATCTTCTTCTTGTTCCAGCCGATCAGCCCGAGGACGGTGCCGACGTTCTTCGCGATGGTGAGATGCGGAAACAGTCCCGCCTGCTGGATCGAGTAGCCGATGCCCCGACGCAACTTGTCCGGGTTGATGGACAGGGCATCGATGCCGCCGATCGTGATTTTCCCCGACGTCGGTTCGATGAGCCGGTTGATCATGCGCATCGTGGTGGTCTTGCCGCAGCCTGACGGTCCGACGAACACGACGATCTCGCCGGCGGGGATGTGCATCGATACGTTGTCGACGGCGGCCTCCGCCTGCCCCGGGTACTTCTTGACGACGTCTTCGAGGACGATGTCCACGCCCGAGACAGTGCGGCCCTTGGTGCGAGATGGGTCGAGATCAGTCACGGATCCCCCTGGAGGTGGTGAGTTTGCCGACGATGACGTAGATGCCGTCGAGTACAAGAGCGAGGAGCACGATGAGAACAGTCCCGGTCAGGGCCTGCGGTACCGCTGTCGGACTGCCGACGCGGGAGAGTCCAGAGAAGATGAGATTGCCGAGCCCCGGACCCTTGGCGTACGCGGCAATGGCGAGGATGCCCATCAGCATCTGCGTGCTCACACGCATACCGGTAAGGATAGTCGGCCAGGCGAGCGGAAGTTCGATCCTGGTCAGCACCGTTGCGCGGCTCATTCCCACTCCGCGGGCCGCATCGGTGACGGCCGGATCGACCGAGGCGAGCCCGAGGATGGTGTTCCGGATGATCGGTAGTAGCGCATACAGCACGAGCGCCGTCACCGTTGGAGCCACGCCCAACCCCATGATCGGGATCAGCATGCCGAGTAGCGCGAACGACGGGATGGTGAGGATCGTGCTTGCCACCGCGGTCGCGATGGCAGAGCCCGCCGGGCTGCGGTACACGAGTATCCCGATCGCCACCGCGACGATCGTGGCGATGACCACCGACTGAACGACGGCACTGACGTGTAGATAGGAGTCGGTCAGGAGTTGCTGCCTCCGGGAGGAGACAAAATCCCACAGTTGCGCGATGTCCAACCGCCGGCCCCTCTTCCCAGTGCTCGTTCGAGAAATACCGTCTGTTAGCTTTTTGCGTTGCTCCGGATCACTCGCAGGCGCAGCCTGTCGCCAGAAATCCAGGAGCGTCATGCGACGCTCCTGGTCGTGAGGGTGACGCTGCGTACCGCGGTTAACTCTGCCACGGTGTCACCAACTTCGCTCGCTGGTTGAGCGCTTACCGGGCATGCAGGCCGTCACCGCGCCAGCACTCTGTGCGTTCACTGGATCGGGAATGTCACACCACTGCCGGCGAGCCGGGGGACGACGCGGTTTCCGAAGCCCCGCACCGTCCGGTGACCGTGCACCTGCCGAACGAGGTGATGAAGCGGAAAAATGCCCCTCACCCGCGCGACTAGCCGTTCTCATCAAGGAGTCCTACTGTGTGAACCGTATGGAGTTTGGCGCCGTTTTTGATCAGTAGCTGCTGCGGCCATGGCAATCGCCGGTGGAGGGCGTGACTGGGGTCAACCGGACTCTTTGCCCAGTACCGACCGAGAAAGCATCTACTGACTGAGGTGAAAATATGCGCGGACCAACAAGCGCCGTGGTGGCTGCCGGACTCGTAGCCACGGGACTGGTGTTCGGGTCACCCACCGCACAAGCAGACGGCACCACGTACGTTGGGCCATCGTCCCTGGACATTTTCATCTCGGACAATTGCGGGTTCGGTGCAACCACGGTCAGCGATGCGTGGGCAGGCGGCTTTTGTGATAATCCAGCGGTGCCGACTGGCCAGCACTTCCACTGTGAGTGGCAGGGCGGGTTCTCTACCTTCCGGTCCTGCGACTGGCGCTGGGCCGACAACACCCTTGCACCACCACCGGCCTAGGAACGTGTTCGGAATATTTCGAATGCCAGGGAGTGGTGGCGGGCTCCTGATCGGCCATCCATAACCAACGGGCTTGGGGGAGCGGGTTGGGCAGTCAGAGTGCCCCACAGCCCTTCCGGTCGGGGGCTGCCCTAGGTCACTGCAGGTACGCCTCTGTCCTGCAATAACATCCCCACGCTCTCGCCTTGGGCGCTGGCCGCCGCAGCAGCTACACCCTCAGCAAGTTCTGGGCGAGTTGGAACGGAAGCAGCCGCGCCTGCGCTATCTGGTGAGCGGCACATTGCGTAGAGTGTTGATGAGTGTGCGAGGCGTGTGGCCCACCAGTTTGTTTGGGTGACATGCGATGAAGCGCGGTCGGGTGAGTGAAGTGTGAATCGAATCGGGATCGACGTCGGTGGCACATTCACGGATGTCGTCATCCTTGATGAGGAGAGCGGACTGGCGCGCTGCTTCAAGGCGGCTACAGACTATCTCCGACCGGCTGAGGGCATCATGGCGGCGTTCGATGCGGCCGATGTCGACGGCGCCGACGTCAGTCACGTCAAGCTGGGCACCACGCTGGCGGTCAACGCGATCTTGACCCGGCGTGGGGCCTCCACAGGGTTGCTGACAACGGCGGGGTTCCGGGACGTCTTGGAGATCCGCCGCACCCACCGGGAGCGCCTCTTTGACCTCTATGAGACTATCCCGGCACCGCTGGTGCCCCGACACCTGCGCAAGGAGGTCGACGAGCGGGTCGACAGCTCGGGCAAGATCATCACGGAAATTGATGAAGATGGCGTACGTGCCGCGTGGCGTGAGTTGCGCGAGCAAGGGGTGACCGCGATCGGGATCTCCTTTCTGTTCTCTTTCCGCAACCCTGCCAACGAGCTGCGGGTGCGGGAGATCATCCTCGAGGAGGGCGGCGCCGAGGCGGTGTTCTGCTCCAGCGAGGTGCTACCGGTGTTGCGAGAGTACGAGCGGACGTCGACGACTGTCGCAGCGGCGTTTGTTGCCCCGGTGGTGCGCAACTTTGTCAGCCGCCTCAGCGCAGAACTCGAACAGCGCGGCGTTTCTTCGAGTCGGCTGTCGGTCATGACCAACTCCGGTGGGGCGCTTGGGGCCCGCGCGGCTGCGGGATCACCCATCCCGATTCTGTTGTCCGGGCCTGCCGGGGGAGTGTCGGCGGCGCGTTGGCTGGCAGCCCAGGCCGGCAAACCCGACGTGGTGACTCTCGATATGGGAGGCACCAGCTGTGATGTGTCGGGTGTGCAGGGCGGTGTCCCCGATGAGCGCCTGGACATGAGTGTGGGTGGGCTGGACATCGTCTACCCCACACTCGACCTGCACACCATTGGTGCAGGTGGCGGCTCCATCGCGTGGTTGGATACTGGCGGGGCGCTGCGGGTGGGTCCGGTCTCGGCGGGCAGCGCACCCGGGCCGGCTTGCTACGGACGGGGCGGAACCCAACCCACCGTCACCGACGCGAACCTGGTGTTGGGACGCTACGACGAGGGGACACCGCTGGGTGGTCACCTGAATCTTGATCTTGCCGCCGCGCGTGAGGCCATCGAGCACCAAATCGCCCAGCCGATGGGTATCAGCATCGAAAAGGCCGCGACCGGGATCGTGCGGCTGGTCAACGCGGCGATGGTCAATGCGGTGCGGACGATCTCGGTGCAGCGCGGACGTGATCCGCGCTGGTATGCGCTGGCCCCGTTCGGTGGCGGAGGGCCGGTCCACGCTCTTGATATCGCCGATCAGCTCGGCATCACCACGGTGGTCGTACCACCGTTTCCCGGTTGCACGTCGGCATTTGGTGCGATTCTGGCCGCGCCGCGCCGCGACACACTGCGGTCGATCAATAGGCCCTTGGCCGGTCTCGATGTTGCGTTGGTGGGTATGACAGTGGCTGATCTCGTCAGGGAAGTGAGTGGTCTGCTCGCCGGGGAGGGCTACGACCGCTCGCTGGTTGACTTAGCGTTGTGGGCCAGCCTGCACTACGCCGGACAGGCACACGAGTTGGTGGTGCGCCATGGCGGTCTGCAGGTCAGCGCGGAGTCCCTCAGCGCGCTTGCAACCGCGTTCGGTGCGGCCCACGAACGTCAGTACGGCCACCACTTCGACGATGTTGCGGTCGAATTGGTCACCCTGCGAGTCACCGGCATCGCGCACCAGCCCAACCCCAACGTGTCCTGGGAGTGGGCCGAGGTGGACTGCAGCAACGATGGGCAGACGCGCCAGGTGTACTTCGAGTCGATCGATCGGTTCACCGAGACTCGGGTGGTCGGCCGCGGGGGGCTGGTGGTGGGGGAGCGACTTCCTGGTCCGGCGGTGCTGCACCAGGAGGACGCCACGACACTGGTCCCCCCTGGCTGGTTGGCGCTGCGAGACACCGGCGGATGCCTGCTGATCACGAAGGAAGAACCATGATCCCCACGACGATGGACCCGTTCACCCTGCAGGTCATCGGTCACGCGCTGATTTCGATCTCCCGCGAGATGGGGGTCACACTGTCGAGGACGTCGTGCTCGCCGATCTTCAACGAAGGCAACGACTACTCCTGCGCGATCTTCGACGCGCACGGTCAGATGGTGACGCACGGTGAGTTCCTGCCCATCCACCTGGGATCCATGGTGTTCGCCACCAAGGCGGTGACCGATGCGTTCGGCACCGAAGGGCTCGGGCGTGGTGACATGGTGGTCTTCAACGACCCCTACCTGGGTGGAACCCATCTGCCCGATGTCACTTTCGTGGCGCCGATTTTTCACGACGACGCGCTGCTCGGCTACGCCGTGAACCGCGCGCATCAGCTGGACATCGGGGGAACCAGCGCGGGGAGCTTCTTTTCCGAAGCGCGCGAGAACTATCAGGAAGGGCTGCGGATCGCGCCCGTCAAGCTGGTGCGCAATGGTGTGCGCGACGAGCATCTGCTGGAGTTCATCGTCGGCAACACCCGGCTGCCCGACCAACTGCGAGTGGATTTCGAGGCCCAGATGTCGGCCAACCGCACCGCCATCCGTCGGCTGATCGAGCTCGCAGAACGCTACAGCGCGACCCAGGTGCAGGCCGCAATGACGCTGATCCTCGACCAGTCCGAGCATCGCACCCGCCAAGCGATCAGGCGGTTGGCCGACGGTGAATACCACGCGCAGGATTTCATTGACAATGACGGCATCACCGACGTCCCCCGCGTCATCAACATCACGGTGCGTATCAACGGCGATGAGGCCGAGGTCGACTTCACCGGGTCCTCAGAGCAAGTCGAGGGCCCGCTCAACAGCGTGCTGGGCTGCACCTGTGCAGGGGTGTACATGGTGTTCCAGGCGGCTACCGACCCCGATATCGAACCCAACGTCGGCTGCTACCGCCCCATCAAGATCTTCGCGCCCGAGGGCACGATCGTGAACCCGCGATTCCCCGCGGCGTGCACCGGCGGCACCGAGACCACCATCGTCGTCCACAACACCATGTTCCGGGCACTGGCAAGCATCCCCCGATCCGAGGACGGCGGGCCACGAGTAGTGGCCTGCGATCAGGGATCGGGGAACAACAAGATCATCAGTGGCACAGACCCGCGCTCCGGGCGCAAGTATGTGCTCTACGAATATCCGGAGGGCGGGTGGGGCGCGGGCCGTGACCGCGATGGCCACAACGCCGTCTGGTCCATCGTCGGCAATATCTCGAACGTGCCGGTGGAGGTTGTCGAAGACCAGTATCCGGTGCGTGTGGAGCGCTACGAGCTGCGTTCCGACAGTGGAGGGCCGGGTATCCACCGCGGCGGCCTCGGAATCAGGCGTGATCTCCGCGTTTTGGGTCACGACGCCACGGTCTCGATCCTGGGTGACCGGGTGCGGGTACCGCCGTGGGGCTTCGAGGATGGGTTGGCCGGCGCTCCCGCGTCTTACACCGTCGATCCGGAAGAACCCCAACAGCGCTCTGCCGCACCTGAATTCGGCAGCAAGGCCTACAACCTGGCGCTCGGAGCCGGTGAGGTCATTTCGCAGTGCACTGCAGGAGGTGGTGGCTGGGGTGACCCGGCCAAGCGTCCGCCCGAGGCGGTAGCCGCCGACGTATTGGCCGGATACGTCTCATCGCAGCAGGCCAGGGAGGTCTATCTGGTGGTCCTGTCCGAGGATGGTCAGGTCGACACCGACGCGACGCTGGTGCTGCGCGCCGAGCAGAGCAAAGCGAGAGAAACGAGGGCAGCGCCTGACAACACTCAGGTATAGCACCACACGGCGAAAACTACTGCTGCCCAATCTGGTGAAATAGAAATCACAGTGCGAGCACAAAATGCAGTGCGAGGACATCAATGCACTACGCCACCTGACCTGAGCTTATTCACGACGCCATGCCCAACAACTTGCAGGCGGCCGTGCTGCTCGGGGCGTTCGCAGGTCTGCGCATCGCCGTGGTGTCGGCGTTGAAGGTGGCCGATGTCGATTTCGTGCGGGGTGTGGTCTACCTCAAGAATCAGTGGCCGGAGGACCCGTTGAGGACGAAGGGAAGTAGCACACCGATCCCGGTGCCCCGTGAGTTGACGGTTATGCTGTCGGCCTCATTCCGACAATGGCCGGGGAATGCATCGTCACCGACGGCGCTGGTGGACCGGCGCCGCCATGGATCATCGAGCGGGCGCTCCGGAATGCGAAAGAGGTTGATCCTGGGGGGTTCCGGAGGAATTCAGTTTTCACGACCTCCGCCACTATCTCGTCTCGTTGCTGATCTCCAAGGGTGCGGATATCAAGACCGTTCAGGCGAGGATGCGGCACGCAAGCTCGACCACGACGCTCAACATGTACAGCCACTTGTGGCCGGACGCAGACGAGTCCACCCGAACCGCCATCGGTGAAGTTCTGGCGGAACGAATGGACTCGTCTGGTGTGTCTGCGGACAGAAACTGTCAGCAGCTAGTGTTCGTGCAGCTCAGAGCGTCCTACGACTCACACGTCGTAGTACAGCTGGAACTCGTACGGGTGCGGACGCAGGTTGACCGGAGCGATTTCCTGCTCGCGCTTGAGTGAGATCCAGGTCTCGATCAGGTCGGTCGTGAACACGCCACCCTCGGTGAGGTAGTCGTGGTCCGCCTCGAGGCGATCGATGACGGTCGCCAGGCTCGTGGGAGCCTGCGGGATGTTGCGGGCCTCCTCCGGCGGGAGCTCGTACAGGTCCTTGTCGACCGGAGCCTGCGGTTCGATCTTGTTCTTGATTCCGTCCAGGCCTGCCATCATCTGCGCCGCGAAGTTCAGGTAGGGGTTACCCGAGGAGTCGGGGGCGCGGAACTCGAGGCGCTTGGCCTTCGGGTTGTTCCCGGTGATCGGGATACGCACGGCTGCCGAGCGGTTGCGCTGGCTGTACACCAGGTTGATGGGGGCCTCGTAGCCCGGCACCAGACGGTGGTACGAGTTGACCGTCGGGTTGGTGAACGCGAGCAGCGACGGCGCGTGGTGCAGGATGCCGCCGATGTAGTGACGAGCCATGTCGGACAGGCCCGCGTAGCCGGCCTCGTCGTGGAACAGCGGCTTGCCGTCTTTCCACAGCGACTGGTGCACGTGCATGCCCGAGCCGTTGTCGCCGAAGAGCGGCTTCGGCATGAAGGTGGCGGACTTGCCGTGCTGCCATGCGGTGTTCTTCACGATGTACTTGAACAGCTGCAGGTCGTCCGCAGCCGCGAGCAGCGTGTTGTACTTGTAGTTGATCTCCGCCTGGCCTGCGGTACCCACCTCGTGGTGGCCGCGCTCGAGGTCGAAACCGGCGTTCTGCAGGTTGGTGGAGATCTCGTCGCGGAGGTCGACGTAGTGGTCGTACGGCGCGACGGGGAAGTAGCCACCCTTGGGGCGGACCTTGTACCCCAGGTTCGGGCTGCCGTCGGCATTCATCTCGGCGCCGGTGTTCCAGGACGCGGACACGGAGTCGATCTCGTAGAACGAGCCGTTTATCCGCGAGTCGTACCGGATCGAGTCGAAGATGTAGAACTCCGCCTCGGCGCCGAAGAACGCGGTGTCGGCGATGCCGGTCGACGTCAGGTATTCCTCGGCCTTGCGGGCGACATTGCGCGGGTCGCGGCTGTACGACTCACGCGTGAACGGGTCGTGGACGAAGAAGTTGACGTTCAGCGTCTTGGCGGCACGGAACGTGTCGATCTGCGCGGTGGAGACGTCGGGCAGGAGCATCATGTCCGACTCGTGGATCGACTGGAAGCCGCGGACGGACGAACCGTCGAACGCGAGACCGTCCTCGAAGACATCCAGGTTGAACGCGGAGGCCGGGATCGAGAAGTGCTGCTGGACGCCCGGCAGATCACTGAACCGGATGTCGACGTACTCGACGTTCTCTTCCTTGATGAACTTAATGACCTCTTCGGCCGTGGTGAAGGCCACGCTTGTTGCTCCTTAAGTCGCTTCAGCCAGGTGAGTACTGGCGAATTCGTCGAGCCAAACCGTAGGGACTTGGTGTTGCCCGCCGGTCAACCTTTTGTTTCGCCCGTGTTACACATCGAATCTTCCTGGGCTTTTTCACCGGATGTGACCGCGTACACAGCCAATAACTCCGGTTGAAGTCCTCGGAGACGAGACGCCTATCCTTGACAGCATGGCACGAATCACCGGATCCTGGCTCTCCGGACCCTTGGCTGCGCTGCCGGACGGTGCGGACGAAATGAAGCAGTCTTACCGGGGTGAACGCCTCGGTTTGCAGCCGGCGGGGCCCGGCGCACTCGCGAGCACGGGCCGCCGTCTTGCGGCGCTGATGATCGACTGGGTGTCGTCGGCGGGCATCGCCGCGCTGATCATCGGCGACAACTTCTTCGAAGGTCCGTTCTCGACCGTCACGTTGGCCGTGTGGTTCGTGATCGGCATAGCGACGGTGACACTGTTTTCGTTCACACCGGGACAGTTCTGCCTCGGATTGCACGTCGCGCGCATCGACGGACCGGTGCGCGTCGGCTTCGTTCGCGCGCTGGTACGGCAGGCCCTGCTCGTGTTCGTGGTGCCGGGAACTATCACGGACGCCGACGGCAGGGGCATGCAGGACCGGGGCACCGGTACCGCGCTGGTACGCACACGCTGACCTGACATCGGACCCCACGTGGCTGACGAAGCAGCAACTAGCGGCGGCGGATGGTGCGCTGCACGCCACGCATCTTCGCGCCGGCGGGCATCGGACCCTTGGGCAGTGCGGCGCCGCCACCGCGGCTGCTGAGCGCCGCGAGCCGCGACTCGATGGCGTCCATCCGCTTGTTGTCGATGTTCTTCGGAAGCTTGTTCAGACGCCTCTGCAATTGGGACAGCGGAACCTGGCCCTCGTCGTTGCCGATGACGAAGTCGTAGATCGGGGTGTCGCCGACCAAGCGGGCAGCCTTCTTCTTCTCTTGGGCCAGAAGCGATTTGACGCGTTGCGGCGATCCCTCGGCGACGAGGATGATACCGGGACGGCCGATCACGCGGTGAACGGCGTCGAGTTGAGTAGTGCCCGCGATGGCACTGGTGACGCGCCAGGAGCCCTGCATGTTGTCGAGCGCCCACGCCGCCGCGCCGGCTTGGCCTTCAGCCTTGCCGTAGACCGTCTTCTGCACCCGTCGACCGAAGATGATGAACGCACCGAGTACGCCGAGCATGAGACCGAACGGCAGGAGGAACCACTGGATGCCCCAGATCAGACCGACGAGGAAGAACACCACCGCCAGTCCGATGAGCGTGCCGAGCATGATCGGCAGAAGCAGCTTGTCTTCCTTGCGCTGCATCTGGAATGCCTGCCAGAGCTGAGTTCTGCGTTCTTTCGACGCCTGCCTGCGGGCTGCCTTGGCGGCTGCCTTTGCTTCTTTGCTGGGTTTGCCCGCTTTGCCGGATTTACTGCCGTTCGCCATGCTGTTCAGGATACGTCCCTAGCCGTTCGCGGTAGTGACCCGTCCCATGTCGATCACCGCACACGCGGCGCGGTCAGTGGGCGAGGCGGGCCAGGACAGAACTTGCCTCCTGCGAAGCGCTACCGCCTTCGGCGAGATGTTCCTGGCCTGCAGGCAATTCGCGACCGTGGTGGGCCATCGCCTGCGCGTACAGTCGGCCGGCGCGGTATGACGAGCGAACCAGGGGCCCGGCCATCACACCGGCGAACCCGATCTGCGCGGCGGCCTGTGAGTGCTCGACGAACTCCTCTGGCTTGACCCACCGTTCGACTGGGTGATGCCGCGGGGAGGGGCGCAGGTACTGGGTGATCGTGATGATGTCGCAGCCCGCGTCGTGTAGATCGTGGAGAGCCTGGGTGACCTCGTCGGGGGTCTCTCCCATCCCGAGGATGAGATTGGACTTGGTGACGAGGTTGTCCTTGCGTGCGGCGGTGATCACGTCCAGGCTGCGCTGATAGCGGAATGCCGGCCGGATCCGCTTGAAGATGCGGGGCACCGTCTCCACGTTGTGCGCCAAGACCTCCGGTCGGGTGGCGAACACCTCGGCCAGTTGTTCCGGTTTGGCGTTGAAATCGGGGATCAGCAGTTCGACGCCGGTACCAGGATTGAGTTGGTGGATCAGACGCACGGTTTCGGCGTAGAGCCAGGCGCCTCCGTCGGGCAGATCGTCGCGTGCGACGCCGGTGATGGTCGAGTACCGCAACCCCATCGCCTGGACGGACTCGGCGACACGCCGGGGTTCATCGCGATCGAGGTCGTCGGGCTTGCCGGTGTCGATCTGGCAGAAGTCGCAGCGACGGGTGCACTGTTCACCGCCGATCAGGAACGTCGCCTCGCGGTCTTCCCAGCATTCGTAGATGTTGGGGCAGCCGGCTTCCTCGCACACGGTGTGCAGGCCCCCGCGCTTCACGAGGCTCTTGAGTTCGGAATATTCCGGGCCCATCTTGGCCCGGGTCTTGATCCACTTCGGCTTACGTTCGATCGGAGTCTCCGCGTTTCGGATCTCGAGGCGGAGCAGTTTGCGTCCTTCTGGGGCCACAGTCACGGCACCGATTGTACTCCCGGCGAGGTCTAGCGGAGGCAGGGGAGTGCGCTCGTCAGCCGTACTGAACAGTGGTGAAGTTGAGTGTAGAGGTGGGCTTCGCGGCACCGCCGGTGTCGAACGCGACACGCTCGATGTCGTGTTCGGTGATCGGAAGAGTGCCATCGAGTGCGGCTACGACCGCTGCCGTGACGGCGTGCTTGACATCCCCGACTGTGACGTCGCGGCCCAACTCGCGAGTGAGCGATGTGACGCCCGCATCGCGGATGCCGCACGGGATGATCGCGTCGAATCCGGTGAGTGCGGAGTTGCAGTTGAGTGCGAAACCGTGCAGCGCGACCCGTCGCTGCACGCGAACGCCGATGGCCGCAACCTTGCGCTCGGGCAGTGGGTGCCCGTTCTCCGACGAGGCAGGCAACCACACGCCCGAGCGCCCGTCGACCCGCCCGCACTCGACACCGAGGTCGGTGCAGACGGTGATCAGCGCCTGCTCGAGCCTGCGCACGTAACGCACGACGTCCACCGGTTCGGCCAGTTTCACGATCGGGTAGCCAACCAACTGTCCCGGGCCGTGCCAGGTGATCTTCCCACCGCGGTCGACGTCGATGACGGGAGTGCCGTCAGTGGGCCGGTCCGCGGGCTCCGTCCGCCGCCCTGCGGTGTAGACGGCAGGGTGTTCGAGCAGCAGCAGGGTGTCGGCGCCCACGTTCTCAGCCCGCTCTGCCGCGAGTTCGCGTTGGCGGTCCCAGGCGGCGACATAGCCGATCGTGCCGAGGTCTTCGACAGCGATCGGAGCCGGGCTGACGCGGGCGGACTGTGGCGCGCTGCTCATGCGTTAGAGATTACGCCGGGGAATCGGCGGGGCCACCGTGAGTGAGGTCACCGGACGAGGGCTGCGGCCGCTCACCGGACGAGGGCTGCGGCCGCTCACCGGACGCGGGCTGCGCCCAGGGCTTCACCGACGGTGTTGTGCCGGAACCGGAATCCGGCGTCCTCGAGTACGGTGGGAATGGCGCGCTGCCCCGCCAGGAGGCCTTCGTGCGCAAACTCTCCGACCAGTACGTTCAGCGCGAACCCCGGTACGACCCACGGTGCGGGGCGGCGCAACACCCTCGCCAACGTGCTGCTGAACTGCGCATTGGTGACCGGCGCCGGACCAGTGAGATTTACCGGGCCTGAGACGTCCTCGTGGGTGAGCACGAACTTGATCGCATCGACCTCGTCTTCCAGCGAGATCCACGACAGGTACTGGCGACCGTTACCGAGTCGGCCACCGAGCCCGAGCGAGTAGAGCGTCGTCAGTCTGCCGAGTATTCCGCCATGTGGCGAGAGGACGATGCCGCTGCGCAGCAAGACCGTTCGGACCGTCGCCGTGTCAGCGAAGGCGGCCGCGGCTTCCCAATCGCGGCAGGTGTCTGCGAGGAAACCGGTCCCGGATGGAGACTTCTCGTCGACGACGCGGTCGCCGGTGTCGCCGTAGTACCCGACCGCGCTTGCGTTCACGAACACCGGAACGCCGGCTTCGGTGACGGCCTCGGCGAGAACATCGGTGGCCGCGATGCGACTGTCACGGATCAATTGCTTGTAAGCGCCGGTCCAGCGTTGTCCACCGATTCCGACCCCGCACAGATTTACCACCCCGTCGGCTTCGGCGAGGATCTTCGTGTCGAGGCGATCTGTCTGCGGATCCCAACGTGACTCGTCGGGGCCGGCGGGTGATCGGCGCACGAGACGTACGACGTCGTGGCCGTCGCTGCGGAGGGACGAGACGAGAGCGGTCCCGATCAGCCCGGAGGAACCGGCGACGATTACTCGCATGTGCAACAGCCTCCTTCACAGAGCAGGGGCACCATCCCCGCGGGAAATGGTGCCCCTGCGCGAATTCGAACGTACCGTCGCGGCTGTCCGAAATAGCTACAAGCCGAGGTCCGCCTCGAACGACGCCTCTTCCAGACGCTGCTTGACCGTGGTCAGGAAGCGACCGGCGTCGGCGCCGTCGACGAGGCGATGATCATAGGTGAGCGGCAGGTAGCACATCGAACGGACACCGATGGACTCGCTGCCGGATTCGTCGGTCACGACCACCGGGCGTTTAACTATCGCACCGGTTCCGAGCATCGCGGCCTGCGGGGGTACGAGGATCGGGGTGTCGAACAGGGCGCCCTGGCTGCCGATATTCGTGATCGTAAAGGTGCCACCGGACAATTCGTCAGGCTTGAGTCCGCCGGAGCGGGCGCGCTTGGCAATGTCCGCGATGGCGCGGGCCAGGCCGGCCAGCGAGAGATCGCCGGCGTTGTGGATGACCGGCGAGAGCAGACCCTGCTCGGTATCAACCGCGATACCCAGGTGCTCGGCGTCGTAGTAAGTGATCTGCTTGTTCGCTTCGTCGTAGCTGGCGTTGACGTTTGGGTGCGACTTCAGCGCTTCGACGACGGCCTTTGCGAAGAACGGGAGGAACGTGAGCTTGACGCCCTCGCGCTCGAGGAATGTGCTCTTGGCCTGAACACGCAGAGCCGCGATTCTGGTGACGTCGACCTCGAAGGTCTGAGTGAGCTGCGCCGTGTTCTGCAGCGATTCCCGGGTCTTCGTGGCCGTGATCTGACGAATCCGGTTGGCCTTCTGCGTGGTCCCGCGCAGGTATGCCAGCTCGGGGCGAACCCCTGCGGAGGCGGCGGCTGGTGTCGCAGCTGCCGGTGCAGATGCGGCCGGCGCCTTCTTGGCCTCGGCCGCTGCGAGGACGTCCTGCTTGCGGATCCGCCCACCGACTCCGGTGCCCGTGATCGAGGACAGGTCGACGGCGCTTTCGGCGGCGAGTTTGCGCACCAGCGGGGTGACGTAGGGGGTGCTGTCACCGGAGGTGGCCGCGGGAGCGGCCGGGGCGGACGCGGCGGGGGCCGGGGCGCTCTTGGTCGGCTCGGGCTTCGCCGGCTGCGCGGGCGCCGGGGCAGACGCGGCGGCGGGGGCCGGCGCGGCGGCGGGCTTGGCAGCGGGGGAACCGGAGCCGACGACCGCGAGTTGACCGCCGACGGCCACGGTGTCATCTTCCTCAGCGTTGATCTCGAGGAGCGTACCGGCGACGGGGGACGGGATCTCCGTGTCGACCTTGTCGGTGGATATCTCGACGAGCGGATCGTCCACGGCGATCTCGTCGCCGACGGCTTTGAGCCAGCGGGTGACGATGCCCTCGGTAACGGACTCGCCGAGTTCCGGCATCGTGACTGCTGTGCCGCCCGAGGAGCTGGTTCCGGACCGGCTCCCCGAGGAACTGGTTCCGGAGGCCGTCGGCGCGGCCGACTCCTCGGGTGCGGGTGCGGGTGCGGGTGCGGGTGCGGGTGCGGGTGCGGAAGCCGGGGCAGAGTCAGCGGCGGGGGCCTCGCCGGCGTCGCCGATCACCGCAAGCTCGGCGCCGATTTCGACGGTGTCGTCTTCGTGGGCGACGATCTTGCTGAGAACGCCGGCCACGGGAGACGGGATCTCGGTGTCAACCTTGTCCGTGGAGACTTCGAGCAAGGGTTCGTCGACTTCGACCGTGTCTCCTTCCTGCTTGAGCCACCGCGTGACAGTTCCCTCGGTGACACTCTCACCAAGCGCTGGCATCTGGACGGAGAAGGCCATGTCTTTTGACTCCTCGACAGTTGTGTTCGGGTTGTTGAATTTTGTCGACTTGTGGTCGTGACCCATTGTGCTCGAGATAAACGTCTCTTGCGGGCTACTTGCAGGTAATTCCGATTTGTCGTCACCCACGCGCTATGTCGGCGATCCTCATCTTTCCATTGATTCGACAATCGCGTCCGTCGAGGGCCACCGGCCAGGCACCCGGGTGTGGAGGGACGTACGTTCTACCGGCCAGTAGTATTCGTACGCTGCCGTGATCGGGCGTTGCCTGGCAAACTTGGAGGACAATTGCCGACACGGTCCGGCACACATACTCGAGGAGGCTCGACGTGGGGTTGTTCAAACGTTTCTCACGGCCTCGGGCCGGTCGGTCTTCGGCGTCCACGGAGGACGCCGCATATCTCGCAGACTGGACGCGCACGCACCTCGGCGTCGAGGCGTACGTGGAACCCGAGACGACGGTGACCGAAGTCACCGTCGTCCTGGTCGCGACCGATGGCGAATGGACCCGACGCAAGGTGGGTGGAGCACGCGGCGCCCGCAAACTCGGCGAAGATCTGCGCATCCCGGTGTACGACGTCCGCAAAACCGGCTACCCGCAGCGAATGCGCGACTTCGACGCGCGCCGGCGCATAGAACGCCGGCGCGAGCGGGAGCGGGACCTGTAGGCGCCCGGGCCGCCTACCCGTTCGCGGCGATGTCCTCTATTACCGAGATCATCGTGCGCACCGGCACGCCGGTGCCACCTCGACCTGTGTATCCCCACGGTCCCGACGAGTTGTAGGCAGGACCGGCGACATCGATGTGCGCCCACTGCACGCCGTCGGCGACGAACTCCTTCAGGTACAGGGCCGCCGAGAGCATGCCGCCCCAACGGTGATTGGTGACGTTGGCTAGATCGGCGACCTTCGAGTCGAGGTCCGAGCGCAGTTCGGCGGGCATCGGCATGGCCCACGCGTTCTCACCGATCCGCTGGGAGATCGCGGCGATGCGGTCACGGAACTCGTCGGTACCCATGACGCCGGGTGTGCGGGTGCCCAGAGCCACCACCTGCGCGCCGGTCAGGGTCGCGGTGTCGATGAGGTAGTCGGGGTTGTCCTCGCAGGCGCGGACGATGGCATCGGCGAGGATGAGGCGTCCTTCCGCGTCGGTGTTGATCACCTCCACTGTCGTTCCGCCGTATTGGGTCAGCACGTCGCCTGGACGCTGCGCGGTAGCCGACGGCATGTTCTCGGCCATGGGGACGGTGGCGGTGACGTCGACGGGCAGGCCGAGTTTGGCGGCGAGGACGACCGTGGCGACCACTGCGGCCGCGCCGCCCATGTCGGAGGTCATGTTCTCCATGCCTGCGGCGGGCTTGATGGAGATGCCGCCGGTGTCGAACGTGATGCCCTTGCCGACGAGCGCCACCTTGGGTGCGTTCCGCTTCTTTGCCGAGTAGCTGAGCCGCACCAGCCGAGGCGGGCGGGACGAACCCTTGCCGACACCGAGAATTCCACCGTAGCCGCCGTTTTCGAGAGCCTTCTCGTCGAGTACCTCAACCTTCAGTCCTGCATCGATTCCGAGAACCTTTGCGCGGTCGGCGAACTCGGCGGGAAAGAGGTGGCTCGGTGGGGTGTTGACGAATTCGCGGGCAATGGCGACGGCCTCGGCGATCGCCGAGGAGCGGGCAAGCGTCTTCTTGGCGTCCCCGGTACGCGGGGCTGACACCATCAGTTCCACCCGTGACACGGGTTTCGCGTCGGGGCCGGGTGCGGACTTTGCGGACTTGAATTCCGCGAATCGGTACGCACCCAAGGAGAAACCTTCCGCCGCGGCACCGAGATCGAGCACGGACAGCGTCGTCGCGACGGTGTCGACTCCGCCGAGTGAGCGAGCCGCGGCGCCCGCCGATCGCCGGATCTGCTCGGCGTCGAGGTTCTCGGCGGAACCGAGCCCGATAGCGAGGACGCTGCCGACCGGAAGTGTGGCCGGTGAAGGGATCCGGGTGGTCTCCTCGGCCTTGCCAGTGGCGCCGACCGCGACGAGCGTATCCAGTAGATCTGTCAGCACGGCTTCGTCGACGACGCCACCGGCGAGCGCGATTTCGGGGCTGTCCGAACTCGATGTCAGTCCGATCACCAACACGTCCACGTCCTTGCCGACTGAGCCGGCCAGAACGAGTTGCGGTCCGAGGGGTCGGGCTGTGAGAGGGCTCACGGTGTCTCCTGAGGCAGTTCTGGATCGGGTCGGGCCCGGCGATAGCGGTGCCGGACCCGACCCGATGGTAGTGCCCCCGTGCCGGGGCTTCGATAGGTTGGGCGCATGACCGAGGAGCAGTTGTCGCAGGGGCCCGGTCACGTCGTCCATGTCGAACTCGGCGTCACGTTCGCTCCGCTTCGCGGTGGGGAGATGCGGGTGCCGCGGCCGAGTGCAACGCCACGTAAGCGCTCGTCGTGGAAGTCCTGTCGGGAGACCGGCAGCGAAGGCCGTTCGATAGGATCACCGACATGACAGGTGTCTCCGAGTTCGTACGCGTCCCGCATCCCTCTCCCGCCTCCGACGAGATGCGGCGAGAGATACTGGCGGAACCCGGATTCGGCAGGCACTTCACCGACCATATGGTGTCGATCACATACTCCGCCACCCACGGCTGGCATGACGCCAAAGTCGAGCCGTACGCACCAATCCAGATGGACCCCTCCGCGATGGTGCTGCACTACGGACAGGCGGTCTTCGAGGGTCTGAAGGCGTACCGGCAGCCTGACGGCGGCATCTCGACGTTCCGCGTCGAGACGAACGCGCAACGGTTCCAGGCGTCGGCACACCGACTCGCGATGCCGGAATTGCCAGAGGAGCTGTTCGTCGGGTCGATCGCCGAACTACTCGAACTCGATCACGAGTGGGTGCCCGCCGCAGGCAGTGAAGAAGCGTTGTACCTGCGCCCGTTCATGTACGCCACCGAGGCGGGTCTCGGTATCCGTGCCGCCGACGAGTACCGCTACCTGCTGATCGCGTGCCCTGCGGGCGCCTACTTCCCGCGAGGTGTCAAGCCCGTGAGCGTGTGGCTATCGCGTGATTACGTGCGTGCGGCACCAGGCGGTACCGGAGCCGCCAAGTTCGCCGGCAACTACGCGGGGACGCTGCTCGTGCAGAGGCAGGCCGCTGACGAGGGCTGCGACAACGTCGTCTGGCTCGACGCGGCCGAGCGCAGGTATGTCGAGGAGATGGGCGCGATGAACCTGTTTTTCGTCTTCGGCTCCGGCTCCGATGCCCGCCTCGTGACTCCGTCACTGAGTGGATCACTACTGCCGGGCGTCACCCGCGAATCCCTGCTGACCTTGGCGACCGATGCCGGATTCGGTGTCGAGGAGCGAAAGATCAGCACCGACGAGTGGCGCGAGAAGGCCCTCACTGGAGAGATCACCGAAGTCTTCGCGTGCGGTACGGCTGCAGTGATTACCCCGGTCGCCCGTGTGAAGTCGGCGGAAGGCGACTTCGTGATCGCCGACGGTGAGCCGGGCGAAGTCAGCATGGCCCTGCGCGATACCCTCACCGGAATCCAGCGCGGCACGTTCGCCGACACCCACGGGTGGATGACGAAGCTGCGGTGAGCCGGCACTCGGCCGACGCATTCACAAAGCGAGACCGATCGCCGAGACGGTGACCGTGATCTCGAGTGCCGCCCCGAGCACATCACCGTTGATTCCGGCGAACCGCCGAACGCAGTGCGCCACCAGAAACATGGTGAGGGCGAGTGCTATCGCCACGACGATAGGCCCCTGCCACCACGGCGAGGTGCACCATGCGGCCGCAGCGAGTAGCGGAACGGTCCACGCAATACCGATCCACGGCGACTGGGTCCCGGCCACCAATGCGCCGAATCCTTCCGTGGACGACGCGGAAATTCCACGTCGGCAGGCGAACACCACCGCCACCCGGCCTGCGACGACAGCCACTGCCACGCAGCCGAACTGCCCTGTGGTAGCGAGAGTTCCGAAGGCGAGCCCCTGCGCGCCCAGGCAGATCACCAGAGCACACACCCCGAACGGGCCGGCGCCGCCGCTGTGCATCACGGCCCGGGCCCGTTCGGGAGGTCCGTAGCAGCCGAGTCCGTCGACTGTGTCGGACAGTCCGTCGATGTGCATGCCGCGCGTCACGAGAGCGAGTGCACCGACCGTCAACAGCCCTGCGAGGGCAGGGTTCTGGCCGGCGGACACGAGGACCCACAACAGTCCCGCGGCGAGGATGCCCAGCGCGAGGCCGGTGAGCGGCGCGGCTGTGATTGCGCGGCGCCCAGTCGTGCGATCCACCGAGTCCGGTCCTCGCAACGGGAGGACCGTCAGCCAGGAGAAGGCCAGTCGAACGCCCGACACCATCAGTCCACGGTATCGGGGTCGGACTCGTCGACTTCGCCCTCGCCGTCAGTTTCCGCGTTGCCCTCGCCGTCACGTGTGCTGACGCCCGCCTCGGCGAATGTCGCCATCTCCGCCAGCGACGCGACGGCACCCTGCAGGATGGGCAACGCCGTCACAGCGCCGGATCCCTCGCCGAGTCGCATGTCCAACTCGAGGAGTGGGTCGAGTTGGAGATGCTTCAGCGCGATGGTGTGCGCCGGTTCGGTGGACCGGTGCCCGGCAAGCCACCAGGCGCGGGCGCCGTGGGCGAGTTCCTCCGCGACCATGGCGGCGGCGGTGACGGTGACGCCGTCGAGGATCACCGGGGTCCTGCGCGCGGAGGCCTGGGCGAGGAATCCTGCTATTGCAGCGAGATCCGCGCCCGCCGCGGTGCGTAGCAGCGCCACGGTGTCGCGGACGACGGGTCGCGCCCGGCGCATTGCGTCGCGGATGGCCGCCGTCTTGCGAATCCAGCCCGCGTCGTCGATACCCGTACCACGGCCTACAGCGGCCACAGGTTCGGTGTCGGTCAATGTCGCGATCAGGACTGTGGCCGGAGTGGTGTTGCCGATTCCCATTTCGCCGGCAATCAACAAGTCTGCGCCAGAATCGATTTCGGCGTCGGCAATCGCCCGTCCGGCCTCGATGGCCCTCAGTGTCTCCTCGTGCGTGAGGGCGTCCTCGCGGTCGATTGAGCCGGAGGACCGCCGGATCTTGAAGGCGGACAACGATGGATCCGTCGCGCCGTCCACGGAGATGTCGACGACGCGCACGCCGGCGCCCGCCCGGTTCGCGAGAGCGTTGACCGCTGCTCCGCCGCCCACGATGTTGGCGACCATCTGAGCGGTCACCTCCGGCGGATAGGCCGAAACTCCGTTTCGCGCGACCCCGTGGTCGCCGGCGAACACCACCACCCGCGCCCGGGCGAAGGGTACTGGTGGGCACACACCCTGGCAGGCCGCGACCCAGCACGCGAGCGACTCGAGGCGTCCGAGTGAGCCAACCGGTTTGGTGAGTTGCAACTGACGGGCCTCAGCCTGTGCGCGCACTGTCTCGTCGGGTGGGGTGACGGGTTCGAACCGGCCGGATTCGCTGCTCGCCGATTCGCTGCTCGCCGATTCGCTGCTCACGGATTCGCTGCTCACGCTTGGCCTCTCGTTCGTGTCGATATTTCGGTTCCGCACGCATGGTCGGCGGGAGCATCTTTCAGGGTCATGGTCAGTCCGGCGACGACGAGGACCACCCTGTCGCACACTCGGGCAAGGCGTGCATTGAGGGCGCCGATCTCATCCCGGAACAGGCGTCCGGATCGTGTCTCGGGGATTACACCGAGGCCCACCTCGGGGGTCACGAGAACGAGAGCGCCACGGTAGCCGCGGACACTCGAGACGAGAGCGTCGGTCTGCGGGCTGATCGTGCCGCGCGGCAGTTCCCAGGCTGCGGCGGCGTCGAGTTCGACAGCGAGCCAAGTGCCGAGATCGTCGACGAGAGTGGCAACGGCATCGGTGGGCGACCGCAACTGCTCGGCGAGGTCGAGGTCGAGGTCGTGGGCAGTTTCGAACGTGGTCCAGGTTTCCGGGCGCCGGTCGCGGTGCTGCGCGACCCGCTGTTCCCAGTCCTGATCGCCGGTATCGCGGTGGCTGGTGGCGACATAGCGCACCAACCCCGGTCCGGCGAGGGTCTGGGCCAGTTCCTCCGCGTAGGCCGACTTTCCGGACCGTGCACCGCCGAGCACCAGCGTTCGCGAAGACCGGTTCGGATGGTTCGGTCGGTCCGAGGGCCCGGAGGTGGGCTCGGAGGTGGGCACGGAGGTGGGCACGGAGGGAACGCTACCAACCCGCCGACCGTGGCAGAATTTTAGTGATCAGACGGCGTCGCCGGGACGTACTCGCGGCTTGGGGGCACGTAGCTTGCGGATCTGAGAGGCCCGGACGAACGCATACCAGCCGAGCTTGAACCCCCCGTCCGGGGTGTCCGGGAAGCGCGCGCGCACCTGATTGTTGATCTTGCGGCCCAGCCAGTAGCCTTCTACCGCCATGAACAGCATCATGACGAGCATGGCGAGCGTGACGATGGACTGGAGGGCCGGGCTCACGAACATCGTCATGATCAGGACCAGGGCCATAGGCATGAACAGGCCGACCAGGTTGCGCCGGGCGTCCACAATGTCGCGGACGTAGGCGCGGACCGGACCCTTGTCGCGGGGGAGCAGGTACTTGTCTTCACCGGCGAGCATTCGGGCGCGGCGCTCGGAGGCGGTGGCGCGCCGCTCCGCCGCGGCGACCTTGCGGTCTTCCTTGTTCCCTCTGGTGGTCTTCTTGCGGGCCCGGGCCTCTTTCGCCGTCAGGGGTGCGGGTGCGACGGGACCCCGACGCCTCGACTCGGCGTCGCGTCGTTTGGGGGTCGGTCGGCCCTTGCCTATCTGTTCGATCGACTCCGACTCCGAGGCAGAAGTCACTTCCGAGGCGGTGGACGGCTCCTCGGCCGCGACGTCCCGCTTGCCCGAATTATCCGAATCACCGCGGCGTAGCAATTTCACCCTCCCAGCCTATTGGACGAGGCCGCGGCAAGGGAAACCGCCCTCACCTTGAAATGACGGGTCACGCCGCCCGCAATAGAGCCGACCGTAATAGAGCCGCCCGCAATAGACTCTTGCCGATGCGAGTGATGATCGCACCGGACTCCTTCGGTGAAACGCTGACCGCCATCGAGGCGACCGCCGCCATCGCAGCCGGATGGGCCGCTGTGCGTCCCGGCGACCAGTTGATCGAGGCGCCGCAGTCCGACGGTGGCCCCGGTTTCGTGGAGGTGGTCGCGGCAGCAGGCGGCGCTGTCCGGACCGTAGTCGTGGAAGGGCCCCTCGGTGCCGATGTCACGGCCAGATGGCTCCTCGACGGTACCGACGCCTATCTCGAGTCGGCCCAGGCGTGCGGGCTGGGACTTCTCTGCGGACCACCGACGCCCAGCACCGCACGTGACGCGCACAGTCGTGGTGTCGGGCAGCTCTTGGTGGCCGCGCTCGACGCCGGAGCGCGGAGAATCGTCGTGGGTCTCGGTGGCAGTAGTTGCACCGACGGCGGGCGTGGGCTGGTCGAGGCATTGTCGCGGGTGTTCGGGAGCGTGGATGCGGCGGTCGCCCGACTCCGGGAAGTGGAACTGGTGTCCGCGACCGACGTCGTGCACCCGTTGCTCGGGGCGCAGGGTGCTGCGCGGGTCTTCGGACCGCAGAAGGGCGCCGATCCCGAAACCGTCGCGCTCCTCGAAGATCGGAACGCCGAGTGGGTAACGCAGTTGCAGTCGGTGACGTCACGCGAGGTCGCCGCGGAACCCGGGGCCGGTGCCGCAGGCGGAATCGGTGCTGCGTTGCTCGCACTGGGTGCGACGCGGGAATCCGGCGCGCAGGTGGTGGCCCAGCGGACCGGACAGGACCGGCAACTGGCGTCCGCGCAACTGGTGATCACCGGGGAAGGGCGACTCGACCGGCAGTCGTTGAGTGGGAAGCTCGTGATCGAGCTGGTAGCGGCCGCACGCCGACGATCGATCCCCACGCTCGTCCTCGCCGGACAGGTGCTGTTGGACCCGGCGGAACTCGACGGCGCGGGCATCGACCGCGCGCTGTCCCTGGTGGGCCGGGCCGGGTCCGTCGAACTGGCGATGTCGGACGCCTACGCGCAGCTCAGAGGCCTCGCTTCAGCTGCCGCGCGCGGCGGGAAGAGCGCCGCCGCCGGGTAGTAACGGAAAACCGAGACGTCGGATACCATGGGCGTGGGTCGATCTGCGGACGTTGCCGCAGGGGATTGAACCCGGGAATAAGTCGGGCGCAAAGTACCGTTGAAGCGTTCACGGGTTTGTTTACGAACTACAGGGAGAGCCCATGACTGTGCAGAACGAGACCGACGTCCACGGCGTCAAGATGACCGAAGCCGCATCCGTCAAGGCGAAGGCGCTGCTCGATCAGGAAGGTCGCGACGACCTTGCGCTGCGAATCGCCGTGCAACCCGGCGGCTGCGCGGGACTGCGCTACCAGCTTTTCTTCGACGACCGGAACCTCGACGGCGACCTGATCGTGGACTTCGGTGGCGTCGCCCTCGCTGTCGACCGGATGAGCGCGCCGTACGTTGAAGGTGCTTCGATCGACTTCCTCGACACCATCGAGAAGCAGGGTTTCACGATCGACAACCCCAACGCGACCGGTTCGTGCGCTTGCGGCGACTCCTTCAACTGAGTCCCTGCTTCAGCTGTAATTGAATCGGCGAGTCTGACGCGGAGCTTTTGGCTTCTGCGTCAGACTTTTTTCATGCTCGATCTCGCCGCGACATGCTGCCACTCGATTGCGGTGGTGGTCCGGGTACGGTGAGAATTCCGACCGACTTCATCGAAAGGCATCCGCCCGTGACAATTGCGGTAACCGGTTCCATCGCCACCGACCACCTGATGCGGTTCCCGGGCCGGTTCGCCGAGCAACTGCTCGCCGATCAGCTCAGCCACATCTCGTTGAGTTTCCTGGTCGACGATCTCGTAGTCCGGCGCGGCGGAGTTGGCGGCAATATCGCTTATGCCATGGGCGTTCTCGGTGGTACTCCGTTGCTGGTCGGGGCTGCCGGGGCCGACTTCGCCGACTACCGTGAGTGGCTCGAGAGCAACGGCGTCGACTGCACCGCCGTCCGGATCTCGACGGTTGCGCACACCGCCCGCTTCGTATGTACCACCGACGAGGACATGGCGCAGATCGCGTCGTTCTATCCTGGCGCGATGAGTGAAGCTCGCGAGATCGAGCTCACCCTGATCGCAGAGCATTGCGCACCGCTCGAACTGGTGTTGATCGGGGCCAACGACCCCGAGGCGATGATCCGGCACACTGACGAATGCCGTCGCCAGAACATTCCGTTTGCTGCCGATCCGTCGCAGCAACTGGCCCGTCTGGGCGGCAGCGAGGCGTCCGCACTGATCAACGGCGCCAAGTACCTGTTCACCAACGAGTACGAGTGGGGACTGCTACAGCAGAAGACCGGATTGTCCGAGGAGGAGATACGGTCACAGGTCGGCGTCCGGGTTACCACGCTCGGTTCCAAGGGTGTCGAAATCGTCGATTCCGACGGCAACTGGACTCGGGTCGGGGTGGTGCCCGAGAAGGCCAAGGTCGACCCGACCGGTGTCGGCGACGGATTCCGGGCCGGATTCCTACTCGCACACAGCGCAGGCTTGAGTTTCGAGCGTTCGGCACAGCTGGGATCGCTCGTGGCCGTGCTGATTCTCGAAACTGTGGGCACACAGGAGTGGACATTCGATCGTGCCGAGGCCGTCAAGCGACTCGCGGACGTCTACGGTGCCACTGCTGCTGACGAGATCGCCGCGGTCCTGCCGTAGGCGTCTTCACGCAGGCGTGCAGTGTGGTAGCCCGGGCTCCCACACTGCACGCCTGCGTGAAGGACTAGAGCGACACCGGGTACGCGGGTTCGGCGATCTCCGGAACGATCCGGTTCTCCACGAAGATTCCGTGCCACACCATGAAGATCAGCACGGTCCACAGGCGACGACTGTGGTCGGACACGCCGTTCCGATGATCGTTCAGCATTTTGGTGATGGCAGCCTTGTCCAGAAGGTGATCGGTGCCCGACGCTGCAATCTGCTCGTGCGCCCAGTCGAACAGTTCGGTTCCGCGCAGCCAGTGTCGCAACGGGACGGGAAAACCGAGTTTCACTCGATGGAGCACATGCCCGGGCACGATTCCCTCGAGCGCCTGTCGCAGCGCGTATTTGGTGGTGTTCGGCGCGGATCCGGATCTCTTCGTTCGCCTGGTCGTGATCTTCTGGTCCAACGGCACCTGCGCCGCCACCGCGAAGACCTCGGGATCGAGGAACGGGACCCGCAACTCGAGCGAATTGGCCATGGTCATCTTGTCGGCCTTGACGAGGATGTCGCCGCGTAGCCAAGTGAACAGGTCCAGATGCTGCATCCGGGCCACGGGATCCCAGCCCTGTGACAGGGCGTAAATCGGGTCGGTGACGTCGCGGTGTGTCCATTCCGGCCGGAAGTCACGCAGTACCGCGCGCAACTGGGCGTCGTTGAAACTCCGTGCGTTGCCGTAGTAGCGCTCTTCGAGGGTCAGCGAACCACGGTTGAGCAGACTCTTGCCCCGGGTGCCCTCGGGGATCCGTTCGGACAATCTCCCGGCAGCCTTCCGCAGTCCCCTCGGTAGATACTCGAACGGCGCAAGTGAAATCGGTTCGCGGTAGATGGTGTAGCCGCCGAACAGTTCGTCGGCGCCCTCACCCGACAGCACGACCTTGACGTGCTTGCGCGCCTCCTTTGCGACGAACCACAGCGGGACCAGCGCAGGATCGGCGACCGGGTCGTCGAGATACCACACGATCTCGGGAATGGCGGCAGCGAACTCGGACGGGCTCACCACCTTGACGACGTGCCGTGCGCCGATGGCTGCGGCCGACTCCGCCGCGACATCCACTTCGGAATAGCCCTCGCGCTCGAAGCCGGTGGTGAACGTGATCAGGTTCGGGTTGTGCCGCATCGCGAGCGCCGCAATGGCCGTCGAGTCGATGCCTCCAGACAGGAACGAACCGACCGTCACGTCGGCGCGCATGTGTTTGGCGACCGAATCCTCCAGCGCCTCCGCAATCTCCCGGTACCTCGCCTGCTCCGTGCCGACCGCGAACGGTCGAACCGGGAACGTGGGGGTGAAGTAGCGGGTGATGACGGGTTCTTCGCCGGGGCGTACCCGGGCGAAGCAGCCGGATTCGAGTCGCCGGATGTGCTGGTGCAGAGTTTCCGGCTCCGGCACATACTGCAAGACCGTGTAGTGCTCGACGGCCCGCGGATCGAGTTCGGTTCCGATACCGATCAGCCCCGCCAGTTCGAGCAGGCTCTTCTTCTCGCTACCGAACGCGGTGCCGCCGGGGCCTGTCGCAAGGAACAGGGGCTTGATGCCGAACGGGTCGCGGGCGATGAACAGTTCGCGCGTCGCCGTGTCCCAGATGGCGAACGCGAACATGCCGCGCAGACGGCGGACGGCGTCCTCGCCCCAGTAGTGGAAAGCGGCGACGATGGCCTCGCTGTCGCCCTCTGTGTCGAACTGCGCACCGAACTCGTCGGCCAGTTCGGCCCGCACCTCGAGGTAGTTGTAGATCTCGCCGTTGAATGTCAGCGCGTAGCGTTCCGGATCCTCCTCCGGTCCCCAGCGCAGCGGCTGATGGGAGTGTTCGATGTCGATGATCGACAGCCGATTGAACCCGAACACCAGGTGGCCGTCGTGCCAGGTGCCGTGCTCGTCCGGCCCACGGTGCCGCAGGCAGTGCATCGCCTGGTCGACTTGTGAAACGGCGGCGTCGGTGGTTTCTCCGGAGGTCAGTAGCCCGAGCAGTCCGCACACGGCGTCCGGTACCTCAATTCAGAATTTGGGAAGGCTCCACTATGTGGAGAGGGCAGGGAACTCTGTCGGAAAGTATGCCGCAGATTGCCGAGTCGGCCGGTACGGGCCGCCTGCCACATCACTCCGACAATCCGGACTCCGGGAGCAGTGGGACGTCAGACCCGAAAAAAGCGAGTCGCCGCCTTTGGTCTACGCTGCGTAGTAATTGGGCCTCACCCATCGGGTTGCCCTAGTGGAATATTGCGGCGATCAGGAAGGCGTGAACGTGGCGCAAAGTCGGATCCTTCGGCGGGCTGGGCTGGCAGTATCTTTGGGCGTTACTGCCTTGTTGCTGTCGGGTTGCTCAATCGACAACAAGGTGCTTCGTTTCGGGTGGCCTTCGGGCGTTACCCCGCAGGCCACCCGAATGCGTGAACTGTGGACCTGGTCGATCATCGCTGCCCTCGCCATGGGTGCGCTGGTGTGGGGACTCATCTTCTGGGCGGTGATCTTCCATCGCAAAAAGAAGGACTCACCAGAGTTTCCGCGTCAGACGGCGTACAACGTTCCGTTGGAACTGGCGTACACCGCGGTTCCGTTCGTCATCATCTCCGTTCTGTTCTACTTCACGGTTGTCGTGCAGAGCCATGTTCTCGAGAAGACGGACAACCCCGATGTAGTGGTGGATGTCACGGCTTTCCAGTGGAACTGGAAGTTCGGTTACCGCTCCATCGACCTCGGCGACGGCGCCGGCAGATACGACGGCGTCGACCAGGCAGCCCAGGCTGCTGTCCAGCCGAAGCCTGTCGAAGAAGGCGAACTCCCCGGACCCCTGCACGGCAAGTACCCTCAGGACCTGTCTTACCTGCGCTACGACACGATCGAGACCGTCGGCACCAGCGAAGAAATTCCGATCCTTGTTCTGCCTACCGGCAAGCGGATCCAGTTCGATCTGGCTTCGGCCGATGTGATCCATGCGTTCTGGGTGCCGGAGTTCCTCTTCAAGCGGGACGTGCTTCCGAACCCGAAGGAGAACCACTCCGACAACGTCTTCCAGATCAGTGAGATCGAGCGGGAAGGCGCCTTCGTCGGACGCTGCGCCGAGATGTGCGGCACGTTCCACTCGATGATGAACTTCGAGGTCCGTGCCGTCACACCTGAGAAGTTCGCGCAGTACATCGAGTTGCGTACGCCCGAGGAGGAGGGCGGCCAAGGCCTGACCACGGCGGAAGCGCTGCAGGCCATCGGTGAATCCCCTGTTGCCACGTCGACGTCTCCCTTCACTACCGATCGCGGCTACCAGCAGGCGAGCGGTGTCGACGGTATCTGAACCTGCTGCCGATACCACACTGACCAAGGACAAGTACTGATATGAAGATCGAAGCGAAGCTCTTCGAGATCCTGACGGTGTTCTTCATTCTCGTCGCGATCACGTATGGCGTGTTCACCGCCCTGTCGCGAACCGGCATCGAATGGGCGGGTCTGACAGCCATCTGCCTGTCGGCGGGGCTGACGCTGATCGTCGGAACGTACTTCCGCTTCGTTGCCCGGCGTCTCGATACGCGCCCCGAGGACTACGAAGACGCCGAGATCGCAGACGGCGCCGGCGACTTGGGCTTCTTCAGCCCCGGAAGCTACTGGCCAATCCTGCTTGCTGCCGCAGCAGCCTTGATCGCCCTCTCATTGGCGTTCTTCCAGCTGTGGTTGCTGGCGGTTGGGGTGGTTGCCATACTTGCCGCCGCTACAGGTCTCGTTTTCGAGTACTACGTCGGACCCGAGAAGCACTAGGTTCGCACCACAGACCGAGCGCGGAGGCGCCGGACCCATATTGGGTCCGGCGCCTCCGCGCTTCTCTGCCGAGTGGCGGCGTGGCCTGCACGCACGCGGCGGAACGGTGTGGTTGTGCATGATGGAGGCAGACCCAGGACGAGCCACTCATGACGAACACGAGCCACTCATGACATCGACATCGACGGTCGACCTGTCGACGATCCCACCCGAGGCCTTGCATCGGGAGTTGGGCGCAACGCCCGATGGACTGGCCCTGCACGACGCTGCCGCGCGGCTCGTGGCCGACGGTGCGAACGAGGTCGCCGAGCGGCGACGAAATCCGGTGCTGACCTTCGTCGGCTACTTCTGGGCGCCGATCCAGTGGATGATCGAGGCTGCGCTCCTGCTGTCGCTGGCAGCGCGGCACTGGATCGACGCGGTGATCATCGGCGTTGCTGTTGGGCATGAACGGCGTGGTGGCCTTCACCGAGGAACGGCAGGCCGCTAGAGCGCCATCGCTGCCCTGAAGATGCGGTTGGCCACCACCGCGCGAGCGCTGCGCGGCGGCGAGTGGGCGACGGTGGCGACGCGGGAGTTGGTTCGCGGCGACGTGATACGGATTCGCCTCGGGGACGTGGTTCCCGCCGATGCCCGACTCTTGGACGACAGCCGGTTGCAGGTCGACCAGTCCGCGTTGACAGGCGAGTCGCTGCCAGTGGCCTGCGAGCGCGGCGGCGTCTTGTACTCCGGGGCGGTGATTATCCGCGGGGAGGCGAACGCGATGGTCTTCGCCACCGGCGTGGACTCTTTCTTCGGCCGCACCACCGCCCTTGTCGAGACCGCCGGCGCGGCCAGCCATTTTCAGAAGGCGGTGCTGCGCATAGGCAACTACCTCATCGTGATCGCTGTCGCCCTGGTCATTCTGACGGCAGTGGCTTCGTTGCTGCGGGGCAACCCGACGCTGCAAACCCTCGAGTTCGTACTCGTGGTCACGATTGCCTCCGTGCCGGTTGCGCTGCCCGCCGTGCTGTCGGTAACGATGGCCGTCGGCGCCCGCCAACTCGCGCGCCGAAAGGCGGTCGTCAGCCACCTGCCCGCAGTCGAGGAGTTGGGCGGCATCGACGTGCTGTGCTCGGACAAGACCGGCACCCTCACCCAGAACGCTCTTGCGGTCGCCGACCCTTGGTGCGCACCGGGAGTCACACGAGCGGACCTTCTCACCGCTGCGGCGCTCGCATCGCGCGCCGAGGATCAGGATCCGATCGATCTGGCGGTGCTCGCCGCGGCCGAGGACATCATGCCGGTACCCGCTGCCGAGGTCGAGGAGTTCGTGCCGTTCGACCCAGTAGCCAAACGGACCGAGGCCACGGTCCGAGGCGGCGACGGAACCGTCTACCGCGTCAGCAAGGGTGCGCCGCAGGTCATCGCCGAACTCTGCGAGGACGACCCGGCCTGTGGGGCCGCTGTCGTGCAGGCCGACGAGTACGCCCGGCGCGGTGACCGTTCGCTGTCGGTGGCACGTACGACAACCGGCGTCCGGTGGCGGCTGCTCGGGGTGCTGCCCCTCGCGGACCCGCCACGGGCGGACTCCGCGGCCACGGTCACCGCCGCTCAGGACCTGGGCGTGCAGGTGAAGATGGTCACCGGCGACCAGGTCGCCATCGGTGCCGAGATCGCCCGCCAGGTTTGTCTCGGTGACCACATCCTGCCCGCGGACACCTTGCAGACCAGCATCACCAACACCGACGAGCAGGTAGCCGATCTGGTGGAGAGCGCCGACGGGTTTGCCCAGGTGTTCCCCGAACACAAGTTTCGGATCGTGCAACTGCTCCAGCAACGCGGCCATATCGTCGGGATGACCGGTGATGGTGTCAACGATGCCCCTGCGCTCAAGCAGGCCGACGCGGGCATTGCCGTCGCTGGGGCCACCGACGCAGCCCGCGCAGCCGCGGATGTCGTACTGCTAGCCCCCGGACTGTCAGTGATCGTCGACGCAATCCGGCTCGCCCGGGAAATCTTCGCTCGCATGACCAGCTATGCGACCTACCGGATAGCCGAGACCATCCGGGTGTTGTTGCTCGTCACCCTCGCCGTCGTCATCATGAACTTCTTCCCCGTCACGGCGATCATGATCGTGCTACTCGCGGTCCTCAACGACGGCGCGATCCTGGCCATCGCTTTCGATCACGTCCGCAGCTCACCTCGTCCGGCCGCGTGGGACATGCGCATCGTGCTCACCATCGCCACCGTCATCGGCATTCTCGGTGTGGCCGAAACGTTCCTACTCTTCACGCTCGCCGACAAGGTCTTCGGCCTCGACACTGATGCGATCCGCACCCTCATCTATCTCAAGCTGTCCGTCTCCGGACATCTCACGGTGTTCGTTACCCGCACCCGTGGCCCGTTCTGGTCGAGACCGGCGCCCGCCCGCGTGCTGGTGGCCGCTGTTGTCGGCACCCAAGCCATCGCCACCCTGATCGCCGGATTCGGATTGTTGATGACACCGCTGGGCCGGGGTTGGGTAGCCGCCGTCTGGGGCTACGCCCTGGTCTGGTTCCTCGTCGAGGACCGGGTCAAACTCGCTACCTATACGATCCTCGAGCGGCTGGCGCATCCACTCGTCCCCCAAAACTCGTCCCACGAAACCAGCGCGAGAGCCGACAGGTGAACTGAAGGCCATCACACGACACACGCGATCCGGGCCGGCGGGGGAGGACGACTCACCGTGACCTGCTCACATCCAGGTCGCAACATGTCCGATCAGCGCTGGCTCGATTCGGCATCAAAGCAACGGTCTTGTCCGGTCCCAACGGGCCGAGATACGAGCAGGGCCCCGAACCAGATTTGGTTCGGGGCCCTGACGGGAATTTCGGTCGCGGCTAGTGGGTTTCGCCGTTTCCGGACGATCCATTGCCGTGTACTTGGTCCTGGTACTCCCGCAGCATCGTCAACTGCTGGTGTTCGCCGTCGTGCAGGGCGGACTCGAGAGCCAGGCTCTCCTCGACCGAGTCGGCCGTGACGAGGCTGCCGGAGCCGGGCTTGCCGGCAGATCCCAGCTTGTTCATCTTCTTCGGAATACCCGCGCCCTGGTACTCGAGCGGAATCGGGTGACCGTGGTCGTCGACCGGGCCGAGTGGCTGGTGGATCTCGATGTACTGACCGTTCGGCATCCGCTTGATGATGCCGGTCTCGATGCCGTGCTCGAGGACCTGACGGTCGCTGCGCTGGAGACCCAGGCAGAACCGGTAGGCCACGAAGAAGGCGATGGGGGGCAGTATCACCATGCCGATGCGGCCCATCCACGTCGTCGCATTCAACGAGATGTGCATGTGGTACGCGACGATGTCGTTGATGCACGAGATCGTCAGGATGACGTAGAACGTGATCGCCATCGCACCGATCGCGGTACGCACCGGAACGTCGCGCGGACGCTGGAGCAGATTGTGGTGAGCGTCGTCCTTGGTCAGACGCTTTTCGATCCACGGGTACGCGATCAGGACGGTGAACACCAGACCCATGATCAGTGCCACAGCGAACACAGAGGGAATGGTGTAGCGGTTGAACAGGTAGATGTCCCACGCCGGCCACAGACGGGCCATGCCGTCCGTCCACATCATGTAGATGTCTGGCTGTACGCCCGCCGATACCTGAGACGGGTTGTAGGGGCCGATGGTCCAGACCGCGTTGATCTGCAGCAGTCCGCCCATCAGGGCGAGGACACCGGCAGTGATCGCGAAGAACGCACCGGACTTGACGGCGAAGACCGGCAGGATTCGGACGCCCACGACGTTCTGTTCCGTGCGTCCGGGGCCGGGGAACTGCGTGTGCTTCTGGTACCAGACGAGCGCAAGGTGTCCTGCGATCAGGGCGAGGATGATGCCGGGGAGCAGCAGGACGTGCGCGACATATAGGCGGGGAATGATCAGGTTGCCGGGGAAGTCGCCGCCGAAGATCAGCCAGTGCAACCAGGTTCCTGCGATCGGGACGCTCATCGTGATGCCTGAGAGAGCGGCGCGGACGCCGGTGCCGGACAGAAGGTCGTCCGGAATGGAGTATCCGAAGAAGCCCTCGAACATCGCCAGGATCAGCAGAAGGCAACCGATGACCCAGTTGGCCTCACGCGGACGCCGGAAGGCGCCGGTGAAGAAGATCCGCAGCAGGTGTACGACGATCGACGCCGCGAACATCAGCGCTGCCCAGTGGTGGATCTGACGGACGAAGAGCCCGCCGCGCACCTCGAACGAGATGTTCAGGGTGGTTTCGTACGCGCGGGACATCGTGACGCCACGAAGTGGTTCGTACGCGCCGTTGTAGACGACCTCGGCCATCGACGGGTCGAAGAACAGGGTTAGGTAGACACCGGAGATCAGTAGGATGACGAAGCTGTACAGCGCGATCTCGCCGAGCAGGAAGGACCAGTGCGTGGGGAAGACCTTGTTGATCTGCCGCCGCATTCCGGCCGCGAGATGATACCGCGAGTCCATCGCTTCGGCTTGGCCGGCGGCCATCGAGTTCAGTTTGGATGGTTTGTTGTCGGTCACGGTCGACGCTCCCAAAATGCCGGGCCGAGAGCTTCGATGTAGTCACCCGAGGCGACTAGGAAACCCTCTTCGTTCACTGTAATTGGCAACTGCGGAAGTGCACGAGCGGCTGGACCGAAAACCGGCTTTCCGTAGGTCAGCGCGTCGAACTGCGACTGGTGGCACGGGCAGAGGATTAGATTGGTCTGCTGTTCGTACAGCGAGGTGGGGCAGCCGAGATGGGTGCAGATCTTCGAGAATGCGAAGTAGTCCCCGTAGTTGAAGCTCTCTTGGCCCTTGCGCTTGGTGGCCCGCTCGGCGTCCTCCGTGCGGAGACGGATGAGCATGGTCGCGTTGCGGACGCCACGCAGGCCCCCGAACAGGGCCTCGTGGTCGCCTCGGTCGGACTCACGGAAGGGAAACACGGTCTCCATGGAGCCGGCATCCAGGTCTTCCGGGCGGACGAGGACGACGTCTTCGGGGCGGCCGGTGTCGCGGCGCAGGTAGATGGTTTCGCCTGCGTAGCGGGGGGTCCACCCGGACACCCACAGCGGCGAATCGTCACCCTTGGCCCACGGGTTCTTGATCAGGCCACCGAGAGGCATGACCGTCATGATGCCGAGGGCGCCACCGCCGAAGAGGAGGCTGCGCTTGAGGAGTTTGCGGCGCCCGATCGTCGACGTGTCGAGCGAATCACCCAGTTCCGCAACGATAGTCTTGCGATCGGCCTCGGACGAGCCTCCGTCGTGGCGGTCCTGAATGGACACCTCTTCGGGGATGAACTTCTTGGTGAACTGCACCGCCCCGATGCCCAGGCCGAGAATGGACAGGCCCATAGTGAGGCCGATCAGCGGCGTGTACAGGTTGTATGCGGAGTAGTTCTCTTCGCCTGCGCCGGCATACTCCCAGGGCCAGAACAGGTAGATCGCAATGAATGCGATGGCCGAGATGCCCGAGAGGGCGAACCAGAAGGCGACCGACCGTTCGGCGCGCTTCTCCGCCTTCGTTCCCGGAATCGCCCAGCGGTGGCGACGGAACGCGACGTCGACACCGTCGAGATTGGTGCCGAGTTCGACCAGTTCGTCGCGGCTGAGGTTCTCGAGTTCCTCATCCGTGTGCTTCTTTGGCGTGGCGCCGTCCGATTGGCCAGCGTCGCTCATGACCTTGCTCCGATCCACAATGCCGCACCTACGACAGCGATGATTCCGACGACCCACATGGCCAAGCCCTCGGAGGCGGTGTTGAGGCCACCGAGCCCGTAGCCGCCAGGCTGCTTCGTCTCACCCGACGACTTGACGTAGGCGATGATGTCCTTCTTTTCCTCGACGGTCAGCTGACGGTCCGAGAACTTGGGCATGTTCTGCGGGCCGGTGACCATCGCGGTGTAGATCTGCTGCTCGTTTGCGGGGTCCAGGACCGGCGCGAACTTACCGGACGAGAGTGCACCGCCACGACCGGTGAAGTTGTGGCAAGAAGCGCAGTTGAGGCGAAACAGCTCGCTGCCGCGTCCGATGTCGCCGCCGCGCAGCGAAGACTGGGCGATCTCGCCGTTTTCGTCACGGATGACGGTGGGGCCACCACCGTTGGCCTGGATGTAGGCGCCGATAGCGTCCGTCTGCTCCGCATCGAACTTGAGGGGCTTGCGTTCGATCTGCGCCTCGTTGCGAACTGCGGGCATACGTCCCGACGACACCTGGAAGTAGACGGCGGCCTCGCCGACACCGATCAGGCTGGGGCCGCGGTCCTGGACGCCCTGGAGGTTCGCACCGTGGCAGGTGATGCACGACGTGTCGTACAACTGCTTGCCTTCGCGGATCATTGCTGCCTGATCGTCACTCGCGGTGGCGACCTGAGGGGCCGGCGTCAACGCGGACGCGAGGAAACCGGCGCTGACCAGACCCATCATCAGGACCAGGGCACCCGTGACGCGCCTGCGTAGCTTCCGCCGGCGCCGTACCTGGGCGGCAGACGCTGTGGTGTCGGATGGGGGAGGGGGGGATGGACTCATCTGTATCCCTTTAGGTATGTCGGGACGGACTGGACGTCAGGGGGCTGCCTGGGGGCGTTCAGCTGATCAACGGATGAAGTAGATCGTCGCGAACAGGGCGATCCACACGATGTCGACGAAGTGCCAGTAGTACGAGACGACGATGGCCGCGGTGGCCTGGGCGGGCGTGAACTTGCTGACCTTCGTGCGGGCGATCAGGAAGATGAACGCGATGAGGCCGCCGATCACGTGCAGGCCGTGGAAGCCGGTGGTCATGTAGAACACCGAGCCGTACACACTGCTCGAGATGGTCGTGCCCTCGTGGACCAGGCTGATGTACTCGTAGCCCTGCCCGAGGACGAAGAAGGTGCCCATCATCAGGGTCAGGAGGTACCACCGGCGTAGGCCGAATACGTCGCCGCGTTCGGCCGCGAACACACCCATCTGGCAGGTGAACGACGAGGCGATCAGCACGAGCGTCACGGGAACGGCGAGGAACAGATTCAGCTCGGTCGGCTCCGGCGGCCAGATTCCGTTCGCCTGTGCTCGTGCCACGAAATACATGGCGAAGAGCCCTGCGAAGAACATGAGCTCACTTGACAACCAAACGATGGTGCCAACGCTGACCATGTTTGGTCGGTTCAGCGAGTGCACGCGTTGGGTGATTGCTGATCCTGAAGTCCCTACTGCGCTCGTCACAGACAGAAGTATGACGCGTTGTCGTAAGAGGTGGCTACTCGGGTCCGTCCTCCGCGCACCGACGCGCACCGAGTGACCGATTGTCCCTGCTGGCAGGCTGGTCGCAGACCGTGAAGGGCGGAGGAATGAGCACTGGACACAACCGTACGGGGTGGCTGCAGCGACTGTTCGGGCGGCGGCAACAGGTCGCGGTCGCCAGGTGGCTAGGCTGCCAGGGATCGAACCGGATCGGATCCGCCACTAGTACAAGAGGACACGACGATGCAGAGCCCCACCCCTCAGGAGACGAACGACGGACTGTTGTCGGCGCGCACGTGGCCGTCGGTTCTCGGCGTCCTCACCGAGGGCCGCGACCTCTCGGTGGAGGACGCGGCGTGGGCGATGGACGAGATCATGTCCGACAACGCCACCTCCGCACAGATCGCGGCATTCGGTGTTGCCCTGAAGATGAAGGGCGAGACTCCGGAAGAGGTGCGCGGCCTGGCCGATTCGATGCTCGGACACGCGCGTAAGGTCCCGATCGACGCCGACGTCGTCGACGTCGTCGGAACCGGCGGTGATCGGTCCAATACCGTCAACATCTCCACGATGGCATCCATCGTGGTCGCGGCGACCGGTATTCGCGTCGTCAAGCACGGGAACCGTGCCGCGTCCTCCAAGAGCGGCGGCGCGGACGTTCTCGAGGCGCTCGGAGTGAAGATCGATCTCGGTCCTGACGAGGTGGCCCGATGTGTCCGGGAGACCGGGATCGGCTTCTGCTTTGCCCCGGTGTTTCACCCCGCTCTGCGTTTCGCGGGATCGCCGCGCAAGGAGATCGGCATCCCGACCGTTTTCAACGTGCTCGGGCCGCTCACGAATCCGGCGCGTCCGCGTGCGGGCCTCGTCGGGTGCGCGTTCCCGTCGCTGATCTCGGTGGTGGCAGGTGTGCTGGCGCAGCGCGGCAGTTCCGCCCTGGTCGTGCGGGGCGACGACGGCCTCGACGAGTTGACCACGTCGACCACGTCGACGGTGCACATCGTGTCGGACGGGTCGGTGGCGATCCGTCAGTTCGATCCTCGCGACATCGGGATAGCGCGGGTCTCGCTCGACGAACTGCGCGGCGGCGATGCCGAGGTGAACGCGGCGGTGGCGCGGCGCCTCCTGGCAGGCGAGACCGGACCGGTGCGCGATGCGGTCCTGCTCAACGCCGCGGGAGCGATCGCGGCGTTTCGAGGACTGGGCGGCCGCTCGCTGGAAGATGCACTGTCGGACGGTTTCGCGATCGCGGCCCAATCCATCGACAGCGGCGCGGCGCAGGCGCTGCTCGGGAAGTGGGCCGAGCTGACGTCCCGGTTGACCGCCACCAAATAGGTTCGGCCCCGATCGAGTTCGGTTGCCGGCGAATCACCCGCCGATGGAGAAACCCGCCTCCACGTCGGCGCTCGAGTAGGACTGGAACGCGATGTGCGTTGCTGTCCTGGATACGCCCTCGACCTTGTTGATCCCCTCGGTGACAACTTCAGCGATCTTTTCGTGGTCGCGTACTCGCACGATCGCGATCAAGTCGACGTCGCCGGCACAGGAATAGACCTTGTCCACGCCGGCGATGTCGGCGACCGCCTGAGCGGTCTCCGGGATGCGGTGAGCTTCGGCGTGGATCAGGACGATGGCGTTGATCATGATCGTCAGCCTATGCGGTGGTCGACGGAATCCAGCATGGGTGGTCGGGTCGCGGCGTCCTGCATCGAGGCGCTCCCGGCTCGCGCGAGCGCGCACCAGTCGGCCCAGGAACCGGCACCCTGTGCGGGCTCGCACCAGCCAGAGGAGGCACTGACGATGCGAGTGTCCTCCCGGTCGAGCCAGCGTGCGATGAGGCTTGCTTCCTCAGGGGACGCGCCCCGCAGCGGCGAGGCGTCGGGCACGACGGTTTCGGCGGCGACGACGAGCGCATCGACCACGGGCATGGGGGGTGTCCCTTGCCGCGCGCATCCCGCGGATGCCAGCCGCCCTGCACGGATCACGGCGAATTCCCAGCCGCCTGCCGCGGCGGGGTGCGCGGCGACGAGCTGATCGAGGGCGGTGAGAGCCGCCAGTCGTTGCATTCTCCGCAGCACCAGAACCGTCTCAGCGGTGCGATCGCGCAGGCGTGCGGCGTTCTCGAACAACTCGAGGGCAGCCAATTCCTCCACCCGCTCACGCATGTGGCGCAACGGTGTGTGGTCGAGGCCGCGCACGAGCTGCCGGAATTGTTCCGGGCTGCGGCGGTAGGCGTCCTCCGTATCGAGGCCGTGGACGGCAGCCGGACAGCGGCCGATCTCGTGCGGCGGACACCGCGGCCCGTGCTCTCTTCCCTTGGGTATGCGGCTCGTGCAGGTGCGGAGAGTGCAGTACTCGGCGAGGGTGTCGGCGACGCCGACCGCCGTCGAGCGCGACCGGAATGGACCGAGCGAGTCGGCGGTGGGAGTGCGGACCACCGACAGTCGGGGAAACGCCTCCACGGTGAGGGTGATCCACCATCCGCGTTTCGGATATTTCGATCGACGGTTGTATGGGGGAGTATGCGCGGCGAGGAGGCGGAGCTCGCGCACCCCGGCCTCCAGAGAGTGCGCGCACTCCACATGGTCGACTCGGGCGCACAGGGCGACCATCTCCTTCATCCGGCCACGGGTCTCCGACCCGGTGAAGTAGTGGCGCACGCGTCGGCGCAGATCCGTTGCCGTGCCGACGTAGAGGACCTCGTCGGACGGGCCGCGGAACAGATACACGCCGGGAGAGCGGGGAAGGTCGCGAGCAAACACGCGCTTCGCTCGCTGATGTGGCGAAACGTCGGGAAGGTAGTCGACGAGTTCGGTGAGACTGTGTACTCCCTGGTTGCCGACCCGTTCGATCAGGGCGTGCAGGACGTCGACCGTGGCGCGGGCATCGTCGAGGGCTCGGTGTGTCGGCGTGGTCCCGACCTCGAAGAGCCGAGCCAGCGACGACAGCTTCACCGAGGGCGCTTCGTCGCGGGTGAGGACTCTTCGGGCCAGTTTCACCGTGCAGAGCACGGTGAACTTCGGCCACGAGATGCCGGTAGCGGAGGCGGCGGCTCGGAGGAAGCCGGTGTCGAAGGGGGCGTTGTGTGCGACGAGCACTGCTCCCTGCGCGAATTCGAGGAATGCGGGCAGCACTGCCTCGATCCGCGGAGCATCGATCAACATCGCCGACGTGATGCCCGTGATCTCGACGATGTAGGGCGGGATCGACCGCCCTGGGTCGACGAGGGTCGCCATTTCCCCGATCACCTCGCCGCCGCGGATCTTTACGGCGCCGATTTCTGTGATTGCGTCCTCGCCCGGCCGCGTCCCGGTGGTCTCGAGGTCGACCACCACGAATGTGGTCTCCCGCAACGGGGTGTCGAGATCGTCGAAGCTCAGCTGTTCGGGTATTCCGGGAACGCTCACAGGTCAACTACTTGGCCCTGAAGGGCCAAGCTTGCAGCTATAACACCCAACTGGCTGTGGGGTGTCACGCCGCACCAAGGACCGTTGACTGGGCCCGGTGGTTTTCGGCGGCCCGATACGCGATGTTGTTCGAGCCGACAATGTCTGCGTGTTCAACGAAACCGCAGTCGAGGCAACAGAACCGGTCCTGACGGGGCCGGTTCTTCTTGCCGATATGGCCGCAACGGG
>NZ_BCXB01000010.1 GCF_001894885.1 Rhodococcus marinonascens NBRC 14363
CTGTCCAATTACTGGATCGGCGTAGGCGATAGCGCACTTCTGGGTGCGTTGGTGCTAGTTGGCCAGGTGACCACGAATCGAACCGGCCGCCCGTCAACGCACACGGGCGGCCGGGGGGGCTAATTCACCTCAAGATCCGAATACGTTGCCAGCCGATCCCGTGTCCGTGCCGGTGCCGGTGCCGTCGTCGGTGACAGTGACGGTGACGGCCTGGGCGGTGGAGCCGAGGAAGCCCTGCGTTCCGCCGTAGACCGCGGAGACACGGCGATCGCCAGTCGCTGCGAAGGCGTGCGACAGCGTCGCCTTTCCGTCAGCCACCTGCGCCGGGGCTCCGATCGGGGTTGCGCCATCGAAGAACTGGACCGTGCCACCTGCCGGGTTCGGGGAGACCGTCGCGATCAGATCCACTGCAGCGCCCTTCTTCGCGGACGCAGGCGCAGTCAGCACCGTCGTGGTCGTGACGTCCGCTGGGTCCGGTACGGACACCGTGACGGTGTGGTTGGCGGAGGTGGATCCGATGAACCCGGGGACGCCGGAGAAGACGGCGGCGATTTGGTGGGGCCCATCGGTGTCGAACGTGTGGGGCAGGTTGGCGGTGCCGTCCGGGTTGACCGCTACCGCTGGGCCGAGATCAGCGCCGCCGTTCTTGAATTGGATGGTGCCTCCGGCCGGGTTCGGCGTGATCTGGGCGGTGAAGGCCACTTCGGTGCCGGCCATTGCGGTGGTCGGACCGGTCAGTGTGGTGGTGGTGACCTCGGAGACCGCGACGGAGTGGTTGGCGGAGGTTGATCCGACGAAGGCCGGGGTGCCGGAGAAGGCGGCGGCGATTTCGTGGGTGCCCGCGGTGTCGAAGGTGTGCGTCAGGGTGGCGGTGCCGTCCGGGTTGACCGTGACGGTGGGGCCGAGATCGGTGTCGCCGTCCCTGAATTGGATGGTGCCTCCGGCCGGGTTCGGCGAGATCTGGGCGGTGAAGGTCACCTCGGCGCCGGCCATTGTGGTGGTCGGACCGGTCAGTGTGGTGGTGGTGACCTCGGGTACGGACACCGCGACGGAGTGGTTTGCGGAGGCCGATTCGGTGAACACGGGGGTGCCGGAGAAGGCGGCGGCGATCTCGTGGGTGCCGCCGGTGTCGAAGGTGTGGTTCAGGACCGCTGTGCCGTCCGGGTTGACCGTGACGGCCGGGCCGAGGTCGATTCCGCCGTCCTTGAATTGGATGGTGCCTCCGGCCGGGTTCGGCGTGATCTGCGCGGTAAAGGCCACTTCGTCGCCGGTCAGAGCGGTGGTCGGACCGGTCAGTGTGGTGGCTGTGCCCTCGGAGACTGCGACGGTGTGGTTGGCGGAGGTCGATCCGATGACGCCCGGGATGCCGGAGTAGACGGCGATGATCTCGTGGGGACCGGCGGTGTCGAAGGTGTGGTTCAGGACCGCTGTGCCGTCCGGGTTGATCGCGACAGCCGGGCCGAGATCGGCTCCGCCGTCCTTGAATTGGACGGTGCCGCCGGCCGGGTTCGGCGTGACCTGGGCGGTGAAGACCAGTTCGTCGCCGGTCAGAGCGGTGGGCGGACCGGTCAACGTCGTGGCCGTGACCTCGGGGCCGGCCACCGTTACGGTCTGCGTAGCCGACTCCGAGCCTTTAGCTCTCGGGGTTTCCGAGAATTTGGCAGCCAGGGTGTGCGCACCATCAGTGGCCGGAGTCCACTCGATTGTCGCAATACCGTCGCCATTCAAACGACCGTCGCCGATCTTGGTGTCTCCGTCGTAGAAGCCGAGCTTGTCGCCCTCATGGCCACCGGTCACCGTGGCGCTCAGGGTAACCGGCGCTCCGACCACGGCGCTCGGCACCGGCGCGAGCGTCGTGGACGTGTTGTTCATCTTGACCGTGACCTTCGGGCCCTTGGTCTTGTACGAGCCGCTGCCGAGCGAGCCGTCGTAGGTCATTCCGGTCTTGAGTCCGACATTGCGATCGCAGTTCGCACCGACCCGGTAAGAGAACTCGAACGTATGCGATTTCGGGTCGAAGTACGGTCTCACCGTCCATGAGCCCTTTACCTTCGCCCAATCATTCTCCCGACTGTCGAGACTCTTGGACTTTCCGTCTACCTTCGCCGACACGAACTCCAGGCATGCCGGATGGTAGTCCTTGACCTCGTTGATGATCTCGAGGGCAATGCTCCGCTGGAACTTCGTTGACACGGTGATGGTGTCGCCCTCACGGGGGTCCACATTGCTGATCGTTCGGGTGAATTTGCTATTGCCATCGCTCCACGTGATCTTGTCGGACGCCGCACTCGCGGCGCCGGCACCGACCGTCACCGCCAATCCGGCGGCCATCGCGACAACACCCACGCCGCCGACCACGCGGCGAATGTTCCTTGCAAACATGCAGACCCCTCCACGACGGCTCGAAGGCATCAGCAAGATGCCCGGCCGTCCAGATTTCTCGTTGTATCCAGCGCTGACAATTCCGTGCAGTAGACCACATCGATTGGTGGCGCAACGGCCTTTTCGAAGACTGGTGTGGACGGGTGTCCAACAAAGGTCCCCGCAACCAACGGAGATGGTGATCGTCGACCGGCGCATCCGGACAGGTCTCGAAGGGCGAAGACAGGAACGACCGATTGGCGGCTCTCGGACACGGTCGACGACCGCTGCGCCTTCCCTGGGGCCGGTACCCCCGGATCGGAGGCACGTGGCACCGAATCGATTGCCGCGCAGTTGTTGCCAGAAGCCCTCCCGATGAAGAGCCCGAACGTGACGACTACCTCGACCTACTTGGAGTAGATGGCGGCGATGTCGTCGGCGAAGCGCTCGTGTACCACGTTGCGCTTGAGCTTCATCGTGGGCGTGAGTTCACCGGTCTCCTCGGTGAAGTCGACGGGCAGGACCCGGAACTTCTTGATCGCCTCGGCGTGCGATACGAGCGAGTTGGCCGCGGTCACGGCTGCGTCGATCTCTGCCGCGAGATCTGCATCAGCGAGCAGGTCCGCGACCTTGGTGTCGGCCGGGTTGCCGTGGCGCTCGTTCCACGCCGGGAGTGCGTCGGCGTCGATGGTGATCAGGGCTCCGATGAACGGTTGCTGATCGCCCACCAGGATGGCTTGGCTGATGAGGGGGTGGGCGCGAAGTTGATCCTCGAGTGGGCCGGGGGAGACATTCTTGCCACCCGCTGTGACGATGATTTCCTTCTTGCGACCCGTGATGGTGATGTAGCCCTCTGCGTCGACCGAGCCGAGGTCGCCGGTGTGGAACCAGCCGTTCTCGAGCGCCTCGGCGGTGGCACTCTCGTTGTGCCAGTACCCGCCGAAGACCACAGGTCCCGACAACAAGATCTCACCGTCGTCGGCGATTCGAACCGAGTTGCCCGACAACGGCTTACCGACCGAGCCGACCTTCTGCTCGCCGATCGTGTTGACGGCGAACGCCGCCGACGTTTCGGTGAGGCCGTAGCCCTCATAGATGGTGATGCCGATCCCGCGGAAGAAGTGACCGAGGCGCGCGCCCAGCGGTGCGCCGCCGGAGATCGCCAGCTGGCATTTGCCGCCGAGCGCGACCCGCAGCTTGGAGAACACGAGCTTGTCGAACAGTGCGCGCTTGGCCTTGAGGATGAGCCCGGCGCCACCCTTGTCCTGGGCCTCGCTCCAGGCGATTGCCGTCTCGGCGGCAGCGTCGAATATCTTGCCCTTGCCCTCGTTGTGTGCCTTGCTGTGTGCGCTGTTGTACACCTTCTCGAACACGCGCGGGACGGACAGGATGAAATCGGGCCGGAACTCTCCGAACGTGGGGACGAGGTTCGGGATGTCGCTGGTGTGCCCGAGCGTGGCGCCGGCGTCGAAGGACGCGATGCTCACCGCGCGTGCGAGGACGTGCGCCATCGGCAGGAACATGAGGGTGCTGACACCGGGGGTCTTCAGCACGGTGCCGAGGCTGGAATCGAGGATGCCCTTGGACTCGGCGATGAGGTTCGCGTGGGTGAGTTGGCACCCTTTGGGTCGGCCGGTGGTGCCGGAGGTGTAGATGAGGGTGGCCGGATCGGCGGCCTTCAACGCCGCGACGCGGGACGTGACATCGGAGTCCGATATCTCGGAGCCCAGCGCGGTGAGTTCCGCGACGGCGCCGCGGCCTTCGTCGGCCGGATCGATCTGGTAGACGCCACGCAGCGCCGTAGCCTCGGCGGCGACGGACTCCACGGTTGCTGCGTGGGCGGCGTTCTCGACGACGAGATGGATCGCGGCGGAGTCCTCGAGAATCCAGCTGACCTGCCCCGCGGAAGACGTCTCGTAGATGGGGACGGTGACGCCGCCGGCGGCCCAAATAGCGAAGTCGATGAGGGGCCACTCGTACCGGGTGGCCGACATCAGCGCGACCCGGTCACCCGGCTGCACGCCGAGGGCGATGAGGCCCTTGGCCACCGCGGTGACCTGCGCCGCGAACTCGGCGGACGTGACATCGGACCAGTTTCCACCGATCTTGCGCTTGAACACGACCAGCTTCGGGTCGGCCGCGGCGTGGGCATACACCGAGTCGACCGCGGAGGAGTCCTCCGCGATGGTGTACGACAGTGGCGCGCTGAACTCGGGCACGAAAACCTCCGACACAGAAAATACTGACTAGTAGAATTGTTCGGTTCAACTCTAGCCCGTTCTCCTCATGGTCCGTGTCCAGCCCAACGGGCGGTGCAAAACGCAACGTCACCAGGGGTTCTTCGGAACCGGCGTGAGGACCCCGAACGGTGATATGTGAAGCTAGTCGCCGTGAGCAGCATTCAGGTCGCAGACCAGACGTTCATCGTGGCCACGCCCCAGCGGGTCGCGGCGGCGATCGCGCCGCGCAGTCGCTGGCGCCGCTGGTGGCCCGATCTCACGCTCGCCGTCGGGGAGGACCGGGTCGAGAAGGGTATCCGCTGGACCGTGGCCGGTGCCCTCACCGGCACCATGGAGGTATGGCTCGAGCTGGTGATGGACGGGGTGATCGTTCACTACTTTCTTCACGCTGAACCGGCCCGGATCGGCGGGTCCCCGGATCGGGCTGCCCCCGATCTGGCTGCCCCGGATCGGGCTGCCCCCGATCTGGCTGCACTGAATCGCCGTCGCCGCGTCGAGGGCAAGGTGATGTCCTTCGAGGTGAAGAAGGAACTCGAGGCGGGGCGACCGGCCGGCGAACCACCGTCCTGACGCAGGTCGGTGCCGCCGCGACGGGACCGGCGTTGTGTCGGGGCACAACGATCGTGTGTGATGGTCGGGCAGGATAAGAGATAACGGAACCGGTAACGGTGCAGCCCGGCCATCGACGAGCGGGCCCGTCAGGCGAAAGGAAGAGTTCACTCCATGCCAGAGAGGACCAAGAGGTCGATCAGAATCGAGGCGCCGCCCGCCCGGGTGATGGATGTGATCGCCGACTTCGATGCATACCCCGTATGGGTGACTGCTGCGAAATCCGTCGAAGTTCTCGAGTCTGGAGAGCAGGGCCGGGCGGCCCGGGTGCGTTTCATGCTCGACGCGGGAATGGTCAAGGACACGTACGTCCTGCGATACGACTGGGCGCCCGACGGCAAGTCCGTCAGCTGGGAACTCGTCTCGGGCGAGATCCAGAAATCGCAGTTCGGCTCGTACGTGCTCGAGGACGCAGCGGAGGGCGGCACCACCGTTACCTACGAACTCACCGTCGACCTCACCATTCCGATGATCGGCTTGTTCAAACGTAAGGCGGAGAAGGCGATCACCGATACCGCTCTCAAAGAACTCAAGAAGCAGGTAGAAGGCTGAACGGCGAGCACCGTCCCGGGTCTGCTCGGGTCCAATTCTTCGTAGGAAAGGGGGGTGTCGGGAAGACAACGCTCGCCGCCGCGACAGCGCACGCGGCCGCGGAGCATGGCAACCGGACGCTCCTCGTTTCTCTCGACCAGGCGCATTCCCTCGCTGATGTACTCGGGATCGGCGGTGCCAGGGGCATTGTGTCGGTGGACGTCGGCCTCGACGTCATCGAACTGGACACGCTCTCGTTGCTCGAAACGCGATTCCGGGGTCTGGCAGGAGTTCTCGCCGCCACCGGCGCTCACGACCACGGTGGCCAGTTGTCGGCGCTCGAACCGGAGGAGTTGACCGGTCTTCCCGGTGTGCAGGACGTGCTCGGACTCCTTGAGATCGTTCGGTTCGCGACCGGGGGCGACTACGACGCCGTCGTGGTCGACTGCCCACCCACAGCGGACTGTCTGCGGACTCTCGCCGCGCCCACAATGGCTCTCGACTACGTCGAACGGGTGTGGCCGCAGCACCGCCGGATGACCGCGGTATTGGGATCCGACCCTCGGCTCGTCATGCTGGTGTCGTTGATCGAACAGGTGGTGTCCTCCGTCGGCGGGGTTCGCGAACTGCTGGCAGATCGTTCGAAAACCACTGTGCGCCTGGTGACGACACCTGAGCGGATGGTCTTGACGGAAACCCGGCGAACCGTCGTCGCCGCGGCTCTCTCCGGGCTGCGCATCGACGCGATCCTCGTGAACAACGTTCTGCCGCAATTTGATCTGCCGTCAGAACACGACGATCCCGGTGTGGCCTGGTTGATCAGGCGACGAGCGCTTCAGCAGAGGGTGCTCTCGGAACTCACCGCCTCCGCAGGTGCCACCATGATCCTCTCGGCGACCCGGTCGGTCACGGAGCCGGTAGGGTTGGCCGATCTCGGCGGTATCGCCCGAGAGTTGTATGGCGACACCGTGGACGCGGTGGCGGTGTTGGGAAAGAACCCACCGGCAGTGCGGGTGGGGCTGGAATCGGGAGCCGGTGTGGATTCTGTGTACACGATGCGGATGTATCTGCCGCTCGTGAACCCGTCGACGTTGACGTTGGGACGAGTGGAGGACGACTTGGTAGTGGGGGCTGAAGGGGTGCGCCGTAGGGTCCGACTCGCCTCGGTTCTGCGCCGGTGTGTCGTTGCGGATGCAGAACTCGACGGATCCGACCTCGTAGTGCGTTTCACGCCCGATCCGCAGGTGTGGCCGGTATGAACGACGACCACGCACAGGTGATGGAGGAACTGCGAGTCCTCGCCGAGAGTGTCCTCGATCGTCTCGAACCGATTGTGCGGCGCGCTGCGGCCCCGCACCCGCAGGAGTCGGGCGAAGAAGTGGCTGCGGACACCAGTCAGCGGTCGGGATGCACGTGGTGCCCGGTCTGTGCTCTCGCGGCGCTGATCCGCGGTGAGCAGCACGAACTCGTGACCTTACTTGCCGGTCAGGCGTCCGTACTGATCGTGTTGCTACGACAGATTCTCGACGAGCACCGTGTCCACGGCGCCCCGGGGCCCGACGGTGCCGGGGCTTCGAGTTCCGGCGCGACGGAAGGAACTACCGACGCCGAACCGGCCCGCGGTCCGGCGTTCGTTCCGATCACTGTGCGCGTCGCCGATCCCGCTTCGGCACAATCGTCTCCATGAGTACAGCCGCGGGTAGCGCAACGAACGGCAGTTCGGCACTGACTATCGGCATCGATGTCGGCGGAACGAGTATCCGGGCGTCGGTGGTCGATTCATCAGGTGAGGTACTGGATTCCCACCAGTCGCCAACGCCGGCGTCGGCGACGGCCCTCGAGAACGGCCTCGACCGCGCGGTGCGCGAGTTGGCGGCACGGCACGACATCGCCGCGGTGGGGTTGGCGGTCGCGGGGTTTGTCACGCCCGACCGCACCACGGTGCGTTTTGCGCCGCACCTGCCCTGGGTGGGTGCGCCGGTGGGCCGAGACCTCGGACAGCGATTGGGTCTTCCGGTGGTTCTCGAACACGACGTCAACGCCGCTGCATGGGCCGAGTACCGGTTCGGCGCGGCGGGCGGTGGTAGGAACGTGTTGATGCTCGCCATCGGAACCGGCATCGGCGCGGCGTTGCTCGCGGACGGACAGTTGTACCGCGGCACTCACGGCGTCGCACCCGAACTCGGGCACATCCAGGTCGTACCTGACGGCCGTCCGTGCGCCTGCGGCAAACGTGGCTGCTGGGAGAGGTATTGCAGCGGGACCGCACTGGTCGACACTGCGATCGAACTGTTGGCCGCGGACCCGGCAGCCTCGACACTCCTCGCCCGGGAGGTTGCGGTCGATCCCGGTGGGCTCACTGGGCGGTTGATCGCCGGCGCCGCGCAAGACGGAGATCCGCTGGCACTGGAGACGATGCGGGAATTCGCCCGGTGGTTGGGTGTCGGACTGGCGCTGATCGGTGATGTGTACGACCCGGATCTGGTCGTGATCGCGGGTGGTGTCGCGAGTTCGTCACCGCTGTTCATCGACGAAGCCCGCGAGCACTACGCCGCGCTGACGACGGGGGCCGGGCACCGGCCGCTCGCTCGCATCCGGCCTACCCAGTTGGGGGAGGCGGCTGGCATGATCGGAGCGGCCGAACTTGCCCGAGCTGTCCTGCCCGATCGGGTAGGTTGACGGCTTACCCGATCGAATTAGCCCCGCGCAGCGATGCCGTCCGGGGCGCGTCGGCGTGTGTAGCGGCCCTCACCCACCCGAAGTAGAGTCGGTCCGAACAAGGCTTGGGTTGTGAACGGGAGGGAACGCGATGATGTACTGGCTTTTCAAGTATGTGTTATTGGGGCCGCTACTTTGGGCGGTGGGTCGGCCGACCGTTGAGGGTGCGGAGAACATACCGGCCAAGGGCGGAGCGATCCTGGCGAGTAACCATCAGGCGGTTCTGGATTCGTTCTTTCTGCCCCTGCGGGTACCGCGGAGGATCACTTTTCTCGCCAAGAGCGAATACTTCACCGGGACCGGACTCAAGGGTGCATTCCAGCGCTGGTTCTTCTCCGCGGTCGGCCAGGTGCCGATCGACCGGACGGGCGCCGACGCCGCGCAGAACGCGTTGAACGCCGGACTGCGAATCCTGTCGGATGGCAAGCTTATGGGTGTCTACCCCGAGGGCACCCGGTCGCCCGACGGCCGCCTCTACAAGGGCAAGACCGGCCTGGCGCGCATGGCACTCGAGTCCGGAGTGAAGGTCATTCCTGTCGCCATGATCGGAACGGAGAAGGTCAACCCGATCGGCTCGCGGATGTGGCGCCCGGCGAAGGTCACCATCCGAGTCGGGAAGCCGATCGACTTCTCCCGTTTCGAGGGTATGAGCGGCAACCGCTTCGTCGAACGGGCGGTCACCGACGAGGTCATGTACGCGCTGATGAAATTGTCGTGTCAGGAATACGTCGACATCTACGCGGCGACACTGAGGAAGACGGCACCCACGGCAGCGGGCGCGCCGGCACCGGTGTCCGATTCGGTGCCGGCGACCGATGCCACCGACGTCACGCGATTGCCGGACACGCGGGCGAGTTAGAGGCCCTCTCAGCCGGCGGGCCACTCAGCTGACGGCAACCACGGCAGGAAGTTATAGGGGGGACCCGGTCGGCCCGGGCGGGTGAGGCATAGTTTACGGCGTGCGTTACTTCTACGACTGCGAATTCATCGAGGACGGTCGGACAATCGACCTGGTGTCGATCGGGGTGATCGCCGAGGATGGACGTGAATTCTACGCGGTGTCATCCGATTTCGACCCCGAGCGGGCGGGCAGGTGGGTGCGGAGGAATGTGCTGCCGAAGCTCCCGCAGCCGTCCTCGCCGCTCTGGAAGAGCCGTGCCCGCATTCGCGACGACCTCTTCGCCTTCCTGATTCCCCGGCCCGGTATCGTCCCCGAACTGTGGGCTTGGGTCGCGGCCTATGATCACGTCGCCCTCTGCCAACTCTGGGGTGACATGACGGAACTGCCGCAGTCGTTGCCCCGGTACACGCATGAACTCCGGCAGTACTGGGAGGAACACGGCAGCCCGGTGCTTCCACCTGCTCCGGACGACGCGCACGACGCCCTCGCGGACGCCCGGCACAACCTTGCGAAGTTCGAAGCCGTTCAGGCTGCGCGATCACTTCGGTGACCTGGCCGGCCTGACCTGACTCGCACTAACTTCGGTCGAGCGAATACCCTGTAGGGGTGAACTGGACTGTCGACGTGCCGATCGACCGCTTGCCCGAACTCCCGCCGCTGCCCAGCGCGATGCGAGAGCAACTCGATGCTGCGCTGGCCAAGCCCGCCGAGCAGCAGCCGCAATGGCCCGAAGGCCATGCAGCCGCCATGCGGACCGTCCTCGAGAGCGTGCCGCCGATCACGGTGGCCAGTGAGGTCGAGGCCCTGCAGTCCAAGCTGGCTCAGGTGGCCCGCGGAGAGGCGTTCCTGCTTCAGGGCGGCGACTGTGCCGAGACGTTCGCCGACAACACCGAACCGCACATCAAGGGCAACATCCGGACGCTGCTGCAGATGGCCGTCGTCCTGACCTACGGAGCGAGTCTGCCCGTCGTCAAGGTCGCCCGCATCGCCGGTCAGTACGCCAAGCCGCGGTCGTCGAATATCGACGCCCTCGGGTTGCAGTCGTACCGCGGCGACATGATCAACTCTTTGGTCGCGGACGAGGCGGTGCGCGTGCACGACCCGTCTCGGCTCGTCCGGGCCTACGCGAACGCGAGCGCCGCGATGAACCTGGTCCGCGCTCTCACCGGCGCGGGCATGGCCGATCTGCACAGGGTGCACGACTGGAACCGTGAATTCGTCTCGTCCTCCCCGGCCGGTGCCCGCTACGAGGCAATCGCAGCGGAGATCGACCGCGGCTTGCAGTTCATGAATGCCTGCGGTGTCTCCGACCCCAGCCTGCAGCAGGCGCAGATCTTCGCCAGCCACGAGGCCCTCGTCCTCGACTACGAGCGCGCAATGCTGCGTCTCGACAACGACGACGATCACCCCAAGCTTTACGACCTGTCGGCCCACTTCCTGTGGATCGGGGACCGCACCCGCCAACTGGACGGCGCGCACATCGCCTTCGCGGAACTCCTGGCGAACCCGATCGGCCTGAAGATCGGCCCCAGCACCACGCCGGAGATGGCGGTCGAGTACGTCGAGCGACTCGACCCGACCAACAAGCCGGGCCGTCTGACCCTGATCTCACGAATGGGCAACGGCAAGGTCCGCGACCTGCTGCCGTCCATCGTCGAGAAGGTTCAGGCCACAGGCCACCAAGTGATCTGGCAGTGCGACCCGATGCACGGCAACACGCACGAGGCGTCCACCGGCTACAAGACCCGGCACTTCGACCGCATCGTCGACGAGGTCCAGGGATTCTTCGAGGTCCACCATGGTCTCGGTACCTACCCCGGCGGCATCCATGTCGAACTCACCGGCGAGGACGTCACCGAATGCCTCGGCGGCGCACAGGACATCTCCGACGTCGACCTGTCCGGTCGGTACGAGACCGCCTGCGACCCGAGGCTGAACACGCAGCAGTCGCTGGAACTCGCTTTTCTCGTCGCGGAGATGCTGCGCGGCTGACCGCTGGCATGCACGCTCAGACCCTCACTGCCCTGCTCCCGCGGGGTCAGGGCAGTGAGACCAGCGTGACCGTGCTTCCGGGCTTCACCAGGTCGCCGCTGCCCGGATTCTGACTGATGACGAGTGATCGGTCGGTGTCGGCGACCTGACGCACCTTCACGTCGAGTCCGAGGCGGCCCAGTTCCGCACGCGCCGATCCGGTGTTTTCCCCGATCAGGGACGGTACCCGCACTGCATTGGACACGCTCAGCGTCACACTGGTACCTGCGTTTACGCGGGTGCCGGCCTTCGGGTCGGTGGTGATCGCGCTTCCGGCCTCGGCCTTCCGATCGAAGTCGCTGGTGGTGTCCCGCACGACGATGCCGACCGCATCGAGCGCCGCGCGCGCCTCGGCCTCCGACATGCCCATGACATCGGGAATGTCTACCGGCGGAGCACCTTTGCTGACGATGACGTTGACCTCTGAACCGGTCGCGAGTTCGGTTCCCGGCGGTGGATCCAACGCGGCCACCCCACCGATCGGAACGTTCACGCTGAATGCCTGACCGCCATCGACCGGGGTTAAGGTACGGTTCCGGAGCTCCTGCTCGATCGGGCCGCGGTCACCGTCGGCAGGCAGGGCCGGAACGGTCGGTCTGCCGAGGGACACCAGGAGAGCCACGGTGCCGTCACGGGAAATTCGTGAACCTCCTGCCGGATCGGTTCCCAGCACGGCGTCGACGGCAGAGTCGTCCGAATACTGGCCGCGGATCTCCGTAGTAAGCCCCGCTGATTCGATCGCGGTCACCGCGGCACCGCTGTCCAGGCCGTCGATGGACGGAACAGCGGTGTACCGGCCCGAACCCATCCACCAACCCCCGATTCCTACCGCCGAGGCGAGCATCAGAACGATGAAGAGCCACACGATCGTGGTGCGCCGCGACCGTTGGCGTCGGGCGGCGAAGCCCGCGTAGTGGTATCCGTCGTCGGTCTCGTCGGAGGTGGCGAACTCGTGCGAACCGTCGACCGGAAGGCGTGGCGTCTGGGTGGTGACGACCCGAGTGTGCTGGACGCCGGGTTGTTCGGGTATCTCCGTGGGTGGGTGGTGCACCGGGCCGGCGGGTGGGAGATGCACTGTGGCGGCGGGTGGGAGATGCACTGTGGGCGATGGGGCCGGGTGGGGTGATGCGGTGAGCGCCGTCGCCGCTGCGACGTGTTGCGCAGAGCGTCGCGGTGCCGGCACCCGGTATGTGGGCAGGTCGAGTGAGGCAGCGATGCTGCGCAGCGACGTGCCCATCTGCTCTGCGTTGGCGAAGCGGTGGGACGGCTCGCGGTGGGTGGCTTCGGCGACGAATTCGTCGAACTCGGGCGGGACACCGGCGATGAACGAACCGGGCAGGGGAACGTCTTGGTTGATCCGCTGGTAGGCGATGGACAGCGACGTGTCACCGGTGAACGGGGCGCGTCCGGTGAGGAGTTCGAACAGGAGGACGCCGGTGGAGTAGACGTCACTGCGGGTGTCCGCAACTCCAGACGTCACCTGCTCCGGCGACAGGTACGCGGCGGTGCCCAGAATCACGCTGCTAGAGGTGGTGTTCGATGCGGCCGCGGCGCGCACCAGACCGAAGTCGGCGATTTTCACCTCGCCACTGTCGGAGATCAGGATGTTTTCGGGTTTGACGTCGCGGTGCACGAGGCCGGCCCGGTGCGCGACGGCGAGAGCATCCAGAACAGGACCCACGACCGCGGCGACGGCGTGCGGGGGCATCGGCCCGCGTTCACGCAGGAGTTCGCGGAGCGTTCCACCGTCGACGAGTTCCATTACGAGGAACACATGGCCGCGGTCGTGGCCCTGGTCGTAGACCGCGACGAGGGACGGATGCTTGAGCCGGGCTACCGAGCGGGCCTCGAACTCGAACCGGGTGAGGAACGCTGGATCGGCGGCGAATTGCGGATCCATGACTTTGATGGCCACCGGGCGGTCGAGGCGCGTGTCGAGCCCCCTGTAGACGGTGGACATGCCACCACGCGCGATCACGGCATCCACCCGATAGCGCCGGTCGAGCAGTTCGCCGATCAAACGTTGACCTCCATCGTGCACTGTGTTTAACCCCCCGAGTGTGTGCAGCCCGGCTATTCGGGCCTCTCAATCGTAGCCAGCTACCCCGACCGGTAGCGCCACCCGGGAAGCAACCGGATAACTTAGGGGAGTGAGTGCGATCCCTTACTGTGACGATGTCCTGGACCCTTCCATCTCGCTGCTCCAGTTGGTGGATGCCGCGAAGAACCTCGGTGTGGCTGTCACCCGCGTGCAGCAACTCCTGCGCGACCACCAGTTGCTTGCCGTCCGTCGCGATGGCTTGCTGGGCGTTCCCGAACTCTTCTTCGGCAAAAACGGCGAGATTGTCCAGTGGTTGCCCGGCCTTATCGCCGTGCTGCACGACGGCGGATTCAGCGACGAGGAAATGCTGCGCTGGATGTTCCGTAGCGACGACAGCCTGCCGGGCACACCCGCGGAGGCCCTGCACGGTGACCTTGCCCGCGAGGTGATCCGGCGCGCTCAGGCGATGGGTTTCTGAACTGTCACGACCTCCGACCGCGGGTGGGTAGCGTGAGCCGGGCGAACTGGGGGAGTGCAACTGCCCACCGATCTCTCCGGGGCACGGTGGCGCGCCGGTCGAGAACCCGGTAGCCCCCGCGTTCGATTTCGTCGAGGATGCGCGAGTACAGCACGTACGCGGTCCGGATTCCAGGTTGCACCCGCCGGTCCAGCATGGCAATTCCAGGTTCGGCGCTCCGGTACACGGACCGTGTGATCGAGATGAGATGGGCGAGCGCCCGCACGATCCGCTGGTCGGTCGTTCCGGTGCGCCGACTGAACGCGAGAAGTTCGGTATCGACCCCGAACGCTCTCAGCTCGCGTGCCGGTAGATAAACGCGGCCTCGGTCGAGATCCTCGCCGACGTCGCGGAGGAAGTTTGTGAGCTGGAACGCCTCGCCGAGAGCCGCGGCGTGCGGTTCTGCGTCGGCCATCCGCCCGGTCGTCCCGAGGACGGGCAGCATCTGCAGCCCGACGACGACGGCCGAACCGTACATGTAGGTGCGAAGATCGGCCAGGGTGCCGTATTCGGTTCGGTGAGCCGGGGTTCCGGGCACGTCCATCCGCATGGAGTGCAGGAACGCGAAGAAGTAGTCGTGCGGAATTTCGAAGTAGGCCACTGTGTCGAGGAATGCGGGTAGCACCCGCTGCATCCCACCGGGACACGCATGCGATCCGACTGCGCTTCGATCGGAGAAACAGAGTCGCAGCATCGCGTCGATCCGATCGAGTTCGGTGGCAACGTCCTCGGCAGACCGGCCCGCATCGACGTCGACGATGTCGTCGACCGTGCGGGCGAACCCGTACAGTGAATGCGCCGCGGCCCGGCGACGTGCGGGAAGCAACCGGGTGGCGAGATGGTAGGTGCGCCCGTGCTCTGCAGCCACCGCGCCGCAGTACCGATAACTGTCCGCCAGATCGCTCACGGGCGCCTCACTCGATGGCGGGTGACGACGTAGCACGTGCTGGGTCGGAGGTGTGCTTGCTCTCTTGCGGGCGTTGACGTGGGGTGCGCAGACGCAACGGGTCGACCGAATGCAACGACATTGCGGCGATTACCGCCGCGAACGTTGCGAGCACTACGTGCGGGAAGGTGTAGAGGCCGATCGACCCGTCGGGTTGGAACACCAGCATCAACCAGGTGGACAACCCGACGAGGATCATCAGCGTTCGCAGCGACAACGCGAAACCTGCGGCGATCGCAATCGGCCACGAGTAGTACCAGGGCAGAGCAGCAGGCGACAGGATCACGATGGCGACCAGGACGATGAGGATTCCGAGGATCGCGTCGCGTTCGGTCTTCCGGTATCGCCACCAGGCCGCCAGCACGATCACCACGAGGGCAACAGCACTGATCGGGCGGCTGATAGCCAGTACCTCACTGAGTCGCAGATCGGCGAACCACGAGGTTCCGACCGTCACGACATGGGCGACGATCGTCGGCAACGTCAACCAGTTGATGATCTTGTTCGAGCCGGACAGCGCGCTCATCCAGCCGAGTCCGACTCCGGCGACAGCGGACGCCCCGGCGAAGATGACCACGAATACCGCGAATCCCGCGCTCGCTGTCTTCGCGAACAGCGAGAGGGGTGACGCTGGTGTGCGGCCTTCCGACTCGGCTTTCTCTTTCTCGTGCAGCATCCAGATCCACACTATGAACGGAAGTGCGGCACCCGCGGTGGCCTTGACTGCCACGGCCACCGACACGAGCGCGATTCCGGCGAGGTGGTGACGCTCGAGTGCGAGCGCGATTCCTGCCATCATCAGGCCGACCATCAGGAGTTCGTTGTGGACACCACCGATGAGGTGTATGAGGACCAGAGGATTGAGCACCGCGAGCCACAGTGCGATGGCAGGATTTCCGCCGAGGTGTCGGGCGAGGTGGGGGACCGCCCAGACCATGAGGGCGAGCCCCGGCAGCATCGTAATTCGAAGAAGCATTGTTCCCGTGATCACGTTGTCGCCGGTCAGTGCAGTGATTCCCTGACTGAGAAGCAGGAACAGTGGGCCGTAGGGCGCGGTGGTCGTGGTCCACACGTTGCTGACATTGTCGAGGAGGACTCCCGGGTTGACCACCGGTCCCACGGCGTAGGGATCGAACCCGTCACGCAGCAGCGCGCCCTGCGCCAGGTAGGAATAGGCGTCCCGGCTGAACATGGGAACGGCCAGCAGTAGAGGTGCCGTCCACGCCGGGACGATCAACCGCAACTGTCCCAAGCTGACGTTCCCACGGAGCGTTCCGCGACCCAACCGCACCCAGGCGGTGATCATCGCGACGACACCGATCCAGACGATTATGGTCGACAGAACGTAGCCGTGACCGAACCGCAACCAGGACAAGTGCATCGATTCGAGGAGAGGGTCCACGCGGCGCACGCTGCCCGCCCCGAAACCGCCGAACGTGATCATCGCCGCGCCGGCGAAACCGAGGATCGCGGCATGCCCCTCCGGACTGCGGAGGAAGTCGGCCACGGTGTGTAGCCGCGGCCGTTGTGGCGTGGTCGTAGCAGGCGCGACGCTCGCCTGCCGGGCAGAGGACGTCATGAGTGCTGAATTCCTCCCCGACGTGAGTTCGGTTGCGCCCGTAACGTGCGCATCGCGTGGTCGAGGAGTCAGTTTAATTGCTGTTGGAACCGGCTCTCACCATGCCTTGCCAATATCGCCGCACGATTCAAACTTTCGACGGCCCCGTGATTCGCGCAGCGGCGAGTTTCCCTGACAACAGAACGGAAGGAACCCCGACGCCTGGAACGGTCCCCGAGCCGGCCAGGACGACGTTGTCCAGGCCCCTGACCAGGTTCGGGCGCCGGAACGGTCCGGTCTGTCGGAACACGTGTGCGGCCGCGAACGGACTGCCTGCGGCCATCCCCTTGCCGAGCCAGGTCAGTGGGGTGTCGACATGGTCGACTGCGAAGTGCGTCACGATTCCGGTGTACCCGCGTGTCTCGAGTTCACGCAGGAGCTCGCTCACGTACGGCTCGGTCAACGAGGCCCAGTCCAGAGGTGCGCTGTGTAGGTTCGGACAAGGTGCGAGCACCGACAGCGGTTCCGCGGGGACGCCCCCACGGTCGACGACCAGACCGGGATCGGACACGGCGGGCCGGGTGAGTAGCAGCGAGGGGTCGGTCATCAGGCGCCCGCCTCCCGCCCGTGCGGTGATCTCCGCGAACGTTTTCTTCCACGCGTGGCCGAAGTCGATCGTGTGATGGCGCCGCGCCGGCCACTGCGCACTCACCGAAGTGGGTACGGTTCCGTGCAGGACCACGGCGGACGGCGACACTCGTACACGCCGGGGACTCCGGCGTGACACCGGGCGCAGGAGATCGTCGACCGCCGCGGTGTCCGGCGTCAGGACCAGGGCGTCGCAGCCGATCCGGTCACCCTCAGCGGTGCAGACGGCGCTGACGCGGTCGTCGGCGCCCTCGATACGCGTGACCTCGGTCTCGAATCGGACCTCGCCGCCCGCAGTGGTGAGCGCATCGGCGAGGGCGAGAGCTATCGAGCGCATCCCACCCCGGGGGAAGTAGACGCCCAGAGATGTGTCCATGTGAGCGATCGCACCGTATACCGCGAGGGCGTCGGCGGGAGCGACCCCGGCGTACAGGGCCTGGAATGTGAAGATCCGACGAAGTCTCGGATCGGTGATCGTGCGATCGACCCGAGCGCCGAGTCGGCCGAAGCCGCCGAGTGCAGCCAGTTTCGCCAGATCCCGTGCGGCCGCGGGTGAGGAGACGAGATCGAGTGGCGAGTCGAAGTTCGCGTCCATGAAGCGGTGGTATTCGGCGTCGAAGATCCGACCGAGCCAGCGTCGCAGGGTCAGGTATCTGGCTGATTCCTCCGGTCCGCACACCCGAGTGACCTCGGCGACCATCGCATCCGGGTCCGAGTGGACGTCCAGCGACGAACCGTCCGCGAACCGTGCGTGATAGGCAGGTGACAGGCGCTCGAGGATCAGTGCGGGACGGGTGGAATCGAGGTCGGCGCCCACGGCGGCGAGCGCGTCACGGACCAGTTCGGGCATTGTGAGCACGGTGGCGCCGTTGTCGATGTCGTAGCCGGGACCCTGGTAGGTGCCCACCCGGCCACCGGGTGACGACTCCCGTTCGAGGACGGTGACCCGCACGCCCGATCCGGTGAGGTACAGGGCGGCAGACAGACCGGCGAGTCCGGCACCGACCACCACGACATGGTCGGTGCGGCCGAGCACCGTACGGAGTGCGCGAGCCATCGCGGGCCTCAGTACGTGCGCCGCGTCGCGGCGGCGGCCATCTCGGTGAGTTGCTGTTTCGCCTCGGCGGTGGCCGTGCTGGTTGCCAGACTCGACAGTGCGTTCTCGACGAGTTCTCCGATTTGCTTTTCCACGTCGGCCACCGCGCCGAGCGAGGTGATCGTGTCCCGCAGGGTGTCTACCTCCGCATCCGATATGTCGGATCCGACACTCCGGCGAAGCCATTCGGCAATCTCCGGGTCCTCGGAGTCGGCGCGCTGCAATGCCTTGGCGAACAGGACGGTGCGTTTGCCTGCCCGAAGGTCGTCGCCGGACGGTTTCCCTGTCACCGCAGGATCTCCGAACACCCCCAGGAGATCGTCCCGTAGTTGGAACGCGATTCCGATGTCGGTGCCGAATCGGCGGTAGGCAGAGACGAGGGCATCGTCGGCGCCGGCAAGCGCGGCCCCGAGGTGAAGTGGCCGCTCGATCGTGTAGGCCGCGGTCTTGTACCGGTTCACCTTCATGGCCGCATCGATCGACTCGTCCGCCCGCGCCTCGTTGCTGATGTCGAGGAACTGCCCGCCGAGTACTTCGGTGCGCATCGCGGACCAGACGGGGGAGATCCGCCGCGACGCCTCGGGACTGATCCCCGATTCCCGGATCATATCGTCCGCCCAGGCCAGCGCGAGATCGCCGAGGAGAATCGCGACGGCCTCGCCGAAGTGAGCGGAATCACCGTTCCAGGCGCCGTCGCGGTGGTGCGTTTCGAACTGGACGTGGACGGTGGGACTGCCACGGCGAGTCGTGGAGGCGTCGATGATGTCGTCGTGCATGAGTGCGCAGGCCTGTACGAGTTCGAGCGCCGCGCAGGCACGGAGCACAGGCACGGCTTGCGGGCCACGCGGGTCGCCGCCCGCGCCGAGCCAACCGGTCCACGCGAAAGCCGGGCGGACCCGCTTTCCTCCGCGAAGGACGAAGTCTTCGAGGGTGGTCACGGCGTCGCGATAGCTACTGCCGACCGCGTCGACCTGCTCCTGCCGACTGGTGAAGAAGTCGCCGAGCGCAATGTCGATCTCGGCCGCGAGTGCGCCGGGGCGGGTTCCAGCGGACAGCGTTGCCTCCAGAGTCGAATTTTCAGGGTCGAATTTCAGGGTCGAGTTTGCCAGGGTCGAGTTTTCGCGTGCACCAAACTCGGCGACACGCGTCGAGACAACCATAGTGGGCGGCTGGGGGTGCGCTCGGAGGTCGGGTTCTCGGTACTCACCAAGACGCAATGAGCGCCCGGCCCCTGGCTGTACCTATGCTGGATGGGTGACATTCGATTCCGTCAGGGGGCGGGCCAGCAAGGGTTGGGTGACCCGCACGCCATGCATCGTCGACCGGATTCGGTCGTGCGGCGACGGCCGAGTCCCTTTTTCCGTCGAGTTCTCGCCGCCGCGGGACGAGGCCGCCGAGGCTCGTTTGTGGCGTGCGGTCCGGGAGTTCGAGCGCCTGGGTCCGGCCTTCGTGTCCATGACCTACGGTGCGGGCGGGTCGACGCGCGACCGTACTGTCCGCATCACCGGGCAACTCGCCGAGGAGACCACGCTTCTTCCCGTGGCGCATCTCACTGCTGTATCGCACAGCGTCGACGAACTGCGCTCGATGGTGGGCGCCTACGCCGACCGTGGAATCAGCAACATCCTGGTCCTGCGCGGCGACCCACCCGGCGATCCGCTCGGTGAATGGCAGAAGCATCCCGAGGGTGTCGAGTACGCGGAAGAGCTCGTCCGGCTCGTCCGCGACCTCGGCGACTTCCACGTCGGCGTGGCATCGTTCCCAGAGGGGCACTACCGCGCGCCCGATCTCGCACACGACACCCGATACTTGGTGTCGAAGTTGCGCGCCGGTGCCGAGTATTCGATAACCCAAATGTTCTTCGACGTCGACGACTACCTGCGTCTGAGGGACAGGGTTTCGGCCCTCGACCCTGAGCAGGGTGAGAAGCCGATTATTCCCGAGATCATGCCGATCACATCCCTGCGATCGGTCCGGCGCATGCTCGAACTATCCGGATCGAGTCTCCCGGCGGAACTCGAGATGCGGCTCGACCGGGCGGCCGGTGACGGCCCCGAGGAGAATCGCGCCGCGGTGCGCGAGATCGGGATCGACCTGGCCACCGAGATGAGTGAACGACTCATCGCCGAGGGCGCACCGGGCCTGCACTTCATCACCCTGAACTTCGCCCGTGCCACCAGCGAAGTGCTGGCACGACTGGGCGACAAAGTGGGTTCCGGGACCTCATCGGCATCGGTCAACTGAGGGACCGGCCCTTCCACTGAGTTCGTCCGCGGCGGTGGTTACGGTGTGACGACACCGCCAGCGTCGTCACCGCGGCGATCGACAGTGGGTATGCGCACGCAACGGGCACATCGGTGACGGTGAGTGGGCCACCGCGTTCGAGCGCCCGCGCACACAGTCGGGACGCCGTCGCCGCGAGGTATCCCACCGCGCCCCACCTGCGCACACGCCCCCGCCCGACCGCGAGTGCCACCGGCGGCGCGACGTAGGCCACGGCCGCCGCACCCAGCACTGCGGTCGCGCCGATGCGGGAGCCGAAGGCCGTCCACAGCCAGCGATCGTATCCGCCGCGCAACGCGGCGGCGTCCACGTACATCCGGCACGACGCGGACCTGCCTGCGAGGGCGACCTCTGTCCGCCGGCCCCGGCGGCGGAGTAGACGTGCGAGGTCGAGGTCTTCGGTGAGGCTGCCTGCGACCGCTCGGTGACCTCCGACCTGGCGGTATTCCACGGAATCGAAGACCAGGAACTGGCCGCACGCCACCGCCGTGGATGGTCGCCGCGATCGGTTTGCGGCCCGGATGGGTAGTGTCGCCGCCCAGGTCCACGCGAGTAGTGGTTGGACGAGGATTTCGGTGATCGACCGCGCCTCCTGAAACGGCCACGGACAGAGCAGCGCTGCGCCCGATTCGCGCAGTGCGGAACATGCCGCGTTCAGGGCGTCCGGGTCCAACCGCACATCCGCGTCGAGGAATACGAGAATGCCGCTGCGGCCGCGGCCCGACCCGGCGGCGTGTTCGCCTGCTCGGTGACATGCGGCGGGCTTGCCCACCCACCCGTCCGGGGGTTCCTCGGTCCCCCTTTTCACTGCCAAGCGGGGATCCCCGGCGCACGCCTCCTCTGCCGCCGCGGCCGTTCCATCCGTGGAGGCATCGTCGTAGACCAGCACAAACAGGTCTTCGACACCGCGTTGGCGGCGTAGGTCGGCGAGGAGGTTCGGTAGTCGGTTGCGTTCGTCTCTGGCCGGAATGCACACCGTGACAGGTTCGGTGGTCGGGCTGGGGTCAGTAGGTAGCCGTGGGGCACGACACAGATTGATGACGGTCGTGACGAGTCCGGCAATCGAGATCAGCGAACCGATTCGAACCACCCGCTCGATCGGCGTCGCGCTCACGTCGAGCCCGATCGAACACCGGCTCACGACTTCGAGCGGTCCCTGTCGCGGCCACCGCCGGCCACCGGCTCCCTGTTGCGGGCGGCCACGGGTTCCCTGTTGCGGGCCATCCAGGCCAGCGCGGCGACGATCACGGCAACTCCCAGGGTTGCGCCGCCCATGATGCCGGCCCAGCCAGCGAAACTGCGTGTGCTGGGATCCTGGTAGCGCACCTCGGCTCGGATGGTCGAGGTGTCCCCCGCGGGGAGCGTCCACGACACGATGGAATCACCTTGGCGGGTTCCGTTGGTCGTGACGATTCTGGAGGGAAAGGCGACGGTGATCTGCACATCGGTGCCCTGAGCCGGTACGGAAGTGAGATCGGCCCTCCCATCGAGGGTCACGAGGTCTCCGGCCCGCTGCAACGAAATCTGGAAACTGCCGTTCGCCTGGTCTGACATTGAGCCGAGTTGTTGCACGTCGCCGAAGGTGAGGTCGCTGAAGAACGCCTGGCTGCCCACGTACCCGTCCTGCCTGTACTCCTGGACGCGGATCTTGTCCGACAGTGCGGCGGGCGGCGTGAGTTGCGGTCCCTGGTCCTGATCGTCCGTGGGCACGCTGGCGGCCACGATCTGACCGGACACCCTGTCGTCGGCAGACACACCCATCGACACCTGAACCCGCAGGCAGCCCGCGAGCAGGGGCACGAGGAGGAGGGCGAGGGCCGCGAGGGAGAAGCCCCGGCGCCGCGAGCGGATGGAGGTCGGAACTGAGGACGGTTGCACAGTTGTATCGTGCCAGGGGAGCGGAACGGTGTCAGGTGCGAGGGCGCGTGTCGTACGTCCAGGGTTGGCGGGCACGTTGCCGCATCAGGGAGATGAGCAGAGGGACTCCCAGAATTCCCATCACGATCCATCCGTACATCGCGGAGTACCGCAACTCGGGGGCGCCCAGAAAGACCGAGTGGGCCAGCGCGGAACCAAGCCACGTCCACAGGAACAACCCGATCGGGACGCCATCACTGCGCGGGGCCGCGGCGTCGACCTGGAGTTCGATTCGGCGGTTGACCCCGTGGTCGATCAGGAGGTCGATTCGGTCGACGGCGACGGCCATCACCACCGTCACCAACAACCATCCGGCGTAATTGGTCAGCGGGATGTGCTCGAGGCCGGGAAGACCGGCATCGGCGACGCACCAGGTCCACTGGCCGTCCGCGACCATCTGCGGGTCGAGATACAGGTCCCAGCCGACGACACCGATCGTTGCCAGGAGGATACGAATTGGCCGCAGGAGCGGTCCTCGCGCGAGCACCGACGCCACGCACCACGCAAGGTAGAAGCCGGCCGTCCACGCCAGGGGCACCACGAGGGGAACACCTGCAAGCGCAGGTCCGAGCCGGTCTGCGGTGTAGGCATAGCAGCCGTACGGGTATCCGGTGGCCGTTCCGAGGACCTCCGAGGACAGACCGAGTCCGGCGGTCACGATAACCAGCCCGGCAGTCCAGCGTGCTCCTCGGGTGGCGGCCGCATGGGTGATACACGCCGCCGCGAGCAGCACGACCACCGATACGGTGAGCGCGTCGCGCGCCCCGCCCTGCACCAGCGGATAGAGAATTTGCGTTACGACGGCCGCTGCGGCGAGAAACACCGAGAGACGGCCAGTCATCGCGCCGGCCACAGGCGCCGTAGGCCGCGCCGTGCATCGTGGAGTGCCACCTGTGCAGCGCTTCGGCCGCTCGCGCCGGATACGCCGCCACCCGGGTGTGTCGAGGCCCCGGTCAGATACAGGCGGTCGGCGCCGGGAACGCGGTGCCCCGACAGTTCGGGCAGTGGACGCCACATCATCATCTGGTCCAGCGACATTTCGACGTGCATGACGTTGCCGCCGACCAGTCCCATCTCGTCTTCGAGGTCCTGCGGCGACTGCACGTGCCGGTCGAGCACGGATGCGCTGAAGCCGGGCGCGAGCGCGTCGATCTCAGCGATGATCCGATCGGCCTCGGGCCGGGCCAGGTCGCCCCACCTGCGACCACCACTGAGCCGGTACGGCTGCCATTGGGACCACAGGGTCACCTGATGCTGGCCGACCGGTGCGATGGAGGGGTCCAGGCTGCTGAAGCTCATTCCGAGAACCGCTGGACGCGGGGGGAGTTCCCCGGCCAGGGCAGCGCCGTGGGCGAGTCGCAGGTGTGCACGATCGGATACCAGCAGTTGAAGCCCGTGGGTGACTGAGGAATCGGGCGCGCTCGGGTAATCGGGGAGCGCGTCGGTGGCCAGTCGCACAGCCATCCCGATTCCTGGTCCGACGCGAATCCGGCGACGCCAGCGGTCGATTGTCTGTCTATCGTGTCCGCCACGCGCGAGGAGATCGAGGGTCGTGAGGACGTGGCAGCCCGCGACGACCACGCGCGATCGGATCTCGCGGCCCGAGGACGTTCGGGTCGTCCAGGAGTCGCCGTGACGTGTCAGCGCCGTCACCGAATCGCCGAGCGAGACTGTGCCGGAGTCCGAACGTAATCGGGACGCGAGGGCAGCGGTCAGGGCGCCGCTCCCGCCGACCGCACGGCCCGGAGGAACGGTGTGCATGAGGGCGGCGAATCCGACCATCGGCGCCGTGCCGGGCTCGGACATCGGCGGGCCCGACTGGGCGCCGAACCAGGCGAGCGCGGCCTTGAGTCGTTCGTTGTCGAAGTACTCGTCCAGTAGAGCGTCCCCGGAGCCGAGGAACTGTCGGGATAGGTCGCTGCCGCCCCCGCCCGCATCGAGTCCCCAGAACGAGGAGAGCAGCGCGGGCGCGGTCGGCGGCTTCGAGAACGCGCGCATGACGCGGGCGCTGCGCGGACCCCATACCTCGACGAACCGGCGGTATGCGTCGGCATCGGCGGCCCCGCAGGACTCTTGGATGGACAGGCATGTCGAGGCGAGGCTGCGGTGGAAAACGATTCCAGGCTCGCCCGCATGTGCCGGCGCCGGCGCAAAGGCCCACGGATCGCAGTCGAGGTATCTCAGGCCGTGCGCCCCTAGGTCGAGCTCTTCGACGATTCCCGTGTGGCGCACCATGATGTGCGCGGACGAACCGCGGTCGACTTTGTGTCCGGGAAAACGTTGCACCGTGGATACCGCACCGCCGAGAACGGTGTCACGTTCGATCACCTCGACGGACCATCCGGATCGTGCGAGGTAACACGCCGACACCAGGGCGTTGTGTCCCGAACCCACTACCACCGCATCGATCATCGGGCGGATCCGCCCAATGGGCCAATCACAGCGGAAGCCCTCGTCCAAGCACTGCGAAAGGGCGGTTGTCGCCGCCGAATCGGAAGTGCCGCAGGACATCTCTGAAGCCGAGGCGCCGATAGAGCCGCCAGGCACGGTTGTCCTCGTCAGCGACCTCCGGCGTGGACAGCAGGACACCCCGCTCGGGTCTGTCTTCGAGGAGCCGTAGGAGCAGCGTCTCACCGAGTTGATGCCCCTGGGCATCGGGGTGGACGTGTAGTTCGGTGAGTTCGAAGTAGTTGGCGAGGAGTACGTCGATCTGGTCCCGGCTCCACCCCGTGTGCCGCAGCCCCGAGCGGACCTGCTGGTGCCACCACTGTCCGGGAGCGCCGCTGTACCCGTAAGCGATGGCTACGAGGCGGGGTGGCGCGTCTTCAGGAGATCCGTCTCCGACCGGGACGAGCGCGGCGACGGCGCGCCACCCCGAGCGCCGAAGATGCTCACTCCACATAGGCGCCCGGTGATACTCGGTGCCGTGGGGGTAGCCCATGGCGGCGACGTAGACCGACAGCGCCTCGTGCAGGCGGTCGCGGAACTCGGCGGCCGAGAGTTCAACCACCAGTGGGGTCTGGTCAGCGTGCGTGTCTACCGGTCTCACCTTTCTGTTGACGACGTGTCGGTGGGTCCAGCTATATTGAATAGATCGAACTGATGTTCGATATAGGGGATCCGGCGATGCTCGAGGGAAGCGAGCACCACTGGACCCCCGACCTAGCACGAATTCAAAGGTCTGACTATGCCCGGCGGGGTGTTGCACCGGGGTTGGGAGGTGTTCGAAGTGTCGACGAACTCGGTCGCAGGACCGAACTCTGGGGATTCCCGTCGACCGGGAATCGTGCGCGACCCGGCGTCCAGGCGAGGGTCGGTGCTGCTCGATCGCGCCGACGCCCTCCTGTCGCAATCGGTGGGAGCGGGCGCGCCGGCAGACCGATTCCACAGCGCATATCTGGCTGCACTGAGAGGGGCGGGTGCGGTGTTGGCCACCGCTGAGCGGACGTCGTCGGGCAATCGAAGGACACGAACGCGTAACGCCTGGGTTCTCTTGGCCCATGCCGCGCCGGATTTGGCGAGCTGGGCCGACTACTTCGCCAGTCACTCGGCCACCCGTGCGGCAATCGAAGCCGGTATGTCGCGGATCTTGACCGATTGGGAGGCCGACGAGTTCTTCGTCGAGGTCGGGCGCTTCCTGCAGGCTGTCGAAGATCGCATCGGACATGACGCAGGTCTCGATTTGCGGGCGTCTTAGCCGGGGACGACGGCCGAAAATCGCGGGAAAGAGGTGGGTCGCACGCGAGATTGCGGTGCCCCGAACGGAGATCGGCGTGGCGGTCCGTAGGATCAGTGGCGAACTCGTACGCCGAGTAGGTGGTACGAGGATCGAACTACTCGTATTATTAGACCTAGGTAGTCGCCAAAAAGTCGGCTACCCACCGACTCGCAACGCGAGGCGGTGGCCAACAATCCAGTGCCGGGGGAGGTACCGTGCCACTCTCCGAGCACGAGCAGCGAATGCTCGACCAGATCGAGAGCGCTCTCTACGCCGAGGATCCCAAATTCGCCTCGACGGTCCGAGGTGGTCGCATACGTGCGGCGTCGAGTCGTCGCCGAGTGCAAGCTATTGCCCTGTTCGTTCTTGGGCTCGTCCTGCTCGTCGCCGGCGTTGCCCTGCCGATCACCCGGCTGGGTGATTTTCCAATCCTCAGCCTGATCGGTTTCATCGTCATGTTCGGTGCCGGAATTCTGCTCCTATGGGGTGGAGATAAGAGCAAGTCCGGACAGGAATCTCAAGATGACTCGACCTCGCAAGGTTCGACCGCACAACAAGGCGGGACAGGTGGGCCCGATCGAGGCAAGCCCCGAAGCGGCCGCAAGAGTGGCGGATTCTCGTCACGAATGGAAGACCGCTTCAAAAAGAGATTCGACCAAGAGTAGTATCGCTCGCTCGTAGCATTGGCGGCGTGACATAAATATGTCGCGCCGCTAATGCATTTTTGGAGTGTGTTCGCAATATTCTTGCGGTTGCATCCGGTCTGCGTAATTCGGTTGGGCCAGTGAACCATCCTGGTCGTTGCGATTACCCACAACCACCCACTGGCGTTCCCCACTTCCCCCAACCGCGTCCGCGGCATTCCACGTTGCGGTGACCACGCTTGCGTGCCGCCCTCTCACCTGGGCTTCTGGTGGATTCGACGCCGCTGTGCGGCGTGGAGCCGGAAATGGATCCGATATGTCGACGGTCAGGTCCGTATTTCCCCCACCGCCTTCTATCTGCGTTGACCTGCAAATATCTAAAAGATTGGAGGACGACACTCTGCTTTCTTCCTTATGGGTGGGGGAATGTGGGGTACTGTGGTGTACAGCGGGGAGCGAAGGTGAACCGCCGGGGTGTGGCGTTCGACATGAATGTGGCGGGAGGTGTCGAGTGTTTCTCGGTACTTACACGCCCAAGCTCGACGACAAGGGGCGGCTCACATTGCCTGCGAAGTTCCGGGATGCACTGGCGGGAGGGTTGATGGTCACCAAGGGTCAGGATCACAGCCTCGCGGTGTATCCCCGAGAAGAGTTCGCCGGCCTTGCTCGCAAGGCCGCGGCAGCGTCGAGAAGCGATGCGGAAGCGCGGGCATTCGTTCGCGGACTGGCAGCGGGCACCGACGAGCAGCATGCAGATGCCCAGGGGCGCATCACCCTCTCGGCAGATCACCGTCGCTACGCGGGTCTCTCCAAGGACTGCGTAGTGATTGGTTCGGTCGATTTCCTCGAAATCTGGGATGCACGATCCTGGCGGACCTACGTCGAGGAGAACGAGGAGAGCTACTCGCAGGCAACAGGAGTCGCGCTGGGCGAGATCGTATGAGCCTGATCTCGAGTGCCGCGAGGCCTCTGTCCGACGGAACCCTGACGCACTTCCCCAGCGCCAGGTTTCCTTCTCGGACAGGGACCTCGAGGCATTCGCTAAGGCAGCCGGCCGACAAAGGAAGTTCAAGTAGTGGAAACCCGGGCACCGGATAGGTTCACCCGCACCGCAGAATCAGGAGCCGGAGGAATGATGGTGGATCAGGAGGGAGTGAGTTCCTCGCCCGCCGACAGTTTCGGTCATATCCCGGTTTTGCTCCACCGTGCACTCGAACTCCTGGGTCCGGCGCTCACCGTGAACGACCCCCAGGGTGGGGGAGCGGTAATGATCGATGCGACACTCGGTCTCGGTGGACACTCCGAGCACTTTCTCCGGGCCTACCCTCAGCTGAAATTGATCGCACTCGACCGTGATCCGAATGCGCTCGAGATCGCCCGCGGCAGGCTCGCGCCGTATGCAGGGCGGATCACATTCGTTCACACTCGATACGACGGCATCGAGGATGCGCTCGGTCAGGCGGATCTGCCCGCGGAGGAGTCGGTTAACGGGATCCTGTTCGATCTCGGTGTGTCGTCGATGCAACTCGATGAATCGGACCGCGGGTTCGCGTATTCCATCGACGCGCCTCTCGATATGCGGATGGACCCCACCACCGGTATCACCGCGGCGGGGGTGCTCAACACCTATGGTCACGGCGATCTCGCTCGGGTCCTCAGCACCTACGGTGAAGAGCGATTCGCCGGCAAGATCGCGTCGGAGATCGTCCGGCAGCGCGCGAAGGAGCCGTTCACCACCAGTGCGGCGCTGGTCGAGTTGCTCTACCGCGCCATTCCTGCGGCGACCCGCCGTACCGGCGGACATCCTGCCAAACGGACGTTCCAAGCACTTCGGGTGGAGGTCAACGGTGAGCTCGATTCACTACGCACCGCGATACCGGCTGCTCTCGACGCGTTGACCGTCAAGGGACGCGTCGTGTTCATGTCGTACCAATCATTAGAAGACAGGGTCGTCAAGCAGGAAATCACACCCAGGTCGAAGTCGAAGAGCCCCGAAGGGCTTCCTGTCGAACTGCCTGGGATGGGTCCCGAGTTTCGCATCCTCACACGAGGGGCGGAACGCGCGTCCGAACAAGAAGTTGAAGAGAACCCACGATCAGCCCCGGTGCGGTTGCGCGCTGCAGAAAGAATTGCCAGGAGGTCGGCGGCATGACGATTCAGGTGAGTTCCACCGAAACGCGGCCCGTACGTGCGGAAAAGCGTTCGGGCGCCGCAGAGCGTGCGTACAAGAAGCGCACGCAGCGTGCGTCCGCGAGCGGTAGCTCCGCCGCCACCGTGTCCGGTCGGAACCGCACCGTGGTCGCCGCCCGCATCCCGTTCGTGGCGACGATCATCGGACTGCTCGGTATCGGCCTCGCCGTGACCCTGCTGCTGACCACGCGTTCCGCGGAGGACTCGTATCAGCTGAGTGCTGCACGTGCCCACAACCAATCCCTTGCGCAAGAGAAGGCTGCGCTGCAACGTGACGTCGAGACCGCGAACTCCGCGCCGAAACTGGCGGAGGAAGCAGCCAAACTCGGCATGGTGCCGGCGAAGGATCCGGCGCGACTCGTCGTCCATGCCGACGGCAGTGTCGAGGTCGTCGGAACTCCCGCCCCGGCTTCAGGTTCCCCGGTGCCGCCGCTCGACGTCGCCGCTCCGTCCACGAACGAGGGCATCCTTGTCCCGACCGCGCCGACCCGCGGTGCCATCACCCAGTCGCCGCGCGCCACACCGCAATCTGGTCACAGCCCAGAAATTCAGGCTCGGGGTGAACAACTCGTTCCGGTGATCCCGTCGACCACCACACCGACGACTGCACCACCGCCCGGTGGTCGCCGGTGAGCCGAAACGCTCCGAGAAGTCGCAACCGGCGCCCCAAGGGCGCCGGTTCGGCGGCCTTTCCGTTCAGACAGCGGATCGGACGCATGATGATGTTCGGAGCGCTCGGTGTTGCCGCGCTGCAACTTCTGTGGATCCAGGTCGTCGACGCTCCGCGGCTGTCGGCCGAGGCGGCGGATCAACGCTCTACCACCGAGGTGGATCCGGCGCTGCGTGGTTCGATCACCGACCGCAGCGCCAATCCCATCGCGTTCACTATGGAAGCGAAGGCGCTGACCTTCCAGCCCACGCGTGTTCGTCAGGACCTCGAGGAAGCGAAAGCCAAGAGCGAGACCGCTCCCGACGTGGATTCGCGGCTCGACGCCATCGCGAAGGAGATTCACGACCGACTCGGCGAGGCCGCGCCCGAAGAGGATCTGAAGGAAAAACTTCACAGCGACGACACCTTCGTCTATCTCGCCCGCAGCGTCGATCCTGCGGTCGCCGCGCAGGTCAGCGACAAGTTTCCGGAAGTTGGCCTCGAACGTCAGGACGTCCGTGAGTATCCGGGTGGATCTCTCGCGGCCAACATCGTCGGTGCCACCGGTTGGGATGGTCACGGGTTGCTCGGTCTCGAGGACTTACTCGATTCCACTCTCGCCGGCACCGACGGATCGCAGACGTACGACCGCGGGTCCGATGGCGCGGTGATTCCCGGTAGCACGCGTGACGAACAACCGGCTGTGAACGGATCGAGTGTCGAACTCACCATCGACTCCGATCTGCAGTACTACGTACAACAGCAGGTGCAGGCGGCAAAGGACTTGTCCGGCGCCCAGGATGCGTCGGTGGTGGTCCTGGACGCCCGCACCGGTGAGGTGCTCGCCATGTCGAATGACGACACGTTCAACCCGGCGATCGGGGTGGGTAACAATCCGCGGTCCGTTCAATTGGGCAACCTGCCGGTCACCACGCCGTTCGAACCGGGTTCTGTCAACAAGATCGTCACTGCCGCCGCAGCGATCGAGTACGGGCTGACCACGCCGGACGAGGTGCTCCAGGTCCCGGGCAGCATTCACATGGCGGGCGTGACGGTGAAGGACGCATGGGCGCACGGTGTAGTCCCCTACACAACCACCGGAGTGTTCGGTAAGTCCTCGAACGTGGGCACGCTGATGTTGGCTCAGCGAGTGGGTGAGGACCGATATGCGGAAATGTTATCGAAGTTCGGCCTTGGTCGGCGCACCGACGTCGGGCTTCCCCATGAGAGTGCAGGCATCGTGCCGAGCCGCGACCAATGGTCGGGAGGTACGTTCGCGAATCTTCCCATCGGTCAGGGTCTGTCGATGACGTTGTTGCAAATGACCGGCATGTACCAGGCCATCGCCAACGACGGAGTCCGTATCCCGCCCCGCATCGTTCAGGCGACCATCGATGCATCCGGAAACCGGACTGAGACGGAGAAACCCGAGGAGGTGACAGTCGTCAGCCCGCAGACCGCAACGACCGTACGAGACATGTTCCGGGCCGTCACCCAGAACGACACGGGAAACCAGCGGGGAACCGGGGTGCAGGCAGCCGTCGACGGATACCAGATCAGCGGTAAGACGGGGACGGCCCAGCAGGTCGACCCCGCGTGCAGATGCTATTCGAACTCGAACTACTGGATCACGTTCGCTGGGATCGCTCCCGCCGACGACCCGCGGTACGTCGTCGGAATCATGCTCAACGCGCCGACACGCAGCACAGATGGTTCCGGCGGGCAGTCCGCTGCACCCCTGTTTCACAACATCGCATCCTGGATGCTGCAACGCGACAGTGTGCCGATGTCCCCGGACCCCGGTCGCAAGCTGATGTTGCAAGTCGATTGATCGAAGGTCGGCCGAATCGGGTTTCGAGATCGGTCGCGGTAATCTGACACGTCGGCCGCTGACGTGAACACAGTCTTTCGCGTGGGCGCAGTGAGTTGCCGCGTCAGCACTCTGCACCCGAACGTGCACGGCGGCCGTTGTCAACAGTGAAATCGACATCCGAGAGGAGTCCGGTGCCCGTTCCGCCTCGCCCGCAACCGGCGTCAATGGAGGTGAAGGTCTCCGACATCCTTCGTCCCGATCAGCCGGTCCGTACCGCGGTCGGCGCCCTGGCCGCGCTCATCGGCGCGCAAGTCGAGGCACTCGCGGGAGTCGCGGATGATGTGATCGTGACCGGAGTGAGCCTGCGCGCTCAGGCGATCGCGGCCGGCGACCTGTTCGCGGGCCTTCCCGGGGCACGAACACACGGGGCAGAGTTCGCCGCCGAGGCCCTCGAACGCGGAGCGACCGCCATCCTCACCGACAAGGTTGGATTTGCGCGCGTGTCCCACCTCGCATCCGAGGTGCCGGTGCTCGTCCACGACGACCCACGCGGGGTCTTGGGTGAATTGTCGGCCACCATCTACGGTCGGCCTTCCGAGAAGATGCAGGTCATTGGGATCACTGGAACGTCGGGCAAGACCACGACGTCGTATCTACTCGAGTCTGCGCTCATCGCGGCCGGTCGAACGACAGGCCTCGTCGGCACCATCGAGATTCGTATGGGTGGACGGCGGGTACCTAGCGCACTCACGACCCCGGAGGCCCCGCAGCTCCACGCTCTGTTTGCGGTCATGTTGGAGCAAGGGGTCGATACCGTAATCATGGAGGTGTCCAGTCACGCGCTGTCCCTCGGCCGTGTCGACGGTGTTCGTTTCGACGTAAGTGCCTTCACTAACCTCTCACGGGACCACCTGGACTTCCACCGCGACTTCGAGGACTACTTCGCTGCCAAGGCCCGCCTCTTCTCCGCCGATTCGCTGACGCACGCCGAACGCGCTGTCATCTGCGTCGACGACAGGTGGGGGCAGCGCATGGCCGACGTGGCGCGCGGTGCGCATTCGGCCGTGACGACGGTAGCCACCACGCCTGAGGTCGCGGGCGCGTCGTGGAGAGCAGGACCCGCAACGGTGTCGCCGTCGGGCACGCAGACCTTCGGCCTCACGACCGCAGACGGGACGACGTTCGACGTGGTGCTCCGACTACCCGGCCGGTACAACGTGGCCAACGCATCCCTCGCCATCGCGCTGTGTGCCGCCCTGGGTGTCGACCCGCACGACGCCCTCGAGGGTATCGCCGCCGTCGACGTGCCGGGCCGGGTAGAACGAATCGATCGGGGACAAGACTTCCTCGCCGTTGTCGATTATGCGCACAAACCTGCTGCGCTCGACGCGGTGATCGCGACTTTGCGTGAACAGGTACAGGGCCGGATCGTCATTGTCGTGGGTGCCGGCGGTGACCGTGACGCGCAGAAGCGGCCCCTGATGGGTGCCGCGGCCGCGCGAGGCGCCGACCTCGTGGTCATCACCGACGACAACCCGCGTACCGAGGATCCGGCCACGATCAGGGCCGCGGTCCGGGAGGGAGCTCTCGCGGTGCCCGAATCCGAGCGGGGACATGTATGGGAAGTGGCCGACCGAGCGAGGGCGATCGCCGACGCCGTCGGTTGGGTGCAGGCAGGCGATGTGGTCCTGGTTGCGGGTAAGGGACACGAGATCGGTCAGGAGATACACGGGGTGAAGTACCCATTTGACGACCGCGACGTACTGGGCGCCGCGATCGAACGAGTAGTCGGAGAAGCGCAATGATCCCGATGACACTCGCGCGCATCGCGCAGATTGTGGGCGGTGAACTACACGACGTCGACGATCCGTGCGCCGAGGTGACCGGAACGGTCGAGTTCGATTCGCGCGAAATTGCCGACGGCGGACTGTTCCTCGCTCTGCCCGGCGCCCGGGTCGACGGCCACGACCATGCCGCCGCCGCCGTCGAGGCTGGCGCTGTGGCGGTCCTGGCTGCCCGGCCGGTAGGTGTTCCCGCCATCGTGGTGTCCCCGACGCCCAGCGATGTCCCCAGCCGCGCGATGGCCCTCGAGTATGACGCCGACGGATCGGGCGCCGCTGTGCTGGCGGCTCTGGCGGCACTCGCGCGTGCCTCCGTCGACGGCCTCGTCGCGAATGGGTTGACTGTCGTAGGCGTCACCGGATCCGCCGGAAAGACGTCCACCAAGGATTTGCTCGCCGCAGTCCTGCGTCCGCTGGGCTCGGTGGTCGCGCCGCCCGGATCGTTCAACAATGAACTCGGACACCCCTGGACCGCGCTTCGAGCGGATGCAGACACGCGGTTTCTCGTCCTGGAGATGTCGGCCCGCAGCCGCGGCCACATCGCCTCCCTCGCGAACATCGCGGCCCCGAGGATCGGGGTAGTTCTCAACGTCGGAACGGCACATCTCGGCGAGTTCGGTTCGCGGGACGCTATCGCCGCAGCCAAAGGTGAACTCGCGGAATCGCTGCCGTCCGCCGCCGATGGTGGCGTCGCGATCCTCAACGCCGACGATCCGCTCGTGTCGGCGATGGCGTCACGCACGTCGGCGCGGGTGGTATTGGTCGGCCAGTCGGAATCTGCAGACGTGCGGGCAACCGACGTCGCCCTCGACGAGAAGGCCAGCGCACGTTTCACGCTCACCACCCCGGCGGGCAGCGTTCGGGTGTCGCTGGTCGTGCATGGTGAACACCAGATCGGCAATGCGCTCGCAGCTGCAGCGGTGGCTCTCGAATGCGGAGCCGATCTCGAGCAGGTCGCGCGGGCACTGGGCGTCGCCTCCGCGGTGTCGGCTCGTCGGATGGATGTCCGCGACGGTCCCCACGGTGTCACGGTGGTGAACGATTCGTACAATGCGAATCCCGACTCGATGCGGGCAGCCCTCAAGGCGCTGGTGTCGATGGCGAGGACGGGTCGCGGAGCGGCGCGGCGGAGTTGGGCCGTACTCGGAGAAATGGGCGAGCTGGGCCCGGAATCAGTGGTCGAACATGATGCCATCGGTAGATTTGCAGTCCGGCTGGACGTGAGCCGACTGATCGTCGTCGGAACGGGCCGGCCCTCCCGCGCCATGCACCAGGGTGCGGTCATGGAGGGTTCGTGGGGCGAAGAGTCGATTCTCGTTCCCGACATCAAAGCCGCAATCGCGTTGCTCGAAGAAGAAGTGGAACCGGGTGATCTGGTGCTGGTCAAAGGGTCGAATTCGGTCGGGTTATGGGAGGTCGCAGACGCGTTGCTGGCGGGAAGCACGGAACCGAAGGGTTCGGAGGCCACACGGTGAGACAGATCCTCTTCGCGGCGGGCATCGCGCTCGCCGTCTCGATCATGTTGACTCCGGTTCTGGTCAAGGCCTTCTCCCGTCAGGGATTCGGCCAAGAGATTCGGGTCGAGGGTCCGGCGAGTCACCAGTCGAAGCGCGGCACCCCGACCATGGGCGGCGTCGCCATCCTCGCCGGACTGTGGGCCGGCTACTGGGGTTCGCATCTGATCGGCATTGGCTACAACGCGGACGGGCCGTCGGCGTCGGGACTTCTGGTGCTGGGTCTGACGACCGCACTGGGTGGCGTCGGCTTCCTCGACGATTTCATCAAGATTCGCAAGCAGCGCAACCTGGGATTGAACAAGACGGCGAAACTGGTCGGCCAGTTGGTCGCCGCCGTTGCGTTCGGCATCCTCGCCCTGCAGTTCCGCGGCGCGGACGGTCTCACACCCGGAAGTGCCCACCTGTCGTACGTCCGCGACATCGCGACGGTCTCGTTGGGCTCGGTCGTGTTCGTGGCCTTCTGTTATCTGCTGGTCAGCGCCTGGTCGAACGCCGTCAATCTTACTGACGGCCTGGACGGCCTGGCCGCCGGTTCGATGAGCCTCGTGCTCGGGGCCTACGTGATCATCACGTTTTGGCAGTACCACAACGCGTGCGGGAGGATTATCGTTCAGGGCTGCTATGACGTCCGGGATCCACTCGACCTCGCGCTGATCTGCGCGTCGGCTGCCGGTGCGTGCATCGGATTCCTGTGGTGGAACGCTGCGCCTGCCAAGATTTTCATGGGCGACACCGGATCCCTCGCGCTCGGTGGCCTGCTTGCAGGTTTGTCGATCACGACTCGCACAGAACTGCTCATGGTCGTGATCGGTGCGCTGTTCGTCGCCGAGGCGGCATCGGTGGTGATCCAGGTCGCGGTGTTCCGGTCCAGTCGAAGACGGGTTTTCCGGATGGCCCCATTCCACCACCACTTCGAACTTGCGGGATGGGCGGAAACCACTGTGATCATCCGCTTCTGGTTGCTGGCGGCGATCGCCTCGGCGGTTGGGCTGGCGCTGTTCTACAGCGAGTACCTGGCAGCGGTCGGGGGCTGACGGCGTGGCGGAGGAACGCGGTGAGCTCGATTGGCTGCATGGTCGCCGTGTTCTCGTCGCCGGCGCGGGTATCTCCGGCAGGGCTACCATAGAGCCACTCAATGACCTCGGCGCCTTTGTGACCGTCACCGACTCGGACGTTCACGCTCTCGCCGCGTGTGCACGTATCGGGGCTACGACGGTTCCGCTCGACAACTTGCTCCCTGATCGGGGCCGCATCGCCGAATTCGCGCTGGTCGTGGCCAGCCCGGGGTTCCGCCCAGACGCGCCTCTGCTGTCTCTGGCTGCGAGGGAAGCGGTGCCCGTCTGGGGCGACATCGAACTCTCCTGGCGGGTGGATCGAGCCGGGCTGTATGGACGGCCGCGTCGGTGGCTGGTCGTGACCGGCACCAACGGCAAGACCACCACGACCTCGATGCTGCACGCCATCCTAGAGGCGGCAGGGTTGCCGAGCCTTGCCTGCGGCAACATCGGACTACCCGTACTCGACGCCTTACGGAAGACCACGCCCCGGGCGGAGGTGCTCGCCGTGGAACTCTCCTCCTTCCAGTTGCACTGGACACAGTCCGTCCGGCCCACAGCCGGGGTGATCCTCAATATCGCGGAAGACCACCTCGACTGGCACGGGGGCATGCAGGCGTACATCGACGCGAAGTCGCGCGCGTTGTCCGGCGAGGTCGCGGTGCTGGGTTTGGATGACGCCGTCGCGTCGTCGCTCTTCTCTTCGTCGCCGGCCCCTCGGACCCTGGGTTTCCGGCTGGGCGTGCCTGCGTCGGGTGAGTTGGGTGTCGAAGATGGGTATCTCCTCGACCGCGCGTTCGCCGACGGGGAGCGGCTGGCGCCGGCGGAGGGGATCATCCCGCCCGGACCAGCCGGGCTGATGGACGCACTGGCAGCCGCGGCACTTGCGCGGGCGGTCGGCGTCACGTCGGATGCCGTCGCCGACGGTCTCGCCACCCACGTGGTGGGTCCGCACCGGGCGGAGAGCGTCGCCGTTGTCGGGGGTGTGACGTTCGTCGACGATTCCAAGGCCACCAACCCGCACGCAGCCCGTTCATCGATTCTCGCCCACGAGCGGGTGGTGTGGATCGCCGGTGGCCTGCTCAAGGGTGCGCGGGTCGACGACCTGGTTCAGGAGGTCGCCGGACGCCTTTCAGGAGCTGTGCTACTGGGGCTCGATGCGGTGCAGATTGCAGAGTCGCTTTCGCGACACGCCCCCGAGGTACCCGTGGTCGGTGTCGAAACGGGAGACGATACAGGAGTGATCGAAGTCCCACGGGCGCGGGGCGCACAAAATTGGACGCAGACCGCGGCACTACGGGTGGTACTCCCCCCGGATACCGATGGTGACGCCCTGATGGGCGTTGTCGTCCGTGAGGCTGCAGCAATGGCGGCAGCGGGCGACGCCGTCGTTCTGGCGCCCGCTGCCGCGTCCCTCGACATGTTCGACAACTACGGCCACCGGGGACGTAGCTTCGCGGACGCCGTCGGTGCGCTCGACGAATCGGACATCTCCAGGAAACTGCGATGACCTCGGCCGGATCACGGACCCGCCGCGTTCCCGACAGGCAGCGGGCCCCTGCTCGCACGGCGGCGGCGGGAGTCTCGAGTCGAGCACCGTCCGCCCCACGAACGCGCAAGCCACCACCGCGGGCACCGCGTACCCGAATCGGGACCTGGTTGTCCCGGCCGCTGGCCTCGTTCCACCTCGTAGTGACCATCGCGGCTCTGCTGACGGTGCTCGGCCTGGTGATGGTGCTGTCGTCGTCCAGCGTCGAGGCGTACGCCTCCGATGGTTCGGCCTACACCCTGTTCACCCGTCAGGTGCTCTTCGCGGGTCTCGGTGTCGTCCTCTTCTATGTGGCGCTGCAGCTCCCGATCCGGATGATGCGCAGATCGTCGTTCCTGGCGTTCGCAAGCACGATCATCCTCCTCGTGCTGGTCCTGATCCCCGGTATCGGCACCAAATCCCAGGGCACCCGCGGCTGGTTCGTGGTCGCCGGATTCTCGCTGCAGCCCTCCGAGTTGGCAAAGATCGCGCTGGCTGTCTGGGGTGCGCACATTCTGGCGTCGCGGCGGCGCGACATCCCGAGTGTCGGGGGCATGCTCGTTCCGCTCATTCCGGCGACGCTTGTGGCGCTCGTACTGATCCTCTTGCAACCCGACCTCGGAACTACGGTCTCGCTGGCCATCATCGTGTTGGCGTTGCTGTGGTTCGCGGGACTGCCGCTCAAGCTGTTCATTGCGATCGTCGGTACAGGGCTCGTCGGCACTGTGATTCTGGCGCTCACTGCGGGCTACCGGTCTGCACGGATGCGTGAGTTCTTCAATCCGGGTACCGACCCGCAGGGCGCCGGCTACCAGTCGCGGCAGGCGATGTATTCGCTCGCGGACGGCGGAATACTGGGGCGCGGTCTAGGGCAGAGTCGCGCGAAGTGGAGTTACCTGCCGAACGCGCACAATGATTTCATCTTCGCGATCATCGGTGAGGAACTCGGGTACCTCGGCGGCGCAGCGGTGCTCGGATTGTTCGGTCTGTTCGTGTACACCGGGCTCCGTGTCTCGGCGCGTTCGGTCGATCCGTTTCTGCGGTTACTCACAGGTACGGCCACGGTGTGGATCACCGGCCAGGCGTTCATCAACGTGGGTTATGTGATCGGGTTGCTGCCGGTCACCGGACTGCAGTTGCCACTGGTGTCTGCGGGCGGAACGTCGACGGCCACTACTTTGTTCATGTTCGGCCTCGTAGCCAATGCGGCGCGGCACGAACCGGAGGCGGTTGCGGCGCTGAACTCGGGTCAGGACGGCCGCTTCGGGCGCCTTCTGCGACTGCGCAAGCCTGATGCGTACTCGCCGATGAGGGCCGAGGCTGTGCGTGCAGAGGCGGTACGGCGCGCGGAGGCGGATCGGCGTGCGGGTCGCGAGGCGGCTGCGCGTACACGCAGCGTCTCATACGAGAAGGGCCGATCCGCACGCGGTGGCAAGGGCGGCAAACCCGAACGGGGTGTACGTCAACAGCGAAGCTCGGGCGGCCGAGCAGGAGAGCGAGGATTTCGTAGGTGAGCGGCGACAAGTCTGTCCTGTCGGTGATCGTGGCCGGTGGTGGCACCGCAGGGCATATCGAACCCGCTCTGGCAGTGGCCGATGCGATCAAGGCGATCGACTACAACGTGGTGGTAACTGCGATCGGCACGGCGCGTGGTCTCGAGACCGCCCTGGTTCCGGGGCGCGGCTACCCGTTGGAGCTCATTCCTCCGGTGCCGCTGCCGCGCAAGCTTTCACTCGATCTACTGAGGCTTCCCGGTCGACTTCGAGAGTCCGTCCGGCGGACCCGCGAGGTGCTCGACAGAACCGAAGCCGACGTGATCGTCGGCTTCGGAGGCTACGTCGCCGTGCCAGCATATTTGGCTGCCGGGCGGGGGTTGCTTCGCCGCAGGCGCCGGATTCCGATCGTGGTCCACGAGGCGAACGCGAGCGCCGGAATCGCGAACAAGATCGGGGCCCGGCGTGCCGCCCGCGTCCTCGCCGCGGTCGCAGGTTCCGGTGTCGCGGCGCGCGGGCGCTCGGATGCCGAGATTCTCGGAATCCCGGTGAGGGCGTCGATCACCGGTCTGGACCGAACTGCGCTGCGGGCGCAGGCACGGGAATACTTCGGGCTTCCTGCGGAGGGTCCGGTTCTGCTGGTCTTCGGTGGCTCGCAGGGCGCCCGGTCGCTCAACGACGCCGTGTCGGCTGCGGCCGGGTCACTCGCCGCGGCCGGTGTGGCCGTCATACACGCGCACGGACCGAAAAACACCCTCGACGTTCCCGCGACGAAGGGTGGGCCGCCCTACGTCGCCGTTCCGTATCTGTCGCGGATGGACCTCGCGTATTCGGCGGCGGACGTCGCAATCTGCCGTTCCGGCGCCATGACAGTGGCAGAGGTGTCGGCCGTAGGCTTGCCTGCGGTGTACGTGCCGCTGCCGCACGGCAACGGCGAGCAGGAACTGAATGCGCGACCGGTTGTCGCGGCCGGGGGTGGCATGATCGTCTCCGATGGAGACCTGTCCGCCGGATTCGTCGCGGAGACCGTGATCCCTCTGCTGCGCGACCCCGTGCGACTCGAGGACATGGGACGCCGCGCGGCCGGGGCGGGTCACCGGAGCGCAGCCGCCGAGGTTGCGCGGATCGTGCTCGACGTGGCCGCGCTGACAAGGGGAACCTGATGACCGATTTGCCCGCGGATTTGGAACGCGTCCACATGGTCGGGATCGGCGGAGCCGGAATGTCTGGAATCGCGCGGATCCTGCTGGCCCGGGGTGGGCAGGTGTCCGGATCTGACGCCAAGGAGAGCCGCGGCGTACTGGCCCTTCGTGCTCGTGGTGCGCAGGTCCGCATCGGCCACGACGGCAGTGCCCTCGACCTTCTGCCCGGCGGCCCGACGGTAGTGGTCACCACGCACGCCGCGATCCCCAAGGACAACTCGGAACTGGTGGAGGCGGCCAGGCGCGGCATCCCGGTGATCTTGCGCCCCACGGTCCTCGCCTCTTTGATGCGGGGGCACCGCACCCTGCTGGTGTCGGGCACCCACGGTAAGACGTCGACGACGTCGATGGTGGTGGTGGCATTGCAACATTGCGTGTTCGATCCGTCGTTCGCCGTCGGCGGTGAACTGAACGAGGCGGGCACCAACGCCCATCACGGCAGCGGTGACGTATTCGTGGCAGAGGCCGACGAGAGTGACGGTTCGCTGCTCCAGTACGACCCCGACGTCGTCGTCGTGACGAATATCGAGGCGGACCATCTCGATCACTTCGGCACTCCCGAGGCATACACGCAGGTGTTCGACGACTTCGCTGCCAAGCTCTCACGCGGGGGTCTGCTCATCGCCTGCCTCGACGATCCCGGATCTGCCGCGCTCGCCCAACGGGTGACAGCCAAGCAGCTGCCGGGCGTGCGGGTGCTCGGATACGGCAGTGCGGAGAACGAGGGCGGCGCTTTCGATCCGGTCGACGGCGTCGAGGTCGGTGCGCGACTGCTCAGCTTCGAGGCCAGGGACGTCGGCGGAGTCCTGCAGTTTCAGTTGGCAGGAGAACATGAGCCGAGGACCGTCCGGATGGGAGTGCCGGGCCGGCACATGGCGCTCAACGCCCTGGCCGCCATACTCGCGGCACGCGAAGCCGGTGCCGACGTGGACGAGATCCTCGAAGGCATCGCCGGATTCGGGGGAGTGCACCGCCGGTTCCAGTTCACCGGGCGCGAACACGGGGTCCGCGTGTTCGATGACTACGCGCATCATCCGACGGAGGTCCGCGCCGTGCTCGGTGCCGCCGCCGATCTGGTTCCCAAACCCGACGAGGCTGACCGTCGCGAGTCCGAGGACTCGGTGCGCAGGGGTAAAGTCATCGTCGTGTTTCAGCCCCACCTGTACTCTCGCACAGCAACATTCGCGAAGGAATTCGGTAACGCACTCGACCTCGCAGACGAGGTCATGGTGCTCGACGTCTACGGCGCCAGGGAAGAACCACTCCCTGGTGTCAGCGGCGCACTGGTCGCGCTGGCGGTGTCCAAGCCGGTGCACTATCAGCCCGATCTGTCGCAGGTGCCGCGTCAGGTCGCGGCCCTCGCGTCGCCTGGCGACGTCGTGATCACCATGGGTGCGGGTGACGTGACGATGCTCGGCAACCAGATCCTCGATGCCCTGCGTGCGGCCCCCCGCCACGACCCGCCGCGATGACGCAGGAGCGTCGCGGCCGGTCCGAGCGCCCAGTCCGCCGCGCCACCCAGCGCAGTCGGTCGCAGGGGCGTTCGACCGGCGCCCGGGGCGCGGCGGCTGAACGCACGACATCGCGCAAACGGACCTCGGCGGCCGCCGATTCAGGCATGGGGCACACGCAGGAATCGGCCTCGGCGGCGCGGAGGCCGGCAACGGCTGACGAGCCACCCCGGCCGTGGTACCGCAGGCCATCGGCGATGGGTGTCGTCGGTGTCGTCGTGGCCGTAGCGCTCGGTCTCGTCGCATGGTTCACGCCGCTGCTGTCGGTGCGCGAGATCGACGTCGCGGGTGCCACGTCGATCCCCGAGGAGCAGATCCGCCTGGTCTTGGCAGTCCAGCATGGGCAACCGTTGTTGCGCGTCGACACGGAGTCTGCCGCGCAACGGGTCGCGGAGATTCCCAAGGTGGCGTCTGTGCGGGTGCAACGTGTGTATCCGTCCTCGATCCGGGTCACGGTGACCGATCGGGTGCCCGTCGTGTTCATCGACACGCCAGGCGGTACTCACCTCCTCGACGCGGATGCCGTCGACTACGAGATTGCGCCCCCGCCGCCCGGTGTTCCGCGACTGGTGACAGAGAAGCCGGGTTGGGGTGATCCATCGACCGAGGCGGCACTCGACGTGCTGGAGTCGATGCCGCCGCAACTGCGAGGTCAGGTGGGGCAGATTGCCGCGACTTCGATTTCGGACATATCGGTGACCCTGCTCGACGGTCGGGCTGTGGTGTGGGGAGGTGCGGAGAACTCCGCGCGCAAGGGTGCTGTCGCCCTGCCCCTGCTGACCCAGTCCGGGCAGACGTACGACGTGTCGAGTCCCGATCTGCCGACGGTACGATGAGGGAGCGGGACTCGGATGCGAAACCGGTGTGCGGGTTCGTCAAATAACTTGGTGCGCCTCGGCGCGCCTAATGGCGTATCCCTGAACCGGTGCATAGCGTTTCGCTTTAGTCGAGCACTTGACATAAACGTAACCCTATGGTTTAGGTCGAGGCATCGTCTCGGCTGATGTGTTGTACGAAAGCGCGATTCACACTCACGGAAGGCGAGAGCCGATGACGCCCCCGCATAACTACCTCGCCGTAATCAAGGTCGTCGGCATCGGCGGCGGCGGCGTGAACGCAGTCAACCGGATGATCGACCAGGGTCTCAAGGGAGTCGAGTTCATCGCCGTCAACACCGACGCGCAAGCGCTGCTGATGAGCGATGCCGACGTCAAACTCGACGTTGGCCGAGAACTCACCCGTGGGCTCGGTGCCGGCGCGGATCCCGAAGTCGGCCGCAAGGCCGCCGAAGACCACAAGGACGAGATCGAGGAAGTCCTCAAGGGCTCCGACATGGTGTTCGTGACCGCGGGCGAGGGCGGCGGTACGGGCACCGGCGGCGCGCCGGTCGTGGCGAGCATCGCGCGCAAGCTCGGGGCGCTCACCGTCGGTGTCGTCACGCGCCCGTTCTCATTCGAGGGCAAGCGGCGCGGAGGCCAGGCCGACACGGGCATTCAGTCGTTGCGTGAATCCTGCGACACGCTCATCGTCATCCCGAACGATCGCCTGCTGCAACTCGGTGACGCCGCAGTCAGCCTGATGGATGCTTTCATCAGTGCAGACGAGGTGCTGCTCAACGGCGTCCAGGGCATCACCGACCTCATCACGACCCCGGGTCTGATCAACGTCGACTTCGCCGACGTCAAGGGTGTCATGTCCGGTGCGGGCAGTGCGCTGATGGGCATCGGATCCTCGCGTGGGGAGGGTCGGGCCATCAAGGCGGCGGAATCAGCGATCAACTCTCCACTTCTGGAGGCGTCGATGGAAGGTGCGCGTGGCGTGCTGCTGTCGATTGCCGGTGGTAGTGACCTCGGCCTGTTCGAGATCAACGAGGCCGCGTCACTGGTGCAGGAAGCTGCCCACATCGACGCCAACATCATCTTCGGCACCGTCATCGACGATTCGCTCGGCGACGAGGTGCGTGTCACCGTCATCGCCGCCGGGTTCGACGGAGGCACTCCGACTCGTCGTCCCGTCGAGTCCGGCGTGGCAAGTCGTAGCGCCATCGGTGCTGCACGCGCAGGCGATTCAGCGCCGGCCGAGCAGCAGAGCGAGTCGGTTTCGGTGACGCGCGAAACGATCGCCCCCCCGCACCGGGGTTCGAACAGCCTGCCTCCACTTCCGGGCAAGGGCCAGTCCCGTACTGCGCCCGCGTTCGACGAGGACAGCGAAGACGACATCAACGTGCCCGACTTCATGCGTTGAGTCCGCGGTCCACCCCAAAGTTTCGGGTTCGACGAGTCGTCACCTCCCGCGTGGGGGGTGCGTCCGTCGCGCCGTACGACTCGTTCAATCTCGGTGATCACGTCGGGGACGACCCCGCGGCGGTCCAAGCGAACCGGCGGCGACTGGCGGAGCGGATCGGCGTTGCGGGCGACCATCTGATCTGGATGGAGCAGATTCATGGTCGCAACGTGACTGTGGTCGACGGCCCCACCGACACGGTCGTACCCGCCACGGATGCGGTGGTGACGAAGGTGCCGGGACTTGCGCTCGCGACTTTGAGTGCCGACTGCGTACCGGTGCTGTTGTCCGACGACGAGGCGGGTGTGATCGCTGCCGTCCATGCCGGCCGGATCGGCGCCCGCATCCGCATCGTTCCGCGGGTTCTCGACGTCATGGTGGCGCAGGGTGCGCGAATCGAGCGGATCGGCGGGTTCCTGGGGCCGGCTGCGAGCGGTCGCCAGTACGAGGTTCCGGCGGCGATGCAGGCGGACGTCGAGAAGTTCCTCCCAGGTAGTGCTACGCGCACTGTCAAGGGAACGCCCGGCCTCGACCTGCGCGCCGGCATTCGTCGGCAACTCCTGGATGCGGGCGTCTCGGGGGTCGCGGAGGATCCGCGGTGCACCATCGAGGACCGGACTCTGTTCAGTCACCGCCGGGAGGCTCCGACTGGCCGCCTCGCTGCGGTGATCTGGATGGATATTGGGTAGTCGGCGTGTGATCGCTGCCGGCGACGGTGAGAGATTCAGGGTGTGGGTGTGAAAACGATGAACAGGGTCGACGAGATCGAGGCGGCACTGAAGGCCGTGCGCGAACGGCTCGATGCGGCTTGCCGGACGGCGGGTCGGGATCCCTTGGAGGTTTCGCTCCTTCCAGTTACCAAGTTCTTCCCGGAATCGGACGTCCGTATTCTCTACGACCTCGGGTGCAGGGATTTCGCGGAGGCGCGGGAGCAGGAGGCCACTTCGAAGATCGAGGCCTTCCGCGCGGAGGTGGCCGATCAGTCGGTGCGGTGGCATATGATCGGGCACCTACAGCGCAACAAGTCCCGGGCGGTTGCGGGCTGGGCTTACTGCATTCACTCGCTGGACCGGGAACGACTCATCGGCGCACTCGGCCGCGCTGCGGCGACCGCACTCGAGGCTGGGGAGCGGGCCCAACCCCTGCGGGTACTGCTCCAGGTGAGTCTCGACGGTGACCCGCAGCGGGGCGGGGCGGCCATCTCCGATCTCGAATACCTCGCCGAGCAGGTGCAATCGTCGCCGGGTTTGGACTATCGAGGATTGATGGCGATTCCGCCCATCGATGCCGACCCGGATGCGGCGTTCGGGGAATTGCAGGAAATTCACGCGCGACTGCGCCTCGAATATCCGGAGGCGACGGAACTCTCGGCTGGTATGACGAATGATCTCGAGCATGCTGTTCGACACGGGTCCACCTGCGTGCGTGTCGGAACGGCCCTGTTGGGTTCGAGGCCTATAACCTCGAAATAGATCGCCCAGGTGATCGACTACCGGTCCGCACCGCTGCTACTGAATGCAGTAGGATTTTGTCCGCCACGCCAAGGAAGGTCGATCAATGAGCAGTCTTCACAAGTTCAAGGCTTACTTCGGCATGGTTCCCCTCGACGATTACGAGGACGAGTACCTGGACGAGCCGGAACGTGCTCGACGGACTGCTCGCCCTGCCCGCGACGGCGGACGCGATTCATATCCCGACCGCGATGATCGTGATTTCGCGGAACCGTCCTTCAGTAAGGCTGCTTACGCTCCCGGTCGCCGCGATGAACGCGATGAACGCGATGAAGAGTTCGACCGCTACGAGGCTCCGCGGCACTCGTCGCGGGTAGAGCCGGTGGGCATCCGATCGGCCCGTTCGGGTGCGAGCGGCGCAGTGCGCGGCAGCACACGCGGCGCGCTTGCCGTCGACAACCGCTCAGAGCGGGTGGAGAGTCACCGCGGACCCCTCTTCGACGAAGGTGGACCCCTGTCCAAGATCACGACGCTTCGCCCTCGCGACTACGGCGAGGCCCGCACCATCGGTGAGCGGTTCCGAGAAGGAACGCCCGTCATCATGGACCTCGTCGAGATGAGTAATGCCGACGCCAAGCGACTCGTGGATTTCGCTGCGGGACTCGCCTTCGCGTTGCGCGGATCTTTCGACAAGGTGGCGACGAAGGTGTTCTTGCTCTCACCCGCAGATATCGATGTGTCTGCAGAGGAGCGTCGCCGGATCGCGGAGACAGGCTTCTACAGTCAGAAGTAGACCCAGGGCTGGGCGGATCGTGGCGGGTGGAGACGACAATCGGGATCGAATATCCGGAACGGGCCGACCTCGGTGACTGTGGCGGAGAACGCCCTGGCTGCGTGGCGGTTTTGATGAAGCGGATATTCTCAGGCAGAGTGAAGGTGTGGCCTTGTTCTCGGTGATCTACTTGATACTGTTCGTTTTTTGGCTGCTGCTCATCAGCAGAATAATTATCGAATTCATACGAACTTTCGCACGGGACTGGCGGCCGTCCGGCGTTGTGGTCGTCGTTCTCGAAGCGGTTTTTACGGTCACGGATCCACCGGTCAAGCTGCTTCGGCGGTTGATCCCCCCGATCAATCTCGGTGGGGTTCGGTTGGATCTGTCCATCATGGTCTTGCTGTTCATCGTGTTCATCCTGATGACGATCGTTCAGGGACAAGCACGTGCTACTGGTTTGGTGTGACAGAATGGTCGACATTGATCCAGTCTTGTTTCATCGTTCCGTAGACTGTCTTGTAACTGATTGCTTGCTCGACCGCCAATGATGCGCGAAGGGATCCTTCCATGCCGCTGACTCCAGCTGATGTTCACAATGTCGCGTTCAGCAAGCCACCGATCGGTAAGCGGGGCTACAACGAAGACGAGGTCGATGCGTTCCTCGATCTCGTCGAGCAAGAGTTGTCGAGCCTGATCGAGGAGAACGCCGACCTTCGTCAGCGAGTGGCCGAACTCGACCAAGAACTCGCCGATGAGAAGAAGAGCCCGCGACCCGCGTCGGCCGCACAGAGTCCCGCTGTCAAGGCGGAGCAGGCTCGCGTGGTCGAGCAGCCGAAGGCGCCCGCGATGGCGCCTGCGGCAGCCGCGTCGGCCCCCGCTCAGGGCGCCGATGCTCACATGCAGGCCGCCAAGGTCCTGGGTCTCGCGCAGGAGATGGCAGACCGTCTCACGAGCGATGCGAAGACCGAATCCGAGCAACTGCTTGGCAATGCGCGCACGAATTCCGAGCAGCTTGTGAGCGATGCTCGTACGCGTTCCCAGACGATGATCTCGGATGCTCGTCAGAAGTCGGAAGCGCTGATCACGGACGCTCAGACTCGTTCCGAGACTCAGTTGCGCCAGGCCAAGGAAAAGGCCGACGCACTCCAGGCGGACGCCGAGAAGAAGCACACCGAGATCATGGCGACGATCAACCAGCAACGGTCTGTGCTGGAGGGCCGTATCGAACAGCTCAAGACCTTCGAGCGCGAATACCGTGTTCGCCTGAAGTCGTACCTGGAATCGCAGCTCGAGGAACTGGAGCAGCGTGGATCGGCGGTTCCGGTGGACGGCGGTCAGGATTCGTTCGCGCAGGGCGGTTCGCAGTCTAACTACAGCCAGTCCTACGCCAAGGGTGCCAGCTGACTGAGCGCGCAGGAGATGCACAGCCAGTCGGGCCCGGATAGAGGTGAGCCGTGCTGGTCGTGACACTCGCACTAGCAGCAGTGGGGTTCGCGCTCCTGGTGGTGGCCGTAACCACTGGCTCGGTCATCTGGGCCTGGGGATGCATCGTAGTGTGCGTCGCTGGAGCAGTCCTACTGCTCGTCAGTGCACTCTCCGGTAAGAAGACGGCCGCCCCTCACGGGCAGGAACACGGCCGGCCTGCGTGATGACGGCGACTGGGTCGGTCCCGACTTGGCCGACTAGACTGCATTCAGCGACAAATTTCAGACAGAAAGATACGGCGGAGATCCGGCCATCACCGGGGAGTCTTCGGAAGAACAGTCGGGATACCGGCTCAGTAGAACCGAACGGGCGGGCCCGTCACAGCCCGGCACCGAGAGGCGCCCTGAGGGGTTGCAAGCGGGGTGGTACCGCGGTGGTGACGCACGAGGCGTCCCCGTCGTCCCCGTGCCGAGCACGTCAGGCACGAGGAGTTTGCCGGTGACCAAGACCAGCAAAGTGAACAGCAGCAATGAGTCCTACCCCAAGGTCGACTACGGCGTCGCGGAGGATGCCGGTGTCAGGTTCCCGCGCATCGAGCAACGCGTGCTGGCAGGCTGGGAGGAGGACGATACCTTCCGCGCATCGATTGCCCAACGTGACGGTGCCCCCGAGTTCGTTTTCTACGACGGCCCGCCGTTCGCCAACGGTCTCCCGCACTACGGTCACCTCCTGACGGGGTACGTCAAGGACGTCATCCCGCGGTTCCAGACAATGCGGGGCAAGAAGGTCGAGCGCCGATTCGGTTGGGACTGTCACGGACTACCCGCGGAACTCGAGGCCGAGAAGCAACTCGGCATCCAAGAAAAGTCCGAGATCGATGTCATGGGTCTCGAGACGTTCAACGAGTATTGCAAGTCGTCGGTCCTGCGCTACACGGACGAATGGCGTAGCTACGTCACACGCCAGGCCAGGTGGGTCGACTTCGACAACGACTACAAGACCCTCGACCTCGACTTCATGGAGTCGGTGATGTGGGCGTTCAAGGAACTCTTCGACAAGGGGTTGATCTACCAGGGGTTCCGGGTTCTGCCCTACAGCTGGTACGAGCAGACGCCGCTGTCGAACCAGGAGACACGGCTTGACGACGCATACAAGATGCGCCAGGATCCGGCAGTCACGGTCGATATGCCGCTACACGGCCACGGACCGCTCGATGGCGCGAATGCGCTCATCTGGACTACCACTCCGTGGACGCTGCCGTCCAACCTCGCGGTCGCCGTTCACCCAGATATCGCCTACGTCCAGATCGCGGTGGACGGAAAGCGCTACGTGTTGGCCAAGGACCGGTTGACGCACTATGCCCGCGAGCTAGGTGAGTCACCGACGGTGGTGTCCGAGCACCCTGGTTCGGACCTCCTCGGGCTCAGCTACGATCCACCGTTCGACTTCTTTCTCGGACATAACAACGCGCACCGCGTCATCTCCGCCGACTACGTCACGACGGAGTCCGGTACCGGAATCGTGCACCTCGCACCGGCTTTTGGTGAGGAGGACATGGATTGTGCCACGGCGAACGGGATCGAGATCGTTCAACCGCTCGACCCGGCCGGCAAGTTCACAGCGATGGTGCCCCGTTACGAGGGTCTCCAGGTGTTCGACGCGAACGCGGTGATCATCAAGGATCTGAAGGCTGCTGGAAAGTTGCTGCGGCACGAGACGATCGAGCACTCGTACCCGCACAGTTGGCGCAGCGGGAAGCCGCTCATTTACATGGCTGTCCCGTCATGGTTCGTCGCTGTGACGAAGTTCCGTGACCGCATGGTGGAACTGAATCAGGACATTACCTGGATGCCGGAGCACATCCGCGACGGACAGTTCGGCAAGTGGCTCGAGGGTGCGCGAGACTGGAACATCAGCCGTAACCGGTACTGGGGCAGTCCGATCCCGGTGTGGGTGTCCGACGACCCGGCGTATCCGCGCACGGACGTGTACGGCTCGCTCGACGACCTCGAGCGAGACTTCGGTGTGCGTCCGACCGATCTGCACCGGCCGATGATCGATGATCTGGTGCGTCCTAACCCGGACGACCCGACCGGTAAGTCGATGATGCGACGCGTGCCTGAGGTGCTCGACTGCTGGTTCGAGTCGGGTTCGATGCCGTACGCGCAGGTGCACTACCCGTTCGAGAACAAGGAGTGGTTCGACGGAGGGTCGCTTGCGGGCCCGACCTTTGACGCAGGGGGGTCGCTTGCGGGCCCGACCTTTGACGCAGGGGGGTCGCTTGCGGGCCCGACCTTTGACGCAGGGGGGTCGCTTGCGGGCCCGACCTTTGACGCAGGGGGGTCGCTTGCGGGCCCGACCACGGGTGCGGGCCACTTTCCGGGCGACTTCATCGTCGAGTACAGCGGGCAGACCCGTGGCTGGTTCTACACCCTGCACGTGCTGTCCACTGCACTGTTCGATCGTCCTGCCTTCAAAACCGTTGCAGCACACGGCATCGTTCTCGGTGAAGACGGCCTGAAGATGAGCAAGTCGAAGGGCAACTACCCGGACGTCAACGAGGTGTTCGAGCGCGACGGCTCGGACGCCATGCGATGGTTCCTCATGTCCTCGCCGATCCTGCGCGGCGGAAACCTCGTCGTCACGGAGCAGGGCATCCGTGAGGGTGTCCGGCATGCGCTGCTGCCGCTGTGGAACGCGTGGAGCTTTTTGCAGTTGTACGCGCCGAAATCAGGCACGTGGCGGACGGATTCGGAGAACGTCCTGGATCGGTACATTCTCGCGAAGCTTGCTGGCACCCGGGATGTGATTACCGACGCGCTCGAGACGATCGACATTGCCGGTGCCTGCGACGAACTACGCACGTTCTGCGACGCGTTGACGAACTGGTACGTGCGCCGGTCGCGTGCACGCTTCTGGAACGAGGATCGCGACGCCGTCGACACCCTGCATACCGTGCTCGAGGTCGTCACCCGGCTTGCCGCACCGTTGTTGCCCCTGATCAGTGAGGTGATCTGGCGCGGGCTGACGGGTGGGCGTTCGGTGCATCTCGCGGACTGGCCGGCAGGAGCGGAGCCTGCGGAGCTCCTAGGGAGGGCAGGAGCGGAGCCTGCGGAGCTCCCGGGAAGCAAGGCTGATGCACTCCCCGCTGATACGGACCTGGTGTCGGCGATGGACGAGGTCCGGTCGGTGTGCTCGACTGTCCTCGGACTCCGCAAGGCCCAGAATCTCCGGGTGCGGTTGCCGCTGCCTGAGGTGACGGTGGCATCCGACGACGCCGAGCGTCTGCGTCCCTTCCTGGATCTCATCGCAGACGAGGTCAACGTCAAGAGGGTGGATCTCACCACCGACGTCGCCGCGCACGGCCGGTTCGAACTCGTCGTCAATGCCCGGGCTGCGGGACCGCGCCTGGGCAAGGATGTGCAGACCGTCATCAAGGCGGTCAAGGCCGGCGACTGGTCGGAGAATTCGGACGGTGTCGTGGTCGCGGCGGGGATCGCGTTGCTGCCCGAGGAGTACACGCGGCGGCTCGTTGCCGCAGAGCCGGAGTCGACGGCGGCGCTGCCCGACGGCGCTGGCCTGGTGCTGCTGGATTCGGTGGTCACGGAGGAACTGGAGGCCGAGGGCTGGGCGAAAGACCGCATCCGCGAGTTGCAGGACGCGCGCCGTGCCGCCGGACTCGAGGTGTCCGACCGGATCACCGTCGTTCTCGAGGTGCCGGCGGAACGACGGGACTGGGCGGTGGCCCACCAAGGATTGATCGCGGGTGAGATCCTTGCCGTCGACCTGAAACTGGCCGACGTGGAGGACGACGCCGTCGAACTCGGTGAGGGAGTGCGGGCGGCGATCGCCAAGGCATGATCTGTCGGACCGGGCGGGTAATTTGCACCAGGTGAGTCGACGGTGGGTCCTGCATCTCGATATGGACGCGTTCTTCGCGTCGGTCGAGCAACTCACCCGGCCGACGCTTCGTGGCCGCCCGGTCTTGGTCGGCGGTCTCGGCGGACGCGGAGTCGTCGCCGGGGCCAGCTACGAGGCGCGCATATTCGGCGCGTGCTCGGCAATGCCGATGCATCAGGCGCGGCGACTCGTGGGTCCCGGTGCTGTCGTGTTGCCGCCCCGTGGCCGACTCTATGGCTTGTTGAGCAAGTCCGTGTTCGACGCACTCCGCGGCCCGATGCCGGTGCTCGAGCAACTGTCGATGGACGAGGCCTTCGGCGAACCCACCGAACTGGCCGGGACGGATGCTTCTACGGTGCAACGCTATTGCGAGGGCCTGCGCGCCCTCGTTCTCGAGGAGACGGGACTGATCGCCTCGATCGGTGCCGGGTCGGGGAAGCAGGCGGCCAAGATCGCCTCGGGCCTGGCCAAGCCGAATGGGATCACGGTGATTCCACCGGCCGAACAACGTGCGCTGTTGGACGGACTGCCGGTGCGCAAACTGTGGGGCATCGGCCCGGTCGCGGAGGAGAAGCTGAAACGGCTCGGCATCGAGACGATCGGAGGCTTCGCCCGCACCTCGGAATCGGAAGTGGCCTCCATCCTGGGCACGACGATCGGACCCGGACTGCACCGACTGGCGCGGGGGATCGACAACCGTCCGGTGGCCGAGCGTGCGGAGTCCAAACAGGTCAGTGCCGAGACCACCTTCGCCACCGACATCGTCACGCTGGGGGAGTTGCGCGGAGCGGTCGAATCGAGCGCGGCGGCGGCCTTCGCGCGACTGCACAGGGACGGCAGGGCGGCCCGGACCGTGGTGCTGAAACTGAGGAAGGCCGACATGAGTATCGTGACGCGATCCGTGACGCTGCCGTATGCCACCCTCGACCGTCAGATCCTGGTTGCCGCCGCGCAGCGTCAGGTGATCGACCCGATCGAACTCGGACCGGTGCGACTGGTCGGCGTAGGGTTCGCCGGTCTGTCGACTGTGCGCCAGGGCTCACTGTTCCCGGAGTTGGAACTGGACGTCCCCGGCTACGAGGAATCGAGAATCCAGGACGGGGGCGGCGGCGACCACGTGGCTCGCACCGCGCCGGCACCGGCTCACGAAATCGACGGTCGGTGGTATCCCGGTCTCGACGTGATGCACCAGGACTTCGGTCACGGTTGGGTGCAGGGCGCCGGACACGGGGTCGTGACGGTGCGATTCGAAACGCGCACAACGGGGTCGGGGATCGCTCGGACGTTCAACCAGGACGAGGAGCAGCTCCAACGGGCTGATATGGAAGGGTCGCTCGAGTGACCGGCCCGTGCCGCATCAGCGGGTGGAAGCCGGACTCGAAGAGAAGGTAGCCTCACCCGGCAATGCTTACCGTTGGGTAAATGTCGGCCCCGGGCTTCGAGATGACCAGGTCGCCCGAGAAACGAATACCCGAGAATGAAGAGGTTATCGAGTTGAAGCTTCATAAGATCACGGTTTCCGCAGTAGCGATCGCCGCTGCCCTCACGATGTCCGCCTGTGGTTCGGACGATGGTGACCCGGCGACCAAGACCACGACCACCACAACTTCCGCAGCTGCCGAGACCGCGGAAGAACTCGTTGTACCCACCGCGGCCGAGTTCAACTTACTTCTGATGAAGGGTCTGGATCCGGCGACGCCGCTCGAGGAGAAGTCGATGATGGTCGAGGGCTCGGAGCAGGATCCGGAGCTCATCAACCAGGTTGCCGCCGCAGCCAGGGCCAACAACGCCGAGGTCACCGTACTCGACCCGGTCATCGACAACGGGGACGGCACCGCCAGTGGACAGTTGCAGCTGACCATCGACGGCCAGATCCTGCAGGGCGGCCTTCCGGCCATCTTCATTCCTGGCGAGAACGGAACGTGGAAGCTGTCGAATGTTACCGCGTGTCAGATCGTCTCGATGGCGCAGTTGACCTCGCCCGCATGCGTGGCCTGATCTCAGACTGAACCGCGCGGTCCTGACGGACAGCGTTCTCACCCGGATGCCGGCGTCCCTTCCGGGGCGTCGGCATCTGTCGTTCGAGGCCCGGTTGATTCAGCCGGCGGGCGCAGGCACCAGTTTGTTCACCACGGTGCGGGTCAGACCGTCGAAGACGCCTGCGTCGATCGGGTCCTGTCCCGTCGCGACGAGTTGGCTGACGGTGCCCCCGACGACGACCACCACCACGTCGGAGACGAGATCGAGGCCCGCGCTTGTGGTGACGAGCCGGAACGCAGCCGACGCATCGCCCACAGGCTCCTGGTCCCGTGCGCCGATCCGGTACTGCACTTGCACACCGTCCGCGTCCGTTCCCGAGTACTCGGCGCAGTGGTCGAGGCTGTGCTGCACCTCCGCGAACGCCTCGGCTGCGTCGGCGCCGGTTCCGTAGCTCGCCGCATCCTGGTCGATGGTGGTGAACCCCGGGCCAGCGAACGAACTCGACGCCGAGACGACCGCCCCGGCCCGCTGGTCGGCGACGGGGGAGAGGATCGCGCCGCACTGTGCCGGGTCCGTGCTCGCTGCCGGTGCTGTGCCGGGGTCCGTCGTTTCAGGGCCACGCTGCAACCCCAGATCTTCGAGGTTGGGCACCGGCGAGAATCCGGCCGGAAGGTCACCGATGTCGAGCAGGGCCGCCCGGAGTGTCGCCTGATCAACGAACGGCACTCCAGAGGCGTCCGGCGATACGGTCACTGCTGGTCCGAGCGGAGCGAGCGATATCGCGGCCTCGGCATCGCCGTCCGCGGACGAGCACGCCGACAACGCGAGCACCGCGAGCAGCGGGCAGGTGGTGGTGGCGGCCGGGCCACGGCGCATCAGGAAGTCCACTCGACGCGGTTCGACGTGGTCTGCTGCAGGCGCGTAGGGCCGTCCGGGTCGCTGTACTGCTGATCCCCGGTCACAGTGACGGTCCCGGCGACGGGCAGCGGAAGGTCGAGATCGATGGCGACACTGCCCGAACCCTGCATCACGTACCGGTCGACGTTGAGCGTGCCCGCCCCGCCGGGCAGGGTCCAAACCGGGGAGGTCGGCTGCTGGTCGATCGTGTAGTCGACGGTCAACAGGTCGCCGTCACGGGCTGTGAGAGTCGCGACGGCAGTCTGGTCGAGCGCGATGCCGCTCATCACCTGCTGATGGATCGTCCACTGGGCTCCCACTCCTACTGGCTCCGTGGGAAACGGGATCGTTCGGTACACGGCCTGGTAGAAGGCCTGTTCGACCGCGGACCGAGCGATGTCCTGAGCATTGGCGTTCGGACGCAATTGCAGTTCGGTGATCGCACTGGTGGGCTCGATCGTGAAGCCGGCCCCTGCCCCTTCGCTCGCTTCGAGAGCGAGTCCGAGGCGCTCGTTGGGACTGGTGACGTGGCCGAATGTGAGGTCGACGGTGGTCTCGCCGTCGACGTCCTCGGGACGCTGATTGACGACGGCGGCGAGGGGCACGGTGACCTCGGGAGAAGAGAAGTCCTGGGGGGGGCTGATTATCGATCTGCTGGAACACCTGCGCGTAGGTGATCAGCGTTGCCTGCTGCGAGACACCGTCCGGTAGTCGGCGCCGAATCACCTCGCGGGGTTCCTGGCCGGGTTGCGTCACTTCGACGGTGGTGGCTGAGATGGGAACGGTCACTTCTCCGGGCGTGGGTTCGGACCCCGCGGGGCTCGGCTCCGAGGAACCGACGCCACCTCCACATCCCGCGGCGAGGACGAGCAGGGAGATGGTTGCCCCGAGCAGTCGGAATCGGGGTCGTGGAGCTTTCGAGAACAGTGGCACATACCCAGGCTAGCTGCCGTTCGGGAGTGCGTGAGGGGTAGCTTTCCTGCGTAGTGGATGATGAAAGGGTGAGTCGAGACCCCACGGCAGAGAACGAGACCGACGTCGAAGACCGACCGGAGACGCCGAAGCCTCGGCGAATGTTGCTTCTGTTTGCGGTCGCGGGTGTCGTCCTCGCCCTGGATCTGCTGACGAAGATCCTCGCCGTCGCCAACATCGAGCCCGGCCACCCGATCTGGCTGGTCGGGGACGTCGTCTCGTTGCGATTGGTCCGCAACCCCGGTGCGGCGTTCTCCATGGCCACGAGTATGACGTGGTTGCTCACGTTGGTTGCGGTGGGCGTGGTCATAGGTGTCATCAAGATCGGTCGTACGCTCCGGTCACCGTGGTGGGCGCTCGGTCTGGGACTGGTACTCGGGGGTGCCCTTGGCAATCTCGTCGACCGTTTCTTCCGGGCACCCGGAGTGATGCAGGGCCATGTCGTCGATTTCGTTTCGGTCGGCTGGTGGCCGGTGTTCAATGTGGCCGACTCCGGCATCGTGTGTGGCGCAGTCCTGCTCGTCGTGCTCACGCTGATAGGCCTGGACCCGGACGGACAACGTCGGGGGGTGGAGAAGTGAGGGAAACACGGTCCATGCCGGTCCCGGACGGACTCGAGGCGATGAGAGTCGACGCCGGTCTCGCTCGACTGCTGGGCCTGTCGCGCACCGCGGTCGCCCAACTCACCGAGGAGGGTTCGGTGCTGGTCGACGGCGCAGCCGTCGGCAAATCGGACCGTCTGTCTGCCGGATCGTGGCTCGAGGTGGAAATGCCGGAACCACCGCGGCCTCTGGCCATCGAGGCGGAGCCCGTCGAGGGCATGGAGATCCTCTATGCGGACGACGACGTAGTCGCCGTCGATAAGCCAGTGGGTGTCGCCGCGCACGCCAGCGTGGGATGGACCGGACCGACGGTCATCGGTGGTCTCGCCGCTGCGGGCTTCCGGATCTCGACGTCGGGCGCGCATGAACGCCAAGGCATCGTGCATCGCCTGGATGTCGGCACGTCCGGGGTCATGGTGGTGGCGACGTCGGAACGCGCCTACACGCTGCTCAAGCGGGCGTTCAAGCAGCGGACCATCGACAAGCGATACCACGCCCTGGTGCAGGGTCACCCGGATCCGAGCAGCGGAACCATCGACGCGCCGATCGGAAGACATCGCAGCAACGACTGGAAGTTCACGGTCACCGCGGACGGCAAGCCGAGTGTCACGCACTACGACACCGTCGAGGCGTTCCAGTCGGCGAGCCTGCTGGACATCCACCTGGAGACGGGACGCACGCACCAGATCCGCGTGCATTTTGCCGCGCTGCGACACCCGTGTTGCGGCGACCTGACGTACGGGGCGGATCCGCGTCTGGCGGAACGTCTCGGTCTGGAGCGTCAGTGGCTGCATGCCCGATCCCTGGGCTTCGCACACCCTGCGGACGGGCGGTGGGTGGAGATCACATCCAAGTATCCGAAGGATCTCGAGGTCGCCCTCGAGGTTCTCCGGTCGAACTGAGGTGACGCGTCGGCGTCAGGGGGGATACGCGGTCTCGGCTGTCGCCGCAGTGGTTCTCGCCGCAGTGGTTCTCGTTGCGGTCACCGTAGTACTCGGAGTCGTCAATCCTGTTCGGCGGGTGCCCGTGTCGACGGACACTCTGGGCCCGGAAAACGGGGAAAGAGTATCCGATTACCTGGCCCGATCGTCTCGATCGCTCGATCAGGAGTTGCGGGGCGAACGCTGGGCGCTGGTCTCGTTCGAGACCCCGGTGACCACCGGGGTCGTGCGGGAACTCGCCTTGGGCGTGCGCGTGTCTCAGGTTATGTTCCGGGTGCCCCTCGAACGCGTGCAGACGCCCCTCATCGCCGTCTCCGTCGCTGCCGGTGACGCGGCACTCGCCCGAGCGAGCGTTCTGGCCGCCGGGCGGGTCCCGATGAAGACGGGCGAGACGGATCGGCAGGCCAACATCTCTGCGGTGTCCGCGGAGGAACTTTCCCGCAACTGCGCCTGCGTGATCGGCGTCGTCGTGCGCGCTGATCTCGATCAATTGACGGCGATGCGGTCCGCGCCGGAAGTGCGGGTGGTCGAGGCGCTCAGCGCTGACGCCGTGTTCGGCCGGTTCGCCGTACGACCGCTTCTTCCGGAACAGGTCGAGTTCGTCGAGCCCGGCCCCGACGACGGCTTCGTTCCCTGTGGTGGCTCGTGACGGAGAGAAAGATCGAAACGGTCGGTGCGGCGTATGGCGTCGGCGCCTACGTGATGTGGGGCGCGTTCCCGGCCTTCTTCGGCTTGCTCGGCCCTGCCGGACCGGGCGGGATCCTGGCCCACCGGATCGTGTGGACGCTGGCCCTCATGTTCGTCGTGCTCGCGGTGTCCGGTCGTATCGGCTCGCTGCGCGGACTAGGTGTGCGGACATGGCTGCTGGTTTCGGCCGCCTCGACAGCCATCGCGGTGAACTGGGGGACCTATGTCTACGGGGTGACGTCCGGCCGAGTCATCGAGGCTGCGCTCGGCTACTTCATCAATCCCTTGGTAAGCGTCCTGCTCGGTGTGGTGATCTTCAGGGAACGACTCGTTCCGGTCCAGATCGTGGCCCTCGCACTCGCGGCGACGGCGGTGCTGGTGATCACCGTCGACTACGGTCATCCGCCGTATATCGCCCTCACGCTGGCCGCCTCGTTCGCGCTGTACGGCCTGTGCAAGAAGGTGATGCCGCTCGATCCGCGGACGAGTCTGACCGCCGAGGGAATCGTGGCCGCACCGATCGCGGTCGGCTACCTGGTGTTCCTGGCCTTCACGGGCGCCGGTACGTTCTTCGGCAACGGCTCTGGACACAGCCTGCTGCTGATGGCTGCGGGACCCGTGACTGCGCTGCCGCTCCTGCTGTTCGGGGCCGCGGCGCAGCGGGTGCCCTTGCGCACACTGGGCATGCTGCAGTACCTGACACCCGCGCTGCAGATGGTGTGGGGCATCGCAGTTCTCCACGAGGACATGCCTCCGTCGCGGTGGGTGGGATTTGCGCTGATCTGGATGGCGCTTCTGATCTTCAGTACCGACCTGCTGGTGCGGACCCGGCGAGAGAGGCGCACCGTCGACTCGACGCCGGCTCCCGTCCAGTAACTCCCGTCACGACTTCTCCGACACCGACCGTCGCCGAGAGGCGCTGTCGGTGAGAGGGCATACACTCGTGACGCTCCCAGACCTTCAGAGAGGCGCACGCACGTGGCTGACTCGTTCGTACATCTGCACAACCACACCGAATATTCGATGCTCGACGGCGCGGCCAAGGTTGGCGCCATGTTCGAAGAAGCGGAGCGACTGGGCATGTCGGCGGTGGGTATGACCGACCACGGCAACATGTACGGCGCCAGCGAGTTCTACAACGTGGCGAAGAAACAGGGCATCAAGCCGATCATCGGCATCGAGGCGTATGTCGCGCCCGAGTCGCGCTTCAACACCAAACGTGTGCTCTGGGGTGACCGCGGTCAGAAATCCGACGATGTCTCCGGTAGCGGTGCGTACACCCACATGACGATGGTCGCGGAGAACACCACCGGCCTGCGCAATCTGTTCAAGCTGTCCTCGCTCGCGTCGATCGAGGGGCAACTCGGCAAGTGGGCGCGGATGGACGAAGAGCTCATCGCTGCCAATCACGAGGGCATCATCGCCACAACCGGATGCCCGTCCGGCGAGATCCAGACGCGTCTGCGCCTCGGGCACGACCGCGAGGCACTCGAGGCTGCAGCCAAGTGGCAGGAGATCTGGGGTAAGGACAACTTCTTTCTCGAACTGATGGACCACGGTCTGTCGATCGAACGCCGGGTCCGCGAAGGGCTGCTCGAGATCAGCAAGAAGCTCGAGATTCCTCCGCTCGCGACCAACGACTGCCATTACGTCACCAAGGAAGCCGCGGAGAACCACGAGGCGCTGCTCTGCATCCAGACCGGTAAGACGCTGTCCGACCCCACTCGCTTCAAGTTCGACGGCGACGGCTACTTTCTCAAGTCCGCGGCGGAGATGCGTGAGCTCTGGGACGACCAGGTGCCCGGCGCCTGCGACAGCACCTTACTGATCGCCGAGCGCGTCCAGCCGTACGACGAAGTGTGGGAACACCGCGACCGGATGCCGATCTTCCCCGTTCCAGAGGGCGAGACGCAGGACACCTGGCTCCGTAAGGAGGTGCTGAGCGGTCTCGACCGGCGGTTCCCCGACGGACCGCCGCAGGACTACCTGGCCCGCGCCGACTACGAGATCGGCGTCATCCTCGAAATGGGATTCCCCGCATACTTCCTCGTCGTGGGTGATCTCATCAACCACGCCCGCGACGTCGGCATCCGTGTCGGCCCCGGTCGCGGCTCGGCCGCCGGTTCGCTCGTCGCTTACGCGATGGGTATCACCAACATCGACCCCATCCCGCATGGTCTGCTCTTCGAGCGGTTCCTGAACCCCGAGCGCGTATCCATGCCCGATATCGATATCGACTTCGATGATCGTCGTCGCGGCGAGATGGTGCGCTACGCGACGGACAAGTGGGGGAGCGACCGCGTCGCCCAGGTCATCACGTTCGGCACCATCAAGACGAAGGCCGCAATCAAGGACTCCGCCCGAGTGCAGTTCGGCCAGCCGGGGTTCGCGATCGCCGACCAGATCACGAAGGCGCTGCCACCGCCGATCATGGCCAAGGACATCTCGGTGTCCGGCATCACCGACCCGGACCACGAACGCTACAAGGAAGCGGTGGAGGTTCGCGCCCTCATCGACTCCAATCCGGACGTCGCGAAGATCTACCAGACGGCCAAGGGCCTCGAAGGCCTGATCCGAAACGCCGGCGTCCACGCCTGCGCGGTGATCATGTCGTCCGAGCCGCTGATGGACGCCATACCCGTGTGGAAGCGTGCCCAGGACGGTGCCATCATCACCGGCTGGGACTACCCGTCGTGCGAGGCCATCGGCCTGCTCAAGATGGACTTCCTCGGACTGCGGAACCTCACCGTCATCGGTGACGCCATCGACAACATCAAGGCCAACCGCGGTATTGATCTGGATCTGGACACCCTCCCACTCGACGATCCGGCCACCTACGATCTGCTCTCGCGCGGTGACACACTCGGTGTATTCCAACTCGACGGCAGCGCCATGCGCGATCTGCTCCGCCGCATGCAACCCACCGGCTTCGAGGACATCGTCGCGGTGCTCGCGCTGTACCGGCCCGGCCCGATGGGGATGAACGCGCACAACGACTACGCCGACCGCAAGAACGGGCGGCAAGAGGTCAAACCCATTCACCCGGAGCTCGAGGAACCCCTGAAGGAGATTCTGGCCGACACGTATGGCCTGATCGTCTACCAAGAGCAGATCATGCAGATCGCGCAGAAGGTGGCCGGGTACTCTCTCGGACAGGCCGACATTCTTCGCCGAGCCATGGGTAAGAAGAAACTGTCCGTTCTGGAGGAGGCCTATGCCGGCTTCCGTGAGGGCATGCTCACCAACGAATTCTCCGAGCCGGCTATCAAAGCACTGTGGGACACCATCCTGCCGTTCGCCGGGTACGCGTTCAACAAGTCGCACGCCGCCGGGTACGGACTGGTTTCGTTCTGGACCGGGTACCTCAAGGCCAATTATCCGTCCGAGTACATGGCCGGACTGCTCACGTCGGTCGGTGACGACAAGGACAAGGCTGCGATCTACCTGGCCGACTGCCGCAGGATGGGGATCATAGTGCTCCCGCCCGACGTCAACGAATCGGAGGTCGACTTCGCTTCCGTCGGCGAGGACATCCGGTTCGGTATGGGTGCCGTCCGCAACGTCGGCGCCAACGTCGTGAGCTCGATCATCAAGGCGCGTAGGGAGAAGTCCAAGTTCGTTGACTTCTCCGACTACCTGGGCAAGATCGATGCCGCGGCGTGCTCCAAGAAGGTCACCGAATCCCTGATCAAGGCGGGCGGTTTCGACTCGCTGGGCCACCCGCGCAAGGGTCTCCTGCTGGTCCACGCAGACGCCATCGACGCGGTGATGGGCACCAAGAAGGCGGAGTCGATCGGTCAATTCGACCTGTTCGGTGGCGCCGACGCCGACGAGTCGATCGCCTCAGTGTTCAACGTGAAGATTCCAGAGGAGGAGTGGGACTCGAAGCACCGGTTGGCGTTGGAGCGGGAAATGCTGGGACTCTATGTCTCCGGGCACCCGCTGAACGGTGTCGAACACGTGCTGTCGGCGCAGTCCGATACCGCGATTGCGACGATCCTCGAGGGTGACATCAAAGACGGCACCCAGGTGACCGTCGGCGGCATCCTCGCCTCCGTGAACCGGAGGATCAACAAGAACGGCCTCACCTGGGCGTCCGCGCAACTCGAGGATCTAGCCGGTGGTATCGAGGTGTTGTTCTTCCCACAGGCCTACTCGGTCTACGGGATGGACGTCACGGAGGACTCCGTCGTGCTGGTCAAGGGACGTGTTTCGATTCGTGACGACAGGATCTCACTCATTGCCAACGACCTTGTGGTGCCCGATCTTTCGGCGGTGGGCGTCGCGAAGCCGCTGGCGGTGAGCCTGCCGCTGCGTCAGTGCACGAAGGACAAACTCGGGGCTCTGCGGCAGGTACTCACACGGCACCCGGGAACCTCCGACGTGCATGTGCGGTTGATCGGTGGAACCGAGGTCACCTTGTGGAAGGTCGACGACGTGCTGCGGGTAGAACCGTCGTCGGCGTTGATGGGTGACCTCAAGGCGCTACTGGGCCCCAGTTGCCTGTCCGTGTGACGGTTCGGCCTCGAGGTGGCCGGAAGGGCCGGAGGCGTAGAGGCGCCGCGCCCACCATACGACGACGGCTATGGCGGCGGCGGTGAGCACGGCCGCCTGCAACGTCTGGGTGACAACGAGCACTAGCACGAAGGCCAGCAGGGCAACGCAGAGGGCCTCGAGTTTGTGGATGGGCCAGTCCGTACCTGCTATGTCGACCGTCCGGATAGCGTCGCCGTCGCGGCGCATCCCAATGCAATTAGTCGGCATCGCAGGTCACCTCATTGTCCGATGGCTGGGAACGCACACGCCCTCCCCATCTGATCAGGTTACTCGAAGACCTGAATTCGGCGCAACGAACAATTTGATGAGGGTCTAGTATTCCTACTCAATCGGCGAGTGGGTGGCGGGTTGTGCGGAACGTTCGGGGTGGCGATCGCCCCGGCCAGTGCGCTCGACATTCAGTGGTGTTGACTGGAGGCATGCCACTCACAGGTGAATATGAGCCCGGTTCGTTGAAATGGTCCGCAGACCAGGCCGACTTGATCGAATCCACTGATGGGGCGGAGGGGACGACACTGGCGGACATGCCCGTGATCTTGTTGACCACCCGCGGCGTGAAGTCCGGGAAGCTTCGCAAGATCCCGTTGATGCGCGTCGAACACGAGGGGGCGTACGCGATCGTCGCCTCCCTCGGCGGCGCCCCCAAGAATCCCGTCTGGTACTACAACGTGAAGGCCGAGCCGCTCGTCGAGTTGCGCGATGGGGCGTTGAAGCAGGACATGGTGGCCCGAGAGGTAACCGGCGACGAGAAGGCCAAATGGTGGGTACGCGCCGTCGCCGCGTACCCCGAATACGCCGAGTATCAGAAGAATACGGACCGGGTGATCCCCGTGTTCGTTCTCGAACCCGCATGACACCGGGTCCGGCATCACCCTCTTCGCCGACACCGGCGCGAACCCGATGCTGACGAACGGCGGCGTGGCCGGGTGGTCGGCGAAATCGAACATATGTCGGCGACCGCCGCAATTCGATCCGCCCGGCTGAACCCGGCTGGTACGTGATGGCGCGAGAGTGGGAATATGTTCGGGTGTCCACAACGCCCGATACCGCAGCCCAGAACATCACCTGTCCCCTCACTGTGGGCGAGATCGACGCGGCCATCGAGCGAATTTCCCACGTGATCGATGCGACCCCGCTGCAGCGGAATGAGCGACTGTCTGCTCTGACGGGCGCGAATGTCTACCTGAAGCGGGAGGACCTCCAGGTGGCCCGCTCGTACAAACTGCGCGGCGCCTATAACCTCATGGCCCAACTCGACGCTGAGGAGCGCACGGCCGGAGTGGTGGCCGCCAGCGCAGGCAACCATGCGCAGGGCGTTGCGTTCGCCTGCCGTTCGATGGAGATCAGCGGCCGCATCTACGTTCCGTCGAACACTCCCAAGCAAAAGCGCGACCGCATCCGTGCGCACGGCGGCGAGTTCGTCGAACTGATCCTGACGGGGGAGACGTACGACGCTGCGGCCGCCGCCGCGGAGGCCGACGTCCGGCACACGGGCGCGACGATGGTTCCGCCGTTCGACGACGTCCGCACCGCTGCCGGGCAGGGCACCATCGCGGCCGAGATCCTCGCCCAACTCGGCGCATCGCCCGACGCCGTCCTCGTTCCGGTCGGTGGCGGCGGATGCATCGCCGGCATCGCGACCTACCTGCGTGCCCGCGCGACCGGGACGGCCATCGTGGGGGTCGAACCGACAGGCGCGGCGTCGATGACGGCGGCCCTGGTAGCCGGCGCACCCGTGACGCTGACAGAGATCGACCCCTTCGTCGACGGAGCGTCCGTGAGGCGAGTGGGCGACCTTCCCTACGCTGTCGCCTCCGCTCTGGGCGCCGAGGTGGTCTCGCACACCTCGCTGCTCCAGCCGAGCCGGTCGGCCACGATTCAACTCGACGCCGAGTCCTTCGTGATGACCAACCTCGACGAGGGTGCGCTCTGCACGACGATGCTCGAGCTGTATCAGAACGAGGGCATCATCGCGGAACCGGCGGGCGCACTGTCGGTGGCGGTACTCGCCAACATCACATTCGAACCCGGTTCGACGGTGGTGTGCTTGATCTCCGGGGGCAACAACGATGTCTCGCGGTACGGCGAGATCCTGGAACGCTCCCTCGTGAATCTCGGCCTCAAGCACTACTTTCTCGTGGACTTCCCACAGGAGCCTGGCGCGCTGCGTCGGTTCCTCGACGAGGTGCTCGGTCCCGAGGACGACATCACGCTGTTCGAGTACGTGAAGCGAAACAACAGGGAGACCGGCGCCGCGCTGGTGGGTATCGAACTCGGCAAGGCGGAGGGGCTGGGCGAGTTGCTCGACCGGATGGAGCAGTCCCGGATACAGGTGGAGCGTCTCGAACCGGGAAGTCCCGCATACCGCTACCTCACGTGAGGCGCTATTGCTGGAGCAGGCGCGCGACCACCTTGGCATACAGCGCGGGCTCGGGCATGGGGAGCCCGAGCAATGCGGCAAGGTAGATTCCGTCACCGACCAGTCGCACGATCTCGGCTAGGACGGGATCGGTGATTTCGCTCTGTAGGCCTTCGTCCCAGCCGCGCATAACCTCGGTGACAGCCTTCTGGATCTCGTCGTGCTGACCGTCGACACTGCGTAGCGCGGCGATCGTCGAACGGTAGAGGGCGAGTTCCTCGGTGCTGTTCGCGTCGGGGACCTGCAGATACCACTCCGACAGCGAGGCGCCGCCGGACGCGGCGTCGGCGAATTGCGCGTCCGCGCGGTCGCCGAGTCGGCGCACCATCGCCGCGAGGAGCGCTTCCTTGCTGGGGAAGTGATAGAGCAGACCGCCCTTGGACACCCCCGCCTCCGCGGCTACGGCCTCGAGTGTCACCTGCGCTATTCCCAGGTCGAGCAGCAGTTTCTCTAGTGCGTCGAGTATTCGATCGCGAGTACCGGCGGCCATAGGGAGCGACTGTACCCGAAATAACTTTACCGGCTGGACGGTTCACGGTACAGTATCGGTACTGTACCGGCTGGACGGTTCACCTTCCGTATCAGCTCTCGAATCGGAAAGTCGCGGGAAGACAGATGTCTGTGTCCACGGATCGCGGGATCAACGACGCCTACGGCGGGCCGGGTCGTGCCTCCGCATCTCGCCGAGACTGGCTCGGGCTGGTCGTCCTGGCGTTCGCTGTTCTCCTGATCGCGGTCGACGGCACCGTGCTCGATCTCGCGCTGCCATTCATCAGTGCGGACCTCGAACCCAGCAGCACGCAGTTGCTGTGGATCATCGACGTCTACTCGTTCGTGCTTGCCGGACTACTCATCACGATGGGCACGCTCGGCGACCGCATCGGGCGCCGTCGACTCCTGCTTATCGGCGCCGCCGGTTTCGGCGTCGCCTCGCTGATCGCAGCGGGGGCGCCGTCACCGGAGATGCTGATCGCGGCACGTGTGTTGCAGGGTATCTCGGGTGCGACGCTGATGCCCGCCACTCTGGGCCTGATTCGGACGATCTTCGTCGACCGGCGCCAGCGCACCCTCGCGATCGGCGTGTGGGGAGCGATGGCAGGCGGTGGCACGGCGGCCGGCCCGCTCATCGGTGGTTGGCTGCTCGAACACTTCTGGTGGGGTTCGGTATTCCTGATCAATATCCCGGTGATGCTCGTGCTGATCTGTGTCGGTCCGCTGGTGATCCCGGAGTCGAAGGACCCGCATCCCGGACGCTTCGACTTGATCAGTGCGGCGCTGTCGATGTCGACGATGCTGCCACTCGTGTACGCCGTCAAAGAGTCCGTTGTGCACGGGATCGCCCCAGCACTCCTTGCGATCGGTCTTGTCGGTGTCGCGTCCGGTGTTGTGTTCGTTCGCAGGCAGAAGGCGATGAAGGATCCGATGATCGATATCGGATTGTTCGCCCAGCCCGCATTCTCGACAGCCGTCCTCACCAATCTGCTGTCCATCTTTGCGCTGGCCGGTGTGCTGTTCTTCGGATCCCAGTACCTGCAATTGGTATTGGGCAACACCGCGCTCGAATCGGGCGTGCTGATGCTGCCCGGCATGCTGATGAGCGCGATCACCGCGCTCGCGGCGGCCTGGATGGTGCGCTACTGGGCCACCTCGCACGTCCTCGGCGGCGGTATGGCGCTCGCCGGCGTGGGTGCGGCCATGATGCTCGCCCTCGGTGTCGACAGCGGTCCGACGATGTTCGTGATCGGGTTCGGACTCGCGGGCGCCGGTGTCGGTATCGCGATGACCCTGACATCCGATCTGGTCGTCAGCGCCGTCGAACCCGAACGGGCGGGCGCCGCCTCGGCGGTCTCCGAAACCGCCTACGAACTCGGTATCGCACTCGGTGTAGCCGTGCTGGGCAGCGTTGTCATGGCGATCTTCCGGAACGGTCTGGACACGTCGATGCTGGCCCCGGAACGGGTCGAACCGGCCCAGGGCACCCTCGGTGCCGCAGTCGCCGAGGCGCAGAACCTTCCCGAGACCGCGCGTACCGCATTCCTGGAATCTGCACAGGCCGCGTTCGTCGACGGCATGCACGTGGCCGCCGGCGCGACCGCAATGATCCTGTTCGCCACCGCGATCCTCGTCCTGCGGATGCTGCGCAACCGTCAGGGGGAGCCGTGTGCGGAGGACGCATACGCGTCGTCGAGCACCACGAACGAATGAGCCGGTAGCACCATCGCGGACGCGGTTTCGTCCTGGGTCGGCGGCTCCCACCACAGCACGGGGGAGCCGCCGACAGGGACGGTCACCGCCTCGGCGCTCAGGTTGCACGCGAGTCGAAGCGCGCCGCGGCTCACGATGATCCAGCGCTGCGCCTCGTCGTAGTCCACCGATAGGTTCGCGAGCCAGGGATCGGTGAGTTCCCCGCGCTCGCGTCGCAGGCGCACGAGCGAGCGGTAGCACTCGAGCAGGCGGGCATGCGGTTCGCGAGCGGGTTCGTCCCAGTCGAGTCTGGACCTTTCGAACGTCGCCGGGTCCTGCGGATCGGGCACGTCGTCCGTGGCCCATCCGTGCTCCGCGAACTCGGCCTTGCGTCCCTCCGCCGTGGCGCGGGCGAGCGCTGGTTCGGGATGCGAGGTGAAGAATTGGAACGGTGTGCTCGCTCCCCATTCCTCGCCCATGAACAGCATTGGCGTAAACGGCGAGCACAGCACGAGTGCAGCCTTCACCGCGAGTTGCCCGGAGTCGAGGTAGGTGCCGGGCCGGTCACCCACCGCGCGGTTGCCGATCTGATCGTGTGTGCACGTGTAGGTGACGAGGGAACTGGCCGGAATGCGCCGGGTGTCCAGGGGCTTGCCATGCATGCGCCCGCGGAACGACGAGAACGTGCCCGCATGGAAAAATCCCTGTCGCAGAGTGTCGGCTAGGCAGGCCATCGAACCGAAGTCTCCGTAGTAGCCCTGCCTCTCACCCGACACCGCGGCGTGGATGGCGTGATGCACGTCGTCGTCCCACTGAGCGTCCAGGCCATAACCACCTGCGGACCGTGAGGTGATCAGTCGCGGGTCGTTGAGGTCGCTCTCGGCAATCAGCGTCAGCGGGCGCCTCAGATGCGCGGCCAGTCGGCGGGTCTCGATGGCCAGATCTTCGAGGAGATGAGTGGCCGTGTGGTCGACGAGCGCGTGGATGGCGTCGAGTCGTAACGCGTCGATGTGGAATTCGCGGAACCACCGCAGTGCGTTGTCGATGATGTAGCGGCGCACCTCGCCGCTGTCAGGACCGTCGAGGTTGATGCTCGGGCCCCAGGTGTTGGCGTCCGGCGACAGATACGGGCCGAATCCGTCGAGGTAGTTCCCGGACGGTCCGAGATGGTTGTAGACGGTATCGAGGACCACCGCGAGTCCGCGCGCGTGACACGCGTCGACGAAGGTCTGCAGTCCGTCCGGACCGCCGTATTCTTCATGGACCGTGTACCAGAGGACGCCGTCGTAGCCCCAGTTGTGAGGGCCGTTGAAGCCGTTGACGGGCATCAGCTCGACGAAGTCGACACCAAGGTCGACGAGGTGGTCGAGTTTGCCGGCGGCGGCGGCGAACGTGCCCTCCGGAGTGAACGTTCCCACGTGCAGTTCGTAGACGACACAGCCCGCGAGCTGTCGCCCGGTCCAGTTCGAGTCGGTCCAGAGATTCTCGTCGAGAGTGTGGAGTTGCGACGGTCGGTGCACACCGTCAGGCTGACGCGGCGATCGTGGATCGGGCAGCGGCGCGTCGGCGTCGTCGAGAAGGAAGCCGTACCGGGAGCGCGGGGAGGCGTCGACGTCGGCTCGCCACCAACCGTCGGGTGACCGGATCATGTCGTGGGATCGACCGTCGACCTCCACGCGAACGGACTTCGGAATCGGCGCCCATACCTCGAATGTGTGCACCAGATCAGCATGCCCCGGCCTGGAATCTCACGCAGGACGCACTCGGCGAGTCGGCCCTTTCGCCGCGACGCCGGAAGTAGCAAGCTGAGAGTGACGAGAATACCGAGTCGAGCACCACGAGGAGCAGTCATGCAGGTAGCAGTGGGAGACAGGTTGCACGTTCAGGGCCGAGTTGTCGGGGCACACGCGCAGACCGCCGAGGTGGTGGAAGTGCACGGAGAGAACGGGGAACCGCCGTACCTCGTCCGGTACGACGACGGTCACGAGGCGCTCGTCTTTCCGGGTTCCGACGCATGGGTGGAACACCCCAATTCGTAGGGCGCGAACACCCCAATTCGTAGGGCCGGAGCGCGATGGGGTAGCGGGGAAGACTCTGTGTGTACAGGATGCGCGGCGTTCGTCCGGTGCCTGCCCATTCTGCTTTGAGCCGCTTTGAGTGATGAATCAAAAACTCGACATCGAGGGCAGCGTGCCCTAGAACGGCCAGCCCATCTGGGCGCTGCGGTCCGAGTCGAAGGCGTGGTCGACCACCCTGAGCGTTTCGGAGGTGTCGGCCCAGAGCCGATGGGCCGCCGCGAACGTCCGCGCCCGATGCGCTCCGAGATACAGGCTGCCCAGCGCATCCAGGTCGACGACGACCTGAGGGGAGTCGTCGGTGGGGGTGCACTTCGCGCGGCCGTCCCGGACGACCAGCCGAAAACAGCCGCCGGCATCGAGAAATCCGTCGTCGACCTGTAGTACCAGGTCGAGGTCACACTGGTAGGTGCGGGCCTCGAGGGCGGCAGGAGTATCCATGATCCGCACCCACAACTCGTCGTGCCGCGACCTGGTGCGGACCAGACGGCTGTCGGTGAGCAACTGCGGCAGTGGATCCCAGGGTGCGAGGGTCGTCTCGATGCTGCGCATCAGGTCGAGACCGAGTAACGCTCGCCACAGTGCCGCGTGCGCGTCGTCGGTGACGGCCCGCATCTCCTGGATCCGGGCGACCATCCCGTCGTCCTCCCCGCCGACCCGGCGATACAGTGCGTAGCCGTCGTCGTGGAGGAGGACGAACAGGCTGGTACCGCCGTCGCGGTCGCTCTCGCGATCGACGAACAGCTGATCCCACAGGACGTCGGGCCGAACTTGCGCGCCGGGTGTCGCCCGCTGCCAGCGGTCGTAGACGTCGGTGATCGCGGTCCGGGAATCGGCCGGTCGAACGATGCGCACCCCGCCCGGGTCGGGGGCTTTCGGATGGGGAGCGGCGAAGCGGCGGTCGATGCTCACCGACGACACGATGGTAGCGGGGCCGTACCCGAACCGCCCGTAGATCCCGCCCTCGCTGGCGGTGAGCACCGACAGCGCCGCGCCCGTCGCCCGAATCCGCCGATGCTGCTCGGTGTACAGGGAGCGGAGGATTCCCCGCCTCCGGTGAGTGGGTGAGACGGAGACGGCGGTGATCCCCGCTGCGCGCACCGCCGCCCCGCCGGGAACGGTGACGGTCATCGGAAAGTCCATCGTTACCCCGACCACGGCCTCGCCGTCGATCGCGATGATCGGGCGATCGACGCCGACGAGTTCTCGCCACATGCCGATGGCCTCCGGGGTGTACGGGGTGCCGAACCCGACTTCGTCCAGCAGCAGAAGGTTGCTCCAGTCCTGCTCGCCTGCGGTTCGGACGATGATCCCGGTGTCGGTCGTCATGGTTCAGACACTGGCACAAGCCGGCAGGTGTCGCATCCTAATTACTTGGGAGTCGCCTCGAGCCGTCTCGTGGGTGCTCGAGCACACGATCCGCGCGCCGTCGAGGCGCCCGGTCGGCGTCGATGGGCGCGATCCGCCGCTCTCACCACGCGAGTGCGGACGTAGGTTCGTACCCATCTCGGCATTCACATGCTCGGCCATTGCCTCAGCCGCCGTTGCGGAGGAGTGTGAAACACGTGGGATTGACGGGCGACGCCGCCTGTGGCGCCGCCTTCGACAAGGAAGGGTGACGATCGTGTTTGCACGCTCAACCACAATTCAAGCGCATCCGTCGTTCATCGACGAAGGGATGAAGCACGTACGCGATGTCGTGATGCCCGCGCTGGCGGACGTCGAGGGTTCCCTCGGAATGTCCCTGCTGGTCGATCGCGATTCGGGTCGGTGCATCGCGACCAGTTCGTGGCGGGACGAGGAATCGCTGCGCGCGAGCGAGGGACCGGTGCGGAAGTTGCGTGACGAGGCCGCCGAAATCTTCCATGGCACAGCCGAGGTGTCGAGGTGGGACATCGCCGCGATGCACCGCGATCACAACTCGGATCGCGGGGCATTCTGCCGCGTCACGTGGGTCAAGACGGAGCCGGTCCACACGGACCGTGTCGTCGACGTGTGGAAGTTGGCAGGGCTACCGAAGATGGAGGAACTCGAAGGTTTCTGCAGCGCCAGTCTCTTGCTCGACCACGCTGCCGGTCGTTCGGTGTCGTCGCTGACTTTCGACAGCCGCGAGGCGATGGAACGCAACATGGAACGCGTCGACGAGATCAGGTCCGAAACAGTGCGTGAGGCGAACGCCGAGGTGCTCGAGACGGGCGAGTTCGAGTTAGCGATCGCACACCTGCACGTCCCCGAGATGGCCTGACCGCCACAGGAAACGTGCAAGAGCGCGTCCTGCCACGGGAAGACCCGCACCGTGTGGTGCATGTCTTCCCGTGGCCGTGGCAGTACCTGTTGCCCGCGTGGTGCGGGCGGTGCTGAGGTCACACGACGGGCGGCTTGCCGCCGCCTTCTCTGAACACTGGTGGTTACGAGACACTGGTGGTTACGAGCCGAAGTTCAGCCCTGTGCTGCCGGTGGATACACCGCCGGGGCCGGGATTGGTTCCGCCGCCCGTGTTGGGGTCGGTTCCGCCGCCGGTGCTGGGAGTGGTTCCGCCGCCGGTGCCAGGATCGGTTCCACCAGGAACCGGGCCCGAGGAGAGATCGGTCAGTGTGATCGTGCAGGAGCTCGGGTTGGCGTCCTGGATGAGGGTCGAGAAGCCATCTCCATCGCCTTCTCCAGCGCCGGGGGCTCCTACGTCGTCGAATGCGAACCCGTATGCCTTACCGGTTACGGTGTTCTCGTGCATGATCCGCGAGTAGTGGTTGGTGATGCCGGGTTTGTAGAAGAGCTTGGGGTCGCTGATGGGCTGATCGGAGTGGTCGAGCAGCGTCCCTCGGTTGAAGGCGGAGCCGATTATCGCGGCGACCGGTCCGGACAGGCCGTCGTTCGGGGCCACCAGTGCCCCGTCGCAGTAGAACACGTCACGGGTGGTTGGTTTGGGGATCGGTGCCACGCCTTTGTCGAAGACAAGCACCTCATCTTCTACTCGCCCGGTGTAGGTGACACCCCTGCCCTCGTTGGTCACCAGCAGATCGGTGGTGGCGTACTTCTTCCACACCTCGTTGATGTACTCGTCGAAGTAGTCCGCCGGGAACAGCCCGGCATCGATGCCATGGCCGGGGGAGATCACGCGCAGGTTGTCACCGATGATGAGATTCTTGTGGTCCGGCTGCCTCGCGATGGCGGAGAAGATTCTTTCGCGGCCACCGGGGACGAGTTCGCCGGAGGTCTGCGACGCTGCTCCCTCCAGCCGAATGGCCGATGGTAGGCAGAAACTGTCGACCATTGTGTTGTTGCAGTGCATTCCGGCGTCGTCGAGGGTGAATTCCATCCAGTCGTACATCACCGAGTAGCTGTCGTCGCTCTCAACCCAGCCGGCTGGGTACTGCAACTTGCGGATACCGTGTTCGTCGACGACGGCTTTGAACGCCAAGTCGCCGTCGATTGCGAAGTAGATGCGCCCCGACATCTGGGGCAAGACGAAATCTGTGTCTCCGGTGTTGGACATCGGTATCGCCAGGTCGAGGACGGTGCCGTCAGCGGCATCTTGGGGGACCGGTACGAAGACCCCGCTGGCATTGACGAATCCTTGCTGTCCGGTGGCGAGGTCTTCACCGGGAATGTACATCTTGATCGCACTGTTGCCGAAGGTGCCGGTGGCGTTGACCACCTTCGTGCGGAGGGTAGTAGCGGCGCGGGCGCGAGGGGTGAGAGCCGGAGCGACTGACGACAGAATCGGTGCCCCGAGGGCCACCGCACCGAGTGCACTTCCGAGAAAGGCTCTTCTACTCAACATATATTGACACTCCGTCATTGATACGTTACTGATTCGTTATTGAGCGGAAATCTTTGCAGATGACTCGAAGGAATGCAATAGGCTGGAGCAGCTCGCAGGAAACCGAGGTGAACGCTCTTTACCTCACGTGATGTGACCTCGGGTAGGCAGTCGCCCGCCGAGGTCAACGGCCGTGTCGTGGGCGGGTGAGCAATGCCACCGGATAGGTGGCGAAGAGGGCTTCGGCCCGGGATTCGGGCACCGGGCCGGCGTCGTCGGCCGTGTGGACGGTCTCGCCTGTGAGACGGTCGGTCCATGTTCCACCGGGCAGTACGACGGCGGTGTCGTCCCAGCCCCGTTCGCCGAGTTTGACGCTGTGGCGGGTCGCTACTGCGACAACGTCCGGCGACCCGCCCGCGGGACCCCGCGCGAACCCCACTACGTGGGCCGCGGCAGGCCCGGTCCCGAAGACCGGGGTGTACTCCCCGCCGACGAACGAGTCCGGACGCTCCCGCCGTAGTTTCAGAGCCGCCCGGACGACGTGCATTTTCGCCGCACCCGTCGCGTCGACGGGTGGATTCTGCAGGTCCGCGAGGACGCGCCTTCGCTCGTCGTAGTCCACCAGCCGGCGATTGTCCGGATCGACGAGGGAGTCCTCCCAGAGTTCGCTGCCCTGATACACGTCCGGGATACCCGGGCCGCAGAGTTGGAGCAGTTTCTGGCCCAGGGCATCGGACCATCCGTGCGGTGCCAGCTGGGTGCACAGTGAACCGATCGACATCCCTACCGCTCCGTCGATCACGGTGTCGAGCCAGAGATGGAGATCGGCTTCGAAGTCCGAGTCGACGTCGTTCCAGGATGTACGGGTTCCGGCTTCGCGGGCAGCCTTTTCCGCGTAGGCGTGGATGCGGTTTCGGAATCCGGGCACTTCGGCCGCAGCCCGACTGTCCACGGGCCACACTCCGAACATGTTCTGCCACAAGAAGAGACCGGTGGCGGGATCAGGACTGGGGGCGATCCGCTCCCACCGATCGACGCATCCGGCCCACAGGTCGGGCACCTGCGTCAAGACGCCGATCCGGGCTCGGACATCCTCTCCGCGTTTGGTGTCATGGGTCGAGAGCGTCGTCATGGCCCTCGGCCACCTGGTGGCGCGCTCGGCGCTGGCGAGGTGGAACTCGGCGGGTGCGATGCCCATTCTTGCCGGGTCGCCGCCCACCTCCTGAAGTGACACCAGGCGGGCGGTGCGGTAGAACAGACAGTCCTCCACCGACTTCGCCATCACCGCGCCGCAGACTTGATGGAAACGAGTGGCCGCCTCGCTCTGGTTGATCAGGGCTGCAGCGAGCGCGTCGAGCGGTTCGGCCCAGTGCGCAACGCGTCGGGCGACGTCGCCGATCACGCGCTTTGCCAGCCCGGTGAGAGGGCTGTAGTCCGACCGGTACACGGGCATGGCCGCGATGACGTCCACGACGGCGTCGCGAAGAAGATCGCTGCTGCACTCGCTGCCGGTCTCCGCGAGGATCACGCGCACAAGTCGCCTGACCTCGGGTGCGAGGACAGTGGTGGCGACTGTGCGCTTGATCGACACCTCCTGCTCGTGGATCCACGTTGCATCCCCGCGGTCACCGGTCCGGGAGGCCGACAAGGAGGTGAGCGGGGCCGCCCCCGATGAGTCGAGGAACACGCCGCCCAGTTCGGCCAGTGCGTCGTAGCCGGTGGTGCCGTCGATCGGCAGGTGGTCGTCCAGTGGTTCGGCGTGAGTGAGGATCTTCTCGATCACGAGCCAGCGGTCCGCGCCGATCACGGTGCGTAGCCGGTCGAGGTACCCCGCCGGATCGGACAGCCCGTCCGGGTGGTCGACGCGCACGCCGTCGATCAGTCCGCTGCGCACCCAATCTCGGAGTTCACGGTGCGAAGCCTCGAACACCCGCGAATCCTCCTGTCGGATACAGGCAAGATCACTGATTGCGAAGAACCGTCGGTACCCGACGAGCCCAGAGTTCCACGGCACCAAACGGTAGGACTGCGCGTCGTGCACCAATCGTGGGTCCGCACCATCGGTGCCCGGCGCGATCGGGAACCGATGCTCGTGGAACGCGAGCATCGGTTCGGTGCCGGAGCGGTCGTGTGTGAGGGTTTCGAGATCTGCATCCGACCCGAGCACGGGGAGCGCGAGCCGGCCGCCGGCACCGTTGTCCTCGTGCCAGTCGATGTCGAAGAACTCGGCGTACTCGGACCGGCGACCGTGGGTGAGGACGTCCCACCACCAAGCGTTCTCGTGTGGTTTCGCAACGCCGACATGGTTGGGGACGAGATCTACGACGATTCCCATGCCGCGGCCACGCAACTCCTCCGATAGCGCCAGTAGCGCCTCACGACCGCCGAGCGCGGGGGACACGCGAGTCACGTCGGTCACGTCGTAGCCGTGGGTCGATCCAGTGGTTGCTGTCAGGATCGGTGACAGGTAGACATGCGAGACCCCGAGGTCGTCCAGGTAGCCGACCACGGCGGCAGCGTCCGCGAGAGTGAAAGGATCGCAGTGTAATTGGAGTCGGTACGTAGCCGTGATGGACATCGTCGTCCTCGGTTCAGGTGGTCCGGCGCAGCACGACAAGCGATCTGGCCTCGATCTGCAGCTGATCTCCGGCCTTGATCACCGACTTCTTCGCCCCCGTCGGTACCGACGTGTCGAGTTCGACTGTCCAGGCCTCGGCGTAATCCGAATCGGGAGTGGAGAACCCGATTCCTTCGTCGTGCGCGTTGAAACACAAGAGGAACGAGTCGCCGACAACCCGCTCTCCGCGCTGGTTGGGTTCGGGGATGCCCTCTCCGTTGAGGAAGACCGCCAGTGACTTTCCGAATCCGCTGTCCCAGTCTTCGGGCGTCATCTCCTCACCGGACGGGGTGAGCCAGGCGATGTCGCGGGTCTGGTCGCCGCTGCGGATGGGTGTGCCCTCGAAGAACCGGCGTCGACGGAACACCGGATTGTGCTTCCGTAGCGCGATCACTCGTGTGGTGAACTCGACCAGGTCGGCGTTGGTGTCCGCCAGAGACCAGTCGATCCACGACAACTCCGAGTCGTGGCAGTACACGTTGTTGTTGCCATGCTTGGTGCGGCCCATTTCATCGCCGTGCGCCAGCATCGGAGTGCCTTGGCTCAGCATCAGCGTAGCCAGCATGTTCCGGCTCTGGCGCCCCCGTAGGTCCAGGATGTCCGGATCGTCCGTCGGCCCCTCGATACCGCAGTTCCAGGAGCGGTTATGGCTCTCTCCGTCGTTGTTGTTCTCGCCGTTGGCCTCGTTGTGCTTTTCGTTGTAGGACACCAGGTCGCGCAGCGTGAACCCATCGTGAGCGACCACGAAATTGATGCTCGCGCCGGGGCGCCGGCCTGTCGCCTCGTAGAGGTCGGACGACCCGGTGAGACGGGACGCGAACTCGCCGAGAGTCGCAGGCTCGCCCCGCCAGTAGTCGCGGACGGTGTCCCGGTACTTGCCGTTCCATTCCGTCCACAGGCCCGGGAAGTTGCCCACCTGGTAGCCGCCTTCACCGATATCCCACGGCTCGGCAATCAGTTTGACCTGACTGACGACCGGATCCTGTTGAACGAGATCGAAGAACGCGGACAAGCGGTTGACGTCGTGCAGTTCGCGCGCGAGCGTGGACGCGAGGTCGAATCGGAATCCGTCGACGTGCATCTCCGTGACCCAGTATCGCAGTGAGTCCATGATCAGCTGCAGCGTATGCGGGTGCCGAGCGTCAAGGCTGTTCCCCGTACCGGTGTAGTCCTTGTAGTGCCCGGCATTCCCGTCGACGAGTCGGTAGTAGGCGGCGTTGTCGATGCCGCGGAAACAGATGGTCGGACCGCGATGGTTGCCCTCGGCGGTGTGGTTGTAGACGACGTCGAGGATCACTTCGATACCCGCCTCGTGGAACGTCCGGACCATCCACTTGAACTCCGACACCGCGACGCCCGGTTTCTCCGCTGATGAGTACTCGGTGTGCGGGGCGAGGAAGCCGAATGTGTTGTATCCCCAGTAGTTCCGCAGCCCGCGATCGAGCAGGGTCTGGTCGTGCATGAACTGGTGCACCGGTATCAGCTCGATTGCAGTGACACCGAGCCCGACCAGGTGGTCGATGATCACCGGATGGGCCAGGCCCGCATAGGTTCCACGAAGATTTTCCGGAACGCCGGGGTGGCTCGCCGTCATGCCCTTGACGTGAGCCTCGTAGATCACTGTCTCGTGGTATGGGCGTTTGGGCGCGCGGTCGTTGTTCCAGTCGAAGAAGGGGTTGATCACCACGGTGGTCATCGTGTGGCCGAGTGAATCGTGTCCGGGCAAAGCGGGTTCCGCGGATTCCGCGTTCTCCGCTTCCGCCGTGGATTCGGAGCTCGAATGCCCCTCCGGGTAGTCGTCGACGTTTTCGACGTCGTCATCTTCGGTGTCGACGACCTCGGGGCGGTCCACCTGGTCCTCGACGTCGTAGGAGTACAGGGAGCGATCGCCGTCGAAGCTGCCGTCGAAAGCTTTACCGTAGGGGTCGAGGAGGAGCTTGCTCGGATCGCAGCGGTGTCCGGCCGCCGGGTTGTACGGTCCGTGGACACGGTAGCCGTAGCGCTGACCGGGAGCGACGGTCGGTAGATACGCGTGCCACACGTAACTGTCGACTTCTTCGAGACGGATCCGCGCTTCTGTGCCGTCCCGGGCGATCAGGCACAGATCGACAGCCTCGGCGACTTCGGAGAACAGCGAGAAGTTCGTCCCGGCCCCGTCGTATGTGGCGCCCAGGGGATAGGCGTTACCGGGCCACACCCCGAAAGGGGTGGTCCCTGCCGAGTCGCTCGGGTCCATATCGAAAACAGTAGTGCCCGCGGCCGGTTTGCTCTCGGTTCGACGGCCGAGCCCGTCAGTCGGCGCTCTGGCTTTCTGCGGCAGCGCACATGCCCGCTGTGATAATCCGCATGTCTTCGGCGGTGCACACGTAGGGCGGCATGGCGTAGATCAGGTTCCGGAACGGCCGCAACCACACCCCGGACGCCACGGCGGCGTCGGTGGCCGTCCTCATATCGACGGGTTCGAGGAGTTCGATCACTCCGATGGCGCCGAGCACTCGCACGTCCCGGACGCCGGGGAACTCCGTGGCCGGCGCGAGACCCGACTCGAGTTGCGTGTTCAGGGCGGTGACCTCGCCTCGCCAGTCCCGGGACAGCAGTAGTTCGATCGACGCCACCGCGACGGCGCAGGCGAGCGGATTGGCCATGAATGTCGGACCGTGCATCAACCCACCTGCATCGCCGGAACTGATGGTCTCCGCGACGTCGGTGGAACAGAGGGTGGCCGCGAGCGTCATGTATCCGCCGGTGAGGGCCTTGCCAACGCACATGATGTCAGGGCTTACCCGGGCGTGATCGGCGGCGAACAGTTCGCCGGTCCGGCCGAATCCGGTGGCGATCTCGTCGAACACCAGCAGCAGTTCGTGCTCGTCGCAGATCCGTCGAAGTTCCGACAGATACCGGGGGTCGTGGAACCGCATGCCGCCGGCGCCCTGCACCACCGGTTCCACGATGACCGCTGCCAGTTCGCCGGAATGCAACTCCACGAGACGTTCGAAATCCGCGACGTAGCCGGGGTCGAACTCGCGGGGCGGCGGCCCCGCGAACACCTGCCGTGCCAGGACGTCGGTCCACAGCGAATGCATGCCGCCGTCGGGGTCGCAGACGCTCATGGGCGCAAACGTGTCGCCGTGGTAGCCGCCACGCCATGTGAGCAGTCGATGTCTGCCCGGCTTGCCGCGGCTTCGCCAATACTGCAGACACATCTTGACGGCGACCTCGACGGACACCGAACCCGAATCGGCGAGGAAGACCTTGTCCAGGCCGGTCGGGGTGATCTCCACGAGCAGTTGCGCCAGCCTCGCCGCCGGTTCGTGGGTGAGCCCGCCGAACATGACGTGACTCATCCGCTCGAGTTGAGCGGTCGCCGCCGCGTCCAGGGCGGGATGCCGGTAACCATGCACCGCCGCCCACCAGGAACTCATGCCGTCGACGAGTTCACGGCCGTCGGCGAGGGTGAGCCGGGTACCGGTTGCCGAGGCCACCACGAGGGGGATCGTCGAGGAGGGAAATGCTCCGTACGGATGCCAGAGCAAAGAGGCATCCAGGGCAGAGACGTCGTCGACGGACAGGCTCGTGGAGGTCACGGTGTCGACCCTAGACACCAGAAAAAAGTGGGGCCCATTCGGGTTGAACACCGTTCAAGTCACGTATCGTGCGGTTGGTGAGCACCGACCACACCCTGTCTGCTTGGCTTGACGACGTCGCGGATCAGCGACGTGCCGCCGGCCTGCACCGTGAGTTGCGTCCCCGCACGCCCGGTAGCGCGCTCATCGATCTGGCGTCCAACGACTACCTCGGGCTCGTGCGCCACCCGGAGGTGCTGCGCGGTGCGATGACCGCGCTGCGCCGGTGGGGTGCCGGGGCCACCGGATCACGTCTGGTCACCGGGTCGACCACCGAGCACGACCTACTCGAATCGGAACTCGCCGAGTTCGTCGGTGCCCAGTCCGGGCTGGTGTTCTCTTCGGGGTACGCCGCAAATCTGGGCGTCGTCACCGCGCTGTCCGGTGCCGGATCGTTGATCGTCTCCGACGCCGGCAGCCACGCGTCACTTGTGGACGCCTGCCGGTTGTCCCGCGCCCGGGTCGTGGTCGCGCGGCATTCGGATATCGAGTTCGTCCGCAGCGCGCTGGCCACCCGGACCGAGGGGCGGGCACTCGTCGTCACCGATTCGGTGTTCAGCGCGGACGGCGACCTGTCGCCCTTGGTCGCACTGCACCGGGTATGCCGCGAATACGGTGCGTTCCTCGTCGTGGACGAGGCGCACGGAATCGGCGTCCGCGGCGTCGGCGGGCGCGGTCTCGTGCACGAAGTGGGGCTCGCGGGCGAACCCGACATCGTGGTGACGGCGACTCTGTCGAAGTCTCTCGCCAGCCAGGGTGGTGCGGTTCTCGCGTCGGAAAAGGTTCGCGCACACCTCATCGACTCCGCCCGCACGTTCATCTTCGACACGGGTCTGGCCCCGGCGTCGGTGGGAGCGGCGCGCGCGGCGCTCACGATTCTGCGACTCGAGCCCCATCGCGCCGAGTCCGTGCTGGACCGCGCCAGGGACCTCGCCCGATTCACCGGCGCCGCGACTCCCGAATCTGCCGTGGTTTCCGTGATCCTCGGCGACCCGCAACGGGCATTCGATGCCGCCGCCGCGTGCCGGGAGCGGGGATTGCATGTCGGCTGCTTCCGGCCCCCGTCCGTGCCGGAGGGCACGTCCCGTCTGCGGCTCACCGCGCGGGCGACGCTCGGCTCAGACGAATTGGCCCGCATCGAGGCAGTCTTGACGGACGTCCTGGCGGGAGTGTCGGCGTGAGCATCGTCGTGATCACCGGAACGTCGACCGACGTCGGCAAGACCGTGGTCACGGCAGCGCTCGCCGCCGCAGCGCGAGCGGCGGGCCTGTCCGTTGCGGTATGCAAGCCTGCGCAGACCGGTGTCTCCCCGGGAGAACCAGGCGATCTCGCCGAGGTGACGAGGCTGTCCGGTGTCGAGACGGTGCTGGAATTCGCCCGCTACCCGGATCCGCTCGCTCCCGATGCCGCGGCGCGCCGCGCCGGTCTTCCGATGGTCCGGTGCGCCGAAGTCGTTGACCGGGTAAGAGCGCTCGACACCGAGCACGACTTGGTGCTCGTCGAGGGTGCGGGCGGTCTGCTGGTGCGACTCGGAGCCGACGGATTCACGCTCGTCGATCTTGCGCGGGCACTCGACGCACCGGCCGTGGTGGTTGCCGCAGCCGGGCTCGGCACCCTCAATCACACCGAGCTCACCATCCGGGCTCTGACGGCCGCCGGGCTCGCCTGCGCTGGAACGGTGATCGGATCGTGGCCGGACGAACCCGGCCTCGCCGAGCGATGCAATCTCGACGACCTGCCCGCCGTGACCGGTGTCGACGTCGTCGGCTCCGTCCCTACGGGCAGCGGGCGCCTGCAGCCTGCATCATTTGCTGCGGCAGCGTCCACGTGGTTCGACAGCACCTGGTTGGAGTCGACGCTGAACGTGGGCATTCGGGCCGTGAGCCAGGCGATATGAGGGCCGTTCACTAGCAGGACACGCCGGTCGTTCGCGCTGGTAAGTGAAACTTGTCGTTGTCCAGTCCACAGCTTGAAATCGGCACGGGATTCTCCGCATACCGGTAATGTGACAGACGTCACTGTGGTATTCGGCGAGGTTGGGAGAGGTTCCATGTCGACCTCCGAAATGCTTGAATTGAATCGCACCATCGACCGCCTCCGGCGCTGCGTCGGTTCCCTGCGTTCGATGTACGGCGACGCCGCCCCCGTGCGGCGACTGGACAACGATCTGGAGCGCCTTGAGATCGACGCGCGAGAACTTGACTCCTCGCCGCCGCGTGCCTCCCGCCAACCGGAGGAGCGAATCAAGGTGCCCGATACCCCGTACGACGCCGCGATGTGGCGGGGCGTCGATGACGAGGGTCTGGGCGGGCTCCACTACGAGCGCGGATGAGCGCGCCGCCGAAGAATCCCGAAAGAGCTGGTGTCAGGTCCCCGACGCGTGCCCGGATAGCCGAGCGCACGCTACGTACCGACAGGTGGTGGCAGGCGCCGCTGCTGACGGCACTCGGCTTGGCCGTGTTCGTGATCTACGCGTCCATCCGTTCGTGGGTCAGGACTGCCTACTTCGTCGAGGACTACCACTACCTGACACCGTTCTACTCACCGTGCCTGAGCGATTCGTGTGTGCCGGGTTCGAGCGACTTCGGCACTCCCATCGGCGAACTGCCGATGATCATTCCGCTCGGATTCCTGGTGCTGCCGTTCCTACTCGGGTTCCGGCTCACCTGCTACTACTACCGCAAGGCCTACTACCGGTCGGTGTGGCTGGCGCCGCCCGCGTGCGCGGTCGCGGAACCGCATCGCACCTATTCGGGCGAGACGCGGCTTCCGTTGATCATCCAGAACGCACACCGCTACTTCTTCTATTTCGCGGTGATCATCTCTCTGATCAACACCTATGACGCGATCCGCTCGTTCCGCGGCGCGGACGGCGGGTTCGGCATCGGGCTCGGAACCCTGATCCTGGTCGGCAACGTGACCCTGCTCTGGTTGTACACCGTGTCGTGTCATTCCTGCCGGCACGTCACCGGTGGCAGGCTCACCCACTTTTCGAAGCATCCGGTGCGGTACTGGATGTGGACCCAGATAAGCAAGCTGAACACCCGCCACATGCAATTCGCCTGGACCACCCTGGCCACGCTGATGATCACCGACTTCTACGTGATGCTCGTGGCCAGTGGAACCCTGACCGACCTCCGTCTGATCAATTGACCGAACACCGCATGGACGAAAACATTAGGCAGTCGATAACACCGAAGGAGCGGAATGACGGAAGTCGAACGCCACACCTACGACGTCGTGGTGATCGGTGCCGGTGGCGCCGGACTGCGGGCGGTCATCGAGGCCCGCGAACAGGGCCTGTCCGTCGCCGTCGTCTGCAAGTCGCTGTTCGGCAAGGCGCACACCGTCATGGCGGAGGGGGGATGCGCTGCCGCGATGGGCAATGCCAACGAGAAGGACACGTGGCAGACCCATTTTCAGGACACGATGCGCGGTGGCAAGTTCCTCAACAACTGGCGGATGGCCGAACTCCACGCGTGCGAAGCGCCCGATCGGGTGTGGGAACTCGAAACCTACGGGGCACTGTTCGATCGGACTGCCGACGGCCGGATCAGCCAGCGCAATTTCGGTGGTCACACCTATCCGCGTCTCGCACACGTCGGCGATCGCACCGGTCTCGAACTGATCCGCACGATGCAGCAGAAGATCGTGTCGCTGCAGCAGGAAGATTTTGCCGCGACCGGCGACTACGAGGCCCGGATCAAGATCTTCGCCGAATGCACCATCTCCGAACTCGTCAAGGACGGCGACAGGATTGCCGGTGCTTTCGGATACTGGCGTGAGAGTGGACGTTTCGTGCTGTTCGAAGCGCCCGCGGTGGTGATGGCGACCGGCGGAATCGGCAAGTCGTTCAAGGTGACATCCAATTCGTGGGAATACACCGGCGACGGTCACGCACTGGCCCTGCGTGCCGGGGCCGACCTCATCAACATGGAGTTCGTCCAATTCCACCCGACGGGCATGGTGTGGCCGCCCAGCGTGAAGGGCATCCTCGTCACCGAGGGCGTGCGTGGCGACGGCGGGATTCTGAAGAACGCCGAGGGCGACCGGTTCATGTTCTCCTATATCCCTCCGGTCTTCAAAGGTCAGTACGCGGAGACCGAGGAAGAGGCCGACGGCTGGTACAAAGATTCCGACAACAACCGCCGCACACCGGATCTGCTGCCCCGCGACGAGGTGGCGCGCGCCATCAACTCGGAGGTCAAGGCCGGACGGCAGACCCCGCACGGCGGCGTCTACCTCGACATCGCCTCGCGCATGCCCGCCGATGAAATCGTCCGCCGACTGCCGTCGATGTATCACCAGTTCAAGGAGCTCGCGGACGTCGACATCACCAAGGAGCAGATGGAGGTCGGGCCGACCTGCCACTACGTGATGGGGGGCATCGAGGTCGACCCCGACACCGGAGCGTCCAGCGTCCCAGGCCTGTTCGCGGCGGGGGAGTGCTCAGGGGGCATGCACGGATCCAACCGACTCGGCGGCAATTCGCTGTCCGACCTGCTCGTGTTCGGACGCCGTGCAGGTCTCGGCGCCGCCGGATACGTGAAGTCGCTGTCGAAGCGGCCGGTCGTCTCTCCTGTGGCCGTGGACGCGGCGGCCCGGATGCTGTTGTCGCCGTTCGACCCTGCGATCGAGGGCAGTGGCACTTCCGAGAATCCCTACACCCTTCATACCGAACTGCAGCAAACCATGAACGACCTCGTCGGCATCATCCGGAAGGAAGACGAGATTCTGCGGGCGCTTGCCGCACTCGATGAGATCAAGGCCCGTATCTGGGGCGTCGAAGTAGAGGGCCACCGCCAGTTCAACCCGGGGTGGCACCTCGCGGTAGACCTGCGGAACATGGTGCTGGTCAGCGAGTGCGTCGCCCGGGCGGCGCTGATGCGCACCGAGAGTCGCGGTGGGCATACCCGCGACGATCACCCGACCATGGAAGCCGAGTGGCGCGACACCCTGCTCGTGTGCAGCGCGGTCGGGGACATGTCCGCGCATCCCGGTGCGTCCATACCGGACATTCTGATCACCCGCAAACGCCAGGCACCGATGCGTAAGGACCTGTTGGCGCTCTTCGAGATCGGCGAACTGGGCAAGTACTACACCGACGCCGAACTCGCAGAGCATCCGGGAAGGAAGGGCTGAGATGGGCTACGACGCACGGTTCAGGGTGTGGCGCGGCGATTCCGACGGCGGCGCCCTCGAGGATTATGTTATTCCCGTCAACGAGGGTGAGGTGGTGCTCGACATCATCCACCGACTCCAGGCCACCCAGACCCCGGACCTGGCGGTGCGGTGGAACTGCAAGGCCGGCAAGTGCGGGTCGTGTTCCGCTGAGATCAACGGCCAGCCACGTCTGTTGTGCATGACGCGGATGTCGACGTTCGCGGAGGACGAGGTGGTGACGATCACGCCGATGCGAGCGTTCCCCATCATCCGCGACCTTGTCACCGATGTGTCGTTCAACTACGAGAAGGCGCGCGAGGTTCCTTCGTTCACCCCGCCGCCGGGTCTTGCGCCGGGCGAGTACCGGATGCAGCAGATCGATGTCGAACGCTCGCAGGAGTTCCGCAAGTGCATCGAGTGCTTCCTGTGCCAGAACACCTGTCACGTAGTTCGTGACCACGAGGACAACAAGCCCGCGTTCTCCGGTCCCCGCTTCTTCATCCGGGTCGCGGAATTGGAGATGCACCCACTTGACACCGCGGACCGACGTGACGCCGCGCAGGACGAGTACGGGTTGGGCCTGTGCAACATCACCAAATGCTGCACCGAGGTGTGTCCGGAAGGGATCAAGATCACTGACAACGCCATCATTCCGATGAAGGAGCGGGTGGCGGACCAGCGCTACGACCCTCTGGTCTGGTTGGGTAACAAACTTTTCCGGCGAGACAAGGCCTGAAGCGCATCTTCCGAGGTCGGCCCCGGTCCGCCGAACGTAGGAAGTCCTCATGCCCTCTGGTCCACAAATTCCGGTCGGCCCACCGTGTCGCGAGGTTGGTCTGCGGGGGCGAAGACCCATCCTCTGAGTGCGAGGAACCGCAAGCCTCCGATGGCGGCGCTGGTCGCGATCACCAGGAGCGCCTGGACAATTCCCGTGGCCGTCGGGATGAACAGGTGCAGCAGGGCGAGCACCAGAGAGCTGAGTAGCAGCCCGAGTAGCGCCAGTGTGCCGCCCTCCCACTGCGCAGCGAACCAATGCACTCGGCCCGCGGCGCGGAAGGTAAGCCGGCGGTGCAGCTCATTCGCGAGGACTGTGCTGGCGGTAACCCCCACTGTGTTGGCGACGAAGTATCCGTGTCCGGTGAGGAAGAGGAAGGCGAGTGCGTAGAGGGCGTTGCTGGACCCTCCGACAAGAGCGAAGCGGGTGAGTTGGGCGAGCCAGCCGTCGCCGCTCAGGCGCCAGAGGTCGACCCGTGCACGTATCCGGGAATAACTGGGCGAGTCAGCCTCGGATGAAGGTTCCACGGTCATAGGCCTGCCGGATGATCGCGAGGGTCCGAGAGCCGACGACGGTGACGACGTGCGCTGGTCGTGTCGCCGATCGGGGCGCACGGGAAGCGTCGGCGCAGACGGCAATCCTGAGTAACCATCAACTTCTTCTTTCGTCTCCGCCCAGGCGTATTTGGCACTTCTGGCGCTGAGCGGGGGAGTGCCAGCGGCGCCGGACTCGGAACACTGTGTCGTGGATCGCGACGGTGCGTCCATCGAGGTCGGAGGCTGGCCGTTCGGGGGCGGTATTGGCGACCACGTCCCGCTCATTCGGCTCGAGACGATCGACGATGTCGACTCCTGTGAAGTACAACTGCGCACCCGACCGACCCGGCATGCCGCCCCACTTCTGCTGCTCTTGTATGTGTTGCCCGCGCACCACCGACGTGAGCGTGTTGTCAGCGTCCGAAGATCGAGCCGAATTATCCTGATTTCGGAGGGGGAGTGGAGTTCTCGGTACAGTCGCACCGGTCGGAGGCCTGGACGGAGATGAGTGGACGGTGGGACCGTTCAGGCGAGCGTGAGGAAGAGCTTCTCGAGTTCTTCCTCGGAGAGCCGGTCGGTGCACGTGCTGTCCTGCTCGTCGAGGACGCATTGACGCAATTGCGCTGCGACGATCTTGAACCCGGCACGGTGCAGGGCGTGGGAGACCGCGGCGAGTTGCGTGACAACGTCACGGCATTCCCGGCCGGATTCGATCATCGTGATAACTCCGGCAAGCTGCCCCTGCGCTCGGTGGAGGCGGTTGAGTACCAGCGCGGTCGATTCGGCGGCGTTGGCGGGTTGTGTGGTCATTGTCGACCCTTCTGTTTGGAGTTGTATCCGAGAGTGGATGTGCCGGCAGCGCCGTTCTCGGTGGGATGCCCGGAACGCAGCCACGCACCTGTCCCGCCTGCTACCGAGACCGCGCGCCGACCCGCAGCAAGGAGAATGTCGGCACCGTAGAGACTGCGGCTTCCGGACGCGCAGATCACGTACACCATGTTCCCGTCGGGAACCTCGGCGACACGGGTACCCAGCTCGCCGAGTGGAATCCACTGCGCACCGGGCACGTGTGCCTGCGCGTACTCGTAATCTTCTCGCACATCCACGACCGGCGCTCCGGTCTCCCACGCGTCGGCGAAGGTCGGAATATCGACTTCCCGCATTTTCTCTCCTCGATTCATGCCGGGTCGCCGGCTCACTGTTCTTGATCCGCACCGTTCGAGGGCACGAGCTCCCCCGTACGAGGACTAGGCGCTCGCGGCGGATGCTTTCTGTTCGGCCAGTTTCGCGTGTACCGCGTTCATGTCGAGGGCCCTGATCTGGGTGATCAAGTTCTCGAGGGCGGCGGGCGGCAGAGCTCCGGGTTGGGCGTACACGAGCACACCTTCACGGAATGCCATGATCGTGGGAATCGACTGGATTCCGAGGGCAGCGCCGAGTTCCTGCTCGGCCTGGGTGTCGACCTTCGCGTGCACGATGTCGGGGTGAGCCTTCGACGACTTGTCGAAAGTCGGGGCGAACGCCCGGCACGGACCGCACCACCCAGCCCATAAGTCGACCAACACGATGTCGTGACCAGAGACGGTGGATTCGAAGTCCGCGGCAGTGAGGTTTCTGGTGGTCATGAGGTGATCCTTTCGGTGATGGTGCCGGAGATGGTCAGGTGGGGATGTGTTGATCGGCCCAGTCGTTGTAGCCGCCGACGAGGTCGCTGACCCTGTCGAGGCCGTGTGCGCGGAGCAGGGAAGCCCCGACGCTCGACCGCCACCCTCCGGCGCAGTGCACGACGATGGGTTTGCCGGTGGGTAGCTCGCCGAGGCGAGCGGTCAGTTGGGCGAGTGGGATGGGGAGAGCGCCAGGTATGACCCCGAAGTCGCGTTCACCGGGGTTTCGGATGTCGATCAGTGTGATCGCATCGTCTGCCAGGAGCTTGTCCAGTTCGGAAACGGTCGTGCGGGCGGCCGTGCGGACCAGATCCGCGAGCTCAGCGGGGAAGGTGCAGTCGGTGGTGGTGTTCAGATAGCCGATGGTGTTGTCCGAACCGATGCGTGCGAGCCGCATCGCGGCTTCTTGTTCTTCGCCCGGGTAACTGATCAGCACGATCTGCTGTCCGACCTCGGCGACCATGCCTCCAGTTTCGGCGAATCGGCCGTCGAAGCCGACGTTGACCGACTCTGCCAGGTGTCCGGCGGCGAAGTCGTCGACGCTGCGCGCGTCGACCACCCGAATGTCCGGGGAGGACAGAGCATGGCGGACTTGCTCGGGAGTCATCGCGGGGATGTGGCGATCCTGGTCGAGGACGGCGTGGGTGGCCTTATTCAGGGCGGCGTCTACGGAGAAATACGCCGGGACCGCGGGCTGCCCGTCGGTGATCAATGCCACGAACGCGTCCTCGCTCATCGGCTGCACCGATGGATTGGTGCGCCGCTGCTCGCCGATGGTGGAGGTGAGTTCCGCGGACAGGTTCTTGCCACAGGACGATCCGGCGCCGTGGGCGGGCATCACCGTCACCGAATCGGGCAGTGCCAGCAACGTCCGATGGAGGGTGCGGAACATCGCGCGGGCCAGGTCGGTGTTCGATCCGTCGCCGAGGTTGACGAGGTCGGGGCGGCCGACGTCGCCGATGAACAGTGAGTCGCCGGTGAGAACTGCCGTGGGTGTTGCGTCGGGATGCTCCCGTACCAGCAGGCTGATCGATTCCCAGGTGTGGCCGGGGGTCGACAAGACCTCGAGGTCGACCTCGCCGAGGGAAATATGCTCGCCGTGGGCGAGGCGGCGGATCGGGTAGTCGGCGTCGGCAGCTTTCCCGAACCCGATCCATGCACCAGTTGCCTCGAGTAGTTCGAGGTGCCCGGAGACGAAGTCGGCGTGGAAGTGGGTATTGATGACTCCTTCGATGGTCAGCCCGTGCTCGCGGGCGTCGTCGAGGTAGTCGGTGATGTCGCGGCGCGGATCGACGACGACGGCGTGCCCAGTGCTCTCGTCCCCGATCAAGTATGAGGCGTGGGACAGGCATTCGATGTAGTACTGCTCGAGAATCATCACGGTCTCCTCCGGGACGGGCAGGAACTTTCTCCTGTGTTGAATACAAGAATGCCATATACCCCATGGGGTATTCAAGTACCCCATGGGGATACCTTGTACCGAGTCCAATACTCCCTGCCGCTTGAGTAGAGGAAGTGGCGATGGGAGAAAGTCGAGATCGCAGCGTTCGCTGGCTTCGTGCGCCCCATCCTCCGGGCTGGAAAAATACCCTAAGGGGTACTTGACCATTGCGTCTTACGAGGAATACGCTCGTCCGTAAATACCCGGAGGGGTATTAGTAGCGTCGAAGCCGTGATCCCGGGCCCATTCGGATCCGAAAACACGCGGTCGGTCTCGCATCTACACGTCACAAAGACGAACGAGTGTTCTCATGTCATCCAACCCAGGAAAATTGGTGTCCCGGTACCGGGTGCTCATCGTCGGGGGCGGCACCGCGGGCATTGCGACAGCGGCACGCCTCAGGCGTGCCGCTGTCACGAGCATCGCGGTGCTCGGGCCCTCTGATCGGCACTGGTACCAGCCTCTGTGGACGCTGGTCGGTTCAGGGCAGGCGTGGGTGAAGGAAACCCGGCGCATCGAGGCGAAGCTGATCCCGAGCGGTGTCGAGTGGATTCGGGAGGCGGCGACATCGGTCGATCCGGAAGCGCAGACCGTCACCACGGATACAGGGTCCGAGATCGGCTACGACTATCTGGTGATGGCAACGGGTCTGCGATTGGACTGGAATGGGGTGCCCGGACTGGCGGACTCGGTGGGGCACGGCGCGGTCTCCAGTAACTATTCCTATGAATATGCGCCCCATACCTGGGAGCTGATCCGCAACATGCGCTCGGGGACAGCGATATTCACCCAGCCCGTCGGACCGATCAAGTGTGCCGGTGCTCCGCAGAAGATCGCCTACATCGCCTCCGACTACTGGCGCCGGCAGGGAATTCTGGACCAGATCCGGGTGATACTCGTCCTCCCGGGTGACTCCATGTTCGGCGTTCCCTCCTGGCGGCACGCGCTCGAGGAGATCGTCGAGAGATATGGAATCGAGGTGCGACTCATCTCGGAGATGGTGTCGTTGGACGGGGCATCTCACAAGGCGACCATCGCCGACCACGCCGCAGGTACCGAGGAAGAACTCGCTTTGGGCATGCTCCACGCCGTCCCGCCGCAGCGAGCTCCGGAATGGGTCGCGGAGAGTCCGCTCGCCAATCCGGCCAGCCCCTTCGGATACGCTGAGGTCGACAAGCACACCCTCCAGCATCGCCTGTACCCCAACGTGTTTGCACTGGGCGATGTCGCGGACCTGCCCACTTCGAAAACCGGCGCCGCAGTGCGCAAGCAGGCCCCCGTGCTGGTCGCCAACTTGCTCGTGACCATGCGCGGATCAGGTGAGCGTAAGAGTTACGACGGCTACTCGTCGTGTCCGTTCGTCACAGCACGGGACAAGATGATGCTTGCCGAGTTCGACTACGATCTGAATCCGGCACCGAGCTTCCCGGTCATCGACACCACGAAGGACCGCCGCGACATGTGGCTACTCAAGCGCTACGGCCTGCCGGCCATGTACTGGCACGGCATGGTCAAGGGCAGGGTCTGACGACGCCCCGCTCGCACACAAGGTCGTGTCGGGTTGGGGGTTGGCATGGTCTCGAGATGGCCTGTCGGATACGTCCTGAACACGAAGTTCTGGCCGATCGCTGTGAGGTCGGCGACGGATTTCACTATGAGCGGATCGAGACTTGGTCGTCGAACCATTCCTGCCCGATGAAGAGCGGCCGATCGTAACCGCAGACGGGAACACCGAGTGTGGTGTGAAGCGCTGTGAGCCGCGACCCCGTTGGAGATTGCGTTTGATCGCGGCGGCGATGGCCCCTTACCGGAAGGCTGACTGGACGAACTCAGTGGTATCGGGCAAGGCGGCGTACATCGTCGCGACGTGAGTGGTGGGGTAGGTGTGGAACAAGAAGCTCTGGCCCGCGGCCGCCAGCTCCGAGGTCAGCGCATACGTGAACACTACAGGGACCATCTCGTCGAAGATCCCATGGCCGATGAAGAGGGGGCGGTCGTAGCCGGTGACGGGCACTGCCAGGGAACGCTGCAATGCCGCCTGCATCGCGGGATCGTCGAGCGGCCGCGACAACAACTGGCCGATGGTGAGGTTCCCGATCTGCGCCTCCGCATCCTCGTAGCAGAGCGACTCGACGCGGCCGAGAACGTCGCGGCCGAGGGGGCTCAGGTAGCTGTCGACCAGGTCGGGATGTGCGGCGCGGAGGCCAGCGAGAGCGTACGCGATGAACACTGTGCTCCCAGCGAGCGGCAGCGCGGGGAAACTCGGGCCGGCCAGCGGCGCCAGCTTCTCGATGTTCGACGGCGCCCCGGTTGCGACGGTGCCGCGGAAGTCGAGTTCGGGCGCGTACGTCGTTCCCATCGAGGCAGTGAACAGAGCAGCCTGCCCACCCTGCGACTGCCCGAGCGCCACCCACCGGTCCGACAGGGACGGTGTCACGGCCCGGCCCGCGCGCACCATGTCGATCACGGCGTGCGCCTCCGACGGTCCGTCCAGGTACGCATGGATTCCCGGCGTCCCTAGGCCGATGTAATCCGTTGCGACAATGGCGTATCCCTGCTGCAGCCACGTTTCCAGGTATGGGCCGGCGAGCGGCCCGCTGACCGTCGGGGCGCAGGCGTCGGCGATGCCCACGGTGCCGTGCGCCCACGAGATCACCGGCCACCCGCCGGGTGGCGGCTCACCCGGCGGGAGGAGGACCGCGCCGGTGCTCAGCGCCGGTTCGTCCTGCGGGCCAATGGACCAGTAGGTCACGTACGAACCGGCGGCGACGCCCTCGGGCAGCGCGCCGGACGGTATGGGGGAGGAGGAGACGACGGCGCCGGGGCGGCCGACGGTGGCCTGCGCGCCTGCCTGGACGGGGGCAAGGAGGAGCATCAGTGCGAGTGCCGCCGCGAGAACGGTTCCTGCGCGGCGGCGGAGCGAAGACGTCATCGCGTCATCCTTGGGTCGCGGGGCGCGCCGAGTGGTCCTCGTGGGCGACTCGGCTTCAACACCATTGTGCCTGCTAGGCAGGGTGTGCGCGACTCTTCAGCCGCGCACGAATGCCGTCGACGAACAGGGAGAGGCCGAAGTCGAACCGGACCGTCGGGTCGCCGTCGAGCAGATCTTCGTCGTACGCCGCGCTGGGCGAGTGCGGGGCGTCGGGGGAGAGGGCCGCCCGAGTGAGGGCGCCGGCCGATTCCATCTGCGCCCGCGACTGCTCGTCGACCGTGTGGCCCAGCACGTAATACAGCAGCGAATACGAGGCCAACTCGGCGTGCTCGCGGGACAGTCCGTAACGCCGTCCGACCGCAGCGAAGCCCTCTCGGACCCTGGCGTTGGTCATGCGGGACGCATAGGTGGCCGAGACCAACTCTGCTCCGTCGCGGTGCGAGAGCAGTGCCGCGCGCAAACGGTGCGCCAGTTCGACGAACTCCGCGTCCGCGTCGGGGGCGGAGATCGGTGCGTCGACATCCTCGAGGATCTTGTCGGCGAGAGCTCCGAGGAGGGTCTGCTTGTTGGGGAAGTGCCAGTACAGGGCGCCCGGTTGGACGCCCAGAGAAGCCGCGAGCCTGCGCATCGTGAGGTCGGCGAGACCGAACTCGTCGAGAATTGCCATGGCGCCGGCGAGTACGTCGCCACGTCGCAGTTGCACTGGCGGATCACCCTCTCGTGAAGAAAGCCGGTGTCGTTCGGCCCGGCTTTGACAGTATCCCACGACGGATCTAACGTGAACGCAGTTCAACTTGTACGGTGTTCAATTCTTACTCATGTCGATCCGCTGCCCCTGATCGGCCCGCTCTCCAGGAGATACGTGTGACATCGGCCCCAGTACAGACAGGCATTCTCGCCCTCGCACGTGAGCAAGTCCTCGAGCGCGGCGAGGCGCTGAACGAGAGCCAGGTGCTCGAAGTTCTCCAACTACCCGACGACCGTCTCGAGGAACTGCTCGCTCTTGCACACGACGTGCGGATGAAGTGGTGCGGCCCCGAGGTCGAGGTCGAGGGGATCATCAGCCTCAAGACCGGCGGCTGCCCCGAGGACTGCCACTTCTGCTCCCAGTCGGGGCTTTTCCAGTCGCCGGTTCGTGCGGCCTGGCTCGACATCCCGAGCCTCGTCGAGGCGGCCAAGCAGACCGCCAAGACCGGCGCCACCGAGTTCTGCATCGTCGCCGCGGTCCGCGGCCCCGACGAGCGCCTACTCGCCCAGGTCGCGGCCGGTATCGAGGCGATCCGCAACGAGGTCGACATCCAGATCGCGTGCTCGCTGGGGATGCTCACCCAGGAGCAGGTCGACCAGCTCGCCGCGATGGGTGTGCACCGCTACAACCACAACCTCGAGACCGCGAAGTCGCACTTCCCGAACGTCGTCACCACCCACAGCTGGGACGAGCGGTGGAACACTCTCCGCATGGTCCGCGACGCGGGCATGGAGGTGTGTTGCGGCGGCATCCTCGGCATGGGTGAGAGCCTCGAGCAGCGCGCCGAGTTCGCGGCCAATCTGGCTGAGCTCGAGCCGGACGAGGTTCCGCTGAACTTCCTCAACCCGCGCCCGGGCACTCCGTTCGGTGATCTCGAGGTCCTGCCTGCGAGCGAGGCGCTCAAGTCGGTGGCCGCGTTCCGGCTTGCACTGCCGCGCACCATCCTTCGTTTCGCCGGAGGTCGCGAGATCACGCTCGGCGATCTCGGTGCCAAGCAGGGCATCCTCGGTGGCATCAACGCAGTCATCGTCGGTAACTACCTCACGACCCTGGGCCGCCCGGCCGAGCAGGATCTCGATCTGCTCGTCGATCTGCAGATGCCGATCAAGGCCCTGAACGACACGCTCTGATGACCTCGGCCGAGATCACCTCGGGCGGCGGAACCGAGGAACGCTACAACCCCTTCACCGGCCGCCGGGTGGTGGCCGGTGTGGGCGACGCCGTTCCCACTGCTGCGCACCTGGGGCTGGAGCCGCCGCGCTTCTGTGAGGCGTGTGGGCGTCGCATGGTCGTACAGATCAGCCCGCACGGATGGTGGGCAAAATGCTCCCGCCACGGTGTGTTCGACTCGATCGCGCCCGGACGGCGGTAGCGTCGGGGACGTGACCCAACGATTCTTCGGTGCAGGCCAGGTCCTTCGGGTCCGGGATAGCCGATCCCGTTCTAATCCGGTCTCCCCTGCTGTTCCAAGTACTGCCGGATGATCGACAGGGGTGCACCACCACAGGATGCGGCGACATACGACGGGGCGTACCGCAACTTCTTCGATTCCCTGTCGGGGAAACGGAAGGGTCGCAGGGTGGGGGCGCCCCGGTTCCGGTCCGGTAAAGACAACCGGCAGGCATTCCGGTTGACCCGTAACGGGTTCACGGTCACCTCTCGGTGTGTGCGGTTGGCGAAGATCGGCGACGTCGAACTGGTGTGGTCCCGACAATTGCCGTCGGAGCCCTCGTCGGTGTCGGTGATTCGGGAGGCGGACGGCCGCTATTTCGTCTCGTTCGTGGTGGAACGAGACGAACAGCCGTTACCGCAGGCACCGACCGTGGCCGGAATCGATTTGGGGTTGACGGATCTGGCGGTCATCGCCCGCTCGGACGGCACCAGGGAGAAGGTGCCCGCACCCCGGCACCTGCGGGCTGCGGAGAAACGTGTGGCACGGGCACAGAAGGCGCTGGCCCGGAAGGAGAAAGGCTCACACAACCGTGCCAAGGCGCGCATCCGGGTCGCGGTAGTGCATCGGAAGGTGCGCGAGACCCGGCTCGATCATCACCACAAGCTCGCGAGGCGGCTGATCCACGAGAACCAAGTGGTGGCCGTCGAGGATCTTGCGGTGGCCGTCTGGTCCGCACCGGGTTGGCGAAGTCGGTGCATGAGGCCGGGTGGTCCACCCTGGTGCGGCTACTTCAGGAGAAGGCTGCCATGTATGGGCGGACGGTGGTGAAGATTGATCGCTTCTTCCCGTCGACCCGCACCTGCTCACAGTATGGGCGGGTCGACGGGAAGAAGCCGCTGAATGTCCGCACCTGGTGGTGCCCCTGTGGGGCGCACCTGGACCGCGATTACAACGCCGCGGTGAATATCATCGACGCTGCCGGGCTGGCAGGGTCGTTAAACGCTTGTGGAGCAGATGTCAGACTTCGGCTTGCCGGGGCAGTCAGCGATGAAGCAGGAACCCACCGAACGGAGGACACATCATGTGTTCCCGCGTAGGAATCCCGGCCGTTCAGGGCCAGGAGGATGTCAACACACTCCCGCGCATCAGGCTTCGATCTGCCGCCGGAATCTTCTGTGGGGCGGTGACGGTGAGCGCACTCGTGGGCGTGGCGTGGGGGGTGCTTGCGCCGCCTGAACAATTGCTGGTGGTCGCACCCGACCGGGGGGTGGCGCTGACGGGCGAGAGCGTGCACCGCTTCGACGCGATCGGGATGTTCGCGTGTGCGGGTCTCGTGGTGGGCATCCTCACCGCGGTCGCGGCATGGGCTCTGCGGCGTAGCCGCGGCCCGGTCACTTTCGGTGCAGTCCTTGCCGGCAGTGCGGCCGGAGCCTGCGTCATGGCGCTCGCTGGACTCGGTCTGGCCGCGCTGCGATTTCCCCACCCGGACACGACCGCTACCGGAACCGTGGTCGCGGTCGCGCCGGGTATCGGGACCCTGCTGGTGCTGGTCTTCCAGCCCCTCGTCGCCAGCGTCGTGACGCTCGTACTCGCCGCCCTCAACCCGTACGACGATCTCGGCGTCAGTGATCATCCGATCGAACTCGACGAGCCGGAAGTCCGGGACCCGGCAATTACTTCGTGATCGCTACTTCTCGACCTTGGCGCGCAACCGCACGTTACCGAGCATGCGCCCGACGATCAGCGCGGTGATCCGGCGGGTCGCCAGGCGCGAGCCGAGTGCCGATATCTTGTTCGTCCACCCGGAAATGACGCTCGGCGGTGGGTTGCGGCGGTCGAGGGCACGGAATGCGGTGTTCATCACCTGTTCTGCGGTTTGCATGTGCCCGGCGGCGGCGTCCTGGGATCCGACGACGTCGAAGAACTCGGTGTGTGTCGGGCCCGGGGAGAGCGCGAGCACTGTCAGTCCGGTGCCCCGGGCCTCCGCCCACAACGCCTCCGTGAAGTGGAGGACGAATGCCTTGCTCGCCCCGTAGACGGCCATACCGGGGGTCGGCTGGTACGCGGTGCTGCTCGCGATGTTCAGCAGTAGGCCGCGTCCGCGGAGTAGATCGGGCAGGAAGATGTGGGATAACTCGACGAGCGTCGTGACGTTGAGCTGAATGAGAGAGGTGAGCCTGTCCAGGTCCGCGGACGCGAAGTCTCCGTGCGTGCCGAATCCAGCGTTGTTGACCAGGGAGTCGATGCGGATGTCGCGGGCGGTGAGTTCGCTTCTCAGTCGTTCGCCGGCGCCGGGGGTGGCGAGGTCGAACGGGAGCACGGTGACCGATGCCTGGTGCTTGTCGCGGAGTTCGGTCGCGAGCTGCTCGAGCCGGTCTTCGCGGCGGGCGACGAGAACGAGGTTCGCACCTCGCTCGGCAAAGCGTCGGGCGAAATCGGCGCCGAGGCCCGCGCTGGCGCCGGTGATGAGGACGGTCGTTCCGGATACGTCTAGAGACATGTGTGCGCTCCTGAGTCGGTAAGTTCCCCCGAATGTAGTCAGTGACAACAAAGTAGTCAATGCCAACATTTTGCTACGATTGCGCCATGTCCGTCGCCGAGCAGCCGTACCACCACGGGAGTCTGCGGCAGGTGCTGCTCGCTCGCGCCGAGAGCACGCTCGAGGAGGACGGCGTCGACGGACTCTCCCTTCGGCGCCTCGCCAGGGAGGCCGGGGTCAGCCACGCGGCACCGAGCAAACATTTCCGGGATCGGCAGGCCTTGCTCGACGCGCTCGCCGAGTCGGGGTTTCTACGTCTGACGAAGGCGCTCGAACAGGCAATGGACGAGGCGGAACCACATGCCCGCGCCCGCTTCGGTGCACTCGCGGGCACCTACGTGACGTTCGCGCTCACACACGACGAGTTGCTCGCACTGATGTACAGCCGCAAGAAGGCGCCCGGGGCTGCCGCCCAGGTGGTGGAGGCCGGCCACACGTCGATGGATCTGACGGTGCGGATCGTGACCGAGGCCCAGACCGCGGGCGACATCGGTCCCGGGGACCCGTCGCGCATAGCCCTGGTCGCGTTCGCGACCTTCCACGGCATCGCGACTCTCGCCGCGGCCGGGATGCTCGACGGCGCCCCGGTCGACGAGGTGGTCGCCGCTGCATCCGATATGTTCTGGCGAGGTCTCGCTCAGGGGTGACGTTTCGCAGGGCAGCCCTACCGAAGGCGGTCAGACCGGCGGTCGCAGCGCCGCGAACTCGTCGGTGACGCGCAAGCAGGAGTCGGTGAAGCGGTAGAGCGCGGCCGGGCGCCCGCCCGTGCGCCCGGACCGGGCCGTGTTCCCCGTCGCGGTCAGCACGCCGCGCCTGCCGAGCACGCGCGCCAGATTGGTGGCGTCCACTTGGTAACCGAGGGCGGCGCAATAGATTTCGCGCAGCGTCGACATGGGGAACTCGGCGGGAGCGAGGCCGTAGGCGATGTTGGTGTACGACAGCTTGGCGGCGAGCCGTGTTCGGGCGTGCTCGACGACGGTCCCGTGATCGAAGGCCATCTCGGGCAGGTCGGACACCGGGTGCCATACGGTGTCCGTCGGCAACTTCGGATCGGCGGGGAGCGGGACGAGTCCGAGGAAGGTCGACGCGATGGTGCGCGGACCTGGCACCCGGTGAGGGTCGCTGAACACCGACAGCTGTTCGAGATGCGAGACCTCCTGCACGTCCACCTTCTCGGCCAGTTGCCGCCGCGCAGATGTGATGAGGTCCTCATCGTTGCGGACGAGTCCGCCGGGTAATGACCACGCGTCCGCCTGCGGATCACGGGCCCGCTGCCACAGCAATACCGCGAGTTCCGTGGCCCCGCCCGCGTGACACACCGCACCTGATCGGCTCGCGACGGCGTCGGCGGGGAAGTGGCGAACCTGGAACACCGCGGTGAGCACTTCATGCGTGGTGCTACTATTGGGCATGTTTTCGATCCTAAGTCGAAAACCCTGATTTCGGAAATTTGGACCGGCCCGCCGAGTCCACGGTGAAGGAGCAAGCCATGACGACCTCTACGTTGTGGGCGGGAACACGCCCGCAGATTCAGGACGGTCCCGGCGGCTACGCGGGCGTCGAGGCGACCGAAGAGTGGGCTGCCGAGATCAAGCGGTTGGCACGGGAACGGGGAGCGACCCTCCTCGCGCACAACTATCAGTTGCCCGCCATTCAGGACGTTGCCGACCACGTGGGCGACTCCCTGGCGCTCTCGCGCCTCGCGGCGGAGGCGCCCGAGGACACGATCGTGTTCTGCGGCGTGCATTTCATGGCGGAGACCGCGAAGATCCTCAGTCCGGCCAAGACCGTGCTGATCCCGGACGAGCGCGCCGGCTGTTCGCTGGCCGACTCCATCACGGCCGCTCAACTGCGTGAATGGAAGGCCGAGTTTCCCGACGCGATCGTCGTCTCGTACGTCAACACCACCGCCGAGGTGAAGGGGCTGACGGACATTTGCTGCACGTCGTCCAACGCCGTCGACGTCGTCGCGTCCATCGACCCCGACCGCGAGGTGCTGTTCCTTCCCGATCAGTTCCTCGGCGCCCACGTCAAGCGGGTCACCGGTCGCGAGAACATGCAGATCTGGGCTGGCGAGTGCCACGTGCACGCCGGCATCAACGGCGACGAATTGACGGCCCGGGCCAAGGCGCACCCCGATGCCGAACTGTACGTCCACCCCGAGTGTGGCTGCGCCACATCGGCGCTGTACCTCGCCGGTGAGGGATTCGTGCCCGAGGACAAGGTGAAGATCCTGTCCACCGGCGGCATGCTCGACGCCGCCCGGGCGACCGGCGCCAAGCAGGTCCTCGTCGCCACCGAGATCGGAATGCTCCACCAGTTGCGCAAGGCCGCGCCCGAGGTGGACTTCCAGGCCGTCAACGACCGCGCGTCCTGCCCCTACATGAAGATGATCACCCCGGCCGCCCTGCTCCGCTGCCTGCTCGAGGGCAAGGACGAGGTTCACGTAGATCTCGCGACCGCCGAGCGTGCCCGCAAGTCGGTGCAACGAATGATCGAGATCGGGAATTCGGGCGGCGGGGAGTGACCGGACCCGTCCGGGGGATCCTCTGGGAGGAGCACGCCGACCTCGTCGTGATCGGTGGTGGGGTAGCCGGACTGACGGCTGCCCGCACTGCCGCGCTGCGGGGCCTGACGGTGCTGACCGTCAGCAAGGGAGGACCGGCCGACACCGCGACTCAGTACGCGCAGGGCGGCATTGCGGTCGTGGCCGAAGCCGGGGACTCGGTCGACTCGCACGTCGCTGACACCTGTGAGGCGGGGGCCGGGCTGTGCGACGAGGAAGCCGTGCGCTCGATCGTGGCCGGCGGCCAGGACGCGGTGACGGCGCTCGCCGAACTCGGCGCGGTGTTCGACCGCGGCCGGGACGGAGAGGTGTCCTGTACCCGGGAGGGCGGACACAGCACACACCGGATCATCCACGCCGGCGGCGACGCGACCGGCGCCGAGGTGCAGCGCGCGCTCGGGGCCGCCGGCTCGTCCGTGCTGTTCGACGCGGCCGCGGTCCGGGTGCTGACCGACGCCCGCGGGGTGACCGGTGTCCTCGTCGAGTCCCCGCGCGGCCTCGGGGTAGTCCATTGCCCGTCGGTGCTGCTGGCGACGGGTGGGCTCGGTCAGCTGTACACGAGCAGCACCAACCCGCCCGGAGCCACGGCGGACGGTATCGCACTCGCACTGGATGCGGGCGCCGTCGTCGCGGATCTCGAGTTCGTGCAGTTCCATCCGACGGTCCTGTTCACCCCCGGCGGGCTCGGGCGGCGTCCGCTGATCAGCGAAGCGGTCCGCGGAGAGGGCGCGATCCTCGTCGACGCCGCCGGCGATTCCGTGACCGCCGGGGTGCATCCATTGGGCGACCTCGCACCCCGTGACGTCGTGTCGCGAGCGATCGCATCGAGGCTTCGGGAACTGGGCCAGGATCACGTGTATCTCGATGCGCGACACCTGAGGGGTTTCGCGCAGCGGTTCCCGACGGTCACGGCGTCTTGCCTGGAAGCCGGGATCGATCCGCGTGAGCAGTTGATCCCGGTGGCGCCCGCCGCGCACTACGCGTGCGGTGGCGTGGTGACCGATGTCCACGGCCGCACCGCGGTTCCCGGTCTCTACGCCGCGGGGGAGGTGGCACGCACCGGTCTACACGGCGCGAACAGGCTGGCCTCGAACAGCCTCCTCGAGGGGCTCGTGGTCGGCGAACGCGTCGGTGCGGCGGCCGCCGAGCGATCCGACGTCCGGGTGGAAGCAGTCGACCCTGAACAACGGGCGATGCCGTCCGTACCACGAGAGCTGTTGCAGCAGTTGATGACCGACCATTCGTTTGTCGTCCGGGACGCGGTCGGCCTCGAGGCGGTGGCCGATGCCCTGGCCTCCGCGCCGAGCACCGTGCCGGAGGGAGAGACCGCCCTGGCGGACGCTGCCCTCACCGTTGCCGCATCCGCGCTGGTGCTCGCCGCCGCCGCGCGGACCGAGAGCCGCGGATGCCACACCCGCAGTGACTACCCGGAGACGTCGGAAGAGTGGCGTCGCAGCACGCACGTGCGGTTGCGGAACGCCGAATTGGAACTTCTCGAACCCCAATTGTCAGGAGCGGCGTGATGACCGACCCCTTGCTTCCGCACGGACTGGACGCGGACGAGGTGCGTGCGCTCCTGCGTCTCGCGCTGGACGAGGATCTGCGGTACGGACCCGATGTCACTTCGGTGGCCACGGTCCCGGCCGACGCCGTGGCCACGGCGTCTGTGGTGTCCCGTGCGCACGGGACCGTCGCCGGTCTGGATGTGGGACTGCTGGTGCTCGACGAGGTGATCGGAGCGGGCGGTTACAAGGTGCTCGACCGGGTCGCCGACGGCACCCGGGTCGCCCCCGGGCAGTCGGTGCTGACGGTGTCCGCTCCGACGCGCGGGCTGTTCACCGCCGAGCGCACGATGCTCAACCTGGTCTGCCATCTCTCCGGCATCGCGACCGCGACCGCCGCGTGGGTGGATGCGGTCGAGGGCACCGGCGCGAAGATCCGCGACAGCCGCAAGACCCTGCCGGGGCTGCGAGCCCTACAGAAGTACGCCGTCCGGGTAGGGGGCGGTGTCAACCACCGCATGGGTCTCGGCGACGCCGCGCTGATCAAGGACAACCACGTCGCCGCCGCCGGCTCGGTGGTGGCCGCCTTGCACGCCGTCCGGGAAGCCGCACCGGGCCTTGAGTGCGAGGTGGAGGTCGACAGCCTCGAGCAACTCGACGAGGTGCTGGCCGAGAACGTCGAACTGGTGCTGCTCGACAATTTCCCGCTGTGGCAGACGCAGATCGCGGTGCAGCGCCGGGACACGAACGCCCCCGGCACCAAGCTGGAATCGTCAGGGGGGCTGGCCCTCGAGGTCGCGGCCGACTACGCCAGCACCGGTGTCGACTACCTCGCAGTCGGTGCGCTCACCCATTCGGTGACCGTCCTGGACCTCGGCCTCGATATGTGACGACCTACCCACCGCTCAGACGGCGCGCCGCACCGTGGCCAGGAAGGTCGCCGCAGCGAAGAACAGCCCGGAGAACGTGCGATTAGTGGCCCGCTGCTGGCGCGGCGACCGCATCAGCCGCAGAACCTTCGCCGCCAGCCCGGTGTAGAAGGTCATGACGACGACGTCGACGGCTATCAGGGTGGCGGCGACGATCAGGTACTGAGGCAGCAGTGGCGCCGACGGGGTGAGGAATTGGGGGAGCACCGCCAGCATGAAGATGATGGCCTTCGGGTTGCTGGCGTTGACCAGGAAGCCGCGTAGCGCCATCGCTGGGCCGCTGGTCTCGGTGACCTCGCCGTCGACGCCGGACATATCGGTCGGGCTCGCCCGCCACTGCCGAATTCCGAGATACACCAGGTATGCGACGCCGAGCCACTTGATCACCGTGAACGCGAGTGTCGAACTCGCGAGCAGCGCCCCGAGTCCGGCGGAGACCAATGCGATCTGGAGCAGCAATCCCAACTGAAGACCCGCGATGTTCCAGTAGCCGCGTCGTAGGCCGAATCGCATTCCCGTGGCCATCGATAAGATCGCGCTTGCCCCTGGGGACAAGCTGATCACGACCGAGGCCCCGAGCCATGCATACCACACTTGCCAAGACATCAGACCATGCTACGGTGCGCCCGACGACAACTGGACTGCAGCGGATTCGTGCAGCTGAGGGGTGGATTTGCACAGGAAGCGAACCCGTCCCGCCGGTCGGATTCCTAGCCTGCCGTGGGTCGGGTCGCCATGAGGTCCCTGCAGGTGGTTGCCGCATCGGTCGGTCGGCGGGTGAGGGTCGGGGTGGTGGCGTCACCCCCCACACGTTGATCGGCCGACACGATGCTCAACCTCGTCTGCCACCTTTCGGGCATCGCGACCGCGACCGCCGCGTGGGTGGATGCGGTCGAGGGCACCGGCGCGAAGATCCGCGACAGCCGCAAGACCCTGCCGGGGCTGCGAGCCCTACAGAAGTACGCCGTCCGGGTAGGGGGCGGTGTCAACCACCGCATGGGTCTCGGCGACGCCGCGCTGATCAAGGACAACCACGTCGCCGCCGCCGGCTCGGTGGTGGCGCCTTGCATGCCGTCCGGGAAGCCGCACCGGTGTCGACTACCTCGCAGTCGGTGCGCTCACCCACTCGGTGACCGTCCTGGACCTCGGCCTCGATATGTGACGACCTACCCACCGGTCAGACGGCGTGGCGCACCGTGGCCAGGAGCGTGGCCGCCACGAAGAACAGGCCGGAGAACGTTCGGTTGGTGGCGCGCTGCTGGCGCGGCAACCGCATCAGCGTAAGGACCCTCGACGCCAGCCCCGTGTAGCCGATCATGACGGCCATGTCGACAGCAATCATGGTGATGGCGATGATTGCGTACTGCGGGAGCAGCGACTCGTGCAGGGTAATGAACTGGGGGATCACCGCCAGCATGACGACGGTGGCCTTCGGGTTGCTGGCGTTGACGAGGAAGCCGCGCAGGACCATCGCCGGTCCACTCGCTTCTCCGGTCTCGCCGCCGCCGTCGGGTGTATCGGTCGCGCTCGCTCGCCACTGCCGAATCCCGAGATACACCAGGTAGGCGACGCCGAACCACTTGATCACTGTGAACGCGTGTGTCGAGTTCGCAAGCAACGCCCCTAGCCCGGCGGCGACCACCACGAGCTGCAGCAGTAACCCGAGTTCGAGACCCACGATGTTCCAGTAGCCGCGTCCTAGGCCGAATCGCATCCCCGTGGACATCGACGCAACCGCGCCCGCGCCCGGGGACACACTGATCAGGCACCAAGCTCCGAACACCGCATACCACACTTGCCACGACACGACGTCATGCTACCGGCGGGACGGCCACCCTGGTACCTGAGGTTCGTGCAGGTGAGGGGAGGATTTACTACGGGACAACGGCCGAAACCCTGTTCCGAGTGGGCCGATTGGGGGATACTCGTCAGTAGGACTACCCGGTAGTAGGAGGCGCGTCATGGTCGACACATTTGCTCCGAAGGTCACCGAGGAACAAGCGCGAGCCGTCGCTGAGGAGGCGAGGGAGTCCGGTTGGGACAAGCCGTCTTTCGCGAAAGAATTGTTTCTCGGACGATTCCGGCTCGATCTGATCCATCCCTTCCCGAAGCCGATGCCCGAGGACGCGGCGAAGGCAGAGGAGTTCCTAGGCCGCCTCCGCGTGTACTGCGAGGAGATCGACGGCGCCGTCATCGAATCCCAGTCGCGTATTCCCGACGAGTATGTCCGTGGTCTCGCCGACCTCGGGTGCTTCGGACTGAAGATTTCTCCGGAGTACGGTGGCCTCGGACTCTCACAGGTGGCATATAACAGGGCGCTGATGCTCGTCGCCTCCGTGCATCCGAGCCTGGGCGCGCTCCTGTCGGCCCATCAATCGATCGGAGTCCCTGAGCCGCTGAAGCTCGCCGGGACACCCGAGCAGAAGCGCGATTTCTTGCCGCGCTGTGCTCGGGGCGCCATTTCCGCGTTCCTGCTCACCGAACCGGACGTCGGATCCGACCCGGCGCGCCTCGCGTCGTCGGCGATCCCCATCGAAGATGGTGCCGCCTACCAGTTGGACGGGGTGAAACTGTGGACTACCAACGGCGTCGTCGCGGAATTGCTCGTCGTCATGGCACGAGTGCCGAAGAGCGAGGGTCACCGCGGCGGCATCTCGGCCTTCGTCGTCGAGGCCGACTCACCCGGCATCACCGTCGAACGGCGCAATGCGTTCATGGGATTGCGGGGCATCGAGAACGGTGTCACCCGCATGTACAAGGTCCGTGTGCCCCGGGAGAATCTGATCGGGCGTGAAGGGGACGGCCTGAAGATCGCGCTTACCACGCTGAACGCCGGCAGGCTCGCGATTCCGGCGATGTGTGCCGGTGCCGGGAAATGGTCGTTGAAGATCGCCCGGGAATGGTCCGGGGTGCGCGTGCAGTGGGGAAAGCCCGTCGGCGAGCATGCGGCCGTCGCGAACAAGCTGTCGTTCGTGGCCGCGACCACCTACGCCCTCGAAGCGGTGGTGGATCTGTCGGCGCAGATGAACGACGAGGGCCGCAACGACATCCGGATCGAGGCGGCGCTGGCCAAGCTGTGGTCGTCTGAGATGGCCTGCGTCATCTCCGACGAGCTGATCCAGATCCGCGGCGGCCGTGGCTATGAGACCGCGGCGTCCCTGGCCGCCCGCGGTGAACGTGCGGTGCCCGCGGAGCAATTGGACCGCGACCTGCGCATCAACAGGATCTTCGAGGGTTCGAGTGAGATCATGCGCCTGCTCGTCGCCAGGGAGGCCGTCGACGCGCATTTGACCGCTGCGGGCGATCTCGCCGATCCGCACGCCGACACCGGCGCGAAGGCCCGCGCGGCTGCGAAGGCCAGCGGCTTCTACGCGAAATGGCTACCGAAGCTGGTTGCGGGCAAGGGGCAGGTGCCCACGTCCTACGGCGAGTTCGGCGTCCTGGCCAAGCATCTGCGCTTCGTCGAGCGACACTCCCGCAAGCTGGCTCGCTCCACGTTCTACGGAATGGCCCGCTGGCAGGCGGCGCTCGAGAAGCAGCAAGGGTTTCTCGGTCGGGTCGTCGACATCGGTGCCGAACTCTTCGCGATGTCCGCCACGTGCGTCAAGGCGGAGATGCAGCGCCAAGAGAACGAGGCCGAGGGCGCTGCAGCCTACGAACTCGCCGACGTATTCTGCCGACAGGCTGCGCTGAGGGTCGAGAAACTGTTCGACGGTCTGTGGCACAACACCGACGAGGTCGACCGGAAGGTCGCGCAATCCGTCCTCGAGGGCCGGTACGCCTGGCTCGAGCGGGGAGTGGTCGACCCCAGCGAAGGCACGGGGCCGTGGATCGCCGAATGGACTCCGGGGCCGTCCGTCGAGGAGGATCTGGCCCGGAGGTTCCTGCGCTCCACTCGCGAATGAGCACAATCAACAGCCCCCTATCACCGCTACGAGAAATCCTCCTTCCGCCGCCGGCCGGTGAAAATGGGGTCCGGCTATCCTGGATAGTCGGTGTCGTGCTCAGTTCTTCGTGAACGGTGCGCTCCTTGAATGACGCTGTGTCCGCCATTCGCCGCGTCCCGCCAGTCGCAGAGAGGACCTCTCATGCTCGCCCGCACCGACCTTCGCGGTCGTACCCCTTCCACGGCCGAACTTCGGGCCGCACTTCCCCGAGGTGGAGTGGATGTGGACGCGGTCCTACACAAGGTTCGCCCCGTCGTCGAGGCGGTCCGTGATCGCGGCGCCGAAGCGGCACTCGAATTCAGTGAGCAGTTCGACGGCGTCCGGCCCGCTCAGGTGCGCGTGCCGCAGGCCGAACTGGATGGCGCACTCCGCGAGCTCGACCCGTCAGTCCGCGCCGCGCTCGAGGTAGCGATAGAACGGACCCGCAAGGTCCACGCCGATCAGCGGCGCACCGACACCACCACCGAGGTGGTTCCCGGCGGGACCGTCACCGAGCGGTGGGTCCCCGTCGACCGTGTCGGTCTCTACGTTCCCGGTGGCAACGCCGTCTACCCGTCGAGTGTCGTGATGAACGTTGTGCCCGCGCAGGCGGCCGGCGTCCGGTCCCTCGTCGTGGCGTCGCCGCCACAGTCGGACTTCGCCGGCCTGCCGCACCCGACCATCCTCGCCGCGGCAGCCCTGCTGGGCGTCGACGAGGTATGGGCCGTCGGCGGCGCTCAGGCCGTCGCCCTGCTCACCTACGGTGGCACCGACACGGCTGCTGCTGACGGCACTGCCGTCGACACCGACACCGCCGAACTGGTTCCCGTCGACTTGATCACCGGGCCCGGCAACATCTACGTCACCGCTGCCAAGCGGCTGTGCCGTGGCCTTGTCGGGATCGATGCCGAGGCAGGCCCCACTGAGATCGCCGTCCTCGCCGACTCCACCGCCGATCCCGTGCACGTCGCCGCCGATCTGATCAGCCAGGCCGAGCACGATGTGATGGCGGCGAGCATCCTGGTCACCACCAGCGTGGAACTCGCCGATGCCGTCGACACCGCGCTGGCCGCTCAGCTCGAGATCACGAAGCACAGGGAGCGGGTCACCGCCGCCCTGTCGGGCTCCCAGTCCGGAATCGTCCTGGTCTCCGACATCGAGGCGGGACTGCGCGTTGTCAACGCCTACGCGGCCGAGCACCTCGAGATCCAGACCGAGAACGCGTCCGCCGTGGCCGCCGAGGTGACCAGCGCCGGTGCGGTGTTCGTGGGTCCGTGGGCGCCCGTCAGCCTCGGCGACTACTGTGCCGGGTCGAACCATGTGCTGCCCACCGCCGGCTGCGCCCGGCACTCGTCCGGTCTGAGCGTGCAGACCTTCCTGCGGGGCATCCATGTCGTCGACTACTCCGAAGCTGCGCTGAAAGAGGTCACCGGTCACGTCATCACCCTCGCCAACGCCGAAGACCTGCCGGCCCACGGTGAGGCCGTGCGCCTGCGCTTCGAGGCCCTGCAGTGACGGCGGCGAACGTTCCCGGCGCGTCGATCGGCGTGGACGCACTGCCGATCCGGGACAGCCTGCGCGGCAAGTCGGCCTACGGCGCTCCGCAACTCAGCGTCCCGGTGCAGTTGAACACCAACGAAAACCCGTACCCCCCCACGAAGGCTCTCGTCGACGACGTCGCGGAGTCCGTCCGGGAGGCGGCGGGGGAGTTGCACCGCTATCCGGACCGGGACGCGGTGGCACTGCGCACCGATCTCGCCGCGTATCTCGCCCATCAGACCGGCGTTCCCGTCACGGTCGACAACGTGTGGGCGGCCAACGGGTCCAACGAGATCCTCCAACAGTTGTTGCAGGCGTTCGGAGGTCCCGGTCGTAGTGCCATGGGCTTTGTGCCGTCGTACTCGATGCACCCGATCATCGCCGACGGCACGCAGACCGACTGGCTGCCGGTCTTCCGCCGGGCCGACTTCGCCCTCGACGTGGACGCGGTCACTGCGGCTATCGGAGAACGTAGGCCCGACGTCGTGTTCGTCACCAGCCCCAACAACCCGACCGGGCACAGCATCGGGATCGCGGACCTGCGCCGGATCCTCGACGCCGCAACGGGCATCGTCGTCGTGGACGAGGCGTATGCCGAGTTCTCCGATGCTCCGAGCGCATTGACCCTGATCGACGAGTATCCGTCGAAGCTCGTGGTGTCGCGGACGATGAGCAAGGCGTTCGCATTCGCCGGCGGCCGGCTCGGATACCTCGCGGCCGCACCGGCATTCGTCGAGGCGCTGCTGCTGGTCCGCTTGCCTTACCACCTGTCCGTGGTCACGCAGGCCGCCGCCCGGGCGGCCCTGCGGCACTCGGACGAGACGCTCGGCAGCGTGCACGCGCTCGCCGCGGAACGGGCCCGGGTTTCGAAAGAGCTGGAAGACAAGGGATTCCGAGTTATTCCTAGCGACGCGAACTTCATTCTCTTCGGCGAATTCGCCGACAGTTCCCGGGCCTGGCAGGCCTACCTCGACCGTGGGGTGCTGATCCGGGACGTCGGAATTCCAGGCTACCTTCGCGCCACCGTCGGACTAGCCTCCGAGAACGACGCCTTCATTTTGGCCGGCGACGAGATCGCCGCCACCGAACTCACCAGTTCAGGAGACCGAGCATGACCGATCGCACAGCCAAGGTGGAACGAACCACCAAAGAATCCAGCATCACCGTCGAACTGAACCTCGATGGCACCGGCGTCGTCGACGTCTCGACCGGTGTTCCGTTCTTCGACCACATGCTGACCGCACTCGGCTCCCATGCCAGCTTCGATCTCACCGTCCGCGCGAAGGGCGACATCGAGATCGAGGCACACCACACGGTCGAGGACACGTCGATAGTGCTCGGCCAGGCACTCGGCCAGGCACTCGGAGACAAGAAGGGCATCCGCCGGTTCGGAGACGCGTTCATTCCGATGGACGAGACGCTCACCCATGCGTCGGTCGACGTGTCGGGGCGTCCGTACTGCGTGCACACCGGGGAACCGGAACACCTCCTGCACGCCGTCATCGGCGGATACCCCGGTGTCCCGTATGCGACGGTGATCAATCGCCATGTGTTCGAGTCGATCGCGCTCAACGCCCGCATCGCCCTTCACGTGCGGGTGCTCTACGGCCGCGACCAGCATCACATCACGGAAGCGGAGTTCAAGGCCGTTGCCCGCGCCCTGCGTGAGGCGGTCGAACCGGATCCCCGCGTCACGGGTGTGCCTTCCACCAAGGGCAGCCTGTGATGGGGCCCCGATCGTGAGTGTCGTCCTGGTCTACGTTCTGTTCATCGCCGCGGGAATCGCGGCGGGCGGCGCCTACTCGATGTGGAAGTTCAACAAACTGGCATCCGGTGTGCTGCTGGCGTTGGCCGTGCTGGCAGCCGTGGCGGGCGTTGTCGGGTTGACGTAAGTGGCGGTCGTTGTAAAGCCACGCCCCGGCCTGTTCCGCACACCCGGTCTACCGACCGCCATGGTGATGGGCGCCGCGGCGTTCGGTGGATGGGCGGTGTTGCTGCCCGTCGTTCCGCTGGTCGTCTCCCTGTCCGGCGGTTCCGACGCACTGGCCGGCAGCGTGACGGCCGTTTTCATGGCAGCGACCGTGGCCACCCAACTGGCAGTGCCCCGACTCCTGCGCAGGTGGGGGCACCGGTGGGTACTCGCCATCGGGTGTCTGCTGCTCGGTCCGCCGTCGTTGCTGTTCCTGCTGTCCACCGACGCGATCCCCGTGCTCGCCGTGTCTGCCGTGCGGGGATCGGGCTTCGGCATGCTCACCGTCGCCGGGTCCGCACTGATCGCCGAACTCGCGCCACGCGAGATACTCGGTCGGGCTACGGGCGCCCAGGGAATCGCGGTCGCTGCTGCACAGATGATCGGTCTGCCCGCCGGCCTGGCGATCATGCAGCGTTGGTCTGCTACCCCGGCCTTCGTGATCGGTGCTCTGATTCCCGTGCTAGCCGTGCTCGCGATCACGAGATTGCCCGCGATCGAGAGCCCGCCCGATCGTGCGTCGCACGGCCGCATTCCGCTGCGGGTACTTCTGACGCCGTGGCTTGCGGTCGCGGTCGCCGCCGCCGCATTCGGTGGTCTGTCCAGCCTGCTGCCGATCGCCCTCTCGGAACGGGCCTCACTCGCAGGGGTGATTCTCGCGGTCTCGAGTGGTGCGACACTCCTGGGACGGTATGCGGCAGGGTTCGTCTCCGACCGAATCGGAGTGGGTCGTGCCCTGGTGCCCGCCCTGGCGTTCGTGTGCCTCGGGATGGTGCTGTTCACCTTCGCTGCGGCAACTCATGCGTCCCAGGCGCTGTTGGTATGCGCGGCACTCACTTTCGGGTTCGGCTTCGGCGGGGTGCAGAACGAGTCGCTGGTCATGATCTTCACCGCAGCGGGTCCCTCACGGTTCGGCGCCGCGAGCGCCGGATGGAACATCGGTTTCGACGCGGGCGCGGGGATTGGGTCGCTCTCGCTCGGAGTCGTCGCCTCAGTGGCCGGGTACTCCTGGGTCTTCGCGGTCGCGGCGGCGGCGGTCGCGGTCGTTCCGGCCGTCGGGGTGGTCGTCGTCCGCGCGCTCGGGCCCGCTGAGCCGCCCGATAGGCTGACCGGATGAGCGTCCCAACGATTGCCGTCCTCGACTACGGCTCCGGCAATCTGCATTCGGCCACCCGCGCGCTGGCCAGGACCGGCGCGCGCGTCGAGGTCACTTCCGACCACAAGGTGGCGCTCGCTGCCGACGGTCTGGTCGTTCCCGGCGTCGGTGCATTCGCGGCGTGCATGGAAGGACTTCGTGCGGTTCGCGGCGAGCGGATCATTGGTCAGCGCCTTGCCGGCGGACGGCCGGTCCTCGGGATTTGCGTCGGTATGCAGATCCTCTTCGAACGCGGCGTCGAGTTCGGCGTCGAGACGGACGGCTGTGCCGAGTGGCCAGGCACCGTCGAACGACTCCAGGCCGACGTGCTGCCGCACATGGGCTGGAACACCGTCGAGGCGCCGGACAACAGCACCCTGTTCGCTGGCATCGACCCCGATACCCGGTTCTACTTCGTCCACTCGTATGCCGCGCAGACCTGGGAACTCCCGACGCCGGAACGACTCGCTCCGCCCGCGCTGACGTGGGCCGACTACGGCGGCAAATTCCTCGCTGCCGTCGAGAACGGCGCGCTGTCCGCCACGCAGTTTCACCCCGAGAAGTCCGGAGACGCGGGTGCGGAGTTGCTCGGCAACTGGGTCCGGAGCCTGTGAGGCACGATCGGCCACGCGTACGGTGCCGATCGCGGGGACCCGAAGCCCCGTTCCTACCGCTGAGCGACTAGGGTTGTCGCACGTGAGCCTGGTCCTTTTGCCTGCTGTAGATGTCGTCAACGGTGAAGCTGTCCGTCTCGTCCAGGGGGAGGCCGGCAGCGAGACCGGGTACGGCTCGCCACGTGACGCAGCCCTCGCGTGGCAGAACGACGGCGCCGAGTGGGTGCACATCGTCGACCTCGATGCCGCTTTCGGGCGTGGCTCCAACCGCGAACTGCTCGCCGACGTGGTGGGCGAACTCGACGTCCAGGTGGAACTGTCCGGTGGAATCCGCGACGACGAGTCGCTCGAGGCCGCACTGGCCACAGGCTGTGGACGCGTGAACCTCGGCACCGCCGCCATCGAGAACCCCGACTGGTGTGCCCGCGCGATCGCGAAGTACGGAGACAAGATCGCCGTCGGCCTCGACGTGCGCCTCGTCGACGGCGACTATCAACTCCGCGGCCGCGGTTGGGTGACCGAAGGTGGAAGTCTGTGGGAGACCCTGGCCCGACTCGACAAGGACGGCTGCTCGCGGTACGTCGTCACCGACGTCAGCAAGGACGGCACTCTGACCGGTCCCAACCTCGAACTCCTCGCTCAGGTCTGCGCGGCCACCGACGCACCGGTGGTCGCTTCGGGCGGGGTCTCGACCATCGACGATCTCGAGGCGATCGCGGGACTCGTCGACCAGGGAGTCGAGGGATCCATCGTCGGAAAGGCGCTCTATGCGGGACGGTTCACCCTCCCCGAAGCGCTCGCCGCGGTCGCGGGCCGAGTGCACCGACCATGAACCTGTCCCGCGACCCACAGGAACTCCTGACCATCGCCGCCGAACTTCTGGACGGTGTGCACGACCGCTTCGTCTCCGGTGTCGGGGCGCCGAGCGCGGTGCACAAAGGTCCTGACGACTTTGCCACCGCCGTCGACCTGGAGCTCGAGAAGCGGCTGACCGGAGAACTACGCGACCGGACCGGTATCGACGTCCACGGTGAGGAGTTCGGCGGCCCCGACCTCGACAGCGGACCCATCTGGGTGCTGGACCCCATCGACGGCACCTTCAACTACTCGGCGGGTCTGCCGACCGCCGGCACGCTCCTCGCACTTCTCGACGACGGCGTGCCCATTCTCGGTCTCACTTGGCTGCCGCTCGTCGGACGTCGGTACGCCGCCGTTGCAGACGGACCACTCCTCGAGGGCGGGAAACCGCTGCCGAGACTCGACCGAGGCTCGCTGGCCTCGTCGATCGTCGGCATGGGTGCCCTCAACATCGACAGCCGTGGGCGCATCCCCGGCCCCTTTCGGCTGCAGGTCCTAGCGCAGTTGAGCAGGGTGTCGTCGCGCATTCGGATTCACGGATCCACCGGTGTGGATCTCGCGTTCACCGCAGCCGGGATACTCGGTGGCGCGGTGATCTTTGGGCACAATGCGTGGGACAATGCAGCTGGCGTGGCACTGGTGCGGGCCGCCGGCGGCGTCGTCACAGATTTGGCCGGCGATCCGTGGACCATCGAGTCGGGTTCCGTGCTGGCAGGTGCGCCCGGGGTGCACGACGATATTCTCGATATCCTCGGGTCACTGGGTGATCCACGTTCCGGACTTCATGGAGGGCGGGCGCAATGACTCTGGCGGTTCGGGTAATACCGTGTCTGGACGTCGATGCGGGACGTGTCGTCAAGGGTGTCAACTTCGAGAACCTACGCGACGCGGGTGATCCGGTCGAGTTGGCCGCAGCATACGATGCCCAGGGAGCAGACGAACTCACCTTCCTCGACGTCACCGCGTCTACCGCGGATCGGGGCACCATGCTCGACGTGGTGAGCCGGACGGCCGAGCAGGTCTTCATTCCCCTGACGGTCGGCGGTGGAGTTCGCACTGTCGAGGACGTGGATCGACTGCTGCGTGCCGGAGCCGACAAGGTGAGCGTGAACACCGCGGCCCTCGCCCGGCCGGAGTTGCTGCGCGAACTCAGTGAACGTTTCGGTTCCCAGTGCATCGTGTTGTCGGTGGACGCGCGGACCGTTGCGCAGGGCGGACCCTCCACCGCATCTGGCTGGGAGGTCACCACCCACGGCGGCAAACGCGGTACCGGCATCGACGCGGTCGAGTGGGCGCTCCGCGGCGCCGAACTGGGAGTGGGGGAGATCCTGCTCAATTCGATGGACGCGGACGGCACCAAGGCGGGCTTCGACTTGCAGATGATTCGCGCGGTGCGCGCCGCCGTGCACGTGCCGGTGATCGCCAGCGGGGGAGCGGGAGCCGTCGAGCACTTCGCACCCGCTGTGGGAGCAGGCGCTGACGCCGTGCTGGCGGCCAGCGTCTTCCACTTCGGCGACATGACCATCGGCGATGTGAAGAAGTCCATGCGCGAAGAAGGGATTGTTGTCCGATGAGTCTCGACCCGGCCATCTCGTCCCGCCTCAAGCGCAACGAGGCAGGCCTGTTCAGCGCCGTGGCGCAGGAGAAGTCCACCGGCGAAGTGCTGATGGTCGCGTGGATGGACGACGAGGCCCTTGCGCGGACCCTCGAGACCCGGAAGGGCACGTACTACTCACGGTCGCGCCAGCAGTACTGGGTGAAGGGCGAGACATCGGGGCACACACAGTTCGTTCACGAGGTGCGCCTCGACTGTGACGGCGACACCGTTCTGCTCCTCGTCGATCAGGAGGGTGCCGCGTGCCATACCGGCACACACACCTGCTTCGATTCCGACGTACTTCTGAGTGGCGAATAGGTTACTGTCGAGCAGATTCGGTCATTCGGCAGAATGGGTCTATGCCGCTCATCCAGATCAGCCAGACACCCGGGTTTACCGCTGAGCAGAAGCGCGCCACCATCGAGGCGGTCACCAAGGCTTACGCCGAGGCGACCGGCAAGGATCCGGCGAAGGTGTGGGTGACGATCATCGAGGTCCCGCGTGACAGTTGGGGTGTCGGCGGGACGCCACTGGGGTGAGCGCTCCCGGCACGGTTCTTTCTGGCGACTCACTCTCCGTGGAGTGGCCCGGGGAGGTCAGCCACAGCTCCGTTGTCCCAATCATGTTGGGAAACACGTTCGTTAGGGCACCTGTAGAACATGTGGGGCGGTCCAGTCCTGGCCCCGATACACGGGTATCGGGGCCAGGACTGCGATCAAGCTTCTCTCGAAGTGCGTGAAATCGAGTAGTTCCGACTCCCGGACGCTGGGCGGATTCAATCGGCCGTCGCAACACCTCGATCACGGAGGTACGCGATGGGACGCAGCAACAATCAGATGCCGGAGGCACCGGCGGGTGCCCGGCGGCAGTGGGCGGCGGACAGGGCGTTGCGACCTCCGACGCGTTCACCAGGCCGGCCGGAGCCCTCTCGTGCGGTGCAGCGGGACTTCTGGCGGCGGATCGCATCGGGAGTGACGACAGCCGAAGCCGCGGAGGCCGTCAGCGTGTCATGGCCGGTCGGGTCTCGGTGGTTCCGTCACGCTGGCGGTATGCCGCCGATCAGCCTGGACGAGCCCACGAGCCGTTACCTGTCGTTCGCCGAGCGTGAGGAGATCGCGCTGTTGCGCGCCCAGGATGTCGGCGTGCGCGACATCGCCCGCAGGATCGGACGCGACCCGGCCACGATCTCACGCGAACTGCGTCGCAACGCAGCGACCCGGGGCGGCCAGCCGGTCTACCGCGCCCTGGTCGCACAGTGGAAAGCGCAACAGGCCGCGAAGCGTCCGAAGACGGCGAAGCTGTTGGATAACACCAGGTTGTGTGAATACGTGCAAGAGCGGCTCTCCGGCAGCGTCTGCCGACCCGACGGCACGATCGTCCGTGGGCCTGAGACGCCCGCGTGGAAGGGGCTGAACAAACCGCATCGACAGGACAGGCGGTGGGCGACGGCGTGGAGCCCGGAACAGATCTCCCACCGGCTGGGGATCGACTTCCCCGATGATGAGTCCATGCGCATCAGCCACGAGGCGATCTACCAATCGTTGTTCATCGAGGGCAGGGGCGCGCTGAAGCGGGAGCTGGTTGCATGCCTGCGCACCGGCCGTGCGTTGCGGGTTCCCCGAGCGCGGTCGCAGAACAAGCCGCAAGGTCATGTCACCGGGGATGTCGTCCACTCGGAGCGCCCCGCCGAAGCCGCCGATCGCGCCGTCCCGGGGCATTGGGAAGGGGATCTGATCATCGGGACCGGCCGGTCCGCGATCGGTACGCTCGTCGAGCGCAGCAGTCGATCCACGATCCTGGTGCACCTGCCTCGGATGGAGGGGTGGGGCGAGAAACCACCCGTGAAGAACGGTCCGTCCCTCGGCGGATACGGCGCCGTCGCGATGAACGCCGCGCTGACGACATCGATGACCACGCTCCCCGAGCAGTTCCGTAAGACCCTCACCTGGGACCGAGGGAAGGAACTCTCCGGACATGTTCAGTTGGCCCTCGATACCGGCACGAGAGTGTTCTTCGCCGACCCGCACTCGCCCTGGCAACGACCGACGAACGAGAACACGAACGGCCTTTTGCGCCAGTACTTTCCGAAGGGCACCGATCTGTCCAGGTGGTCCGCAGACGACCTCGAAGCCGTCGCCTTGGTGATCAACAATCGGCCTCGCAAGATACTCGGCTGGCGGACTCCGGCTGAGGTCTTCGAGGAACAACTACGCTCGTTGCAACAGCCCGGTGTTGCATCGACAGGTTGAACCCGCCCTGGTCACCTACGTCGGCCTTGGGCGCATCAACAAACCGATGCCGATCCGAATCCACCGTTCATCGGACAGTCCGTCCCGCCGTCGTTGCTGGTGACGCGCACATAGTCCACCAACATCGTTTGTGGGAATGATGTGCTGGGGTCAGGGTTTCCGGGAAAGTTGCCGCCGACCGCAACATTGAGAATCATGAAGAACGGATGGTCGAAGACCCACTGGTTGTCCGTGCCAATGTCCATTGGCGTGCGGGCTGCGTACGTTTGACCGTCCAGTGTCCAGGTGATCAGGTTCGGAGACCAGTCGACAGCATATGTGTGAAATTCGTCGGAGAGGCTCTGACCGTCGGGCAGGGTGAAACTACTGGAGGGGCCATCGTCACCCGAATATCCGGGGCCGTGGATTGTTCCGTGCACGGTGCCTGGCTCACCACCGAGGTGCTCCATCGTGTCGATCTCACCGGTTTGCGGCCACCCGACTTCTGGGAAGTCGCTGCCCAACATCCAGAACGCGGGCCAGATGCCCTGTCCAGTGGGGACCTTTATTCGCGCCTCGAAATGGCCGTACGTCTGGTTGAACGATTGCGAGGTGTTGATCCGTCCGGACGTAAAGTCACCGACCTGGGGATCGCTGAGGTCGGTGCCGTCATTCATCTTGGCTGTGATCGCCAGGTGCCCATCGCCGTCGAGAGCGACGTTGTCTGTACCCGCGATATATTCTTGTAGCTCGTTGTTTTCACCCAAGCCGGGGTCCTGCATCCACTTCGAGGAATCGACCGGGGAACCGGCCGGACCGCTGAAGTCGTCCTCGAAAATCACCGCTCCTGGTGGCGCCTCATCGGCGAGCGCGACCGGCACACCAGTAAATCCCGCGACGGTCAGTGTCGTCAGCCCGAGAACCGCGGCAAAGCCGAGAGCCGAGATCACCATCGAGGGTGATCGGCGACCGGGACACGGTCCGCGCAGGGTGAAAGTTCGGAGAGATTTGGACATGGATAGCTCCTCGTGGTCCGTAGGAAGTTGTCTCCAGGTGTCCGTCGGATAGTTCCCCTCACCGGAGGACTTCGCATGTAGGTCTACTCGGCATGGTCGGGGTTGTCTATACCGAGTTTTCAGCCGTGGCGAAGGCGGGGGGGGGTGTGAAGTTCTGTGGGCGGGAGTTGATCTCGGTTCGTAGGGCGTGCATGCACGCGGTCACGCCGAAGGTCGCTGCGTGTGGAGCAGGGGTTCAAGTCCCGGCGGTGGTTCTCCGTTTCCGGGATTGAACGAACAAGTGGTGTGAATCGGCTGGTGACGCGGTGGTTCCGTTCCCCGTCAGGCATTCCCGGTGCCGGATGCGATGCCTTTGTCGAGTTGGGTGAGCATGGCGCCGGACAGCTCGGACAGCTGATGCACCTGGTCGGCCGAGAGTCCGTCGAAGATCAGTGACCGCACGGTCTCGACGTGTGCGGGCGCGGCCTCGACGACCTTCGCCTTGCCCTCGTCTGTGAGGACTGCGTCGCATCCGCGACCGCCGCGGATGCTCTCACGGCGTACCCAGCCGGCTTTCTCCATCTTCGTGATCACGTGGGACAGCCGGGAGAGCGACGCGTTGGCGCGCCGGCCGAGTAGGGACAGCTGCAGGCGCCGGTCGCTTTCGCCGGACAGCGAGGCGAGTACGAAGTACTCGAAGTGGGTGAGAGTCGAGTCTCGTTGGAGTTGGGTGTCCAGTGCCGCTGGGAGTCGGGTGACCAGGGCGATGAGGGTGAGCCAGGCATCCTGCTGCTCTTCGTCGAGCCATCGGGTATCGGTGTGTGCAGAACGGGCCTCGTCATTACCACTCATCAGTCGCGCCCTCCATTCGTGCGTCGATCCACGCGTGCACCGTGTCCAAGCAGTCGATTCAGGTGGCCTGACGGGTTTGGAGGAACGCGAGCGCTTGATCGCCGTGTGTGTTGGCACGGAACTCGCTGGAGATCACTTCGAGCACCGTGCGGTCGGTATCGATGACGAACGTGGATCGCTTGACCGGTGCGAGTTTGCCGAGCAGTCCGCGGCGGACTCCGAACTTCTCCGCCACGGCCCCGTCAGCGTCCGAGAGCAGTGGGTAGTCGACGGATTGCTCCTGCGCGAACGATGCCTGCTTGTCGACGGCGTCGATGCTGATACCCGCGCGGGAAGCGCCTACAGCGGAGAACTCGGCGCCGAGGTCGCGGAAATGGCAGGCCTCGGCTGTGCAGACCGGCGTCGAGGCCGCGGGGTAGAAGAACAGCACCAGTGGGCCCTCCTCGAGCAGGCTCGACAGTGAGTGCTCGACTCCGTCCTGATCGGGCAGGACGAATTCCGGGGCGATCTGACCAGGTTTCATAAGTGCCGAGGTTACCCGCGCACGGAGACACGACGAGTGCGCCTGGGATGATGGTGTGCATGCACGGCGAGCCCACTACGATTCCCGCACCCACTTCCGCCGCCACCACGCCTGGAGGCGGGTCCGACTCGACCACTACGCGCGCGCAGTTTCGTGCTCTCGCCGCAGAGCACCGGGTAGTCCCGGTGACGCGCAAGGTGCTGGCCGACGCTGAGACTCCGCTGTCGGCGTATTCCAAGCTCGCGGCGAACCGCCCGGGCACGTTCCTGCTCGAGTCTGCAGAGAACGGTCGATCCTGGTCGCGATGGTCGTTCATCGGTGTGGGTAGTCCCGCGGCGCTGACCGTCGTCAACGGTGAAGCCGCCTGGTTCGGGAACGTTCCCGCAGGTGTTCCGTCAGGTGGTGACCCGATCGCGGCTCTCGGCGCGACACTGGAGTTGCTGCGGACCGAACGGGTCCCAGGTTTGCCGCCGCTGACCGGTGGCATGGTCGGCTTCCTCGGATACGACGCTGTGCGGCGCATCGAGCGCATCGGTGAGCACGCCCTCGACGATCTGCAGATCCCCGAGATGGTCATGCTGCTGGCCACGGATCTCGCGGCGGTCGACCACCATGAGGGTGCCATCACACTGATCGCTAATGCGGTCAATTGGGACGGCACCGACGAATACGCAGACGAGGCCTACGATGACGCGGTCGGGCGGCTGGAGCGTATGACGGCGGCACTGTCTGCTCCGGCCGCCTCCACAGTGTCGACGTTCGCGAAGCCGACTCCCGGCTACCGCCGTCAGCGCACCACCGAGGGTTTCGGCGCCGATGTGTCGAAACTGGTGGGGGACATCGAGGCGGGCGAAGCGTTCCAGGTGGTGTTGTCGCAGCGCTTCGAGATCGACTGCACCGCAGACCCGATCGACGTCTACCGGATGCTGCGCGCATCGAATCCCAGCCCGTACATGTACCTCGTCAATGTGCCGAACGGTGACGGTGAGACGGAATTCTCGATCGTCGGGTCGAGCCCGGAGGCGCTTGTGACGGTGTCCGAGGGTGTCGCCACTACACACCCGATCGCCGGAACCAGATGGCGCGGCGCCACCGAGGAGGACGATCTCCTGCTAGAGAAGGATCTCCTCGTCGACGAAAAGGAGAACGCCGAGCACCTGATGCTCGTCGATCTGGGCCGCAACGACCTGGGCCGGGTGTGCGAACCGGGAACGGTGAAGGTCCACGACTACCGCCACATCGAGCGGTATAGCCACGTGATGCATCTGGTTTCCACCGTCACCGGTCACCTCGCGGAAGGCAAGCAGGCCCTCGACGCCGTCACTGCATGCTTTCCGGCAGGCACCCTCTCCGGTGCGCCGAAGGTCAGGGCGATGCAGTTGATCGAACAGCTCGAACCGACGCGGCGGGGCGTCTACGGCGGCATCGTCGGGTATCTGGACTTCGCCGGTGACGCGGATACGGCGATCGCGATCCGGACGGCGCTGATCAAGGACGGCATCGGCTACGTCCAGGCGGGCGCGGGTGTGGTCGCGGACTCGAACCCTGAATATGAGGACACCGAGGCACGGAACAAGGCGATGGCGGTGCTCAGCGCGATCGCGGCGGCGCACACGGTGCGGACTCTAGGGGGCGACACGAAATGAGCGATGCGGGGCGACGTGAAGTGAGCGATGTGTTGGGAACCGTGGAGGAACCAGCACACGCGAGGCGGCGCCAGTCGGTGCTCGCCGTACTGTTGCTCGGTTTTGCCGCAGTGTGCCTGTGGGGTGCCTCCCGGATGACGTGGGTGGAGGTGACATCCTCCGACGGGCTGGGTCAAGAACGCACGACCGTCCTCGTCGGCAGCACGTGGGCCGCTGCGCTCACTCCGCTGGCGCTGACTCTGATCGCCGCAATCGCGGCCTCGTTCGCGGTCAAGGGTTGGTTGTTACGTGTCCTCGGTGTGCTCGTCGGGGTGGTTGCTGTCGGGGCCGCGCTCCCTGCGGTGGAGGTGGTCGCGTCCGGCGCCTCCGACGACGCGGCAGGACGGCTGGCCGAGCTTCCTGGCAGGGCGGAGGTCGAGGCAGTTTCTGTACATGTCGGGCCTGCCGTACTCGTGTTGGTGGGGGCTTTGGCAGCGTTTGTCGCTGCAGTGGAACTGGCGCGGCGGCCCCGGGCGGGGGCCGGGCTTTCGTCGAAGTACGAGAGTCCCGGCGCGCGTCGGGTAGCGGCGAAGAAAGCCGGGGCCGATTTCGCCGACGGTCCGGTCAGCCAGCGCATGCTCTGGGACGCGCTGGATGCGGGGGACGATCCGACAATGGACCGCCCGAAGGCCGACGCGAACGGGGATGGTGTCGATCAAGTTGACGGTCTGGATGGAGGCCCGGGTACCCGAATGTAAACAGCGTCACAGTGCCATCTAGGCTTGCCTCACCCTTGACATTGTTCCTCACATCGGGTTTCCGCCCAGAAAGGACTCGGGCCACGATGACCGTTCTCGACTCGATTCTCGACGGGGTGCGTGCCGATGTCGCCGCCCGCGAAGCCATTCTCGACTTTGCTGCAGTCAAGGCCGCCGCTGCTGCCGCGCATCCGGCGCTCGATGCCGCCGCCGCCCTGCTCGAGCCTGGCATCGGAGTCATCGCGGAGGTCAAGCGCGCGAGTCCGTCCAGGGGCCCACTCGCCGAGATCGCCGATCCGGCGGAACTCGCCGCCACATACGAGGCCGGTGGTGCTCGCGTGATCAGCGTGCTCACCGAGGAGCGGCGGTTCCACGGTTCACTCGCTGATCTTGACGCTGTCCGCCGAGCGGTGAGTATCCCGATCCTGCGCAAGGATTTTGTCTTCGGGCCGTACCAAATTCACGAGGCGCGCGCGCACGGCGCCGATGTCGTGCTGCTCATCGTCGCGGCCCTCGAGCAAGACGCTCTGGTGTCGTTGATCGATCGCACGGAATCGCTGGGGATGACGGCACTGGTCGAGGTTCATACCGAGGATGAAGCCAACCGGGCGTTGGAGGCGGGTGCCAAGGTGATCGGCATCAACGCCCGAAACCTGAAGAACCTCGAGGTCGACAACGGCATTTTCGGCGAGATCGCTCCGGGGCTGCCGACCGAGGTAATCAAGATCGCGGAGTCGGGCGTGCGTGGCCCCGCGGAACTGCTGGCGTACGCGGGAGCGGGAGCGGATGCGGTACTGGTTGGAGAAGGGCTTGTCACCAGCGGGGATCCGCGTAAGGCTGTGGCTGACTTGGTTAACGCCGGCGCACACCCGTCCTGCCCCAAGCCGTCGCGCTGATCAGGCGTCGGCATCGCCGGAAGTGACCGGACACGCCCGAAACGGGTGTGGCAGAATGGCCCAGTGACTCTACGTACTCAGGAAACCTCCTTCAAGGGCGGCGATCTGCCGACTGCAGGCGCGGGAATTGCCGAGCGCACGGCGCACGACCCCGACGCCGGAGGGCACTTCGGTGTCTACGGTGGCCGGCACGTGCCGGAGGCTCTGATGGCAGTGATCGAGGAAGTTACCGCAGAGTACGAGAAGGCGCGCGCGGATGAGGGCTTCCTGTCGGAACTCGATCGCCTGCAGCGTAATTACACCGGCCGGCCGTCCCCGATTTTCGAGGCGACGCGGATGAGTGAGTTCGCCGGTGGGGCCCGCCTCATCCTCAAACGTGAGGACCTCAATCACACCGGTTCACACAAGATAAACAACGTGCTCGGCCAAGTGCTGCTTGCCAAGCGGATGGGCAAGACGCGCATCATCGCGGAGACCGGAGCCGGTCAGCACGGTGTGGCCACCGCTACCGCATGTGCCCTCCTCGGCCTCGAATGCGTCATCTTCATGGGCGCCGTCGACACCGAGCGGCAGGCGCTGAACGTCGCCCGAATGCGGCTACTCGGATCTTCGGTCGTGTCCGTCGAGTCCGGGTCGAAGACTCTCAAGGACGCCATCAACGAGGGACTGCGCGACTGGGTTACTAACGCGCACAATACTTATTACTGTTTCGGCACCGCGGCGGGGCCGCATCCCTTCCCGACCATGGTCCGCGACTTTCAGCGCGTCATCGGCCTCGAGGCACGTGTCCAGGTGCAGGCAATGACGGGCCGGTTGCCCGATGCAGTCACGGCGTGCGTCGGCGGCGGTTCCAATGCCATCGGAATCTTCCACGCCTTCCTGGACGACCCGGGAGTGCGTCTGGTTGGTTATGAGGCCGCCGGTGACGGCGTCGACACGGGTCGCCACGCGGCCACGTTCACCGCGGGTACACCCGGCGCGTTCCAGGGCGGGTATTCGTATCTCCTACAGGATGAGGACGGGCAAACCATCGAGTCGCACTCGATCTCGGCGGGCCTCGACTACCCCGGTGTCGGTCCCGAGCACGCCCTCCTCAAGGACACTGGCCGTGCCACGTACGAGCCGGTCACGGACACCGAGGCTATGGATGCGCTACGACTGCTGTCCGAGCGTGAGGGAATCATCCCGGCCATCGAGTCCGCCCACGCCGTCGCCGGATCGCTGAGGCTGGGCCGCGCATTGGGAGAGGGCGCGATCATCGTCATCAATCTCTCCGGCCGCGGCGACAAGGACATGGATACGGCCGCCAAATGGTTCGGCCTGTTCGATTCCGACGATGCGACCGACACCAACACGACCGATAGGGACGGTTCGGCCAAATGAGCGAACCACTTTCGCGCCTCGCCCCGACGTTCGCGCAGTGCCGCGAGGAGAAGCGGGCCGCCCTTGTGGGATACCTCCCGGCCGGGTACCCCACCCTTCCCGGGTCCATTGACGTGGTCAAGGCAATGGTCGAATCTGGTTGCGACATCGTCGAAGTCGGCATCGCCTACTCCGATCCGGTGATGGACGGCCCGACCATTCAAGCTGCGGCGGAGACGGCTCTGCAGGGCGGTGTGCGGGTGCGTGATGTGTTCACGGTGGTCGAACAGATCGCTTCCATCGGCGGGAAGGCAGTCGTGATGACCTACTGGAATCCGGTTCTGCAGTACGGTGTCGATGCGTTCGCTCGCGATCTGGCAAGTGCCGGCGGTCTCGGACTCATCACGCCCAACCTCATTCCCGAGGAAGCGGGCGAGTGGTTCGCCGCGTCGAAGGAACACGATCTCGACCGGATCTTCCTCGTCGCCCCGTCCTCGACCGAGGAGCGTCTAGCGATGACCGTCGATGCGAGCAGCGGCTTCGTGTACGCCGCATCCACGATGGGTGTCACTGGTGCGCGCAACGCGGTGTCGTCGATGGCGCCGGAGTTGACCGCCCGTGTCCGCGCCCACTCGGACATTCCGGTGGGAGTGGGACTGGGTGTGCGCTCCGGGGCGCAGGCCGCCGAGATCGCCGCATACGCGGATGCCGTCATCGTCGGTTCCGCTCTGGTCACTGCCGTGGAAAACGGCCTGGATGCGGTGCGCTCACTCACAATGGAACTCGCCGAGGGAGTCCGCTCCGCTACCGTGGCTTCGTGACTTCCACACAGGACGTACTGGCCTACATTCCGAGCCCGCCCCAAGGCGTCTGGTACGTCGGACCGTTGGCGCTGCGCGCATACGCACTCTTCATCATCGTCGGCATCGTCGTCGCGATCGTGTGGGGTGACCGCCGTTGGGTGGCTCGAGGCGGGGAGAAGGGCACCGTTCTCGACATCGCCGTCTGGGCGGTGCCGTTCGGACTGATCGGTGGCCGGCTGTACCATGTGATGACCGACTGGCCGACGTACTTCAGCGACGGCGGCAATCCCGTCGACGCGCTGAAGGTGTGGCAGGGCGGCCTGGGGATCTGGGGCGCCGTGGCGCTCGGTGCCGTCGGTGCCTGGATCGGCTGTCGTCGCCGCGGAATCCCGCTGCCCGCGCTCGGCGATGCGATCGCGCCCCCAATCCTGTTGGCACAGGCGATCGGCAGAATCGGAAACTACTTCAACCAAGAACTCTACGGTCGCGAGACCACTGTGCCGTGGGGGCTCGAGATCTTCGAGCGGCGTAACGACGCCGGTCAGGTATCGCCCGGTTTGATCGACGGAGTCTCCACAGGCCAGGTCGCATACGTGGTGCATCCGACGTTCCTGTATGAGGCGCTGTGGAGCGTGCTGATCGTGATCGCGCTGGTGTGGGTGGATCGTCGCTTCCGCATCGGCCACGGACGACTCTTCGCGCTGTACGTTGCCGGCTATTGCGCCGGACGCTTCTGGATCGAACTGATGCGCACCGATCACGCCAGCCTGATAGCGGGCGTCCGCGTGAACTCGTTCACCTCGGCCATCGTCTTTGTCGTAGCCGTGGTGTACTTTTTGTTCGCTACCAAAGGTAGGGAGGATCCGGCGGAACTGCGGTCGGCGAAACCTGAGTCGGTGGAGGGGGAGATCTCCGAGAATGGGCCTGACGGGAAGGCCGAGGACAAGAGCGAGGCGGTATCGGACGACAAGTCCGCGAGCAATGCGAGTGCGTCCTCCGAGGTGGGCACGGCGCCGAGCGACTCCAAGGGCGCGGAGCCGAGCGACCCCAAGGGCGCGGAGCCGACCGACTCCGAGGGCACGGAGACCAGCGACAAGAAGGATGATGTGAATGACTGAACCGGGGAGAGCATCCGATGATTCCGGCCAAGGCGCAACCGAGGACCAGCACAAGGTGAACCTAGGCAAGCGCAGCGACAACAACGAGTCGATCGCGCCTCCCGAGTTCGGCTCACCCTTCGACTATGACGCCACCGCCGAGGCCTCGCTGTCTCAGCCACCTGCTACATCGGAGGGCACTCCCTCGCCGGGATCGACCGGCACCGGTCCGGGCTGGGACACCTATTCCGGAGTCGGCAACGGCCCGGGCTGGGGTTCCACCCCCACCTACCCGTCGCCGAGCGGAACCGAATCGACCGCGTCGTTTCCGAATGTTAGCGAGCCGACTCCGCAGACCGCGCCCCATACCGGCTACGAGAATCCTTCGCAGCAGTCGGGCGGCCCAACCTATGGCGCACCCGACCCGAACTACGGTGCGCAGTACGGTGCACCCCAGCAGCCCGGCTACCAGCAGCCCGGCTACCAGCAGCCTGGCTATCAGCAACCGGGATACGGTCAGCAGGGCTTCCCTCAGGGTGGGTACCCTCAGCCCGGAGTTGCGCAGCAGTCCGGCTACGCAGTGCCGGGTTACAGCCCGTATGGCGACCCGGCGGCTCCGTTCGGTCGCGATCCGATAACGGGCGAGCCGTACTCCGACAAGTCGAAGGGCACTGCTGGACTGCTCCAGATTCTCCTCGGCTTTCTCGGGATTTGCGGAATCGGCCGTCTATACATCGGAAGCACGGGCATTGGTCTCGCCCAGCTGCTCGGGTTCTTTGTCGGTGTCGTATTGATTTTCGCCGCCATCGGGTTCCTCGTGTTTCCGGCTATTTGGCTGTGGGCATTTATCGACGGCATCATGATGCTGTCGGGAAGTGTCAGGGACGGACAGGGCAGACCCCTTCGGAATTGAAGTCAGCCCCTCAATCGCCGTGGCCCGTGACGCATCTGCGTCACGGGCCACGCTGCGTCCAGGAGCAAGATTCGGCCGTATCCTGCGGGTATAAGTCCATCCAAAATGGACGCGCAGGGTGTATGCCCAGCAGCAACCTTCACGGGCCCGATCTGCCCAAGTGGAACCCCGAAACGCAGTTGGCGCCCGTTGCGGCAACCCCGCCAGCGGAGGCCGCCGACAGCCCGCGCAGCGCGCGCACTGGTGGTTTTCCTGCCGATGTGGAGGAATTTCGGTGCTGTTCTCTCGGTTGCCCGGTCCACAGGGCCTGTACGACCCGGATCTGGAAGTCGATTCGTGCGGTGTCGCCATGGTGGCGGACGTACGCGGTCGCCGCTCGCATTCCATCGTCTCTGACGGACTCCTCGCGCTCGAGAACCTCGAGCACCGCGGTGCGGCAGGCTCGGAACCGAACAGCGGGGACTGCGCCGGAATCCTCCTCCAACTCCCCACCGAGTTCTGCGGAGATGTCATCGAGTTCGATTTACCTGCTCCTGCGGACGACGGAACCAGCACGTATGCGGCGAGAATTTGCTTTCTGCCTCGAGGAGCGCAGGCGAGGGCGGTCGCGCAGCAGCGCGTACTGGATCTCGCCGCAGACGAGGGAATGGAGATCCTCGGCTGGCGCGAGATTCCCGTCGACCCGGCCGGTGCGGGCGTCGGGGCCGGTGCGCGGGCCTGCGAACCGCACATGATTGACATCCCGCCGGACCTGAAGGACCGGGCTTGCGCCGAAGAATCGTTGGGTCAGGTGTTCGTCGCTGCGCCCGCGATCGGAGGGATCCCTCCGGGCGGGCTGGTACTCGACCGCCTGGTCTATCCGTTGCGCAAGCGCGCCGAGCGGATTGCCCCCGAGGTCGAGGCCGACGGAGCCGGCATGTACTTCGCGGTCGAGCCGGACCCTCGTCTACAAGGGAATGCTTACCACATCCCAACTTTCACAATACTTTCCGGATCTGCGTGACCCGCGGATCGCGAGCGTGCACAGCAGGTTCTCGACCAATACGTTTCCCTCTTCGCCGCTCGCGCACCCGTTTCGTTTCGTCGCGCACAACGGTGAGATCAACACAGTTCGCGGCAATCGGAACCGCATGCGGGCGCGGGAGGCATTGTTGTCGAGTTCGGTGATTCCGGGCGACCTGCGGCCTTTGTACCCCATCTGTACTCCGGAGGCTTCGGATTCGGCGTCGTTCGACGAGGTGCTCGGGTTGCTGCACCTCGCCGGGCGCAGCGTGCCGCACGTCGTGATGATGATGCCGGAGGCGTGGGAGAACGACACGACGATGTGTCCCGGGCGGCGGACGTTCTACCGGTTCCACCTCTCGTTCATGGAGGCGTGGGACGGACCGCCCTCTCGCACGTCCAGCACAGGCATGAGTCCGTTGTGCGACGCCAGATGGTGTTCGGATCGGGATGCGTCGCTTGTGATGTGGGCGATTACGGAGGGCCTGTCCGCCGCGCACGCGGTCGATGTCTACCTCACCGGCGCTTCGGACCTCCCGTCACCGGTGCATCCGACGGCGGTCCGCTTGCAGTTCTCTGAAATGGAGAAGGTCGCGTGGGACGACTAGGCTCGAGGCCGTGAACCGACGCACGAAGATCGTATGCACTCTTGGACCTGCCACCGCAACCGCTGACCGTATTCGCGAACTGGTCGAAAGCGGTATGGACGTGGCCCGGCTGAACTTCAGCCACGGAGATCACTCCGACCACGAGGAGAATTACAGGCACGTTCGCGCAGCCTCGGATGAGACGGGGAAGGCGGTGGGTATCCTCGCGGACCTGCAGGGGCCGAAGATCCGGCTCGGCCGGTTCGCGGAGGACCGCACCATGTGGGCCACAGGCGAGGTCGTGCGCATCACCGTCGAAGATTGCGTGGGAACTCACGACCGGGTGTCGACCACCTACAAGCAGTTATCCGAGGACGCCAAGGCGGGTGATCGGCTTCTCGTCGACGACGGCAAGGTTGGTCTCGTCGTCACCGACGTCGAAGGCAACGACGTCATCTGCCGGGTCACCGAGGGCGGTCCGGTCAGCAACAACAAGGGTTTGTCTCTGCCGGGGATGAGCGTGTCGGTCCCGGCGCTGTCGGAGAAGGACATCGCGGACCTCGAATTCGCGCTCGGGCTCGGCGTCGACTTCATCGCTCTGTCGTTCGTGCGTTCACCGGCCGACATCGAACTGGTTCACGCCATCATGGATCGGGTCGGTCGCCGCCTCCCGGTCATCGCGAAGCTCGAGAAGCCCGAGGCGATCGACAACCTCGAGGCAATCGTCCTTGCGTTCGACGCAGTGATGGTCGCCCGCGGCGACCTGGGTGTCGAACTGCCGCTCGAGCAAGTGCCGTTGGTGCAGAAGCGGGCCATCCAGATCGCCCGCGAGAACGCGAAGCCGGTGATCGTCGCGACGCAGATGCTCGAGTCGATGATCGAGAACTCCCGGCCGACCAGGGCCGAGGCGTCCGACGTGGCGAACGCCGTTCTCGACGGTGCCGATGCCGTGATGTTGTCGGGTGAGACGTCAGTCGGCAAGTATGTGATGGAGACCGTGCAGACGATGGCCCGGATCGTGGAGGCAGTGGAGGGCGAGTCGACTCGTGTGCCGCCGTTGACGCACGTTCCGCGGACCAAGCGCGGCGTGATCTCCTATGCAGCCCGGGACATCGGCGAGCGCCTGGACGCGAAGGCGTTGGTCGCGTTCACCCAGTCGGGCGACACGGTGCGGCGTCTTGCGCGTCTGCATACCCCGCTGCCGTTGCTGGCGTTCACCCCGTTGTCCGAGGTGCGGAGTCAGTTGTCGCTGACGTGGGGAACGGAGACTTTCCTTGTGGACGCGGTCGACGAAACGGACGCCATGGTGCGTCAGGTCGACAGCGCGCTGCTGGGTCTCGGGCGGTGTAAGAAGGGCGAGTTGGTGATAATCGTCGCCGGATCGCCGCCCGGCACCGTAGGCTCTACCAACTTGATCCATGTCCACAAAATCGGCGAAGAGGACCACTAGGTGAGCGAAGTCGCGGCGAAGACCGATCTCCAGACGCTTCTCGATCTTCTCGACCTCGAGGAGATCGGGGAGGACACCTACAGAGGTCGGCACCCCGCGCAGGTGGGTAGCAGGACATTCGGAGGTCAATTGATCTCCCAGGCACTTGTCGCCGCCGGCCGCACCGTGGTCGGTGAGCGCGCCGTGCATGCCGTCAACGCCCACTTCATCCGTGGCGGCGACGTCAAGGAACCCATCGAGTACCGGGTGGAGCGGCACCGTGACGGCCGGGCATTCGCGAACCGCCAGGTCACCGCGCTACAGGATGGTCAAGAGCTGTTCGTCATGCTCGCGGCGTTCCAGGATTGGGGGAAGGGACTCGAGCACGCGGTCACGGTGCCCGACGTCCCGTTTCCGGACAGCCTGCCGCCGCTGGGCGACCACCTGCTGGGCTACGAGGACCGACTGAAGATGTTTGTCGACGCCCTCAAGCCGATCGACATGCGGTACGCGAACGACCCGTCCTGGATCATGAAGGGCACGGGGGAGAAGCTCACGCACAATCGAGTCTGGATGAAGTCGGACGGGGATCTTCCCGACGATCCCTTGATTCATGTCGCAGTCATGGGCTACTCGTCGGACACGACGGTTCTCGATTCCATCATTACCACCCACGGATTGTCGTGGGGACTGGACCGGATCGTCGCGGCTACCGTAAACCATTCCATCTGGTTCCACCGGCCGTTCCGTTTCGATGAGTGGATGCTCTACGCCACCGAGTCGCCGGTCGCGGCCGGTTCCCGTGGGCTCGCCACTGGCCGATTCTTCTCACTCGAAGGCCAGTTGCTCGCTACGGTCGTTCAGGAAGGTCTGATACGCCATTTTCCTCGCAGGAATGTCGCTCTGGCCAGTCCTGTGGCAGCGAGCTGCGTCGAACGGTAGTTCACCCCGCCGCAGGGGCCGAGGGCAAGGCATCGAGAGATCGAAGCTTTGACCCGACAGCTATTCCTGTGAGCTTCACCACGTGATGGGGGACGTCGCTCATGAACTGGAACAACGTGGTCGGGGACAGCTTGATGTGGCTGTTGCAGGCATACATCATGACCGTGGCGGCGTTCGCCGTCGTGGTCATCCTGCTAGCCCGGTACACCAAGTGGGGAAGACAATTCTGGCGCTTCGCCGCGCCGTATTTCAATCCCAGGCGCAGCCTCAAGCCGCTCGCGATCCTCGCGGTGTTGCTGCTCTCGACGGTGTTCGCTGTGCGGGTGACGGTGCTGTTCTCGTACTGGTACAACGATTTCTACGATTCGATCCAGAATCTGGACGAGTCGGCGTTCTGGCACTTCCTGGGTGTCTTCGCGATCCTTGCAACGGTTCACGTCGCGCGCGCGCTGATCGAGTTCCTGATCGGACAAACGCTCGACATCGACTGGCGGACCTGGCTGAACCATCATCTCGTGGACGGCTGGCTCGATGGCCGCGCGTACTACCGCGACAGGTTCTTGGATGACGCGATCGACAACCCGGACCAGCGGATTCAGACCGACATCACCAACTTCGTCACGACCTCGCGAACGCTGTCGATGGGTGCCGTGACGGCGGTGCTGTCGATCGTCTCGTTCACGGGAATCCTGTGGGATCTGTCCGGCCCGATGACGGTGTTCGGTGTCGAGATTTCCCGGGCGATGATCTTCCTCGTCTACATCTACGTGCTGGTTACCACGGCGGTGGCGTTCTGGATCGGCCGACCTCTCATCAAGCTGAACTTCCTCAACGAGAAACTCGGCGCGAACTTCCGCTACGCCCTGATCCGGGTGCGCGAGTACGGCGAGAGCATCGCCTTCTATCGGGGCGAGAACGTCGAGCGCCGCACCCTGGCCGGCCGGTTCGCGGCGGTCATCCGGAACATGTGGCACATCGTCTTCCGGACGCTGAAGTTCAGCGGATGGAACCTCACCGTCAACCAGACGGCGGTCATCTTCCCGTTCCTCGTGCAGGGTCCACGACTGTTCACAGGTCAGGTGTCCCTCGGTGACGTCATGCAGACGTCGCAGGCTTTCGGGCAGGTTCACAACTCGCTGTCGTTCTTCCGTGAGTCGTATGACGATTTCGCCAGTTTCCGCGCCACGCTCATCCGACTCAACGGACTCGCCAACGACAACCAGCATGCTGCCGAACTGCCCATCCTGAAGACCGGCAAGGGGGGCGACGACCTCGAGATCGCGAAGCTCGACGTCCGCATCCCGTCGGGTGAGGTGCTCATCGAAGGGCTCGACCTCAGCGTGAAACCCGGCGAGTCGCTGCTGGTGAAAGGGCCTTCGGGCTCGGGCAAGACCACACTGCTCCGCACTCTTGCGGATCTGTGGCCCTACGCCGACGGCACGGTGTCGCGGCCGACGGGCGAGGCGATCTTCCTCTCCCAGCGCGCATATCTGCCCCTCGGTTCGCTTCGGACCGCATTGGCGTACCCGAAGGAACCGACGGCGGCGGATGCCACCGTGCGGGACGCACTGGCGAAGGTGGCCCTGGGCAATCTGGGCGACCGACTCGACGAGATCGCGGACTGGACCAGCATCCTGTCACCGGGTGAACAGCAGCGACTGTCGTTCGCTCGAGTGTTGATCGCCCGTCCCGCGGTGATTTTCCTCGACGAGGCGACATCGGCGATCGATGAGGGGCTCGAGCACACGCTCTACACCATGCTCGGGTCCGAACTTCCGAACAGTATCGTGCTGAGCGTCGGTCACCGCAGCACACTGAACCAATTCCACTCCCGCGGCGTGGAACTCGAGGGGGAGGGGCGGTGGACGGAGTCGGAATTGGTGGGATGACGGATGGATCTGCTCGCGTCGTTACGGCGTCCTGCGATAGGACGAAGCGAGTTCGGCGGCCCGATCCCATGGTGACCAGTCGACTGTGCGCCCGTCGAGTTGGGCCTCTACGACCTCGAGTCCGGCGTGCCAGCCTGCGGCGTGGGCGTAGGCGGACTCTTCCTCTTCGACGGTGTGGGTGAGGGTCAGCCAGCAACCGCCGCTTCCGTCCGGAACGAGTTCCCAGTGCAGCGTCTCGGCATCCCAGAGGTATTCGAGTATATGAGCCGGGCGCACTGAGATGACCGTACCGGTGGTGGTCTGGTCTGCGGGCAGGCCGAATCGGCGCACCTGCTCAGCGGTCACCCGGAAGACCAGTTCAGCACCAGGAGTGAGATCGAACTCGACGTCGGCGGGGAACCATGCCTTCAGGTACTGCGGATCGGTGAGGACACGCCACACCTCCTCCGGCGAGTGCGACAACGATTGCTGGAATCGAAGTGCTACACGCCCGTCGTACGTGAAACTGACGGTGCCTGGATCCATTCTGACCTCCGTGCTAGAGGGCGTACCAGTCTTAAGGATGGCTCCTATCGAATGGTTCCTACCAAGGGGTTCCTACCAAGGGGTTCCTACCAAGGGTACTGGCAGGACCACACAGATCCCCAGGATCGGGCTCGAGAAATAACTGCTGCCTGCAGGTTGCTGATTGCACGTCAAGGCGGACCGTCCGACAGGCAACCGGCCACGGGTGGACCCGGTCTCCGATTCTGCGCTGCAGAAGAGAATTGAACCTCGGGTCAGAGGAGGCATCTGAATTGGGAAACCTGGTGAATTGGGAAACCTGGTGAATTGGGAAACCCGGTGAATTGGGAAACCCGGGAAAAACTCTGGCAGTGCCCTCGGTGAGACTCGAACTCACACTGGACGGGTTTTGAATCCGTTTCCTCTGCCAATTGGGATACGAGGGCGGGTCGCGCTGTACCACTGTAGAAGATCGCTGCGGAGAGTCAATCACCGGTACCTTCCTCACGGTCGCTCCCCGCGTCAACGTCGTCCGAGCAGAGGAGAATGGTCACCATGAATGTTCCACAGCAGCCAGATGCGTCGCCCCCGCCGCGACGGGTCGTGGTGGCTGAAGACGAGGCGCTGATCCGGCTCGATCTGGTGGAGATGCTGCAGGAAGAGGGCTACGAGGTGGTCGGTGAGGCGGGGGATGGGCAGGTCGCCGTCGATCTGGCCGTGGAACTGAAGCCCGACCTGGTTATCATGGACGTAAAGATGCCTCATCGCGACGGGATCGACGCGGCCTCAGAGATCGCCGCGAAACGTATTGCGCCCGTGGTCATTCTCACAGCATTTAGTCAGCGTAAGCTGGTGGAGCGGGCCAGGGACGCCGGCGCGATGGCATATCTCGTCAAACCGTTCTCCGCTGCCGACCTGATCCCGGCGGTCGAGTTGGCGGCCAGCCGGTTCAAGGAAGTCGCCGCGCTCGAGCGTGAGATCTCGGATCTGTCCGAGCGTCTGGAGACGCGCAAGGTCATCGAACGCGCCAAGGGTGTGCTGATGGAGAAGCACTCGCTGACCGAGCCCGAGGCGTTCCGCTGGATCCAACGGGCGGCGATGGACCGCCGGTCGACGATGAAGGCGGTCGCCCGCGTGGTGCTCGAGACCCTTGGAGGGGAAGCGCCGAGCTGACCTCGGGTGCGCTCAGGTCGGAACACCAAGCGGGGGTGGACTCGTGCGAGTTCTCGTCGGTCGTCGGTCATACAGCGGGCGGGCTCGACGGTGCAGGAAGGGTTCCTCAATATGACGGATGTGTAAATGCTGGGCAATTCAGGTCACAGTAAGGTCACGAGCCGGTCTGAAGCGATTGCGAATGCCGTCGGACCGCTACCGTCTGATCCCACGGCGGACGCAGAGTTGGGTGGCGTCCGAATACAGGTGATCTAAGGAGATTTTGGATGGCAATACAGACCTTCGTGAGAACGGCCGCGGTTCTCGGCGCGGCGTCTCTCGCGCTCGCGGGCTGCAGTTCGAGTAGTGGCGACGCCGCCGCGAGCGGAAGCGACAGCTCCGTCCCGGCCACCACGGTTTCAACCGACTGCACGCCCGAAGTGGCGACGGCATCAGGCGCTCCGTCCACGGCGCCGCTGAAAATCGGCACCCTGCTTCCCAATACGGGCAGCCTGTCATTCCTGGGCCCGCCGATGGTGGCCGGTACCCAGCTAGGTGTCAACGATGTCAACGCTGCAGGTGGGGTTCTCGGCCAGCCAGTCGAACTGATCCCCGGCGACTCGGGTGACACCACCACCGATACGGCGAACGCCACCGTCGACAGGGAGCTCGCCTCGGGCACGCAGGTGATCATCGGTGCGGCGTCGTCGTCGGTGTCGCTCAAGGTCATCGACAAGGTGACCAGTGCGGGCGTCGTGATGTTCTCCCCTGCCAACACGTCCGATCAGTTCGTCTGCTACCGGGACAGCGGTCAGTACTTCCGCACCGCCCCCACCGACGTGCTGCAGGCTCAGGCTGTCTCGCAGCTTATTTCGGATGACGGAGGCCAGCGCGTGTCGATCTTGGCGCTCAACGATCCGTACGGCACCGGGCTCGCCGACAATCTGGTGCAGAATCTCGTGGATGCCGGTATCCCGGAAGACCAGATTCAGAAGATCATCTACGACCCCAATGCACAGTCGTTCAACTCCGAGGTCGGTCAGGTCAAGGACTTCGCCCCGGACTCCGTCGCCGTAATCGGATTCGAGGAGTCGGCCAAGATCATCAGCCGCATGCACGGAGTGGGCATCGGGCCGTCCGACGGCATGAAGGTCTACGGCGTGGACGGCAACATGGGTAACGCGCTCGGCGAGTCGGTGGCAACACCACTGCTGGAGGGAATGAAGGGCACTGCACCCATGACCTTCCTCGGTCAGTCGTTCCAGGATCGCATCATGACCGTCGACCCGAACCTGATCGACTTCAACTATGCCGCCGAATCCTACGACGCCGTAATCGTTTCCGCGCTCGCCGCGGAAGCGGCGAAGTCGACGGCCGGTACTGACATCGCTGCGAACATCAACGCCGTCACCTTGGGTGGCACCCCCTGCACATCGTACGAGGAGTGCCTCCCGTTGGTGCAGGACGGTCAGGACATCGACTATGACGGCATCACCGGCAAGCTCGACTTCAGTGCCGCCGGAGAGCCGTCCATCGGTTCGTACGCCAAGCTGCAGTTCGGCGCGGACAACACCTTGGCGACGCCGACGCAGGACGACTTCATCGTAGTCGGCGGTTAATCTCCACCTCTCGACATGACTGAGGGCCAGGGAATCCCTGGCCCTCGGTCATATGCAAGGACTACTTCTTCTCCTGGCTTCCGGCGAGCGTGCCGAGGTAGAGTTCGATCACCTTGGGGTCGTGCATGAGGTTCGGCCCGGAGTCGGTGTAGGCGTTACGTCCCTGGTCGAGAACATATCCGCGGTCGCAGATCTGCAGGCACCGGCGGGCGTTCTGCTCCACCATGATCACCGAGACTCCCGCACCGTTGATGCTCTTGCAGCGGATGAACACCTCGTCCTGGAACATCGGTGACAAGCCGGCGGACGGCTCGTCGAGAAGCAGGACTGACGGTTCCATCATCAGGGCGCGCCCCATTGCGACCATCTGCCGTTCGCCGCCGGACAGGGCGCCGGCCTTCACCTTTCTTCGCTCGGCCAGCAGGGGAAACAGTTCGCCGACGAACTCAAACCGCTCGTCGAAGAGTTTGGGGCGCAAATACATCCCCATCTCTAGGTTCTCCTCGATGGTGAGCGAGGGAAAGACGTTCTGTGTCTGCGGGACATAGCCGACTCCTTTCTGCACGAGCACGTGGGCCGGCTTGGATGTGATGTCCTCTCCGCGCAGGACGACCGATCCCGACCGGGCTGGAATCAGCCCGAACAATGACTTGAGGAGTGTGGACTTCCCGGCACCGTTGGGGCCGATGATGCCGACGATCTCCCCCTCGCGCAGAAAGAAGTTGCACTCATTGAGAATGTTGACGCCGGGGATGTAGCCGGCAACGAGGCCGTCTGCTCGGAGGAGTGCACCTTCGGCGAGTTTGGCGTGCTCCTCGGGTGTGGCTGCGAATTCCGCTGGGGTCAGTTCGGTCATGGATTCTCGTGCCTCAGTTCGGTTATGTCGGGTTCGGAGAGGTCGCCGCCGCGCTCGAGAGTCTCGGCCTCGGCCGATTCGAGGGCCTCGGCGAGGACGGCCGTTTCGCCCACTGGATTTCCCGCGTCGTCGAATTGGAGCGCCTGATCGTGATGGGCGCCGAGGTAGGCGTCGACCACGGCTTCGTTCGACGAGAGATGTTCCGGCGTGGACTCGGCGATCACGCTGCCCTGGGCCATCACCACCACCCAATCGCTGATGTCGCGGATAACGTCCATGTCGTGTTCGACGAACACGACGGTCATGCCCTCGTCGCGCAACGATTTGATGTGGCCGAGCAGGCTCTGGGTCAACGCCGGATTCACACCGGCCATCGGCTCGTCGAGCATCACTACCGTGGGATCGGTCATCAGTGCCCGCGCCATTTCCAGTAACTTGCGCTGACCGCCGGACAGCGAGCCGGCGAGGTCGTCGGCCTTGGCATCGAGCTTGAAGCGGGCGAGCAGTTCGTTGGCGCGTTCGGTGACGGCACGTTCCTGAGCCTTCCACGTCCAGGGCAGCAGCGTATTGACGATGCGTTCGCCCCGCTGCCCTGTTGCCCCAAGTCGCACGTTGTCGAGCACGGACAGCTTTGACAGTGCCTTGGTGAGCTGGAACGTGCGCACCACACCCTTGCGGGCTACCTGGTGTGGATACATGCGGCCCAGGGACTGCCCGTCCATTGACCACGTACCAGTGTCAGGCCGGTCGAAACCGGTAAGCAGGTTGAACAGGGTGGTTTTGCCTGCCCCGTTGGGTCCGATGAGTCCGGTGATGCAGCCACGCTGAACCTCCAGGTGGTCGACGTCGACGGCCTTGAGTCCGCCGAACGAGCGGGACACGCTGTCCACCACGAGTATCGGATCCGGTTTGGGTGCGCCGGGGGAGTGCGGTACGTCGGTGAAGATCGCCCCGCGCTGCTCGGCTGTGAGGTTGGTGTCAGGCATTGAGCTGTACCTCCCGCTTGTTGCCCATTATGCCCTGTGGCCGGAAGACCATCAGGACGGCGATCATGATCCCGAGCAGGACGAATCGCATGGCACCCACCTGCTGTTCCGTCAGCGCCAGTAGCGGTTCAGGCCCCGAGATAGCCTGCCGCAGCAACGCGTCCGGGATGGCCAATAGGAACCAGAACAGCATCGCGCCGATGACGGGTCCGAAGACGGTGGCGGCGCCACCGAGGATGAGGGCGCCGAAGGCGAAGAACGTCTGGGCGGTCGAATAGAAGTCGGGGTTGATCGACTTGGTCTGCAGCGCGTTGAACACGCCACCCAGACCGCCGATCATGCCGCCGAGGACCAGGGCCTGCATCTTGTAGACGAAGACGTTCTTACCCAACGAGCGCGCGGCGTCCTCGTCCTCTCGGACGGCTTTGAGGACGCGACCCCACGGGCTGTGTGTCAGGAGGTATACGAACCCGCACAGCAAGAGGACGAGAGACCAGCCGACCACCATCGACCACAGGTCGTCGCCGTAGAACTTCACACCGAGGAAGGAGTACTGCTTCCCAGAATCGAACGGGCTGAGATCAGTGAACGGGTCGGCGAAACCGAACAACCCGTTGGTGGATCCGGTGACGGAATCCGAAGCGGTGGATCGAAATACCAGCCGCAAGATCTCCGAAGCGGCAATCGTGACGATGGCGAGGTAGTCGGCCCGCAGTCGAAGAGTTGGGATGCCGAGGACCAGGGCCAGCAGCCCGGCTGCCGCGAGACCGACGAGGATGCCGAGCCACAGCGGCTGGTCATAGGTGACGGTCATGATTCCCACGCCGTAGCCGCCGAGGAGTGCGAAACCGATCTGGCCGAAGTTCAGCAGGCCGGCGTAGCCGAAATGCAGGTTCAGGCCGATCGCCAGCAGCGCGTAGAAGATTGCTGACGGTCCAATCAGCTGGGCGAGCGAGACCTGGAGTGCTCCGATGATATCCATGTGTCACCCGATCCTTTGCCGGCTGCCGAGAATGCCTTGAGGCCGGACGACGAGGATGACGATCAAGATGAGCAGTCCTCCGATGTACTTGAGGTCAGGGTTGATCACGAGCGTGGACAGTTGGACGAGCAGGCCGACGATCACGCAACCGAGCAGCGCGCCGTATGCGGTGCCGAGTCCGCCGAGCGTGATTCCGGCGAACATCAGCAGCAGAAGCTTGAATCCCATCTCCCACTGCACGCGCCCCCCGAGTTCGGAGATGGCGAACAGGACCCCGCCGAGGGCGGCGAGTCCGCCGCCGAGACCCCAGACGAAACGGATCACGCGTTCGACGTCGATGCCGGACGACTCCGCGAGGTCACGGTTGTCGGATACCGCGCGCATGGCCTTGCCGATGCGCGTCTTCTGCAGCAGTAGGGCGACGCCGACCAGGACGACGAGACTGATGACGATGGACACGAGGTTGGCATCGGTGATCGCGATCGGACCCCACTGCCTCTGCACCTGGACCTGGTAGTCGTCGAACGGCTCCGTGCGGTCGGAAAAGAAGATGAGGATCAGGTAGCGCAGGGCGATCGCGAGACCGATCGACACCACGAGCTGCGCAATCAGGCCGGTCTTGCGTCGGCGCAAAGGTTTCCAGATCGCGGCGTTGTTCAACAGGCCGATCAGGACTCCGACGATGATCGCAAGGATCGAGGCGGCGATCAGCTGCATCCCGAACGTCACGTTGAAGACCCACGCCGCGACGGCACCGAGAGTGACGAGTTCGCCGTGCGCGAAGTTCGTCAGACCGGTGGTGCCGTAGATCAAACTCAAGCCGACGCCTGCGATGGCGATGATCAGACCGAACCGGAGCCCGTCGACGGTTTGCCGGATCAGCTTCTCGTAGAACGAGGTGTCGGAACTAGTCCGCTCATCGCCGAACAAGAAGATCACCGTGTTGGCACGACCGGCCACCACATCTCGCTCCACTGTCTCTTGCACGCTCACGTCGTCGGGGAGGGATGATTCGACAATCTCGAATGTGTAAGTGCCGGGCGCGACGCGAACGTCCCAGCGGCCGGTGCTCGTCGATTCGGTGCGGGCGGACTCTCGCCCGGTCGAGTCGAGTGCGCGCACTTCGACGCTCGCGAGACGGTCGCCGCCATTGTTGAGGGTGCCACTGACCCGGACTGCGTTCTCCGGGGGTGCGGGTTGCGCACTGGTCCCGGGTGGTGGTGGCGGGGTGGGCTCCTGCGCCGCCGCGGGACCACCGAGTGCGATCGCAGCGACGAGGCTGAGCAGGAGAAGGGCGAATACACGGCCGAGGTACGGGGTTACCGGATCTCGTCCTATGTCTATCCCTGGGGATTTAGGTCGCGTACTCGCTAGTGGGAGTCGCTTCCTTACGGTTGGGGCCACGAACAGGTCCTCCGGGTGTGTCTAGTTTGGTCAGGCGGTGCAGCGGCGGGCTGGAAAGCCCGTTCGCAATTTCCGGACTCTAGCGGCTTCGACCGCGCGAAATCGGGTTCTCGGATTTCTGGCGTGTGAATTTCTGGTCAGCGGATCTGCTCGGACCATCCGGCTGATCGTTGTCGCAGTCGCTCCCTAGACTGGGCAACCGTGAGCCCTGCAACGACACCCCGGTCCACCACGTCCCTCGCGTCCGGCCGAGCCGAGCCGTCCGGCGATCGCCCTACTCTGATGCTCCTCGACGGCCACTCGCTCGCCTTCCGTGCGTTCTACGCGCTGCCCGCCGAGAACTTCAAGACCCACAGCGGTCAGGTCACCAACGCGGTGTACGGGTTCACGTCGATGTTGATCAACCTGCTGCGCGACGAACAGCCCAGCCATGTCGCGGCGGCATTCGATGTGTCCAGGCAGACGTTTCGGGCGGAGAGGTTCCCCGAGTACAAGGCGAACCGCAGCAAGGCTCCGGACGAGTTCAAGGGCCAGATCGAGATCACCAAGGATGTGCTCGGCGCGCTCGGCATTCCAGTCATGGCGGAAGAAGGCTTCGAGGCCGACGACGTCATCGCGACACTGACCACCCAGGCAGAGGCGCTCGGGTACCGCGTTCTCGTGGTGACCGGTGACCGGGATTCGTTCCAGTTGGTCACCGACGGCGTGACGGTGCTGTACCCGAAGAAGGGTGTCTCGGACCTCACCCGGTTCACGCCGGCGGCCGTGGAGGAGAAGTACGGGCTCACACCCGCGCAGTACCCGGACTTTGCGGCTCTGCGGGGCGACCCGAGCGACAACCTGCCGGGAATCCCGGGTGTGGGGGAGAAGACCGCCACCAAGTGGATCAAGGAATACGGCGACCTCGTCGGACTGGTCGACAACGTCGACAAGGTACGTGGCAAGGTCGGGGACGCGTTACGCGAGAACCTTGCGAACGTCCTCCTCAACCGGGAACTCACCGAGATGGTGCGCGATGTGCCACTGCCGTACACCCCGGATCAATTGGTCCTTGCGCAGTGGGATCGTGACAAGATCCACGCACTGTTCGACGACCTCGAGTTCAAGGTGCTTAGGGACCGATTGTTCGCGACGCTCGCCCCCGTCGAGGCCGAAGCTGAAGAGGGCTTCGAGGTGCGTGGCGGCGCGCTCGAACCCGGCGCGGTCGCCGACTGGCTGTTCGAGCACGCTTCGGGCGGCGAGAGATCCGGAGTCTCCGTGGTCGGAACGCGCACGCCATACGGCGGCGACGTGACGGCGATCGCCATTGCGGCCGCGGACGGCGAAGGCGCCTACGTCGACACCGCCGGTGTCACGCCGGAAGACGAGAAGGCGCTCGGCGACTGGCTCGCGGATGCAGATCAGCCGAAGGCCCTGCACGAAGCCAAGTGGGCAATGCACGCGCTGCGCGGCCGCGGCTGGGTGCTCGGCGGACTCACCAGCGACACCGCGTTGGCGGCCTACCTGGTGCGGCCAGGGCAGCGGACCTTCAACCTCGACGATCTGGCGCTGCGCTATCTGCGCCGAGAGCTTCGGGTGGAGGAGACCGGCGAGGAGCAGTTGTCGTTGCTCGACGACGCCGATCAGGTGGAGGCTGAAGCCGCGGAAGCCGAAATCCTCAGCGCGCGTGCCGTGCTCGATCTCGCGTCTGCACTCGACACCGAACTCTCCGACATCGAATCGAGCACCCTGCTTTCCGAAATGGAACTGCCCCTATTGGAGGTGCTGGCCGATCTCGAAGCGTCGGGTATCTCCGTTGACGGTAATCACCTCCACGACCTGCAGAGCCGGTTCGCCGCCCAGGTATCGGAGGCGGCGGAGGCCGCCTACGAGGTCATCGGGAAGCAGATCAACCTCGGGTCACCCAAACAGCTGCAAGTCGTGCTCTTCGACGAACTGGAGATGCCGAAGACGAAGAAGACCAAGACCGGCCACACCACTGACGCCGATGCGCTGCAGAATTTGTTCGAGAAGACGTCGCACCCGTTCCTCGAGCACCTGCTCGCGCACCGAGACGCGACACGTCTGAAGGTGACCGTAGACGGTCTACTCAAGACCGTCGCCGAAGACGGCCGTATACATACGACGTTCAATCAGACCGTCGCGGCCACCGGCCGGCTGTCCTCGACCGAACCCAATCTCCAGAACATCCCCGTGCGCACCGACGCCGGCCGTCAGATCCGTGACGGCTTCGTGGTCGGCGAGGGTTTCGATACCTTGCTCACTGCGGACTACAGCCAGATCGAGATGCGGATCATGGCTCACGTGTCCGGGGACGAGGGGCTTATCGAGGCGTTCAACACCGGAGAAGACTTGCACAGCTTCGTCGGTGCTCGCGCATTCGGCGTGCCGATCGACGAGGTCACGCCCGAATTGCGGCGTCGAGTAAAGGCGATGTCCTATGGTCTTGCTTACGGGCTCAGCGCATTCGGGCTGGCGGCGCAGCTCAAGATCTCGACCGAGGAGGCCAAGTCTCAGATGGAGGCGTACTTTGCGCGGTTCGGTGGCGTGCGCGACTACTTGCACGAGGTGGTGGAACAGGCCCGGAAGGACCTCTTCACATCGACGCTGTACGGCCGCCGCCGCTATTTGCCTGATCTTGTCAACGACAATCGCCAGCGGCGCGAAGTCGCCGAGCGGGCCGCCCTGAATGCGCCGATCCAGGGCACGGCCGCCGACATCATCAAGGTCGCCATGATCAACGTCCAACGCTCGCTGCGTGAGGCTGGGCTGAAATCGCGCATGCTGCTGCAAGTTCACGACGAACTAGTGCTCGAGGTCGTCGAGTCGGAGCGTGAACAGGTCGAGCAGTTGGTCCGCCACGAGATGTCCTCGGCCATCGAACTGTCGGTGCCGCTCGAGGTGTCGGTCGGCACCGGTCGCAGTTGGGACGCCGCCGCACACTAGGCGGCGCCCCTGTCGTCCTATTCGGCCGGAGCTTGCTCGGCGATCTGCTTGCGTACCTCGTCCATGTCGAGCGCCTTCACCTGCGTGAGGAGATCCTCGAGCGCGGCAGGCGGCAAGGCGCCCGGCTGGCTGAATACCAGCACACCCTCACGGAACGCCATGAGGGTCGGGATCGAGCGGATGTTCGCCGCCGAGGCGATGCCTTGTTCCGCTTCGGTGTCGACCTTGGCGTGCACCACGTCGAGGTGCTGCTCCGACGACGCCTCGAAGGTGGGAGCGAACGCGCGGCACGGTCCGCACCACGATGCCCAGAAGTCGACGAGAACCACGTCATTGCCGGTCACGGTCTCGTCGAAATTCTGTTGAGTCAGTGTCTTGGTGGCCACGGGAGTCCTTCCGATCGGTGATGGTGTTGCTTGTGTAACGCCCGGTCGCCGCCGATTCTTCCCTGCAGGCCGATCATGCGGTTCGTTCAGTGTCACGGAAAGCGCGACGGTACGCCTGCGGGGTGGTGTGACGCAGCCGCAAGAAGTGCTGCCGCAGTACCGCCCCACCTCCGAATCCGACGCGTTCGGCAATCACGTCGACCGGCAGGTCCGAGTTCTCGAGGAGGTGTTGCGCGGCGAGGACCCGTTGATCGCCGAGCCATCGTGCGGGGGTGGTGCCCGTCTCGGCCTGGAACCGTCGCGCGAACGTACGCGGTGACACGTTGGCCTTCGCAGCCAGGGCGGTCACCGAAAGGTCGAGGGTGAGATGTTCGGTCATCCAGTCCAGCACAGGTCCGAGGGTGTCGATCGAGGCCGTCGGCAGTGGCATCGCTACATATTGGGCCTGGCCGCCGTCCCGATGGGGTGGGACCACCATGCGTCGTGCGATGCCGTTGGCCACTGCGCTGCCCTGCTCCTTTCGCACGATGTGCAGGCACAGATCTATTCCCGCCGCGGTACCTGCGCTTGTCAGGACGGGGTCGTCGTCCACGTAGAGCACGTTTGGATCGACCGTGGCTGCAGGATGACATTCGGCGAGTCGCTCGGAGTGCTTCCAGTGGGTGGTGCATTTTCGGCCGTCCAGGAGCCCGGCGGCGCCGAGTACGAACGCACCAGTGCAGAGGCTGGCAACCTTGGTGCCGCGGTCGACGACTTCGCGAAGTTTTTCGAGCAGGGGATCCATACACGGATCCTCGGCGAAGGTTCCGCCCGCGGGAATGATGACGAGATCGGCATCGTCGAGTCGGTCGAGGTCGTAGGGAACGTCGATTCCGTACCCGAAACGGGTGCGAATGGGTTCTGGTGCGCCGGCGACGAGGGAAAAATCGTAGGTGGGGAGTCCGTCGTCGGATCTGTCGAATCCGAACACCTCGCAGGCGACACCAAGTTCGAAAGCTTCAGTGAGGGGCATGAGTGGTACAACGACCTTTTTCAGCACCGCATCAGTATGGCAGAAAAACGTCGAACTGTGTCATTGCTGCCACTTTCCCTCCTGGGTGAGCGGCAGCCAGGCTCGAAGCATGACAATCCTGGTTGTGATTCTCCTCGTGTTCCTGGCACTCGACGTAATGGTGCTCACCGGCCGTACACCCGACACGCACAACGATGTCACCCAGCACGGGAACTTCCGGTTTTGAGGGCGGGTCTGGCGGCCCAGTACACCGGGACAGCGCTTGCGTGGGGTGCGAGTTTCCTTTTCATCAAAATCGGCCTCGAGGGCTTGTCGTTCAGTCAAGTCGTGCTGTGGCGGCTGGTGTTCGGGGCGCTGACTCTCGGTGTGGTTCTCGGTCTCACCCGATCGCGGTTGCCGAGTGACGCGACGACATGGGCGCATCTATCCGTACTTGCGGTCGTACAGTGTCTGGTGCCGTGGTTGCTGTTCAGCTGGGCCGAGCAGACCATCAGTTCCGGGCTGGCCAGCATCTACAATGCGACGACACCCCTGATGACGATGTCGCTGGCGCTGGCATTCCTGCCGGGGGAGAAACTCACGGATGCAAAACTGTTCGGCCTGCTGCTCGGGTTCTCGGGTGTGGTCGTGGTGCTGGCGCCCTGGCAGGCCGGGATCGTGGGCAGTGTTCCGGCGCAGCTTGCGTGCCTGGGGGCGACCGCGTCTTACGGTGTCGCGCTGGTCTACTTGCGCCGCTTCATACTTCCGCGAGGTATCGGCACACCGGCCATCGCGTTCATGCAGGTATCGATCGCGGCGATGGCGTTGCTCGTCGTGACGCCGTGGGCGGCGAGCTCACCGATGCACCTGACACCCGCGATCGTTGCGTCGATGATCGGGCTCGGGGTATTCGGCACCGGTCTTGCATTCGTCTGGAACACCAACGTTGTGCGCGGTTGGGGGCCGACCGCCGCATCCACCGTCACCTACCTGACGCCGCTGGTCGGGGTGGTGCTCGGCGCAATAGTGCTTGGGGAGGGTATCTCGTGGAATCATCCGGTGGGGGCGCTTGCCGTGGTCTCGGGAATCATTGTCACGCAACGGTCTTCGCGTAGATCCACCAACGTGATGGTCGCAGACGTGCGGTGATCACGGGGGCGCGGTGAGGACCCACTCACGTTTGGCGTCGCCGTCCCATCTGCGCACCACGGACGCGCGCCCGATGATGTCGCCGCCGTCGAGCAATCGTGCGGCGTCCGCGATCTGATCGGCCGGGAGTCGCCGCGCGAGGGTCACGTGCGGGGTCCATTCGCCGGGCCGGATGTGCGGCGGGACCTCCGCTGCACGCTCCGCGAGGTCGAAGACCGTCCGGTGCAGCGACAACAGTGCCCTCGACGGCACCACCAGTCGCGACAACGTTACGTGTCCGCTACCGAACATCACCAGACCGCCCAGTCGGACGTGAAACGAGGGCGTCGCGATCTGCCGGCCGAGGAGTTCGTCGATCTCAGTCGGGATGTGGCGGGCCGCGAACAAGGTGACGTGTGGTCGATTCGACATCGCGCGAACGCGGGTTCGGCTGGGTAGCCCTGCATCCCACAGCCGTTGCCACTCGGCGCGAACGGCAACGTCGGTTGCCTCGTCGAAGAGCAGTTCCACAGACTGGACCATGGTAGGCAATGATGGCCCCATGAGCGGTGCTGCGGCAAACATCTCTGATACGAGAATCGGCGTGATCGTCGTCGACGGCATCGGACTGGGCGCCGCTGTGCACCGGATCAGCGAGGCGGTCCGCGCTACGATCTCGTCTGGAGTGGCCACCGCTGACGTGGGTGGGCTCTCGTCGACCAGCGAATTCGCCGAGACGGTCCTCGCCCGCACACTCCGTCGCGCAAGACCGTCTTCGCAGTTCGACAGGCCGTAAATATCCGATAATGTCATCTGCCGGTCCGGATGACGTACTCTTCCGTTCGACAATTCGGAGTTCGAGAGTTCTCCGTCGCCGTAGTTCGCTCGGTGCACCACGATTTCTTTGGAGGACATGCCAGTGTCTGGTCGATCCGTCATCACGCGAGGCCGAGTTGCCCGCACCCTCGGAGCACTGGTGGGTACCAGTGCTCTGTTGCTAACCGGGTGCGCCACCAACACCGAAGGTGGTGACCTTCCTTCCGGAGGCGACACCGTGGAGGTGAACAAGGTGGACGCGATCGCGGCCGAGTTGCCCGAGGAGATCGCCTCGGACGGCGAGATTATCGTCGGTGTCAATATCCCCTACTCTCCCAACGAGTTCAAGGATCCGAGCGGCAAGATCGTCGGCTTCGACGTCGACGTTGTGGACGCCGTCGCGAAGGTGCTCGGTGTGACGCCGGTATACACCGAGGCGGACTTCGACAAGATCATTCCGTCGATCCAGGCCGGCGGTTACGACATGGGCATGTCGTCGTTCACGGACACCGAGGAACGCGAGGAGGCGGTGGATTTCGTCACCTACTTCAGCGCCGGCGTGCAGTGGGCTCAACCCGCTGGCGGGGCGGTGGACCCGAACAACGCCTGCGGCCTGCGGGTCGGCGTGCAGACCACCACCATCGAGGACATCGAGGAAGTACCCGCCAAGAGTGCGGCGTGCGTCGCGGCAGGGCAGCCACCCATCGACATCATCAAGTTCGACAGTCAGGACGATGCGGCCAACGCGGTCGCCCTCGGCAAGGTAGACGCGATGTCCGCGGACTCGCCCGTTACCGCGTACGCGATTAAGCAGAGCGACGGGCGGATCGAAACCGCCGGTGAGGTCTTCGACGCCCAGCCCTATGGCTGGCCCGTCGCGAAGGGCTCGCCCTTCGCAGAGGTTCTCCAGAAGGCGCTCCAGCATCTGATCGACGACGGCAGCTACCTGGAGATCGCGCAGAACTGGGGCGTCGTTGAGGGCGTCATCACCACCTCGCAGATCAACGGCGCGACGAGCTGAGCGGTTGACGAGTAGCTGAGGTGGAGTTGACGGGTGTCTGAGATGGAGAAGGTGCCGGACAGTTCGGCAGCCGCGACGATCCAGGAACCGGAGCCGATCAAGGCGATCCCACTGCGCCGGCCCGGTCGCTGGATCGCCGCGATAGTCGTGGGTCTGCTGCTGGCCCTGTTCGTCAACGGTGCGCGGACCAACGAGGCGTACCGCTGGAACATCTACGCTCGATACTTGTTCGACGAGCGGATCTCGGCCGCGGCAGTGAAGACGATCGAGCTCACCGTGCTGTCGATGGCGCTCGCCATCGTGCTTGGTGTAATCCTTGCGGTCATGCGGCTGTCGCCGAACCCGGTCCTGAAGACGGCGGCGTGGATCTACCTGTGGATCTTCCGCGGAACCCCCGTGTACGTGCAATTGGCGTTCTGGGGATTGTTTCCGTACATCTACCGACAGCTTGACCTCGGTATCCCGTTTGTCCACCAGTTCGTGCACATCGACCTTCCGGGGCTCTATTCGGCGTTCCTGTTCGCGGTGATCGGACTCGCGCTCAACGAGGCCGCCTACATGGCCGAGATTATCCGGGCCGGCGTGAGCTCGGTGGGCGAGGGGCAGACGGAGGCGTCGGTGGCGCTCGGCATGACCTGGTCGCAGACCATGCGGCGAACGATCCTGCCTCAGGCCATGCGGGTGATCATCCCTCCCACGGGAAACGAGCTGATCGGCATGCTCAAGACGACGTCGCTGGTCAGCGCCGTGCCATACACCCTCGAACTGTACGGTGTTTCCAGAGATATCGCCGGGACAAACTTTGAGCCGGTTCCGCTGCTGATGGTTGCCGCCACCTGGTACCTGGCCTTCACGAGTCTGCTCATGATCGGTCAGTTCTACCTGGAGCGGTACTTCTCGAAGGGCGCGACCCGCAAGCTCACCTCGCGGCAGTTGCAGGCCCTCGCCGACGCAGAGGGTAGGCCGCTGATCGTCGAACCCGGCACGTCGCACTTGCCGGACGTACCGGGAGGGGAACGAAAATGACGCCGATGGTCAAGGCGGACCGGGTGTGCAAGAACTTCGGAGCGCTGAAGGTGCTCAAGGGCGTGTCGCTGGAGATCGAGCCCGGTCAGGTTCTGTGTATCGTCGGTCCGTCCGGTTCGGGTAAGTCGACGTTCTTGCGTTGCATCAACCACCTCGAGCAGGTCAATGCCGGGCGGCTGTATGTCGACGGTGAGATCATGGGCTACTCCGAGCGGCACGGCAAGCTCCACGAACTGCATCCGCGTGCTGCGGCGAAGCAACGCCGCGACATCGGCATGGTATTCCAGCATTTCAACCTCTTCCCCCACCGCACGGCGCTTGCCAACGTCATCGAGGCACCCATCCAAGTGAAGCGATTGAGCAGGAAGAAGGCCGTCGAGCGGGGTCGGACTCTACTCGAGCAGGTGGGGTTGAGTGAGAAGGCGGATGCCTACCCGGCGCAACTGTCGGGCGGCCAGCAGCAACGCGTCGCCATCGCCCGCGCGCTGGCGATGGATCCCAAGCTGATGTTGTTCGACGAGCCGACTTCTGCCCTCGACCCGGAGTTGGTCGGAGAGGTGCTCGCCGCCATGAAGGATCTCGCCGCGGGCGGTATGACCATGGTCGTCGTGACCCACGAGATGGGCTTCGCGCGGGAGGTGGCCGACCACCTGGTGTTCATGGATGCCGGCGTTGTCGTCGAATCGGGTAAACCCGATGAGCTGCTGACCAATCCGCAACACGAACGCACCAAGGCGTTCCTCTCGAAGCTGCTGTGACGCGGCGTCCGCGAGTGCTTCGCGGCCCGTGAGTAGTCAAGCGCGTGAGTAGTCAAGCCCGTGAGTACTTAAGGAGTACTCACGGGCTTCCGGCAGCTGAAGATGGCGGTTCCGGGGAAGAGTTGCCCGCGCAGAGGACTCCACTGCCCCCATTCGCGGTCGAGCCATTCGGGCCACTCCGGCTCGATGATGTCGCGGACCTCTAGCCCCGACGCGACGATCTCGCGGATCCGGTCGCCGATGGTCCGGTGGTGCTCGACGTAGGTGGGGACACCGTCGTCGTCGACCTCCACGTAGGGCGTGCGGTCGAAGTAGGGGAGCGTGGCGGTGAGGCCCTGCGGCCCCGGATCGTCCGGGAAGATCCAGCGGATCGGGTGGTTCACCGCGAACACCCAGAGCCCACCGGGGCGAAGAACTCGTGCCACCTCAAGCATCACCTGTTGCGAATCCGCCACAAACGGAACTGCGCCAAAAGCCGAACATGCGGTGTCGAAACTCGCGTTGGCAAAGGGGAGGTGCTCGGCTCCCGCATGCACGAGCGGCACAGTTGCTCCTCCCGCGCGCATGGCCTCGGCGCCGCGGGCCAACATCGCCATGGACAGATCGAGTCCGACAGCGCGAGCGCCCCGGCCTGCCAGCCAGCGTGCGCAGGGCGCGGACCCGCAACCGACTTCGAGGACGTCCTTACCTGCCACGTCACCGAGAAGGTGGTGATCCCCCTCGTGCAGGCCTTCCGGGCACCAGACGAACTCGCCTTCCGTCGCGTCGACACCGAGGAATTCGCCGTGTGTGCGGTGGTAGTCGTCGGCGTCGGCGTCCCACCAGGCGCGACTCGCGCGCTCACTGGTCTCGGAATCGACGCGGACTCGGCTCACCCCGGTGGTTCCGAGGGCGGCGTTGGCGGTGCCGTGGCGGTCGTCTTCGGGAGAGAGTTGAGATTGGACCGGGCGAGAATCGGGCATGAGGAACAGACTAGAGCGCGGGGACGTGCCCGGGTTTGCCCAGCTTGCCCAGAAGCGCGTAACCTATTGCACGCAAGTGTCTACGTGTGCGACATCGGATTCGGTTCAGTTCGAGTTTGTTCGGTTCCAATCGGGTGTCGTTCGCTGTACTTAGGGTGGCCTGATTCGGCGGGAATATTCCGTCGGTTCAGATTGCTTGTCCGACAGAACACCATCAACCGACCACAACCCGTCCGGAGCAACTCAACACATGCCCTCCACCACCGTGACCTCGCCGCAGGTAGCCGTCAATGACATCGGCTCCGCCGAGGACTTCCTCGCCGCTATCGACGCAACGATCAAGTACTTCAACGATGGTGACATCGTCGAAGGCACCATCGTCAAGGTCGATCGGGACGAGGTTCTGCTCGACATCGGTTACAAGACCGAAGGCGTCATCCCTTCCCGTGAGCTCTCCATCAAGCACGATGTCGACCCCAACGAGGTCGTCTCCGTGGGAGATGAGGTTGAAGCTCTCGTCCTCACCAAGGAGGACAAGGAAGGCCGACTGATCCTGTCGAAGAAGCGTGCTCAGTATGAGCGCGCTTGGGGCACCATCGAGGAGCTCAAGGAGAAGGACGAGGCAGTCAAGGGCACCGTCATCGAGGTTGTCAAGGGCGGCCTGATCCTCGACATCGGCCTGCGCGGCTTCCTTCCCGCTTCGCTCGTCGAGATGCGTCGGGTCCGCGACCTCCAGCCGTACGTCGGCAAGGAGATCGAGGCCAAGATCATCGAGCTGGACAAGAATCGCAACAATGTGGTCCTCTCCCGTCGTGCATGGCTCGAGCAGACGCAGTCCGAGGTTCGCAGCGAGTTCCTGAACCAGTTGCAGAAGGGCCAGGTCCGCAAGGGCGTCGTGTCCTCCATCGTCAACTTCGGTGCCTTCGTGGACCTGGGCGGCGTCGACGGCCTGGTGCACGTGTCCGAGCTGTCCTGGAAGCACATCGATCACCCGTCCGAGGTCGTAGAGGTCGGCACCGAGGTCACCGTCGAGGTCCTCGACGTCGACCTGGACCGCGAGCGCGTCTCCCTGTCACTCAAGGCCACGCAGGAAGACCCGTGGCGTCAGTTCGCCCGCACTCACGCCATCGGCCAGATCGTGCCCGGCAAGGTCACGAAGCTGGTTCCGTTCGGTGCCTTCGTGCGCGTCGATGAGGGAATCGAAGGCCTCGTCCACATCTCGGAGCTGGCCGAGCGCCACGTCGAGGTTCCGGACCAGGTTGTCGGCGTCAACGACGATGCACTCGTCAAGGTCATCGACATCGACCTCGAACGTCGTCGTATCTCGTTGTCGCTGAAGCAGGCCAACGAGGACTACAACGCCGAGTTCGATCCGTCCAAGTACGGAATGGCGGACAGCTACGACGACCAGGGCAACTACATCTTCCCCGAGGGCTTCGATCCCGAGACCAACGAATGGCTCGAGGGCTTCGACAAGCAGCGTGAAGAGTGGGAGAACCGCTACGCCGAGGCCGAGCGTCGCCACAAGATGCACAGCGCTCAGATGGAGAAGACTGCTGCAGACGAGGCCGCCGAGGCTGCCACGGCTGCCGCCGGCTACTCCTCGGAGTCGGGTGCAGACGAGGCGGACGCGCCTGTGTCGGCAAACTCCGCGCCGGCGGAGTCCGCTGGTGGATCGCTGGCCAGCGATGCACAGCTCGCCGCTCTGCGCGAGAAGCTGTCCGGCAACGCCGGATAAATCCGGCTGACGCCTTTCGCCAAGCCAAAGACCCCGCTCCTGCAGTCGCAGGGGCGGGGTCTTGCCGTGTGCGGCGCGCTTTGAGTGCCGGGGCCCGTTGAGTGTGGGCCCGTGAGTATGGGGGAGGGCCGGTCGCTCAGCTCGCGGTGGCGGGAATCCAGTAGTTGGGCGACGAGTGCGCCTCGGCCCGCCTGCGCATCGACGCGAAGGTGTGCCGACCCTGGCCGATGAAGGCCATGAGCCAGGATCGCCGATGATCGGCGACGGCGAGAGCTACCTCGGGAAAGTCGACGCAATGTATCCCGCCCGCGGTGCCGAGGCGGTGCCGACCGATCTGGTTGCGGTGCTCACGCATAGCGTTCCTCTTCTTGAAGAAGGTGCAGGTCGGGTCCGTGTCTTCGAACCTAGCCGAAGAGATCGGACTCATCTGTCATCTGGGTCGGGTGAGTTTGCAGGGAGGGTAGGTGGTGGAGAGGCTCATGGGAGCAAACCACTGCTGCAGATGCGAACCCCACCGCTGTAGATGCCACACTGGGAAGCGTGTTGAGAATCGGCCTCACTGGAGGCATAGGAGCCGGTAAGTCCACCGTGTCGAAGGTCCTCTCCGAACTCGGGGCCGTCATCGTCGATGCAGACCTGATAGCGAGGGAGGTCGTCGAAAGGGGAACCCCCGGCCTGGCGACCCTCATCGATCGATTTGGCGAGGAGATCCTCGCAGCGGACGGGGCATTGGACCGTCAGGCGCTGGCCGCGCGGGCGTTCGCCGACGACGAATCGCGGTTGGCGCTGAACTCGATAGTCCACCCACTCGTCGGTGCGCGCACCATGGAGATCATTGAGTCGGTGCCCGAGGACGCGGTGCTCGTTCAGGACATCCCGTTGCTCGTCGAGGGCGGGATGGGCGCGGCCTTTCATCTGGTGCTCATCGTGTGCGTCGAAGCCGAGGAGCGGGTGCGGCGGCTCGTCGGCTCGCGGGGAATGCTCGAAACGGACGCGCGGTCTCGCATCGCCGCCCAGTCTGACGACGATCAGCGGCGCGCGGCTGCCGACGTCCTGCTCGACAACAATGGGGCGCCCGGCTCCCTGGAATCGGAGATCCGGGCACTGTGGTCCGAGCGTCTCGTGCCGTTCGAGTCCAACATCCGTACTCGGACCGTGGTGACCGCCCTGCCCGCGCTCGCCCCGGCGAATCCGCAATGGCCGGAGCAGGCGCGCCGGCTGATCGGGCGACTCGAACTCGTGTGCGGTGATCGCGCCCTGCGCATCGATCACATCGGGTCGACCGCCGTGGACGGACTGCCCGCCAGGGACGTCATCGATATTCAGATCACTGTCGCAGGCCTTGGGACGGCGGACGACCTCGCCGAATCCCTCACCGCCGCCGGGTTTCCCCAGATCGAGAACATCACGGCAGACGATCCGAAGCCCGCGTACCAGGGCGGAGAGACCGACCCGGCGTTGTGGGGCAAGCGAATTCACGGAGCAGCAGACCCGGCGCGGCCGGCCAATATCCATCTGCGAGTCGCCGAGTGGCCCGGACAGCGGTTCGCGCTTCTTTTCCGCGACTGGCTCCGCGCAGACGCGGAGGCCCGCGCCGAGTATTCAACGATCAACAAGGGTGCCGCAGACAAGGCTTCCGCATGCTCTTCCGTCGAGGGCGCGATCGAGGCCTACGTCGATGCGAAGGCACCGTGGTTCGACCTCGCCTACCGCCGGGCGTGGCACTGGGCGGAGCAGACAGGGTGGTCGTTGTAGGCGTCACCGCCAATCGATCGGCATCCCCAGTGACGCCAGCCAGCGTCCGAGGTCGTGGCCGTGGGCGGCGATCCCGGCGATCGCCGTCGTGGCCGCCAGCACCGCCTGCTCGGCCGTTGCTGCATCCAGCAGGCTCACTCTGTGCGCTTCCAACAGTTCGTCGACATCGAGAAGTTCGGTGTCGCGCCCGGTCCGGATGACGAGGTCGAGGTAGTGGTCCTCGGACTTCCAGACTTGTTCGCCGCGGGTGAAGGTGCCGATGTCGACGTAGTGGTCCTGGTCGCGCTGGTGGTAGGGGTGGTAGTGGAAGATCGACGCGCGGATACCGAGGTCGGGGAGCAGCCAGGACTCGAGATAGTGGAACTGCGGATGGTCGGATGTCCGCGCCATGTACAACCCCCAGGGTTCGACACGGTAGTGATCGACTGAACGAACGAACCCCTTCGGATCAGTGTTGGTGTGCTCCTGTAGGTCGAAATACTCGATCTTCGGCGCGTGAATACGGTGACCAGCGTCTTCCATGAGGGGAAATTTACCGGGATTTCGTCTCTTCGGAGCTTGGCGGGTGAGTGTGTCGGTGCCTGCGCCTAGCCTGTTTGTATGGCGTTTGCATCCGAGCAGCCCGTGGTGGCACATTCCGAGTTCCGTCCGATCGGTGATATCGAACGGTCGGAGACCCGGTTCGAAGTGGTCAGCGACCACAAACCGGCAGGCGACCAGCCGACGGCCATCGCCGACCTCGAGCGGCGTATCAATGCGGGTGAGAAGGACGTGGTCCTGCTCGGCGCCACGGGCACCGGCAAGTCTGCGACCACCGCCTGGCTCATCGAGAAGCTGCAGCGACCAACGCTGGTGATGGCACCCAACAAGACTCTCGCTGCCCAACTCGCCAACGAATTGCGCGACATGCTGCCCAACAATTCTGTCGAGTACTTCGTCTCGTACTACGACTACTACCAACCCGAGGCCTACATCGCACAGACCGACACCTACATCGAGAAGGACTCGTCGATCAACGATGATGTCGAGCGGTTACGGCACTCCGCGACGTCGAATCTGCTATCACGCCGGGACGTCGTCGTGGTGGCGTCCGTATCGTGCATCTACGGACTCGGGACCCCGCAGTCATACCTCGACCGTTCGGTGCAACTCGAGGTTGGCGTGGAAGTGCCCCGCGATGCGCTGCTCAGGTTGCTCGTCGACGTGCAGTACAACCGCAACGATCTGGCGTTCACTCGAGGCTCATTCCGGGTGCGCGGTGACACCGTCGAGATCATCCCCTCGTATGAAGAGCTGGCGGTGCGGATCGAGTTCTTCGGTGACGAGATCGAGGCGCTGTACTACCTGCATCCCCTCACCGGAGACGTCGTGAGTCAGGTCGACTCGGTGCGGATCTTCCCCGCCACGCATTACGTCGCGGGTCCTGAGCGGATGGAACGCGCTGTCAAGGACATCGAAGCCGAACTCGAGGAGCGGCTCACCGACCTCAAGAACAAGGGCAAACTCCTCGAGGCGCAGAGGCTGCGGATGCGCACCGAGTACGACCTCGAGATGATCAAGCAGGTCGGGTTCTGCTCCGGTATCGAGAACTACTCACGTCACATCGACGGTCGCGGCGCCGGTACAGCGCCGGCGACGCTCATCGACTATTTCCCGGAGGACTTCCTCCTCGTCATCGACGAGTCCCACGTGACGGTCCCACAAATCGGGGCGATGTACGAGGGTGACATGTCACGGAAGCGCAATCTCGTCGAGTTCGGATTCCGGTTGCCGTCCGCCACCGACAATCGGCCGCTGACGTGGGAGGAGTTCACCCAGCGCGTCGGGCAGACCGTGTACCTGTCGGCGACACCCGGCAAGTACGAAATGGGACAGGCCGGCGGCGAGTTCGTCGAGCAGGTCATCCGCCCGACCGGCCTGGTGGACCCGCAAGTCGTCGTGAAGCCGACCAAGGGGCAGATTGACGATCTGATACACGAGATCCGCGAGCGTGCAGACCGCGACGAGCGGGTCCTGGTGACCACTCTGACGAAGAAGATGTCCGAAGATCTGACCGACTACCTTCTCGAGCTCGGCATCCGGGTGCGGTACCTGCACTCCGACATCGACACCCTGCGACGGGTCGAGTTGCTGCGGCAACTTCGGCTCGGTGAGTACGACGTGCTTGTGGGGATCAACTTGCTGCGTGAGGGTCTAGACCTTCCCGAGGTGTCGTTGGTGGCGATTCTCGATGCAGACAAGGAAGGCTTCCTCCGAAGCTCTACGAGCCTCATCCAGACGATCGGGCGTGCGGCACGTAACGTTTCCGGTCAGGTTCACATGTACGCCGACAAGATCACCGACTCGATGCAGCACGCCATCGAGGAGACCGACCGGCGACGTGAGAAGCAGGTCGCCTACAACGAGAAGATGGGTGTCGATCCGCAGCCACTGAGGAAGAAGATCGCGGACATCCTCGACCAAGTCTATGAGGAGGCCGAGGACACGGCCGGAGGTATCGACGTGGGCGGATCCGGACGGAACGCCACGCGGGGTCGTCGCGCTCAGGGTGAGGCAGGCCGCGCGATCAGTGCCGGACTGTACGAGGGTCGCGACACGAAGTCCATGCCCAGGGCCGAGTTGGCGGACCTGGTCAAGGAATTGACCGATCAGATGATGAACGCAGCCCGTGATCTGCAGTTCGAACTCGCCGGTCGACTCCGCGACGAGATCGCGGACTTGAAGAAGGAACTTCGCGGCATGGACGCTGCAGGCTTGCAGTAGCACCGGGACAGCGCAGTACCGTCTGATGCATGGATGCACACAGCGCAGGCCGCACCGCTCGGTCCTTGGAGTTGCTTCACTCCCTCAGCTATTTCGTTCCCGAGGTCGAGGAGCGCCTGGTCGAAGCCGGTCTCGAACCGGGAAGGATGTGCTACTTCGCGGGTCGGTCGGCGCCCATGGGCGCGGTCGGTCCGGGCGTTGTCGCTGCCACATTTTTCACCTTCAGCCCGGCCGTGATCGAGGCGATCATTCCGCGCGCGTGGGACCTTGCACCGCCGTCCGCCGTCGTGGCGGCACGGTACCGGGCGGTTGACGAAGCGTTTGTCCGCCTTCTCGGTGAGGCGGTGACGAAATCGCCGGAGATGGCGGAAGCGGCCGAACTCGTGTCCATCGCGGCTCGAGGCATGCCGGGCGTCGAGGGCAGGCCGCTCTATGCCGGGTATGCGTCGGTAGAGTGGCCGGATTCACCGCACCTCACTTTCTGGCATTCGCTTACACTCTTGCGTGAGTACCGCGGAGACGGTCACCTCGCGGCACTGCAGACGGCGGGACTGAGTGGACTTGAATCGCTGATCACCCACACCGCAACGGGGTTCGGGTTCCAGGAGAAATTCGCGCAGACTCGTCGCGGATGGACTCGAGAGCAATGGGACTCGGCGTGTGGCAATCTTCGCGACAGGGAGATACTGGATGCGCGGGGCGAGCTCACTGCAGAGGGAAGGGAATTGCGGGAACTGGTCGAGGATCTCACCGACGATCTGGCCCTGGCTCCATGGGCGGCGCTGGGGGAGGATGGGGCGGCCCGAGTGCTCGAACTCGCGACCCCGTGGCGTAAGGCGATTGTCGCCGGGGGAGTGTTCCCCGCGTGGCTGTTCGGTCCCAAAGTCGACCCGTCACGCTGACGCCCGGGCGCGTACTGCAAATGCACCTGTGTCGGTACCGATATCGTTAGGGTCAGCGCAGTGGCTGCCGGTCCAGTCGTGTCGTGTGCCGGACCCCGATAGATCGACCATCGCAAACCGTGGTCGACCTGTTAAACAGTTGATGACCGTCGCGAACATGGAGGAATGAATGAGCGCCTACAAGACCGTAGTCGTCGGAACCGATGGCTCCGAGTCGTCGTTTCTGGCAGTCGAGAAGGCTGCTGCCATCGCAGGTGACGCCGACGCCAAACTGATCATCGCGTGCGCTTACCATCCGGCTGATCCCAAGGACGCCGGGCAGGCCGTCGACGCGCTCGGCGACGAGGCCTACCAGATCATGGGCTCGACACCGACGTACGAGATTTTGCGCACAGCAAGGGAGCGTGCTCACGCGGCGGGCGCCAAGGAGGTTCTCGAGCGTGCGATTGTCGGTGCACCCGTGGAGTCGCTGCTGAAACTGGTCGACGAGGTCGAGGCAGGGCTCCTGGTAATCGGTAATCGTGGACTCAACACTCTCACTGGGCGGCTCCTCGGATCGGTTCCGTCGGATGCGGCACGCAAGTCCACCTCCGACGTCCTGATTGTCCATACGGTGCGCTGAGACTCGGTCGGTCGCACCGGTGTCACGGCCGCGCTGCGACTTCTACCGGGATCAGATCGGACAGCACCTCGGGTAGCGGCCGGGCGTGCACGACGCCGAGGCGCTGGGTGGCGCGCGTCAGTGCAACGTAAAGGTCGTTCATCCCCCGCGGCGACTGGTCGAGGATGTCCTGGGGTTCTGCGATGAATACCGAGTCGAATTCCAACCCCTTGGCATCTCGCACCGTGAGGACGCTGACGGAGTCCGATGCCAGATCTGCGAGTGCGGCGACGAGGTCGTGGCCGGCGATTACCGCGGTCGTGCCAGGGTGGGTCTCGCGAGATACGCACGTGCGCAGGGTGTCTGCCATCTCGTCCACGGAGACGGGCATGGCCCACGGCGGGGATCCGGACTCGCGAACCGACCGCGGTACGGTCTGTTCGGGATCGATCTCAGTGAGTAGCCGCTGCGCCGGCGTCATGATCTCCGCCGGCGTGCGGTAGTTGACGGTGAGTTCGGTGAGCTTCCAGCGGTTCGCCACGTACGGTTCGAGGGTTCGTTGCCACGATGACGTTCCAGCGGGATCACCGGTCTGCGCCGTGTCCCCGACGAGGGTCATCCAGCGATTCGGTATGCGACGCATCAGCATTCGCCACGCCATCTCCGAGAGTTCCTGAGCCTCGTCGACGATGACGTGTCCGTAGGTCCAGGTACGGTCGCCTGCCGCACGTTCCGCAGTGGTTTGGCGTTGCCCCACCTCGTGGCGCTGCGCCAACTGGCTGGCGTCGATAAGGTCGTAGGCCATGAGGATCTCGGGATCCAACTCGTCCTCGAGGTCCTGTGGTGCCGAACCGGTCAGGATGTCGAGGGCGCCCTGAGCGTCCGCGATCTGTGCCCTCCATTGTCGACGGGCGCGTTCGCGTTCGGCGGTGTCGTCCACACCGAGCAGTTCCGCGAGTTCGTCGAGGAGGGGCGCATCGGCGGCGCTGAAGCCGTGAGTGACGGGGCGGCGCAGCAAGGCGCGGCGGGATTCGGTCATATTCGGAGTGGCGTCGGCCAGTCGCTTCGGTGAAGCGTACAACTCGGTGAGAACCTGCTGCGGCGACAATTCGGGCCAGAGGGAGTTGATCGCTCCCATGATCTCCGGATCCTCGCGCATCTCGTCTCGCATGTCGGCGATGTCGTCGCGGCTCAGCAGATTTCCACCGCCGACGACGTTGGCGCCCAGTGTGTCCGCGAGGTGCTGGGCCAGCGCTTCGATGACCGCAGAGACAAAGATCGGTCGGGCCAGGTTATGGGGGCGCCGTGACGACCGCGCCCGGCCACGAGCGCGAGTGACGATCTTGCGGTCGAGGGTGATCCGGTGGGTGTCGAACGTCAACTCGACGGGTTGCGACGGTGCTTCCTGCCGATCCCGCACTGCCTTCTTCAGAACGTCCAGCATGTCGAGGGAACCCTTGATCTCGCCGGACTCGAGACCGTCCTCGGCGGTGGCGCGGACGCCGGGATAGAGGTCGCCGATGGTCGATAGCAGCACACCCGTCTCGCCGAGCGACGGTAGTACCTGGCTGATGTAGTCGAGGAACGTGGCGTTGGGGCCGATGATGAGGACGCCGGCCTTCGCAAGTTGCTGACGGTAGGTATAGAGGAGGTACGCCGCGCGGTGCAATGCGACCGCGGTCTTGCCGGTTCCGGGACCACCCTGGACCACCAGCACGCTCTTGTGCTCGGACCGGATGATGGCGTCCTGCTCACCCTGGATCGTCTCGACAATGTCGTTCATCTGACCTGTTCGTGCGGCGTTCAAGGCTGCGAGCAGTGCGTTCTCGCCCGCAACCCCGTCCGAACCGGTGACGGTGCCTGCCGCCTCCGCTGCCACCAGATCGAGGTACTCGTCGTTGACCGCCGTCACCCGGCGACTTCGGGTCCGAATGTGCCGTCGGCGCGAGACGCCATCGGGGGCTGCGGGGGTGGCGAGGTAGAACGGGCGGGCAAGGGGCGCACGCCAATCAAGCAGCATTGTCTCGTAGTCGTTCTCCTCGTCGAGGATGCCGAGACGTCCGATGTAGCGGCATTCGCCGTCTAGGTCGATGCGCCCGAAGCAGAGCCCGTTTTCGGCGGCGTCGTACTCGGCGAGGTCTTCGGTATAGAGCTGATTGAAGGACTCCCGTTCACTACGGGCCTGCGGGGTTCCGCCGCTTTCGAGCAGTACACGGCTCAGCCGGTTCGCCGCGTACTGCCGAAGGCCGTCCAGTCGGGTGTAGAGCATCGTCACGTATTTCTGCTCGAACTCGCGCTCGGTGCGTGACGTGTCCTCGTCGGGCAAGAGGTCTCCTTGACTGGTTCGGCTGCAGATCCGATCGGCTGCAAAAGTGCCTGTACAGTCTAGTCGGCGCCGGCGACCTCCTGTTCACGTCGCTGGTCAGCGGGAATTTTCGGGGCCAACAAAGTCCGAATTCCGGGCGGCACGGGCACTCGAAGTCGTAGGGAACGCCCGACTTTTCTCGGCCCCAGAAAGACACTAGGTTCGTGCACCCTCCCAGCGACGAGCGCCTACGCTTCGTCGTCGGGGTGATGGTGGAGGTGCACCAGACTCGCGACCAATCCTCCCCATACCAATGTGAGGGTCACCACCATCATCACGATCCCAGAGATGCTCATAGGTTCTCGCCCGCCTTTGTCGGTTCCGAGTGCTCGAGTTCTACTTCCGTGCGCCGCCACGGAGTGAATGACAACAGTACTGCGACGACGATCACGAGGATTTGCGCGCCCCACCCGAAGGTAACGACCAGACCGCTGGGCAGGCCCCCGTATCCGTCTTGTATGCGTTCGACGATCTCGGTGATCAACATGAACGCGAGCACGGCCGGGGTCACAACGCCGACGAACAGGCGCCAAGCGATGCCGAGCTTGAACGACGACACCGAATTGAGGTGGTTCTCGAGGTCGGGCAGGCGCCGCAACGCCCAGGCGACCACCGCGATGGCGACCAGTGCCACACCTACGATGCCGATGTTGTTCGCGAAGTTGTCCACGACATCCAGGACGTTCAGTCCGGTGACGGTGGGGAAGAGTAGGAGCGATATCACTGCGGAGACCCCGCCCACCCCGAGGACCGCGTGTATACGGTCGATTCCGAGTTTGTCCTCCACGGCCGCGACGCAGACCTGGATGATGCTGACCATCGAGGTGAACCCGGCGATCACAAGGGCACCGAAGAACAGGACTCCGAACAGCGCCCCCCCGGGCATGGACGAGATGATCGCCGGGAACGCGACGAACGCGAGTCCTATTCCACTCTCGACCACTTCGTCGACGGCAACGCCCGAGATGTTCGCCATGTACCCGAGGGTGGCGAAGACGCCGATGCCGGCGAGAATCTCGAAGCTGCTGTTCGAGAATGCAACCACGAGCCCGGAGCCGGTGAGATTCGTCTTGCGCCCCAGATACGACGAATAGGTGAGCATGATGCCGAACGCCACGGACAACGAGAAGAAGATCTGCCCGTATGCGGCGATCCACACTGTGGGGTCGGTCAGAATGGACCAGTTCGGCTGGAAGAAGGCGTCGAGGCCCGCGCCGGCCCCGTCGAGGAACAGTGAACGCACGACCAGGACTCCGAACAGGACTATCAGCAACGGGACGAACACCCGTGCTGTTGCGCCGATTCCCTTCTGTACCCCGAAGACCAGGACCGCGAGGGTAAGGACCCACACCGCCAGCAGCGGGAACGCGACGCCGGGGACGAAGCCCAGTGCGAACGTCGCGTCGTCGTCCTGCTTCAGGAAGTCGTTGACGAAGAACGTCGCGGGGTCACTGCCCCACGCCTCATTGAACGAGAAGAAGAAGTACCGAATCGCCCACGCGACGATGACGGCGTAGTAGACACCGATCACGAAGGAGATACCGACCTGCCACCACCCGATGATTTCGGCACGCTTGTGCAGCCTGCGGAACACCAGCGGCGGTGACCCGCGGAACTTGTGGCCGAGGGAGTAGTCGAGGAAAAGTAGCGGAATTCCGGCCGTCAGCAATGCGACGAGGTACGGGACGAAGAAGGCCCCACCGCCGTTCGTGTAGGCGACGTATGGAAACCGCCAGATGTTGCCCAGACCTACGGCGGAGCCGATCGCAGCCAGGATGAACACGGTCCGTCCGGACCACGCCTCTTGTTGACGTTCCACTGTCGCTGCTGCCTTTCGCTCGACGCAGATACTTGTTGTCGTTGGGTCGACCGTATCCACTGACGCTTCCGAAGTGTGGTGTACGCGGGCACCGAACCGTGGACCTACCGGCGGTTCTGCGCCCGCAGCAGAGTACACCCCTGCTGTCGGTGCCCCTAGGCCGTGTTGATCAAGTGGTTTCGTCCTCGGGTGGGCGAGTTTTGACGAGTAACGCGACCCGAGGTTTCTGACGAGGCATGGGCCGTGCTGGAGCCGTTGATGCCGACTGTGACCGGCGGGTCACGGCCGTGGACCGAGCAAGAAGGCGGGCCGACCCATCGCTTCGGCGACGAGCAGAAGGTCCGCTACAAAGCCCGCAACGTCGTCGAGCGGTGCCTCAACCGGCTCAAGCAGTGGCGCGGGGTCGCGATGCGCTCGGACAAGCTCGCTCGAAATTACCGCGCTGCGATCTGTCTCGCCGCGATCCTGATCTGGATCAAGACCGACTCGATCAATACGGCCTAGCAGAAGTCGGTGCTGGATCGCGAGCACTCGCACGACGGCCCGAGACATTCCTCGCCCCGGACGATGTCCTGCGTCAGGATGATGCGCCTAGATGCAGATGGAGCAGCGGATAGGGACGACCTGCCTCGTCGGTCTCGCTTCGGCCGACGATCTCGAATCCGCGGTGGGCGTAGAAGCCCGCGGCCAGGGCGTTCTGCTCGTTGACGTCGAGCCTGGTCACGCCGTGTTCCGTGATCGCGTAGGTAAGGAGCGCGGTTCCGATTCCGCCCCCGCGCTGTGCGGCGGCGACGAACAGCATTTCCAGCCCGCCGTCGAGCGTGCCTGCGAATCCGACCGGTTCGCCGTCGATCTCCACGACCGAGAGGACGACGGCTGGGAAATAGTCCGACGCGAGGTGCGCCTCGATCTCGTCGCGATCCGCGGCGGCGAGGAAGTCGTGGGTCGCGTCGACGGCGCTGCGCCAGATCGTCACGAGCGTCGGGTACTCGGCGGCTCCGATCGACGGGCGGATACTCAGCTCAGACACGATGGACCTCTTTGGGTATTTAGGCGAACTCACAAATCCTATCGCACAGCTGCGCAGCCTCCCGGTCGCCTGGCACGACGAGGAGATGCACCACGGGTGTCAACTGACACCCGCTCTAACGGTGCGGCGCTCGGGGCTTGACAGGTCGGGCTAGTCGCCGCGGACGGATACGTGGATCAGGTCCGGCGCCACGACCGGGTCCTCATCGCATGGCCATCCACGGAGGCCATCACGACCCACGCGGATGGCGACGGCGAAGAACGCACATGCCTTGATCAAAACGCCCTAGGCCTCGAGTTTCTCTTGGAGACTTTTGGCGAGGGAGGCCGATCAAGACACGGGGTTCCCAAGTGAGCTTTGGCAGACCGAAAGGTTCCCGTCGCCGTACGCTCCGGGCACCGGGATCGCCGGCCTGGTGTCCGCGGTGCCGACGCATCCCTCGCGAGCAGCTATGAACGCCGAAGCATGCCGAACTATCGGCATGCGCGATTCGAGTCTTTGACGATGGTGACCGGTGTCACCATCGCTGTCGGATGCACCGGAAGACCGACGAGCGGCATCACGTGATGTGTTGGAGGATGACCGTATGCACGTGATGGGCCTTGTCGGTGCCGCGGAAGTCTGCTTCGAAATTGGTTTGCCCGATGTCGAGGGCGACACTGCTAGACGAGAAGAACTGACCGGCCCACGACTTGTTACTGAGGAACGACACAGACCGAATGTTCTTGTACGGGATCGACGTGATCGCGGTGCGCTTTCCGACGAAGCTCTTGTCCTGGATCACGACGCGAAGGTTCGTCATACCGAGGAACCCGGTTCCTGCTCCGATGCAGTCGTACACGGCGATGATCGTCTCGCCGGGAAGAACTCCCTGCTCGACCTGCTTCAGTTGCTCCGACTTATCGAAGATCGGGTCGGTCATGGCTCCTCCTGCAACGTCGGTCGGGGTTTGCTCATCGTCTCAAGAAATCTCGTCGCAGGTGACGCGTATCGACCATCGTGAGGGCGCCTTCGTCGATGCGAAGTGATGGTCGATCGAGGAGAAGGTCGCGATCACTACGCCGCGCATCAAGTCCGGGTCGGCGAACCCTGCCCCGGAACTCAGGCACCCTGATCGCCGGGATGTGCGTCGGTGCGGACAGCATCGACGACGTCGGTGTACTGCGATCCGGTGGAATGCAGTTCTTGTTCGGCGGGGTGAATGCCCCCCGGACCGTTGGAACCGTGCTGCGCGAGTACACCCTCCGTCGTGCTCGCCAGCTCGAATCGGTGATGCGTACATCTTGTCACGCTCGCGAGCCGGGCCGATCTGTTGCCCGGAATCGGACGCCTGCGATTCGTCGACATCGACTAGCTGCTGCGCCCGGTCCACGGGCACACAAAGGATTGCCGGCACACAGGTAGGTCATACGAGTCCAACAGTTCGCCGCGTTTTGAGGTCATCTTGGCTATGGTGATGGCGTCTGGCTGGTTCGCCATCGCATGCTCGCGGGTCCACCTCCTTGTCCTCGGACTGGACCACCACGCTCTCCAGGAGGTCACGTGCGGACACCGCCGCATCCACGACGTCCGGCCACGGCATCGCCGGAATGATGAGCTGGAGGCGCTGGACCTCGACGAAGGCGGTCTCACTGTAGGGACGGGTCTCGTAGAACTGCTCCTCCGAGAGCACGGCCTGGAGGCGGAGCTCCTTGTCCACGGTAAACGTGTTGCTCCGCCCCCCGTGGCGGCGCCCAGGAGTGCCTCCGCAAACTCATTCAGTAGGTCTAGCTCCCTTCCCGTTTCCGTTGCGGGGCTTACAGATCAGCAGAGTAGCGCGTGGCGGAACGTGTCACGAGTGCGGCGGAGATGATCGCCAGTGTGGCGACTATGGCGGTGAGAGTGGGGATCACAGAGTCGGTTCCTTCACCAGATGATGACCCGCGACGGCATGCGTTGTCGGCCAGGCTGTCGACGACCTTTATGGTCTCGACGCTGACCGTCACGATGCGCTCGATCAGGTCCACGACGTGCCTGTGGTTGTCGTGCTCGTCGCACCAATCGTTGGGGTCGTTGACGATGCCGGACGCCTTGTCGGTTTTGACCCGGTAGCGGTCGATGATCCAGGCAAGCGCCGAACGGGGCCCGAGTATGTACCGTTCGGCGTCCTCGGGGATGCTGGCGATCGTGACCTTCGGGTTGTAGTTGATGGTCGTGCGGTCAGCGACGTTCTTGCCGGTCGCGGGGTCCTTCTTCTTGCCCCACTTCATCGTCGACATGCGCCACGTCTCGCGGCCGTCCGGGCTAGCGTCCGGCTCGAGCTGCACGTCGAGGCCGTTCGGCTTGACGGGGGTCGAGGAACAGATCAGCCCGATCCGGCGCTAAGCGCTTTCGATAGCTGAGAGTGCCACATTCGCGTCCTTGCCGAAGTCACGTTCCATTCGGTTCAGCACAACGATGTAATCGCGGCGGATGTTCTTCACCGGCACCGTGCCGAGGAATATCCGTATGGCATCCACGATCCCGCCTACCCGGGACGGGGTAGGCGGGATCGGATCGCGCGGCACCGGCGGCAGTACCGTCTGGTCGGTCCCCATCGAGCAGCCTCCCGCGCTACCGCAGATGAATTACCGAGTCGACCCCGCACGAAAGATCCATCGCGCCAGTTCGTTCCATAGGTTACCGCAGATAAAGAGCTAGTATCCGCGAGAATTCCTAAGCGCCGGATCGGGCGGTTCTGTTCCTCGACTCCCGATAAGCGCATAGTCGGCGGCGCTCATGCCGTTGATGGTCAACAGGTCGATCGTCGGAGGGAAGTCGAGCAGGATGAAGTCGTACTTGCCCTTGAAGGGTTCGAGCGCGTCGGACAATTGCTTCTCGCGGCCGGCCCCGGTCACTACCAATTCGTCACGAACGACCGCGAGTTTCTCGCTCTCCGGGGGGGTGGGGACGACATCGACGCCTGTGAAGAGTGAAGGCATCACCACATCGTCGATGGTCACGTCCGTGCGGGAGCTCAGTACCTCCGCGATTCCTAGATCATCGTGTTTGAGGTCGTCCTTCCCGAGCACGGTTGTCATATTTCCCTGGGGGTCGAGATCGACGCACAGCGCGGTCCGCCCTGTTTCAGCGATTGCAGCAGCCAGGTGGTAGACCGTTGTTGTCTTCCCGACCCCACCTTTTTGATTGCAAATCGCATATACGGTCGCCGGCATCGGCATCCTCCCGAGCTGTAGTGCTATAGATTCACGGTGTCATTGACCTACATGATAGGACAGGCAGAGGCCTGTGAGCGGCAGTAACGCTGTGCAACTCGGATCGCCGTCGTCCGTACCTCTCTGGTGCTGTAGTGCTGTAGTGCAACGGAGCCACCGATATGACAGTCAGGCTTGTGAGCAGCAGCAATGCTGTAGCACTACAGCCCCGTTGCGGTGTGCAATGGCGGGCAACGGGAAGCAACAGGCGGGGGCCGAGACCGATCCGGCACGCAACGCGGCACGTTCCCGGGGGTTGCCGCTTCCCTCATCGACCAATCGGGCGGTTGCCGACCACGGGCCGGGGGACCGGGACGGCAGGGGTGTCAGCAACGACGGTATTGCGCGGTTGCAGGGGTCAGCAACAGCACTACCGACGCGGGAGTCGCCGGCCGGTATGTCCGACGCGATCTTCCAGGGTGTTACAAACTGCTAGTCAACGCGCTGGCCGGATTCATGGTGTTGTCCGCGCGGCGGTCCGGAATGTTCCGCCGCGACGACGTAGCAGCGTTGTCCCGCCGCTATGTCACCGAGTGCCTGGCGGTGGCGCGCGCCGAAAGTGCCCGGCTCGGCGAAGACGTGGTCGAGGAGACGGTCGACCTTGTCCGGTCGGCTCCCGACGATATGGGCACCTCGATGCTTGCCGACCGGGGAAACCCACCGCCGGCTGGAATGGGACCTGTGTAACGGGGTGATCATCCGCAAAGGCCGTACCCACGGACTGACCACCCCGATCAGCGACGTCGTGGTGCCGCTGCTGGCCGCGGCCAGCGACGGGACCGACCCCGTTTGAGAGCCAGGCCCGAACGTCGAGCTGATCGTCAGCCCTGCCGGATGTCGCTTCAAGCTCCAGGCGGACCAAACGGCTCTCCCCGCGCACCACGAACCCGTCCACAATGGATTCCCCCTCCCCGGCCAGCGCACCGACCAGCACCAAAGGGCAGCTCGTCGCCTTACAGCAGCCGAGGGGGTTGAAGCATCCATGCAACCCGCTCGGATGATCGATCGCGACCTGGCGGAGTTGGGTCACCTACAAAACCCGGGTCACCGCACTTCTGGCCAACCGACCTCGGTAGTCGCTTGCTGGCCAGACTTCTCGGGGGGACGGCTGTCTCGATAACGAAAAAACACGCCGGAGCACGTGACAGGATTGACGCACCGTAGTCGAGGAAGACGGCGCGTTGGCTGCCGCACCCTGCGGAGGATCAGCTTGCGCGTGCACCCGTCCTCAGAGAGCAGAACACGATGAACAACGGATTCCAGCTTCTGGGCACTAAGGCCAAGGGAGAAGGTGTATTCGCCACCCGATCTTTCCGGATGGGTGAAACGGTCATGATCGGTGTCATCAAGGGCGAAGTCAGCGCTAACCATTCTCACGCCTCGCAGGTAAGCGCGGAACGCTGGGTGTTCCACGGCGGCCTGGTCCCTAAGGTCAACCATTCGTGCGACCCGAACTGTGGGGTCCGCCTCAACTCCAGTGGCGCCCACGATTTCGTAGCCCGCGACGCCATCACCGCAGGCCAGGAGATCACGTTCGATTACGCGATGCGGAACTACACGATCCAACACTTCGCCGCCCACTGCCAGTGCGGCTCGCGGCACTGCCGAGACAGCATCACCGGGTGGAAGGACCTCTCCGCCCAACGCAAGGCCGACTATCGCGGCTTCGTAGCGCCCTACCTCACCGAACTCGATGCCCAGCACGCCGCAGCCGCGGACCAGCAACGACTCGCCGGCGGGGTTCGGATCTAGAACTCCAGTCGTTCGCAGTGTGGGAACGGTGTTGATCGAGACGACCAGTGTTCGCAGGCCATCCGGTTACGGAGCGGGCCTGCCAGGTTGAGGCAGGGAGCCGAGGCGGGCGCTGAAGTGCGACTCGCCGGACATTACCCGAGTTGGGAGAAACCGAATACGTATGTCCAAACTAAAGCCGAAGTACGATGAGCTGCAGTCGATCTTCGATATCTCGAATGAGTTCTTCGAACTGTTCTTAGGCCCGACGATGGGCTATACCTGCGGGTACTTCGAACGCGACGATATGACTACCGACGAGGCTCAAAACGCCAAGTTCGATCTGGCGCTGGGCAAGCTGAACCTCGAACCGGGGATGACGCTGCTCGATGTCGGCTGCGGCTGGGGCGGCGGCATGCAACGGGCGATCGAGAACTACGACGTCAACGTCATCGGGCTCACACTCAGCGAGCGTCAACGCCAGTACGCCGTGGCTAAGCTGGCCAAGGTTCCCACCAAGCGCAAGGTCGAGGTGCGACTGCAAGGCTGGGAAGAGTTCGACGAGAAGGTCGATCGGATCGTGTCCATCGGAGCGTTCGAACACTTCGGCCACGACCGCTACGGCGCGTTCTTCACGATGGCCTATGACGCGTTGCCGCAAGACGGGTCGATGCTGTTGCACACCATCACCGGCGCGGACCGGGACGAGGCGAAAAAAATAGGCCTCAAGATGACGTTCGAGATGGCCCGATTCGCGAAGTTCATCATGACTGAAATCTTTCCCGGCGGCCGGCTGCCGTCGGTGCCGATGGTCGAGGAACTCGCCACCCAAGCCGGGTTCACCGTAG
>NZ_BCXB01000011.1 GCF_001894885.1 Rhodococcus marinonascens NBRC 14363
CATTTCGGATTTTCACGGGACTCCGGCAACTGGGAATTTCAATCTGACCCTGGAACCGGCCGCAAGCTCAACATTAGAATCGGACATGGATTTGATTCTGGCAGAGGAGTGGGATTCGGCACCTGAGGGATAGTGACGCGAAAAGTAGCGCTAAGGATTTGCCGCAGATTGCAGCGCACTATGTGTGGCAGAGTCGATGTCGGACTGGCGCGACGGACGGTTCCAGGCGGTCGACTCGGGAAACTAAGCGCGGGAGGAAGCTGGGTGAGCGCGGTGCGGTTGGCCGATGCGGTGGCGGTGTTTCTGGGCACCGTCTCGGTGGCGAACGCCCGCGCCACCTACGCAGCCGCCCTCGACCGGTTGGTGACCGACTTCGGGGCCGACACGAACGTGGCACTGTTGGACACGGGTCGGGTCATCCGCCGGTCGGTGTAGCGCTTCACACAGGACGGATCTTCGATATTCAACTGCTCGGCGAGGTAGTCCACCAGCTCCGATGGTACGTCAAGCGGGTGAAGCAGGGACATGCCCCGGAGATGGGCCGTGACAACCTGCACGGCGAAACCCAAACGGCTGTAGCCCGGCGCCGCGACAAGGCGACGGCCCTCACCGTCCAGATGGAAGAACCGTCCCAACTCGACCCGAGAGAACGCATCGAACCTGCCGTAGCCGCCCTCATCCATCACACAGACAAAAAATCACCGGCGGCAAAACGCCGTTCGGCGTCACCTATTATGGCTACTTTTCGCGCGACTGGCCCACAGGTGCCTTACAGACCCTGATGACACTGACCCCGCCCCCGGTAGCCTCGCCGGACGTCCGTTTGGGTAGTAGTCGCAAAGCCTGGGTTCGGGAGCGAGTCAGGTGTTGGCCGGTGGTGGTAGCTGTCCCGGCGACCCGCCACCTTCGAGTGGAGCCTGCTCGCCAGAGCCAGCCTTTGTGCCCAGCGATCCGGGGCTCGCGACCGGCTTGCGTGCCTCCATCTCGGCCGCACGCACAGCCTGCGCGATCGCGGGGTCGGACTTCGTCTCGAACCATTCGGCAACCTCTGCCGAATCGTCCTCGGGCTTCGGCAGATCCTCCTCCATCTTGGACGGCTCGTAGCGGAACACACCGTCCGTGCCCTGTGCGCCGAGGTTCTTCGCGAACCCCTTGAGTGCGTCGCCGAAGTCGCTCGGCACCATCCACACCTTGTTCGCATCACCCTGCGCCATCTGCGGCAGGGTCTGCATGTACTGGTAGGCGAGGAGTTCGGGGGTGGGCTTGCCGGATTTGATTGCGGCGAAGACCTTTTCGATTGCCTTTGCCTGGCCCTGCGCCTCCAGGTACTTGGCGGCCCGGTCACCCTGCGCCCGCAGGATGCGGGACTGCCGCTCACCTTCAGCGGTGAGGATCGACGCCTGCTTGCCGCCCTCCGCGGCGAGGATGCGGCTCTGCTTGTCGCCCTCCGCCGTCTTGATCGCCGACTCACGGTGTCCCTCGGCGGTGAGGATGGTGGCCCGCTTCTCACGGTCCGCTTTCATCTGCTTCTCCATCGACTCCTGGATCGACGGCGGCGGGTCGATGCTCTTGAGTTCCACGCGGGCGACGCGCAGGCCCCATCGCCCGGTGGCCTCGTCCAGAACGCCGCGCAACTGGCCGTTGATCGAGTCACGGGAGGTCAGGGTTTCCTCGAGCGTCATGCCACCGACGACGTTGCGCAGAGTGGTGGTGGTCAGCTGCTCCACACCGACGATGTAATTGCTGATCTCGTACACCGCGGACTGCGGGTTGGTCACCTGGAAGTACACGACGGTATCGATGTTGAGCGTCAGGTTGTCCTTGGTGATCACCGGCTGGGGCGGGAAAGACACCACCCGTTCGCGCAGATCCACCCTGGCGCGAATGCGGTCCGCGAACGGGACGAGGAACGACAACTGCCCCGATATCGTCCGCGAGTACCGGCCGAGGCGCTCGACCACCGCAGCCTCGGCCTGCGGCACCAGGGCCACCGACTTGGACACCACCAAGGCAATGAACAACACGAGCACGATCAGCACGATGAGCGCTGGATTCATCTAAGGTCCTCTCCATACGACGGCAGTTGCGCCGTCAATTTGCATTACCGTCACGGTCGTTCCCGGTGGGTACACCTCGGTGGTGTCCAGCGGGCGGGCCGTCCACACGTCTCCGTCATCCAACTTGATCTGCCCGCCGTGCTCCGCGACCTCCTCGAGGACCAATGCTTGCTTCCCCGAGAGCGCCTCCATCCCGATCTGAATGGCCGGCGGTTTTGCGAACCTGCGCAACAAAACCGGCCGCACTCCGAGGATCAGTGAGATTGAGAGCACCCCGAAGATCACCGCGTCGATCCAGACCGGAAAGTCCACAATCGCCGTCACGCCGGCGGTGGCCAAGGCGCCGCCCGCAAGCATGAGAAGGAAGAAATCCCCGGTCAAGGCCTCCGCGGCAGCGAGCAGGACACCCGCTATTAGCCAAATCAATGCAGCCACAACACCATCTAACCAGACTCTCCGGAACCGACGGTGACGAAGTCGACCAGTTGTTCGACCGCTCCGATCAGCGGCGCTTCCAGATCGCGGAAATTGTTGACGGCAGAATAGATTCGCCGCCAACCGTCCCGCGGAGTCCCCCAGCCCAACTGCCTACACACACCCGTCTTCCAATCCTCACCACGCGGGATCTTCGGCCACGCGTCGATGCCCACCGTCGAAGGTCGGACGGCTTCCCAGACATCGATGAACGGATGCCCTGTCACCAGCACGTGGGGCCCGAGCCCCTCGGTCAGGTGGGTCTCCTTCGAGCCGGTCACCAAGTGATCGACGAGCACTCCGACGCGCCGACCTGGGCCGGGACGGAATTCTCCCAGCCGATCCGCGAGATTGTCGAGTCCCTCGAGATGTTCAACGACGACACCCTCGACGCGGAGGTCGTGACCCCACACGCGTTCCACGAGGGCGGCGTCGTGGACGCCCTCCACCCAGATGCGGCTCTCCAGAGCCGTCCGCGCACGCAGCCCCTCCACCTTGGTGGAGCCCGACGCAGATTTCGTCCGTGCCGGACCGGGCGACTTCGGTGTCGGCCGCGCCAGAGTCACCGGCGTGCCGTCGATCAGGAACGCCGCCTCACGCATCGCGAACAACCGGGTCCGGCTGGCACCGTCCTCCAACCGGACGAAGTCGCCGTCGTACGTCCTCTCGAACCCCACCACTGCACCACAGAAACCGGTGCCCGCATCCTCGACTACCAGGTCGCGGTCCGCGGCCACCGTGGGAACCACCTGCTTCCTCTTCCGGAGATGTCCGGAAAAGATGTCGCCGTATCTGTCGCCTCCGCTCACCGCGGTGACGTTATGCCAGCGGCGCGGTGACGCGCACGGCGCCACGCCGACCTATGCTCGTTTATCGTGACTTCACCCAGCGCGACTCTCACCATGTGGGCCAGTTCTTGGCTCGCCGGGAACAGTGCCCCCGACGACGTCATCGACGCCCTGCACGCGTGGGCGCCGATGCATCTGGTGTGGGCGGAGAACCAGGCGACGGCGGAGCGCACCGGGTTGCCGTGGCCCGATCCTCGCGACGACGGGGTCGCCGCCCTGCTGCCGTCCATTCGACGGGCTGCGGCGGACCCGGGATCACAGTTGCGCCTGGTACTTCCCGGCCCCGGCGATGTGCGCGGGCTCCCGGCGGGAACGGAATTCGCGACCGCGGCTGTCGACGCCTGTGAGGGGATTCTGATCGGCACGCCAGGGCGACCCGGTGTGGGACTGGTCCCGCACGTGGAAGGACCGGACGTGCTCCGGTGGACTGCGTACACCATCGACCGTATCCCTGTCGGCCTTCATCACCCCGGCCTCGGCGAGGCCGAATACAGCATGCGGGAGGCGGTGCGGGACGCCGCAACGGCGCTCGAAACCCTCAACCTGCTCGAGACCGGTTCCGACGCCGACCCGCGGGTGCTCATCGCGGGCGCAATGGCCCGCACCGCCGGCCACCGATACCCCACCGAGATGCCGGCACGCGCGGTCCGGATCCTGGATTCCGCCGATCAGGTGGCCGCCATCCTCGTGGTCGCCGAGAAATCGGCACCCGGCCGCACTGTGAGCGCAACCGGTGCCGTCGCCATCGAAGACCTCCTGCGCCCACTCTGGTCGGCGGTCCGCTCGGCGCGCGCCGCCGCGATCAACGGGGCCGCGACCACCGAAGTCTGAGACCGCCGTCCGAGCAAACCCGCGGAAACCGGGAAACGGATGTTGGACGTCGCGGGGCTCGGTGATCAGTTCACTGGACGTCGACGCTCCGGCAGCGCACAGCATCCAGGCACACACAACTGCCCGTTGCATCCCGCGCCGAGCAGCGGCTCGATGCCGGTGCGGCGTGGAGTCTCGCCCGAGAACCGTTCCCTCACCAAGTCGACCACGAGTTGCGCGAAGCGGGGATCGGTGCCGGCGGTCGCAGCGCGGGCAAAGGCCATGCCGTGTTCGGCGGCGCGACCCCTGGCCTCGGTGTCCAGGTCCCACACCACCTCGAGATGATCGGACACGAACCCCACGGGTACGACGATCACGCCGCCCGCCCCCCGGACGTGGAGTTCGTCGAGGTGGTCCACGATGTCGGGTTCGAGCCACGGCACCTGCGGCGGCCCGGAACGGGACTGCCACACCAGGTCGTAGTCGTCCAAGCCCAGGATCTGCGCCACCAGCCGCGCAGCCTCGGCGACCTGCCTGCTGTATAGGTGACCGCCTGCCTCGGGCGGGCCTCCGGTCGCGTCGGCCGAGGTGGGAATCGAGTGGGCGGTGAACACCACCCGAGCAATGTCACGGTTCGCGGCGGGCAACTCCTCACGGGCGGCACGTACCGCGTCGGCCATTGCGTCGAGAAGCAGCGGATGGTCGTAGTAGTGCCGCAATTTCACGAGTGCCGGCGCTCCATCGCCGGCCGCGGCGCGCGCCCGCGAAATGTCCTCGTGGTACTGGCGGCAACCCGAGTACCCGCCCCATGCGGAGGTGGGGAACACGAGAGCCGAAGTCACGCCGTCGCCAGCCATCCGCGAGACGGTGTCCTCGGCTGTCGGATGCCAGTTTCGGTTTCCGAAGTAAACCGGGACATCGATTCCGGCACTTGCCATTTCGATCTCGACGCGGGCAATGATGTCTCGGTTGAGAGCGTTGATCGGCGACACACCCCCGAAGTGCATGTAGTGCTCGGCGACGGCGTCCAGGCGTTCGGGCGGCACCCCCCTGCCTCGGGTGACGTTCTCGAGAAAGGGGCGCACGTCGTCGGGCTTCTCCGGGCCCCCGAAGGACAACACGAGCAGGGCGTCGAACTGCGTCTCGAATCCGTCCGTCGAATTCACAGCGCTCATGATGCCCATCCTTCGTGGTGTCGATCGGGGCGCACTCTTCGAGTGGGGTCCTAGCCGGCCATCGCGTGGGCGCCGCCGTCGACGTAGATGATCGAGGCTGTGGTGCCGGGCAGCCAGTCGGAAAGCACGGTGCAGACGGTCTTGGCGACCGGTTCCGGGTCGTCGACGTTCCAGCCGATGGGCGCGCGCTCGTCCCATGCCGTGTTGAGTTCGTCCAGTTGCTTGGCGTCATCGGTGGCGGTACCGGCGATGGCCTTGGCTGCGAGGGTCTTGATCGGGCCTGCCGCGACAAGGTTCGAGCGGATACCGCGTTCGCCCACCTCCTTGGCGACGTAGCGGTTCACCGACTCGAGTGTTGCCTTCGCGACGCCCATCCAGTTGTAGAACGGGACCGCGCGGGCCGGATCGAAGTCCATACCGACGATCGACGCGTTGTCGTTCAGCACGGGCAGTAGAGCCTTCGACAACGACGCGTACGAGTAGGCCGACACCTCGAACGCCACCCCGACATCGGACCACGGCGCGTCGAAGAACGGGCTGCCCAGGCAGGACCGCGGAGCGAAGGCGATCGAGTGTACGACACCATCAACCCCTTCCGGGGCGATCTCACGGATCCGATCAGCGAGGCTCGCGAGGTGCTCGGGGTTCTGTACGTCGAGTTCGAGGGCCGGCGGCACCGGTTGCGGCAGGCGCTGCGCGATGCGGTCAATCAACCGGAGCCGGTCGAATCCGGTGATGATCACCTTGGCGCCCTGCTCCTGGGCGACTTTGGCCACGTGAAACGCGATCGACGCGTCCGTGATGATGCCGGTGACGAGAATGGTCTTACCTTCGAGCAATCCGCCCATTGGGGTCCTCCTGTGATGAATGAGTCCGGGTAGCAAACAGTGTGCGGTCTAGTGACCCATGCCAAGGCCGCCGTCGACGGGGATCACCGCGCCGGAGACATACGCGGAGTCGTCGGACGCCAGGAAGCTCACCACAGCGGCCACCTCCTCCGGCTTGCCCTGCCGCTGCAGCGGAACGGCGCCGGTGATCATGTCCTTGTACTTGTCGTCCAGCACCGCGGTCATGTCGGTGTCGATGAATCCCGGTGCCACCACGTTGGCGGTGATCGAACGAGAGCCCAGTTCGCGAGTCAGCGAACGGGCGATGCCGACCACGCCGGCCTTCGAGGCCGCGTAATTCACCTGTCCGGGGCCGCCGGCGAGCCCAACGACGGACCCGAGGAACACGAATCGGCCGAAACGTGCCCGCAGCATCGAGCGGGTGGCCCGCTTCGCCACCCGGAACGCGCCGGTGAGGTTGGCGTCGACGACCGAGGTGAATTGCTCCTCGGTCATCCGCATGATCAGCGTGTCATCGGTGATACCGGCGTTGGCGACGAGGACCTCGATCGGCCCCTGATGCGCTTCGGCTTCTTTGAAGGCGCGGTCGACGGAGGCAGAGTCGGTGACGTCGCACTTGACGCCGAACAGACCGTCGGGCACGCCCGATCCTCGGTGCGTGACGGCGACCTTGTGTCCGTCTTCCGCGAGACGCTGCGCGACAGCGAGGCCGATCCCGCGGTTACCGCCCGTGACGAGTACCGAACGCGGAGTGGACACCGTTCTGACCGGCGCGTCACTAATGTGTGGGTTAGACATGGGAATCAACCTATCTGTTCAGAAATGTCGGAATTGAATGCACCCGCGGGGTGGAGCAGTGGTCACGGCAGCCGTTGACGCAGGACCAGCGCAAGTATCAGCCCGGCGGTCGCGGACAGGACCCCCAGCACGAGCCAGGGTCGGCTGGCGTCGCCGCGCGTGGTCTCGAATCCGATCTGTTCCTCGAGCGTGTCGTAGACATCCCGCAACTCCTCGAGACTCGAGGCGGTAAAGAAACTGCCACCGGAGAGATCTGCGATCTCCCGCAGCGAGGGGTCGTCGACAGGCACCGGGATGCGCTGCTGCTCGATCTCAACCGTGCCGTAACTCGTCCCGAATGAGATGGTCGAAATGGGAACGTTCTCATCCCTCGCCTGCCGTGCGGCCGTGAATCCGCCACGCGGGTCGTCCTCATTCTCGGGCACCGTCTGCTTGCCGTCCGACAGCAACACGATACGGGCAGGTGGAGCCTGATCGCCGCCGCCGAGCACCGCGGCCAGCGTGTCGATCGACTGCAGCGACGTGAAGATGGCCTCCCCGGTGGCCGTGCGTTCGCTCAATTGGAGATGGTCGATCGCGACCTTCGTAGCATCCCTGTTCGTCGTCGGCGAAACCAGCACCGACGCCGTACCCGCGAAGGAAACGAGACCGAGGTTGATTCCCGGTGTGAGACCGTCGGCGAACGACTTCGCAGCCTCTTGCGCCGCGGCGAGCCTGGTCGGCTCCACATCGGTCGCCTTCATCGACAGCGACACGTCGATGACGAGGATTACCGTGGCCCGGTTCCGCGGAACCCGCTTGTCCGCGGTGGGACCTGCCAGCGCGACGCTGAAGAACACCAACGCCAGCACCATGAGAAGAGCCGGGATGTGTCGGGTCCGTCCCGGCCTCGACGGCGCAACCCGTTCGAGAAGATCGAAGTTCGTGAAACGGAGTGTGTGCTTGTGCCGCTGACGTTGCACCCACACGTACCCCACGACCAGCGCGATGACGATCAGGAGGAACAGCAACCACCACGGTGTCGTGAACTGGGACAGGCTCACCGGCGCGACCCCTGATTCCGCGAACCCTGATTCATCGTGGTCCCGAAACTGTGCTTGCGGGCGGCCACGAAGCGTACGACATCCGAGATCCAGTCCCGGTCCGTCCGCAGACTCAGCATCGGAGCGCTGCACCGGCGCAGCGCCTGCGACACCTGCAATCGGTGCTCGTCTGCCGCCCGCGCAAAATCGGCACGCAGTTGAGGTGTGGTCGTGAACTCTCGAGTACGTCCGGACTCCGGATCGTGCAGCACTACATCCCCCAGGTCGGGTAGTTCAAGATCTCTCGGGTCGAGAACCTCGACACCCAGCAGATCGTGGCGTCCCGAGATCGCCCGCAGGGATCGCTCCCAGTCGATCGGTCCCAGAAAGTCACTGATGACGACGGCCAGACCGCGCCGACGCTGCGGTCGCCGCAGAGACTCCACCGCACCCTGCAGGTCCCCTCGAACCCCGTCCGGGGCGTGTGGGGTCGTCGCGATCTTCCGCAACATCGCCTGTACATGGGTCCGACCGCCGCGCGCCGGGATGCGGGTGGTCTGATGGCCGGTCGAGACGATCGCCCCGATCCGGTTGCCACCACCACTGGTCAGATGCGTCACGGCAGCCGCTGCCGCCACCACCAGATCGCGCTTCTCACAGCCTGCGGTACCGAAATCGAGGCTGGACGACAGGTCGACGACGAGCCAAGTCTCGAGTTCCCTGTCCGCCACCGATTGACGGACGTGCGGGTGCGTCGTCCGAGCAGTCACTGACCAGTCCATCTGACGCACGTCGTCGCCGGGCTGATACTCGCGCGCATCTCCCGGCTCCGAGCCGGGACCCGGGATCAGGCCGAAATGATCACCGTGAAGCACGCCGTCGAGACGACGGCGCACGGTCAGTTCCAGCGTCCGCAGCGCGGCGGAGAGCTCGGGGTCACGAAGATTTCCGGAGCGAAACGACGGTGGCGGGCCTGCGTTCGGAACACCGGCAGTGCGCGCACTCACCGTGACTGGCTCATCGCCGTCGGTCCGGCTACCGATGCGGGCTGACCGGAAGATCCGTCATGACCGGCGACCGTGGGAAGCGTCGTCGGCTGGGCAGAGATCTGCGGGAGACCCACAGTCTGTAGAACACGCGAGATGACGACGTCGGGGGTCACCTCGTCGGCCAGCGCGTCGTACGACAGCACAAGACGGTGACGCAGCACGTCGGGGATGACGTCGAGCACATCCTGGGGCACGACATAGTCGCGGCCGCGCAACAACGCGAGAGCACGCGCCGAGGAAATGATGCCCAACGTGGCGCGGGGAGACGCACCGTACGCAATCCAGCCGTCGACATCCGGTAGACCGAACTCGATCGGTGTACGCGTGGCGGCGATCACCCGAACCACGTAATCGACAAGCGCATGATGGACGAAAACGCCGCTCGCGACCTTCTGGAGGCGGACAAGTTCCTGGGGATCGAGTACCTGGTGGGGCACCGGTGCGGCGACACCCATCCGATAGACGATCTCGCGCTCCTCCTCGACCGTGGGGTAGTCGACGAGGATCTTGAACAGGAAGCGGTCGCGCTGCGCCTCGGGCAATGGGTAGACGCCCTCGTTCTCGATCGGGTTCTGCGTCGCCATGACCAGGAACGGGTCGGGCATGTGGTACCGCTTGCCGCCGATCGACAGGTGCCGCTCGGCCATGACCTCGAGCAGAGCCGACTGCACTTTCGCAGGCGCGCGGTTGATCTCGTCGGCGAGAACGAAGTTCGCGACGACAGGTCCGAGTTCGGTGTCGAACTCTTCGCGGCCCTGCCGGTAGATTCGCGTACCGATGAGGTCGGTGGGCACCAGGTCGGGTGTGAACTGGACACGCGAGAAGGAGCCGCCAACCACCTGCGCGAACGTCTCGACGGCCAGGGTCTTCGCGACACCGGGCACACCCTCGAGTAGCACGTGGCCCTTCGCCAGCAGACCCACCAGGATCCGCTCCACGAGCCGATCCTGCCCGACGATCACGCGCTTGACCTCATAGATCGCCCGTTCCAATATCTGGACGTCGGTCGCGAGACTGGGTGTGGCGGATACCGTCGGAGCGGCAGGTGGGCCGGACTTCTGTGAGGGTGCATTCGACTCAGTGGCGCTCTGGGGACCCGATCCGTTTCCCGTATCGCCGTTCTTCACACTTTCGGGAGCGGCCTGTGCGGGTGACTCCCCGCCCACACCCTCCGACACCGCATCATCACGTGAGGTCACCAAGAATCCACCGCTTCCACCTATTTTGTTCCGCCACTACACGTACTTGCTCAACTATTCCAGGTGCAAGCAACCCCCGCCGCCAACCACGCGCGATCCTCACCGCAGACTACGACATCGACATCATGGATCAAGACACCATACGGACAGCGTAGGGGGTCATGCCATCCCACCGCACCGGCGAAATTTTGACGCGCGATCCGGATTGCGGAGCTTCGAGCATCTCACCGCCACCGAGGTACAGGGCAACGTGCCGACTGGCGTTCGGTCCGTAGAAGATCATGTCACCGCGCCTCATCTCCTTCGAGGGCACCTGTTTGCCTGCCGTGTACTGATAGCCCGAGTAGTGCGGAAGGGAGATGCCGATTCCGGCGAAGGCATAGATCATCAGGCCTGAACAGTCGAAGCCGACCTTGTTGAAGTCGCCGTAACTGTCGGCGACGCCACCGTCCCTGATCCCCTTGGTAGGCCCGTTCGCGTCGCCACCTCCCCAGGCGTACTGGACACCCAACTGGGACAGGCCGCGATCGATCGCGGTTTCGATGGCCGCACTTCCGGTCGGTCGGGCGCCTCCCGAAGGCTTTGATTTCGGGGGTGATTTCGGGGGTGTCGCCACCTTGTCGGTCGAGTCGTCCCCCGTGTACTTCCCCGCATCCTCGTCGATCGTCGTGTGCGAACGCTGTCCCTCGGCGAGTACCGCGGCGCGCTGCTGCGCCGCCTCGTTGGCTGCGGCCCGTGCCGCAGCCTGCTCAGCAGCCTCCTGTGCTGCCGCGGCGAGCGCGGCCCGCTGCGCCTCCTCGGCGCGGCGCTGCTCGTCCCAAGTCGCATACGCTTCACGCTGGCCCTGCAGACCTGCGACGTTGCCTCGGGCGGCGTCGAGTTGGGCCTGCACGGCCGCGCGGTTGTTCTCGATCTGCGCCTTCACGACTTCCTGATCCTGCAGTGCGGACCGCGCCACCTCGATCGCCTGCTCGGCAACCGACTTCATCACCACTGCTCGATCGGCGGCCGCGTCCGCCTGCTGTTTGGCTTCTCGGGCCGCGGAATCCCGGTTGGCTTGCTCGGTACGTGCCCGTTGCAGGCCGTCGAGCACCGACTTCTGGCTCGTGGCCAGGAGTTTCAGAACCAGCGCGCGATCTAAGACGTCGCCAGGCCCCTGCGCACCGAGATACGTTGAGATCGCCGAAACATTGGTGCCCCGAATGTAACTCGACCGGGCGTACTGGTCGAAGTCCTTCTGCACGAGTTCGATCTGCGTGCCGGCGTCACGCAACGCCTGCTGTGATACCGCAACGGCGCCCGCCGCGACGTCGGCGGCGCTCCGCGCGTTCTGCAGATCGACCAGAGCCTTGTTGACGTCCTCACGCTTGATCGCGACCTTGTTGTCGAGTTGCGCAAGTTGCTGGTCCGCCGATGCCACCTGCTCTATTAGATCGCTGACCTGACCCACACCCGCGATCACCCGACCCTGGGCCTGGGCGATCGCGGAATCCGACGGATTCGGGGGCGGAGGCGGCAGTGCGGTGGCTAGACCGGGTGTCCCCCCGACCAGGGCGCCGACGATGCCCAATCCGATCAGAAGACGCACACCGCGACGACGTCCACCTGAAATCTTACGGTGCCTCACTCCACATCGTGCTTGTCGCTTCACAACTTTCTCCCTCGGTTCTGCACCGACCACGCAGTTGCGTCGCGCGAAACCTCTCGCACATCGCTGTGCTCGCTGTGGGGAGAAATCCAGCAGACACCCCTTGGGCGAGTTCGGACGACCCCGATCAATGCGGAGTCATCGTCACTCTGGATATCAATCACCAGTCTGTGACACTTCTTCCCCAAGAGCGCCAATTGCACCGTACGACACATCTGACTCTTTTGGAACTATTAGTCACAAATCACACATGGGTAATTCGACCAGCGGGAATGTCTGCAGCGGCGGCGTTTGAGGACGGCTATGGCGTGGTGGTCCTTCTTCGAGAGGGCCGCCTGGATGCATGAAATGGGACGGATACGGCGCCTTCGGTTTTGAGCACGCACGGCAGGATCACAACATGAGCCAGAACGCCATGGGCAAGATCGTGAATGTCTCCACCCTGGTCGGCACCGCGCCGGCTGCCCTCGCTTAGGAAGACGCCGGTCTCACGGCGGGCGACACCCTCGGTGATCTCGCGATGTGTTCCGCAGTTGCGGTGCTCGGCGACGGCATACAGACCGGGGTCGAGCTCATCGGAGGTGCCACCGGAACTGAGCTTCCCAGCTGCACAGAAGGCGTTCAGACCGTTGTCGATGCGGCGGGTGAGTTTATCAAGAATGCGGCGTCGGGGGCATTCGAGACTGTCGGGTTGAGCTTCGGTGACGCCGGTGTGTCAGTGCTCAAGTTCGCTCTTGGCTGGTGGATCACCATTCCCGGCCAGGACGAAACCGCGTTCATGGCCACGCTCGGGGAAATCACGCAGTACACCTACTGGCTTCAGGTCGCGTTCTTGACCGTGTCGTTGATGTTCCTCGGCATCCGGTTGATGATGGCCCGGTCGGGCACCATTCGTGACGTTTCCACCGAAGGCTTTCAGCAACTCGCCGGGGCGACGGTGCTGTCCGGGTTGATCGGGCTCATCGTCGTTTTGGGCACCCGGCTCTCGGACAACGTTTCCCGCTGGCCATCGCGGGGTCGAGGACGGGATAGTTGGCGACACTGGCGATTCCGGCGATGTGCTATGCCCCCGGCTTCCTCCTGGGCACCTCCAACAAACCCCGCGAAACACAGTCCCAGATTCCCGTGCAGGTGCTGGCCCAGAACGGGTATCCCGATCTGGCGAACACGATGCAGGGAAAGCAGAACGTCAACGCCAAACAGCGAGACGGCTTCTACGACATGGCCCGCCGGTTCCTCTCAACGTTGGACGAGCCCCGCTACGAGGAAACGATCCTGCCTAACACTCGGATCACGATCGGGACCGGCAGCAACGGCAGAATCACCATCAACCCGGGACGTGAGGTCCACGACCTGCCCGAACTCGATATCGAGCACGTCGTGCGCAGCACCGACACCGTCTACGCGATGAGCAAGAACGGTCCCGGGTCCGCGTCCGCGCTCACCACGGCCCTGGTCGGGGCAATCGGGGACGCCGCCCTCGAATACGGTGCCCAGCACACCAGCGGGCGTCTGCCGATCCCGGCGGTGATGGTCCTCGACGAGGCCGCGAACATCTGCAAATTGCAGCAACTCCCCGACTGGTACTCCCACTTCGGTAGCCGCGGCATCGTCCTGATCACCATCTTGCAGTCGCCCTCGCAAGCGAAGAAGGTGTGGGGGGAAACGAACTTCGCGGGCATGCTCGATGCCTGCAACATGCTCTGGTACGGCGGCAACGTCCAAGACCGCGAATTTTTGGCCGCCCTGTCCGACGAGATCGGTGACCACCACGTGCAGACCGAATCCCGCAGCCGGGACGCCGGCATTCTGGGCAATGGTCAATCCACGGTCAGCACGTCCTGGCAGAAGGAGAAGATCCTCACCGTCGACGAACTCAAGGCACTCCCACAGCGGAGGACGATCGTCACGATGGGCGGATCCAAACCGTTGCTGGTCAGGAAGAACTTTTGGGGCGATACCCGCTTCGCCGACGACATCACACGGTCACTCGCCGAATGCGCCGCCGACGTCGACCGGGCCGAGCAGAAAGCACTCCCGCCCGGGATCTCCGACCGGGCTGCGGCGACGGAGGTCACCGGCCCGATACCACGTATCGACACCCTTACCGAAAAGGATCTGGGCGCACTCCCCGCCGATCAGGTCGACGGGCAGACCGGCCCGCCGGCTCCCGCCCACACCCTCGACGACATCTTCGACTCCGAATTCTTCGCGGAAGGAACACCCTGATGAAACTCGACACCGCCGAAGCAGGCTGGGACACCGCCGACGAAACCGGGTATCAGAACCCGGACGACTACGACCCCACCGACCCCGGCGAGGACGAGAACAACGAAAACGCGGTAGCCGACACCGCCGACGGCGACGGCGACGGCGGCGACGGCAAGGGCGACGGCGGCGACGGCAAGGGCGACGGCGGCGACGGCAAGGGCGGCAAGACCCAACCGATGTACGGCAGCGTCGTCGAGTGGGCCGAAGACTTCTTCACCCAGGTCATCCGCCGCCGCCTCGGTGCCGGAGGCGGCGAAGGCGGATTGGCCTGGGACGAACGCTGGTGGCTCTACCCCGAGGTCGCCGGCCGACTCAAAATCCTCTGGTACGCGTGGGAGGAAGCCCGCGTCTCCTACAAGGCATCCGCAATGTCCTCCTGGTGGATCCACCACCTCGAACCACACCTGCGGGTGATCCTCGACGGCGAAACCGGTCCGATGGCCCACGCCAAACCCGACGGCTCGTTCTCCGGCTGGCCCGCCCTCCCACACCAACCCGTACCGGAAGAGCTGCTTCCCGACCTGCTCGCCGACTGAGAACGCCAGCCATCTGCCTCTCGGATGGCCTTGTGTCCGTGAGTGCTTCGGCGAGTCCTGGGCCGACATCTGGATTTCGGTTGTTAGCCTCCGATGGGCTGGTGTGCAGGCTTCGGAGGTCGGCCATCGTCACTGCACGGTTGATCCGTTTTGTTCCTCTCAGGTTGGAGAAAAATGTGAATCACCACAGGAGTTTCCGCGTGTATCCCACGGTCAGCGGCCGCGCCCGACGTCTGATGCTCGGGGTGACAACTATTTTCGCGATGGCGCTCGGTATGGGCGGGGTGGGGGCGGCGACCGCCGCCGCCGATACCGTCATCGATACCATCCCCGTCGGGAACGCCCCGCAAGGGGTGGCGATCACCTCGGACGGGTCCCACGCCTACGTCACCAACATTGATGACGGCACGGTGTCGGTGATCGAGACCGCCGGCAACACCGTGGCCGCGACCGTCCCCGTCGGGGTTTCCCCCCTCGGGGTGGCGGTCACCCCGGACGGGTCCCACGCTTACGTCACCAACAGTGGTGACGGTTCGGTGTCGGTGATCGAAACCGCCGGGAACACCGTGGCCACGACTGTGGCGGTCGGAAACAGCCCGGTCGGGGTGGCGGTCACTCCGGACGGGTCCCACGCTTACGTCACCAACCTTTTTGACGGTTCGGTGTCGGTGATCGAGACCGCCGGCAACACCGTGGCCACGACCGTCCCCGTCGGGGTTTTCCCGTTCGGAGTGGGGGTCACCCCGGACGGGTCCCACGCCTACGTCGTCAACAGTGGTGACGGTTCGGTGTCGGTGATCGAGACCGCCGGGAACACCGTCATCGACACCGTGACGGTCGGAGACAACCCCCGAAGGGTGGCGATCACCCCGGACGGGTCCCACGCCTACGTCACCAACCGTGTCGGCAATTCGGTGTCGGTGATCGAGACCGCCGGGAACACCGTCGTCGACACCGTCCCGGTCGGGAACGACCCGGACGGAGTGGCGATCACCCCGGACGGGTCCCGCGTCTACGTCGCCAACGGTTCCGACGGTTCGGTGTCGGTGATCGAAACGGCCGGGAACACCGTCATCGAGACCGTCCCCGTCGGGGTTTTCCCGCTCGGTGTGGCGATCACCCCGGACGGGTCCCACGCCTACGTCGCCAACCGTGACGACGGCACGGTGTCGGTGATCGCCATCGAGACGTGCCTCGGATCGCTGTGCCTCGACTTCGGCTCGTTGACGGGCAGCGGCTCGGGCGCGGGCAGCGTCTTCAGCTGACACCCACACGGGAGAGGCGGCAGACCACCCCAGCACATGTGCGGGGCACCGCACGGGTGCTGGGTGCTGGGTGCTCGATCAGGCCTCGTAATGGTCTAGTGGCCGTGAGTGCTTCGGCGAGTCCTGAGACGACATCGGGATTTCGGTTGTTAGCCTCTCCTGGGCTGGTAGTCGGATCCGATCACCAGTTGTGCCACTGCACGGTTGATCCGTTTTGTTCCTCTGAGGCAGGAGAAAAATGTGAATCGCCACACTGGTTTTCGCGGGTATCCCACGGTCAGGGGACGCACCCGACGTGTAATGCTCGGGGTGACCGCCACGGTCGCAATGGTGCTCGGTATGGCCGGAATGGGGGCGGCGACCGCGGCAGCGGACACCGTCATCGCCACCATCCCGGTCGGGGTCAACCCGGTCGGGGTGGCGATCACCCCGGACGGGTCCCGCGCCTACGTCACCAACCTTAATGGCGCCACGGTGTCGGTGATCGACACCGGCACCAACACCGTGGCCGCGACCGTCCCGGTCGGAAGCCCGTTCGGGGTGGCGATCACCCCGAACGGGGCCTTCGCCTACGTCACCAACATCGGTGCCAACACGGTGTCGGTGATCGACACCGGCACCAACCTGGTGGTCGGCCCGCCCATCCCGGTCGGGAACGCCCCGCAGGGGGTGGCGATCACCCCGGACGGGGCCTTCGCCTACGTCACCAACCAGTCGGACGGCACGGTGTCGGTGATCGACACCGGCACCAACCTGGTGGTCGGCCCGCCCATCCCGGTCGGGGCCAACCCGATCGAGGTGGCGATCACCCCGGACGGGGCCTTCGCCTACGTCACCAACATCAATGACAACACGGTGTCGGTGATCGACACCAACACCAACACCGTGGCCGCGACCGTCCCGGTCGGAATCGGCCCGATCTGGGTGGCGGTCACCCCCGACGGGTCCCGCGCCTACGTCACCAACCAGTCGGACGGCACGGTGTCGGTAATCGACACCGGCACCAACACCGTGGTCGAGACCGTCCTGGTCGGGAGCAACCCGCAGGGGGTGGCGATCACCCCGGACGGGGCCCGCGCCTACGTCACCAACTTCGATGACGGCACGGTGTCGGTGATCGCGATCGAGAAGTGTCTCGGGTCGCTGTGCTTGGACTTCGGTTCGTTGACCGGCAGCGGCTCGGGTGCGGGCAGCGTCTTCAGCTGACACCCGCACCGTAGAGACGAATGATGCTGTAGCCGAATGACGCCGCCACCCCGGCCGTGAGGGTGGCGGCGTCATCCGGTGTGTCGACGGGACCGGGCGGTGGTCGGGTGAACTGGCGGCCGACCGTGTCGTGGGCCCGGTTTACACTGCTGATGCGACGAGTAAGAGGTCGCCGCACACTGCCTCGGTCGACAGGGAACATTCCCTGTCGGCCCTGATCCGGGAAGGTTTCTCGGATCGGCGGGGTGCGGCGACCTCTTTTGCGGTTTCGGCCGGCATCGGGGTGGGGGTTTAGAGTGCGCGGGCGGTGTCGCGTTCGGCCTGTCGGTGCAGTTCGGTGTCCTGCTCGAACGCGATGGTGCTCTCTTCGTCGGGGCGTTGTTCGACGTTGAGGAGTTCTGTGATGGTGCGGGGGTGGCTGGACATGGCTGCGTTCATCGCGGGGGCGATGCTGGCGGCCAGGTTGGTGATTTCCTCGCCCAGTTGGGTGAGGTTGACCGGTGCGAGATTGGCGGCGATGTCGTCGTCGCCGGCTACCGGTCCGGCCGCCTGGGCGAGGCCGCGGCCGATCGAGTCGAGTGTGCTCTTGGCCTGGTCGACGGTCGATGGCCCACCTGGTGCGGGCGCCGCGGCGAGTTCCGCCGGTGTCTCGGGGAGGGGTCCGAGCTGTTCGTCGGAAAGTTGGGCGAGCCGGTCGTAGGCGGGTAGTCCTCTCGCTGCGACATATCCCATTGCGACAGCGGCGGCGGCGTCGAAGACTCGGCGATCGTTCGCGGATTCTCGTGCGATCCGTTCCTCGGCGGAGGCGGCGATGTCGTCCTTCGGCGTTTGTGCGGCCGCGTGGGTGGCGGCGGCGGTGCGGCGTTCGTGCTCGCGGAGGGCTCGGAGGCGGGCGTCGTTGTCGCTGGCGATCTGGTTCAGCCGTTGCGCGCTGGCGGAGTGTTCGCCTTCGAGGTGCCGGGCTGCTGCGGCGTCGGCGAGGACCTTGATTCGGGTCTGCTCGATCGGTGCCCCCGCTAACGCGCCGAGCACCTCTCGGATCGGTTTCGGGGTGCGTATGTCCTCGCCGGCGCTGCGGCGTCGGTCGGCGTCGGTGAGCCATGCCGCGATGTCGTGCACTTGCTGATTTGGCGGCGGGGCGGTCCGGCGCGGGGTTCGCTGCGGTGGTGTCCCGGCGGCCGGTGCGGTGAGCGGGTCGATCCGAACTCCGTCGTCCACGGCGGCTTCCCGGCCTGCGGCCGGTGCGGATTCTTTGACGAGTTTCGTCCAGGATGCGTCCTCGTCGACCTGCATGGGCCGCAAGGAGGGTTCCTCGGACCGGACGAAGATGTAGGGCTGGTCAGCTTCGGTCGTGGGGACCGGGCTGTCTGCGTCGTCGACCATGCCTTCTCCTTGATTCCTCCTCGCTGGCGTGGGCGAGGAGGGTTGGTGTGGTGGTGTTTTACAGTTCCGGTCCCCGGTCGTGTTCTGGGCCGTGGACGGGTGGTTCGGGTGCGGGCTGGTGGTCGGTGTCGGGTGCGGTCGGGCGCCGCCTGGTGGGGGTGCCGGTGCCGGGGCGGCCGCGTTGTTCGGCCTCGATGAGGGTGAGCCGTTTCCGGTCGGAGGCGATGGTTTTCTCGATGCGGGTGTTCAACTGCCCGATCACTCGTTCGTCGGTGTGGTGGGCGCGGTCGCGGCGGCTCTGGTGGGCACGGTTGTAGGTGGCGGCGGTCTCGATCGCACCCCAGGTTCGTTCTCCGGGGCGTCGGTCTCGGCGGCCACCCGCGCCCGGTACGCCTGCTGGATCTGGTCGTCGGTGGCGTTCGGATCATGCCGGATCCGCTCATGTTCGGCCCGTGCCTGGCGGGCGGCGGCGATCTTGTGGGCGTCGGCTTCGGCGGCGGCCACACCGGCGTCGACGACCCTGACTGTGGTGTCGCCGGTAGCGGAGGCGAGTTCAGCGGTGGCCAACCCGAGCATTTGCCGGGCATCGGAGATCGGCGGCGCGCCGACGCGGCCGCGGTCCGTAGTTCCTCGGCCGTGTACGCCGAGTACACGGATGCGGCGGGGCGGCGGTGGTGGATCTGTTCGATCTTCTTTCCGACCGCGTCGGCGCGGACCTCGCTCAACTGTGCGCACGGGTCGGTCACCTCGTCGGTGACGTCGGCGAGGATTCGGGAGACCGCGATCTCGGTGGCCACCGACTCGAACAGGGCCTGTTTGCGGGGGTCGGTGCCCGGGCCACCGAGCGCCACCATCCACGGTGCCCGGTTTTCGGTCGCCCGGGTGATGTAGGTGTCGACGTGGGCGTGCATCTGCTCGGCGTGCCGGTGGGCGTACGCGGCCAGGATCGGGTCTTGTCCGGCGGCGGCGTCGGAGGGGGCGGGCACCCGGTACCCGGCGAGGGTGTCGGTGCGACGGCGCGGCAACACACCGCGTGCTGCTGCCCGTAAGCTGATCCCGCCCTATCGCGTCAGGGCTTCGGTTCCTCGGGCGGGGCGGGAGGTGCGGTGGCGCCACTCCCCTCCCCCGGTGTCTCGCCGCGGCGAGTGGTCGTCCGACGCGACTTCGCGAAGAAAGTGGCAGCCGAGGCTATGACAACAATGGCAATGAGGATCGCCGTGAACAGAGTCCATGGGAGGCCGGGTTCCACGACATCGTCGACGAAGTTGTTGGCGGCGACCACAGCGTTGCCGGTGTAGGTGTGATCCTGACCCGATTCGAGCAGAACTCGACTGATCGAGTCGCTGTAGGTTCCGACCCAACTAGGGCTCAGCACCAAGACCGTGCCACCTTCTTCCGCCCCCACCTCGGTGGCAAGGTCGCGTAGTTGCGAATCTCGGCCGGGATCCCTGTCCAGCACGACGATGCTCAACTTGATGCTGTGCTCGGACGCCCGGTCCACCACGGCAGTGAGATCGCCAACCTCGCCCGCCGGCGCCGATACGCCGTCGTGGGACACGTCCGTAATCACGTCCGAGAGATCGACGCCCTCCGGAAGATCTGTTGCCAGGGGTAGAGCCGAGTGGGCGGAAAGCGTGGCACTGACGGGGAGCACTGTGGCGATCAGGGTAGTCATCTCTCATCCGGGTTTGCGCTAAGGAACATCGGCCTCGCGTGAACCCTACGTGAGGCGTCGCCGAAGTCTCATCCCCTCCACGTGCGCCGCACGTGGAGGGTTCGCCGATAATTGGCGAGGGCTCGCAATCGACATCGCCCCAACGACATCGCCCCGAATTTTCACAGGACAAGCGTACTGTTAGACTGTCGGCGGTATCGCGGTACGCGCCGATTCCGGAATCGTCAGCATCACAGACACGGATCAGCCGCGCCCGCAGTACCTCCAGCCGCCGACACAGCCCCGTCGGCGGCGACCCTCATAGACGAGTGGAGCTGACGTGAGCACGAGCATTGATTCGTTCGGCGCCAAAGGCACCCTCGAGGTCGGTGAGAACTCCTACGAGATCTTCCGCCTCGCGGCCGTGCCCGGCACCGAAAAACTTCCCTATGCACTGAAGGTTCTCGCTGAGAACCTGCTTCGCACCGAGGACGGCGCAAACATCGTCGCCGACCACATTCGCGCCATCGCGAGCTGGGATCCGTCTGCCGATCCGAGTGTCGAGATCCAGTTCACGCCGGCCCGCGTGATCATGCAGGACTTCACCGGCGTTCCCTGCATCGTGGACCTCGCAACCATGCGTGAAGCGGTTACCGCACTCGGCGGCGACCCGAACAAAGTGAACCCCCTGGCCCCTGCCGAGATGGTCATCGACCACTCGGTCATCATCGATGTCGCCGGTCGCGCCGACGCATTCGAGCGTAACGTCGAGATCGAGTACGCCCGCAACGGAGAGCGCTACCAGTTCCTTCGCTGGGGACAGGGCGCGTTCGACGACTTCAAGGTCGTTCCCCCGGGCACCGGCATCGTCCACCAGGTCAATATCGAGCACCTGGCCCGGACCATCATGGTGCGGGACGGCCAGGCCTACCCCGACACCTGCGTCGGCACCGACTCGCACACCACCATGGTCAACGGCCTGGGCGTGCTGGGCTGGGGGGTCGGCGGCATCGAAGCCGAGGCAGCCATGCTGGGCCAACCGGTCTCCATGCTCATCCCGCGCGTCGTCGGCTTCAAGCTGACCGGCGAGATCAAGCCGGGCGTCACCGCTACCGACGTCGTGCTGACCGTCACAGACATGCTCCGCAAGCACGGCGTGGTCGGTAAGTTCGTCGAGTTCTACGGCAAGGGTGTGGCGGAGGTGCCCCTGGCCAACCGCGCCACGCTGGGTAACATGAGCCCCGAGTTCGGTTCCACCGCAGCGATCTTCCCGATCGACGCGGAAACCGTCAGCTACCTCCGGCTCACGGGCCGCTCCGACGAGCAGCTCGCACTCGTCGAGGCCTACGCCAAGGAACAGGGCCTATGGCACGACCCCGAGCACGAGCCCGAGTACTCCGAGTATCTCGAACTCGATCTCGGCGACGTAGTGCCGTCCATTGCCGGACCGAAGCGTCCGCAGGACCGAATCCTCTTGTCGGACTCGAAGAACGCATTCCGTAAGGACATCCACAACTACGTGGAGGAGAACCACCCCGCGGACCACTCCCAGCTCGACGAGGCGGTCGAGGAGTCGTTCCCCGCGAGCGATCCCGCAGCCCTGTCGTTCGCCGACGACGGCGCCGTCCACGTGCAGTCGGCCGCCAACGGTTCCGAGGGACGCCCGAGCACGCCGACCAAGGTTGTCTCGGAGGAGAAGGGCGAGTTCGTTCTCGACCACGGCGCCGTCGTGATCGCCTCGATCACCTCGTGCACCAACACCTCCAATCCGTCGGTCATGCTCGGCGCGGCTCTGCTCGCCCGCAACGCGGTCGAAAAGGGCCTGTCGGCCAAGCCGTGGGTCAAGACCTCCATGGCTCCGGGTTCGCAGGTCGTCACCGACTACTACAACAAGTCGGGCCTGTGGCCGTACCTCGAGAAGCTCGGCTTCTACCTGGTGGGCTACGGCTGCACGACCTGCATCGGTAACTCCGGCCCGCTGGACGAGCACATCTCGAAGGCCATCCAGGACAACGACCTGACCGCCACCGCGGTGCTGTCGGGCAACCGCAACTTCGAGGGACGCATTTCCCCCGATGTGAAGATGAACTACCTGGCCTCCCCGCCGCTGGTCATCGCTTATGCCCTCGCCGGCACGATGGACTTCGACTTCGAACACGACGCCCTCGGCCAGGACACCGACGGCAACGACGTGTTCCTGAAGGACATCTGGCCCTCCGCCACGGAGATCCAGGAGACCATCAACTCCTCGATCAGCCAGGAGATGTACACCAAGGGATACGCCGACGTCTTCAAGGGCGACGAGCGCTGGCGTGGACTGCCCACCCCGGAGGGCAAGACCTTCGAGTGGGATGCCAAGTCCACCTACGTACGCAAGCCACCCTATTTCGACGGCATGCCGAAGGAGCCGACCCCGGTCAGCGACATCAAGGGCGCGCGCGTCCTTGCACTGCTCGGCGACTCGATCACGACGGACCACATTTCCCCCGCCGGTAACATCAAGGCCGGAACGCCCGCGTCGCAGTACCTGGATGCGAACGGAATCGAGCGCAAGGACTACAACTCCTACGGCTCACGTCGCGGCAACCACGAGGTGATGATCCGCGGCACGTTCGCGAACATCCGTCTGCGCAACCAACTCCTCGACGACGTCTCAGGCGGCTACACCCGCGACTTCACCCAGGACGGCGGACCGCAGGCGTTCATCTACGACGCCTCGCAGAACTACCAGGCTGCGGGAATCCCGCTCGTCGTACTCGGCGGAAAGGAGTACGGCTCGGGTTCGTCTCGTGACTGGGCGGCCAAGGGCACCAGCCTCCTCGGCGTCAAGGCCGTGATCACCGAGTCGTTCGAGCGCATCCATCGCTCCAACCTCATCGGGATGGGCGTCGTGCCGCTGCAGTTCCCGGCCGGTGAGTCCGCTGCGTCGCTGAAGCTGGACGGCACCGAAGTCTTGGACATCGAAGGCGTCGAAAAGCTCAACGAGGGCGTCACGCCGAAGACCGTCAAGGTAACGGCGACTCGTGAGAACGGCGAGAAAATCGTCTTCGACGCGGTCGTGCGTATCGACACTCCCGGTGAGGCCGACTACTACCGCAATGGCGGCATCCTGCAGTACGTGCTCCGCAACATGATCAAGAGCTAGTCCGCTAGCGACCGACGCGCACGGCGGGTTCAGCTACAGGCTGGGTCCGCCGTGCGCGCTGTCGGCATATGCAGTGTGAGACGAGGACGGGAAAGTGCCCAAGGTCAGTGAAGACCATCTCGCGGCCCGGCGCAGTCAGATCCTGGACGGCGCCCGTCGATGCTTTGCCGAATACGGATACGACGGCGCAACCGTTCGCCGCCTCGAAGAGGTCACCGGCCTTTCGCGCGGGGCGATCTTCCACCACTTCAAGGACAAGGACGGACTTTTCCTGGCACTCGCCCACGAGGACGCAACCAGGATGGCCGACGTAGTTGCCCAGGAGGGCCTCGTCCAGGTCATGCGGGACATGTTGGCCCAGCCCGAGCAGTTCGACTGGCTGGGAACCCGGCTCGAAATCGCCCGCAGGCTGCGCACCGACCCAGAGTTCCGAAGAAGCTGGTCGCAGCGATCGGCCGAACTTACCGATGCGACCATCGCCCGTCTCGCGCGGCAGAAGTCCGCAGGCCGCCTCCGCGACGATGTGCCTACCGACGTTCTGATCGGGTACCTGGACCTTGTGCTCGACGGACTGGTCGCACGCATCGCGTCAGGGCACGCGGGTCACAATCTCTCGGCCGTACTCGACCTCGTCGAGGAATCCGTCCGGCGGCGAGACTGACCTCACACTCCCCTTACCAGGACACTTCCCTTATCAGGCGAGTTGGATGAGCTCCAGGTAGTCCTGAGACCAGTGGTCCTCGGTGCCGTCTGGAAGGAGGATGACTCGCTCCGGATCGAGCGCCTCAGCGGCTCCGGGATCGTGGGTCACGAGCACCACGGCGCCGGTGTAACTGCGGAGCGCATCCAGTACTTGTTCGCGTGAGACGGGGTCGAGGTTGTTCGTCGGCTCGTCGAGCAGTAGGACGTTGGCTGCGGACGACACCAGACCGGCCAGCGCGAGACGGGTCTTCTCTCCACCGGACAGTGTCCCTGCAGGCTGTTCGAGTTGTGGTCCGGTGAACATGAAGGCACCGAGCAGCGAACGTAGCTCCTGCTCCCCCGTGTCCGGCGCGGCGTGGCGGATGTTCTCCCAGACAGACGCGGCGTCGTCGAGGGTGTCGTGCTCCTGCGCGAAGTATCCGATCTTCAGGCCGTGTCCGGGGACCAGCCCCCCGGCGTCCGGCGTTTCGACGCCTCCGAGGACGCGAAGCAGCGTCGTCTTGCCTGCGCCGTTGAGTCCGAGGACAACGACCCGCGAACCACGGTCGATCGCGAGGTCGACGCCGGTGAAGATCTCGAGCGAACCGTAGACCTTGGTCAGATTCTCCGCCATCAGCGGGGTCTTGCCGCACGCGGCCGGTTCGGGGAAGCGGATCCGCGCCACCTTGTCCGACACCCGTTCGGCGTCGAGGTCCGACATCAGTTTGTCGGCGCGCTTTGCCATGTTCTGCGCTGCCACGGCCTTGGTCGCCTTGGCGCCAAGTTTCGCGGCCTGGACGCGCAGTGCACCGGCCTTTTTCTCCGCGTTGGCGCGCTCACGGCGTCGGCGCTGCTCGTCAGTGGCACGAGCATCCAGATACTTCTTCCAGGTCATGTTGTAGACATCAGCCTCACTGCGCACCGCGTCGAGGAACCACACCCGGTTCACGACGTCGCTGAGCAGGTCGACATCGTGGCTGATGACGATCAGTCCGCCCTCGTGGTTCTGCAGAAAACTGCGCAGCCACGTGATCGAGTCGGCGTCGAGGTGGTTCGTCGGTTCGTCGAGCAGGAGCGTCGTGTCGGACCGTCCGCCGCTACCATCCGAGGCTGCGAACAGGATCCTCGCCAACTCGACGCGGCGCCGCTGACCACCCGAGAGGGTGCGCAATTGCTGTCCGAGGATACGGTCTGCCAGACCCAAGCTGCTGCAAATTCGCGCCGCCTCGCTCTCGGCCTCGTATCCACCGAGGGCCGAGAAACGGTCCTCCAGGTTGCCGTACTTGCGCACCGCTTTGTCACGCTCGGCGTCGTCGACGACCTCGGACATCAGGATCTGCTGCTTCTCCATGTCCCGAAGCAGCGAATCGAGGCCCCGCGCGGAGAGCACCCGGTCCTTCGCAAGGATGTCGAGGTCGCCTTCCTTGGGGTCCTGCGGGAGGTAACCGAGATCGCCGGTGCGCATGACCGACCCGGCGTACGCCTCACCCGCGCCGGCCAGGATGCGGAGTGTCGTCGTCTTGCCGGCACCGTTGCGGCCGACAAGACCGATCCGGTCGCCGGGCTGCACCCGCAAGGCCGGCCCGGGAGCAGACAGCAACGTCCGCACTCCCGCTCGAACTTCCAGGTCGGTGGCGGTGATCAAACAAGACTCCTAGGAATATGACGCTCGCGCTGAAGAAAGCCCGCGCACAGAACACACGAACCAGCGATTTTACCCTGAACTTCGGCGAGTGGATAACCTGCCGGCCAGTGATTCCCCTAACGTTCGATCCTCTGGTCGGCGAATCGCAGTCACCCCATTTCCTCGAGTGTCCTTCCCTTCGTCTCACGCACGCACCAGATGACGAACGGAGCAGAGAACGCGGCGAATGCGGCGAAGATGAAGTACGAACCGGACAGACTCCACTCGGCCATGCTGGGGAAGGACACGGTGATCAGCCAATTGGTGATCCATATAACCGAACAGGCGACACTGAGCGCGGCGACACGGATTCGGTTGGGGAACATCTCGCTGAGGAGGACCCACAGTACGACACCCCAAGTCATCGCGAAGAACAGCACGAATGCATGCACCGCAAAAAGCGCGATGGTGCCTTGCGGGTTGGGTAGGGCGGCGTCGTCACCCTGCCCAACGAGGAAGGAGAAGGCCCATGCGGCCACGCCGAGCGAGATGGCCATACCGACCGAGCCGATTACACAGAGCGTCTTGCGCCCGATCCGGTCGATCAGAACAATCGCCAAGCCGGTGCCGATGATGTTGATGATCGACGTGGTGAACGAGTAAAAGAAGGAGTCGGATGGGTCGATGCCGACTGACTGCCACAATGTGGCGCTGTAGTAGAAGATGACGTTGATTCCGGACATCTGCTGGAAGATGGCCAAGGCAATGCCGATCCAGACGATGGGCAGCAGGACTGCGCGTCCGCCGAGCAGGTCTCGCAGTGACGATTTGTGTTCGGACCGCATCAGGGCGTCGATCCGGGCGACCTCGGCATCGAGATCGGTGCCCGCAGGTTCGATACCGGCGAGCACGAGTTTCGCCTCGACGATGCGGCCTCGTGCGACGAGATAGCGGGGTGATTCGGGGATGCGCATTACCACCAACCCGTAGACGAGTGCGGGCAGCACTTCGATGCCGAGCATGATCTGCCATGCCTCGAGGCCGAGGAGTGCGCCGCGCTGGTCGCCGCCGGCTAGGCCGAGTATCGCGAAGTTGACCAGCTGGGATATGGCGATGCCCAGCACGATCGCGGCTTGTTGGAGGGAGCCGAGCCTGCCTCGGTACTCGGCGGGTGCGATCTCGGAGATGTAGGCAGGTCCGATCACGGATGCCATCCCGATCGCGATTCCGCCCAAGACGCGCCACACACCGAGGTCCCACACGGTGAATGGGAGCATCGAGCCGATACCGCTGATCGCGAAGAGGACGGCGGCGATCTGCATGACGCGGGGCCTGCCGATGCGGTCGGCGAGTCGTCCAGCTGTCATTGCACCGGCAGCCGCACCGAGGAGGGCGATCCCGATCACGGTCCCGAGGCTTGCGGACCCGATATCGAACTTCCCGCGGATGCCTTCGACGGCTCCGTTGATGACGGCGCTGTCATAGCCGAACAGGAACCCCCCCATGGCAGCGGCGGCGGAAATGAACAGGACGTGGCGCAGGCGGTGTGCACTATGAGCGGTGGGCGGGACGGCGCTAATGATGTTGGGCATGTTTAGGTTTCCTGGGGAGCGGCGCAGCTACAGGGGGACGTAAGGGGGGTCGGGGTGGACGATGGTTCAGGGGGATGGACGCGGCGGTCGAATCGGGTTGGCGCGGAGGCGGTCATGGATGTTCTCCGGTTTCCGGTCCGGTTGTGTCGGAACAGCGGACGAGAACCTTCACCGCGCCGGCTGTGGGGTCGGCGAGCAGCGGCAGGCCGACGGTGGCGACGTCGCCGAGTGGGATCCGGTGTGTAATGAGCGGTTCCGGGTCGACGGTTCTCGTTGCCAGCAATTGGACCGCCGTGTGGACGTCGTCGTCGTACATGTGTGCGGCGGTGCCGAGTATGCGTCGTTCACCGATGACGAGTGCCGGGATGTCGACCGGTCCGTCACCGCCGTGCAGTCCCACCACGATGACAGTGCCGCCGGGTCGAACGGCTCGAAGGGCCTGATTGAGCAGACCGGGGCTGCCTGTACATTCCAGTACCGTGTCAATTCCCGGTTCGGGTAGGGCTGCCAGCAGCGCCGGTAACTCGTCGGCGTGGACGGGGCTGACCCCGAAGTGCTCGGCGATGGCGAGGCGGTCGGCGCGGACGTCGACAACGAACACTGCGTGGGCGCCGTGGCTACGGACGATCTGGGCGATGATCAGTCCGGTCGTACCGCCGCCGAGGATCAGGACGGTGGAACCGACGACGCGCGGCGCTTTGCGGAGGGCACGCACGGCCACTGCCGTAGGTTCGGCCAGCGCGGCGTGGGCGGGTTCGAGCGAGGGCGGTACCGGTATGCAGCGGTCGGCGCGGGCCACCATGTACTCGGATAGGCCGCCGTCGTCGTGCTGGCCCAGCACCGTGAGTCGCGGGCACAATCCCTCGTCGTGGCGATTGCACCACCAGCAGGCGCCGCAGCCGATGACGACGTCGGGGATGACGACGGTGCCGGCGGGGAATCCGCTGCCACCGGCGGCGGCCTGTTCCACGACGGCGACGATCTCGTGTCCGAGAGTGATCGGTGCGACACGTCCGCTGCCTGGGTGGGGTTGGGTGACCGGGATGGTCAGTGGTCCGTTGCGGTATTCCTCGAGGTCGGAGCCACAGACCCCACACCACAGGACACGCAGCAGCGCCTGCTCCGGGGTCGGTATTGGCGGTGCGATGTCGACGACGGCGATATCGTCACGGCCGAACCAACGTGCAGCCTTCATAGTGCGTTCCTTCTGAGGCGGGGTGCCGGGTAGCTACCAGTCGTGGACGGTTCCGTCGGGTAGGTGGGCGACCGGGAGATAGGCGCACTCGTAGGGGTAGCGGGTCGCGAGTTCCTCGTCGAGGCTGATTCCGAGCCCCGGCTCGTCACCGGGGTGCAGGTAACCGTCATCGAATCGGTAGGCGTGGCGAAACACTTCGTCAACGAGCGGTTGGTGGCGCATATGTTCTTGGATGCCGAAGTTCGGGGCCGAGAGGCCCATGTGGAGGGCGGCGGCGAGGCCGATCGGAGAGACGTCGCTGGGTCCGTGGGAACCGGTGCGCACCTGGTACAGCTCGGCCATCGACCAAATCTTGCGGACGTGTGTGATGCCTCCGGCGTGCACGATCGCACAGCGAATGAAGTCGATCAGCTGTTCACGCAGCAACAGTTCGGCGTCCCAGATGCTGTTGAACACTTCACCAATAGCGAGGGGAATCGTGGTGTGCTGGCGCACCAATCGCAGGGCGGAGGGGTTTTCGGCCGGGGTGACGTCCTCTAGCCAGAACAGGTCGTAGGGTTCGAGGTCCTTGCCCAGTCGTGCCGCCTGCTGGGGTGTGAGCCGATGGTGTGCGTCGTGCAGCAGCGGCAGCTCATGGCCGAACTGATTGCGCAGTTGCTCGAAGACCGACGGGATATGGCGTAGATACGCCGAGGTGTCCCAGGTTTCCTCGGAGGGCCGGGCGCCCCGGCCGGCGGGTTCGTAATCGACATCGTCCGAGCGCCCGATCCCGTAGACGCCGTCGAGGCCGGGCACCCCGGACTGCGCGCGGATGGCGCGGTAGCCGAGTTCGAGTTGCCGGTGCACCGAATCGATCAACTCGGGCATATCTGCTCCGGTGGCGTGGGTGTAGGCGAGGCAGCCCTCGCGGGAAGCGCCACCGAGTAGCTGATATACGGGAAGCCCTGCGACTTTGCCCTTGATGTCCCACAGCGCCATGTCCACCGCGGCGATCGCGGCCATGGTGACCGGGCCACGCCGCCAGTATGCGCCTTTGTACAGATAGTTCCAGGTGTCCTCGATCTGGCTCGGGTCACGGGCTATGAGCAGCGGACCGATATGGTCGCGCAGGTATGACGCCACGGCCAGTTCGCGGCCGTTGAGAGTGGCGTCTCCGAGTCCGATGACACCGTCGGAGGTCCTGATTTTCAGGGTCACGAAGTTGCGGGTCGGGCTGCTGACGATGACCTGGACGTCCTCGATCTTCACTGCAGTCAGTTCCTTTCGGTACGCGAGAGTCGCTGTGTGTTGATGCCGCAGTCCTCGCTGCTACCTGGATCTTCGAGGCGCAGCACGGCCAGGGGCTCACAGAGGAAGACGGTGGATGCCTGCGCTGGGTGGGAGTCGAGGTCGGCCACGTTAATCCATTCTGTGGACTGACTAACAAGGTGCGTGTGGTATTACCGGTCTGACCAATATTGTGTGGCCCCCGCCCTCCACTGTCAATACGTCGAGGCGAAAATCCTGAGCATCCAGCACTTGACTAGGGCATCCGGCCGGTGCCGCGTTCGGCCATACGACGTCGATCCACCTGCCGGAAATGCTGGTGTGACGCCGATACTCGCTCGATGCAGTAAACGGGACGACTAACGGGTTCGAGCCGTCTAGGCGAGTTCGTGATCGATCCGAGCGGCGTCGATGCCCCGAGCGGCCAGCACGTCGTCGAGCGGGACGTCCAGGTCGTCGCCGTAGAAATCCAGTGCGAGCCGTAGGTGCTCGGCCATCGCCGCACGTGCTTTGTCTGCGTCTCGCCGTGCGATCGCGTCGTGTATGGCAGCATGCCAGGGATCGCCGGCCTGCATCACTTTCCGATCGCTGAGGCTGCGCAGCATCAGCCCGTAGACCAGGGGCCGGATGGCCCCGAACATCACTGCGATCACCGGGTTTCTACTGGCCTGAGCCACCGCTTCGTGGAATTCCAGATCAGTGCGCGCCAGCTCGGACAGGATCCGTGTGGCTTGATGGCGGCGCAGGGCGTCCCCAATTACTGCGATCTGTTCGTCACTGCCGTATGTAGCGGCCATCGCGGCCGCCTCACATTCGAGCATCGTGCGCGAGGAGACCAGGTGGCGGGCCGTGACGTTGCTGCGTTGCGCCATCCTCGCCAGCGGCCGCGCCAGATCACTGGCCGCTACCTCGCGCACAAACGACCCGCGGCCCGCGAATACATCGATGTAGCCGCGCTCCTGCAATCCGCGCAGCACCTCCCGGATTACCGGGCGACTCACTCTGTACTCGGCGCACAGAGCACGCTCCGACGGTAATCGGTCGCCCACTGCGAGAGCGCCGCTGAGGACCCGCTGCTCGAGCTGACGAAGCACCTGCTCCTGGGTGAAGTACGGCATCCGTGCGTGGCCATGTGGCGCGGACGGTAATTCCATGGCAGCGAAGCCTTCCTCGGGGAACCCATCAGAATGGACCGGTATGACCGCAGGGGCAGCCGACGACATGCAGTAATAGCTGCCCGCGGACGCCGGGGGCGGCACCTGAACAGTACGCCCGCCCGACCTCTTGCGCGAGGTCGTGATCAGCTGACGATCGAGTTCCTCAACACCGAAGGCGCATGTCGACCCCGGCATGCCGTCACAAATCCTCACCGGTCGCGGCAGCGGCCTGCGGGATGCGCAGTGATGCGCCGCCGTCGGCGAGTAGCACACTGCCGGTCATGTAGTCGCCGGCGTCGGAGCACAGCACCCCGACGGAACGGGCGACCTGTTCGGCGGTCTGCAGACGGCCCAGTGGAACGGCGGTGGCCACCCGTGCAGCATATTGTGGTTCGGTCTCCAGTTGGTGCTTGGCCATTCCGGCGTAGACGATCCCCGGGGCCACAGCGTTGACAAGAATTCCGTACTCGGCCAGTTCCGCTGCCATGCAACGGGTGAGCATTCGAACACCGGCCTTGGTGACCGAGTATGCGGCCACCTCCGGCCATGGCATTTCCTGAATAAAGGACGATGTCAACACGATTCGGCCCGGCCTGCGGCGAGCGACCATGATGCGTGCCGCGGACTGCCCCACATGGAAACAGCCAGTCAGGTTCGCCTGCAAATGGTTTTCCCACTGTTGCGGGGTGATCTCGAGGAAAGGAGCGGATTCGACGATCGCGGCGTTGCTGACCACCACGTCGAGCGGATCGATGGCCGCCAGCGTCTTGGCAACGGCGTCGGGGTCGCGTACGTCCATCTTCCGGTAGCAGACCGTCCCACGCGCGACAAGACTGTCGACCACCGGCGCGGCCTGATCGTCTTCCACGATGTCCAGCAGCGTAACCTGCGCCCCGCAGTCGAGTAGGAGAGATGCGATCGCACGTCCGATGTCACCGACTCCTCCGGTGACGACGACTCCGAGTCCAGCAGGGATATTCATGCGCGCACCTCGGTTTGTAGACGGCCCGCTCAACGGGCGATGGATTGGGCGACACACCCAAGGTATTGTCACTGCATTGCAACTTCGGTCTTACCGGTAATACCACAGTACGGCAACCAGTACCCCCCCCAAGGGGCCCGCGCACGACGCACGTGTCGAACAGAGACCAAACTCACGGAACGCCTGATCGCATCGCTCCTCGGAATTACTCATCTCGCCCGCAACAGACTGCATCCGCGGCCCGCTTCGGCCTGTTCACTCTTGGCGTGGCACTTTGGGTTGCGTCGGTTGGTGAGGTGCGAGAGATGGGTGATGAGTGTTGTTCGAAGGCTGGTCGGAATGGCCTAATTCTGCATTTCACAGGGTTCCGTCGCGGGCCGAGTAAGGCGGTGCGTGCAGATTCGCATCTTTCCGCCGCCGACCGCGCGACCGCGTGTGCCGGAACCAGCATCACCCCTCCCCCCGCAGTGCAACGTGGACAGCGGGGAGCCTCCTGTCATCCGAGAAGTTGTCCACGCAGGCTGGTGCGGGACCCCGCGCGCCAGGCCCACTCCCCCACTCCCCCACTCTCCGTCCGTCGACGGACCACCGCGTCGGGGATCCGGGTGTGGTGAGTGGTCTGGAAGAGGATATTGAATGGATGGTGATGCTGATGGTTGGTCGGTTGTCGCCACCGATGGTTCTGTAATACCCGCAGTTCCGTCCGGGGCGGACCTATATCCATCCCGGATTTTCACCTGCAACTGGGAGACAGTGAACTGACGATTCATGGGAGCGGCCTCCACGGCAAGCTCCCGCCGTCACTGGTGGGCTTTTCCCTTCCCCGTCGCCGATCGGTGTGTGCGTCGCCGGCCCCACTCCCCTTGCCGGTGGTCGGCTGGAGCACATCGGAAACTGGGCCACGGGTGCGATTGCAGACACTGACAGAGGGGTCGGGGGCTCGCATAGAGCGTGGTGGTTGGCCCCACACTCGGCGGACGGTATGCACTGAGCGAATCGCCGCGGTATCCGCCGACGTGGTCGAGCATCAAACGGCCCGCCCGCCGACGAAACTCGAGAGGGAGCCGTGTAGGCACGGACGGACTGTTCGCTTCATTCTGACCCGGGTATGAAACGAATTCAACGAAACTCGCTCCACGCCAGCGCATTCGTTGTAATACTGGGCCCTTCGCAGCCCGGCGGCGCGCAGATAGTAGGCGGGCACGCCCCTCAGAAGGAGACCGAGATGACAGCCCGCCCCAGACGCCACACCGTGCTGCGGGCACTCGCCGCGACCCTGCTGCTGGTGCTGACTCCGATGTTTCCCGCCGCAGCAGCAGCGAACTCGAGCGTAAGCAGTAGCGAACTCGCTGCAGGCAGCTTCGGCGGCGGCGACCTCCACACCACGTCCGCGCCCGACTGGATGGGGGATCTTCCCGACACGTCGAACCCCACGACACTGTCCCTGCCGGGCACCCACGACACCATGGCACACAGCGCGTCGATCGTGGGCGCCACCCAAGATTTCGATCTGACTACCCAGCTGCGTGCCGGCGTACGGGTGCTCGACATCCGCACCCGCCACTTCCAGGACGCGTTCCCGATCCACCACGGGCTCGAATACCTGCACGCCAACTTCACGGACGTCGTGCGAATGGTCACCGATTTCCTGGGCGAAAATCCGAGCGAAACGGTGCTCATGCGGATGCAAAAGGAGCACACGGCAGCCGAGAACACCCGTTCGTACGAGGACACGCTGAACTGGTACATCCACGAGAACCCCGACACTCGCAACCTACTGGCTGAACGCCTGTGGACGCCGCCCGCCGGCTACGACGGTCGGATCCCGGACCTCGGCGAAACCCACGGCAAGGTCGTCATTTTGCAGAACTTCGACGCCACCGGCGTTTACGGGCCACGCTGGGGCCGCACGCTGGTGGATATACAGGACGACTACCTTCTCCAGAGCCTCGCCGCAATCGAGACGAAGTGGTCGAAGGTCCGCACCCAGTTCGAGCGCTCTGCGCAGGGGTCGACGCAGACCCTGTTTGTCAACGGTCTGAACGCGACCAGCGGGGAAAACCTTAGGGCGATAGCCGGTGGCGTGCTGCCGATCACAATCGCCAAGGGCTTCCCTAGCACTATCGGAATGCTCGAGCGGACGGAGAAATACCTGCGCGACAACGGCACTGGCCGCACCGGTGTCGTGATGGCGGACTTCCCGACCGCCGGTCTAGTCGAGGCGGTCATCGCCCGTAACTTCAGCTGACCGCCGACACCGGCGCCTCGCGGAGCGAGCGGTGCAAACGATCGTCGCGATCTTTCGGCGACTGTTTGGTTCCCTTGTCGGGCCGACTCCGCCAAACAGTGATCGCATTCGTTGCCCCGTGGGCCAGCTCCGAAGCGATAAGGCGATCGAACAGTGAGGGGGCCCGGGTAGATAGTCCTTCCTTACGCGAGCCGGCCGTGGGTTCGTAATTCGGTAATTATGGTCATTCCGTTTGTCACCGACTCAAATCGATTTGCTCACATGGCATGCTGACGGCGTGACAAGTGCCGTGCCATCGCAGACCTGGGACGTTGCAATCGTCGGCCTCGGGCCGGCGGGTCGGGCGCTCGCCCACCGCAGCACCGCTCTCGGATTGTCGGTGGCGTCGGTCGATCCGCTCCCCCGACGGTCCTGGACCGCAACGTATGCGGCCTGGGAAGACGAACTCCCGGCTTGGCTGCCCAGCCACGCTGTCGCCTCGAGAATTGCGCGGCCGACGGCCTGGACCACGCGGCGGCACACTATCGATCGCACCTACTGTGTTTTGAACACACCTGTACTGCAATCAATACTTGCGGAGAAATCCGGCAGTGTTTTCGCAGGTAGAGCAATCAACCTCTCCCCCACTGCCGTCCGCCTCGCGGGCGGCTCCACCCTGAACGCTCGTGTGGTGGTCGATGCTCGCGGAACCGGGGACAGCCCCGACCTCGCGCAGCAGACAGCGTTCGGAGTCGTCGTCGAGCCTGACACCGCTGCACAAGCACTGGCCGGTGAGGACGCAGTGTTCATGGACTGGCGCCGCGACAACGGCACGTCGCCTTCTGCCGCACCGTCGTTTCTCTACGGAGTTCCGCTCGCACCGGACGCGTACCTGCTGGAGGAGACATGCCTGGTCGGTCGGCCGCCAGTTCCGATGTCGGAACTGGCCTCTCGCCTCTACCACCGACTTCATGCCAGAGGCGTGCTCATTCCGTCTCACTCGAACGTCGAGCGGGTCCGATTCGCGGTCGAACCACCGCATGAGGCCGGACGTTCCCGTACATCGGACCCGGTACGGTTCGGTGCCCGAGCAGGGTTGATGCATCCCGGAACCGGCTTCAGCGTCGCAGCGTCACTGCGGTGTGCGGATGCTCTTGCCCACCAACTGCGTGACGGATCGTCCGAAGGTCTGTGGCCGTGGCGGGCTCGCACTGTTGCCCCTCTCCGATCGCTCGGTCTCCGCGTCCTCCTGAATCTGAACGCGGAACAGGCCCCCGAATTTTTCGAGCATTTCTTCGACCTGCCGCCACGGCTACAGGCGGCGTACCTGTCCGACCGGTCGAATCCGGTTGGAATGCTGTCTGCAATGCGCCGAATGTTTCTGGCTTCTTCCGGCGATATCCGCGGGGTAATTCTGCGTTTGGCGCTTCGCCGGGAAATTCGGTGAACTGTCGCGAGAATACAAGAAGCAGACCATCATGGAATACATGCGGTCGATATGGAAGGGCTCGATAGCATTCGGTCTCGTGAACGTGCCGGTCAAAGTCTGCTCGGCAACGGAGGATCACGATATCAAGTTTCACCAGGTCCACGGGAAGGATGGCGGCCGGATCAGATACAACCGCGTCTGCACGGAATGCGGCAACGTCGTGCAATACGCTGATATCGACAAGGCCTACGATTCCGACGACGGCGTCCGCGTGGTGTTGACCGACGACGATTTCGGGAAATTGCCTGCAGCCGAGAAACACGAAATTCCAGTTCTGCAATTCGTTCCGACGGAACAGATCGATCCCATTCTGTTCGAGAAAAGTTACTTTCTGGAGCCGGACTCCACTTCACCTCGGGCGTATGTCTTGCTCGCGACAGCGCTCGCGGTAAGTGATCGCACAGCCCTCGTCCACTTCACGCTGCGTCAGCGCACACGACTGGCAGCGATGCGTTCCCGCGACGGTGTGCTGGTGATTCAGACGCTGTTGTGGCCGGACGAAGTACGCGCGGCCACATTTCCTTCACTCGAGGACGTCGAGAAACCGAAGGCGAAGGAACTGGCGATGGCCGAGACTCTCGTCGACAGCATGGCCGAGGATTTCGACCCCACCGAGTTCACCGACGATTACCAGACGCAGTTGCGTGCCCTGCTCGACGAGATGATCAGTTCGGGTGGCAAGAAGGTCATCCCCGTGGCCCAAGCGGACAAGGGCGGCGAGGACGCCGAGGTAGTCGATCTGGTGGCAGCACTTCAGCGCAGTGTGGATGCGGCCGGGAAGAAAGCTGCGCCCGCGAAGAAGAAGTCAGCCGGCACTGCTGCAATCAAGGGCACTGCGGAAGAAAAGAACTCATCCAAGTCGACCACTTCTGAGCGCAAGCGCGCCTGACCCCACCTGGCAACCCACGACGGACTCGGCGAGAGAGAATCTCGCCGAGTCCGCGTAGGTGCAGGTCTGATCAGACAGTGAAGCCGAGCGCGCGCAGCTGCTCGCGGCCGTCCTCGGTGATCTTGTCCGGGCCCCACGGCGGAAGCCACACCCAGTTGATCTTCATCTCGTCGCAGAGGCCACTACGCACCAGTGCGCCGCGGGCCTGGTCCTCGATGACATCCGTCAACGGGCAAGCCGCCGACGTGAGGGTCATATCGATTGTGACGACGTCCTCGTGCTCGGTAATTCCGTACACCAGACCGAGGTCGACAACGTTGATGCCGAGTTCCGGATCGACGACGTCGCGCATCGCCTCTTCGAGTTCTTCGAGGCGGTCCTGGTCGAGAATCGCACCCGCCGCCTCTGCGGCCTCGGGCTGATCGGTCGACATCTGTTCCGGTGCAGCAGTGGCATCCGCCCCTGGCGTCTGCGTCTCGCTCATCATTCCTGTCCTCCGATTCGAACTGGTTCGCCGTCTTCTGCACGAACGGCAGAATCCCTGTTGTTCACAATCTCTGAACGGCTGTCCGTTATCCGAACAACCGCGTCCTTGAAAGCCATCCACCCCAGCAGCGCGCACTTGACGCGGGCCGGATACTTCGAGACGCCGATGAAAGCGATGCCATCTCCGAGGACATCCTCGTCCCCCTCGACGGTACCGCGGCTACCGACCATCTCAGTGAATGCAGCAACGGTCTGTAGGGCCTGCTCGACTGGCATTCCCACTACCTGATCTGTGAGGACCGACGTGGATGCCTGACTGATGGAGCAACCTTGACCGTCGTAGGACACGTCCGCCACCGTGCCGTCGTCAGCCAGGTGCACGCGCAGCGTCACCTCATCGCCGCAGGTGGGGTTCACATGATGCACCTCGGCGCCGAACGGTTCGCGTAGACCACGGCCGTGCGGATGCTTGTAGTGATCCAGGATCACTTCCTGGTACATCTGTTCCATTCTCATGACGGCACCACCCCGAAGAACCTCTGCGCGCGCCGTACCGCCGCGGCGAGCGCGTCAACCTCGTCGACCGTGTTGTAGAGCGCGAACGACGCCCTCGCCGTGGCTGCCAGCCCGAACCGACGGTGCAGCGGCCAGGCACAGTGGTGGCCGACGCGGATTGCAACGCCCTCGTCGTCGAGGATCTGGCCGAGATCGTGGGCGTGGATTCCATCGACCACGAACGACACCGCTCCGCCGCGATCCTCGGCAGTCGTCGGACCGATGATGCGCACGCCGTCGATGGCACCGAGCGCCGCCAGGGCCGCCTCGACGAGGGTGTGCTCGTGCGCGGCAACGGCGTTCATCCCCACCGCTTCGAGATAACGCACCGCAGCGGCGAGCCCGACCACCTGTGAGGTCATGGGAACGCCGGCCTCGAACCGCTGCGGCGGCGGCGCGTACGTGGTGCTTTCCATCGTGACGGTTTCGATCATCGAACCACCGGTGATGAACGGCGGCATCGCATCCAATAACCGGCGTCGGCCGTAGAGGACACCCACACCGGAAGGTCCGAGCATCTTGTGGCCGGAGAACGCCGCATAGTCGACTCCGAGACGGTGGAAGTCGACGGGCATGTGCGGCACCGACTGGCACGCGTCGAGCACGACGAGCGCCCCGACCGCGTGGGCGCGGCGGACCATCTCCTCGACAGGAGCGACCGCCCCGGTCACGTTCGACTGATGGGTGAACGCGACGACCTTGACGGCATCGGTCAACTCCAACGAGCCCAAGTCGATTCGTCCGTCGTCGGTGACGCCGTACCAGCGCAGCGTGGCCCCAGTGCTCCGCGCGAGTTCCTGCCACGGGACCAGATTGGCGTGATGCTCGAGTTCGGTGATGACGATCTCGTCGCCGGGGCCGAGGTGCCTGTCGAAGCGATCGTCACCGAAGACGTGCGTGACGAGATTCAGCGATTCCGTCGCGTTCTTCGTGAAGACGAGTTCGTCGCTGTCGGCTCCGACGAATGCGGCGATCGTCGCACGCGCGTTCTCGTATGCCTCCGTCGCCTCTTCGGCCAACTGGTGAGCACCTCGGTGCACTGCCGCATTACAGGTGGTGAGAAACTCTCTCTCGGCGTCGAGCACCTGATTCGGACGCTGCGATGTCGCACCCGAATCTAGATACACCAGCGGTTTTCCGTCGCGGACCGTACGCGCCAGGATCGGGAAGTCCTCCCTGATCCGGGTGACGTCGAGTACGCGCGCCGAGATGGTCATCTGCGTCTATGCCCCTTGCGTTGCTGCAGCCTGGGTGAAGCGCTCGTAGCCGTTCGCTTCGAGTTCATCGGCCAGTTCCGGGCCACCCGATTCGATGATGCGACCGTCGACGAACACGTGGACGTGGTCCGGGGTGATGTACCGCAGGATGCGGGTGTAGTGCGTGATCAGCAGGACTCCGCCGTGCTGACGCTCCTTGTACCGGTTGACGCCCTCGGAGACGACGCGAAGGGCGTCGACGTCGAGACCCGAATCGGTCTCGTCGAGGATCGCGATCTTCGGCTTGAGTAGGCCCAGTTGCAGGATTTCGTGGCGCTTCTTCTCACCGCCGGAGAATCCCTCGTTCACGCTGCGCTCACCGAACGACGGGTCGATGTCCAGTTCGGTCAGCGCCTCCTTGACTTCCTTCACCCAATGACGGAGCTTCGGGGCCTCGCCACGGACTGCGGTGGCGGCGGTGCGCAGGAAGTTGGACATGGAGACACCGGGAACCTCGACGGGGTACTGCATCGCGAGGAAGAGACCCGCGCGGGCGCGCTCGTCGACGCTCATCGCGAGGACGTTCTCGCCGTTGAGGGTGATGGAACCGGATGTGATCCGGTATTTCGGGTGGCCCGCAATGGCGTAGGACAACGTCGACTTGCCGGACCCGTTGGGGCCCATGATCGCATGCGTCTCGCCGGAGCGAACTGTCAAGTTCACGCCCTTGAGGATGTTGATCGCGTCGGCGTTCTCGTCGGTGTTCGCGACGTCGACGTGCAGGTCCTTTATTTCCAGGACAGAGGATTCCGGGACCGAAGTGTCGGGAGTGGAGGCATCAGGGGTAGGCATTGTGATCCTTAGAAGAAATAGGGAGGTAGTGGTTCGCGGCGCGGCTCAGACGCCGACCGCGGCGAGTTCGGCCTCGACAGCGGCTTCGAGGCGTTCGCGAATCTCGGCGACGGCGATCTTGTTGATGATCTCGTGGAAGAAGCCGCGCACGACGAGTCGCCTCGCCGCATCCTCGGGAATTCCTCGGGCGCGCAGGTAGAACAGCTGTTCGTCGTCGAATCGGCCTGTGGCACTGGCGTGGCCGGCACCGACGATCTCACCGGTCTCGATCTCGAGGTTCGGAACCGAGTCTGCGCGCGCTCCGTCGGTGAGGACGAGGTTGCGGTTCAGTTCGAAAGTGTCGGTGCCCTCTGCCTCGGCCCGGATCAGTACGTCGCCGATCCACACGGTATGGGCGTCGGGCTTCCCGGAATGCGGATCGCCCTGCAGTGCGCCCTTGTAGACCACATTGGATTTGCAGTGCGGCTGTGAGTGATCCACCAGCAGTCGTTGCTCGAAGTGCTGTCCTGCATCAGCGAAGTAGAGACCCAGAAGTTCGGCATCGCCTCCGGGACCGTCGTACTTGACGGTCGCGGACAGTCGGACGAGATCGCCGCCGAGACTGATCGCGTTGTGCCGCAGAACCGCGTCACGGCCCAGTCGCGCATGATGCGCCGCGACATGCACTGCGTCGTCGGCCCAGTCCTGCACGGCAACCACGGTGAGGTGGGCGCTGTCGCCGAGCACGAATTCGACGTTCTCCGCGAACGTGCCACTGCCGCGCTGGTCGATGACTACGGTCGCCTTCGCAAAGGCGTCGAGCCGAATCTGCAGGTGCCCGTAGGCCACCTTGCCCTCGCCGGGGCCCGTGACGGTGATGTTGACGGTGTCGGCGACCTCGACCTCGCGGCCGAAGGTCACGACGGTGGCCGCCTCGAACCCGGAGTATGCGGCGGCAGCCACCCGGTCGGCGGGAACACCTGCCTTGCCGAGGCGATCGTCCCCGCGTCCGACGGTCTCCACCTTCACGGAGTCCGGGGCCACCACGTCGACGGTGACAGCTCCGTTTGCGACGGCTGTACCGTCGTGCAGTCCACGGAGGCGGCGCAGCGGAGTGAACCGCCACACCTCGTCACGACCACCCGGAACCTCGAACGCATTGACATCGAACGAAGTGAAGACCTCGCCCTTGTTGACGATCGGCGAACCGGTGGCTGTGCGCGCTACCCGTGGATTCTCACCCACGACTGCTCCGGCGACTCCGAGATTCTGGACACCAGCTTCTGGCGTGGTCACTAACCCACCGCCCCTTCCATCTGCAGTTCGATCAGGCGGTTCAGTTCCAGGGCATACTCCATCGGGAGTTCCTTGGCGATCGGCTCGACGAATCCGCGCACGACCGTGGCCATGGCTTCGTCTTCGGTGAGACCACGGCTCATCAGGTAGAACAACTGATCGTCGCTCACCTTCGAGACGGTGGCCTCATGGCCCATGGTCACGTCGTCTTCGCGGATGTCGACGTAGGGGTAGGTGTCCGAGCGGCTGATCTGATCGACCAGCAGGGCATCACACTTGACCGTCGACTTGGAGCCGTGGGCACCCTTGTTGACCTGGACGAGTCCGCGATAGGACGCCCGCCCACCGCCACGCGCCACCGACTTGCTGATGATGGTGGACGACGTGTGGGGCGCGAGGTGCAGCATCTTGGCACCGGTGTCCTGGTGCTGACCCTCACCGGCGAATGCCACGGAGAGGACCTCGCCACGGGCGTGTTCACCCATCATCCAGACTGCCGGATACTTCATGGTGACCTTGGACCCGATGTTGCCGTCGATCCACTCCATGGATCCACCGGCCTCCACCTTGGTGCGCTTGGTCACCAGGTTGTACACGTTGTTCGACCAGTTCTGGATGGTCGTGTAGCGGCAGTGGCCGCCCTTCTTCACAATGATCTCGACGACCGCGGAGTGCAGGGAGTCCGACTTGTAGATCGGTGCCGTGCAGCCCTCGACGTAATGCACCGAGGCGCCTTCGTCGACGATGATCAGCGTGCGCTCGAACTGGCCCATGTTCTCCGTGTTGATACGGAAGTACGCCTGCAGCGGGATGTCGACGTGCACGCCCGGCGGAACGTAGATGAAGGAGCCACCCGACCACACAGCGGTATTCAGCGCCGAGAACTTGTTGTCGCCGGCCGGGATGACCGAGCCGAAATACTCCTGGAACAGTTCGGGATGCTTCTTCAGGCCGGTGTCGGTGTCCAGGAAGATGACGCCCTGCAACTCGAGGTCCTCACGGATCGAGTGGTAGACCACCTCCGACTCGTACTGAGCCGCGACACCGGAGACGAGGCGCTGCTTCTCTGCTTCCGGGATGCCCAGCCTGTCGTACGTGTTCTTGATGTCCTCGGGCAGGTCTTCCCAGCTCTCGGCCTGCTTCTCGCTCGAGCGCACGAAATACTTGATGTTGTCGAAGTGGATGCCCTCGAGGTTCGAGCCCCAGTTGGGCATCGGCTTCTTGTCGAACGTCTTCAGCGCGCGCAGCCGAATGTCGAGCATCCAGTCCGGTTCGCTCTTCTTCGCCGAGATGTCGCGTACGACGTCTTCGGACAGACCTCGCTGGGCACTGGCCCCGGCCACGTCGGAATCGGACCAGCCGTACCCGTAATGCCCGAGCGACGCGATGGTCTCTTCCTGCGTGAGCGGTTCGGCGGTGGCCGACGCAGTGGATGTCACCTGGTCTGATGTGACTGTCATGCGAACTCCTTCCGGAGTCTTGTTTACGAGACCGGCGAGGGCTGGTCGCCGGTAGTTTCTGTCGGAAAAGCGGGCTGTCGAGTGCGGTGCTACTTCGGGCTGGCGGGCGGGACGAGTGGAACGTGGGTGGTGCATGCGCAGTCACCATTTGCGATGGTCGCGAGCCTCTGGACGTGGGTACCGAGCAACTGGGCAAATGCTTCCTGCTCGGCATCACACAGTTCTGGGAATTCCTCGGCCACGTGCGAGACCGGGCAGTGGTGCTGGCAGATCTGCACACCGTTACCGACCCGGCGAGTCGACGCCGCGAATCCGGCGGTAGAGAATGCCCCGGCGATGGCATCGGCGGTGGCTTCGAGACCTTCTGCACCCTGGTCAGCTGCCGGGGTCACGTCTCCGATGATGGCCTGGACACGGCGCCTGGCGAAGTCGGTGATCGCAGCGTCTCCCCCAACCTCCCGAAGTTGGCGCATGGCGGCACCAGCGAGGTCGTCATAGGCGTGACCGAGCCTGCCGCGACCCTTCGCCGTGATCTGGAAGTACTTGGCGGGTCGTCCGCGTCCGCGATGGCGCGTACCGGATGCGGAAACCTCGCGCGCTTCGCCCGATTCGAGCAGTGCGTCGAGATGGCGTCGCACACCCGCGGCGCTCAGGCCCAGCCTCGTTCCGATCTCCGATGCGGTGATGGGGCCCTCCTCGAGGAGGAGTTTCACCACAGCCGCACGCGTGCGGCCTTCATGGCCGCCCGCAACGGCTGACGCAACTCCGACAGTGCCAGTAGAAGAAGGCGCGTGAACTGCGCTTTCTTTCCCTGTACGTCGTGTCGCTTCCGTTTTCACAACACCAGTGTGACGGAATTCCGATCACAGGTCCACTAAGGCTGCCCTGCCTTGAATCTGTGACCGCGCACCGGGAGAGCGAGACGAGTCGGAATACTGGCCGAACCGGGAGTGTTCGCTGCACCGCTACGCTGCCTGTGTGCCGCAGACCCCCGAGAATACGGAGCCGACCCGCGCGGAGCCGACCCTGACGGCTCGCGCTTCCCTTCGGCATCCGGCCGAGTTGGTCCGGAGGATCCTGGGCATCCACGGTCGGTCTCCGCGCCCTTCGGTGGCAGCGGCGTTGCACGGCGACGAGGCGGAAACCGCAGGTCTCGACACTCAGGAAACCGCGCAACTACGTGGCATCCGACGATTCGGTGCCACCGGCGCGATCCTGATGGCGGTGGGTGCCCTGGGAGCAGGCGCCCAACCCGTGTTACAGAACCCCGTCCAAGGGCTGCGCGTCCTCGGCCTGCTCTCCCGGATCCCCAGCTCCGCCTTGACGCTCACCATGACTGGCACCGTGATGATCGTGCTCGCGTGGTTGTTGCTCGGACGGTTCGCCATCGGCAGCCTCCGGGCCGGGGCCGTGCGTCGCCTCAACCGTTCCCAACTCGACCGCACTTTGCTTCTGTGGATCATCCCGCTGTCGGTCGCGCCGCCGATGTTCAGCAAGGACGTGTACTCGTATCTCGCCCAGAGCGAGATCGCGGCCCGCGGATTGGACCCCTACCAGATCGGCCCGGCGGGGGCCCTCGGCCTCGACCATGTCCTGACTCGCACCGTGCCCACGATCTGGCACGACACTCCCGCGCCGTATGGTCCGCTGTTCCTGTGGATGGGGCAAGGAATCAGCTCCCTGACCGGCAACAATATCGTCGCGGGTATCTTCTTGCACCGGCTTCTCGCCCTCGCCGGTGTGGCCCTGATCGTCTGGGCGCTGCCGCGACTGGCCAAGCGCTGCGGGGTTGCGGAGGTCAGTGCCCTCTGGCTCGGAGCTGCCAATCCGCTACTCCTGTTCCACCTCGTCGCCGGAATTCACAACGAGGCGCTGATGCTCGGCCTGATGCTGGCCGGCATCGAACTGGCGCTGCGGTCCATCGAGCGGTCCGATCCCATCCGCGGACAGTCGCTGCTTCTACTACTGTCCGGCGCGGCGCTCGTCGCGCTGTCATCGACGATCAAGATTCCCTCACTGCTGGCATTGGGCTTCGTCGGAATGGCGCTGGCCAGAAGGTGGGGTGGTACACCGAAATCGGTGCTCACGGCTGCTGCCCTGCTCGGCGGGGTGGCGCTGGTAGTCACGATTTTCATCAGTACGGCCAGCGGCCTCGGCATGGGGTGGGTACACACGCTCGGCACGGCGAACGCGGTTCGCAGTTGGATGTCCATTCCCACACTCCTCGGGCTGGGCACCGGACTGGCCGGCGTCCTTCTGGGCCTCGGCGACCACACGACCGCGGTGCTGAGCCTGACGCGACCGATCGCGGCGGTCGCTGCGGCATTCATCACAATGCGCATGCTCGTTGCCGTGCTGGTCGGCCGCATTCACGCGGTCGGGGCACTCGGGCTGTCCCTCGGGGCCGTCGTTCTACTCTTCCCCGTGGTGCAACCCTGGTATCTGCTGTGGGCCGTTCTCCCGCTCGCCGCCTGGGCGACAGCGCCCGCTTTTCGTATCCCCGCCATCGTCTTCTCGTCGATCGTCAGCGTGATCCTCATGCCGAACGGAAGCGAGTACCAGCCCTTCGTCATCGTGCAGGCCGCCATCGCCACCATCTTCACGGCGGGGACCTTGATCGTGATCACCCGTAACAACCTCCCGTGGCGAGTCGGTTCGATACACCCGACACACCCGACGATCGGCTCGGATCGAACCCCGATCGACCTCGAAACGGAAAGCCAGGGCAGCGGTCAGGTCACACCAGGCCAAGGCATACGCTGATTCCTCGTGACCTCGCGAATGCCCCGATCGGCGCAACCTGCTGTTCGCCTGGAAAGTGTGGTGAAGACCTTCGACGGTGTGAGGGCGGTCGATGGACTCGATCTCAACGTCGAGCAGGCACAGGTCGTGGCATTGCTGGGACCGAACGGCGCAGGTAAGACCACCACCGTCGAAATGTGTGAGGGTTTCGTCCGCCCGGACAGCGGCAGCGTACGTGTCCTCGGACTCGATCCCGTGGCGGAGGCGGACGCGGTGCGCGCCCGCATCGGCGTGATGCTCCAAGGTGGTGGCGCCTACCCGGGTTCACGGGCCGGCGAGATGCTCGACCTCGTCGCCGCCTACTCGGCAGACCCACTCGACCCGAACTGGCTGTTGCGAAGTCTCGGACTCGAGGACGCACGTCGCACCCCCTACCGGCGACTGTCCGGCGGTCAGCAGCAACGCTTGTCGCTGGCGTGCGCTCTGGTCGGCCGACCAGAGTTGGTATTCCTCGACGAACCCACCGCAGGTCTCGATGCCCAGGCCCGACTGCTGGTGTGGGAACTGATCGACGCGCTGCGCCGGGACGGCGTCAGTGTGCTGCTCACGACACATCTGATGGACGAGGCCGAGGAACTCGCCGACCAACTGGTCATCATCGACCACGGGTCGATCGTCGCGTCCGGTACACCCGCCGAGGTCACCAGGAGAGGGGCTGAAGGTCAACTACGACTCGTCGCGCCCGCTGACCTGGACATCGAACCTCTCGAGAGAATGCTGCCCGACCGTTTCCGGGTGAGAGTACCCACACCCGGCACCTACCTCGTCGAAGGCCCGATCGATCCAAAAGTTGTGGCGGCAGTCGCGGCGTGGTGCGCCGACCTGGACGCCTTGATCTGCGATATTCGTGTGGACCAGCGCAGCCTCGAGGATGTCTTCCTCGAACTCACCGGCCGAGAACTCAGAGGATGACAACGAAATGAGCACCAGCGGCCGTCTGGCGACGAATCGTTTCGCTCCAGGCACGTTCACACCCGACCCGCGCCCGAGCGGAGCCGCCGCAATGTTGCAGGCGCAAACCGGGCTTGAACTGAAACTGCTACTGCGCAACGGCGAACAGCTGTTGCTGACCATGTTCATACCGATCACGCTGCTGATCGGACTGTGCCTGCTCCCCATCGGCGACCTCGGAACATCGCGGGTCGACACGGTCGTTCCGGCGGTGATGATGGTGGCCGTCATGTCGACGGCCTTCACCGGTCAGGCCATCGCAGTCGGCTTCGACCGTAGGTACGGCGCCCTCAAACGACTCGGTGCCACTCCCCTGCCGACGTGGGGCATCATCGCTGGAAAGAGTGCCGCCGTCGTCATCGTCGTCGCATTTCAATCGGTGCTTCTGGGATCGATAGGGCTGGCACTCGGATGGCGGCCGAGCCTGTTCGGGCTGGCTCTGGGTGCCATGATGATCGCGCTGGGTACCGTGGCGTTCGCGGCGATGGGGTTGCTACTCGGTGGAACATTGCGGGCGGAAATCGTTCTCGCCCTGGCAAATATCTTGTGGTTCGTGATGGTGGGTGTCGGCAGTGTGGTGTTCGTCACCGGCGACATCCCCTGGCTTCTCCACACCGGCGCCCGGTTGATTCCGTCAGGCGCTTTGGCTCACGCACTCGACGCCGCGCTCCTTGGGTCGGTCGACGTGCTCAGTGTCGTGGTTCTGGTGGTCTGGGGCTCCGTCACAGGAGTCTTGGCCTCGAAGATGTTCCGATTCACTTAACGGTTCCCCACGGCTGAAGCCGGGGGATTTCAAGCTCAGACCGCACACACAATCAACCCGGGGGAAGGCCGCACATGTCTGACGTCGTCAACACAAGTGTGGCCCCGTTCTGCCACAGCCAGGATCACCCTGTACTCGAGGGACGGCAAAGCCTTCTTCCGAGCTTTGAACGCAGGACGCCTGCGGCCTTTCACAGTGAAGGAGTGGCCGAGGGCCTGCCCGTAAGTACGCAACACCTGTTGTTGGGCGACCGGGGAACCATCGCGGCGCCATGTGTTCCTGCCGCGGGCGGCGGTGAGCAGTTTGCACAGCTTCGCGAACGTCGGCTTCCGGCCGGACTTGTGTTGGTGGACCGCTTCGTTCCACAGAAACCTGCAACGATGCCCTTCAACCTGCAGTGCGCTCTCGGCTCGCGCACCAGGGCGCAACCGGCAGGTTTAGCGCACCCCCTCGGTCACAGTGCGGAACTCTACCGCACCGCGCTCACCATTATCATCAACTCCCACAAAAGATTTCACCACAAATGGAGGTTCCGAAAACATGCCCCGAGAAACGTGTAGCCGCCCTTGCCTCCCCACGGCTGAAGCCCGGGGCTTCACGGGCGGCATTCGGTGAAGGCGGCCATCGCAGGCGGACGCGCACGGTCCGTCACAGGCGTCCTCGGAATACTCCTGGCGTTGCTCGTGTACAGCGCCCTCCCAGCTGGTGCGGCACCACACTGGGGCCCGTCCGCATCACCGAACCCGCATCTCGGGCCCGTCGGAACATCCACGATGCACGGCGACGCGGGATCGTCCGACACGACGCCGCTTCCCGGCCCCGGTACCGGGCCGCTCGAACTGTCCGCATATCCGTTGGTATCGGCATGCCCCACGATCCTGCAGGGTTCCGACTTACTCATCGTCGCGTTGTGCACCTCCGTGGTGGGCAGGGTTCCCACCGTCCATCTGATCGATCCTGCGGCGCCCGCCGTCCCCTTCGGCGGCTCCCTCGCCCAGTTGAAGCTCGCGAAAGGCAGTTTGCTGGGTGGGGTATATGCGTACCTCGACAACGAGAACCGTCTGGTCGTGGTGGACGGAAACCAGCAGTTGCTGCGTGTAGGACACAAACAGGATCGTCCTGAAGACCCCTGGCAGCTGGTCGTCGAGTCGTCAATTGATCTCTCGGGCATCATTCCTGCAGGTGACAACGTCACCGGACTGACACCGGACTGGGAGGGCAACGTCTGGTTCGCCACCGGCGGCGGTGTCGTCGGGGCAGTGGACACCGCGGGCGTCCCCCACACCTTTGCGCTTCCGGCGGGCGAGCAGGTCCAGAACAGCATCTCCACATCCCCCGCGGGTATGTCGGTCGCATCGACACACGCCCTGTACCAATTCTCGTTCGATGACGGCAACGTCGACCAGGATTGGCGACAGGAGTACGACCGCGGCACAGCTAGGAAGCCTGGGCAACTCAGCTGGGGAACCGGTTCCACGCCGACGTACTTCGGCCCGTCGACGGGCAGCGACTTCGTCGCGATCGTCGACAACGCCGACCCGCAGGTCAATCTCCAGGTGTTCCGCGCCGATACCGGCGCCGAGATCTGCAAGATCCCCGTGCTCGACAGCCCCGGTGGCAGCGAGAACTCACCCATCGGCATCGGCAACTCGGTGTTCGTCGCCGGAACCTACGGATACCCATACCCCGCCGTCCCGGGCGGAGCGGGACCGGCCGTGCCGACGAACGCCCCTTTCACTGGCGGCCTGACCCGCGTCGACATCGACCCGGTCGGCTGCCATCAAGTGTGGGGCAACAACATCCGCAGCGCCGCGGTGCCCCATCTGTCGACGGGTGACGGTTTGCTGTACACCGTGATCCGCGAGGGCTTCGACGTCACGACACCGCTGGACGGCTTCGCGTTCGCGGCAATCGATCCTGTCGACGGATCGGTGAAGCACACCAAAGCACTCCCCGGCACCATCGTCAACGACACCTTGCAGATGTCCGGCCTCGTCACCGAGGCCGGCGACTTCTGGCAGGGGACCGTAACCGGTATTCTGCGCCTTCGCGCTGACGATCACCCCGGCCAGGGGAGTTCGGGTAGCGGGAGTTCGGGTAGCGGGAGTTCGGGTAGCGGAGGTTCGGGTAGCGGAGGTTCAGGTAGCGGAGGGTGACATTGTCGCCACCGGCCCAACGACGCACTGTAGTTGACGGCCCTCTAACATCTACGTCGTGCTGTATCGAGGGTTCCTGAGCGTGGTAGACCGTCTGCCCCTTCCATCGCTGACCACGCAGCGTGTCATCGCGTTCGCGGTAATACTCACGCAAGGTGGGATCGCCGTCACCGGAGCCGTCGTGAGGGTGACGGCGTCCGGTCTCGGCTGTCCCACCTGGCCGCAGTGCTTCCCCGGAAGCTTCGTACCGGTCGGGCACGGCGAGGTCGCGGTGATTCATCAGGCGGTCGAGTTCGGGAACCGCTTGCTGACGTTCGTCGTCGTCGCGGCCGCCGCCCTGATCGTTCTGGCGGTCACCCGCGCGCGCCGCAGGAATGAAGTCCTCGTCTACGCGTGGATGATGCCCCTCGGCACCGTCATGCAGGCCGTCATCGGCGGAATCACGGTCCTGACCGGCCTGCTCTGGTGGACGGTCGCGGTGCATCTACTCGCCTCGATGGCGATGGTGTGGCTGGCGACAGTGATGTACGCGAAGATCTGCGAACCGGACGACGCGCAAGCGGTCGACGTGATCCGAGGTCCACTGAGGTGGCTTACTGCCCTGTCCGGCGTCGCACTGGCCGGCGTGCTTGTGGCCGGGACGCTCGTGACGGGTGCTGGACCACACGCGGGGGACAAGAGCGTCGACCGAGTCGTTCCCCGTCTCCAAATCGAGGTCGTCACGCTCGTCCACCTTCACGCACAGCTACTGGTGGGCTACCTGGCACTACTGATCGGCCTGTGCTTCGGCTTGTACGCCGTCGGGACCACTCGCGCGGTGAAGATACGTGTGCAGGTCCTTATCGGACTGGTGGTGGCGCAGGCACTGATCGGAATCGTCCAGTTCTTCACGGGCGTTCCCTCGGTTCTCGTGGCCTTCCACGTGGCGGGGGCCGGGTTGTGCACAGCGGCAACCGCCGCGGTATGGGCTGCGGGACGCACTCGGAAGCACGTCACGCAACCCGACACCGCGAGGGTCTAGCGCTCGTTGCGCGCTTTCGGGAATCGTGTCTGCCGCGCCACCCAGCCCGCCATTTGCTGAAAGTGGCCCTTGCGGGGCGTCACGATGCTGGTGATGGTGCGATCCCACTCCGAGACCGTGACGGTGTCGAAGGACGCGACGACGGCGTTCGCTGTGGCCAGATCCTCTACCACCTGATCGCCGAGGACACCGTCGGCCCCGACGAGTGTGATGCGGACGCCGCCGAGACCGACCGGCTGAATCACGGCACTCGCCGAACCGCCGTGCTCGGCCACGAACTTCTTGATCGCGCCCACCGTGTGAGACGGCAGCGAGGGCGCATGTTCCGCGTGGGTATCGGTACTCATGATCTCGAGAATACTGGGCGGTAGCGGCGAACTGTCCTTCAGGCTCCGGACGACGCACGGTGTAGAACGGAATCCATGCGAGCGATACAGGTTTCCCGTACCGGTGGTCCCGACGTCCTCGAACCCGCACAGGTCCCCGAACCGGAGACCGCGGCATCGGATCTTCTGGTTCGCTCCGATGCGATCGGCATCAACTACATCGATACGTACTTCCGGAGCGGACTGTACCCGCGGACACTGCCCTATGTTCCGGGCGAAGAGGGTTCCGGGGTGGTGGAGGCCGTCGGCAGCGAGGTCACGGACTTCGCGCCCGGAGACCGAGTGGCGTGGTGCTTTGCTCCCGGCAGCTATGCCGAGAAGGTCTCCGTGCCGACGGCCGCGGCGATCGCTATTCCCGACTCGGTGCCGGCATCTGTGGCCGCGTCAGTCTTGCTGCAAGGTATGACCGCGCATTTCCTGGTGCATTCGACATATCCGATCCGCTCCGGGGACACCGTCCTGGTTCACGCCGGCGCCGGCGGCGTCGGACTCATACTCACGCAACTGGCCACCCAACTGGGCGCCCGCGTGATCACCACCGTGTCTTCCGATGCCAAGGAGAAACTCTCCCGCGATGCGGGAGCCTTCGAGGTGCTGTGCTACGACGACTTCGCGGCCCGAGTGCGCGAGCTGACCGACGGCGAGGGAGTGGCGGCCGTCTACGACGGGGTCGGCGCGACCACATTCGAGCACAGTCTCGCATCGGTGCGCATCCGCGGCACCCTGGCCCTGTTCGGCGCGGCGAGCGGTCCAGTTCCCCCCTTCGATCCACAGCGACTCAATGCGGCGGGTTCGGTGTTGCTCACCAGGCCGACGCTCCGCCATTTCATCAGGGACCGCGAGGAGTTCAACTGGCGGGCGGGGGATGTTCTCTCCGCGTTGGCCAACGGAACGTTGACGGTACGAATTGGTGGCGAGTACCCGCTCGAGCGGGCATCAGAAGCGCACCGTGACCTGGAAGGGCGTGCGACGACCGGATCGATCGTTCTGGTGCCGTGAGTCGAGATCGGTTCAGCGGCGAGATCAGCTCAGCAGGTTGCCGACGGTCTGAAGGCCCAATACGGAGTCGACCGCGAGACCCACGAAGATGATGGACAGGTAGTTGTTGGACTGCAGGAACAGCCGGAGCGGCTTCACCGCCGCTCCTCCGCGGACGCTGCGGTACAACTGATGAGCCATCAGCAGGAACCACACGCCGGCGGCGAGCGTCACCGCAGCGTAGACGACACCCGCCGCGGGAACGAGCGCCAGGGACGTGATCACCATCGCCCAGCTGTACAGCAGAATCTGCTTGGTCACATGCTCCTCGGTGGCTATCACCGGCAACATCGGGACCCCCGCTGCCTTGTAATCCTCCTTGTAGCGCATGGCCAGGGCCCACGTGTGCGGCGGCGTCCAGAAGAAGATGACAAGGAACAGCACGATCGGCTGCCAACTCAGCGAGCCGGTGACCGCTGCCCATCCGACCATCACCGGCATACAGCCTGCAGCCCCGCCCCAGACCACGTTCTGCCAGGTCCGGCGCTTGAGCACCATCGTGTAGACGAGCACATAGAACGCAATAGTCAGAACGACCAGGCATCCGGCGAGCAGATTGGCACGCCACCACAACCACACGAATGACGCGATTCCGAGTGTTATACCGAACACGAACGCATGGGACGTGGGTACCGCGTTGCGGGCCAGTGGGCGGCGCGCGGTGCGCTTCATCACCTTGTCGATGTCGGCGTCGACGACGCAATTGAGGGAGTTCGCGCTCGCCGCACCCATCCATCCGCCGAACAGCGTGCTGAGGATCAGCGCGATGTCGACGTTGCCGCGATCAGCCAGCAGCATCGCTGGGATAGTTGCCACCAGGAGCAACTCGATCACCCGCGGCTTGGTCAACGCAATGTAGGCCAGGACCTTGCCCGCGACGCGGCCCAGCACCGTGTCGGTGTCGGTCTCGCGGGGGGCGGGGCTGGGGCTGCCGAAGCCGTGTCCACTCGGCTGATGCCCTGTCCGCACGTTTTCTCCTCGCAGCACGCGTAATTCCACATCCGAATGCCGTCGGCTGCTCGCGAAGTCCGGCATGACGGCCGACGGTCTACTACACAAGATGGTAGACCGCCGTATTGAGCGAACCGAATCGACCCGGATCGGACCGCACACTAGGCTGGAGTTGCACAAGAGGCCCATGCATCCTCAGGCTCCACGTTCACCCATGTCAGGAGACTTCCGCCCGTGTCGATCACAGACGACATCCATGTCCTCACGAACCCGATTCTCCCAGCAGACTGGACCGCACTGGACACCAAGGCCGTCGACACCATTCGTGTGCTCGCCGCAGACGCGGTGCAGAAGGTGGGGAATGGCCACCCCGGTACGGCGATGAGCCTTGCCCCCCTTGCCTATACGCTCTTTCAGCGCGTGATGCGCCACGACCCCACCGATGCCGACTGGATTGGCCGGGACCGCTTCGTCCTCTCCTGTGGGCACTCGAGCCTGACGCTGTACATCCAGCTCTACCTCTCCGGCTACGGCCTCGAACTAACCGACCTGGAGTCGCTGCGGACGTGGGGTTCGAAGACCCCGGGACACCCGGAGTACGGTCACACGCGCGGCGTCGAGATCACCACCGGGCCGCTGGGTCAAGGTGTGGCCTCAGCTGTGGGTATGGCGATGGCAGCCCGTCGTGAACGCGGTCTGTTCGATCCCGAGCCCGAGCAGGGCGAGAGCCCGTTCGATCACCACATCTACGTGATCGCCTCGGATGGTGACATCGAGGAGGGCGTCACATCGGAGGCGTCGTCCATCGCCGGTGTCCAGCAACTCGGCAACCTCACCCTGATCTATGACGACAACAAGATCTCCATCGAGGACGACACCGCGATCGCGCTGTCCGAGGACACCGCCGCCCGCTACGAGGCGTACGGGTGGCATGTCCAGGTCGTCGAGGGCGGCGAGAACGTCGTCGCGATCGAGGGAGCGCTGCTGAAGGCGCGGGAAGAGACCTCGCGTCCGTCGCTGATTCTGCTGCGCACGATCATCGGATTCCCGGCCCCGAACAAGATGAACACCGGCGCGGCGCATGGCGCGGCCCTGGGCGCCGACGAGGTCGCAGCGGTGAAGAAAGCGCTCGGCTTCGATCCCGACAAGACGTTCGAGGTGGCCGACGAGGTCATCGCGCACACCCGGAAGGTCGTCGAACGGGGCGCGCAGGCGCACAAGCAATGGCAGAAGAGCTTCGACGACTGGGCCGTCCGCGCCCCGGAGAACAAGAAACTTCTCGACCGGCTCCTCGGCCACGATCTGCCCGCAGGCTGGTCCGACGTGCTTCCGACGTGGCAGCCGGACCCGAAGGGTATCGCCACCCGTAAGGCCTCCGCCGCTGTACTCAACGCTATCGGGCCGGTACTACCCGAACTGTGGGGCGGGTCCGCGGACCTCGCCGAGAGCAACAACACCACCATCAAGGGCTCCGAGTCATTCGGCCCGGAGTCGATCTCCACCGACATGTGGACCGCCACCCCGTACGGCCGCACCCTGCACTTCGGTGTCCGTGAGCACGCCATGGGGTCGATCCTCAACGGCATCGCGCTGCACGGTCCGACCCGCCCGTACGGCGGCACGTTCCTCGTGTTCAGCGACTACATGCGCCCCGCGGTGCGCCTCGCGGCAATCATGAAGACGGCGGTCACCTACGTGTGGACGCACGACTCGATCGGCCTCGGCGAGGACGGCCCCACGCATCAGCCGATCGAGCACCTCGCCGCACTGCGGGCCATCCCGGGTCTCGACGTCGTCCGTCCCGGTGACGCCAACGAGACCGCTCACGCCTGGCGTACGGTCCTCGAGAAGGGCGCCGACGAGGCCACCCGCGCACCCGCCGGCCTGGCATTGACCCGCCAGGACCTCCCGGTCCTCGAGGGAACGAACTACGACGGTGTCTCGCGCGGCGGTTACATCCTCGCGGAGGCGTCATCCGGCACTCCCGAGGTCGTCATTATCGGGACCGGTTCCGAGCTGCAGCTCGCCGTCGCGGCCCGCGAAACACTCGAAGCTGGGGGTATTCCGACGCGCGTGGTGTCCATGCCGTGCGTCGAGTGGTTCGACTCCCAGGACCAGGCCTACCGCGACGATGTCATTCCCCCGACGGTGCGGGCCCGCGTCGCCGTCGAGGCCGGCATCTCCATGCCGTGGTATCGGTTCGTCGGCTCCGACGGCGAGATCGTCTCGATCGAACACTTCGGCGCGTCAGCCGACTACAAGACCCTGTTCCGGGAGTTCGGCTTCACCTCCGAGGCCGTCACAGCAGCCGCGCAGCGCTCACTCGCACGTGTGAAGGGATAGACCGTCATGACGCAGAACCCCAATCTCCAAAAGCTGTCCGAAGCCGGTGTCTCGGTGTGGCTGGACGACCTCTCCCGTGACCGCATCGAGTCTGGCAACCTCGCCGAACTCGTCGCCACCAGGAGCGTCGTCGGTGTCACCACCAACCCGTCGATCTTTCAGTCCGCGCTGAGCAAGGGCCACGTCTACGACGCGCAGGTCAACGAACTCGCCGAGCGCGGTGCGGATGCTTCTGCCACCGTCCGCACGGTGACCACCGACGACGTCCGGGCCGCCTGCGATGTACTCGCACCCCAGCACGAGTCCAGCCACGGCGTCGATGGCCGGGTGTCGATCGAGGTCGACCCACGCCTGGCCCACGACACGGACAAGACCGTCGCGCAGGCCATCGAGCTGTGGAAGATCGTCGACCGCCCGAACCTGTTCATCAAGATCCCGGCCACCGAGGCCGGTATCCCGGCCATCGCCAAGGTCATCGGCGAGGGCATCAGCGTCAACGTGACCCTGATCTTCTCCGTCGAGCGGTACGAACTGGTCATGGGCGCCTACCTCGACGGCCTCGAAGCCGCCCGGTCCGCAGGTCACGACCTCTCCCACATCCACTCAGTGGCATCGTTCTTCGTCTCCCGGGTGGACACCGAGATCGACAACAGGCTCACCGCGATCGGCACCCCTGCGGCTCTCGGCTTGCGCGGCAAGGCCGGACTGGCGAACGCCCGCCTGGCGTACGCCGCGTACCAGCGCGTGTTCGAGGTGCAGCCACGTTTCCAAGGGCTCCGCGACAACGGTGCCCGCCCGCAGCGTCCGCTCTGGGCCTCGACCGGCGTCAAGAACCCTGATTACCCCGATACGATGTACGTCACCGAACTCGTTGCACCGAACACGGTCAACACGATGCCGGAGAAGACGATGGACGCCGTCGCCGACCACGGAGAGGTCCACGGCGACACCATTTCCGGCGCCGCCGTCGCCTCCCAGAAGGTCTTCGATGAACTCACCGCCACTGGCATCGACCTCACCGACGTGTTCCGAGTCCTCGAGGACGAGGGCGTAGAGAAGTTCGAGACGTCATGGAACGAACTGCTGGACGCCACCGCAGAGCAACTGCGCGTGGCGGGGCAGAAGAGCTGACACGTGAGCGAACCCGTGGCGTCGGACGAATGGGTCAATCCACTCCGTGACGGTAGGGACAAGCGTGTGCCGCGCATCGCGGGACCGTGTGCCCTGGTGATCTTCGGGGTCACCGGGGACCTCGCCCGGAAGAAGTTGATGCCCGCGATCTACGACCTGGCCAATCGCGGACTGCTGCCGCCGGGGTTCGCTCTTGTCGGGTTTGCCCGCAGGGACTGGGCCGCCGAGGACTTCGGCCAGGTGGTTCACGACGCCGTTCGCCAGCACTCCCGTACCCCGTTCCGGGAGGAGGTGTGGGCCCACCTCTCGAAGGGCCTGCGGTTCGTCCAGGGCACCTTCGACGATCCCGATGCCTTCGACAAGCTTTCATCCACACTGGCAGAGCTCGACCGCGAGCGCGGCACCGGCGGAAATCACGGATTCTATCTGGCGATTCCGCCGGCCGCGTTCCCCGTGGTCCTCAAGCAGCTGTCGGAGGCGGGCCTCGCGCAGGCGCCGGACGGTCAGTGGCGGCGCGTCGTCATCGAGAAGCCGTTCGGGCATGACCTCGACAGCGCACGGCAGCTCAACACGGTCGTGAACGAGGTGTTCCCCGAGGACACGGTATTCCGGATCGACCACTATCTCGGCAAGGAGACGGTCCAGAACATCCTGGCGTTACGGTTCGCGAACCAGTTGTTCGACCCCATATGGAACGCGCACTACGTCGACCACATCCAGATCACCATGGCGGAAGACATCGGCCTCGGTGGTCGAGCCGGGTACTACGACGGCATCGGTGCTGCCCGCGACGTCATCCAGAACCACCTTCTGCAGCTACTCGCCTTCACCGCAATGGAGGAGCCGATCTCGTTCGAACCGTCCGAGCTTCAGGCTGAGAAGATAAAGGTCCTTTCGGCGACGCGACTTGCGGAACCCCTCGACGAAACCACCGCCCGCGGCCAGTACGCGGGCGGCTGGCAGGGTGCACAACACGTCGTGGGCCTGTTGGAGGAGGACGGCTTCGCGGCCGACTCGACCACCGAAACATTCGCCGCGATCACCCTCGAGGTGGACACGCGTCGTTGGGCAGGCGTGCCGTTCTACTTGCGCACCGGAAAGCGCCTGGGACGCCGAGTCACCGAGATCGCGGTGGTCTTCAAGCGCGCACCGCACCTTCCGTTCGACCAGACGATGACGGATGAGTTGGGGCAGAACGCGCTGGTGATTCGGGTGCAGCCGGACGAGGGCGTAACCATGCGCTTCGGCTCCAAGGTGCCCGGGTCGAGCATGGAAGTACGCGACGTCAACATGGACTTCAGTTACGGGCAGGCGTTCACCGAGTCCTCACCCGAGGCGTACGAACGGCTGATCCTCGACATGCTGCTCGGGGAGCCCTCGCTGTTCCCCGTCAACGCCGAGGTGGAGCTGTCGTGGGAGATTCTCGACCCGGTGCTCGACTTCTGGGCCGCGGGCAGCGCGCCCGAACCGTACGAGGCGGGAACCTGGGGTCCGCCTTCTGCAGACGAAATGATGCGCCGCACCGGTCGCGAATGGAGAAGGCCGTAGATGATCATCGACATTCCTTCGACGACTACCGGAGCGGTCAACAAGAAGTTGATCGATGTCCGTAAGACCGGCGGTGTAGTAACGCTGGGACGCGTTCTCACCCTGGTCGTGTGCACCCGCGACGGTGAGAACACAGAACACGTCATCGACGCCGCCAACGAGGCGAGCCGTGAGCATCCGTGTCGCGTAATAGTGATCGCGCGGGGTCCGCGGGAGGCCTCGGCGCGCCTGGACGCCCAGATACGGGTGGGCGGCGACGCAGGGGCCTCCGAAGTCGTAGTCCTGCGCCTCTACGGCGAGCTCGCCGAGCACGAGAGCAGCGTGGTGATACCGTTCCTGCTCCCGGATACGCCGGTGGTCGCGTGGTGGCCGGAGGACGCGCCTCCGATCCCCGCGCAGCACCCGGTCGGCAAACTGGCCATCCGCCGTATCACCGATGCCACCGATCGCGAGAACCCTACGGCCGAGATCAAGGGCAGGCTGGCGACATACACCGCCGGCGACACCGATTTGGCGTGGAGCCGCGTCACCTACTGGCGAGCGCTTCTCACATCGGCGCTCGAACAGCCGCCCCATCTACCTATCGAGTCGGCCGTCGTGTCCGGACTCGCCGAGGAACCGGCGGTCGATATGATCGCCGGCTGGTTGGCGAGTCGTCTCGACGTCCCCGTCGTCCGCCACGCCGGGTTGCTGTACGTGCAGTTGAACTTCACCGGCGGGGAGACGTTGACCATCAGTCGACCCCAAACCGAGACCACGGGCACGTTGCGTCGCACGGGACACCCGGACGCGCTCGTCGCGCTCGGCCGCAGGGAGACGCGCGATTGCCTGGCCGAGGAGCTGCGACGACTGGATCCGGACGAAATCTACGAGGCGGCGCTGGCCGGCCTGACGAAGGTGACTTATGAGTGACATCGACCTCGAGGTACATCCCGACACCGGTGCACTGGTCGACGCGGCTGCGAAACGGTTCGTCGAGACCGTCGTCGCGGCACAGAAGAAGCGCGGCTCGGCGTCCGTCGTCCTCACGGGCGGCGGCACCGGCATTGGTCTTCTCAAGAAGGTCCGCGAGAACCCCGGGGCGATCCACTGGCGTGCGCTCGACATCTGGTGGGGTGACGAGCGGTACCTGCCGGCCGGCGATCCGGAACGCAACGAGGTACAGGCCCGCGCGGCCCTGCTCGATCACGTCGACGTCGACCCGGCACGGGTGCATCCGATGGCGGCCTCCGACGGCGAGTTTGCCGACGCCGCGGCGGCGGCGGACGGGTACGCCCAGGAGTTGAGGGCCCATGCAGACGACAAGCAGGCTCCGGTCTTCGATATTCATCTGCTCGGCATGGGTGGTGAGGGACATGTCAACTCGCTGTTCCCCGACACCGAAGCCGTCCGCGAGGAGCACCGGTTCGTTGTCGCCGTGACCGACTCCCCCAAACCACCGCCGGTGCGGGTCACCCTGACCCTGCCCGCCATCCGGCACGCCGATGAAGTGTGGCTCGTCGTCTCCGGGGAGGCCAAGGCGGAGGCAGTGGCCGCCGCGATCGCAGGCGCCTCCCCGGTCGATATCCCGGCCTCCGGCGCACGAGGCCGCACGGTCACCCGGTGGCTACTCGACCCGGCGGCCGCGTCGCAACTGCCGAACTGACGCCCTCATCGGCGGGGATCCTCATCCTCCTCCGTGGGTGGCACAGCGGAGATATGCGAGTCCCGTTCCCGCGGGGATCGCGTCACATGGCAACTGGTGGTGACCCGACCGGCACGCCGTACGCTGACGCCAGCCCTCCCCCTTGCCCCGATGCCCTCTCGCCAGTAACCCGGACTGCCCGCGCAATGACTCATTTCGCCCCTCCCTCAAAGTTCGCCGGAAACGCTGTGGCTCTCTACCGGTGTGACCCAGTACTTGTTTTGACCCCGTAGTTGGTATGACGCGGGGGCGAAGGGTTCGGTTCCCATCGCTTGCAAGAAAGTTCGCGCTTTTTGGGGGATCGACACGTTCGTTCCCGGCATCGAGAATGAGCCGTCGGAACGAGTGACGCCGCCACCCCACGGTCGGGGGTGACGGCGTCACTCGAGCACTGCGGTGCGAGCGTCAGCTGAACGTGCTACCCGCCCCCGAACCGCTGCCGGTCAACGAGCCGAAGTCGATACAGAACGATCCGAGGCACCTCTCGACCGCGATCACCGACACCGTGTCGTCCAAACGGTTGGTGACGTAGACACGGGCCCCGTCCGGGGTCACCGCGACGCCGGACGGTCCGCCCCCCACTGCGACAGTATCGATGACGGCGTTGTCGGCTGTGTCGATCACCGACACCGTGTTGTCAACACCGTTGCTGACATAGACGCGGGAGCCATCCGGGGTCACCGCCACCCCGGACGGGCTGTCCCCGACCGTGATGGTGTCGATGACGGTGTTGCCGGCGGTCTCGATCACATCCACCGTGCCATCACTAAGGTTGGCGACGTAGACACGGCCGCCGTCCGGGGTGACAACCACACCCCGGGGGAGGTTCCCGACCGTGACGGTGTCGTCGACGGTGTTCGTACCGGTGTCGATCACCGACACCGTGCCGACACTATTGTTGGCGACGTAGACGCGGGACCCGTCCGGGGTGACCGCCAGTTCGTTCGGGGCATCTCCGACCGTGACGGTAGCGTCCACCATGTTCGTACCGGTGTCGATCACCGACACCGAGTCGTGACCACTGTTGGCGACGTAGATGTAGGACCCGTCCGGGCTCGCCGCCACACCGGACGGGCCGTTCTCCACCGTGACGGTGGCGTCAACCACGTTCGTACCGGTGTCGATCACATCCACCTCGGCGTCACCAGCCTTCGCAACGTAGACGTGGGAGCCGTCCGGGGTGACCGCCACCCCGACCGGCAAGGCCCCGACCCCGAGCGGAATGGCGGTAAGCTCCGTGTTTGTGGAGGTATCGATCACCGACGCCGAATTTCCCGAGAAGTTGCTGACGTAGGCGCGGGACCCGTCCGGGGTGACTGCCACCCCGAGCGGCCGGATCCCGACATCGATGGTGTCGATGACGGTGTCCGCTGCTGCGGCCCCCGCCCCCAAGCCGGCCATACCCAGCACCATCGCCGAAACAGCTGCCAACCCGAACATCAGACGCCGGGCGCGTCCCCGAATCGTAGGGAAGCCGCGGAAACTCCTGTGGTGATTCACATTTCTCTCCTGACTCAGAAGAACGAAGCGGATCAACCTGGCAGTGGGCCAACCGACTATCGGATCAACACAGCAGCCCAGGGGAGATTAACAACCGAATCGAGGTTCCAACCCCAAAACCACCAAATTGTCACACCAGCACCAGACACCACAACTGTCCCACACTTGGAGGAAACCGTCTGCCGTCGCGGGTGACGCACTGGTGACGTGGACGGTTACTCCTGCGGCAACAGTCTCGAGCCGTCGAACCACGCCGAGCGCGGGGCTTTGGACGCCAGGACATAGCCTGCGCTGAAGAGGGAGCCGTCAACCTCGGTGACCGTGCCCTGGCGGTGATGTCTGCCCCAATCCTGGAACCGCACCTGCTCGCCCACCTCTGGTGTGCGGACCTCCGGCACGGCCCGGACCCACTGGGGATACATCGACTTCTCGATCACCTCATAGCTGTCCTGTTTGAAGCCGACAATCCGCACCTTCACCCGCGACCGGGTGGTCGAGACGATCGTGCCGACCCGATATGCGGGACTGCCGAGCTGCACGATGTCGCCGACCCTCACCGTGCCGTCGGCAATCATCGCCTCGGACACGGCAACGAACTCCCGTCGCGCCTGGCGGAGCGCATCCTGCTGCTCGAAGATCTCGGCGGCGTGTAGGGCCGCACCCTCGATACAGGAGTCGCCGCGACCCTCGCACTTACCCGCGTGCATCTGCCAGGTCGAATGCTTGCGCGGATTCACGCCGACAGCCCGCAGCGCGGTAGTTTCCTCGATGGATAGATCGTCCGCGGTGGCGCCGCGGGCCAGATCCTTCGCGGCTTCGAAAGCGATGTCCGCGACGAGGTCCGGGTCGGCACCCCGGAAGTGCGTCTTGCCGGACTCGAGGTTGCGCTGGACTCTTTCGGTCTGCAGCAGTTCCCGGTGCTCCTCCTCGACGCGGCGGGTCTCGTTCCTGGATTGGTTTTCGGCGCTCCGCACCGCCTTGCCTGAGAGCAGTCCAGATGACCACTGCGGCATCGGCTCGGTACCGTCGAGCCAGCGCTTGGCGCGATTGTCGACCAAAGGTTCTGCGAAACCGTTCGCTGACTTGGCCGCGGCCAAGTCAGCGACCCGCAGCCCCAACTTATTCGCCACTGCAGGCGGGCAGAGCGCGCGGTCGGCGCGCCGCTTCCGCCGGCGTGCTTTGTTGCCTGCCTTCCTGCTGCCTGCGGTGGCGTTGTCGTCCATAGAGACACTCTCCCAGAACGAGGTTGACTCCTTCGGCCGATTCAGCCTTGATGACCAGACGCCCGGGAAACGGAGTGCGACCGCTGTACAGGGAACTCCACAGGGCCGCTACCCACTGTTGCGCAGCGCGGTGGCGAGTCCGTTCATCGTCAACTGGATGCCGCGGCGGGTCTGATCGCTGTCGTCCCCACCCCTGTACCGGCGCAACAGTTCCACCTGCAGGTGATTGAGGGGCTCGAGGTACGGGAACCGGTTGTGGAGGGACCTTTCGAGACCCGGATTGTCGGCGAACAGTGTGTCGTTTCCAGTGACGGCCTTGTACATCCGGACCGTGCGCTCATGCTCTTCGCTGATCTTGCCGAACACCCGCTGTCGCAGTTCTTCGTCCGGCACCAACTCCGCGTACCGGGCGGCGAGACCCATGTCGGATTTGGACATCACCATCGCCAGGTTGGACAGCACTGTCCTGAAGAACGGCCACGTCTCATACAGCCGTGACAGGGAGGCCATCCTGGCGGGGTCGCCGGCGGCCCATTCCTCGAACGCCGCACCGGTGCCGTACCAGCCGGGCAACATCACACGGGACTGACTCCAGGAGAGCACCCACGGAATCGCCCGCAGATCCGAGATCGATGTCGTCTGCTTGCGGGACGCCGGCCTGCTGCCGATGTTCAATGATCCGATCTCGGCGACCGGCGTCGACATCTCGAAATACTGCACGAATCCCGTTGTGTCGTGTACCAATTCGCTGTAGGCGCGGCGGGCCAGCGCGGCTAGTTCGTCGAGGATCTGGTAAGCCGGTTCGGCATCGTCACCGAGACCCTCGACGTCGAGCAGTGTTGCCTCGAGGGTCGCCGCCAGCAACGTCTCCAAGTTACGTTGCGCGAGACGGGGTTCCGCGTACTTGGCGGCGATCACCTCGCCCTGTTCGGTGATTCGCAGCGAGCCCGCCACCGCGCCGGGCGGTTGCGCCAGAATCGCCTCGTAGCTGGGGCCACCACCTCGGCCGACGGTTCCTCCGCGACCGTGAAACAGTCGCAGCCGAATTCCCGTCTTCCGGGCCGCTTCCACCAGGTCTAGCTCAGCCCGGTACAACGCCCAGTTGGCGGCGAGGTATCCCCCGTCCTTGTTGGAATCGGAATATCCGAGCATCACTTCCTGGGAGTCGCCGCGCGACGCCACGAGTGCCCGGTAGAACGGCACCGCGAGGGTCGCTTCGAGAGTGGCCGCCCCCTGCTGAAGGTCCTCGATCGTCTCGAACAGCGGCACGATCCCCACCGGGCAGATCGGCGCCGCGTCCGATCCGATTTCGAGCAGACCCGCCTCCTTCAGCAAGACGGCAGCCTCGAGCATGTCACTGACGGACGTGCACATGCTGATGATGTAGTTCGGCACCGCCCCGTCGCCCAGTGTCCGAACCGCTGTCGCTCCGGCCGCGAGGATTGCCAACTCCTTCGTCGTCAACTCGCTGAATCGAGCTTTCGCACTGGTCAAGGGGCGACGTGTGGACAACTGCGCCGACAACAGTTCGACCCTCTCGTCTTCGGACAGCGACAGGTAGTCGGCGTGCACCCCTGCCCATGCCAGTAGCTCCGAGACCACCGCCTCGTGCACTTCCGAGTTCTGCCGCATGTCGAGGCCGGAAAGATGAAACCCGAACACCTCCACCGAGTCACGCAGCCGGGTCAGCCCGTCATCGGCGATCGTGCCGTCACCGCTGCGCCGCAGGGAATCGTCCACGACGTCGAGTTCGTCGAGCATCTCGCGCGGGGTGCGGTAGGGGGCGAGACCGATGGCAAGTCCGTTTTCCGGTATGACACCAAGAATGTGCTGCGCAGTCGCCGTAAGACGACCCCTGATCCCCCGCACGGCCCGGCGGTACGGCTCATCGATCCGGAACGGTGAATCATCAAGGGAGGCTGCGGCCAAGAGGTCCAGTCCGGGGGTGATAGTGACGAGTCTGGCCGACATCGACAGTTCACGTTCGAGGCCCTCGAGTTCCCCGAGATGATGCTCGACGGCCGTGGCAGCGGCGCGAGTGGTGGCCTGACGCACGACCTCGTTGGTGACATAGGGATTGCCGTCCCGGTCCCCGCCGATCCAGGACCCGGGACGCAGGATCGGCTCGCGGCAGAGGTCCGCATCCGGCCACCGCGCACGCAAGGCACGGCGGAGTTCGGCGTTGATCTTGGGGACGACGTCGAACAATGCCAAGTCGTAGTAACGCAACCCGACCTCGATCTCGTCCTGGATCCGCAGCCGGGACAATCGGATCAGGGCGGTCTGCCACAGCGTGAGGATCTGACGGCGCAACCGGATGTCGACCGCGGCGACCTCGGGCTCCGTCAGCGCGGTGCGCTCCCGGTAGCGCATCAGTTCGGTGATCCGGGTCTGCGTGTCGAACACGGTGCGGCGACGGGTCTCCGTGGGGTGCGCAGTGATGACCGGCGACACCAGCGCCCCGTCTAGCGCATCCGCGACCACTGCGCTGTCGAGGTGCGCGGAATCGAGCTTGCCGTATGTAGCGGCCAGGGTGCTGTCGGAGGCGGGCTCTCCCGCAGCCACGTGAATGGCGCGCCGACGCTCGCGATGGATGTCTTCGGCAAGGTTCGCGAGAAGGGCGAAGTGGCTGAACGCCCGGATCACGGGGATGGCATCGCCGGAGGAGACCTGCGCGAACATTTCTGCCAGATCTGTGCGGTCGATCTCGGACCGGCGAACCCGGAACGATTCGACCCGGGCTTTCTCCACAAGGTCGAAGACTTTGTCACCGGCCTGCTCCCGCACTATCTGGCCGAGGATGCCGCCCAGGAGCCGAATGTCTTCGCGGAGCGGTTCGGTGGCCTCACGCGGGGTTTCGATCATTCATCCAGTATCGGCCGGGAATCGCCGGCCCGCAGAATGAAGGCGATCAGCCGAACTTGATCTCCAGGCCGATACCGACGATCGCGATCAACCAGATCAGGGCGGTGAAGACGGTGAGCCGGTCCAGGTTCTTCTCGACCACCGTGGAACCGGACAGGCTCGACTGGACGCCGCCGCCGAACAGGCTGGACAGACCGCCGCCCTTGGCGCGGTGCAGCAGCACCAGCACGATCAGCAGCAAGCTGGTGATCACCAGCAAGATATCCAGGAACAGTTCCATGTCTGTCTACATCCACCCGTCCAGTAGAAACAATTACAACCTCGTACACCTTACAGGCGCCGTAGGCGCCTCAGAGCAGTGGTCCGCCTGCCGCAATGGCGGACAACGTGGCGAACTCGTCCGCCTTCAACGAAGCGCCTCCCACGAGGGCGCCGTCCACATCGGCCTGTCCGACGATCTCGCCGACGTTCTTGGCGCTGACACTGCCGCCGTAAAGCACGCGAACCGCGGATGCGACGACCGGGGACGCCAATTCGCCGATCGCGGACCGAACCGCCGCGCACACCTCCTGCGCATCGGCGGCACTGGCGACGCGGCCGGTTCCGATGGCCCACACCGGCTCGTATGCGATGACAACCTTGGCGACCTCCTCCGCCGACAATCCGGCGAGTGAGCCCCGCAACTGCTCGACGTTGTAGGACACGTGCTCGCCGGCCTCGCGGATGTCCAGACCTTCGCCGATGCAGACGATCGGGGTCAGCCCGTTCTTCAACGCGGCCTTGGTCTTCGCCAGCACGGTGGCGTTGTCCTCACCATGCAAGGTTCGGCGCTCGGAGTGGCCGACGACGACGAACGTGCATCCCAGCTTGGCCAGCATGGAACCGCTGATCTCACCGGTGAACGCACCCGAATCCTGGGCCGACACATCCTGCGCACCGTAGGTGAGCAGGAGTTTGTCTCCGTCGATCAGGGCTTGCACGCTGCGGATGTCCGTGAACGGCGGGATGACCGTCACATCGACCCGATCGAAGTATTTCACCGGGAGCGAGAAGGCGATCTTCTGAACCAGCGCGATGGCCTCGAGGTGGTTCAGATTCATCTTCCAGTTACCGGCGATCAGCGGCTTCCGTGCCTTCCGATGGAGCGAAGCGACGGGAGATGTCAATGTTCAGCCCTCCAGAACCGAGATGCCGGGAAGTTGTTTACCCTCTAGGTATTCGAGCGATGCGCCGCCACCGGTGGAGATGTGCGAGAAGCCGTCCTCTGGCAGACCGAGCAGGCGCACCGCCGCTGCCGAGTCACCACCGCCGACGACACTGAACGCGCCCTTGCCGGTGGCTTCGATGATCGCCTCGGCGACACCCTTCGTGCCCGCCGAGAACTTCTCGAACTCGAACACACCCATCGGTCCGTTCCAGAACACTGTCTTGGCGCCCGCCAGGATCGCGGCGAACCGATGCACCGACTGCGGTCCGATGTCGAGGCCCATCCAGCCGTCGGGAATGTCGAGCACCGACACCGTTTTCGACTCGGCATCGGCAGCGAACGAATCGGCGATGACCACGTCCTGCGGGATGTGGATCACATCGCCGTACCGCTCGAGCAGCCCGTTGCACGTCTCGATCATCGACTCCTCGCACAGCGAGTCGCCAACCGAGACACCTTGCGCCGCCAGGAATGTGTAGAACATGCCGCCACCGATGACCAGGGTGTCGACCTTGGGAGCCAGCGCCTCGATCACGGCGAGCTTGTCCGACACTTTGGAGCCGCCCAGCACCACGGCGTACGGCCTTTCGGGCCCGACGCCGGCTGCCCCACCCAGCTTGCCTAGCACCCCGACCTCGGCCGCGACGAGCGTTCCCGCGTAGTGCGGAAGAAGCTTCGCCACGTCGTAGACGGATGCCTGCTCACGGTGCAGGACACCGAAACCGTCGGACACGAACGCGCCGTCGTCGCCGACGAGTTCGACCAGGGCCTCGGCGAGCTTGACGCGCTCAGCCTCGTCCTTGCTGGTCTCGCGGGGATCGAAACGGATGTTCTCCAACAGGAGCACATCGCCGTCGGTCAATCCCTCCGAACGCGCCAAGGCGTCCTGCCCGACAACGTCGCCGGAGAGTTGGACGTTGCGTCCCAGCACCTCGGAGAGTTTCGCCGCCACCGGAGCGAGGGAGAATTTCGGGTCGGGCGCACCCTTGGGGCGACCCAGGTGAGCGGTCACGATGACCTTGGCGCCCGCCTGCGCCAACGCCTTCAGCGTCGGAGCGGATGCGATGATGCGACCGGGGTCGGTGATTTCGTCACCGTCGAGCGGAACGTTGAGGTCACAGCGAACCAGCACGGCACGCCCCTCCACCCCAGCGTTCAGCAGATCTTCGAGAGTCTGAACTGCCACAGTTACCGGACCTTCACTCAGAGAGACTTGGCGACGAGACCGATGAGGTCTGCCAGGCGGTTGGAGTAGCCCCACTCGTTGTCGTACCAGGACACGATCTTGGCCTGATCGTCGATGACCTTGGTGAGGCCAGAGTCGAAGATGGAGGAGTGCGGGTCCGTGACGATATCCGAGGACACGATGGGAGCGTCGGTGTACTTCAGGATGCCCGCGAGCGGGCCCTCTGCGGCGGCTTTCATCGCGGCGTTGATGTCCTCGACGGACGCCGTCTTGCGCAGGTTCGCCGTGAGGTCGGTGACCGAGCCCGTCGGGATCGGCACGCGCAGCGCATAACCATCCAGCTTGCCGAGCAGTTGCGGAAGGACCAGGCCGATGGCCTTGGCCGCACCGGTGCCGGTGGGCACAACATTGAGGGCGGCAGCGCGGGCGCGGCGCAGGTCGCTGTGCGGTCCGTCCTGCAGGTTCTGGTCCTGGGTGTAAGCGTGGATTGTCGTCATGAGCCCCTTGACGATGCCGAATTCGTCGTCGAGCACCTTGGCGATCGGGCCGAGGCAGTTGGTGGTGCATGAGGCATTCGAGATGATGTTCTGGCTGCCGTCGTACTTGTCGTCGTTGACGCCCATCACGATGGTGATGTCTTCACCCTTGGCCGGGGCGGAGATGATGACCTTCTTGGCGCCGGCGGCGAGGTGCCCCTTCGCTTTGATGGCATCGGTGAAGATGCCGGTGGACTCGACGACGACGTCGACGCCCAGGTCACCCCACGGAATTGCGGCTGGGCCTTCCTTGATGGCGAGAGCCTTGATCTTTCGGTCTCCGACGACGATGGTGTCTTCGCCCTCGAGGGAAACGTCGTGCGGCAGGCGACCCAGGATCGAGTCGTACTTCAGGAGATGCGCCAACGAAGCGTTGTCCGTGAGGTCGTTGACCGCCACAATCTCGATATCGGTGGTTCCGAGCGCCTTCTGCGCATCCACCGCTCTGAAGAAGTTACGCCCAATGCGGCCGAAACCGTTTACGCCTACCCGGACAGTCACAATCTGCTCCTCGCATGATTCTGGTTGTACATCTCTGCTCCCGCACCACTCACCATCCCACCACTCACAATCTGGGCGCGGTGGTCGGTGTGGGCTCCATCATTCGATGTCTCCCCCACACTAGTGCGCCGGATCTGGACGCGCGTACTCCACCCACGCCGCAAGGGTCCGACCTCGGTGAGCCGCTTACTCGTCGTCGAGAAGATCCGCGGTGACGGCCGACTCGGTGTCGGGGATACCGGTCTCGTTGGCCTTGCGGTCCGCCATCGACAGCAAACGCCGAATCCGACCGGCCACAGCGTCCTTCGTCATCGGTGGGTCTGCGAGTTGCCCGAGTTCCTCGAGTGACGCCTGTCGATGCTCGACTCTGAGGTGGCCTGCGGCGGCCAGATGGTCCGGCACCTCGTCGGCCAGGATCTCGAGCGCGCGCTCTACCCGAGCGGCGGCCGCGACGGCTGCGCGGGCAGACCGGCGCAGGTTGGCGTCGTCGAAGTTGGCGAGACGGTTGGCCGTCGCCCGGACCTCCCTGCGCATCCGGCGTTCCTCCCACACCAGCCGGGTGTCTTGGGCTCCCATTCGGGTGAGTAGGGCGCCGATGGCCTCGCCGTCGCGGATCACCACCCGGTCGGTACCACGAACCTCACGCGCCTTCGCGGAGATGCCGAGCCTGCGGGCTGCGCCGACCAGTGCGAGCGCCGCCTCGGGTCCAGGACAACTGACCTCGAGGGCCGACGACCGTCCGGGCTCGGTGAGGGAACCGTGTGCCAGGAATGCACCGCGCCATGCCGACTCCGCGTCGGCGACGCTTCCCCCCACAACCTGCGCGGGGAGTCCCCGAACGGGACGTCCGCGCAGGTCCAGCAACCCGGTCTGGCGGGCGAGCGCCTCACCTTCCTTCGCGACGCGCACGATGTACCGCGAAGACTTCCGCAGCCCGCCTGCGCTCAGGACGTGGACATCGGCGCTGTAGGTGAACAGATCGAAAATCTCACGGCGCAACCTCCGCGCAGTGGAGCCGAGATCCACTTCCGCCTCGACCACTACCCTGCCGCCGACGATGTGTAATCCCCCCGCGAACCGCAGCAGCGATGAGACCTCAGCCTTCCTGCAACTCACATGAGTGATGACGAGACGACTGAGTTCATCTTTGACCTCCGCTGTCATTGCCACGAAGCGCTCTCTCTTTCCTCTGGTGTCTCGGCCACGGTTTCCTCTAGTGTCTCCGCCACGGTTTCCTCTGGTGTCTCCGACATGGTGCTCCTCACGGAACCCTGATCGGGGTCTTTGGGGAGCTGTTCGAAAACGGACGCAAGCTTGCCTGCGTGGTGTGTGTGTGTGCCGTGTTCCGACACGTCGGCGTAGACGACGCGTGCACGAAGCTGCCCGGCGGCACGGGCGAGATGCTCGCGTTCGCGTCCCTGCGGGACAGAACCCGAATCCACCACGACGAAGTCGACGGTCAGTTCGGGGGCGTGTTGGGACAGTATGTGGAGATGACGCTCGGTGGAGAAGCCTGCGGTCTCGCCCGGCTCGGGGGCCAGGTTGAGCACCAGCACCTTCCGTGCTTCCGTGACGATCAGGGCGTCGAGGAGATCCGGCACCAGGACATGCGGAATGACACTGGAGAACCACGATCCGGGCCCGAGGACGACCATGTCCGCAGCGGCGATTGTCTGAACCGCATCGGGGCACGCCGGCGGATTGGCCGGCAACAGTCGTACCCGGCGCACCTTGCCCGGAGTGGTCGCGACCGCGACCTGTCCGCGGATGCAGCGGCTGACTCGCGGGTCAGCCTCGAGACCCTGCACGTCCGCCTCGATGTCGAGGGCGATCGGCGACATCGGCAGGACGCGCCCGTTGATCCGCAGCAACCGTGCGAGTTCATCGAGCGCGGCCACAGGGTCACCAAGGACTTCGGTGAGGCCGGCAAAGATGAGATTTCCGACCGAATGCCCAGCCAGGGCACCGATTCCGCCGAAGCGGTGTTGAATGGTCTCCGTCCAGTCCCGCACGTCGGGGTCATCCGCAGCGAGTGCGGCGAGCGCCATCCGCAGATCACCTGGTGGGATGACACCGAGTTCGGCGCGGAGGCGTCCCGACGATCCCCCGTCGTCCGCGACGGTGACCACAGCGGTGACATCACGGCTGAGTCGCCGCGCCGCGCTGAGGGTGGCGAACAGTCCGTGTCCCCCGCCGAGAGCAACGATCGCAGGCACAGTCTTCATTCGCGCCCCAGATCGCGATGGACCACACGCACGTTGACCCCGGAGTCCTTTCCGAGGCGGCCCGCCAGTGCCTCCGACATCGCGACACTGCGATGTTTACCGCCGGTACAACCCACCGCGATGGTCATATAGCGCTTTCCTTCCCGACGATATCCCGCGATCGTCAGATCCAGCAGATGGTGATAGGTAGCGAGGTAGTCCTCGGCACCGTCCTGGGTCAACACGTAGTCCCGCACGTCCGCACTCTGCCCGGTGCGCGGCCGCAGCTCGGGGATCCAGTACGGATTGGGCAGGAACCGGACGTCGCAAACGAGATCGGCGTCCATCGGGAGACCGTACTTGAAACCGAACGACTGAACTGTTACTTGCATCGTCCTATTGCCGGCCTCACCGAACGCGTCCTCGATCTTTTTGCGCAATTGGTGCACGGCCAGAGAGGACGTGTCGATCACCAGGTCTGCAGCCGCCTTCACCTTCGCTAGTTGATCGCGCTCCGCGGCGATGCCCTCAGAGAGCGTGCCCTCCGCTCCGCCACCGGACAGTGGGTGGCTGCGACGGACCTGCTCGAATCGGCGTACCAGGACCTCGTCGGAGGCGTCGAGGTAAAGCACCCGCGTATGCACCGGCTTGCTCTCCAGTTCGACAAGGACAGAGCCGAGGTCGCCGGTGAACAACCTGCTGCGCACGTCGATGACGACGGCGAGGCGTTCGAGCCGGGAATCTGATTCCAGACTCAGATCCACCATCCTGGAGATCAGTTCCGGGGGCAGATTGTCCGCAACATACCACCCGAGATCCTCGAGGACGTTCGCCGCAGTCTGCAGACCCGCTCCCGAGAGGCCGGTGACCAGAAGAAAATCCATCCGCCGAACCGTGTGTGTGCTGTTGTTCCGCGCATGCTGCTCGTTCACTCGACACCTGTCCGTTGCGAAGCGTTGTGTCCCACTACGTCGTGCTGTCCCGCTGTCCTGCCCGCTCGTGCTCGATACCTGTGCCGCCCCCTCCGCTTGTGCCCGATTCGTTCCGATCGGGTTCATCATCCACCACTCCCGCCATCGGCGCAGACAGTTCCTCAGCGCCGAGAGCGGCCAGGACTGCCTTCGCGGTGGCGGTACCAATGCCCGGCACCGCCGTGATCTCCTCGACACTGGCCCGTTCGAGGCGTGCGATGGATCCAAAATGCGTCACCAGCGCCTTGCGGCGGGTGTCACCGAGACCCCGCACCGAGTCGAGTGCAGACGCCGTCATGCGCCGGGAACGCTTACTGCGGTGGAACGCAATCGCGAAGCGGTGGGCCTCGTCGCGAACCCGCTGCAGCAGGTACAGGGATTCGCTGGTGCGTGGGAGGATCACCGGATCCTCCTCCCCGGGAACCCACACCTCCTCGAGTCGCTTCGCCAACCCGACCACGGCGACGTCGGTGATCCCCAATTCGTCGAACACGGCCGACGCCGCCGCGACCTGCGGGGCGCCGCCATCGACCACGAACAGGTTCGGCGGGTACGCGAAGCGCCTGGGCCTGCCTGTCTGTGGGTCGATCGCCGCCTCCGGCGCCGAGTCGCCACCGTCACCACCCGCCACCCCGTCCGCGTCGGCCGCCTCAGTCCGCAGTACCCCTAGGTCACGATTGTGCCGGAGGAACCGACGACGAGTGATTTCCGCGATGCTGGCTACGTCGTCGGAGCGGCCCTCGCCTGCGGCCTCCTTGATCGAGTAGTGACGATAGTCGGATTTTCGCGGCAGACCGTCCTCGAAGACGACGAGCGAGGCCACCACATCGGTGCCCTGTACGTGGCTGATGTCGACGCACTCGATGCGCAGTGGCGCCGAATCCAAATCGAGGGCCTCCTGAATTCCCTGCAGGGCAGCGGACCGTGACGTGAAGTCACCGGCGCGGCGCAACTTGTGCTGCGCGAGCGCCTCCATCGCGTTGCGCTGCACTGTCTCGGCGAGAGCCTTCTTGTCGCCGCGCTGGGGCACTCGCAACCGGACCGCCGATCCACGAAGGCCGCTCAGCCACACCTGCACCTGCTCGGCGTCGGGGGGCAGCACGGGTACCAGGACCTCCCGCGGCACCCCGTTGGTGCCCGCCAGGGAGTCACCCGACAACGCCGCCTGCTCGCCGTAGAACTGGGTGAGGAACTGCTCCACGAGCAGCGGCAGGTCCGACCCAGCATCGGAATCGACGGCGGCCCAGTCGATGACATCGCCTGCCTTCTCGACCACCCAACCACGCTGACCGCGTACCCGGCCGCCGCGGACGTGGAAGACCTGAACCGCGGCCTCGAGTTCGTCGGCCGCAAACGCGACGAGGTCGGCGTCGGTTCCGTCGCCGAGCACGACAGCCTGCTTCTCGAGCGCCCGCCGCAGGGCGCCCACGTCGTCACGCAGGCGTGCGGCCAGTTCGAAGTCGAGTTCATCGGCCGCCTCGGCCATCCGGGACTCGATCTCCCGGACCAGTTTGTCGGTGCGCCCCGCCAGGAACTCGCAGAATTCCTCCACGATCTGGCGATGTTCGAGAGCGGATACCCTGCCGACGCACGGCGCGGAGCACTTGTCGATGTAGCCGAGTAGGCAGGGGCGGCCGATCTGGTTGTGACGCTTGAATACCCCGGCGGAGCAGGTTCGGGCCGGGAATACCCGGAGCAGCAGATCGAGGGTCTCGCGGATGGCCCACGCGTGTGAGTAGGGGCCGAAGTAACGCACACCCTTTCGTCGGGGCCCGCGGTAGACGAACAGCCGTGGGTATTCCTCGTTCAGAGTGACAGCGAGGACCGGGTACGTCTTGTCGTCGCGGTAGCGGACGTTGAACCGCGGATCGAATTCCTTGATCCAGTTGTATTCGAGTTGGAGCGCTTCGACCTCGGTGCTCACCACGGTCCACTCGACGCTACCGGCCGTCGTCACCATCTGCCGGGTGCGCGGGTGCAGCGTCGAAATGTCGGCGAAGTAGGAATTCAGCCGTGAACGAAGACTCTTCGCCTTCCCGACATAGATGACCCGGCCGTGTGGGTCACGGAACTTGTAGACCCCCGGTCCGACCGGAATCGTTCCGGTCGTGGGGCGATACGTCGAAGGATCTGGCACCCCTCCACGTTAGTCGGCACCACCGACCAACCCGGCATCATCGATGGGCAGGGAAGTCGGACCGATCAGGTTGGGGCGTACTCCGACACGAGTTCACGGAATCGGCGCACTGCGTCCACGGCGTACTCACCGTCGTTCGACTGGATGGCCATCACGGCGATGTACTCGTCGTCAGGTAGTTCGATCCGAGCCCACGCCGCCCCTTCCGGAAAGGACAAACCCTCGTACAGGTCCCAGTCGACGATGCGCTCACCGAGCACGTTCCGCACTGCAATTCCGCGGGGCCCGATCTGGACCCTCGGGCGGGTCAGCAGCAGGACCCCGGACGCGAGTAGAAAGCCGATGCCGGCGAACGCCACCTGGTCAGCAAATCGGAAGTAGACGCCCGTCGAATCGCCGCGCAACAGAATCGCGAACGTCACGTGAACGACGACGAAGAGAGTTGCCACACCGAACGCAAATCTGCGCGACTTACGGGGCTTCGCCACGAACTGCCACTCGGATGCCGAGGCGGTCATGAAATGTGCCCGATCACGCGAGGGCATCCTCGGTCCGGCGCAGTCTCACCAGGGTGACCGCGGCATCGAGCGCGGCGGCACACGCCTGGCCGCCCTTGTCCTCGACCGAGCCCGGGAGTCCACTGCGCTCGACGGCCTGCTGCTCGGTGTCCGTCGTCAGGACACCGTTTCCGACCGGCGTGCTCTCGTCGAGCGACACCCGGGTCAGGCCCGCCGTCACTGCGTCGCAGACGTATTCGAAGTGCGGGGTGCCACCGCGAATCACTACACCGAGGGCGACGACAGCATCGTGGGTGCGGGCGAGGGCCTGTGCCACGACCGGAAGCTCGATCGCACCGGCGACTCGGATCAACGTGACATTCTTCAGGTTCGACTCGGCCGCCACCCGCTGCGCGCCGGCGATCAGTGCCTCCGAAATCTCGGCGTGCCAACGTCCTGCGACGATGGCGAGCCGAAGGTCGCCGGCCTCGTCCAGCTTCAGGCCGGGCAGTCCCTCGCGGCTCACAGCATCTCACCTGCCTCGAAGTCGTCGAGCCCGATCATGTCGTGGCCCATACGGTCGCGCTTCGTGCGCAAGTACGTCAGGTTCTCGGCATTCGCGCGCAGCGGCATCGACACCCGCTCGGTGATCTGCAGCCCGTACCCATCGAGCCCGACCCGCTTGGCGGGGTTGTTGGTGAGCAACCGCATCGAGGAGATGCCCAGGTCCACGAGGATCTGCGCGCCGATGCCATAGTCGCGGGCGTCGGCGGGTAGGCCAAGCTCGAGATTGGCGTCAAGTGTGTCCGAACCAGAATCCTGCAGTTGGTAGGCCTGCAGTTTGTGCATCAGTCCGATACCGCGGCCCTCGTGTCCGCGCATATAGAGGACCACACCGCGGCCCTCCTGCGCGACCATGTCGAGCGCGGCCTCGAGTTGCGGACCGCAGTCGCATCGGAGCGACCCGAAAACGTCACCGGTGAGGCACTCGGAGTGCACGCGCACCAGCACGTCACCGCCTTCACCATCCGGACCTGGGAGGTCGCCGCGGACCAGTGCAACGTGCTCCACGTTGTCGTAGATGCTCCGGAAACCGACGGCGGTGAACTCACCGTGCCTGGTGGGGATGCGCGCGGCCGCGATCCGCACCACCTGTTTCTCGTGCCTACGGCGCCACGCGATGAGATCCGCGATCGAAATCAGTGCGAGGTCGTGGTCGTCGGCGAAGACCCGGAGTTCGTCGGTCTGCGCCATCGCGCCCTCGTCCTTCTGGCTGACGATCTCGCAGATCGCACCTGCTGGGCGCAGGTTGGCCATCCGGGCCAGGTCGACGGCCGCCTCGGTGTGGCCCGGGCGGCGCAGCACCCCGCCCTCCTTTGCGCGCAGCGGCACGACGTGACCGGGGCGCGTGAAGTCGTGGGCGACGGTACTCGGGTCGGCCAGCAACCGCATCGTGGCGGCGCGGTCGGACGCGGAGATACCGGTTCCGATGCCCTCGCGCGCGTCGACGGTCACCGTGTATGCGGTGCCGTGTTTGTCCTGATTGGTGGAGTACATCGGCGGGAGACCCAGACGGTCGCAATCCGTGCCGTCGAGCGGCACACAGAGGTAGCCGGACGTATACCGAACCATGAACGCAACCAACTCCGGGGTGGCTTTCTCCGCAGCAAAGATGAGGTCTCCCTCGTTCTCGCGGTCTTCGTCGTCAACGACGACGACAGCCTTGCCTGCGGCGATGTCCGCAACGGCGCGCTCGATACTGTCGAACTTGGTCACGTGCTCGGTCTCCAAAAGTCGTGTCTTACGCATCTTCGAATACAGCGGATACATCCGTAGGATGCTCCTCAACAGTACGACTCAGCGTCCGGCCGCTTGCAGCCGCTCCACATACTTCGCGATCACGTCGACCTCGAGGTTGACGTCCGTACCGACGGTCGCGTTCCCGAGCGTGGTCAGTTGCAGGGTGGTCGGGATGAGCGAGATCTCGAAGAACTCCTCCCCTCGATCGCCGCCGAGCGCCGACACGGTCAAAGACACGCCGTCGACCGTGATCGATCCCTTCTCGACGACGTACCGGGAGATGGCGTCGGGAAGAGTGATGCGCACGACCTCCCAGTTCTCGGACCGACTGCGGCTGATGATGTGCCCGGTACCGTCGACGTGTCCCTGCACGAGGTGACCGCCGAGTCGGCTGTTCAGTGCGGCGGCCCGCTCGAGGTTGACGCGACTGCCCACGTCGATCTTCTGCAGGCTCGACCGGTTCAGCGTCTCCTGCATCACGTCGGCGGTGAACGAGCCATCCGCCAGCACCTCGACCACGGTCAAACACACCCCGTTCACCGCGATCGAATCGCCGTGTGATGCATCGGAAGTGACGACCGGACCATGAACGGTGAACCGCGCGGCGTCGGCCAGTTCTTCCTTGCCGACGACTTCACCCATCTCTTCGACGATCCCGGTGAACACTGTGGCTACTCCTATGTTTCTGGGCGATCAGGGGTTTTGTGGGCTGTCAAGGTTGCCGACCCCTGCTGGAACCAGACTCAACAGCAGATCGGTGCCGATTGTTTCGACCGACTCGTGACGGAAGCGCAGGGCGGCGTCGATCGTGCGCACACCCGCCTCCGCCACCGCAGCCGTACCGGCGCCGAGAACCAGTGGTGCGAGGTACGCCTGGATCCGATCGATCCGGCCTGCGGAGAGGAACGCGCCCGCCAGTCTGGGCCCGCCTTCGAGCAGAACGTCGGTGTACTCGGCAAGCGCGGCGAGGACCTCGTCCACGTTCCGCGTGCGCAGCAGCAGTGTGGGTGCCGAGTCGTCGAGGATGTGGGCGCTCACCGGAATTTCTGTGAGGCCGACGACAACGCGCACCGGTTGATGCGCTGCGAGCGATCCGTCGGCCATCCGCGCCGTCAGTCGCGGATTGTCGGCCAGCACCGTTCCCGTACCGACCACTATGGCGTCGAGTTTCGCCCGGTCCGCATGAACCCGTTCCCTGGCATCCGGACCGGTGATCCACCGACTGGTGCCGTCGGCGGCGGCACTGCGACCGTCTAGCGTGGCCGCGTACTTCCAGGTCACGTGGGGTCGGCCAGTGCGCTGCCGGTGGAGCCATGCCCGCAATGGGCCGCGTTCCACCTCTTGCTCGCGCAGACCGGCGCCCACCTCGATTCCGGCCGAGGCGAGCGTCTCCGCACCGCCTGCCGCTTCCTGGTTGGGATCGCCCACCGCGTAGTACACGGCAACGACACCGGCGTTGATGAGAGCCTGCGAGCACGGCCCGGTCCGGCCCTGGTGATTACACGGTTCCAGCGTGACCAGCGCCGTGCCTCCGCGCGCGGCATCACCCGCCTCTCGCAGTGCCACGACCTCCGCGTGTGGACCGCCTGGAGGCTGCGTCATACCGACACCGGCGATGCGCCCGGAAGAATCGAGCACCACGGCGCCCACCGCAGGATTGGGGCTCGTGAATCCGCGAGCCGATTCCGCAGCGCCGATGGCGATCTGCATCGCCGCATCGAGGTCTGCTTCCGAGTTCTTGTGTCGCACAGGTGCTTTCATGATCCCGTGGCCCGCCGTTACTGCGGCGGTGCCAGATGCGGTGACGCCTTGGCTGCCGCGGTCCTCAAGGCGCGCACCGCCTCTGCAGGGTCGCTGGCGCCGTAGACGCCGGAACCGGATACGAAGCAGTCGACGCCTGCCTCCGCGGCAGCCTCGATGGTGTCTGCGTTGATACCGCCGTCGATCTCTACGACCAGTGTCAATTCGCCGGAGTCGACGAGGCGTCGAACCGACTTCGCCTTGGCAAGCACCTCCGGGATGAACGACTGGCCTCCGAAACCGGGTTCCACGCTCATCACGAGGAGGGTGTCGAAGTCCTTCAAGATCTCCAGGTACGGCTCGATCGGTGTTCCGGGCTTGACGCTGAGTCCGGCCTTGGCCCCTGCCGCGCGGATATCCCTGGCCACGGAACGGGGGTCGTCGGTCGCCTCGGCATGGAACGTGACGTTGTGCGCGCCGGCCTCGGCGTAGAGCGGCGCCCAGCGTCCGGGATCGTCGATCATGAGATGGCAGTCGAGCGGAATGTCCGTCGCCGCGAGCAGGCTCTTCACTACAGGAAGGCCGAGTGTCAGGTTCGGCACGAAGTGCGCGTCCATTACGTCGACGTGCAACCAATCGGCACCGTCGACGGCCTTCGCCTCCTCGGCGAGACGCGCGAAATCCGCAGACAGAATGGACGGTGCGATCATCGGGGTTGCCACACGCCGAGTTTAGTCGTACGCGCGTCCCGGCCCGAGAACGCGGTCCATAATGGCCACATGCAGACCTGGACGGATGTGGTGGAGATCGGGTTGTCTCTGCCCGATGTCGAGGAGAGTACCGCGTACCGGACCCCGGCGCTGAAAGTGGCGGGCAAGTTGCTCGCCCGGTTGCGAGTCGAGTCGGACGGCGCGCTGGCAGTGATGTGTGGCTTCGACGAGAAGGCCGCGCTGCTGGCAGAGGGCGACCCGTACTACACCACGCCCCACTACGACGGATACGGTTCGATCCTCATTGACCTCGAGAAGGTTGACGTCACCGAGTTGACCGAACTGCTCCGGCGGGCGTGGCGCGTCACGGCGCCCCCCGATCTCCGCAAGCGGTTCGATCAACTCTGACCTGAGTGAGGGGCGTCGTCAGCTCAACGGCTTGCGCAATGCCGCGAAGAACATTGCGTCGGTGCCGTGGCGGTGTGGCCACAACTGAACGCTCGGGCCGTCCCCCAGATCGGGCACACCAGGAACCAACTCGCGCGTGTCGAGGGCCGTCACGCCGTAGCGGCGTATCGCGTCGGCGACCACCGCGACGGTCTCCGACAAGTGCGGCGAACACGTTGCGTACAGAACCACCCCACCCGGGCGTACCAGAGATATTGCCGACGCGAGAAGTTCCCGCTGCAACTTCGCCAGTCCGGCCACGTCGGACGGTTGCCTGCGCCACCGCGCCTCCGGGCGACGGCGCAGCGCACCCAGACCAGTACACGGCGCATCGACCAGGATGCGGTCGTACCCGCCGTCGAGTCCAGGATCACGACCGTCGGCGACTTTGACGTCGACCGGGAGTTCCTTGGTCGTCTTCCGGATCAGTTCGGCACGGTGTGCGACCGGTTCGACCGCATCGAGTCTCCCGCCCTCGATTCCCGCGAGGGCACCGAGGAGAGCCGCCTTGCCGCCCGGACCTGCGCAGAGGTCGAGCCAGCGACCTTCGTCCGGCCCCTCCAAGGGGGCTAGCGAAAGCGCCCGGGCCACCAACTGGCTGCCCTCGTCCTGAACACCGGCAAGCCCCTCACGGACGGCATCGAGCAGACCCGGGTCGCCGCCGTCGAGGTAGACCGCATAGGGCGAGTACCGTCCCGCGTTGCCGCCGGTCACCAGAGCGAGTTCCTCCGAAGAGATCTCACCCGGCCGAGCGACAAGATGCACTGCCGGTCTGGCGTCGTCGGCGACGAGCGCTTCCTCGAGTTCACCGGCGTCGGGGCCGAGCGCGTCGGCGAACACCTGCGCGATCCACGTCGGGTGGGCGTGCTCGAACGCCAACCGACCCACTGGGTCGGCGGGAGCCAGCCGCTCCACCCATTCGAGTTCCGTACGCTCGGACACCCGGCGCAGCACGGCGTTGACGAAGCCGGCCTTACCGGGGCCCAATTCTGCGCGCACGAGGTCGACCGAGGTCGCGACCGCTGCATGTGGGGCCACGCGAGTGCGCAGCAGTTGGTAGGCGCCGAGTTGAAGGACGTCGAGGATCGGGCCGTCGATCTCAGCGATCGGCCGGCCGGCACAGTCGGCGATGACCGCATCGAGAAGTCCCCGCGCACGCGCGGCGCCGTAGGCCAGTTCCGTGGCGAGAGCCGCGTCCCGGCCGTCGAGGTGCCGGTCTCGCAGGAGGCCGGGCAGTACGAGGTTCGCGTAGGCGTCTCGCTCGCGGACCGCGCGCAACACGTCCCTCGCAGCCATACGCGGCTGATCGAGGCTCGCCTGGGCTGCGTCGGGGCGGGGCGCCTGGCGGGGACGGTCGTTCCTTGCCCCCGAACCGGACTGGCCGCGCCGGGCCGGTCTTCTGGATTCACTCACTGTGCCCATTCCTTCGCTACGCTCACTGTGCCCGCACCTTCCCGTCGAGTCGTGCGCCGCGCACCCAGTCCAGGGCGGCCATCTGTTTCTTACCTTGAGGTTGGACAAGATCGAGTCGCACCGCCATCGTGGAAGTGCCGATCAGGAAGCCTGCCTTGCTCACCGAGATCTCCCCCGGTTCGAGTCGCTCCTCCGTGGGCGTGACGGGACCTACCTTGACCCGCAGGTCGCCGATCGTCGTCCAGGCACCGGGAGCCGGGGTGACCGACCGGATGTGCCGGTCCACTACCGCAGCCGCTCTGTCCCAACGGATCCGGGCAGCCTCGACTGCCACCTTGGGCGCATACGAGACACCCTCGGCCGGTTGCGGGACCGCGGAGATCGCGCCGGCCGCTATTCCGTCGAGAACAGACTCGAGGAGCACCGCTCCGCTATCGGCCAGTCGCCCGAGGAGATCACCGGCGGTGTCGGTGTCACGGATTCGTTCAGTGACAACCCCGTAGACCGGACCGGTGTCCATACCCGCCTCGAGCCGGAACGCGCTCGCGCCGGTCATGTCGTCGCCCGCGCCGATGGCGGCCTGAACGGGCGCCGCTCCACGCCACGCCGGCAACAACGAGAAGTGCAGGTTGACCCAGCCGTGGACCGGGGTGTCGAGAACCTTCTGCGGTAGCAGTGCGCCGTAGGCGACAACGGGTGCACAGTCGGGTGCGAGGTCAGCCAGTCGGGTGAGGAACTCCGGGTCCGAGGAGCGGCCGGGAGTCAGCACCTCGATACCGTGCGAGTCGGCGAGTTCCCCGATCGGCGAGCGGACCACCTTGCGTCCACGTCCGGCCACCGCGTCCGGTCGGGTGATCACTGCCACGACGTCATGGTGCGGTGAACGGATCAGCCGTTCGAGCGAAGGCACTGCGGGTTCGGGCGTTCCGGCGAAGACTATGCGCACGTCAGCGACCCATACGGTGGGCGGTGGACCGCGGTGCGGGCCGACACGATTCTCACGAAGAAAAACTCCCCTTGCTCGGTGATGTGTCGACCAGTCTAAGGACTCGGGTCACGGCGACAGCACTCGGCGAGCAATCGCGCAGACCCCGCGGCGACCCCGGTTGCGGTAGCTGGAGTCGAGGCGCCTGCGAACCCGATGCCGCCGGGGCGATCGAACACCCCGCGACCAGTGGCGACAGCAGATCGAGGCCGGGCACCGAGACACGGTGGCCGAACAGCATCAACTCATCGAAGCAAGCACCAACGGGTCAGCCGAGCAGGTCACGCAGACCCAGGCACCGTTGACCGACCTCCAGATCGCCACCCTCGGAATCTGACTCGGCGACCACCGCCCCCACATCCGCGGCAAGATCCGCGAATACATATCCCTGCAGGCACTGGTTGGACGACCTTGGTGTGTATCACTTCTGATGAGCCAGAGTCGAGGATGGCCCGGAATCGTTCAATAGTGGGAGCCCAACCCCGATGAACACCGCCCCATCGTCACCCGCGCAAGGCATCCGCCTAGTCACATTCGGTCACTTGGTTGCACCGAACCCACGCACGCCAGGCACGAGCAGTGCCAACAGCACCGAAGCGAGAAGTACCGCCAACCCGATCCACGCGGCTTCACCGACACCGATTATTTGACGCCGCGACGCCGCCCAGGACTGCACCCAGTGGTGCCAGCGCAGCACTCGCGAGTGCATCGACCGACATCACTCGCCCCAACGTTTGTCGAGGGATTCTTTCTTGCAGGGCAGTGATCCAGAGAACCCCGAACACCGCCAGTCCGACCCCGGCAGCGCAGAAGCCCACATACGCGACCCACATTGGCCCGTTGACAATCAGCGACGCGAGGACCAAGCCTTGGAGTAAGAGCGCGAGGATAGCGACGGCCCCTACCCGAGTGGTCTTCACACGCAGGGCGAGGATCGCACCGCCGATTGCACCAGCGGCCTCGGCAGCAAGCAGAAAGCCATACTGAGCCTCCGCCGATCGCGCTTCGAGCCATATTGGAACGAGTACTGCGAATGGCGCCATGACGAGACCGACCTGTACGGCGCCTTGACACATCACTGCGAGGATCCAGGGGGTACGAGTGACCGTTCTGAGGCCGTCGAAAATTCCGGATGGATCGCGGACCGCTTCTCCCCTGGACATGGACGGCGGGCAGGTCAGTAGGACGAAGATGGATGTAACCGCAATCACCGCTGCGATTGGGAGGACATTCTCGATTGCACCGGTGAGTGCGACGACGCTGATCAGTCCAGGCGCGATGATGGCAGCGACTTTCGAACTCAACGACCTCAACGCATTTGCGGGCCTTCGCAGGTGCGGATCAACTACCTCCCCTATGTAAGTGCTGTATGCAGGCCGGAACACGCCAATACCGGCCCCAGCGATAACCCCTGCTGCGATGAGAGCGACAAGACCGTCGGTGGAAAGATAGATCGCGACAAGGCCAACTACACTCACTCGCGAGATATCCGACACGATCAGAATGCTGCGCCTCGAGACCGCGTCGAGCAGCAGGGTCGCAGCGGCGAGCACAACCAGGCCACCAACACCCGAGGCAGCAACGAAAGCCGCGATATCGCTACCACCGGATTGTCTGCTGACGAGCAGCATCGGCACGCCGGCGGCGATCAATCCATCACCGATCATGTTCAATGCCTGAATTAGCGCCAGCCGTACGAATACCGGGTCACGCAGTACCGTCGCGGCTCCGTCCTTCTGTGCAACTCTCATGCCAGGACCTCGAGGATGTCAGTCGCGATCGACCTCAACTGATGCCTGTAAGGATCGTATTGGCGGTCGACCCATACCGATTGGGCAACGGCTTGGTCATAGAGAAACTCGTTTACCTCGAAACCTCCGTTGTCGAGCCAGTCTCGCGCGAGTCGCGAATGATGTGCCAGCCTCTCCCGCCAGGTCTCCCTCGATCGGGGCAGTAACATAACCCACAGATCCGTGTTCGTCTTCATCGATTGCAGGCCGGGTACGGCGATCAGTCCGCCGGACGTGTCAACAAGGGTGTGAGACCCTTCCAGAACGTGATCCCGAGGATCAGTTGGCAGGCACAGGAGTCAGTTGGCAAACGCTGGGGTGTTTGCGAGTTGCTTGTCGTAGTTCACCCGGTCGGCCCGGACATCGAGGAGTGGCGGGTAGGTGTAGCCGCGTCGCGAACGGCGGCGTCGAATACTACGCAGCACCGCCACGCAGTGGACGTGACCACCGGTGGGTGGACCCGTTACCGATGGCCTCGAACGTGTTGTGGGGGCGGCGATCTTCATCCGCGCCGACACCGGTCAACTGGTGGACTCACCGGGTGAGGCGTCCGTGTTGGTCACCCCCACGTGCACAGCGAGCAACATCGGCGCGATCTACTGGTTGACCGTGCAGGGTCCGGATGCCCCTAGCCGACTGAGATCCCCTCAGATTTCGCGCCGACCGCGGTCGTTACGTGTGAACCCGATTGGGGCGGTGGGACCGTGGACGGATTCGCTGCCTGGATCGAGACACAACGGCGGGGTAATCTCGAGGCCATTCTGGGGGCATACGCGGAACCGTCCGAGCCGCGCGACACGTCGTGTCTCACTGACCAAGAGATGCCCCCGACTGTTTGGCTGGTCAATGACGAGGGCCAGGGGATGCGGCCGGTACTTCCGCAAACGGAATGCGATTCGTACAAGCGCGAGGTGATCGCATCGATCGAGCAAATGCCGGTGACCGGCAGGATCGTCCAGCAGGTGGCGTACGCTCCGTAAAGCATTGTCGTCACACAGGTTTATGCACCGAGCAGCGTCCCGAGCAGCCGACCGCCCGGGGAACGCGGCGGCATCTCGCCCTACGAGTCCGTCCCCGTTTTCGGTCGCTCCGCGCCGATCATCCTCTGCAAGACTTTCGTGACTGCGTCTAGTCACCCGATGCGGATGGGATCGATCTGGACACGCACCGGATGAGAGTCCTTGCGTGCGCTGCGTACCGCCTGCGCCTCACCCAGCGCCCTCGCCAGGGGGCTGCCCCCTGTGCGAGGCACGCGAATCAGCATGCGCTCGACTTCGGCCGGCTCCGGAGCATCGCCGGAGAACGGAAGCCGCTCCCCCGCAGGCAACTCGACCGGGCCGAGTAACTCCGCATTCCCCGGTAGCTCGGCAACGTCGAGGAGGTCGGCGATCGCACGGGCGCTGCCGTCGATCGCTGCCAGGTGAATGGCGGGCGGAAATCCGACCTCCGCACGCTCCTCGAGCTGCGCGCGCGCATGCCCGACCGGATCCCAACGGACCAGTGCCTGGACCGTGGGTATTCCGGAGTCCGCGACGACGACAACCTGGCCACCGTCGGCGAAAGGGACCACCAGCGCCGAGGCCGTCATCCATCTCCGCAGTGTCTCCTCCGCCGCCCGGAGGTCGGGACGGCCCAGTAGTGCCCACCCGTCAAGCAGCAGGGCCGCGCCGTATCCGCCCGTCATGACGGGTTCGGCGCCGACCGTCGACACCACGAGGGTCGGACCCTGCTTCACTTCGTCGACGACGTCCGTGCCTCCGGACATCCGAACCGCGACACCGGGGAATGCACGCCCGAGTTCCTCGGCCGTGCGGCCCGCTCCGACGACGACTGCGCGCAGCGCTCGCGCACCGCATGCGTGGCAACGGTGTGCGGCGTCCGCAACACCGCACCACCGGCACGCCGGCGTCCCGGCTCCGTCCGGGCCTGCGGCGGATGGCAGCGCGAGAGGTCCGTTGCATCGGCGGCACCGCGCAGGCAACCGGCACTTGCCGCATGCGAGGCTGGGTACGTACCCGCGGCGGGGAACTTGGACCAGCACACCCCTGCCCGCCCCGAGAGCCTCGCGGGCCGCCGCGAACGCGACGGCGGGCAATCGGGCGGCCCGAGCGCCCGGGTCACGGGCGAGCGCGTGGTCGCTGTCCGCGAGTGCAGTGACCTTCGGTGCGGCGGAGCGCACGGTCTCGCGGGAGGCCACGAGATCGTGTGCCCATCCCGATTCGACCAGAGACTGCGCCTCGGCTGTCCGAGCGTGTCCGGCCAGTACTACGGCGCAGCCACTGACGTATGCGCGCAGCAGTGCCACCTCGCGGGCGTGCGGATACGGTGCTCGTGGCTCGGAGTGGTTGTCGTCCCCGTCGTCCCAGACCACGATCAACCCGGTCCGCGGTGTCGGAGCGAACACCGAACTCCGCGTTCCCACCACGACCAGGGCCGTCCCGCGCAGCGCGGCCAGCCACCGCCGGTAGCGCACCGCCGGGCCCAGGCCGGCTGCCAATCCGACGACCGCATTCTTTCCCAGCAGCGCCTCCACCGAGGCGACCACGCGGTCGAGAGCTCGCTGGTCGGGGACGACGATCACGGTGCTCGCTCCACCGGCGGCGACCAATCCGGCCAGTTCCGCAAGACGTGCCGACCAGTTTTCGCCGGGTAGCGCCTGCCAGACGGCGTGCGGTGAGCGTTGCTCCGACAGTGCGGTCACAAACGCCTCACCATGGACATATCTGGCCCAGGCTGCGGCCTCGACACGGATCGGTTCGACCGCGGCACGCTCAATCACAGCACGCTCAGTCACAGCACGCTCAGTCACGGCAGGCTCAGTCACGGCAGGCTCAGTCACGGCAGGCTCAGTCACGGCCGGCTCAGTCGCGGCCTCGGACTCCGCCCGCGCGTGCCGTGGCGGAATCGCGAGCCGCAGCACATCGGCGCGGGTACCGGCATACCTCTCGGAGACGAGACCGACCACCCTGGTGATCTCCGGAGTCAGCACCCGCTCGGCCGAGATCACCCGTTCCAGCCAGCCGAAGCGTCCCTGATGTTCGCTCGTCGCGTTGCGTGAGACGACGAATCCGTCGACAAGGCGTCCGGCGAACCGGATGCGCACCCGGACTCCGGGCTGGGCCTGCTCGTCGAGATCCTGCGGAACCAGATAGTCGAATTCGCGGTCGAGGTGAGCGAGTGGAAGCAGGGGCAGCACCCTGGCGATCGGCTCTGCTTCTGCCGCAATCTTTTCAGCGCTCACCGGTTGGTCGCTACTACCGCAGCGCCCGCCTCACCGTAAATCTCGATCAGAGGCCTGCGGCCGCGCGCAGTTTCTCCGCCCGGTCGATGCTCTCCCACGGGAGGTCGATGTCGGTACGCCCGAAGTGTCCGTAGGCCGCGGTCTGCGCGTAGATCGGGCGCAGCAGGTCGAGATCTCGGATGATGGCGCCCGGACGCAAGTCGAAGGTTTCGATGATCGCCCGCTGGATCCGTGCCGGGTCTGTCTTCTCGGTGCCGAACGTCTCGACGAACAGACCCACCGGTGCGGCTTTGCCGATGGCGTAGGCCACCTGGACCTCGATGCGCTCCGCCAGTCCAGCGGCCACTGCGTTCTTGGCCACCCAGCGCATGGCGTAGGCCGCCGACCGGTCCACCTTCGATGGGTCCTTGCCGGAGAACGCGCCGCCGCCGTGACGAGCCATGCCGCCGTAGGTGTCGACGATGATCTTGCGGCCGGTCAATCCGGCGTCACCCATCGGGCCACCGAGTACGAACTTGCCGGTCGGGTTGACCAGGAGTCGGATCTCCGAGGTGTCGAGGTCCGGCATATCGAGTTCGGTGAGGACCGAACCGAGAACCTTCTCCTTTAGATCCGGAGCGAGCAGGTTGTCGAGGTCGATGTCCGCGGCGTGCTGCGTCGAGATGACCACAGTGTCGAGGCGAACCGGCCGGTCACCGTCGTACTCGATGGTGACCTGGGTCTTGCCGTCCGGGCGCAGGTACGGCAGCACACCTGACTTGCGGACCTCGGTGAGACGACGCGACAGACGGTGCGCGAGTGCAATCGGCAGCGGCATCAGTTCTGGGGTGTCGGTGGTGGCGAATCCGAACATCAGGCCCTGGTCGCCGGCGCCCTGACGGTCGATCTCGTCGTCGCTCAGCTCTCCGGTGCGAACCTCATGCGAGTGGTCGACGCCCTGGGCGATCTCCGGGGACTGTGCACCAATCGCCACATTTACGCCGCAGGAGTTTCCGTCGAAGCCCTTCGCGGAGGAGTCGTAGCCGATCTCGAGCACGGTGTCGCGCACGATCTTGGGGATGTCGGCGTAGGCAGTGGTCGTCACCTCACCGGCGACGTGGACCTGTCCGGTGGTGACCATTGTCTCGACGGCGACCCGGGCATGTGGGTCGTCCGCGAGGAGCGCGTCAAGAATGGAGTCGCTGATTGCATCACAAATCTTGTCCGGGTGCCCCTCGGTCACAGACTCGCTGGTGAATAGCCGACTACCGGACTGGCTCACAAGATTCCCCTCTCGACAATTGCCCCTGAACAATATTTGTCCCTGAACAACACTTTAAAACAGCTTAGCTGCGGAGTAACGCGAACGACCCTAACGGCATCCCGCGTCATCGTCGAACCCGTACGGTTGACACATTCCAGGCCCTGAAGGGCCCCGGGATTCCCGAGTTCGCGCCCACGCGGGTTTGCGCCGAAGAGTCTTGGAACACCAAAACTCGTCCGGATCTTCCGTCATCGAATCCGGATCAGTTCTCCGACGGCGTCCAGTACACGACTCGCCATCAGTGCTTTCGATCCGTGCTCGAGCGCCGACTCCGAACCATCGGAGCCGAGGAGCCATCCATCATTGTGGTCGACCTCGAATGCCTTGCCCTCGCCGACGGCGTTGACGACGAGGAGATCACAGCCCTTACGCAGGAGCTTGGCCCGCGCGTAGGTGAGTACATCGCCCTCGGCGTCCCCCGTCTCGGCCGCAAACCCGACGATCACGGTCGACGACGGGATCTCACCGTGCCGGCGAGATTGGACCAGACCAGCGAGAATATCTTCGTTCTTGGTGAGGGTGATGGCGTCGGGCTCGCCCGCACCCTTTTTGATCTTGCTCGCCGCCGAGGTGGACGGGCGGAAGTCCGCCACTGCGGCCGCCATGATCACCACCTCGACTCCCGGAGCATTCTTCGCAACCGCGACCTGCATGTCGTCCGCCGTGCGGACATGCACCATGTCGACCGCGGCGGGGTCGGCGAGTCCGGCGGTGTAGCCGGACACGAGGGTGACCTGGGCGCCCCGCTGTACCGCGAGCCGGGCCAGAGCGTATCCCTGCTTACCCGAACTGCGGTTGCCGAGAAACCTCACCGGGTCGAGCGGTTCGCGCGTGCCGCCGGCCGACACGAGAATCCGCCGACCTTCGAGGTCGCGGCGCAGCGCGTCCGGCCGCTCGAGCAGAAGTGAAGCCAATCCCACTATCTCGTCCGGTTCGGGCAGCCGGCCCGGTCCGGCATCTTTGCCGGTGAGACGCCCGGACGCCGGCTCGATCACCGTCGCGCCACGAGCGCGCAGCGTAGCGACGTTGGCGACGGTGGCCGGGTGCTCCCACATCTCGGTGTGCATCGCAGGCACGAACATCACCGGGCACCTCGCCGTGAGCAGTGTCGCGGTGAGGAGGTCGTCGGCCCGGCCCACGACGGAGCGCGCCATCAGGTCCGCGGTGGCGGGCACGATGACGACGAGATCCGCTTCCTGTCCGAGACGGACGTGCGGAACCTGAGGGACGTCCGTGAACACACCGGTATGCACCGGATTGCCGGACAGCGCCTCGAATGTCGCCTTTCCGACGAACTCGAGCGCCGATGCCGTCGGAATGACCCGTACGTGGTGCCCGCTCTCGGTGAACGCGCGGATGACGGAGCAACTCTTGTACGCGGCGATACCGCCGCCGACCCCGACGACGATGCGCTTGCGCGCTGCGCCCGACGGTGTCGAATCCGATGATTCCGTCACGTACCCGGAGCCCTGGCCCGCTGCCTGCTCAGGCACGACGATCCTCCGCTCACTCGCCTTCGGTGTGCTCGAGAAGATCGGAGTGGATCTCACGCAGCGCGATCGAAAGGGGCTTCTCCTGCAGGCCCGGCTCCACGAGGGGGCCGACATACTCGAGGATGCCGTCACCGAGCTGGTTGTAGTAATCGTTGATCTGACGTGCCCGCTTGGCCGAGTAGATCACCAGCGCGTACTTCGACGACGTGCGGGAAAGGAGTTCGTCGATCGGAGGATTGGTAATTCCGAGCGGGATGTCATAGGCCGGCAAGTCGCCGTGGCTGGGCGTTGAGGACGCTGCTGCGGGGGTGCTACTCACTCAGTATCTCCTGAAATAGTTTTGGCTAGCGGATGTGAGAACTAATGGGTCGGCCCAGACTGTTCCGGCCGTCCAGCCAATAAGGATACCAACTCGTGGCACGATCGGCTGACATCCTCGTTTACTATGACCTCGTCGAACTCGTCCTTCGCCTCGAGTTCTATCCTCGCGGTCTCGAGACGCCGCGCGACGACGTCGGTGGATTCGGTCCCCCTGCCGGTCAATCGCCGGACCAGTACGTCCCAGCTAGGCGGGGCCATGAAGACGAGAAGCGCCTCAGGCATCGCCGCCCGAATTGCACGCGCACCACACAGATCGACCTCGATCAGCACCGGTTTCCCCTGTTCGATTGCCCGGCGGACCGGGGCGGACGGGGTTCCCGACAGCTGGAGCCCGCCGTGGATCTCGGCCCATTCGAGAAGCTCACCGGAATCGATCATGCGCTGGAACTCGTCGCGAGAGGTGAACCAATAGTCCTCACCGTCCACCTCGCCCGGGCGGGGATCGCGCGTGGTTGCGGACACGCTGAAGACCACCTCCGGCATCCGTTCACGAAGCAGTCGCACCACGCTGGACTTTCCCACAGCCGAGGGGCCGGCCAGTACAACCAGCCGACCCCTCTGCACTGCATTCTTACTCTCTGACACTTGTGCGTCAGCTACCACTGTCTTAGCTCAGGCCTCGAAGTCGAACCTGGCGAGCAGAGCCTTCCGCTGCCGATCGCCGAGGCCCCGGAGGCGACGGGTCGGAGCGATCTCCAGCTCGGTCATGATCTCCTGCGCCTTGACCTTGCCCACCTTGGGCAACGCTTCGAGCAATGCGGACACCTTCATCTTGCCGAGGATCTCGTTGTCCTCGGCATCCTTGAGGACCTGCTTGAGGTCGGTGCCGCCACGCTTCAGACGCTCTTTGAGCTCAGCCCTGGCCTTGCGGGCAGCAGCTGCCTTCTCCAAAGCAGCAGCGCGCTGCTCATCAGTCAACTGGGGAAGGGCCACGGTTCCTCCGTCTCGTCGTTGGCAAATAGTGCAAACCACTGGATAACCAGCAGCGATAGCGACCGTACTCACGCCTGGCGCCGATTGCGAACCCACCCCCGGCGCCGACGCCGAATTCGGGTGGGCTATGTGAGCGCGGACTCGATCTCGTCACGGACCTCGAGGGCGGCTTCACGCAAGGCCGTAATCGATGGACCGTGCCGAAGAATGCCCCGAGAACTGTTTGGCAACAACAGCGTTCGCGACTCTGGAAAAATGTCCGGGAGGTCGGCCGCGGTTGCTCCCTGAGCGCCGAGGCCAGGAGCGAGAATCGGTCCGGAAAAATTCGACAAATCCAGACCGTGTCCGCGTGTCGCGCCCACCACAAGCCCCACAAGTCCGGGTTCCGCGGCATTGCGCCGGACCGCCGCGTCCACCATGGACTGCGCCACCGAGACTCCCGAGGCACTCTGCGCCGCCTGCAGATCGCCGCCTTCGGGATTGGACGTGCGGGCGAGCACGAACAGCCCCCGTCCGTGCTCTGCGGCGTGCGACAGAGCCGGATCGAGGGCGCCGAAGCCCAGATACGGCGATACCGTCAAGGCATCGGAAGACAGAGCCGACTCAGCGCCCAGCCAGGACCGCGCGTACGCCGCCATCGTCGAACCTATGTCTCCACGCTTGGCATCGGCGACAACGAGCGTCCCTGCCGCTCTGAGGACCGAGATCGTGCGTTCGAGCACAGCGTACCCCGCGGACCCGTACGCCTCGAAGAAAGCGACCTGAGGCTTCACTACGGCCACCTCACCGACGAAGGCCTCCACACAGATCTCGGCGAACGCCTCGAGCCCCTCAACGGTGGCCGGCAGCCCCCACGACTCGAGAAGAACGGGATGAGGGTCGATACCGACACACAGCCGCCCCCGGTGCTCGACCGCTGCCGTCAGCCGATGCACCCAGGGGTGGTGGTGCCCGCTCACGGCGAGACGGATCCGGTGACGGGAGCCACGACGACGGCGGGCGACCGCAGTCTTGCGTGCAGCGCCTGAAGCGATTGGACGCCGATGTCGCCGCGGATCGCGGCCTCGATGCCCTGCACCGCCGCGGACGCACCCTGCACGGTCGTGACGCACGGGATGTTCATGGCAACCGCCGCACTGCGGATCTCGTAGCCGTCCACGCGCGGTCCGGAGTTGCCGTACGGCGTGTTGATCACCATATCGACCTCGCCGTCGCGGATCTGCTCGACGATGGTGCGCTGACCCTCCTCGAGTTCCTCACCGGAGTGCTTGCGCACCTCCTCACAAGTGATGCCGTTGCGACGCAGAACCCCCGCAGTCCCTTCGGTGGCCAGGATGCGAAAGCCCAGGTCTGCGAGACGCTTGACCGGGAAGATCAGCGAACGCTTGTCCTTGTTGGCGACCGAGACGAACACCGATCCCGACGTGGGGAGCGAGCCGTACGCGGCGGTCTGACTCTTGGCGAAGGCGGTGCCGAAGTCCGCGTCTATACCCATGACCTCGCCGGTCGACTTCATCTCGGGGCTCAGCAGGGTGTCGATACCGGTGCCGTCGGCGCGACGGAACCGGTTGAACGGCAGCACGGCCTCCTTGACTGCAACCGGGGCGTCAGCGGGTGCGGACCCACCGTCACCGGACGCCGGGAGCACGCCGCTCTCGCGCAGCTCGGCAATAGTTTCGCCGAGCATGACGCGGGCACATGCCTTCGCGAGCTGCACGGCCGTGGCCTTCGACACGAAGGGCACCGTGCGGCTGGCGCGCGGGTTGGCCTCGAGAACGTACAGAATGTCGTCCTTCAGGGCGTACTGGACGTTGAGCAGGCCCTTGACGCCGATGCCCTTGGCGAGCGCCTCCGTGGAACGGCGGACGTTCTCGAGATCGGCGCGGCCGAGGGTGATCGGCGGCAGAGCACAGGCGGAGTCACCCGAATGGATACCGGCCTCCTCGATGTGCTCCATCACGCCGCCGAGGTACACCTCGGTGCCGTCGCAGAGGGCGTCCACATCGATCTCGATGGCATCTTCGAGGAAGCGGTCCACCAGAACGGGCCGATCGTCGGAGATCTCTGTGGCGCGGGAAATGTAGCCCTCGAGGGAGGCCTCGTCGTAGACGATCTCCATGCCTCGCCCACCCAGGACGTAGGACGGGCGCACCAACACCGGATAGCCGATCCCCGCGGCGATGTCGCGGGCGCCGACGAACGTGGTAGCGGTACCGAACTTGGGAGCAGGCAGCCCGGCGTCGACGAGCACCCTGCCGAACTCGCCGCGGTCCTCGGCGAGGTCGATCGCCTCGGGACTGGTGCCCACGATCGGCACACCCGCAGCCTTCAGCCGCTTCGCCAGACCCAACGGGGTCTGGCCGCCGAGTTGCACGATCACACCGGCCACTGTGCCCGACGCCGACTCCGCCCGGTACACCTCGAGCACGTCCTCGAAGGTAAGCGGCTCGAAGTACAGGCGATCGGCCGTGTCATAGTCGGTGGAGACGGTCTCGGGGTTGCAGTTGACCATCACGGTCTCGTAGCCGGCCTCGGACAGCGTCAGCGCCGCGTGCACGCAGGAGTAGTCGAACTCGATTCCCTGCCCGATCCGGTTCGGGCCGGAACCCAGGATCAGCACCTTCGGCCGCTCGGTCTGCGGCGCCACCTCGGTCTCGGCCTCGGGATCGAGTTCGTAAGTGGAGTAGTGGTACGGCGTCTTGGCCTCGAACTCCGCCGCGCACGTGTCCACCGTCTTGTAAACGGGGTGGATGTTCCACTTCTGGCGCAGTGCCCGGACCTCGTCCTCGCCGCCGACTTCCGGGCGGAGCGCCGCGATCTGCCGATCCGAGAGTCCGTGATGCTTGGCGCGCCGTAGCACCTGCTCGGTCACCTCGGATGCCTGACGCAATCCGGTGCCCAGTTCGTGGATCTGCTGCATCTGGTCGAGGAACCACGGGTCGATACCGGTGGCGTCGAACAGTTGCTCGACAGTTGCGCCGAGGCTCATAGCCTTCTCGATGCCGTACAGGCGCCCGTCGTGCGGGACGCGGAGTTCGGCGAGCAGGGTGTCCAGATCCTCGGTCTCGACCTGCGGCCCGGTCCAGAAACCGGCCTGTTTGGTTTCGAGCGAGCGCATCACCTTGCCGAGGGCCTCGGTGAAGTTACGGCCGATCGACATGGCCTCGCCCACCGATTTCATCGTGGTGGTGAGGGTGCCGTCGGCACCGGGGAACTTCTCGAACGCGAACCGGGGAGCCTTGACCACCACGTAGTCGAGGGTCGGCTCGAAGCAAGCCGGAGTTTCCTTGGTGATGTCGTTGACGATCTCGTCCAGGGTGTAACCGATGGCAAGTTTCGCCGCGATCTTCGCGATTGGGAAACCGGTGGCCTTGGACGCCAGCGCACTGGACCGGGACACACGCGGATTCATCTCGATGACGACCAGGCGCCCGTCCGCGGGATCCATGGCGAACTGGATGTTGCAGCCACCGGTATCGACGCCGACCTCACGCAGGATGTCGATCGAGAGGTCGCGCATCGCCTGGTACTCACGATCGGTGAGCGTCATGGCTGGGGCGACGGTCACCGAGTCGCCGGTGTGCACACCGACCGGATCGACATTCTCGATTGAACAAACGATCACGACGTTGTCGCGGCCGTCGCGCATCAACTCGAGTTCGTATTCCTTCCACCCGAGAATCGACTCCTCGATCAGCACGTTCGCCGTGGGCGACGCCGCCAGGCCACCGCCGGCGATGCGTGCGAGGCCCTCGGCGTCGTATGCCATGCCGGATCCGAGGCCGCCCATCGTGAACGACGGACGCACCACGACGGGATAGCCCAGTTCGGCAACCGCGTCGCGGGCCTCGTCCATCGTGTAGCAAACCCGCGAGCGCGCCGATTCACCACCGACCTTGGCGACGATGTCCTTGAACTTCTGCCGGTCCTCGCCGCGCTGGATAGCGTCGAAATCTGCGCCGATCAACTCGACGTTGTACTTTTCGAGGATCCCCTGTTCGTGCAGGGCCACTGCGGTATTGAGGGCGGTCTGGCCACCGAGCGTCGCGAGGACGGCGTCGATCGGGTGCCCATTCTCAGCTTCGAGGGCGATGACCTTCTCGACGAACTCCGCCGTGATCGGTTCGACGTAGGTTGCATCAGCGAACTCGGGGTCGGTCATGATCGTGGCCGGGTTCGAGTTCACGAGGCTGACGCGCAGGCCTTCCTCGCGCAGCACCCGGCAGGCCTGGGTTCCGGAGTAATCGAACTCGCAGGCCTGGCCGATGACGATCGGGCCTGAGCCGATCACCAGGATGTGGGAGAGATCTGTACGGCGTGGCATTACTTCTTGACTCCCTCGAGCAGGCTGGTGAATCGGTCGAACAGGTAAGCGGCGTCGTGTGGACCCGCCGCGGCTTCCGGGTGGTATTGCACCGAGAAGGCAGAGTCGTCGAGCAGTCGGACGCCCTCGACGGCACCGTCGTTGGCGCAAGTGTGACTGATCACGGCCCTGCCGAACGAGGTGTCGAATTCCTGCCCGGCCTCGCCCTCGAGCGCGAACCCGTGGTTCTGTGCAGTGATCGCGATGCGTCCGGTCTCATGTTCGATGACCGGGATGTTGATCCCGCGGTGCCCGAACTTCATCTTGTATGTGCCGAGACCCAGCGCGCGCCCGAGGATCTGGTTGCCGAAGCAGATTCCGAACAGGGGAAGACCCTGCCCGAGGACCTCTTTCGTGAGATGCACGGCGCCATCGGCGGTCGCCGGGTCGCCAGGACCGTTGGAGAGGAACACACCGTCGGCCTTCAGACCGAGGATCTGCTCGAGTGTGGCGTCGGAGGGCAGGACGTGCACCCGGATGCCGCGTTCGGCGAACATGCGCGGGGTGTTGGTCTTGATGCCCAGGTCGATCGCGGCGACCGTGAAGCGTGTCTCACCCCCGGTCGGTTCGACGACGTAGCCGCTCGTCGTACTGACCTCGCCGGCGAGGTCGGCACCGAGCATCGATTGCTGACTCGTCACGCGTGCGAGCAGCGCGTCGGTGTCGGCCAGCGCATCCCCGGAGAACACCCCGGCGCGCATGGAGCCCCGGGTGCGCAGGTGCCGAACGAGGGCGCGGGTGTCGACGCCTGCGATCCCGACGACGCCCTGCTTCACGAGTTCGTCCTGCAGCGACCCGGTGGCGCGCCAACTGGAGGTGCGGCGCGCGGGGTCGCGGACGACGTAGCCTGCCACCCAGATCTTCGACTCGGCACTGCTGCCGGTAGGGCCGACGGACTCATCGTCCTCGTCGTTCCATCCGGTGTTGCCGATCTGCGGCGCGGTAGCCACCACGATCTGACGGTGGTAGCTCGGGTCGGTGAGGGTCTCCTGATAGCCGGTCATCCCGGTGCTGAAGACGGCCTCACCGAGGGTCTGGCCCAAGGCACCGAACGTGGTGCCCCGAAAGGTCCGTCCGTCCTCGAGGACCAGTACTGCCGAGTCGGTGTCATAGCCGCTCATGCGTTCTCTCCGTTCTGCTCGACCTCACCAGAGTTCGCCGCATTCGCTGAATCTTCACTGTCTGTCTTGTCGGGCGCTGTCTTGTCGAGCGCTGTCTTGTCGAGCGCTGTCTTGTCGAGCGCTGTCTTGTCGTTCGGACCCGGGCCGCTCACCCAGTCGGGGTAGACCGACTTGTCGTCGCTGCGGAATCCGGTGTCGATCTCGGTGCCGGACGGCAGTTCCCAGCGGATCACCAGCACACCGTCCTTGCTCATGACCTTGCCCGCGAGCCCGCGCTCGGTGCGGACCGCACGGATCGCGGCCTGCGGAATCCAGATTGCAGAGGCTCCGTCGCGTTCGAGCAGGATGCCGGCGGCGAAGCGGGAGATCTCCCCCGTCGCCCGGAATCCGAGGTCACCGACCGCGATCCGGTCCTGCCAACTCGGTGCGAGGGTGCTGCCCACATACAGTCCGGTGGCCGGCGAGAGTGTCTGCTCACCGAGGTGGGCCGGCACGGCGGGAAGTTCACCGACCCGGTCGGCCTGACGGCGGGCACGGCCGCGCCAACCGATGTACATCAGAAGGATGGCCAACACCCAGAATGCGGCGAGGCCGACAACCCACAGGATCCTGTCCACTGTTATCGACCACCGAGCCGAGCCGGGAGTCGGGTTTCGCCGTCGCGCGCGGTGATCCGTCCGCGGAGGATCGTCGTGGTCACGCGGGCCGGAAGCCTCATCGCCTCGTACGGCGTGTTGTGCGAGACACTGGCGAGATCGGGCCCGTGAACGGTCCATTCGGCGTCCGGGTCGACGAGTACCAGATTCGCGGGCTCACCGACCTCGAGTGAGCGTCCCTGGTCGTCGAGTCCGACGATCTCGGCTGGGCGCTCGCTCATCACCCGAGCCACCCCGCGCCAGTCGAGCAGGCCCGTACGGACCATGGTCGTCGCGACGATCGACAGCGCGGTCTCGAGCCCAAGCATTCCGGGGCGCGCCGCCGCGAATTCGCAGCACTTGTCCTGCTCGGCGTGAGGCGCATGATCGGTGGCGACACAGTCGATGGTGCCGTCGGCGAGTCCGGCCCGGAGCGCCGCGACGTCGCTCGCTTCCCGCAGCGGCGGGTTCACCTTGTTGACCGCGTCGTACGTCTCGAGCCGGGAGTCATCGAGCAGCAGGTGATGCGGGGTAACCTCTGCCGTAATCGCAATACCCTGCCCGCGCGCCCATTTCATCAGTTCGACAGTGCCCGCGGTGGATGCGTGGCAGATGTGTACCCGCGCGCCGGCATCGCGGGCGAGCAGTGCGTCGCGCGCGACGATCGACTCCTCGGCGGCACGCGGCCAACCCGCGAGTCCGAGTCTGGACGCGGTGGGACCCTCGTGCGCGACGGCGCCGACGGTCAGTCGCGGCTCCTCCGCATGCTGCGCGATGAGCACGCCGAGTGAACTCGAGTACTCGAGAGCGCGGCGCATGATCAGGGGGTCGTCGACGCAGTGGCCGTCGTCCGAGAACATCCGGACCCCTCCGATGCCCGACGCCATCGTGGCCATCTCGGCGAGTTGCCTACCCTCGAGGCCCACCGTGACGGCGCCGACCGGGTGGACATCCACGAGGCCGACCTCCTGGCCGCGCCGCCAGACGTGATCGGTGACGACCACCGAGTCCGCGACGGGACTGGTGTTGGCCATCGCGAACACCGCGGTGTATCCGCCGAGGGCGGCGGCCGCCGACCCGGAATCGATGGTCTCGGTGTCCTCGCGGCCCGGTTCACGCAGATGGGTGTGCAGATCGACGAAACCGGGGAGCAGGATCTGCCCGGTCGCGTCGATCAACTCCACGTCCGAGTCATGACCCGTGCCCACATCCGCGCCGATCGCGACAATGACACCGTCCGCTAGGAGAACGTCGGTGGGTTCACCCTCGCCGTACAGCAGCACGTTCTTGATGAGCACTGTCTCTCCTCTCACTGCACTGTCACCCGTCTCACTGCCCAGCCACTCATCCGGAAACGTCCTCCGCTCCGATCAGCAACCGGAACAGCACTGCCATCCGCATGTGCACACCGTTGGCTACCTGTTGCAACACAGCGGTTCTCGTTGAATCGGCGACTGCCGACGCGATCTCCATACCGCGCAGCATCGGACCGGGATGCAACACCACCGCGTGCTCGGGAAGCAGCGCGAGTCGCTTCTCGGACAGTCCGTAATTGATCGAGTACTCACGCGGGGACGGGAAGAATCCGCCGTTCATCCGCTCCGCCTGCACACGCAACACGAGAACGGCATCGAGTCCGGGTAACTCCGCGTCGAGCGAGTGCGCCACCGAAACGGGCCAGGACGACGCACCGACAGGGAGCAACGTCGGCGGCGCGACCAGGACGACCTCGGCGCCGAGCATCGACAGGAGCAGGGCATTCGAGCGCGCTACCCGACTGTGCGCGATGTCACCGACGATCGCAATGCGTTTGCCCTCGATGCCGCCGAGACGCTGCCGCAGAGTGAGTGCGTCGAGCAGTGCCTGGGTGGGGTGTTCGTGCGTGCCGTCGCCGGCGTTGATGACGGCTGGGCCGCCATCATCGTGCTGGCCCGTCCAGTGCGCGATCTGATGTGCCGCACCCGATGCGGGGTGCCGCACAATCAGCGCGTCGGCGCCGGCGGCCCGCAACGTCATCGCGGTGTCGCGGAGGGATTCGCCCTTGGACACCGACGAACTGGACGCGCTGACGTTGATCACGTCGGCGCTCATCCACTTACCGGCGACCTCGAACGAGACCCGGGTCCGCGTCGAGTTCTCGAAGAACACGGTCATGACCGTCCGGCCGCGCAGGGTCGGGAGCTTACGCACCTCACGCCCGAGAAGGGCCTGCTCGAACCGTTCCGCCTCGTCGAGGAGTTCGACAGCCGATTCCGGCGTCAAGTCCGCGATCGACAACAGATGCTTCACGCGACTCCTCCCCTGGAGATCATGACCGCGTCACGGCCGTCGTGTTCGTCCAGGAGAACCTTCACGCCCTCTGCACGGGCGGTCGGCACGTTCTTGCCGACGTAATCGGCGCGCAAAGGCAGTTCGCGGTGGCCGCGGTCGACGAGCACAGCCAACTGGACGGCGCGGGGCCGCCCCAGATCTCGCAGCGCGTCGAGGGCGGACCGGACGGTGCGCCCGGAGAACAGGACGTCGTCGACCAGAACCACCAGGGTGTTGTCGACACCACCCTCAGGCACTGAGGTGCGCTCAAGGGGGCGATGCGGCTTGGTGCGCAGGTCGTCGCGGTACAGGGTGATGTCGAGCGAACCGACCGAGGGGCGCACGCCGGAGAATTCTTCGATCCTCCCGGCGAGGCGTGCGGCGAGCGTCGTGCCACGCGTGGGAATTCCCATGAGAACGACGCGCGGCGCTTCGCCGCCGTCGGTATCGATCGCGGTCTTTTCGATGATCTGGTGCGCGATGCGCGCAATCGTCCGTCCCACATCGGCTGCGGATAGCAACTCACGTGCAGGTTCGTCGGAAGCGATCGAATCTGGTGTTGATTCCCCCGGTTCCCCGGCGGAGCGAGACCCTTCGGGTACACGCATACAACGACCTCCTTCTCCGCCTCACTGGACGGATCGTTAAAGGATGCCTGACGCGGACAGCGTATCAGCGCGTTGACTGCGCCAGGCCCGGGCCCTGACCTGCGGACCCACCCGTCTCATACACCTCTCGGCGAACGAGACGGGCACGCAGCGGGACACGAACTTACGAGCGGACGTCGTTCGAGTCCCCAGTGGCGGCGTCGGTGTGCCGCGCCGTGTCGACATCGGCCGGCCGCAACGTCGCGGCCGCATCGGCGCGCCGCGAGGTCGCGGCTGCAGCCGAGCGAACCTGCGGGGCGACCAACACGACCTGGCCGAGGATGCCGTTGACGAATCCGGGCGACTCGTCGGTGGAGAGTTGTTTGGCCAACTCCACCGCCTCGTCCACGGCCACGACCGGAGGCACGTCGGTGGCGTGGAACAGTTCCCACACCGCGATGCGCAGGATGGCGCGGTCGACGGCAGGCAACCGCCCGAGAGTCCAGTCCTGCAAGTGGGAGGAGATCACCTCGTCGAGGCGATTCAGGTTCTCGGCGACCCCGGTCACCAGTGTGATCGTGTACGAGGCAACCGGTGCCACGGAATCGTCCTTGCCGGACAGTTCTGCGCGGTCGGTCGCGAGATCGACCGGATCGAGATCTCGCGCCTCTGCCTCGAAGAGAAAGTCGACGGCGCGCTTGCGGGCCTTGTGGCGGGCGCCGAGCTTCTTATGCGTACCGGCCACTCAGGAATTCACACGCCCGAGGTAGTTGCCGTCTCGGGAGTCGACCTTGAGCTTGTCACCGGTGTTGATGAACAACGGAACGTTGATCTCGGCACCGGTCTCGAGGGTGGCAGGCTTGGTGCCACCGGTGGAGCGGTCGCCCTGGAGACCGGGGTCGGTGTGCTTGACCACCAATTCGACGGTGACGGGCAGTTCCACGAACAGCGGAACATCCTCGTGGGTCGCGACCTGCACGGCCATGTTCTCGAGCATGAAACGGGCGCCGCCGCCGACGGTGGCCTCACTGATCGAGATCTGGTCGTACGTGTCGCCGTCCATGAAGATGTAGTCGGCACCGTCGTGATACAGGTAAGTCATGCCGCGTCGGTCGACGGTGGCGGTCTCCACCTTGACGCCGGCGTTGAACGTCTTGTCGACAACCTTGCCTGAGAGCACGTTCTTCAACTTGGTGCGCACGAAAGCAGGCCCCTTGCCGGGCTTCACGTGCTGGAACTCGGTAATTGTCCACAGCTGGGCATCGATCTTCAGGACCAGGCCGTTCTTGAAATCACTAGTTGAAGCCACTTGCTTCGCGTCTCCTCGATAAGGTCGAACCGTCTACACGACGGTCAGGTCTTTGGTGGTGAGTGTGAGCAGTTCCGGTCCCCGCTCACGAACCACGAGCGTGTCCTCGATCCGCACGCCTCCGCGCCCGGAGATGTACACACCCGGCTCGACGGTCACCGCCGCACCGTCGAGAAGTGTACCGGTGCCCTGCTTGCCGATTCCCGGAGCTTCGTGGATCTCCAGGCCGACGCCGTGTCCGAGCCCGTGCAGGAACAGTTCGCCGTAGCCCGCATCCTCGATCACGCGGCGGGCGGCCCCGTCCACCGCGGACACCTCCGCTCCTGGGCGCAGGGCGTCTCGTCCTGCCTTCTGCGACCGCTCGACCAGCGCGTAGACGTCACGTTGCCAGTCCGCGGCACGCTCGAGGACGTATGTCCGCGTCATGTCCGAGTGGTAGCCACCGACCTCCGCCCCGAAATCGAGTTTGACGAAGTCGCCGCCGCGTAGCACCGTCCCGGTGGGGCGATGGTGCGGGATCGCCGAGTTGGCTCCGGTAGCGACGATAGTTTCGAACGAGATGCCGTCCGCACCATGATCGAGCATCAACGCCTCGAGTTCGCGGCCCACCTCCCTCTCGGTTCGCCCCGGGCGGAGACCGCCCCTCGCGATCAGCTCGGCGAGCGCGGAATCGGCCGCCGCGCAAGCCGCACGCAGTAACCCGACCTCGTGCTCGTCCTTGACCATGCGCAACTCCTCGACGAGTCCGGGAACCGGATCGAGGCGCGCGTCCGGCGCGAGCAGCGACCAGGCCGCGAACTCGTCCACAGTGACGACGTGACTCTCGAGCGCCACCGCCGACGCAGTTGGCAACGATTTGATCAGAGTTGCGGCGCTGGCCCGGGCGATCTCGGCCCGCAGATCGGGAACCTGTTCACCGACCTGGGTGAGATAGCGCCCGTCGGTACAAATGACGGTGCGCTCCTCACCGCCCTCGTCGTCGGTCGCATCGACCAGCAGTGCGGCGTTGGAGCCGGTGAAGCCGGTGAGATACCGGATGTTCGTCAGATTCGTCACGAGAAGCGCGTCGAGATCTCGGGAGGCCAGGGCCGCGCGTAGGGCCGCGCGCCGAGAACCATGATCAGCAGGCATGCAGTCAAACCTACCGGCAAAGTTCTCGCCAGGACGGTCCGCTCCGCGCCGTCGATTGCCGGCGAGAACAGGTTTCAGCCACACCGGTGTGGGTGAGACCACACGGCCGAAACGGGGCTGGTTACGCTGTGCCCATGAATGCGTGGGTGGTACGCGGCCTCGGGATGGCCCTGATACATGTTTTCGTTCGTGTGATCCTCGGCGTTTCGATCGCGCAATGGCCCCTTCAGGGCTCCTCTCTGCGATGGTTCGCATTGGTGACAGTCGTGGTTGCGGTGCTGGTCTGGGCCTGGATGGACGGCGTCCGGGACCGCCGGACCAACCCGGACCCCGCCGACGGCGCCGATCTCACCATGTTGTGGCTGAAGGCCGCACTGCTCGGGGGAATCGTCGCCGGTCTCGGGAGCTGGCTGGCCGACCTGGTGCCGCCCGTCAACGTCACCCAGAACTCGTTCTTCTTCGAGCTCACGTCCGGGGCCGCGTTCACGGTGCTGCTGATCTTCGTCCCGGCCATGCTCGCAGTCTTTCTCGGCCGTTTCTTCGTCGGCCGGGAGTCCCCGAAACCCCTCGGCAAACGCAATTCGACACAGCCGGTGCCAGCCGGTGCCGCGGAAGCCGCAGCAGGGGGAACCGCTGATCAGGTTTACGCGCAGTCCGCGAACACGGAATACGCCGGCTCCGACGACGAAACCACAGTGTTCGACGCGGTGCACAGCTACCGCGAGGACACGTCCGATCTCGATTCGCCAGAAGGCGCAAACAACGATTACGCCGACCACGATTACGCGGAGGGCGATGACGCCGCCCGGCAGGATCCGGCCGACCCGGGCGAGCGCCCCACGGACGGACTGCCCCGAAAGGAGTAGCCACCCGGCGGGGTTACACCGACAGACGGCGCGGCGGTGTGATCTTGCAGGCTGGCTCACAACAGGATGGCGCCGCCACCGTTGCCGGGCGCCTGCTCGCGGGCCACAGCCGAGAATGCCGCCGCCAGGAGGGAGGGGTCCGGGCCCTCTAGTCGTCCCGGTTTTGCGAGTCCGTCGAGCACCACGAACCGCAGAACGCCCGCGCGGTTCTTCTTGTCGGTCTGCATTCCTTCGACCAGTTGACCGAACGCGTCCGCGTCGTATGTGGTGGGCAGACCCACCAGTTCCAGGATCGTGCGATGCCGATCCGCCGTCTCGTCGTCGAGTCGTCCGGCCAGGCGACCGAGTTCCGCCGCGAATACGAGCCCCACGGAGACGGCCGCGCCGTGGCGCCAACGGTAGCGTTCGCGGCGCTCGATGGCGTGACCGAGGGTGTGACCGTAGTTCAGGATCTCCCGCAGATCGGATTCACGTAGATCCGCGGCCACCACCATGGCCTTGACCTCCACGGAACGCCGAATCAATTCCGGCAGAACGGTTCCCGTCGGGTCGAGCGCCGATTCGGGGTCGTCCTCGATGAGCTCGAGGATCACCGGGTCGGCGATGAAGCCGGTCTTGATGACTTCCGCCATCCCCGCGATGATCTCGTTGCGGGGAACCGTCTCCAGGGTGGCCAAGTCGATCAGCACTGCCGACGGTTCGTGGAAGGAACCGACCAGGTTCTTGCCGGCCTCGGTGTTGATGCCCGTCTTGCCGCCCACCGCCGCATCCACCATCGCGAGCAGGGTGGTGGGCACGTGGATCACGCGGACACCGCGCATCCAGGTAGCCGCGACGAAACCGGCCAGGTCGGTGGCCGCGCCGCCACCCAGGCTCACCACGGCGTCACTGCGAGTGAGCCCGATCCGGCCGAGCACCTCCCAACAGAACCCCGCCACTGCCAGATCCTTACCGTCCTCAGCGTCAGGAATCTCGATACGGTGCGCATCGATCCCCTTTTCCGCTAGAGCCGCGCGCACCGCCTCCGCTGTCTCCGCAAGCGGCGGCTGATGGAAGATCGCCACCGTCCTCGTCCCGGCGAGTTCGGCCACCAACTCTCCGAGCAATCCGCGCCCGATGATGACCGGGTAGGGGTTGGCCGTCTGCACCTGTACGCGTACCGGTTCGGTCACTGTCTGCTGCTCCGCTCCGTCTTGCCTGTCTTTGTCCAAGGTTTCTTGGACGGTCACTTTTCTTGGACGGTCACTGTTCCGCCGAGGTCGACGATGACCGTGCGAGTTTCGCCACTAGCTGTTGAACCACACGGGAGGGGCTCTTCCCGTCCGTGTGTATCCGTATGGATGCCGCCTCCTCGTACAGCTTGCCGCGCACACGCATCAACTCGGTGTACTTCTGCCGGGCATCACCGGCGAGCAGTGGACGCACAGTTTTACTGCGTGTGCGCTTGAGCCCCTCGCCGACGCTGATCTCGAGATAGACCACCGTATGGCCCTTCAGCAGCGCACGAGTGGCCTCGGACAGTATCGACCCGCCGCCGAGAGAGACGATTCCCTCGGTGCTCTCGACCGCTTTCCTGACGACCTTTTCCTCGAGTGCCCGGAATACGGGTTCGCCGTCCTGGACGAAGATTTCCGGGATGGTGCGCCCCGCCTCGACTTCGACCGCCACGTCGGTGTCGAGGAACGGAAGATCGAGCGCACGCGCGAGACGCTTCCCGATTGTTGATTTTCCGGATCCAGGGGGGCCGACGAGAACGGCTTTCGGGGCCATCGGGTGTTTCACCCCCGCGGCTCGACGCTGGACGGCTCGGTCATCGAGCAAACCGGGCTGCAACGCCGGACGCGTAGTGTCCGAAGTTGGCGGCGGTCTCGGCGACCGAGTCACCCCCGAACTTCTCGAGGGCCGCCTGGGCGACGACCAGCGCGACCATGGATTCGGCGACGACTCCTGCGGCGGGCACGGCACACACATCGGAACGCTGGTGAATCGCGACGGCTTCCTCACCGGTCGACATGTCAACGGTGGCCAGTGCCCGCGGAACTGTCGAGATGGGCTTCATCGCGGCACGCACACGCAGCGCTTCACCGTTGGTCATGCCGCCTTCCAGGCCACCTGCCCGGTTGGTCGACCGCACGATCCCGTCCGGGCCCGGAAGCATCTCGTCGTGCGCCTGGCTGCCCCTGCGCCGCGCGGTCTCGAAACCGTCCCCGACTTCGACACCCTTCATGGCCTGGATGCCCATCAGGGCGGAAGCGAGGCGGGCATCGAGTCGGTCCGCGCCGCTGATGAAGGATCCCAGGCCCACGGGAAGTCCATGGACGACGACCTCGACGACACCGCCGAGCGTGTCACCGTCGCGCTTCGCCGCTTCGATCTCGGCAATCATCGACTCCTCGGCGGCCTTGTCGAAGGCGCGCACTGGACTGGCGTCGATCGCCGATAGATCTGATGCAGCGGGTGCGGGGCCAATGTACGGATCGGAGGCACCGATGGAAATCACGTGGGAGACGACCTCGACACCGAATACCTGGCGGAGGAAAGCGCGAGCGAACGTCGCGGCCGCAACACGAGCGGCGGTCTCCCTGGCACTCGCACGTTCGAGAACCGGGCGGGCGTCGTCGAAGCCGTACTTGAGCATGCCGGAGTAGTCGGCATGTCCGGGACGGGGACGGGTGAGAGGCGCGTTCCGGGTCTGATCAGCGAGCACATCGGCGTCGACCGGATCTGGGGACATCACGGTTTCCCACTTGGGCCACTCGGTGTTGCCCACCTCGACGGCGATCGGTCCACCGAGTGTCCGCCCGTGTCGTACGCCGCCGATGATGGTGACCTTGTCGGCCTCGAATTTCATCCGCGCTCCGCGTCCGTATCCGAGGCGCCGGCGCGCGAGTTGTGTCGAGAGGTCATCTGACGTCACTTCGACGCCGGCGACCATCCCCTCCAGCATCGCGACGAGGGCAGGACCATGGGATTCTCCGGCAGTTATCCAGCGCAGCACAATCGCTATCCTTCCACGTCGCCGTACCCGGCAGTGACGGTGGCCCTCCCAATCGGGCGCAACCCGAGCACGACCTCAGGTGATGTGTGCGGCGAGCAACGCGACCAGCGTCGCGGCGCACATTGCAGGTCCGTGCGGGAGTGCCGGCGGGGACCGCCGAGCGGCGAGGACGACGCAACCCGCCGCCCCTGTCAGCGCCGGCGCGAGAACCGCCGCACACAGCCAGGCCCCGCCTCCCGCCAGGCCCGCCGCCGCACCCACCCCGAGTGCGAGTTTCACGTCGCCCGCTCCGAGAGAACCGGGTACACCGAGATACAGCACGAGGTACGCGGCCGCGAGCAGAATTCCTCCGACAATCGCGGCCGTTGCTCCACCCGTCGCCGCACCGATTCCGACGATCACCAAGAAACCTGGAACCGTCAGCGCGTTCGGCAACCTCCGCGTGTACAGGTCGATAACGCCGAGACTCACGCACCACCACCAGAAAACGATCGCGCACAGTAGGCGCCACGGTTCGGGCTCGCCCATCTCGATCCACGCCGTGGCCGCAACCCCGACCACACAGATCGCCTCGCACCAGCCACGCCGGACGACGACGCGTTCGCCGACGAACAGGGTTGCCGTCCGACGCGCGCACCAACCGGTACCAGCGCCGAGGACCGCACTCACCGAAATCAGCCACCACATGACGAACAGCGTGCCCGGACCGCACACACCGCCTGCGGCGGTGACCAGCGCGGACGATCGGTCTGTGGACGGAGGCGCGGACTGTGGACAACTAGCGCAGGGCGGCCGCCATCGCTGATCTCGGGGCCGGAAGGCCGGTAAACTGTTCCACCTGCCCGAACGCCTGATGGAGGAGCATCTCCAGTCCACCGACGACCCTGCCGCCGGCGGCCTCGACCGCTCTCGCCAGCGGTGTCGGCCAGGGGTCGTAGATCGCGTCGAGCACGAACGGTGCCCGCCCCACCATCGCGGTGTGGTCGCTGATCGCGGCAGAGGGCACGGTACTCACGAGCACAGCGGCGCCGGCGCAGCGGGCGCCGAGTTCCGGGCTGTCGAATCCCAGCAACCGGACGTCGAGCCCCACCGACTTCGCACAGCTCACCGCACTTGCGGCCCGACCCGCGTCGCGCGCGACGATGGTCACGGACTTCACACCCAGGTCGGCCAGTGCTGCAAGTGCAGGCCGGGCCGTTCCGCCGGCGCCGACGACGACGGCCTCGGCCCCCGAGACGGTCCCGAGGCCGCCGGCAGTGAGTGCACCGCTGACGCCGTCCACGTCGGTGCAATCGGCACGCCACCCACCCTCGATGCGGACGAGCGTGTTCGCCGACCCGATCGCTACGGCCCGGGCGGTGCGCTCGGTCGCGAATCGCAGCGCCGCGATCTTTCCCGGCATCGTCACGGACAGACCGACCCATTCCGGCCCGAGCCCGGACACCAGGCCCGGGAGCTGGTCTGCGTCACATTCGATGCGGTCGTACGTCCACTCGGTCAGACCCAGCGCCCGATACGCCGCGAGGTGCAGTTGCGGCGAGCGCGAATGTCCGATCGGTCGGCCCAGCACCGCAGCCTTTCGTGCGTTCACCAACTCACCGGCCACTGTTGAGAATCCCGTTGCGTATGGCCTGGTCGATGTTGGTCAGGTGCTCCTCATAGCTCTTCGTGAACAGCGTGGTGCCTTGCGCATCGATTGTTACGAAATAGATCCAGTCGCCTGGTTCCGGTGATTCGACGGCCTGCAGCGCGTCGAGACTCGGCGACGAGATCGGAGTCGCGGGCAGACCCGGGCTTGCATAGGTGTTCCAAGGCGTCACCCGAGCACGGTCGGCGTCCGTGGTGGCCAGTTCGGTGGTGTCGAGCGAGTAGTTGACCGTCGAGTCGAACTGCAGCGGTTGGTCCACCGCGAGCCTGTTCAGGATGACGCGAGCCACCTTCGAGAAGTCGGCCGGCAGCGCCTCGCGCTCCACCAGAGAAGCGGAGATCAGCATCTCGTAGGGGGTGATCCCGACCTGATTCCCCGCGGTGAGGATTCCGGTCTCTGCGTAGCTGGCGGAACTCCCGCTGACCAGCCGCTCGAGAATGGCGGTGGGGCTCGAGGTGGGGTCGAAGTCCCAACTTCCCGCTGCGATCAAACCTTCGAGCTGCCGATCCCGGTCCGGGACGCTTGCAACCGAGCCCTTCGCCCACTCCGGTACACCAAGTGCGGTCAGGTCTCCGGCACCGGCCGCGTTGAGATCGTCGTAGCTGATGCAATTCTGTTGCCCGCCGACGCCCAGGCAACTGGCCTCGGAAATGAGTGTGTAGATCCCCTTCTTCGTGGCTCCGGTCTGCACATCGGTGGCATCGTGGAGTTGCCTGCCCTCGGAGATGATCATCTTCCCGACCCGGGACATGGGATCGACCAGACCCCTCACCGCCTCAGCAGCGGGAATTTGGGTCGGGAGACTGTAGAAGCCGGGCTGCACCGTATTCATGGCTTCGTTCTGAACCGCGGCGTTGAAAAAGGCCGATCCGCTCGCCACGACGTCCTGTGCGGTGAGCGCGGATCCGATCTGCTCCGCAGTGTCTCCCGGATGCACCTCCACGACCACTTCGGGACCACCCGGACCGGCGTAGTCCGCGGGAGCACCACCACCGAAGATCACCTGGCCGCCCACGATCACCAGTCCGCCGAGCACGATCAGCACAACAGCAACCGCCAGTACTCCGAACAGCTTGCCGCGGCGGGCACGGCGGCTTGCCTGTTTGCGCCGGCGGGCCTGAAGCTTGGCATGCGCGCGGGTCGGCGGAATCGCCGTGAGAATCTGGGTCTCGGCCTCGTCGAATGCGACGCCGGGAGTGTCGTACCTCGCGTCGCCATAGGCACCGCTCTCGTACGGATGCTCGCTGTACCCGCGCCCGCCGTAGCCGGGTTCGTTGTAACCGGGTTCGTTGTAGCCGGGTTCGTTGTAGCCGGGTTGTTCGTAGCCGGGCTCGTTGTAGCCGGGTTGTTCGTAGCCGGGCTCGTCGTAGCCGCTGTCAAACTGAGCGTTTCGAGGTTCGTACCCGTCGCCGTAGCCGTCGGCATCCGGATGGCCCCAGTCGTCGTACACCGAGGCATGTCCGCCGGTGGTGGCGACCTCCTCGGAGGGTGGTTGGTAATCGACCGGATCATCGCCCTCGTCGAGGTAACGGTGACGGCGGGGCTCGTGGGGCTCGTACCGGTGGTCGGGTCGCTCACCTGAAGGTCGCCGATGATTGCTCACTGACCTGCCTCCGGTAGCTGCGCGTCTCTATTCGATTTCGCAGCATTCATTGAAGTGCTCCGCTCGTCCAACCATCCCTGCAAGATCGCCACCGCCGCCGCCTGGTCGATCACCGGCCGCTGACCTCTCGCACTGACACCGCTCTCTCTGAGCGCCCGCGCAGCAGTGACCGTCGTCAGACGCTCGTCGGCCATCCGCACGGGTATCGGATCCACTGTCCTGCGCAACCGCTTCGCGAACACGGTAGCGATCGAGGCCGCTTTCCCCCGCTCACCCCGAAGGGTCTGGGGCAGCCCGACGACAACCTCCACCGCCTCGTACTCTTCGACAATGTCGGCGATCCGCCGAATATCCGGCGGATCGCTCCCACGCTCCGTGGACCGAGGCACCGTCTCGACAGGCGTGGCGAGGATCCCGTCGGGGTCGCTGGAGGCGACCCCGATTCGGACGCTGCCTACATCGATGCCGATCCGTCGACCGCGCCCAGGGTCGTCGTTTCCAGGTCGATCCGGACCCATTTCTGCGCGATCCACCTCTACTGGTTCCCCACCTTGTTCGCGACGTGTTTCCGGACCGCGTCGAGAGCGGCTGCGATTCCGCTGGTGTCGGACCCGGAACCCTGCGCCATGTCAGCCATTCCCCCACCGCGACCACCGATCTTCGGTCCGAAGTCCTTGACGAGATCACCGGCCGAGAGTCCGAGTTCCTGTGCGGCACCGCTTACGGACACCGCGAACGGAACCTTGCCGTCGGCATTCCCGAGCAAGACCACCGCAGCGGGTTGCGAACCGAGCCTGCCGCGGATATCGGTGACAAGACCACGCAGGTCGTTGCCTCCGACACCGGCTGGGGCGGAGTCCGCGACCAGCATTATCGGTCCGACACGGTGCGCCTTGTCGACGTATGCCCCAGCCGCCGCCAGAACGGCCTGTGCGCGCCCCTGCTCGAGTTCCTTCTCGGCCGCCCGAAGTCGCTCGACGAGTGCCTCTACACGGGCGGGCACTTCGTCCGAGGGCACTTTCAGCGATGCCGACAACCCCGCGAGGAGTGCGCGCTCTTTGGCGAGGTAGCGGTACGAATCGAGCCCGACGTACGCCTCGACGCGGCGCACGCCCGAGCCGACGGACTGCTCACCGAGCAGTGTGACGTTGCCGATCTGCGAGGAACTTCCCACGTGAGTTCCACCGCACAGCTCCATCGAGAACGGTCCGCCGATCTCGACGACACGAACCTCGTCCCCGTAGTTCTCGCCGAACAACGCCATGGCGCCCATCGACTTCGCCTTGTCGAGGTCGGTAACGAACGTGTTCACCGAGTAGTCCGCGGCCACCGCTTCGTTGGTGACGACCTCGATGTCTTGTTTCTGTGCTTCCGTCAGAGCGCCCTGCCAGGAGAAGTCGAAACGTAGGTAGCCCGGCTTGTTCAGCGATCCGGCTTGAACGGCGTTGGGGCCCAGCACCTGTCGCAATGCGGCGTGCACCATGTGTGTACCCGAGTGGCCCTGCGTGGCACCCTTGCGCCAGTCCGCGTCGACCTGGGCGAGAACGACGTCCCTCTCGGCGATCTGGCCTTCCTGCACGGTCACCTTGTGGACCCACAGCTTCTTCGCGATCTTTTGGACGTCATTGACTTTCACCCGCAATCCCGGCCCGGTGAGGGTCCCGAGATCGGCGATCTGGCCACCGGCCTCCGCGTACAGCGGGCTGCGGTCGAGGATGACTTCGACGTCCTGGCCCACGGATGCCACCGGAATCCGCCGGCCATTCGAGATCAGCGCGAGAACGTGTGCCTCGGAGACCAATTCATGGAACCCGGTGAACTCGGTCGGACCGCGGTCGAGGAGTTCCTTGTACACCGTCAGATCGGCGTGAGCGTGTTTGCGCGCCTGGGCGTCGTCCTTCGCGCGCTGGCGCTGCTCCGCCATCAGCGACCGGAAGCCCTCCTCGTCGACGGACAGGCCCGCCTCGGCCGCCATCTCCAGGGTCAGGTCGATCGGGAAGCCGTACGTGTCGTGTAGCGCGAACGCCTGGTCACCCCCGATCACCGACCTGCCGGATGCCTTGACCGATTCCGCGGCACCCTCGAACAGCTTGGAACCCGATGCCAGCGTGTTGAGGAAGGCCAACTCCTCACCGACAGCGACCGTCTCGATGCGCCCGAAGTCGGTATCGAGGACGGGGTACGACGGTGCCATGGTGTCGCGGACGACGGTGATGAACTCACGCATGCTGGGCTTGTCGGCACCGAGTAGTTTGGCGGAGCGCACGATGCGCCGCAGCAGTCGGCGGAGCACGTAGCCGCGCCCGTCGTTGCCGGGATTCACACCGTCCGCGATCAGCATCGCGGCGGTGCGGGCGTGGTCGGCGATCACCCGGAACCGCACGTCGTCGTGGTGGTCGATGCCGTATTTGCGACCCGACAGCTCCTCGGCCTTCGCGATCACGGGGCGGACGAGGTCGGTCTCGTAGACGTTGTCGACGCCCTGCAGCAGGAGCGCGACGCGCTCGACGCCCATGCCGGTGTCGATGTTCTTCTTCGGCAGCGGGCCGAGGATTTCGAAGTTGTTTTTGCTCGTGCCGAGCCCGCGTTCGTTCTGCATGAACACGAGATTCCAGATTTCGATGTAGCGGTCCTCGTCGGCTTCGGGACCGCCTTCCTCGCCGTAGTCGGGACCGCGGTCGTAGTAGATCTCCGAGCACGGACCACACGGGCCGGGAATACCCATGGACCAGTAGTTGTCGGCCATCCCGCGGCGCTGGATCCGCGCTTCCGGAACACCGACCTCGTCGCGCCAGATGTCGCGGGACTCGTCGTCGTCGAGGTAGACGGTGACCCAGATCCGCTCGGGGTCGAACCCGTATCCGCCGTTGTCGACGCTCGACGTCAGCAACGCCCACGCGTGCTTGATCGCGTCGCGTTTGAAGTAGTCACCGAAGGAGAAGTTGCCGGCCATCTGGAAGAACGTGTTGTGGCGTGTAGTGATACCCACATTCTCGATATCGAGAGTGCGCACACACTTCTGGACACTGGCCGCGGTCGGGTACGGCGGGGTCTGCTGACCCAAGAAGAACGGCACGAACTGCACCATTCCCGCGTTGACGAACAGCAGGTTCGGATCGTCGAGAATCAGCGAGGCGCTGGGCACCTCTGCGTGGCCCACCTTGACGAAATGGTCGAGGAAGCGCCTGCGGATCTCGTGGGTCTGCACCTAAGTTGCCCTTCGCGTGTGACAGTGATTGACGGCCGATCGCGCCGCGAAGACGGCGGATCGACCACCGCCCAGCCTAACGGTCGCATGAGGTCGGCTTCCGCAGGGCGCTCGCCGGTGCTTGTCGGTGCCTGTCAGAGGGGCCCCGCTATGGTGACAGTCAACTACTCGGCCCTAAAGGTCAAGCTTGCAGCTGTAACACCTAGCTGGATGCTGGACGTTACGCCGCACCAGGGGACGTTGACTGGGCCCGGTAGTTCTCGGCGGCTCGATGTGCAATGTTGTTCGAGCCGACAATGTCTGCGTGTTCGACGAAACCGCAGTCGAGGCAAGCAAACCGGTCTTGACCGGGCCGGTTCTTCTTGTCGATGTGACCGCAACGGGTGCATCGACGGCTGGTGATCGCCGGATCGACCGACATCACCGGCACCCCTGCTCGCACGGCCTTGTACGAGATGAAGGCCCCGAGCTGAGCGAACGCCCAACTCGAGTGTGTGGCCCGTTGGGGCTTGCGGAGCCGTACCCGTTTCGCGGATGCCCGTGAGTTCTTCGAGGGCGATGCCGCGTCCGGTGCGCTGCGCCTCGGCCACGATCCTCTTGGATATCTGATGGTTGGCGTCGGCGGCGAATCGGGCTTCTTTCCGATCAAGGTGTCGAGTTGCCGCCCGTCGGGCAGCACCTTCACCCGCACCACCCGTTTCATGCCCGGATCATGACAGTGACCTCCGACACCGCACCGGGAACCAGAACCCTGAACGGCCGGGGTTCCTCGCCACCTACCGCTGAAACAAGTCTCGGTGCAAAGATGCAGGCCCGCCGACTCATCGTCAGCCGCGCACGATCCGCCGCAGCTTGTCCACGCGCCCGGCGATGTCGCGCTCGCTGCCGTGGGTGGTGGGCTGGTAATAGTCGACCCCGACCAATTCGTCCGGCGGATACTGCTGCGGCAATACGCCGTCCGGGTTGTCGTGGGGATAGTGGTATCCCACCGCGCTGCCCAGCTTCGCCGCGCCTGCGTAGTGGCCGTCCCGCAGGTGAGGTGGGACGAGTCCCGCCTTCCCCGCAGCCACATCCGACATCGCCGCACCCAGCGCCGCGATGACAGCACCCGACTTGGGGGCGGTCGCGAGGTGGATGGTGGCCTGAGCGAGCGCGAGCCGCGCCTCCGGCATGCCGATCAACTGCACGGCCTGGGCCGCCGCGGTGGCGGTCTGCAGCGCAGTGGGGTCTGCCATCCCGATGTCCTCACTGGCGTGGACGACCAGTCTTCGGGCGATGAACCGAGGGTCCTCACCCGCGGTCAGCATCCGCGCGAGATAGTGCAGCGCTGCGTCGACGTCCGATCCCCGGATGGATTTGATGAAGGCACTGATCACGTCGTAGTGCTGGTCACCGTCGCGGTCGTAACGGACGGCAGCCTTGTCGACGCTCGCTTCGACCGTCGCAAGTTCGAGCAAGACCGGACGCTTCCCTTCCCCCGTTTCGTCGAGCCCCGTTTCGTCGAGGTCTGCCTGGTCGAGGTCTGCCTGGTCGAGGTCTGCCTGGTCGAGTGCCGCACCGGCTGCAGCCTCGAGTGCAGTGAGTGCGCGGCGAGCATCACCGGCCGCCAAACGCACCAGGTGGTCCATCGCATCGCCCGCGATCTCGATCTCGCCGCCCAGTCCCCGATCGTCGGTGCGCGCACGCTCGAGTAATTCCTCGATGTCGTCTGCCGTCAGTGCCTGCAGTTGCAGCACCAGTGACCGCGACAGCAGCGGCGACACGACAGAGAAGGAGGGGTTTTCGGTGGTCGCGCCGACGAGCAGCACGATTCGGTTCTCCACCGCGGCCAGCAGTGCGTCCTGCTGGGTTTTGGAGAACCGGTGCACCTCGTCGATGAACAGCACCGTCTGCTCCCCCGCCAGCAATCGCCGTCGCGCCAGTTCGATGACCCCACGCACTTCCTTGACTCCGGCGGACAGCGCCGACAATGCCTCGAAACGACGGCCCGTCGCGCCGGAGATCAGGGATGCCAGCGTGGTCTTCCCTGTGCCGGGCGGACCGTACAGCAGCACGGAGGCCGCTCCGGACCCCTCGACGAGGCGCCGCAGCGGCGCACCGGGCCCCAGTAGGTGTTTCTGCCCGACGACCTCGCCGAGAGTGCGGGGGCGCATGCGCACCGCCAGCGGCGCGTGGGCGTTCATCGAGGTAGGACCGGGGACAGGCTTCAGTGCCGGAGCCTCTCCTAGGCGCGTCGTCTCGAACAGTCCTGCCGACTCGTCCTCGCCCACGTCCGAACCGAAGAGATCGCTCACTAGTTCGACGCTACTCGGGACACCACCGGCTGACTCATTGAGGCCGTGCGCGGGACGTCAGCCAACGGACAGCCCCTGCAACCTGTCCGCGATGGCACGGGCCTGATGGGCGACCACGGTGTTGCCGGCATGATTCGCCGAGCGTGCCAGCCTGTCCCAGCGCCGCATCAACGCCAACGAGCGCGGCACCGACAATTGATGCTCGCGCACGGCGGCAATCCGCGCGTGATTATCCGGCAGGAACAGGTACGTGCTGAGCCACACCCAGATCAGCTGTGCCTCGACCATGCGGGTGGCGAGCACGTTGTTGTCGGCGAGGGCGGGCCACATCCCCACGACCTCGGCACGCCAGGCCTCGATCATCGCCAGCGTCCGATCCTCGGACAGTTCGATGCTGCACAGGCAGCCCGGGAACGAGACCAGCGCGTAGGCGATGTCGAGCATGGCGTCGCGGAAACCGCCCCACTCATAGTCGAGGAATCGCACACCCTCGTCGTTGACGATGATGTTGTCCGGGCACAGGTCGGAGGGGCTGAACGCGCGGAACCGGCGGCTCTCGAACAGTTTCGCGGCGCGCGCCACCTGATCGGTCATGTCCGGTGACACATCGATACCGAGGATCTCGGAGAGCAGTCGTGGCACGGCAGGCACCGCCCGCTCCACCTGCTTCGCCACGGTGTCGTCGCAGTCTGCCACCCCGGCGCGACGGAGCAACGCGGTGAAATCCTCTTCGCGGCCCACTGTGGCCGCGTGCATCCGGCCGAGCGCTTGAGCCATCGCCATCAACGTGTTGGCGACCGTATCGGAGTCGGAATGCTCGAGCAGTGCGCTGATCGGGCTTACGTCACCGAGGTCGCTGAGGATGAGCAGCCGGGCTTCGAGGTCGGATGCGAGCAGTTCCGCACCGGGCCGGCTGTCGGTCGCGAGCGCCGTGGCGAACTGGTACGACACCGCCTCGCGAAGGAACGCGCTGCCGCTGTCGGCGGACGGGTCGTCGGGATCGACGGCCCGGGTTCCAGACAACCCGGATTCTTCACGGACCTGTTTGATCACCAAAGTCCGCGGGAGAGAAAAGGGGTTCTCCGCCACACGTACACGAAGCACGATGGAGCGGCCGCTACCGCCGAGATCTATGGGATCTACCAATGTCACAGATGCGCCGGTACGGCGGGTCAGCAGCTTCTCGGCTGCGGCAACTACCTCTGAAACGGGGTCTGCCAGTATTGCAGTCATCGTGAACCAACTTACCTGCTAGTCACAAGAATGATCGAGTCGTTCTCTGAGAGCCTCGGTGAATTTCAGCACTTCGGCTGATCCGGTGCGAGTACTTCGAGTAACCCCGGATCAACTGTCACCGCAATGGTGCCGTTTCGTGCCTCTGCGTATATCACCGCACACCTGTCACCGCACACCTGTCACCGCACACCTGTCACCGCACACCTGTCACCGCACACCGCGGCGGGCGGTCGCGACCGGACCCCAGCACATGGCGCTACGCCGCCACAGATAGTCGGCGAGTTGATCGGTGGCGGCGGAACGCCGAGCCGGTGGCCCAGATCGCGATCTTGCCAACGGACCTGCCTACTTCTCGATCCCGCCGGCGGATCCGCCCGCTGCCTCGCCCTTCGGTTCGGGCGTGGTGTCAACGCCCGATTCCTTGCGTTGCTGGGCGGTGATCGGAGCCGGTGCGGACGTCAGCGGATCGACGCCGCCACCCGACTTCGGGAAGGCAATGACTTCACGAATCGAGTCGACGCCGGCCAACAGTGCGGTGATGCGGTCCCAGCCGAACGCGATTCCGCCATGCGGCGGCGCACCGAAAGCAAACGCATCGAGGAGGAATCCGAACTTCTCCTCGGCCTCCTCGTGGGAGATGCCCATCACCTTGAACACTCGTTCCTGAATGTCCTTGCGGTGGATGCGAATACTGCCGCCGCCGATCTCGTTGCCGTTGCACACGATGTCGTAGGCGTAGGCGAGCGCCGAGCCCGGATCGGTGTCGAAAGTGTCGAACGACTCGGGCTTGGGTGAGGTGAACGCGTGGTGGACGGCGGTCCAGGCGCTGTAGCCGAGGGCGACGTCGCCACTGGCGGTGGCCTCGGCGGTGGGCTCGAAGAGCGGCGCGTCGACGATCCACACGAACGCCCAGGCGTCAGGGTCGATAAGGTTCCGCTTGTGGGCGATCTCACCGCGCGCGGCACCGAGCACGGCACGCGAGGACTTGGTCGGGCCGGCGGCGAAGAAGATGCAGTCGCCCGGCACCGCACCGACGTGCTTGGCCAGCCCGGCACGTTCAGCGTCGGTGAGGTTCTTGGCCACCGGGCCACCAAGGGTGCCGTCCTCGCCGACGAGCACGTAGGCCAGGCCCTTCGACCCGCGCTGCTTGGCCCACTCCTGCCAGGCATCGAGTTGCTTGCGCGGCTGACTCGCACCTCCGGGCATGACCACCGCACCGACGTACTCCGCCTGGAACACGCGGAAGGTGGTGTCCTTGAAGAACTCGGCACACTCGACCAGTTCGACGGCGAAACGCAGATCTGGCTTGTCCGATCCGTAACGTCGCATGGCCTCGGCGTACGTCATCCGCGCGATCGGAGTCTTGATCTCGTGCCCGACGAGCTTCCACAGCGCCGACAGCACTTCCTCGGCGAGGAGGATCACGTCGTCCTGGTTGACGAAGCTCATCTCGATGTCGAGCTGGGTGAACTCGGGCTGCCGATCCGCGCGGAAGTCCTCGTCGCGGTAGCAACGGGCGATCTGGTAGTAGCGCTCGATGCCGCCGACCATGAGCAGCTGCTTGAACAACTGGGGGCTCTGCGGCAACGCGTAGAAGCTGCCCGGCTGCAGTCGTGCGGGAACCAGGAAGTCGCGGGCGCCCTCCGGGGTCGAGCGCGTCAGTGTGGGGGTTTCGACCTCGACGAACTCGTGGTGCGACAGTACTGAACGGGCGGCCGCGTTGACCCTGGAACGCAATCGGATGGCTTGCCCGGGGCCTTCGCGGCGCAGGTCCAGATAGCGGTACTTCAGACGCGCTTCCTCACCGGCCTGGTCGTCGAGCTGGAACGGCAGCGGCGCGCTCTCGTTGAGAACTTCGAGTTCGGTGACATTGACCTCGATCGCACCTGTGTGGATCTCGAAGTTCTGGTTGCCCTCGGGACGAACCTCGACCACACCGGTCACCTTGACGCAGTATTCCGCGCGCAGGCGGTGGGCCTGCTCGGCGGCCGCACCCTCGCGGAACACCACCTGCGATACACCCGAGGCGTCACGTAAATCAATGAAGATCACCCCGCCGTGATCACGACGCCTGGCAACCCACCCGGTGAGGGTAACGGTCTGCTGGGCCTGCTCGGCTCGCAATGAACCGGCGAGATGTGTGCGGAGCACGGGACTTCCTTTCGAAACATGAGGCAAGCTACTTCGTTGCTTGAGATCCTACGGAGACGCCCCGGGTGAGCGGAAAACGCATGCCGCTTCACTGGACGACCCGAGCCGCGCGCCCCTCAAAAGTCGCGCGAAGGCAACTACCCGTGACCCTCGACTACCCGTGACTCTCGACCCGTGACTCTCGACCCGTGACTCTCGACCCGTGACCCTCGACTACCCGTGACTCTCGACCCGTGACTCGTGACGAGGACTCGCGCTGTCCGGGCACGCGATCGCGATCGGAGTTGTCTCGGATGGCCTGCGCGGGTGGCCTGATTGTGCCGACTCTCGCATCTCCCCCCGATGTCGGCTACAGCGGGGGTACCTGCCCGGCCTGCTGGGGTTCGATGACCAATACCGGCACCTTGGCGTGCTGCACCAAATCGGCGGACACACTGCCCATCAGCCTCTTCGAGAGTCCACGTCCGCGCCGACTGACGACAAGGAGGTCAACTCCCTGTTCTTCGGCAAACTGACGCAAAGCCTCTCCGGGGGGACCAGCCAGTACCTCGTAATTCGTCCGCACTCCGACGACGCGGGAGGCAGCGTTCGCCAGACGGTCGGAGGCCTCCGCGACCTCGCTCCCGGAGGCGCTCTCACCCGCATCGTCATAGGAGACGACCTCGGCGAGGATGACAGACCCGCATCGGTTTCCCATCAGGTCGAGCGCGGCGTCCAGGGCGAGCTCCGACTCGGCCGAACCGTCCAGGCCGATCAGTAGTCGCGGCTCAGTCGACGTAGCGGTCGATTCCACGGGCTCCGCGCCCTCCGGGCCCGCAGCAGCCAGTACGGGACGGCGCTCCGCCCGTTCGAAAGCGATGGGAACAAACAAGGGTCCCAAGATCACAGCGATGAGTGTCCAGGTCGAAGAATGCCCACGCCGGGCCATCCACAGCCCCGTAATCAAACCAATGGCTATCCAGACGAGGACAAAGACGACCACCGCAGTCGAGTTCATTCTTCAACGATAGCCGCTGGCCGACCGGCCCCCTAGCTCCGAACGGCACCTCTTCGAAGGACCATTGACACCGCCGACCACAGTAATCGTCGACTACATTGACGCGCCCTGGCACCGAGGCGGAACGGGAATCCGCTGGGTGGAGTCCGCTGGTTCAACGCGGACCGCCGAAACACCCATGGTCCCTCGCTGCGTCAACAGTGTTCAGCCACAGTTGGATTGACATCTTCAGCCTTTGATCAGGCCGAACCGTTCCTTCCGGTGGATCGACGATCCCACGGTCGCACAACATTCAGCGAAACTCCCGACCCGACGCTCCGCCTGCCCCGGCCGACGACGATCCGAAAGGGTTGCAAATCTTCACCTGACCGACTCTGAATGGCCAACTCCACCAACACGCCTTGGATACTCACGTGCAAGGCACTTTTCCGAATTGCGCCCGCCCAGGTTCACAACCGAGTGACAATTAGGCGATGACCCCAGACCGCGAGCACGCAGAATCTGCAGGCACGAGTGGAGTCCCCCGGCGGCTGTTCCTCGGTGGTGCGGGAACACTACTCATGGCGGGCATGGCGGGCGTCGCCTCGGGTGGGAGGCAACCTGCGGCGGCGGAATCGGTCGGATCGCTACCGTCCCGTCCGAATATCGTGGTGATCATCACCGATCAGGAGCGACATCCTATGCACTGGCCTGAGGGCTGGGCGGAGCAGAACCTGCCCAACCGCCAGCGGCTCGCGAACCAGGGACTCACCTTCAACCGGGCCTACTGCAACAGCGCGATGTGCTCGCCGAGCCGTGCCACTTTCTTCACTGGGCTCTATCCCGCACAGCACGGAGTGACCAGCACGTTGACCGAGGGTGGCACGCTTTCGCCATCCGAGCCACAGCTTCGCCTCAGCGAGCAGAACATGGCCTCACTCCTGGCCTCGGCCGGATACAACGTCCAGTATCGAGGCAAATGGCACCTGAGCAAGAACGCCGACGGCGGCGAGCCGAACAGTGCCGACCTCGCGGCCTACGGTTTCGACGGATGGGTTCCCCCCGAGTTCGGTCAGGACACGGATCCGGACAACTTCGGTGGCGGCTGCGTCGACCGCGACCGGAGCGTCGCCGACCAGGCCGCCGACTTCCTCAGGAACGTCGACTCCACTGATAGGAGGCCGTTCGCGCTGATCGTCTCCCTCGCCAATCCGCACGACATCCTCGCGTACCCACAAACGTGGGATCAGCAGGACGGCGACTGTGACAACTACGGGTCCGCGGCACCCGGCGCGTTCGAGCAGGGGATCGATCTACCACCCACCATCGACGAAATGCTCGCACTCAATTACAAACCGAGCGCCCAGGTGCAGTCCCAACTCCTGCTCGCCGCCGCGCTGGGCCCGCTGGTCGGCGTGGAGGCGATGAAGAACTACGTGAATTTCTATGGGTACGTCCAGAAGGTCGTCGACGACCACCTCGGCACTGTGCTCGACGCACTCGACGCCACCCCGGGCATGCGCGACAATTCGGTTGTCGTCAGGATCTCGGACCACGGCGAGATGGGCCTCTCACACGGCGGACTCCGCCAGAAAGTGTTCAACACCTATCAGGAAACGACGAACGTGCCGCTGGTCATCAGCAATCCGGTGCTCTTTCCCGGACCCGCAGAAACCGATGCGCTGGCCTCTCTCATCGATGTGATGCCCACCCTTGCCACCCTTGCCCATGTTCCCGACCGCTCGGCATGGAATTTCCTCGGCACCGATCTCGCACCGGTGATCGCCGAGGCATCCGCACGCCCCGATGGCCCCGTCACGCCCGTGCAAGACGTCCTCCACTTCACGTACGACGACCAGAACCCCGGGGCGCCTGACGGCCAGTTCATCGTGCAGCAACCGAGCCACATCCGCGCCATCCGGAACGACCGCTGGAAGTACGCCATGTACTTCGACCCCGCAGGCGTCGCTCCCCCGCAGTACGAGCTGTATGACCTGCTCGAAGACCCGAACGAATTCCACAACCTGGCAGTTCCTGGCAACGTCGGCTACTACGCGCCCGAGCAGGCAGCGAACATGCACGCGCAACTGATTGAAGTCATGGCAGCGAAGGGGACCACCCCGCCACCCGGAACCTTCTAGCCCGAGCCGAGATCCACGCCGCACGTTCCGACAAGGAATCGACCTCGTCGAGACACTGGACGACGGAATCCGATTCGCAACAATGCGTCTCGACGCCCAAGTGATGAACGCACCAACACCCTGAGGCTCGCTATGCTTCGCCGATGAAATTCGCGCGAGTGCCTGCCCGTTTTCTCCTTGCCACGTTTGTCGCGGCAGTTTCCACGGCGGTAGCGTCTCCCCCGCTCGCGCCGGCTGAGGCGTCGAACGCTATCGCGACGGCCTGCGGAACGCCTTTGACTGCGGCCGATATCGGCCGCATAGTCGCGCTGTCCGACATCTCGACGCTTCCTGCCGCCGCTTCACTGGACCGCCTCGAGGAAGAAGTCGCACGCCACGAAGCGATTACGGCGATCCTCGTCCGTCATCGCGACCGGCGAGGACTGTTCTCTCTCGGCCTGGACGCCGTCGAACGTACGGCCGTCATGCCGATGCAACGCGACCCCGCCGCCTTCGTCAATCGGGACTGGGGGCACGCGGTCAGTTCCGACCTGCTGCGCCGCTATCTCGTCAATCTGCACGCCGAGTTCACCGGTGCACCGGTCGAGCCCCATTGGGCGCAGTACTTCACGATGAGTAAACAGTGCGAAGCGCGACCGGCAGAGGTCGCCATGATGGGATACAACGCGCATCTCACGGTCGATCTGGCGTATGCCGTCGCAACTGCGGCGACCACCCGGGCCGATGTTCCCGACTACTACCGGATTGTGGATTCGATTGCGCTCCAGGCGGACACGATCGTCGAAGGAACCCGAGACGTCTACGGCGCCGACCTGGGGCCACTGTGGCGCTTCTACCTTCTCGGTGAGGGCCTCGACCGACTGTCAAGCGAGGATGTCTCATCCGAGTTTCTCCTACGTGCTGCAGACGGCGGATACAACACCCTCACGCTCGCTCACGGTTTCGCACTGAAAGACCCCCGGACCGCGGCGACCGCCGAGACGACGATCGGCATGCTGCACCAGGCGAACAACAAGGCCATCGGGGTCCTGTCGGATCTTGGCGGGCTGTGACGGAAGCATTCGCTCCACGGGTGGTTGAAGACGCTCGAAGATCTCAGCCCCTGCAGCAACCTGCACACACGTGATGTACTGATTGCATGCCGCTCAATGGTGAATACGAACCGAGCCCGTCGAAGTTTTTCGTGGGTGAGCAACAAGTAGTTGTGGCCGATCAGGTCGAGCGCTATGAGGAATCCCAAGGTGCGGAGGGTGCAGTCACCCGAGGCGCGCCCATCGTGGTGTTGACGAGTAGGGGCGCAAGGTCCGGCAAACTCCGTAAGACCCCATTGGCGCGCATCGAGCACGCCGCCGAGTATGCGATTGTGGCCGCGCACCGCGGCGCGGCGAAGCATCCCGACTGGTATTACAACCTGCTCGCCGATCCTCACGTCGAACTGCAAGACGCTACGACGAAACGAGACATGATCGCCCGCGAGGTCACCGGAGACGAGAAGGCGGCATGGTGGGACCGCGCGTTGCGGGTCATCCCGGTGATTGCCGAATACCAAGAAAAGGCTGACCGCGAGATCCCTGTTTTCGTTCTCACGGTTCAGTAGAGAGTGCCGCTCAGTAGAGAGAAAGTGAAAGGGATTGCATTGCAACCCCTTTACCAAGCGATCACCCCGGCTGGCCGGAAGAAACTCCACCCGGTCGCCCTGCTGCCGGCCCTCACATTTCAGGACCGTCACCGTGGTTCGTTCGTCAGTATCGTGGAGGAGTCTCCGGGGTTGCCTCGGACCCACCCCGCCGTTTGCGACGTCGTCGGTCCCCTGATCTCGGTCGACATGACTGTCCGCTCGAGAGAGGCAAGAACTGTGGCTGGATCCAAGACATTGAGGCGGCGCACATGGGTCGCGGGAGTGCTCGCCGCGACAGTAGGAGTTGCGGCGGCGTGCTCCACGACTACCGACGAACCCGACCAGGCACCGCCCGCGTCCAACGACAGCGGGGTCGTGCAGGCTCCCGCTCTCGCCGGAGAGGGCCTGCCGATCTCTTCGCAAGACCGCGTCTACACCGCGGACCAGACCTCGAACACGGTCAGCGTCATCAACCCGGCCACGAACGAGGTCCTGGGTTCGATCGCCCTTGGGTCGCAGCGCCTCGACGGCATTCTGGGGCCGCAGTACGTCTCGAACATCGATGTGCACGGTCTCGGCTTCTCGCAGGACGGCAAACATCTCGGCGTCGTCAGCGTCACCACCAACACGGTGACCATCATCAACACCGAAGACAACAGCATCGCAAATCAGACCTATGTGGGCCGGGCCCCGCACGAGGGGTTCTTCACCCCGGACGGCAGCGAGTTCTGGGTCTCGGACCGGGCGCTGTCACAGGTCGACATCGTCGACGTCGCCAACGGCGGGGTCACCGGACACATCGAGACCGGCGACGGGCCGTCCAAGGTGCTCTTCAGTCCCGACGGACAAACGGCCTACGTCAATCACATCCGCTCCGCGACGGTCGACGTCGTGGACGTCGCCTCCAAGCAGGTCACGTCCGTGATCGACGGACTTGCCGACCCGATGTCCTCCGACTTCGGGCTCTCTCCTGACGGCAACGAACTGTGGGCGCCGCACAAGGGCATCGGGAAAGCCAGCATCATCGACACCAACTCGGGCACTGTCAAGGCCATCATCGACACCGGCCCGGACGTCAACCACGCGAACTTCGTGACCACCGACGAGGGTGACCTGGTCTACCTCACTGTGGGCGGCACCAACGAGATCCAGGTCTACCGGCGCACGTCCGAAGGACCACCGGAACTGATCCACACCATCATGTCGGGCGGGACCGAACCCCACGGCGTGTGGCCCAGCCCCGACAACACCCGCGTCTATGCAGTCAACGAGCACTCCGACAGCGTCTCGGTGATCGACACCGCGACGCAATCGGTCATCGACACCCTCGACACCGGCCAGGAGGGGCAGGCCCTCGTCTACGTTGCCAATGCGGTACCGACCGGCGACGGCACCGAGAACCTCACCCAGCAGGGCATCGGCGCACGCGTCGAGAACGCTGACATCCCGTTGACCGGACCGGGCTACGCGCGGGTCACGGTCCGTGACGTCGACGGACAAGACATGTTCAGCATCGACGGCGCCGGGCTGATGCCGGACACCACCTACACCGCCAGCGCCGACCTGAACGGCGCGAGCGTGCCTCTGCTCTCGTTCACCACCAACGACATCGGCTACGAGATGCAGGCGGCCTCGTTCACGCAATTCTTCGGCAACTACGACATCAACAGTGTCAGGATCACTCCGCAGGCCGGCTGACTCTGCGCTGTTCCTCTGCGGGATCTCGACTCGACGTCCCCCTTCGTGACGACAGCTGGTCCGACGTCGTCGGCCGCCGTTCGTCTTGGGCTGCAATCCCGGCAGACGGAGGCATGATGGGCGGATGACGACGGTGGAACCGGCGGTTCTGGGCCAACTCATCGACGCGCTGCCCGACGGCGCGGTTCTCACCGATCCGGACCTGACCGCCGGCTACCGCCACGATTGGTCCGCCGACCCGAATGCCGGCACCCCGATCGCAGTGGTTCGCGCCACCTGCGCCGAGGATGTGCAGGCCGCGATGCGGTGGGCATCACGGCACCGGGTGCCGGTGGTTCCGCGCGGCGTAGGCTCGGGGGTATCGGGTGGGTGCAGCGCCGTCGACGGAGGCATTGTCCTGAGCACCGAACGGATGAGGGCGGTCACCATCGATCCGGTCGCCCGCGTCGCGGTCTGCGGGCCCGGACTGCTCAACACGGAGGTGAAGAAGGCCGCCGCCGAGCACGGGCTCTGGGTACCCACCGGACCCGTCGTTGGTCGAGATCTGCTCGATTGGCGGCAACGCGGCCACCAACGCGGGCGGGTTGTGCTGCGTCAAGTACGTCGTGACCACCGACTACGTGCTCGGCATGCAGGTCGTCCTCGCCGACGGCACCGCCCTCCGTCTCGCCGGACTGTCGTTGACGAAGCTGTTCGTCGGCAGCGAGGGCATGCTCGGGATCATCACCGAACTCACGCTGCGGTTGATCCCGGCGCAACCGCCCGCGGCGACCGTCGTCGCATCGTTCCCGTCGGTCGAGTCCGCCGCCGACGCCGTCCTCGCCATCACCGGTCAGATCCGTCCCGCGATGCTCGAATTCATGGACCATGCCAGCATCAACGCGGTCGAGGACGCCGTCCGCATGGGTTTGGACCGGGGCGCCCGCGCACTGTTGCTCGCCCAATCCGATACCCCGGCGCAGCCGGTGCGCGGGAAATCGAGACTATCGTTACCGCCTGCACAACACACTGCGCGACAGAGGTGTTCGCCACCGACGATGCCGCGGAGGGCGAGGCGTTCACCGCCGCACGACGATCCATGCTCCCCGCACTGCTGGCGATGGGCAGTGCGCTGCTCGAGGACGTCGGCGTCCCGATGCGGCAGCTGACCGCCCCTATCACCGGCATCGAGGCGATCGCCGCGGACTGCGGCATCGTAATCTGCACCGTCGCGCATGCCGGCGACGGCAACGCCCACCCCATGATCGTCTTCGACCCCACCGACTCCGACACGACCGAACGCGCCCACGTCGTTTTCAGCCGCATCATGGCCCTCGCAATCGGCGTGGGCGGGACAATCACCGGCGAACACGGCATCGGGCGACTCAAGCGGGACTGGCTGCCGAGGCAACTCGGCGGGGACGTCATGGAATTGAACCGGCGCATCAAGGCGGCACTGGATCCGATAGGGATCCTCAATCCGGGCGCGGCTCTCGCCTGACCTCGGTCACCGCATCGGCGATTTCAGGGTCGACGCCGTTGCGTCGCCTGGGAACGACCGGCGCTGTTGATGAGGTGGGAACCGGTTAGGGTGTCACCGCGTCATATCAGTGGAGGGCAGGGTGAGGGCCGCGTCGTGTCGAGGGGGGATTTGTGAACGAGCTGATCTAATGTGCCGAATCCGGAATACTTCCAGGGCGACGAGTGGAGCCCTGAACGGTTGTACGAGCTTGCTCAGTCGATGACTCCGGCGTCCATCGAGATGGTGCAGCGCACGTGGTGTGGGCTCGGTGAGGACACTGCCGCGCAGATCCTCGCTTTCGTCGACGGGATCAGGCGAGAAATCGGCACCAGTTGGCAAGGTAGCGCGGCGAACAACGCGGACAGCGAAGCGAGCGACTACGCGAGAACCGCCGATCCGACGAGATCACAGCTCGACGGGGTGGCGAGCGCACTCGATCCGATCTACCAGGCCGCTACCCAACTCAAGGCGGGAGCGGTACCGGACGTTCAAGGCCTGAACTGGTATGACAACCTGACGCCCTGGTTGTCGAATGCGGACCAGGAGTACTATCCGCCGCCACGCCGAGGGACTCGAAGCGATGAACACCATCGAGACTTGGGCTCGGGTCGCTGTCCAGGCTCGCAATGACCTTGCTCATGCCGGCCGGACCCACCGACAGTCAATGGACGAACTGATCGCGGTGGCCGAGGCGTGCAGCGCACTCGTCACTCTGTGTCTGCTTCAGCAGATCGGCATCAAGGCCGATCGGTGGCGCGAGATTGTGCAGGACAACCCTGGTTTGCGGTTCGCCGCCGAGCAAGCCGCCGATCACTTGAACTCGTCGACCGCCGACCGGTGATTCGCTGTGCTCATTGTCTTCGCCTCCGTTGACCGCCTTCACTTACACACCGATCCGCTTCGGCTGTCGAGTGGGCCGGACTGACTCTTTACGAGATCATCCGTGCGCTCGGGGCAATTCGATGGTGGTGACCGTGACCCGCGAGCCCAATCCTTCGGTTGTGGCGTCGGTGCCCCGCCGCCCCCTTGTGACGACTGCGCCGACGCGGATGGGGGCTTCGGCCACCTCAAGGTTCGGCGTGTGGGGAGCTGATTAGGTTGCCCGGTGGGGCCGGTTCAATTGGTGGTGATGGTCAGCCCGACATTGATGACGGTGACGTCGACCTCGAGGTCACCGGCCTGATCGAGCAGTGTAGTCACGGTCAGCTGTGTCAGATACTGCTGGGAACCGTGGGTGATGACGACGTAGCGGGTGGTGGCGGACAGTGTCCATTTTTCGACCGTGTAGACGCCCCGCACGAACGCCGATGGGTAGCCCTGATACGGAACGCGATTCGACTCGTATTCGCGCCAGTCCGGCAGGCGCCGGGAGTCGGCGAAGGCACAGTCCAACAGTTGTTCGGCGTCAACAGTCGTGGAGAGTTCGCCGTGCAGGAGCACGGCGTTGGGGCACCAATTCTCGGTGGTGTGAGTGGGACTGGCGAGGACGGTGTAGGCGCCGGGCACTGCTTCAGGTGGCGCGGAAACCCAACCGGGGAGTTGAGGAATCGCCACGGTCACCGGATCGGTGGCGTCCGCGTGGCAGGGCGTGCACGACACCTGGTGAGCGTCGAAGTATTCCCGCACCGTCATCGTGTCCGACCAGGTGGGGAGTTCAGACATCGGAACCCGCCTTATTCGCCAGGCGTGCGGCGTGGAATCGTTCGCGTAGCGGTGGGGGCGTGAGGAGTTCGCGGGCGTCAGGCCGGGCGACGATGTCGCGTTGATCGGGGTTGTCCTTGAGGAAGCGGAGTAGGGACAGCAGGGTGTTCGGCTCGGCGACGAGTTGATGGGCCATTACTGTGATCTCGTTCTCCGCGTCGAATTTCAGTTGCTGTCCAGCGGGAATGGGCGTGGTCGATCGCAGTGTGATGCGGGGGTTGCGTTCCTCGGTCCGTCCGGTCCCGGTGACCAGTTCGTCTGCCGAAATTTGTGCGATGTCATCCCACAGGAGAAAGGCGTCATGGGTCTTGGAGGACAGTCCCCACCACTGCCGGACGTAGCGGCGGACCCCGGTCGGATAGATGCTGAACTCGGTGACATTGCGAACTAGCAGCAGGAACGCGGCAACTGCCAGCGCGCCGCCGCCGCAGATCGCCATGAAGATTGCGCCGCCTTTGGTGTCACGTCCCCCAGGCAACAGGGTTTCAGCGACGCCGAAGTACCAGGTGATTGCTGCGGACAGGCAGAAGACGCTGCAGGCCCCGAGGCTGATGATGAGAAAGGGAACAGTGTGTCCCATTGGAATCCGGATTCCGGTCGCGTGTTGATCGACGATTGGGGCGATCCTGCGTGACCGACGAAGTGAACGGAACCCAGCCTTTTCGAGACCGATGATCGAGACACTTCCCATGACGACCGCCATCCCGGCCCCAACAACGACAACTCCGACTTCCGAACGCTGGCCAGCCTCGATCGCGACGCTGATCACGACGGCCATGAACATGAGCATGAACGTTGCGACGACGAGTGGCCCGACGCGAAAGCTTTGTGGCCAGTGTGGTTTTCCGTAGATTGTGGGCAACGATCGCGAATCGGGGCTATTTCCTGATTTGATTTCTTGCCACCCTTCAAGAGTCTCGGCATTGTTCCGGGTCGCTCTGGTTGGAAATGCAAAACCTGCGATAACGAGTGGCGAGTATCAGTCCCATTGCGACTGCAAGAATTTCGATCCGAGCCAGGCAATGCCACCACCAATTGCCGCACCGGCGACCAGGCCAACTGCAGTGCCTACGCCTGGGACTGGAATGAAAGAACCTGCAGCTGCCCCGAGTTTTCCGCCCAAGTAGGTCCCGCCCCACAGACCGGCCGCCGCACCGGCCCCTTCGGTGACGACTGCCTTGGTCGGATCCATGCCGCCTTTGATGTCGTTGGCGATTGCGGGCACGGTGCCGATAGCAGCACCGAACGGGCCGAGGCCCCGCCCGATCGTCCGTGCAACGTCGTCCGCGGAGGCGGCCGCGGTGGCGGCCGCGGCGTTGGTGAGGGCCTTACCGGTCTTGTCGGTCATCACCCCGATCGTCGATGCGGCGATCGTCGACGGCCAGTCGGGCACCATGGTGAACCCTCCGTCACCGTGGTCGACGACATTGCCCGGTATCGCGGCGTGCCCTGCCTGCTGCAGCGCGTCGATTGCGGCCTGAATGCGGCTAGCGGCGGCGACGGCGGCCTCATCCGCCTGTCGGAGTGCATCGACGACGACGAGGGTGAGCTCGGCGGCTTCCTTCTTGATCCGCAACCAGGCCGCGTCGCGGGTGTGTTCCGGAGCCAGGACGAGCCAGGCGATGAGCCCGGCTGGGTCGACCCATCCCGTCATCTTCGACGTTGAATCCGCGTCCGCGCGCGTCCGAGACGACGGACACCAGGTGCAATCGTGCGCCGTCGACGATTCCCGCAGCAGACCGACACTGTTCGGCAACGTCCGACAGGGCACCGGCCACGGCGCCGCCCAGCGATTTTTCCTGCACCACCCGGGTCGCCGCAGCGGTGGCTGCAGCTCCGCTCCACGTGTCGGCGAGCGCATCCTGCTCGATCATCAGGCCCGTGAATCGTTCGTCCAGTTCGGCGACGATCCGGTCGATGCCCCCGGCGGTCGATCGCAGCGATTCGGGCTTCCACCGGATGACCTCGGGGACGGTCGGGCTCACGCGGGAACGTCCATGGCGTCCAACATGCCGGTGAAGTCGGCCTCGGACACCTCATACTTTCCTGCCGTACCCTGCGCGATTTCCGAAACCTCGGTTAGCCGGTGGTAGAGGTTCGTCAGCGCCGCGCCGGTCTCCTGCACGCCGGCAACGCAGACCTGGGCGAACTCGGTTCCCGGCAGCGCCACCTCGGAGTCAGCGAACGGGGTGCTCACATCGATGCCGGCGATCGATTCGGACACTCCGGCCACTGCGTCGGCGAATTTCCGCAGCATCTCGACGTCAACGTTCATTCAACGCCCCCCTCGGATCGGTTACCCCGGCGGAAAACCTAGCAGTTCGGTCTGAGCACCGATGGGCGGGCACGGCTTCCGAAACCGGCGAACCATGCACCCTCGAGTTCGTCGTCACCGACGACTTGTACCCACCCGGATAGGTTCAGCGTCGAGCACTGCGAACGAGAGGCCGCGCAGCGTGGCCGCCGACGCGGTCTCCTCGATCTCCGGTTCCTCCCACCACGGCAGCGGGACGCCACCGACCGGTGCGAAATTTCACGCGATCCGCAGATCCCCACGGATCGGCGCGATCCACCGCGGGTCCTCGTCATACTCCACCCGGAGATGCCCGAGTCAGCGGCCGGGACTGCCCTGGCTTTGGATGCTCCTATTGGTGTCATTCCGGCACGACTTCGCCGCCCGCCTCTGCCCGACCACCGGCCACCCCGACCCCGTCGGCCGACCCGATCGCAATGAAAGAGCTGGACAGGCCAGTAGCAACCCCATCTATAACCACCTCACACGAACGCCGGCAACGGAACACGGACCTCGTCAGCCCATCGGTTGATTTCAGGGTCGACGCCAATGCGTCGCCCCGGGCAACGACCGGGCTGTTCATGAGGTGGGAACCGGATAGGGTGTCAGCGCGTCATACCAGTGGAGGGCGGGGTGAAGTCCGCGTCGCGTCGAGGGGGGAATCGTGAACGAGCCGATCTATGTCCATGACCCGGAGTACTTCCAGGGCGACGAGTGGAGCCCCGAGCGGCTGCGGGATCTTGCCCAGTCGATGACTCCGGCGACCATCGCGATGGTGCAACGCACCTGGCGTTCGCTCGGCGAGGGCACCGCCACGAAGATCATCGCTTTCTCCGACGGCATCCGGCGAGAAATCGGTACCAGTTGGCAAGGTGGCGCGGCGAACAACGCGGACAGCAAGGCCAGCCGCTACGCGGCCACCGCCGATCCGGCGAGAACGCAACTCGACGCGGTGGCGAGCGCACTCGATCCGATCTACCAAGCCGCCTCCGCACTCAAAGCGGGAGCGGTACCGGACGTTCAGGGCCTGAACTTGTACGACAGGCTGACCCCCTGGCTGTCCAACGCGGACCAGGAGTACTATCGTCGCCACGCCGACGGACTTGAGGCGATGAACACTATCTACCGCCCAGGCATAGTGGACACCGACAAGACGGTTCCGGTGTTCGACCGACTCGAGAACATCATCACCCCGCCCGCCCCGACCAGGCCATCTTCGAGGACATTGCCCGATGGTTTTGGCAGCATTCCTGGACGCCCGGGAACTGCGCCGGTCGATCCGCCCGGCGAGATGCCGTCCGACGACGCCACCGACCGGGCCCCCCGAACGGCGACGGCGGCCCTGGCCCAGGACAGGCCGGACCGCCGCAGACCGGTGACAGCCCGGCGTCCACGACGGCCGCATCCGCGTTCGGCAGCCCGACAGCACCGGGTATGCCGGTATCCGGCGACACGCCGCGGGTAGGGAGCAACCCCAACATCGGTGGCGCGGGTGGTGGTCCCGGCGGTGGTGGTCTCGGCGGTGGTGGAGTTGCCGGCGGAATGCCCCCGGGAGGAAGGGCGTCGGCCAGGGTCCCAAGCGCCGTCTCCGGTGCGGGGGTTGTGGCCGGAGGAAGGGTGGGCGGACTCGCTGGAGCGACCGGTGCAGGCGCGCGCGCATCGGGGATGGGGGCCGGCATGATGGGCGCACCCGGAGCCCGCGGCGGCGGTGACAGCGACAAGGAACACAAAACCCCCGGCTACCTGATCACCCTCGACAACGGCAACGAACTGATCGGCAAGTTCCCTGCAGTCGCACCGCCGGTGATCGGAGCATGAACATGCGCAACTGGCTGCTACGCAGCGAGCAGTTCGGGGCATTGTGGGCGGCCACCGGGCAGGACCGACAACCGTTCCCGTTCACTCTGGTCAGCCCCGCCCGCACGTACAACGCGTTCGAGCACGAGCAGCAACAGATCCGGGAAGCCTTCGCTGGGGAAGACCGACAGAATGTGCGTACTGCGGTCCGCGTCCTCGCCGAGCCGGAGGTATTCGTGGAAATCTCCGGCGAGACCGTCGACGAAGTGCCGATCAGGATCATCGGGGCTGGGCTGCAACGATGGTGCGCCGTCGCGGTCCAACGGCCCGGTGCGACACCCGCGGTGGGCGGCGACGTCATCCTGGGCGCCGGCATCACCGACGATCTCGCATCGGTGTTGATCGGGTTGATCCCCCAGAACGCTGCCGGACGACGCACCTTCGCGAGACGCGACGAACCCGAACCCGACTACTTCTCGCAGGGCATTCTCCGCAGCGCCGGCGCCGCACCACCCGCCCGCAAGCTCGAGAATGCCATGCGCAAGGGCCACGCCGGCAGCGGCACGATCAGAGTCCTACGGGGTCCGCGGCACGTCCGGGGCGAACTGGGCACGATGCGGTGGATCGACATCTCCGGCGACGGCCGGTATCTGATCGGCCCCCGCGACCCGAACGCCGCAGCCGCGGCCGGACCTGAGCTGCTGGTGTCCGCGCTGTCCGCTGCCATCGGCGAGGGGCTTCGCCTGCAACGTGAGACGGCCGAACACCGTTGGTAACGACCGAAGTACACACAGAGGGAACCCATGACACACCCGCAGACACCGCAACCAGTTCCCGAACCCGACCACTATCCCACCCCGCAGAGCGCGGACTGGAACCAGGTCACGATGGCCGCTCTAAGCGAAGGGCATCTGAACGTCGACCCCGAGGGGCTGCGCCGGTGCATCAAGATGTGCCAAGACCACGCCGAGAACATGTACGAACTGGCCGAGCAGGCCAGGAAGGACCTGTGGATCGAATCCTTGGGCATCGGCGAGCACGAGTTGGAATCGGCCAGGCTGCTTATCAAGAAATTCAATGACAAGGCCGTCGGCGGCGGCAAGATCGCCCACGAAAGCTCCGCAGTCGGACTGCTGTTTTCCCATCAGCGCTACGCCCTGGACATGAAAGCAACCTTCGAGGCCGTGCTACGGCGCTACGAAGAACAGGAAGGCATCACCGCCAGCGCCCTCGGCCAGATCGGAGACAACCTATGATGCTGCGATACAGGCGTTCTCGCGCCTTCGCGGTAGCCGCCATCGCGGCGGTGTCGTTACTGGCAGGATGCGGAAACTCCCCCGCCGAGGAACCAGTCGCCCAACCGGTCCCGCGGTTGACGTTTCACCCCTGCGACGGATTCGGCCCCGACGCCCAGGCCGTCGCCGGGATCGACGGCAAGATACCCAAGCGGTACGAGGACCGGGAGGAGCCGTACCAGGACTGGGCCTGCTCATTCCGTTCGGATGATCCCTACTTCGGAGTGCTGGTGTCGTCCGCCGCAAAACTTCTGTCGAAAACCGAGAACGACGCACGCCTCACCCTGATCGACGACACTCAGATCGCCGGACACCGCACCCTCCTGCACGACTTCCCAGGTGGCCTTCAGTGCGTGGCGTCGGTCGACTTCGACACCGCTGTCCTCGAAATCATGGTCGGCTACAAGCAGGTGGGTGTCGACACCGCCGACCAGGCGTGCCCGCTGGCACTGAAAGTGGCCCAAGACCTGGGCCCCCACTTCCCCGAGCACCTGTGACCCAGGCACCCACAGCCCAGCGAGAAGCTGTGAGAGCTCGGCGTAGACCAACCGGGTTCTTTGTGGCAGCCGCTGCGGTGTCGTCACTGACGCTGGCCGCATGCGGCAACTCCCCCGCTGACGAACCTGTCGCAGAACCGTTACCGCGGTTGATGTTTCACCCCTGCGACGGATTCGACCCCGACGCCCGGGCCGCCGCCGGAATCGACGACGGCGAGCCGGTGAAGTTCGAAGACCGGGAGATCCCGTACCAGGACTGGGCCTGCTCATTCGACTCGGATGACCCCTACTTCGGGGTGGTGGTGTCGTCCGCCGCAAAACTTCTGTCGAAGACCGAGAACGACGCACGCCTCACCCTGGTCGAGGACACGCCGGTCGGCGGGCATCGCACCCTCCTGCACGACTTCCCAGGTGGTCTGCAGTGCCTGGCGTCGGTCGACTTCGACACCGCTGTCCTCGAGATCATGGTCATGTACAAGCAGGTAGGCGTCGAGACTGCCGACGAGGCGTGCCCGCTGGCACTGAAAGTGGCCCAAGACGTGGGCCCGTACTTCCCCGAGCACCTGTGACTCAGGCACCGTTCAGGAAACATGGAAATCTGTTCCCTGATCCGGAACCTCACGGTCCCGGCGTTGAGTTACACGGGTGACGAACACACAAGACTATCGGTGCTCAACATCGTCGAGCGGTCGATCACCTCGGAGCGGTAGATCGAGGAACTCGGAAGGCGTTCGCGTTGTGGGGTGGGCCACCGCAGGTGCTACGGATGGACAACGGGCCGGAGTTCATTCCCATGCTTTACGACAGTTCTGCGGTGACCGGATAGGGATCTCGTACATTCCGCCCGACACGCCTTGGAACAACGGGCATATCGAGTCTGGGGGCACCTCCCTGGACGAAGTCCTTGGGGGATCAACAACCGACTACGGAAGGAGTGCCTGAACCAGAATCATTGGACGAGTCTGCTCGAGGCCCGGGTGGTCATCGGCGACTTAAAGGACGACCACAATCAGCGACATCATCACTCGTCGTTGGGCTGCCGTACGCTGCCCGATGCGCCCACACCCATCCACCCGTGGGCTGTGAGATCGACTGACAGCAATTCAACGTGGCTCTAACTCCATGCGGCCCGACTATCGGGGGCCTGCCACGTAGTCGGGGCGATATCGGTCGGGCGCCGATCTCCCGGTAGATGCCGCCCACGGCCGGATCCGACAGAAATGTCCCCACACACCGGACAGTGCCCAGCTGGACCGCGAATCCCAGTTTGTTGTGCTGGCGTTCGAAAGCGCACGTTCAGGAATTAGACCGTGGCGAACGGAATACGCCAATCCTGGTCTGCGCCACCGGTGCAGTCCGTGACTTCCAGGAGTGATCCAATCTCGTTGGTTGGGTCGACAACAGCCAGACATATGTTTTCCGACCCGGAGAAAAATATGTTCCCTGTTACTCCACCGGGGGCCGTACCGTTTATGACATTATCGCCCAGAGTCCAGGTTTGCGTATTGAAATGATTGCAATCATTAACAGTCACTATGGTGCCATCGTGAGGGTTCACGACAACATTGCCCAGTTCATCCAGCGTTTGAATATCCAAACACTTACTTGTTGTCGGATTGAAAATCTCATGGTCGAGGCCGATAACCCAATTCTGATTATCAGCTCCAGTGGGTTGCGCCATTCGCACCTGAGTTCCGTTTGAGGCACCCGCCGGTAATTCCACGACCAGATTGTTGAATCCGATATCTGGACCCGGCTCATCCCTCGCACTGGGTGTAAAGGTGATGAGCGAATCCTCGTGGACACCGATGACCACCGGGCTGGCGTTAGCCATTGGGCTAGATACCACCACCGCCGACACAACCGCAAGGATCATTGCAAGTCTCATTTACAGACCACGCATCCCGTTCCAAAATTTGCAGACCACGCATCCCGTTCCAAACTTTACAGGCCACGCATCCCGTTTGAAACGGATACTTTTCTCATACTAACTATTTATGGGTCAATTGCAAGTCTCATTTACAGACCACGCATCCCGTTTGAAACGGATACTTTTCTCATACTAACTATTTGCGGGTCCACCTCGGTTTTATAGGTAGCAGGGGCCGGCGGCGCGGTCGCGAGAGTGGTCGCCTGATGATCTGATCGGGTCGTGGACGCCGGTCGGTGGTGACTGGCGGGTGGGGGCAATAAGTCCGGGGCAACACCTACCGGCGCGTTCTACTTTGCGGCTCGGGACAGCTTCGCGAGTCCTGGGCCGTACCGGGCTGCCTGCTCATCGGTCAAGAACTTCAACATCCAACCGCAGCAAGATCTCTAGTGCTTAGTGGAGGATCCATCGGAGATGTTCCCCAGACCCCGAATCGGCGCTGTGGTGGTGGGGTACACCCCAACACCACAGATATTCCGCGCGGGGAAGACCGTCATGTTGAAGTCGGTTTGAAGGTTTCTTGACACTAGTCCAGGGGTAAGTCCCGTGGGGTGGTGGGAATTAGGCGAGCGGCATAGCCCCTGATAGGGGTGTCGCACCCAGGTTGAGGGTAGACCATCGCGTAGTGATGAACGAGTTACCTCTCACAGTGACTCGACCAAGGAGCTACGCGATGACCCGCGACCATTCTGCCTGATTTCCCGGTTGGACACGCTCAAGGGTGCTGATCCGGCGAGTGTGTTCGCCGAACTGATCAGGGCCGGGTTACAGGCGTTGATCGATGCCGAATCGACCGAGGTGCTCGGCGCCGACCGCTACGAACGGACCGATACCCGCACCACCTACCGCAACGGCACCCGCAGCGAGACGGCGGCCACGACCAGCGGTGATGTGGGGATACAGATCCCGAAGCTGCGGTCGGGATCGTTCTTCCCCTCACTGCTCGAACGCCGCCGGCGAATCGATCAGGCCCTCTACGCGGTGATCATGGAGGCATACGGGCACGGGGTGTCGACGCGCAACGTCGACGATCTCGTATCGGCGTTGGGGGTCGACTCGGGGATCACGAAGTCGCAGGTCTCCCGTATCTGCGGCGGGCTCGACACGGAGATCGCCCGGTGCCGCGACCGCACCCTCACCCACACCACATTCCCGTACGTGTTCCTCGATGCCACGCAAGGTGCGGATCGGGGCGCACGTGGTCTCGAACGCCCTGGTGGTGGCGACCGTTGTGTCGATCGAGGGCACGCGAGAGGTACTCGGTACCGCAGATCCATCTCGACGGGCGCTGCGCACTGCTCGAGGAACCAGCCTCGCTCATCTGTGCGGTGAGTATCGAGACCAGCTACGGCATTCTGGGTGTCTCTCGCGTCTTCTTCCCCACTCGATCCGACCAGAACACCGAGGAGGAGCGGTGCATCGGGATCGAGGACACCGCGAGTATTATCGCACGCTATCTACCTGGCGGATAGGCATGAGTTGTGCGCGGTCGAGTTGGGTCGATTCCTGCCTCGGCTCAAGGGCGGGTACGGACCACGTACGATTCCCCAAGCGGCCGTGGGGGTCACGTTCATAACGGAGGGGGATTCATGGCGCTGCGCCTCGAACCTGGAGCGATCGAACAGTGTGTGCGCGTCTGCGATCAGATGCTCGACTCGATCGATGACGCACTCTGGGAAGCGAACAGACTTCAAGATGTTGACGGCTTCGGTGATTTCCGGATCGGCGACCAACTCGCCGCCGGGTACACCCGCAAGGCGGTGACAGTCATCGAGCGGCTCAAGGACCACCGAGCTGTCATCGTGGCCATGCGGGAGGCGTTCGCGTCCGGTGGCGATGCATTCGCCGACACCGACGGCCAGTTTGCCCAGACGCTGGGAAGCCTCGATCCCGGACTGGACCGGTGATGTCAAGCCGCCGGTCCGTCGCCGCACTACTTGCGGCCGCGTCGATCCTCACGGGCTGCGGTGCGGCCCCGGAGACGCCGCAGGCGGTGCCGGCGTCCGATACCGTGCCGCCGTCCCCGACTACTCGGGTGCCGCGCCAGGTCGATCAGTCGGATCGGCCACTGGTCGCGTTCGATCCGTGCCTCGACATCCCGGATGAGGCACTCGTGGAGGCGGGCTACGACCCGCAGTCGAAGGATGTAGATGCCGTAGCCGCCGACTATCACACTTTCCTGATCTGTGGATTCAAGACCCCGCAACGGCAGTACGGGCTTAACGTGCTCTCCTCGAACATCACCTTCGCCGAAGAGCAGGAGAAGGTCGCGGATTACTCCACCCCGATCGAGCTCGACGGGCGCCGCGCACTGCGCAAAGTAGCATCCACGCTCAGCTGCGCGGTGAGTATGGAAACCAACTACGGCATCCTGATCGTCTCCCGGATCTTCTTCAGCACTCGGTCAGACCAGAACCCAGAGGTGGAGCGGTGTATCGGGATCGAGGACACCGCGAGCATCATCGCACGCTATCTACCTGGCGGATAGGCATGAGTTGTGGGCGGTCGAGTTGGGCCGATTCCTGCCCCGGCTCAAGGGCGGGTACGGACCACGTACGATTCCCCAGCCTAGAACCCCGAGTTCCGCCGTGTCGTACACCCGCGCTGCCAGTAGTTGGTGCGATCATCGCTGCATGCATCTGCTCGACGACGGATTCACCCCACCGGAGGCCTGCGTGCAGTGGAGCCGCGCCCGGGCCTACCCGCTGCACGTGCTCGACGACAGTGCCCACGTCGACCTCGACTGGTGGAACCACCAGTTGCGCGAGCACAAGCACGAGATCGTGCTGCGCGGACGAGACCTCGACGGCCACGTGGTCGATCGCGGCATCGCCGTCGTCCAGCGCAACGACCTGCAGATCGGTAGCGAACTGATCGAATCCGATCACGACGCCCTCGGTCTGCTGTTCCTGTGCGCGGCCTGGCGCAGCGCCCACCGCAGCCGTAGGGCCACGCGTCGACTGCCCGACGTCTTCAACCCGTTCGCGGAGCAGGACCCACTCGCCAAAATCAAGAACGTCCTGAACCGGTGCGCCAAGGACAAGCGCATTCCCGAGCCGTCTGGCGACGCCTGGTCGGGCTGGCCGGACATGCCCGGCGTCGGGGTGTCGCTGATGACGCTGTTCATGTGGGCGGTCGGTGTTCGACGGGACGGTGTCCGCGCCCAGCTGATCGACCAGCACGGCGTCTCGACCCTGATCCACGAGGGCTGGCTCGAGGAGCCGTCGGTCAGCGGGTTCACCCTCCGTCGCTACGACCGCTATCTGCAGCTGCTCAGCGCATGGGCGATGCAGGTGGGCACCGACCCGGAGCTGATCGAGATGTGGTTGGTGCAACGCTGGAACGCACGTGTGCAGGAGGCCCGCAGCGGCGCGCGTGCCGAGCCCACGCTGTTCTGAGCCGCCGCGATTCACATCGAGCCGCCGGCGTTCTCGGGGACACTGGGCTCATGCCGACCAATCCCGTCACGATCACCGTCACCGGCCACGCCGAACGCGCGTTCGCACCCAATCGTTGCGTGGTCCACCTGAACATCGAGTTCGACGGCGCCGCCCGCGCGGAGGCCGCCGGCCCCGCAGCGCAGACGGCGACCACACTCACCGAGCTGATCCGCACCCTGGATCGTGAGTCGGCACGCCCGCTGCGACGGTGGTCACTCGATCAGATCCAGCACTCCCGGTACCGGCCCTACCATCCGGACGGCAAGAAGTTGCCGTGGAACTACCGGTCGACGGCCTCCGGTTCGGTGACATTTCGCAACCGCGATGCCGTCGCCGCATTCGTCGACGAGGTGTCCACGATCGAGGGCGTCAACGTCACCCACCTGGACTGGAAACTCACCCGGAAATCGCACGACGAGGCCCTGGCGCGGGTCCGGGACCTCGCGGTCCGCGACGCACTCGCCAAAGCGGCCGGCTACACGAAGGGCCTGGGCTGCACCCGAATCGAGGCGGTGGCCCTCGCCGATCCCGGCATGCTGAACCCGGGACAGCGCCCGGACTTCGGCCCGCCGGTCATGCGCGCAATGGCGGTATCAGCACCAATCGGCGACGCCGAGCGCGCCGACCGACCGCCGATCGAACTGAACCCCGAGCCGGTCCGGGTCCGCGCCGACGTCGAGGCCCGCTTCGAGGCCTTCTGAAGCCGCGGTCATCCCCGCCGCAGCCCACTCGCCCGAAGAACTCCCCGCCCGACACCCTCCCGCACAGCCTCCTCGGTCCCGACGATCCGCACGTGCGTCCGCGCCCGGGTAACGGCGGTATAGAGCAATTCCTTCGTGAGCAGTTGCGACCCCACGCCCGGCAGGATCACCGAGACCACGTCGTACTGACTGCCCTGGCTGCGGTGGATCGTCATGGCATAGACGGTCTGCACCGACGCCAGGTGGCTCAGGTGCAGCAGGTACGGTTCCTCGCCGCGCGCGAATGCCGCGACGAGTCCGCCGTCGCCATCCGCGACGACGACACCGGTGTCGCCGTTGTAGATCCGGGTCTCGTGGTCGTTCGCCGTCACCATCAACGGCTGCCCCGGATACCGGCGGCCCAGGTCCAGTGGATGCCCTGTTGATTCGCCGATCCAGGTCATCGCCTTTCGCGCCCACCACGACGCCCCGAACGGACCCTCTCGGTGCGCGCAGAGCAGCCGGTGCTTCTCCGACGCCTCCAGCGCACCGGCCGCATCGCCGACAAGAGCCGCCGCCGTCACCTCGGTCGAGGTCGACGCGACATCGACGCGCAATCCGTCCAGGTCCTCGATGTCGACGAAGGACACGTCCGGCGCCCCGCTTCGGAGGATCTCGACCGTTCGGTCCCCATCGCCGTCGCGCACCGCGACGGCCAGCTGCGCTATGGCCCCACCGAACCTGCGTCCGCGGCTGAGTCGAATCACGCCTCCCCGCAACCGATCCCGTTCGAGTGCACTCAGCGCCGCCTCTGCGGGATCGTCCGACGCGGACAGGTCCGCACCGACGACGCGGGCCAGCACCGTGTTCTCGGCGCTCGAGACGGGGCGGGCCACCAGGTCGGCGAGCACCGCGCCGGCGGCCACCGACATCAGCTGGTCGGGGTCACCGACGAGGACCAGGCGCGCCTCGGGTCGGACGGCCTCGAGCAGCCGGCACATCATCGTCAGCGAGACCATCGACGTCTCGTCCACCACGATCACGTCGTACGGCAGATGGTTGGTCTCGTTGAAGCGGAACCGTGTGGTCCCCCGCCGCCACCCGAGCATCCGGTGCAGCGTCATCGCCGACAGGTCCGCCCGCAGCCCGACCGCCACGGACTGCTCGCGCACCGATTCCTGCAATCGCGCGGCCGCCTTGCCGGTCGGCGCGGCCAGACCGATCCGCAGCCCCGGATGCTGGCGCTCGAGCAACGCGAGCACCCGCGCGACGGTGTGGGTCTTGCCGGTGCCGGGGCCGCCGGCGATCACCGACGTCCAATGGGTGGCCGCGACAGCCGCCGCGATCCGCTGCCGGTCCGGCGTATCCGACGGCCGGGAAGAATCCTGGTCATCACGGAACAAGTCGCCCAGCCCGGCGCGCAGCAGGTCCTCGTCGACGGCGGGGTGGCCTTTTGCGCGTTCGTCGAGGATCCGGCGCACGGTCTGCTCCTGCCGGTAGTACCGGTCCAGATACAAGAGCTGGTCATCCCCGGACTCGACCAACCGCAGCGGGCGCAGCGGTCCCGCGCCGCCGCCGACCACCAGCGGGCTCGATCGCAGGACTTCGGCGACCACAGCATCGTCAGGCCAAGGCAGCGCGGCGGGATCGATCTCGAACTTCTCGTCGACCGTCACCTCACGAATGCGGCGCAGGTCCAGGCACACCGACCCCGACCGCACGGCCCGCACCGCGAGCGCGGTCGCCAGATGGACCGGCTCGCGGGTCTCCCCGCCGAGGGCGGCGAGCCGCAGCGCGACATGCACGTCGGCCGCCTCGAGCACCCCGGCTTCGTTGAACTCGCGCAGCACACCCTTTCCGCGCTGCGCGACCCGTGCCTCCGTCATGTGCCCACCCCGTCTTCGTCGCTCGACGCCGCCAGCAGATCCGACATCTCCACCACCAGCGCTGCGGGCGGATCCCAGTCGAACACACCGGCGCCGTCAGGGGTTTCGGGTCCGACCATGCCCCGCACGAACAGGTACTGCACCCCACCGAGGTGCGTCGCCGGGTCATAGCCCGGTAACCGCCAGCGAAGATACCGGTGCAGCGCAACGGCATACAGCAGCGCCTGCAGAGGATAGTGGGAGCGCATCATCTCCGCGGCCATCGCGCGGCGGTTGAAGTCGGCGGTGGTCAGCTCGCCGGGCGCGAGCCGGTTGGTCTTGTAGTCGACGATCACGAACTGCGGGCCGTCAGGTCCGGGACGACGCAGCACCGCGTCGATGCTCCCGGTCAGATAACCGCACAACGGTGTCCCCCCCAGGGTCGCGAGTCTGTCCGCGTACGACGCGAGGACGTCCTCTGCTGGGAGATGCTTGCGCAGCAGCTCGACGATCCGGTGCAGCGTCACGGTGAGCACCGCCGGATCGTCGCCGCCGGCGAGCGGAAGCTCGAAGTCCATTTCCGGCAAGCGGTCTCGCGGGTTGATGTCAGCGAGCGCGCCGCCCCCAGCGAGCGGGGTCCGCAGCACCGGCAGCAACGCGGCCGCCAACGCCGCCGGATCCACCTGCGACATCCGCGCTGCGACCGACTCACGGCAGTGCCGCTCCAGCTCTACCTCGAGATCCTCGGCGGCGGTGTCGACATGTTCGAGGATCTCGTGGACAAGGGTGCCGAACACCGCTCCGTACGGCATTTCGTTCATGGTCGACGGAATACCGTCCGAGGCCGCCAGGGTGATCAGCGCCGGCTCCTCCGGTTCATCGTCCTTCCCCGGATCCTCCGCCTCACTCACTGCGCCCGGATGCTCGTGCGCCGATGCGGTGAGCGCCGTGTACGACGTGCGCCGCCACCCGGCGTCGAGGTTCCGGCCGAACACGGCCGCCTCGAGTCCGCCGGTTTCCTCCTGCGACGGCGTCCACGACAGCTCTGGGATCGGGTCGGCGCCGACACCCTCGACGCTGATCGAAACGGGCGCCGTCTCGGCCCACCTCATCAGGTACTGCGCGACATCGGGGTCCTCCGGCACACCCGTCTTCGGCGGGACTTCGGCCTCACCGTAACTGCGCCCGAACAGGATCCGGTGCAGCGGGCCTTCGCTCGTGCCGTAAGCGGGCGCCCACCACAGCACCAGCTGGCACTGGGCCCGCGTCAACGCGACATACAGCAGCCGCAGGTCCTCGCCCGCCGCCTCGGCGTTGCGGCGATCCCGGCGGTCGCGGTAGCCGTCGCTACCTTCGCCGCCGATATCGAGGATGCGTCGGCCGTCCTCGTCGTGCAGCAGCAACCGGTTCGGGTCGGCGAAACGACCGGTACCCCACGCGAACGGCACGTAGACGATGGGGTACTCGAGGCCCTTGCTCGCATGCACGGTCGCCAACTGGATGGCGGCGGAGTCGCTGTCGAGGCGTCGGCTGCGGTCGCCTCCACCGGACTTGGGGTCCTTGATCAGGTCGGTGAGCCAGCCGGTGAGCGCGGTGAGACCGAGGGATTCGTCCACTGCGACGGCACCGAGGAGCTCCGCGAGGTGACGTAGGTCGGTGAGCATGCGCTCACCGAAGGCGACCGCGAGCAGGCGTTCCTCTAGCTCGGTGTCCACGGCGAGTCGTTCGAACAGCGCCGCGAAACCGACCTGCGCGAACAACGCGGACAGGTCTCGCAGCCGGCCGCCCACCGTCGCGACCAGGTCGTCGCTGCAGGCGTCGATTCGCTCCGCGGTCCACCCGAACAGCGGGGTGAGAGCGGCCAAGCGCACCCGGTCGGGTCGATGGGGCTGTTCGAGCGCCTGCAGCACCCGCAGCCAGTGCCGCGCGGCCGGCGTCTCGAACACGCTGCTGCCGCCGGCCAGCACCGACGGCACACCGGCGCGGTCGAGGGCCTCCCTGGCCAACGCGATCTGCGCGTTGGTGCCCGCCAGGATCGCGATGTCCCCTGGTTCGACGCCGCGACGGGTGCCGCCCAGCTCGAGCATCGCGCCGCTCTCAAGCAGCCTCACGATGTCGGCGGCCACGTCATCGGCGACGCGCGACCGCAGCGGACCGATTGCGGGGAAGCCGGAGTTGTTCAGCCGTCCCGCCCCGGCTCGCGACAGGTATCGCACCCGCAGGGGCGGCGCACCATGCAACCGCGATCCAGGCTTGGCTGCATCGACGGCGTGCACGACGATGTCCCGATGCCCGAGCGCGGCACCCCCGTGTAGATAGTGCAGCGCTCCAACGAGATCGGCATCGCTACGCCAGTTGCACATGAGCTCCTGGCGCCGGTCGGCAGCGTCCACCGCGTCGAGGTAGCTGAGCACCTCGGCGCCGCGGAACGCGTAGATGGCCTGCTTGGGATCGCCGACGAGGACGAGCGCGGAGTGGCCGTGGAACGCCGCTCGCAAGATTCCCCACTGCTGCGGGTCGGTGTCCTGGAACTCGTCGACGAGCACGACACGGTAGCGCTCCCGCACCCGGCGGCACGCCGCTTCCCCGTGTTCGGGGTCGGTGAGCACGCCGTGCAGCAGCGCCGGTAAGTCGTCGAAGTCGCGGATTCCCGTGAGCCGCTTGCGGCGCTGCGTCTCCTCCCGCACCGCACGTGCGAAGGCAACGGCGCCTCCGGCCCGGCCGCCGGGTTCGTCCTCTGGTGCGAGGACGGCCTGCGGATCGAAGATCGCGGCCCGGGCCGCGGCACGGGCGTCGCCGGGTCGCAGCGTGCGCGTATCGGAGCGCGCGAAGTGCCGGACGTACAGATCGGCGATCACGTCCTCGACGAGGGCGCCGGCTTCCTCCACGAGTACCGCGTCGGGGTCCCGTTCACCGGCGATACCGAGACCGTCGAGCATGCGCTGGCAGAAGCTGTGCGTGGTGACGATGGTGCCGGCGTCGAAGTCCGACAGCGCCTGCATCAGCCGTCGGCGCCGTGCCGCAACTTCGGCGTCGTCGGTGTTCGCCAGGTGCGCCACGAGCTCGTCGGTACTCGCGCGGGCCGAAATTGGATCCACCAATCCCGCTGCCGCCGTGGTGAATCGCTCGCGAGTCCGCTCCCGGAGCTCCTTCGTCGCCGCCCGGCTGAACGTCACGAGCAGCAACTGGGACAGGTCGATGCCCTGCTCGGCGACGAAGCGTGCCGCCAGGCCGACGATCGCGTACGTCTTGCCGGTGCCGGCGCTCGCCTCGAGGACGGTGGTCCCCGTCGAGAGCGGGGCGAACAGGTCGAAGGCGGTGTCGGGCATCGACACGGTCTCCGTGGTCGTTCCGGTGGTCACGGCTCCCCCAGCGTCTCGGCCGCCAGCAGCGGACCCCACAGCACAGCGGCCTCCGTGCCGAAACAGGTGGGCTCGTAGGCCCCGGGCGGGGCAGCTTCGGCGGTGAGAACCGCCAGACTCGCCCCGGCACCGTGTACATACTCGACGTGGCGATCCTTGGCGTCGCCGAAGTCACCATTCCACTCCCTGTCGGCGGCAACCATCGCAAGTTCGATGGACCGACCCCGGAACCGCTGGTCCGCGTACGCGGCCGACGCGCCGGGCGCCACCGGTAGTGGGGACCGGAGACCGCGATCACGCATGTCGACGAGGCGTCGCAGGATCTCGGCCGCATTCTCGGGCGCGACCAGGGTCGAGCGCGCGACCGGCGACCGCCCTTTGCCTCGTGCGGTGGTCACCGCGGTTGGGTTCGCGAATCGTCCGTTAGCGGCGACCGCGAGCAGGCGCACCCAGGCACCTACCCGGTGCTTCGGCTTCAAACGCGAGAACTCGGTCCGCACGATGACGTCGGCGTGAACCCCGTCGACCGTGCCGACAAGTCGGCGACTACCGCCGAGGTCGACGTCGATGTCGACCGTCTCCGAGCGCCCGGCGTGTTCGGGTGCGGCAGCACGCACGAGTGATTCGACGGTCGACTCGATGTCGATGAACGCCTTCTCGCCGAGTTTCGCCGGCGGCAGGGTGCCGCGGCGCCACTCGGCCGCGCGGAACGCCGCCGGGTCGGTACCGGCGAGACGGGCCGCGAGCATGCGGTCGCCGATTCCCCACCGAGCGAGGTTGTCGAGCTCGAGGTCCAGCGTGTCGGCGACATCCTCATCCATGTCGGGCACGCGGAACCCGAGGCGCTGCCGCAGAAACCCCTGGATCGGATGTTCGAGGAAGGCGATGAGGCCGGCGAGATCGACATCGCCGGGTTCGACGGCCGACAACTGCTCGACCAAGAACGCCGGCTCGGCTGTCGACGGCCGCTGCGCGGCGCGGGCACCGGCGAGCGCCGCGCGGTCGAAGCTGAAGGGCTTCATCGGGTCGAAGTTGCGGGGATCGAAGGGCTGCAACGGATGTCGAACGCATGGGTCGGCCCCGGCCATCACCGCGAGGACATCGCGTAGTTCGCTTAGCGGCACCGCGGGCGGCCGCGAAGTGCCGTTCACCGGGTCGGCACCGGTATAGAACAGCAGCAGCCGTTCGGTCGCAGACATGATGGCGTCGAGCAGCAGCTGCCGGTCCTCGCTGCGGGGATCACGTTCCCCGAGTAGCGAATCACGGGCAAGCACGTCATCGCCGTCGATGTTGGTGCCGCGGGGGAAGACGTCGTCGTCGAGCCCGAGCAGCACCACCACCCGGTGCGGGACCGAGCGCATCGGGACCATCGTGCACACGGTGAGTTCACCGGTCCGGAAGTTGGCGCGGGTGGGACGCCCGGCCAGCCGCGACCGCAGCATCGCGCGCACATCGGCGAGCCGCAGCTCGGACTCGCCAGCATGTTCGACGGCTGCGGCGAGCTCCCGGCGGGCCTGGCCCAGTTGCCAGGCGTCGATCTCGGCGACGTCGACGAGCAGGTCGATCGCACGCGCGAGCGCAGCCGACCACTGCGCCGCCGACTGCGTCCCGGTGAGACCGCGCAGCGAGACGTCGAGGCGGTCCACGTACTCGGCGAGTCGGCCGGTGAGGTCGATGTCATTGCTCTCGACGTCGTCGAGCGGCAGCGCCAGCGCCAGCCATTCACCGTCAGCGTCGTCGGCTGCGGCCCCGAGTAGGACGCGGTCGAGTGCCGCCTTGACGGTGTTCTGCTCGAAGTCTCCGAGACCGAACGCACCGCGCTCACGCCGGCCGATGCCCCAGCGCGCGCCTGCCGACGTGGTCCACTCCCGAATGCGTTCGAGGGCGTCGTCGTCGAACCGGAAACGGCGGCGGACCGGGCCGGTCGCCGCGAGATCGAACACCTGGCCGACGGTCACGCGCGAGTCGGCGAGGTCCAGCAGCGTCGACACCACCCCGAGTACCGGATTGGTCTGGTGCAGTGCTCGATCCGCCAACCGCACGCGAAGCTTGTGTCCGGGGTGGTCGCGCGGCCCCTGGACGCCCTGCCCGAACGCGGCCCGCACCAGCGGCGCGTACGTCTCGACGTCAGGGCACATGACCACGACATCGCGGGGCTCGAGCGTCGAATCGTCCTGGAACAGGCGCAGTAGCCGCTCGCGCAGCGCCTCGACCTGCCTGGCGGGTCCGTGGCACGCGTGGATCTCGACGGTGTCGTCGAACTCGCACTCGATCGACGGGGCGTGGTCGGCGGCGATATCCGACTGCAGCCGCCCCAACAGTGTCGACGGCCGCGACGGTCCCGGATGGTGCACATCGACCATCTCGACAGCCGCAAGTCGTGACTGCAGTTCACGCACGTCACGGGCAAGGCTGGCAAGCAGCGGATGCGCGACGTCGAGGGCCCGCAGGTCGTCGGCGCGGCGGCGCGGCGGGGTGGTGTCGGCGAGCGCACCCCACATCTCAATGCTCGGATGCGGAATCCACAGGTGCACATCACGATTGGCGCCGACCGCCGACAGTACCTCGATCTGGTCGGTTCCCAGCCGGGTGGGGCCGAAGAGCGACAGCCGCTCGGGCAGGTCGAGCAACCCCGGTTCCGCCCGCAACCGGGCGCAGGCGTCTGCGAGACGTTCCGCAGGGCTCGGGCTGTCGACCCGTTCCCGCAACCGGCGCCACAGCTGCGCCTGCCACCCCAGATCTCCGTCGAGCGGTTCGGCGCCGTCGGTGTCGCGTCCGCCGGCCCAGTCCACGAGCATCGCGGGCCGCTGCGAGGCGTACGAGCGGAACAGTTCAGCCAAGTGCGCCGCGGTGGCGTAGCGACGGCCGACGCGGTGGTCGTCGGCCCCGTGCCCGAGATGACGGGCCAGCACCGAACACCACGGCTCGTCGACGGAGTCGTCGATGACCTCCAGCAGAGTCCACAGCATCCGCGACGGGTGCCAGGGATCGTCGTCGACGTCGTATCCAGTGGCGGCGGCGAGCGCCTGGTCGATCAGCCGCGTCGGGGACGGGAAGTCGATGTTGGCGGCGACACCATCACCGCGGCCGCCATCACGCGCACCCAGCACGTGCGACAGACGTTGCGTCAGCCACCGCTCGACCCCCTTGGCCGGGACCGCGATCACCTCGCGTTGGAACGGGTCGTCGAGGGGCTTGACCAGCACATCGGCGAGCACGGACGCGAGCGTTCCGGTGCTCTCGGCGCGGTGCAGCGTCAGCAAGTTCGGTATCCCCTCAGTCGTTTGCAGCAATCGTGTCGTCTGGTCGGTTCCAGGGCTATCAATATCACACCTTCCGGACACAGGATGCCATCCAAACCGCACAGGCGACGTCCTCGAGCAGCGAACCACCCAGGCTCATTGCCGAGCCGTCGGCGAGGACCATAAGCAGAAGAACAGCGACAGGGTCACCCCGCAGGCCGCCTGACTCCCGAAATAGCGCCCTGCCCTTCACCGTCCGACCGTGAATTGCCGTACCAACTGGTGGTCAGACCTCTATCCGCCACCGTCGCATGGGTGAGATAAGGTCTGGCAAACGCTTGTCACCTTGGGGGGTCATCTTGAGCGATGTCTTCGTCGTCGCGGACGGCATCAGACAGTACGGAGACACCGCCGCGCAGGCGGCCGAGCAGATCGGTGGCGCCGCAGCCAACCTTGGGGCCGATCTCGCCACGCTGGCGCCGGTATTCGGTCCAATCGGAGCCGACTTCCTCACTGCCTTCGCCGCCGCGCAGGCCACTCACGCCCAGTCCGTCGCCGAACTCTCGTTTCACTACGCGCAGACTGCGGCCGCGGCCGATGCCACCGCAGATTCCTACGAATCCGTCGATGATGCCAACAGCGCTGCCCTCAGTGGAATCGGCGAGGGAATGGGAGATCCCGCATGACGTACCCCAACTCCCCCGGATCGCCTGCAGGATCCGAATCGATCCTCGACCTGATCCAGGGAACTGCTGTCGGCGACGCCCTCGAAACGCCGCTGCCGAGCACGCCCCTCGAGGCACTGCAGAACTCGCCCCTCGGCCCGCTGCTCGACACTCCGGTCGGTGACCTGAGCGCAGCGCACCTGCCACCGTTGCCAGCGCTGCCGGTGTTGCCTCCACTTCCGCCGAATCCCATCGAGGCGTTGCTGAACGGCGGAGGGTTGCCTGCGCTGCCGGGGATCGACGAGTTGCTGGCGCCGCTCCGGGATCTTGCGGGCAGTTTCGGCACGGGCATGTTCGGCGACTTCGATCCGACGTCGATCCTCGACATGTCATCGAAGGTGATCGACCAGACCATGTCGATGGGTATGTCCGGGCTGAAGGTCCTCGATCAGATCTGGCAGAGCGATGCAGCCCAGGCTGCGCGGTCGCAGGGTACGCAGGCCCAAACGAGCGGCGCCGAGTTGAGCGAACGCGGCGCGGCGATATCACGCACTACCGAGACCGCGGCCGCGTCCGTCGCCCGCGGCAACGCCAATCTGATGGGCATCGCCGAGTCGTTCGCGGCCACCGCGGTCGCGGCCGCACCGATGGTACTGACACCGCCGGGGCAGGCGATGCTCTTGGCTTCCGCCGCCGAGCACATCCAAGCCGCCATTGGGGTGGTGACGCAGACACGTGCCGAACTGACCGAGCACATTGTCACGATGAACAGCCTCACCACTCCGGTTTCGGTGCCGACACCGCCGGGGTCGGTCGGCTTTGGCCCCGGAGGGGCGAACTCCCCGTTCTCGATCGCATCCCAGGTGATGGAGCAGGTAGGCAAGCCGATCATCTCGACGGTGACCGACGGCGTCGGTGGTCTCGTGTCGGCGAATACGCAGGCAGCGGGGGTCGCCTCGGGAGGCCTGCCCACCGATGGCCTCTCCTCCAGGTCCGGCCTCGGTTCCACAGCTGGTTCAGCAGGCTTCGGTGGCGGCGGTGCAGGCATCGGCATGCAAGGCAGCGCAGGTGGTTTCGTGAGCGGTGCACCGCACCGAGTCGCCCCCGGCGCGGTTCCGTCTGGCACGGGGTCGTCTGGACCTGCAACCATGCCGGCGACATCCACGCCCGCATCGACCATGGGTTCCGGAGCCCCGATGGGCGGGGCGGGAATGGCAGGTGCCGGACGCGGCGGAGACGATCAGGGTGCCGGACGATCCACGCCCGGCTACCTCGTCAGCGCCGGCGACAGCACGGCCTTCGGCGGTGACCTCCCGATGGTCACGCCCGCGGTGATCGGCGGCGAGGACCTCGACGACGACCCGTTCGCGGAACGGAGTTGACCCTCACTCGACGAGCGCGGCCACCTCGTGGTCGGTGAGCGTGGTCTTGGGGACGCGGCCCTCCGAACGCACCAGTTCCACGGCCCGGAACAGGGGCCGGTCGGGTAGTGCCGCACCCCGCGCCTCGGCCCGCAATTGCTCGATAAGCACCGAGGCGATCGCGGCGGCCGGGACCAGTTCACTCTTCGTCAAAGCGTCGGCCAACCGGCGCAGCCCGAGCACTTCGAGTTCGCGGCCACCGTCACCCGTGTAGAGGGCCAGCGGAATTGCGAGGCCGCCGTCCGGGTCGGTGATCCGGACGCTGACCTCGCTGACCCGGGCTGACCGGATCACGAGCTCGGCCGCGACCGCCCTCGTCGCGTCGACCTGGCGACTACGAATCCCACCAGTCGACCTGATTCGCCCTTGCTGCAAAGTGATTCGACGCCGCAGCGCGACGAGCGCCGGTGCTGCGGTCGGGACCGCAATCACGGCCCCGACTGCCACGCCGACCCACAGCGATGTGAAGAACCCGACGATCGCCCCAATCACCACACCGATCAGGACCGCGATTATCGCGACCCGCTTCAGGCGCGGCGCGATCGCCTCGATCGGAACGAGGTCGAGTGACACCGGCGGTGCCGCGTCACGCTCCAAGGATCTCTCCGACGCGCGCTACGACGCCCGCCAAGGAGGCCGACTCTTGATCGCCGGTGGCGAGGGTCTTTATCCCCACCGTGCCTTCCGCGATGTCACGGTCGCCGAGCACGAGTGCCAGCGCGGCACCGGATCGGTCGGCCGCCTTCATCGCACCCTTCACCCCGCGGTTTCCGTACGCGAGGTCGACGCGGATTCCCTGGGCACGCAACTGCTGGGCGATCACCACCATCCGCGCCTTCGCCTCGTCGCCCAGCGGCACTCCGAAGACCTCGCAGCGTGCCGGTGAACCCACGGTCTTGCCCTCGGCTGCCAGCGCGAGCACGGTGCGGTCGACACCGAGCCCGAAACCGATGCCGGACAACGGCTGACCGCCGAGTTGAGCCATCAGGCCGTCGTAGCGCCCGCCGCCGCCGATGCCCGACTGCGCCCCCAAACCGTCGTGGACGAACTCGAACGTGGTCTTGGTGTAGTAGTCGAGTCCGCGCACCATCCGCGGGTTGATCACGTACGGCACGCCCAGCGCGTCGAGGTGCGCGAGCACCTGGTCGAAGTGCGCCTTCGCGCCGGCCGAGAGGTGATCGAGCATCAGGGGTGCGTCCGCCGTCAACTCGCGCAACTCTTGACGCTTGTCGTCGAGCACGCGGAGCGGATTGATCTCGGCGCGCCGACGGGTCTGTTCATCCAGCGGCAACCCGAACAGGAACTCCTGCAACCGTTCCCTGTACTGCGGCCGGCACGTATCGTCGCCGAGCGAGGTGATCTCCAGCCGGAAACCTTCGAGACCGAGTCCGCGGAAGCCGGCGTCGGCGACGGCGATGACCTCGGCGTCGAGAGCCGGGTCGTCGACGCCGATGGCCTCGACCCCCACCTGCTGCAGTTGACGGTACCGTCCCGCCTGCGGTCGCTCGTACCGGAAGAAGGGTCCCGCATAGCTCAGCTTCACCGGCAACTGTCCACGGTCGAGGCCGTGTTCGATCACCGCGCGCATCACCCCTGCCGTGCCCTCTGGGCGCAACGTCACCGACCGGTCACCGCGGTCCGCAAACGTGTACATCTCCTTGCTGACGACGTCGGTGGACTCGCCGACACCGCGTGCGAACAGGCTGGTGTCTTCGAAGATCGGTAGTTCGATGTGCCCGTACCCTGCCAATCGCGCGGCGCGCGTGAGTTCGTCACGGACCGTGACGAACTCGGAAGACTGCGGCGGGACGTAGTCGGGAACGCCCTTGGGCGCGGAGAAGGTGCTGGCTTTGCTCACGGTCGCCACCTTTCCCTATTTCGATCCCGAGAGTCCAACGAGAAACGGGTTGGACACACGTTCTACGCCGATCGAACTCGATCCGCCGTGTCCGGGCAGGACCGCGGTGTCGTCTCCGAGGATCAGAAGTTTGTCGGCGATCGACTGCAACAACTGCTCGTGGTTGCCGCCCGGCAGGTCGCTCCTGCCGATCGACCCCTGGAACAGGGTGTCGCCGGTGAGGGCGACGTCGAGGGGGCCGTTCTCGCCGTCCACGCTGGTCCGTAAGACCACCGAACCCTGCGTGTGACCGGGGGTGTGATCGACGGCGAAGGAGATGCCCGCTTGCTCGATCGTGTCACCGTCGGCAAGTTCGATCACCTCGCTCGGTTCGATGAAATCCAAGCCCTCGATGAACGGTTTCATCGTGGGGCCGATGCCGCGACCGGGGTCGGTCAGCATGTACCGGTCCTCGGGGTGGATGTACGCCGGAATCCCGAACTTCTCGCAGACGTCGTAGGCGTTCCAGACGTGATCGAGGTGGCCGTGCGTCAACAGAACCGCCGTCGGGGTGAGCGTCGACGCGGCCAGGAACTCGAACAGCGGTTCAGCAGCATCCTGGCCTGGGTCCACGACCACGCATTCCCGGGCATCATCCTGCGCGAGGATGTAGCAGTTGGTCTGAAACATCCCGGCCGGAAATCCAGTGACGAGCACGCGCGACACCCCTGTTCGAGTAATTTTGGCAGTTACTACAGCGTAAGCCGTCGCCCCGAGGCGATGATCTCAGGTTCTGATGGCACACTTTGAACGTCGTGCGCGCCGAGGTAGATCACACCGACCTACCGCAATATCGACCTACCGTCTATAGACCGACTGCCAGACAGACAGACATGGGAGGACACCCTCAGTGCCGAGCAACGAGCAACGCCGGGAAGCAGCCAAGAGAAAGCTCGAGCGCCAGCTCGAACGCCGAGCCGACCGAGCGCGTAAGCGTAAGCAACTGACGATCGCCAGTTCGGCGCTGGGTGTCGTAATCGTGGTTGCCGCGGTCGCGGTCGCGGTCACACTGATCAGAGGCGACGACGACGCGGGCGATGCGTCCACCGCCGAGTCGGCCTCGGCTTCCGCCCAGTCGCCCGGCGTGATGCCCGTGGGCCGGGCCGAACCACTTCCCGAGTTGGTGTCGTGCACCTACACCCCGGACGATCAGCCGCCGGCGAGGCCGGTGGACCCTCCCCGCACCGACGACATCGACACGACGGTGGCCACCGTCAGCGTGAGCATGGAGACAACGCAGGGCAACATCGGTCTCACTCTGGACAACGCCGATTCGCCGTGCACCGTCAACAGCTTCTTGAGCCTGGCGAGCCAGGGATACTTCGACAACACCCCGTGCCACCGACTCGTGACATCCGAGGGCCTGAAGGTCCTGCAGTGCGGTGACCCCACCGGTGAGGGCACCGGCGGTCCGGGATACGGCTTCGCCAACGAGTTCCCCACCGACCAGTACGCCGAGACGGACCCGTCGCTGCAGGTGCCGGTCACCTACCCGCGCGGCACGATCGCGATGGCCAACAGCGGTCAGCCCGACAGCAACGGCAGCCAGTTCTTCCTCGTCTACGACGATTCCCAGCTGCCCCCGCAGTACACGACGTTCGGGACCATCGACGAGACCGGTCTCGCCACCATAGAAGCGGTCGCGGCAGCCGGCGACGACGGATCGATATCGGTCGGCGGAGGCAAGCCCAACCTTCCGGTCGACATCACGTCCGTCCGGCTGGACTGAGTCCCCGGGGTGTAAGGATGGACACATGAAACGCACCCCGATACTCATCGCAGGCGTGGGCCTCGCGGTCATTCTCGCCAGTTGTTCGGATTCGTCCGATTCCGGTAGTTCGCAAACGACCACGGCGTCCGAGGCGACCGAGACCAGCGCCGCGGCGGAGCCGCTGGATCTCTCCGGGTTTGGTTCTCTCCCACCCGTCCCGACGCCCGTGGCGGCCACGGTGGACTGCACGTACCCGCAGGGTCGGTCCGCCGCAAAGGACGTCACTGCGCCGCCCACCTCGGGTGTGTCTACTGAGGGCACCGCCCCTGTCGACCTCACCACCAGCGCCGGACCGATCGGTCTCGTCCTGGACCGCGCCGAGGCTCCCTGCACGGTCAACAGCTTCACCAGCCTGGCCCAGCAGGGGTACTTCGACGACACACCGTGCCACCGACTCGTGACATCCGAGGGCCTGAAGGTCCTGCAGTGCGGTGACCCCACCGGTGAGGGCACCGGCGGTCCGGGATACGGCTTCGACACGGAATACCCCGAGACGGCGTTCGCAGCAGGCGACCCGAGTCTGGGCCAGCCGGTGATCTACCCGCGCGGCACCGTGGCAATGGCGAACAGTGGCACCCCCGGGAGCAACGGCAGCCAGTTCTTCCTCGTCTACGCCGACTCGGTGCTTCCGCCGAGCTACACCGTCTTCGGTTCGATCTCCGAGGACGGCCTCGCCACCATCGAGGAGATCGCCGCCGCCGGCGACGACGGCTCCATGGCGGCGGGAGGCGGCGCGCCGAACACCCCGGTCCAGATCGAGACCGCCGCGGTCGGCTGACCGAACTCCGACTCATCGAGACAATCGAAATCCCGGTGCGGCGCACTCCGCGCCGCGCCGGGAGCCGCCCGAGACCCCTGCCAGACGTGGACGCTTCACCCTCGACCCTTGACGAAATGTCGGTCGTGTCACATACTTCATGGAATCGATTCCATGGAATCGATTCCATGAACGAGGGAGAAGCCTTGACCGGTCCGATCATCACGATCAAGGACGTGGCAGCGATGGCCGGTGTCTCACCTGCCACTGCCTCGCGGGTGCTTTCCGGCAACCCCGCGACTTCACCCGAGGCCATGGCGAAAGTGATGGACGCGGCCTCACGGTTGGGCTATCACCCCAATGCTCAAGCCCGTGCGCTGCGATCGACCCGAACGAACGTCATCGGACTGCTGGTCTCCGATGTCCGCAACCCGTTCTTCGCAGACCTGGCGCATGCCGCTGAGCAGGCGGCCCTGGCCAAGGGCCTGGTCACGTTGTTGGGAAACGCGAACGAGAGCATCGAGCAGCAGGACCGGTATCTCGATACCTTCATCTCCCAGCGTGTGGCGGGGGTCATCGCCGCACCGCAGGGCGAGGGAAGTCCCAGCCTGAGAGCGGTACTGGACAGAGGCATATCCACCGTATTCGTCGACCGGACAGTGGACGGCATCGATGTGCCGAGCGTGACGATCAACAGCGATTCCGGCATCCGGCAGGCGGTGGAGCATCTCGCCCGGCAGGGCCACAAGCGCGTCGGTTACATCGCCGGACCAGAGTCCACTTCCACCGGGCGCGAGCGACTCCGGTCCTTCTCTCAGGCTGCACACGACTTCGGCCTCAGCGGCGACCCGGCCCTGACGTACATCGGGGACTTTCAACCAGCCAGCGGTGCGGCGGGCGCGCGGCACCTGCTGGCCCTCCCCCAGCGGCCGACCGCGCTGGTGGCGGCCGACAGTCCCATGGCGCTGGGAGCGCTGTCCACCTTGAACCGCGAAGGCATCCGCATCGGCTCGGACATGGCTGTCATCGCCTTCGACGATCTCGAGTGGTTTCGCTTGCTTGACACGCCACTGACGGTCATCGCCCATGACGTGAAAGCCGTGGGCCGCACCGCGGTGGGGATGCTCCTCGACGTCATCGACGGACATCGACCCGAATCCGTGGTTCTCCCCAGTGAACTGATCGTGCGGGCGTCAACTATTACGCCACCGATGGAGCAGGTCCTGTGAGCACGATTTTCGTGGTCGGAAGTCTCAACATCGACCAGACCATCCGCGTCCGCGCCCTGCCCCGGGGAGGAGAGACCGTCCGGGGGTCGGACGCGGTCTACGGACCGGGCGGCAAGGGCGGAAACCAGGCCGTCGCCGCGGCTCGCGCCGGAGCGGCCGTGGCGTTCACCGGAGCGGTGGGCGATGACGCCCATGGACGGCGGATACTCGAGATCCTGTCCGGCGCCGGCGTCGACTGCCGGCACATTCGGGTCGTGGACGCAGTCCCCACGGGGACAGCAGTCATAGCCGTCGATGACGAGGGACAAAATCAGATCCTCGTCAGCCCTGGAGCGAACTCCAGCCTGACAACAGAAGACATGGACATCGCCGAAGCCCGAGAGGGAGACATCCTCGTCCTACAGCTGGAAATCCCGGCCACACTGGTCCGGCGTGCAGCCCGGAGCGCAAAGTCCCGTGGACTGTTCGTTGTCCTGAACGCGGCTCCGGCGCCCCTGCAGATAGAAGAGCTCTTCGACGACGTCGATCTTCTGGTCGTCAACGAGCAGGAAATCTCGCTCGTCGCCGACCTGACCGGAATTCCCGCCAGCGACCCCCTCGACCTCGTCCGCTTACTGCCGGCCGTCCTCGGTCCCGCGATCGTGTACACCGCCGGCGCCGAAGGGTCGTTTACGGTCTTGGGCGACAACCTCGTCCATGTGCCGGCCCTCACGGTGATCACCAAAGACACCACCGGCGCCGGCGACACCTTCGTCGGCTATCTGGCCGCATCCCTCCTGGCCGATCCGGGGGATCTGGTCACGGCAATGAAACTCGCCACTCGGGCTTCGGCGCTGGCCGTCGCCCGCAGCGGAGCCATGGAATCGATTCCACACCGCGAAGAAGTTCTCCAGGCGCCCGATTCCCCGTCCACCCCTCCGCCCCAAGGAGACTCATGAAGATCGCACTCGGCAACGACCACGCCGGCTTCCCACTCAAGGCGTTCGTCCGGACCGTCCTGGAAGAACTCGGCCACGAGGTCATCGACCGCGGAGCACCCAGTGAGACACCCGTGGACTTCCCGGATGTTACCCGGTTCACCTGCGGGCTCGTGAAGTCCGGCGAGGCGGACCGCGCCGTGCTCGTCTGCGGCACCGGAGTCGGGGCCGTCATGGCCGCCAACAAGATCCCGGGCATCCGCTGCGCGCTGGGCCACGATGTCTACTCCGCCCATCAAAGCGTCGAACACGATGACGCGAATGTCCTCGCCATGGGCGCATGGCTCGTCGGCCAGGCCACGGCCAGGGAGGTCCTCGAATCCTTCCTCGACGCGAGATTCGACAACGACGAGGACACGATCAGGCGGGTCCACAAGCTGCGGGAAATGGAACTCGAAGGAGCCCGGGAACTCTCGGGCGAGATCTGAACGGACCAGCACCACCTACCGGTCCCTCTGCTTCGCACCGAGGACCGCACTGAAATATCGAGGGAGATTGAAACATGGCCGCCGACACCACCGAACTACAGCGGCAGGCCGCTCACGGGTCACCGACCAAAATCAAGACCGCGATGGCCTCGGCCGCCGGAACGTGCGTGGAGAACTACGACTTCGTGGCATACGGTACGGCCGCAGCACTCTACTTCGGCGACGTCTTCTTTCCCAGTACGGACCCCGTGGTCGGCACCCTGCTAGCCTTCGCCACGCTTGCTGTCGGTTTCGTCATGAGGCCCCTGGGCGGAGCAATCGGTGGATACCTCGGTGACAAGTACGGCCGCAAGCCCGTGCTCGTCGGCGCACTCCTGACCATGGGCATCGCCACCGTCCTCATTGGATTGCTCCCCACCTACGAAAACGTCGGAATCCTTGCTCCCATACTGCTGGTCATCATCCGTATGATTCAGGGCCTGGCATTCGGCGCAGAGTGGGGCGGCGCCGTCATGATGACCTTCGAGCACGCACCGTGGAAGAAGCGCGGCCGTTTCGCCGCGATCCCACAAGCGGGAAACCCGCTGGGAATCACCTTGGCCAACGCCGCCTTCCTCCTCTCGGCCTCCCTGCAGACCGACTGGGCGTGGCGGCTGCCCTTCCTCGCCAGCTCGGTACTGATCGTCGTCGGCCTCGTGGTACGGATGAAGCTCGAGGAATCCCCCGAATTCGAAGACTCGAAGGCATCCGGCGACATTGTTGACAACCCCCTGACGACCGTCATTCGGAACGACTGGCGCAACATCCTGAGGGTGATCTCGCTGCGCGTCGTCGAAAGCTGCGCCTACTACGTCACGGCCACCTTCCTGCTCTCCTACATCACCCAGAACAGCGACCACGGCCGGACTGTCGGCCTCACCGGCATCGTCATCGCGAGCCTCATCGCCGTTCCCGTAACCTTGCTGGCCGGAGCACTGACCGACCACATCGGCAGGCGCCGAATGTATCTCGCCGGCACGATCGCCGTCATCGTGTTCGGTTTCCCGATGTTCATGCTGAGCAACACGGGGAACGCATTCCTCATCGTCCTCGTGTTCGTCATCGGCATCGGCATCATCCACGCGGTCTTCACCGGCACCCAGGGCGCGTGGTTCGCCGAGTTGTTCAGAACGAACACCAGAACCTCCGGAGCGTCGATCGGATACCAGGTCGCAGCCTCCATCTCTGGATTTGCACCCTTCCTGGCCGTCCTCCTGGCAACCAAATTCGGGTGGGCGGGCGGAGCCTCGTTGTACGTCCTGGTGGGCGTCATAGGCCTGCTCGGCGTGCTGAACACCCGTGAGACCTGGGGTCCCAAGGAAAGGGCAAACGTCGACGCCATCATCGCCGGCAAGTCGAATACCGCACCCAGCGAGGCTCGTACCTAGTCGGGCGACATGCAGTCGAGTTCAGGCGACTGGCGCTGTCAGATGTTGAACATCTCGATGTAGTTGCCGCCGATCACTTCACAGCGAGGGAACGGCTGATCACCAAGCGTTGAATCTGGTTGGTGCCCTCGAATATCTGGGTGATCTTTGCTTCGCGCATGTACCGTTCGACGCGGAAGTCGCGGGTGTAACCGTAGCCGCCGAGAACCTGGACAGCGTCGGTCGTGACCTTCATCGCGGCGTCGGTGGCCACCAATTTCGCCACGGACGCGTTGCGGGAGTACGGCAGGCCCGCATCACGGCGGCGCGCCGCGTCGACGTACGTCGCCCGGGCCGAATCCACCGCAGCGGCCATGTCGGCGAGCAGGAAGCCCAGGCCCTGGTGATCGATGATCTTCTTCCCGAATGCGGTGCGCTCCTGGGCATAGGCGACGGCCTCGTCGAGCGCGGCCTGCGCCAAACCGACCGCGACAGCGGCGATGCCGAGTCGCCCGGAGTCGAGTGCGCTGAAGGCGATCTGCAGTCCTTGGCCCTCGGTACCGATGCGCCGCTCGGATGGGACGAATGCGTCGTCGTAGTGCGCGGAGGTGGTGGGGACGGCGTGCAGGCCCATCTTCTCCTCAGGCTTGCCGAAGGTCAGCCCCTTCGTATCCTTGGGTACGAGGAAACAGGAGATGCCCCTCGAGCCCTCGCCGGTGCGGGCGAAGAGGTTGTAGAAGTCGGCGATGCCGCCGTGGGTGATCCACGCTTTGGCGCCGTTCACGACATATCCGTCGTCGGTCGTGGCGGCCCTGCACGCCAGCGCGGCAGCGTCCGAACCGGCCTGCGACTCGGAGAGGCTGTAGGCGCCGATGGTCGTGCCGCCGAGCATGTCCGGGAGCCACTGCTGTTTCTGCTCGTCGGTGCCGAACGTCATCAGCGGGTGGCAGGCGAGGCTGTGCACGCTGACGGCCACGGCCACGGCTGCCCACCGGGCTGCGATCTCCTCGAGGACCTGGAGGTATACCTCGTACGGTTGTCCGCCGCCGCCCCACTCCTCCGGGTAAGGCAGGCTCAGCAGCCCCGCCTGTCCGAGGGTGGCGAAGACACCACCGGGGTAGGTCTCGGACTTCTCGTGTTCGTCGACGATCGGCGTGAGGATCTTGTCGGCGACGTCACGCGTGAGCTGGATCAGATCACGGGCTTCGTCGGTGGGCAGTAGGCGATCGACGGCCACAGGTTCTCCTCGAAGAGATCTACGAAAGACGGTAGTCAACTACTCGGCCCTAAAGGGCCAAGCTTGCAGCTATAGCGCCTAGCTGGATGCTAGACGTTACGCCGCACTAGGGACCGTTGACTGGGCCCGGTAGTTTTCGGCGGCCCGATACGCGATGTTGTTCGAGCCGACAATGTCTGCGTGTTCAACGAAACCGCAGTCGAGGCAACAGAACCGGTCCTGACGGGGCCGGTTCTTCTTGCCGATATGGCCGCACCGGA
>NZ_BCXB01000012.1 GCF_001894885.1 Rhodococcus marinonascens NBRC 14363
CCGAGCCGAAAGGACCACCCGCTTTCGGGGCCGTGGACCCCGATGCCACCCGACCACATCGGGCGCCTGCTCATGCCCGACCACCGGTTTCACGGCTGAGAAACCCAATCCGAAACCGCTCAGGCCGGCACACGGAACTTACGAAAGATCGAGGTTAATACGAGAATTGATCACGTTCTACATCTGCGTAGGCACCGGTGTCGAACGTGTGGGAACAATGCTCACCTGATCAATACGGCTCCCACGGCGAAGGACGCCGCCACCCTCCCTGTCTGTCTGTCTGTCTGTCTGTCTGTCTGTCTGTCTGTCAGGGTGGCGGCGTTCTCGGGCTCCACAGTGCGGGTGTCAGCTGAAAGCGCTGTCTGCGCCCGAGCCGCTGCCTGTCAACGAACCGAGATCGAAGCACAAGGATCCGGTGCGCCACCAGACCCACACCGCCTAACCAATTCCCACCGTTCCACAGACTTACTCTCTAATATCAAACTCACGCATCGCCCCCTTGCCGATTCGAGAAAAATGTGCACTTGCACATCCATACGCCCAAATCGTGTGCGAATAGCGATTGCCGCAGACAACCGGCTCAGACAACGTGTTCCTTATTCACCACGACACATGCGGGAAGGCGGCCAGCGACTCGAAGCCGAGTTGCTGATTCCGGCGAAAGTTCGGGTTCGCAAACGCCTGTCGACGTGCGGTGACCTTCGGCCACACGGCGCCTGACACCCTCACGGGCCAATCGAATGTGCCGGGATTCCTCGGTGACGTGGATCCGCATCAGGCGGGAGATCATCGGCTGCAGCTCCGAATCCTCGAGTACACGCCGCTGCGTGGCGTCGAAAATCTCTTCACCGGTGAGCGCCGCTACCCACAACATTGTTCCGCGAAATGTCTTGGGCAGCAAGTTGACCACCACTGCCTGATGCCATCGGAGTTGGTACGGTAGTGCGCCCATCCGCTCGATGGCGCGTCCGAACATCGTCATGTGCCTGCACTCATCACCCATCTCGGTGAGCATGTATCGCGCGTGGAGTGAACCCGCACACGCCGACACCATCAAAGTCGGAAGCTACCCCGACCGGGTGGCGATCACCCCCGACGGCACCCACGCGTAGGTCACCGTCAAGTCATTCGGGTTTTCGACGTCGTTGTCGGAGGTGTCGGTGATCGTGATCGACGAGGGACAATCGTCACTCGGCAGCCTCGGTTCACTGGCCTGGCCGATCTGACCGACAGGCTCGGACCACCGCACGAGATATGGCCGCCCACCCCACCGGGGTAGGCGGCCATTCATCGTTCCACCGCCCTCTGCCCAGGCGAGGTGACCCAAAGCCATGAGTGCGCGGCTTCAAAGGTGACGACCTGGGAAAATTGTGCGGGGCAATGCTTCCTCATCGACACGCACGAAGCTCGGTAGCCGGGTTGTTCGAACGGGACTCCTACTGACGAACACAGAGGAACCCTGGTCATCAACGCACTGTTCGGCGTCCCGGCGATTCGAGAGAGATGTGCACTTGCACATCAGCGCGCTCAAATCGTGGGCGAATAGGGGTTGTCGCAGATGATCGGCTCAGACAACGTGTCCTTAATGACCACGACACGTGTGGGAAGGCCTGGATCATCATGGAGACGTATAGCCGGTGAAACGAGGCGAGCCGACGTCGTCGATCGATTTTGCAGCGAAAGGCCACACAGTGGAGGTCTATACAGACGCCCAGAGTCCCCGCGAGAAAGTGCAAGGAGGAAAGCACCGACGCATTGCCCTGGCTGCGTTCACGGGCACAGCGATGGAGTGGTACGACTTCTATTTGTTCGGAACCGCTGCGGCACTAGTTTTCGGTGATGTCTTCTTCCCGTCCGAAGATCCGGTAGCAGGCGCTCTCGCCGCATTTGCGACATTTGCGATCGGATTCATTGCACGCCCACTCGGCGCGATCATCTTCGGACATATCGGGGACCGAGTCGGTCGCAAGAAGAGTTTGATGATCACGATCTGGATGATGGGAATTTCGACTTCCCTAGTCGGGTTCATTCCCGGTTCTCATTCGATCGGGATCATGGGTGCGGTTTTGCTGGTGTCTCTTCGTCTCGTACAGGGAATCGCGATGGGAGGTGAGTGGAGTGGGGCATCCGCAATGATCACCGAGCAGACTCCGTCAGGGAAGCGAGGCTTTTATGCAATGCTTCCGCAACTCGGAAATCCGGCGGGCATTCTCATCGGCACCATTACGTTCAGTGCCCTGACCGCAGTGCTCACCACGGAGGCATTCTCGGACTGGGGCTGGAGGGTGCCATTTATCATGGCACTGCCGTTTATGCTCATTGTCGTTTGGCTTCGGCGCGCGCTGCCTGATGCTCCCGTGGTTGATCCTTCAGAATCAAAGAACCACGGGGCCCCACTGGGAACCGTTGTCAGCACACACAAAAAGCCGTTGTTCATAGGAATTGGCGTTGCCGTACTGGGAGTTGCCGGGTACTATTTCGTCAATACATTCGTTCTCAACTACGCCACGCGCGAACTGGGACTGGATCCAACACCACTCTTGAATGCCTCGCTTATCGGATCAGCAACGAACGTTCTGTTGTTCTTGGGTTGGGGGTTGCTTGCCAATCGGATTGGTGGCGCAAATGTTGGATTGATCGGAGCAAGTGCATCTACCCTACTCGCCCTACCGATCTTCGCAATTGTCGTAGGAGGTACGCAGTACAGTATCGCATTCGCCATGATTGCCGGTTCCGCCTTGATTTCCATATCGTATGCGGCGTGTGGTGAAGTCCTGAACGGTCTATTCCCTGCACATGTACGCCAGACGGCAACTGGCATCGCGTACAGCCTGGCGGGTGTAATTGCCGGACTTGTCCCCTTCTTTGCCACCTTCGTTCTGGACATCACAGATAATTCGATATGGTGGACCGGTTCAATTCTTGTTGCACTTTCCCTGGTCACGCTCGTGTCCCTCCTTTCGGCGAAGCGCCGCCCAGTACTCTTCGACGATTGAAACGATCCACTCTGATAGCTGAGATAGAATATGGGAGCAATCTATATGTCGAACCCAAAAAATGTTCATGAAGTTCTCGGACCTGAGCCCAAACCGGGGTTTCTTGATCCTGAAGAACTCCGCTCCAATTGGGGGCGATCCTGGGGCGCAGCAGATGAGGTAAGTCAGCTCCGCACCGTTCTCATGCGGCCGCCGAACCCTGGCCTGCGCAAGATTCGCGCAGAGGCCTGGAACGAAGAACTCGGCGCCTGCATCGATCCCGACGGCAGCTGGTACTGGAAGGACCGCAACGCACCCAACTGGGAAAGACTTGTCGACCAGTACGCAGGCTACGTTGCCACCCTCGAGAGTCAGGGAATCGAAGTGCTGATGGCTCCTGAACTTCCTGAGACATTTACGAAGTCGATCTACACGCGTGATCCGTTGATTACGGTGCCCGGCGGCGCAGTTGTTCTGCGTCTTGCTCCTCGGATGCGTCGGGGTGAGGAACAGTCGATCACTCGGACTGTCGCCGCGGCGGGTATGCCCATTCTTGGAACGCTCACCGGAACTGCTGTGGCGGAAGGAGGAAGTTTCATGAAGCTGCGCTCAGACTTGGCGGCGTTCGGCACATCCATTCGGTGCAATCACGAGGGCTTTCTTCAGATTCGGCGGCATCTGGAGGCCGTTGGAATGGAAGTCATCGAAGTTCCGCTGCCAGGGTATTGCATTCATATTGATGGAAGCCTGGTAATGCTCGATCATGATCTTGCACTCATCGAGAGCGCTGAGCTTCCCTACGAGTTCATCGTCGAGTTGAATCGACTCGGCATCGAGACAGTCGAGGTGCCCCGGGGCGAGGAGTGGGCAATCAACTCCTTGACTATCGCTCCTCGAAAGGTGATGATCGGCGCCCATCTGCCTCGGACCGCCGAGCTTCTCACGTCGAAGTTCGACGTGGAGGCCATCCCGGTTGAGTATGACGAGATCCAAAAGAATGGCGGAAGTTTGCATTGCAGCACCATGGAGCTGCAACGCGACTGGTAGGCAACGTCGAAGTCCCTGATGGAAAGCGAACATCCCTATGCAAACTCTCATCGCGCTGGATATCGGCACCACAGGCACCAAAGCTACGCTCGCCGCACAGGACGGTCGGTTGCTGGCCAGCGGCTATGCAGGCTATGCGACCTACACAAACTCCGGCTATCGTGTCGAGCAAGAGCCCAACGCGTGGTGGCAAGCGACTCGAGACGCGCTCGCTCAGCTTCGACAAAAGGCCGATCCGCCCGCGCATGATCTGGTCGGAATTACGTTGAGCGGCCAGATGCAGGATTTGATCCTCATCGGTACCGATGGTGCGATTGGGCGCGCCATCCTTTACTCGGACACACGCGCGCAACACGAAGCGCAGGAAATCGCCTCCCAGATAGGCGGAGACGAGTTGCTACGCCTAACCGGCAATACGCAAGATGCGTCCAGCCTCTTGGCAAAGTGGCGTTGGCTGCAGATACACGAAGCAGATCGATTGACAGCGGCGCGAACAATTCTCCTCGGCGCACACAGCTACATTGGCTGGCGGCTCTGCGGTGTTGCCAGCTGCGATTACACGACCGCCAGTACCACCGGCCTGCTGAACCTGCACGAAAATGTTTGGGCGACAGAACTTTTGGAACGTGTGGGGTTGGACGCGCAAAAGCTACCGTGTCTAGCGGCGGCCCACGAACACATTGGGACTCTGACAACTACCGCGGCACAGGAACTCATGCTGCCGCCTGATCTGCCCGTCTTTGCCGGTGCGGGCGATCTGGCGGCCGCAACCGTGGGCGTGGGTGCGGGTGAACCGAATCGCTCCTACTGCTACCTCGGCACCAGTGGCTGGATTGCATCCACTGCGCTGGACACGGTTCAACCTTCCGCGGCCGGCGCGGAGAACGGCATCTTCACATTGCGCCATCCCGACCAGCAGCGTTTGATCCAGGTCGCCCCCATGCTTACAGCCGGGGGCAATCTGGATTGGGTGCGCGGCGAAATAGCGGAGGGAATGGACTATGCAACGCTGAACGCGACCGCAGCAATGGCACCCGTCGGCAGCAACGGTGTGATCTACCTTCCGTACTTGGCCGGCGAACGTTCCCCATTTCGCGATCCCGACGCCCGCGCCTGTTATATCGGCATCTCCAATCAGACCGTGCGCGCCGACCTCATCCGCGCGGTCATGGAAGGCGTTTGCTTTGGTTATCGATCGCTCTTCGAGGCGTTGGGAACAACGGCGCAGACGCTGTACGTAGTTGGGGGTGGGGCCAAGTCGACGATCTGGATGCAAATATTGGCCGATGTCCTGGCACGTGACCTGCAGGTAGTGTCTCAGCCGGAGAATGCCGCGGCACACGGAGCAGCCATCATCGCCGGACGCACACTGGGTTGGTACGAGACGTACGCGCCACCCGGACTATTTCCCGTCGCCCAATCGTATGAACCGCGGGACTCGGCGCGCGCAACCTATGAGGCGCAATATGGTGTCTTTGCGGCCCTCTATCCACAACTGAAAAGCACCTTCACGGACTTACTGAAACCTCGATCCACCGACTGACGTGTGATCGGTGTCGCGGCTGGTATTGCCCATTTGCCTGCGAAATGCCGATCTCTATATGTCCGGCTTCTTCCGTAGGTTCTTCGTCTGTGCGCGCTGCTTCTTCCCCTCGAGTCTTCGTCGATGCGAGCCCTTGGTCGCGGTGGTGGGGCGACGCTTGCGTGGCTCAGTCAAGAGTGCATCTCTCAGCAACGCCGACATCCGCGCCCGCGCCGAGCGCCGATTGCGTAGTTGCGACCTCATGTCGGACGCCGTCACGGTGATCATCCCGTCAACCAGCCTGTGCGCCAGCTGAATCTGCATGCGTCCAAGCTGCTCAGGCGATAGCGTCGACAAGGTCGAAAGGTTGACGGCCAATTGCACCCGCGAGTCCGTAGTGTTGATTCCCTGGCCGCCCGGGCCGCTCGAGCGAGAGAACCGCCAGTGCAATTCCGCAGCGGGAACGATCAACGATCGCGTGATCTCCAGATCGTCGGTAACGTCAGCCTGCGCCGGCCGCGACGTGCTGCCTGCCTCGCGAGCGTGCACCCAGTTCCGCAAAACCTCACTACTGATCCCCAGGTCCCTCGCGACGCCTTCCAGCGTCTTCTCCGGATCTGATAGGTACGACGCGACGGCATCGGCTTTGAACTTCGCCGGGTACGCCTTCATCACCATCATCGGCATCTTTCTCTGGACCTCATGATCCAGTGTCCAAGATGCACACAAGCAAGGAAACCCCGACCACGAGTGGTGGCGCAACTTCTATCCCAGCTCTTGCGCCCCCAGGTCTTCCGCCGATGTCGTCGAGCCATTGCTCACTTAGCCGCAGACTCTCTTGAAACACCTTGATTTCCTCGGTCGATACAGGCCCTGGGGTGAACGCAACCAGCGATAGCCACGTCCAAATCGTCAAGCAGGTCTGCGGGATCGCTTTCGAATTCCGCTCGCACACACAAGCAGCACTGAGCGTACGGTGGTCGCTGGACCCGCCAGTCACGAAAGGGCACGTCCACCCGGATCCGGCGCCCAATGAAGACAAAGGACCCGGATACCGAACAAGGAGCACCACATCATGAACAATTCGCATGCACCCTCACGACGGATTCTCCCCAAGATTGCCAAGATTGTTGTGGCAGGAGCGCTCGTAGCGCTGCCCCTCGGGATCGGAGTAGCGCCAGCTACCGCCGCGCCCGTCGTATCGCACTCGGCGCATTCCACTGAACTCGTACGTGGCCCCGAAGGTTACGGCGGTCCGGGGTTCCACCCCGGACCAGGCGGTTACGGCGGACAGGGATTCCACCCAGGACCTCCCGGACACTTCTCTGGACCCGGTTTCGGAGGTCCCGGCTACCACCCCGGTCACGGCTACTAAAGAGCACATTCACAAACTTGTTGAACTCTCAACCGATCGGCTTACGTAGGCCGCCGTCGGCCGGGAACAGGTGAAACGGGCGGACGGAAGCGGCCCCCTGATGTGAGCACGCGGGCGATAGCTTCGTTCGAATCATTAAGGCGGTCGGCGGGATCGCGTTCGAATTCCGCTCACAAACACAACCAGCACCGAGCGTACGGTGGTCGCTGGACCCGCCAGTCACGAAATGGCGCGTCCACACGGATCTGGCGCCACCGCTGAAGGCCAATGATCCGGATGCCGAACAAGGAGCACCAAATCATGAACAACTCGCACATACCCTCACGCCGGACTCTCGCCAAGATCATTGCCGCCGGAGCGCTCGTCGCGCTTCCCCTCGGGATCGGAGTCGTGCCGGCTACCGCCGCGACAGTCGTATCGCACTCGGCGCATCCCACTGATCTCGTGCGTGGCCCTGGAGGCCCCGGTGGCTTTGGGGGTCCCGGGGGCTTTGGAGGGCCCGGGGGGCCGGGTGGCTTTGGAGGGCCCGGGGGCTTTGGAGGGCCCGGGGGGCCGGGTGGCTTTGGAGGGCCCGGTGGCTTTGGAGGGCTCGGGGGGCCGGGTGGCTTCTTCGGGCCGGGGCCCGGCGGTCCGATGGGTTTCGGAGGGTTTGGAGGACCCCCCGGTGGCTTTCCTCCGGGTCAGATACCCGGATTCCCCGGGTTCGGGTCGCTCTGAGCGGCCAGTTGTCGGGCCCCGCGACGTTACCTCTCCATCGATCCTGTCCTCGCGCATTTCGACGCTGCCTGCCGTTCATTTGATCGGCGGGCAGGGTCGCTCCCGGGGCGGCGCACGTCTTCGGCGAGGTGACGGGCGAGCCGGGTCCGGGCACAGTTTCAGGCCGACTCGCTCGCACAGAACCTGACCAACCCTGCATGTTCAGCCATACTCTGACGCATGCTGACACTCTCGTACTGCCGAGTAGCGGAAAGACATTCCGTTGCTCGATGAACATCGGTTCCCGAGTTCATCGAGTGACAGCGTGACCTACCTCCCGTCCTCAATGCCTGCCACGCGCAAGAAGTGGCCCTGGATCGCTGCCGGATCCATCGTGGTCGTATCCGCGGTCCTCTTGCTCAGCCCGTGGCAGGACGACCAATCATCCGAGGTCGCAGCAGAATCGGCGACCCGCACGGTTGCGAGCCCGGCGACCACGCTTGGTCCATCGCATACCACTTCGACACAGGCACCGGCGGCGTCTGCGCCTGCGTCACCGATCGATCCCCTAATCGCGGGCGCCGTCGACAAGAACGACGCACTGCGCCTGCTCGCCACCCTCGAGATCAAGGGACGCGCACCGAAGACCGGCTATGACCGGGAACTGTTCGGGTCGTCGTGGACCGACGACGTCAGCGTGGAGGGCGGTCACAATGGGTGCGACACCCGAAATGACATCCTCCGGCGCGATCTCGAACAGATCGTGTTCAAGCCGGGTAGCCGTGACTGCGCCGTGCAGACTGGAACACTGCTCGATCCCTACACCGGGAAAGCCATTTCCTTCGTGCGCGGCGAACGCACGTCCACGGCTGTGCAGATCGATCACGTCGTCGCTCTGTCCGATGCGTGGCAGAAGGGCGCCCAGCAACTCGACACCGCCACCCGTAAGAACTTCGCGAACGACCCACGGAACCTGAAAGCCGTCGACGGCCCCGCCAACCAGCAGAAGTCGGACGGTGACGCCGCAACGTGGCTGCCGCCGAACAAGAGCTTCCGATGCACGTACGTGGCCGATCAGGTGGAGGTGAAGGCCGCCTACGGACTGTGGGTTACGCAGGCCGAGCACGACGCAATCGCGCGGGTTCTCCAGGACTGCGGAGCCGTGGAACCCGCCTCGGCCATGGTTCCCAGCACCGATCTCGCGCCGATCGCGTCGCCGGCGCCGGTCGTGCCGGACCCCGCCCCGTACGTCGACACGGCACCGCAGAGCGACGTGTACTACAAGAACTGTTCGGCGGCCAGGGCTGCGGGCGCCGCACCGGTCCGTATCGGCCAAGCCGGCTACGGAACCCACCTGGACCGCGACGGTGACGGCGTGGGCTGCGAAAGCTGACTTACGCTCGACGCAGCGCGGTCCGATCGATCTCGGCGACGGACCTCAGACCACTCAACCCCATCGTGAGGTCGAACTCGGCAATCACGTTGGCCGTGGCGTCCCGAGCACCGGCCTGACCCGCGAGGGCCAGGCCGTAGAGGTGCGGGCGGCCGAGGGTCACCGCGTCCGCACCGAGTGCGAGGGCCTTGAAGACATCTGCTCCCGTGCGGACTCCGCTGTCGAGGAGCAGCTTCAGTCTGCCGTCGACGACGGGCGCGATGTCCACCAACGCGTCGAGCGAGGACACACTGCCGTCCACCTGTCGCCCACCGTGGTTGGACACGACGATGCCGTCCACCCCGGCGTCGAGCGCGCGACGGGCGTCGTCCGGATGGAGTACGCCTTTGAGTAGGACCGGGAGGGACGTCCTGCTGCGAAGGGTCTCGATGTCTGCCCAACTCAACGACGGCCGCGAGTAGATGTCCAGGAACGTCTCGACCGCGGCCCGGGGCTCCGGCGACCGGAGGTTGTCGAGGAAACGGCCAGGGAAGCGCCGGGTCATCGACACCAGCGACCGGATCGCGCCGAGCGTCACCTCGACGTCCGCCTTGCCCACCGTCGCCTTGATCCTGTCGTGCACGATCCTGCGGAACACTGGATCGGAGGTGTACTGCGCGATCCCCTGCCCCTGCGCGAAGGGGAGCGAGCCGAGGTTGAGATCCTCCGGACGCCAGCCGAGCATGGTCGTGTCGAGAGTGACGACGACGGCGTCCGCCCGAATGTTCTCGGCGCGCTGGAGCAGGCTGTCGACGAGGTCGTCGTCCGTACTCCAGTACAGCTGGAACCACCGGGGAGCATCGCCCATCGCCGCCGCGCTTTCCTCCATCGGAGCGCAGCCTTGGTTGGAAAAGATGTAGGGCACACCCAATTCGGCGGCGGCCGCGGCGATCGCGACATCGCCCTCCGGCCGGGCGAGTTCGGAGGCACCAACGGGAGCGAGGAGAACCGGTGCCGGAATCCGGCGACCGAACAGTTCGATGCCGATGTCGCGCCTCGAGACGTCGCGCAGCACCCGGGGAACGATCTGCCACTTGTCGAATGCGTCCCGGTTGGCTTGCATCGTGCGGCCCAGGCCCGCGCCGCCGTGAACGTAGGCCCAGCCCTTCGCGCTCATTTTCTTCCGTGCCCGCCGCTCAAGAGTGTCGAAATCGGTGGGGACGGAAGGGGTACGACCGAGGACGCCGTCGCGATAGATCAGATTCTGGCGGGCCCGGCCCGGGCTGTCCCGGTTCTCGCTCTCAGACATGAGCAGAGTCTTCCACAGCCCCGGACGGCTGGTTGCGGCGCGAACCGCGCATGCTTGCGCCGGACACCGAGTCCATCGACGAGAACTTCATTCTCGACGCGAGGGTAGCGCCGTCGGTGTGGGTAGTGGTAGCTGCCCCCTGGGGTGGCTATGGTCCGCGTATGCGCGACGAGACCGGGATCGAAACTGCCGGGATCTGAACCCGCATCCACGTGAGCGGCGGTGGGTGAGTGCGATCTTCTGCGTGCTCGACGCGGTCTACAGCATCGGTGCCCACTACGACAACCACGTGGTGCCGGTGGTCAAGCGGGTCGCCACAGATTTAGAGGTCTACTCACCGTCTGTGGAGATGTCGGGTCCGTAATCGGGCGATCCCGTTCCGCTCGATACCTTCCTCGACCGCTACCCCGCCGCCGAGGCGCTGCTGGCGACAACGAAGAACCGGCAGAACACCTCGCCTCGGGGCGGGATACGCAAGGCTGACGCGGTACTGCAGTACGCAGCAATTCTGCATGAGCACGGGGTACGGACCCTCGCTGAAGCTCACGCGGTACTGACCGATCCCCTGCGCCTCGACGCAGTGGAAGCGGCGCTGCGGAAGGTGCCCGGCGAGGGCAAGTAGGGTATCCGCCGTGGCTACCTGTGGATGCTCATCGGGGATGAAAACACTGTCAAACCCAATCGGATGCTGCTGCATTGGCTTGCGTGCCACGGCGTGAAGGTGACGGCTGCCGAGGCCCGCATCGTGCTTCGGGACATCGCACAGCAGCTGAGCGCAATGATGGGCCGACAGGTTACTCCGTGGGAGGTCGACCACGCCATCTGGCTCGCGGCGCGTTCCGGACGCTAGCGGAGCACGCTTCTGAGTGAAGACGGAGCGAAGCGAATACCAGGCCGATCGTCATAGTTTCGGCTATCGGAATCGAGGATCCGACGCCCCGACTTTGGGTGTTGGGATGCGGTGTTGGGATGCGGTGTTGGGATGCGGAGAAGCGACGGACCGTCCGACGCGCTTGTCTGCGAGGAGGATACGGTCACGCCACCTTCCGCTCAACAACGAAATCCCGCCCGTCACACCGAGCGGAACCGCACCTACGCCCCCCTTTCGTCCCAGATGTCGAGGAGCGATCGGAGGATCTCTTCCGACATGCCCAGGCCACCGAGATGACTTTCACCTTGCATCATGTGGAACTCGGCGTTGGGCAGTAGCGAGACCATGTGCTGACCGTGCCGCATCGGGATGATGTGGTCACAGTCGCCGTGCCACCATCGCACCGGAGTCGTCACAGAACTCACTTCAAATCCCCAGTCCCTGGTGAACAACACCAGGTCGGCGAACGGCGCACTGAGTTGCTTGCGGGTGCCGTTGAGAAGATCGTCGAGAAACATCGCCTTGAACTCCGGGCGTGCGAGCAGCCGGCGGTCGCCTTCTGGCGACATCCGTCCGTAGAGGTCGATGATCGGAGACGCGAACGGCCTCGCGAGCCGTATTACCGAACTAGCTGCCACTCCGACGGGAATGCCGCCCGCAGCCAACACCGGAGCCACCAGCGACGCAAAATCCATCAGCCCGCTACGGATTGCGTCGGGGCCTTTCGTCGGTGCGACACCTCCGATTACGGCGGTCGCGACCACCCGATCGGGCATGGCTCGGGCTGCGGCCAGCGTGTAGGGCCCGCCACCCGACAGCCCGATCACAGCCATCTGATCGACACCCAGCGTGTCCGCGACCGTTCGGAGGTCGTCGGCAAAGTCGATCACCGCGCCGTAGTGGTGCAGCGTCGACGACCCCACACCCGGCCGGTCGATCCCGATCAACCTGACGTGCTCGCGTTCGGCGAATGCCCTTGCCTCCATCGGAACCTGACGCCTCGCGCCCGGCGTGCCGTGCAACCAGAAGATCGCTCTCCCCTGGGCCGAACCGAACTCCGCGAAACCGAGTCGGCGCCCCTCGCCTACAGCAACCGTGCCCTCCAACTGCGGGCGTGCAATATCCACCATGACCCACAGCTTCGCACGTGACTCCAGTCACGATTCGCCCCGGGACCAGTTCTCCGTCACGCGGCAGATGTGAACTGGCCTTTTGCCGTGTCAGGATCTACTCGGATCGCCGACTCACCCTCAGCGGCCAACCTGAGGCCTGTACCGCGCCGGGTTATGAGCCGATCGGCCATAGTGGATTGCATGACCGTCTCGGCGCCCCAACTCGACGTGTACTCACAGCCCACGCTGTCTACCCTGATGCCGTCCGTCCTCGCCTCGCTGGGCGCCGCCGGCGAGGCCAATCGCCTACACCTGCCGGACAGCCGGCACACCGTGGTCCTGTTGATCGACGGCCTGGGCTGGAACCTGCTGCATCGTCACCGGGAATACGCGCCTTTCCTCGACAGCCTGTCCGGCCGGCCGATCCGCGCGGGATTCCCCACCACTACGGCCACCAGCATCGCGTCCCTCGGTACCGGGTTGCCGTCCGGCAGCCACGGCATCACCGGCTACCAGTCATACGTTCGTGAGGTTCGCGGCGCTCTCAACTGGTTGTCTTGGCAATCGGGGCGCGGCCGGGACGAACGCGGGCGCCTGGTACCCGAGGTCACCCAGCCCTCACCCACGGTCTTCGAACGTGCTACGGCAGCGGGCATTTCATGCCGCACCGTGGCTCCCGCGAAGTTCGACGGGTCCGGACTCACTCGCGCAGTCCTGCGCGGCGGCACGTTCACGGGCATACATGCATATGGCGACTTGATCGCACACGTCGCCGCAGCGGCCCGGGCAGGGGATCGGACCCTCACGTACTGCTATCTCAGCGAAATCGACACATTGGGCCACATCTATGGACCTGGTTCCGAGTCCTGGCTCAATCAGTTGACCCTGGTCGACCGTCTCGTCGAGAACGTCGTCGCGGGCCTCGAGGGCACCGACAGCACGCTCTACGTGACCGCGGACCACGGCATGGTCACCGTGGACGACAAGGACAAGATCGACTTCGATACCGCACCTGCTCTGTCGGACGACGTCGTGACGCTCGCGGGTGAGCCGCGGTGCAGGCACGTCCACACACGGCGGGGTGCCGCAGCCGACGTCGCGGATCGTTGGCGGGCGGAACTGGGACACCGCATGTGGATCGGGACAAGGGATGAGGCCCTCGCCGCAGGGCTTTTCGGGCCCGCCGTGCGATCCGAGATACACGACCGCATCGGACACGTCGTCGCCATTGCGCAGGGCGGTGTCGCCGTGGTCCGGCGGAAAGTGGAATCGAGGCTGTCCGCACTGCCCGGACAGCACGGGGCGCTCACGGACGACGAGTTGCTGATTCCCTTGTTGCACGGCACCACCACTGCCTAGCCGCCCTGGTGCCACTCCATCGTCCCGCCGCTCTCCAGTCCGGCTCCTCCAGCAGCCGGCCTGGCGGGACCGGCTCGGGTCACTTCTTCGCGAGGACCGGCATCGTCACGACCTGAGCCGCGTAGGACAGCCCGGCACCGAATGCGAGCAACAGGGCTGTGTCACCCGGCTTGGTGTCGCCAGACTCCAACATGGCTGCCATCGCCAGCGGCACCGATGCTGCCGAGGTGTTACCGTTCTCGGCGATGTCGTCAGAGACCGGGACGCTCTCCGGGAGCTTCATGCTCCGGGCGATCACCTCCGTGATCCGCGAGTTGGCCTGGTGCGGAACGAACGCGTCGAGATCATCGACCGACAGCCCTGCCTTGTCCAGCGCGGAGAGCGCAACCTTACCCATCTCGAAGGCGGCCCAGCGGAACACCGCGGTTCCGGTCATCTTGATGTACGGGCGCGTGGCGCCCGGCGTCGTGATGTATTCGTACCAATCCATATCCTGCACGATGGCGCCGGACTGGGCGCCGTCCGAACCCCACTCCACCGGCCCGATACCCGCGACGTCGCTCTTGCCGACGACGACAGCCCCGGCGCCGTCACCGAAGATGAAACGAGTGGCGCGGTCGGTCGGGTCGGTGGTGACGCTCATCTTCTCGACACCCACCACGAGTACATAGTCGACGGATCCTCCCCGCACCAGATCTGACGCCACGGTCAGCGCCGTGCAGAAGCCCGCGCACCCGCCGCTGAGGTCGAACGCGCCGGGTCCACCAGTGCCCAGCGCGTCGGCAACCACGGCCGCGGCCGGGGGCGTCAACAAGAGATACGTCGACGTGGCGACGATGACGCAGCCGATCTGCGCGGGATCGACCCCACTCGCCGCGATCGCGTCGCGTCCTGCGGCTATGGACATCGTGACGACGTTCTCGTCTTCCGCCGCGAATCGCCGGTTCCGAATACCCGAACGAGACTGGATCCACTCATCCGTCGAGTCGATCAACTCACAGATCTCGTCGTTGGTGACGACCCGTTCGGGCCGATACACGCCGAGTCCGAGAAGGGCGGACTGCCGACCTCCAGCCGCGGTGGCGATCTGCTTTCCCATCGATCGATCTCCTCATCAGGTCCCGCGTGGTTACGCGCAGTGTCGACTTGCTGTTTTGCACACGTTACGTCGAAGACCTCCTCGCGGGTAGCGCCGGTGGCTGGTTATCGACCGATCACACCGCCAGGAGCGGTATCGGACGGAACGTAGACTCAGAGATCAAGATGCTTGGCGGGGGTCAAATCGACACACCAACGGGAACCAAATTGTTAAACTTCTTGCGATTTCCAGCAGTTGTCACCGCTAGCGGTGATCGGTCGGGCCACACGATTCCGCCTGTTGCTAGAGATTGGAGTGTCCCCTCTTGAAGCGAACGAAAGCTCTCGCGGTGGTGTCCCTCGCCAGCGTCGTGATGTCGTTGATTGCGTTCGCCGCGCCCACAGCGGCCAACCCGAACATCATCAATCCGATACCCGGACTCAACGGCACCAACGGCATCCCCAACCTCACTGGACGCACACGCGCTGTGGCGCAGCAGACGGGACTGCTCAGTGCCAACCGCACCCAGGACGCCAACGTCCTCGGCACCGATCTCGGCATCATGTGGGACAACGGCCGGGGACAAATTCTCACGGCGTTCGGCGACTCCGCCGGACTCGGACTCCCCAATCTGCTGTCGGGCAGTTTGTGGGCCTGGCGCAGCAGCACCCTGTTCCGCAGCTCGGACCGCAACCTCTCCGACGGCATGAGCTTCGACAGCTCCCCACGCGACATCTTCGGCCAGGCGAAGGAGCTCGTCCCGAGCCCCAAGATTCCGTTCGTCGAGATCAGCCGTGTCCCCACGGCCGGCGTCGCGGTCGGTGACACCCAAATCCTGAGCATGATGTCGGTGCGAGACTGGGGCGAGGCCGGATCGTGGCATACCAACTACTCCGGTCTCGCCTACTCGCACGACAACGGTGAGAACTGGGCCGTCGCCCCCGAGACGCAGCGTCCGAACGTCGGCGGCAACGCCAACTTCCAGATGAGCGCCTTTGTCGAGTCCGACGGTTTCGTCTACCAGTACGGAACTCCACCCGGACGCGGCGGGCTCGTGCACCTCGCGCGTGTCCCCGAGGCCCAGATCATGGACCTGAGCGCCTACGAGTACTTCGACGGTGCCGAGTGGATCGAGTCGAACCCCGACGTCGCCAGACCGATCATGCCCGGCAGGGTCGGCGAACTGTCCGTCGCCTACAACGAGTTCCTCGGTCAATACCTCATGCTGACCACCGACCAGTTCAACTCCGTGGTGATGCGTCGCTCACCGTCGCTCACCGGCCCGTGGAGCGAACCCGAGACCCTCATCGACACCAGAGAACTCCCGAGCGCGTATGGAGCCTATATCCACCCGTGGTCGTCGGGGCCGGATCTCTACTTCCTTACGACCGTTCACAGCAACTACAACGTGCTCCTCATGCACACGACGCTGGCGTAGTTCTCGTACTAGCGTCGGGTCCATGGATGCATCGGCATGGGATGAGCGGTATTCGCAGAGCGACCTCGTATGGGGCGTGCCACCGAACGCGGTACTAGTCGAGCAGGCCACCTCACTCCCCCGCGGTTGCGCACTCGACCTCGCGTGCGGCGAGGGCAGAAATGCGCTCTGGCTCGCCACCCGTGGCTGGAAGGTGACGGGCCTCGACTACTCGGTCGTAGCCCTCGACAAGGCCGCCCGGGTCGCCGCCGAAGCGCCCCGGTCGGTCCGCGAACGGCTCGACTATCGGGTTGCCGATGTCACCGGTGCGGACCTCGGCGGCGAGTACAACCTCGTCCTGATGATCTACCTCCACCTCGCCCCGACGGAACGTCTACAGGTTGTGAACCGCGCCATATCCGCTCTGAAACCTGACGGAATCCTCATGATTTTGGGCCACGACGCCGTTAACCCGACGCAGGAGGTCGGAGGTCCGCAGGATCCCGAAATCTTCTACACACCAGATGATTTAGTAGCATCGGTCAAAGGCAAACTCGAGGTCGACGTTGCCGAACGACGCTACCGGGAGACCGACGCCGGCACCGCGATCGACGCGCTCGTGGTCGCGCACCGCCCTGGTCTTGGCAGTCAGGAAAATGGGGCGTAATATCGGGCAATGTTACCGACGAGTAATAACTTGGGCGGTACTTGCTGATAGACCGCACCATCTCACCGGGAGAGATAGAAGACATGGGCCATTACAAGAGCAACGTCCGCGACCTGGAGTTCAACCTCTTCGAGGTACTCGGTCTCGAGCAGCCGCTGAGCGAAGGCGTGTGGGGCGATCTCGACGCCGACACCGTCCGCAACATGCTCAGCGAGGTTGCCCGCCTCGCTGAGGGGCCGCTGGCCGAGTCGTTCGCCGACGCCGACCGCAACCCCCCGGTCTTCGACCCCGAGAACCACACCGTCACCCTGCCGGAATCCTTCAAGAAGTCGTTCAGCGCCCTGTGGGACGCCGAGTGGTACCGCATGGGACTCTCCGAGGAAATCGGTGGCGTCCCCGTCCCCCGATCCGTCGTGTGGGCCATCAACGAGCTGATCCTGGGCGCGCAGCCCGCGGCGCACATGTACCAGGCCGGACCGGCGTTCGCCGACGTGCTCTTCGGCAACGGCACCGACGAGCAGAAGCGGTGGGCCACCACCGCCGTCGAGCGCGGCTGGGGTGCCACGATGGTCCTCACCGAGCCCGACGCCGGCTCCGACGTCGGTGCCGGTCGCACCAAGGCTGTCAAACAGGACGACGGTTCCTGGCACATCGAGGGCGTCAAGCGGTTCATCACGTCCGCCGACTCCGACGACCTGTTCGAGAACATCTTCCACCTGGTCTTGGCCCGCCCAGAGGGCGCAGGCCCCGGCACCAAGGGACTGTCGCTGTTCTTCGTCCCGAAGACACACTTCAATTTCGAGACCAACGAGTTGGGCGAGCGCAACGGCGCCTTCGTCACCAACGTCGAACACAAGATGGGCCTGAAGGTCTCCGCCACCTGCGAGCTCACCTTCGGTGGCCACGGCATTCCCGCGCAGGGCTGGCTCGTCGGCGAGGTCCATGACGGCATCGCCCAGATGTTCGACGTCATCGAGCACGCCCGCATGATGGTCGGCACCAAGGCCATCGCCACGCTCTCCACCGGCTATCTCAACGCCCTCGACTACGCCAAGGAACGCGTCCAGGGCGCCGACCTCACGCAGATGACCGACAAGGCCGCTCCGCGCGTCACCATCGCCCATCACCCCGACGTCCGTCGCGCCCTCGCGATGCAGAAGGCGTACGCCGAAGGCTTGCGCGCCGTGTACCTCTACACCGCGGCGCACCAGGACGAGGCCACCGCCAAACTGGTGTCCGGCGCAGACAAGGACCTCGCGTTCCGCGTCAACGACCTGCTGCTGCCGATCGTCAAGGGCGTCGGCTCCGAGCGCGCGTACCAGTACCTGACCGACAGCCTGCAAACCTTCGGTGGCTCCGGCTTCCTCCAGGACTACCCGATCGAGCAGTACATTCGCGACGCGAAGATCGACTCCCTGTACGAGGGCACCACCGCCATCCAGGCGCAGGACTTCTTCTTCCGCAAGATCGCCCGCGACCGTGGTGTGGCACTCGCGCACGTTGCCGGCGAGGTCAAGAAGTTCATCGACAGTGAGGCAGGCAACGGTCGCCTCAAGACTGAGCGAGCACTACTGGCCACCGCACTCGAAGACGTCCAGGCCATGGCCGCCACCCTCACTGGGTATCTCATGGGTGCGCAGGAACAGCCGGCCGAGCTGTACAAGGTCGGCCTCGGCTCCGTCCGCTTCCTGATGGCCGTCGGCGACCTGCTGATCGGCTGGCAGCTGCTGCGTCAGTCGGAGATCGCAATCAAGGCTCTCGACGAGGGCGCATCCGCTGCGGACAAGGCGTTCTACGAGGGAAAGGTCGCCATCGCGTCCTTCTTCGCCAAGAATGTTCTGCCCGAGCTGACCGCGACGCGCGGCATCGTCGCCAATATCGACAACGACATCATGGAGTTGGACGAAGCCGCCTTCTGATCGGCTCCTGATTTCCGCACGAAAGCACCCCTTCTCCGGTTCGGAGAAGGGGTGCTTTCGTGTGCGGCGGCTACTCGCCCCTTTGTGGCTTCGGCCTGGACGTAGTGGTCTTCGGACTTTCCGGCGGGGAGGACGGCGCCCGCGTGGCGGCGGGAGTCTGCTCGGCAGGCTTGGGCATCGCGGCGGGTGAGCGTTCGGCCGATTCGGGTGCGCCGGCGGGTTCCTCGCACTTGACGATCGGGATGGGGTCGTAGCGAACCGTCCTCGTATTACGAGAGATCTCCCGCCCGGTGTCGTGATCGGAGATCACCCGGGTGTCGCTGGCGGTGAACCCCGGTGCGCCGCTGGTGGGGATGCAATTATCACCGGCCGGCAGGGTGACTGTGTCCGGTTGGGTCGGCTTCGTACGGTTGCCGGTGATGGACTGGACATCGACCGTCTTGGTTCCCCACATCCTGATGGTCAGATCCGAGCTTCCACCGATGGCCTGGATCAGTACGCCGGTGTTGGCCGTGTTGCGGAACTGGAGGTCGATAACATCCGCGAATACGGTGGCCTCGCGAGCCTCCGGGTACCGCGAGATGTAGTACGAGTGCTCGGTGTGAGCGACGTCTTCCATGCCCGCGAAGTACGAAGCGTTGTACAGAGTCGTCGCCACCTGGCTCACGCCGCCGCCGACAGCAGTATCCGGGCGACCGTAGTTGATGATCCCCGACTCCACATAGCCCTGGTCCCTGCCACGTGGGCCGGTGTACCCGTTCAGCGAGAAGGTGTCGCCGGGCTTGATCAACGCGCCGTCGATCTGGTCGGCCGCGAGTCTGATGTTCGTGCCGGACGCCGCAGAGAACCCACTGGTGGTGAACTCGCTGATCACTTCCTTTACCCCGAGCGCCTGCGCGTCTTCCGTTGTCAGAGCAGCGGGGACGGCTCCATATACGGCGTTGATTTCGTGAGAATCGTTGCCGCGCAACAATTCGGGCAGCGCATCCAGAGTCTCGGGCCACTGCACCAAGTCACCTACGACGGCCGGAACCACTGTGGGTGATCCCCCGCTGAGCATGATCGTCGCATCTTTGGGCTCAACCTCCGTCGATACCAACTGTGGCGCCAGAATACCGATGGCCGCCTCGACGTTGTACGTAGGATTCAGCCCCCCGTCGCCGTCCGGTTCGAATCCGAGGATGGCGCCGATCTGCTGACGCGGCACGGTCGCGGCTTCACCGTCACGTCCGGTGACCACCAGGTCCGCGGACGCGGCGGGCGTCGCGATCTCGTCGAAAGCCTTCTGGACGCCTTCTCTCGTCACCGTCACGGGCACCACGTCGACGGGCAGTTCTACCGTCCGACCGAATGCCCATTCTTCGGTCAACGCCGACGCCGCCCCCTCACCGTTCAAGGTCTGCCCCCTCAACGGGTCGACCGGCACAGGGGTGGCGTCCTCGAACACGACTGTTCCCTCACGCGGAGCGCGGTCGGTCTGTCCGCGTAAGTCGTCGACGGCCGCAGCCATTGCGGCGGCGTCGCGGGTCGACACCACGCCGATCTCGTCGGTGGTGAAGAACGACGCAAGTCGGGTGAACGGGTTGAGCGGTTGTGCATCGGCCCGGTCGAGTGTGGACTCCCAGTCGACGCCGAGACCGGCGGCAGCGGGCACGAGTTCCGCCGACACGTCGCCTGCCTGCACCGCCACCGGTTGATTCACGCGGGGCTCGACCTGGGCCTCCAACTTGACGGCGGCCGCCTCGCGGGTCATACCACCCACATCGACGCCGACCACGGTCACCCCACGCGGGATTTCCCCGGAAGACACGGCGAGGTCCGCGGCATAAGCGATACCGATCACCGCGATGATTCCTCCGGCGATTGCGGCAATCTTCGCCCAGGGCGCGCGGGCCGAGGTGACGGCAGGTTCGGGCTCCGAGGCCGTCGGCGAGACCTGAGCGTCGACGCTCGCAACCGGCACGGTGGGCTGCTCTGCTGCCGAGGCGTACGCCTGCGCCGACTCGGAAAGAGGACCCGGAGAAACCGCAGGGATCACCTGCGTGGCGTCGGCATCGGCCCCCGGTTCCGCCCGCGTCGAGGCTTCCGAATTCAGCAGTTCCGGATCCACGCCGTTGAGGTTTTTGCCTAGGTCACCGAGGTACATTTGCGTCGTGGGTGCTTCGTCGGAGTTCGGCTCGGGCGGCGCCCCTTCGGGTGTAGCACTCCCTGTATCGCCGTCTTCGTCGCTCACCGTGGCCCTCTCACCGAGTTGTCCTTCGTACGGGTTGTCCTTCGTACGGGCCTCGGCTTGCCGTTGATGCTCGTTGCATTTCAGGCGGGATCCGATTCGAGCGAGGTCCGGTTCAGACCCCGCGACCCTACGACAGACTACCGGCGCCGGAAACGCGAGAGCCCCGCGCTGCTGCCAGGTCGGGGGCCAGGCAGCAGCACGGGGCTCATAGAGATATCGCCAGTTAATCTCCAGCGTTACACCTGTCGCAAGGAGTTTTCGGAAGATCCGACCAACTCCTCGTTGCCGGATGCCCGTTCGCCATGCGAACATGCTGGCCTTTCCGGACTGTCAGCTACCGGAAAGACCAGTCGGATCACGCCTCTATGATTGCCGTCACGCCTTGACCACCAGCTGCACAAATCGAGATCAGCCCGCGTCCCGATCCCTTCTCGGCGAGCGCCTTGGCGAGCGATGCGACGATGCGGCCGCCGGTAGCAGCGAATGGGTGACCCGCGGCCAACGACGACCCGTTGACGTTCAGCTTGCTGCGATCGATGTAGCCGAGTGCTCCGTCGAGACCCAGCCGTTCCTTGCAGTACTCCTCCGATTCGAATGCCTGCAGCGTCGCCAACACGACGGACGCGAAAGCCTCGTGGATCTCGTAGTAGTCGAAGTCCTGAAGTGTGAGGCCGTTGCGGGCCAGTAGGCGCGGGATCGCATACGTCGGCGCCATCAGGAGCCCGTCCTTGCCGTGGATGTAGTCGACAGCCGCGGTCTCGGAGTCGACGAGATGAGCGAGCACCGGCAGCTTGCGCTCGGCGGCCCACTCGTCGCTGGACAGCAGGACCGCCGACGCGCCGTCGGTGAGCGGGGTCGAGTTGCCCGCCGTCATCGTGGCATCGCCCGCCTTCACGCCGAAAGCCGGCTTCAGCGTCGACAGCTTCTCGACGGTGGAGCCGGGACGCAGGTTGTCGTCACGGGTGAGCCCCAGGAACGGCGTCACCAAGTCGTCGAAGAATCCGCGGTCGTAGGCGGCGGCCATGTTCTGGTGGCTGGCGGCGGCCAGTTCGTCCTGGTCCTCGCGGCGGACGCCGAACTCCTTGGCGGTGATCGCCGCGTGTTCACCCATGGAGAGGCCGGTGCGAGGCTCGCCATTACGCGGGATCTCGACACCAAGCATGGACGGGCGCACATTGCCGAGGAGCTTGATGCGGTCGGCGGTGCTCTTCGCGCGGTTCAGCGACAGCAGGAAGTCGCGAAGCTCGTCGTTCACGCCGATCGGGGCGTCGGATGTGGTATCGACGCCGCCACCCACTCCGGCGTCGATACGTCCGGCCGCGATCGCATCGCCGACGGCGACGATCGACTGCAGGCCGGTGCCGCACGCCTGCTGCAGGTCGAAGGCCTGAGTGTAGGGGCTCAGCGCGCTACCGAGGACGCATTCGCGCATCAGGTTGAAGTCGCGGCTGTGCTTGAGGACGGCGCCGCCGGCGACGAGGCCGAGCTTCTCGCCCTGCAGGTTGAAGCGGCTGACCAGCCCGTCGAGGGTGGCGGTGAACATGTCCTGGTTGGACGCCTGCGCGTACGCCTTGTCGGAGCGGGCGAAGGGAATACGATTTCCGCCGACGATGGCGACGGGACGCTGCTGCTTTCCGCGCGGCTTCGGCGCCGCTGCGGACTTCGAGTTGGTGCGAGCTTTGCTGGTCACTGAACGTCTCCAAGGATCTGGTGCGATTACCTGTTGGCTACTATTCTTACTCAGGAGTAAGTTTCTTGTCGACACCGACACCGTATTCGGTGCCCGGTGACTGACCACCCAAAGACGACAGAAGGTAGGACAGTGGCAGCCAGCAAGGGAGCTCCCGACATCTATTCCCAGTTCCTCTCATCCGCGCCCGGCGCGTTCATCGCCGCGAAGGCGGGACTGCCGCGTCCCGAGAACCTGCGGCGGTACAAGCACGGCGAACCCCCGCTCCCCGGCCCTGTCCTGATCGGCGGGAAGGGCCGTCTCGCCGAGCCGCTGCGTCAACTGCTGTCGGACTACCCCGCCGCAAGCCCCGGCGACGACGTGTACGGCGCCCTCGTATTCGACGCCACCGGCATCGGTTCAGTCACCGAGCTCGAGCAGCTGTTCCAGTTCTTCCAGCCCGTCATCCGCAACCTCGCGCCGTCCGCGCGCGTCGTCGTGATCGGCACCACCCCGGAAGAAACGTCCGGCGTAGACGAGCAAATCGCCCAGCGCGCGCTCGAGGGCTTCACCCGCAGCGTCGGAAAGGAAGTCAAGCGCGGCGCCACGGCTCAGCTCGTCTACGCCTCGCCTAATGCCTCCGCCGGATTGTCGGGCCTCGAATCCACCCTCCGCTTCCTGCTGTCGGCCAAGTCCGCGTTCGTCAGCGGCCAGGTCATCCGAGTCGGCGACGAAGACTCTGTCGCGCCCGCCGACTGGGACAGGCCCCTCGCAGGCAAGGTTGCCATCGTGACGGGTGCGGCCCGCGGCATCGGCGCCACCATCGCCGAGGTCCTCTCCCGCGACGGCGCGCATGTCATCTGCGCCGACATCCCGGCCGCCGGTGAGGCGCTCTCCGAGACGGCGAACAAGGTGGGCGGCACGTCCCTCGCGCTGGACGTCACCGCCGACGATGCGGCCGACAAGCTGGCCGAGTTCGTCCTCGAACGGCACGGCGGCGCGGACATCATCGTCCACAATGCAGGCATCACCCGCGACAAGACGCTCGCCAACATGGACGAGGGCCGATGGAACATGGTGATCGGCGTCAACCTTATTGCGCCGCAACGAATCACCGATACTCTCGTCGCCAAGGGCGCCCTGAAGGAGGGCGGCCGCGTGGTCGATGTCTCGTCCATCGCCGGCATCGCGGGCAACCGCGGCCAGACCAACTACGGTACCTCGAAGGCCGGCGTCGTCGGTTTGGTGCAGGCGACCGCGCCCGTGCTGGCAAAGAAGAAGATCACCATCAACGCCGTCGCACCTGGCTTCATCGAGACGGCGATGACCGCGGCGGTCCCATTCGCCACACGCGAGGCCGGACGCCGCATGAGTTCCCTACTGCAGGGTGGTGAAACCGTCGACGTCGCCGAAACCGTCGCCTACTTCGCCAGCCCCGCTTCCAACGCCGTCACGGGGCAGATCGTCCGGGTCTGCGGCCAGAGCCTGCTGGGTGCGTGATGGCGGGCAAGATCGTGCAACTCACCGAGAAGCCCCGCACGCTGGACATCTACACTCGCGCAGTCCGCAGTGCGATGCCTTTCATCGGGGCCAGTGGGCACGACGCCCCGGACACCACGCTCGTCCTCAATGGCATGCGCGTCGACACCGACAACTTGGCGGCCTACGACCGGGTCACCGGCCTGCGCTTCGGTGACGTCCTTCCGGTGACGTACCCATTCACCCTGGTGTTCCCGATCATGATGAAGTTGATGGTGTCGGACGGGTTTCCCTTCCCTGCCATCGGATCCGTACACGCGGAGAACGTCATCGAGCAGTTCCGGCCCATTTCGGTGAGCGAACCGCTCGATGTGTCGGTGCGCGCGGCGAATCTGCGCGAGCACCGCAAGGGTCTGCTGATCGATGTGATCAGCGAGATCAAAGTCGGACGCGAACTCGTGTGGAGGCAGACGTCCACCCTGTTGCGCCAGCAGAAGACGTCGCTGTCCGGCCAGAAGGGTTCCGAGCCGAAGGCCGAGGAGCAGCCGCCGCGCCCCTTGCGGACGCTACGGGTCGATCAGAAGACGATCAGCAGGTACGCCGCCGTGTCGGGTGACCGCAACCCGATTCACGTGTCGTCCTTGGGCGCCAAGGCTTTCGGATTTCCGAAGACCATCGCGCACGGCATGTGGAGCGCGGCTGCCGTCCTCGGCTCCGTGGAGGGGCGGATTCCGGATGCCGTCACCTACAGCGTCCGCTTCGGCAAGCCCATTCTGCTTCCGTCCACGCTCAACGTGTACGCCGATCAGACCGACGACGGCTGGGATCTGTCGGTCAAGCACCCGAAGAAGGGTTACCCCCACCTCACGGCGACGCTACGGTAGCTACTCGCCGGGTGAATGTACCTTTCGGCGCCGCGAAGGCGTCGAAAGGTACATTCACTCCGACTTCTTCTCGCCGGCGAGGCCGCGCCACGCAAGAGACTCCAGCAGATCGGCCGCCGTAGCGACCTCGATCTCGCCGCCGGCGACACGGTCGGCCACGGCCTCACCCGCGCCGACGAGGGCGATCGAGATCAGCTCGAAATCCTGACCCACATTCGGGTCCCGCGTGCTCGACTCGAGCAGGTGCGCGGTCAACTCGATCAGACGGTCTCGACTCGACTTCACCGTACCGACGAACGCCTGTTGCCCCATGGCCTGGCGATACAACACCATCCACGACTTGCGGTGCGTACTCACGAACCCGAGAAACCCCTCGAGTGCGCGACGCAACTGTTCCCGCGGGCCCAGGCTGGGATCTCCCGCCGGAGCGAGCGCCTCGACGAAGAGGAGACCCTCCCGCTTAATGCAGGCGGAAAACAATTCGTCCTTGGAGCCGTAGTACAAATACAGCATCGGTTTCGAGATTTCCGCCCTGGCCGCAATCGCGTCCATCGACGTCTCATGAAATCCTCTGTCGGAAAAGACGTCGACAGCCGCATCCAGCATCTGCTGCTCGCGCACTGCGCGTGGCAGTCGCTTGGTGCCGCCGGCCATACATCCTCCATCGATCGTCGAACCCGGTATCTTACTTTACGGTAATAAGCTGGGTCCGGTCGACAGACGAGAAGACGGCGCCGAAGAGTCGGTGGAAACCCATGGCGTGCGTGGTAGTCGCTAGCAGGCGAGCGCACCCTTGGCGCGCGCAACCGTCAGAACCGCCTCGTCGACGCGCTGCTGAGGCAATTTACCTGATGCCACAACGCTTTCGAGGTGATCAAGTACCTGCGGAACGTCGTCGGTGGTGAGCCACAGTGCGATGTCCACACCCGATTCCAGCGCGGTCTCGACCGCCTCGGCGATGTCATAGCGGTCGGTGATCGCCTTCATGCCACTCAGGTCATCGGTGAAGATGGGTCCGGCGAACGGCGCCGCGCCGTATCCGATGCCGCCGCGCAACAGCGCCACCGCGTCGGGACTGATACTCGCAGGCACGCCCGGGGCTGTCAGGCCCGGGACTTCGAGGTGGCCGAGCATGACGCCGACACCCGTCGGCCCGAGGTCTCGGAACGGAATGAGATCCTTCGCCCGCAGCCGGTCGAGTGGCGGGGTGGTGACTGCACCGGTGTGCGAATCACCGGACGCCGACCCATGGCCGGGAAAGTGCTTGATCACGGGCAGGATTCCGGCGTCCCGCATTCCGCGCGCATAGGCGCCGGCGTAGCGGGTGACGACGGCAGGGTCGTTCGAGTACGAGCGGTCGCCGATAACGCTGTTGTCAGGTTGGCTGCTCACGTCCACGTCGGGGGCGAAATTGACCGTGACTCCCAAGTCCTTGAGCCCTCGGCCGCGCTCGAGCGCCATCTGATAGGTCTGCTCCTCCGTCATTGTCGCTGCGGTCTGCCGGGCGGACGGTTCGGGCCCGAGAAGGTTCTCGACGCGAGAGACGCGGCCACCTTCCTCGTCGATGGTCACCATCAGCGGCAGCGACGACGCCGACGCGACCTGAGCGACCTCACGGTTGGCCAGCAGGGACTCGTCGGTCCAACTGCCGATGAAGATGCCGCCGACCTGTTCATCGAGAACCACCTGCACAGCGTCTGCGGTCCCGGTAACACCGACATTCAATAGCTGAGCAAGCTTGTGCCGCAACGACAAAGACTGCAGGAACTCCGTCTCACACGTCGCCGGCGCGGCCACGGGAGACTCGGCAGCGGCGTGCGAAACCGGCCCGGCGGGGGAAGATTCCGGGACAGTGCCGATGCCACCCTGGGAACATCCGGCGACGAGGCCGGTGCACGCAATGAGCGCAAGTGCATACTTGATCCGCATGTGTTCGACGGTAACCCAGCCCATCACCGACGCTTCCGCATCGGGGCCCGGAATCGGGTAGCCGTCGTTGCCCGTCTTGCTAACCTGTGTGTAGCGGAAACCCGTACTCAGGAGGTTCTGGTGCCTGCAGGTTTGATGTTGATCGCTTACGACGGATCCGACGACGCCAAACGTGCGGTGGAGTACGCGGGTCGGTTCATCGCTTCCGATCGCGCTGTTGTGGTGACGGTGTGGGAGCCGATGGCCCGGCAGGCCGCACGGATGTCCGGAATCTCGGGTGTGATGCAACCCGAGTGGGTGCCCGACGAGGAGACCGAAGACATCGCGCTCACCGACGCCAAGGTCACCAACGCGGAGGGCACCGAACTCGCCGAGGCCGTCGGCCTGATCACGGAAGGCCGGTGCATCGAATGCAGCACAACCATCTGGGCGGCGATCGTCGAAACGGCCGACGAACTCGCGGTCGACATCATCGTCGCGGGCACCCGCGGCACGACGGGCCTGCGGTCGCTGCTGCAGAGCAGCGTGGCGGATCACGTCCTGCGACACAGCCATCGCCCGGTTCTGATCGTGCCTCCCGGGAAGTAGTCCGACGGCCCCGACTACTGTCAGGTCCACCATGGACGGTTTTATACTCTCCCGTGCAGATCGGACGTTGCGTACGTTCGGCGCACGGTACACATACGACACCGCGGCGGCCTCTATCGCCGCCCTCGCGAGCGGTGATGCCGAGCTGATCGTCGGCGCCCTGCCGTTCGACCCAGCGCGGCCCGCCGCTCTGACAGCACCCGAGTTCTGGAATTTCACCGAGGGCCCCTGGCGGCCCGATACCGTTCCCGACCTCCCGAGCGTGCGCCTGACGCGGGAGATTCCCGCTCCCGCCGAGCACGTGGCACGCGTCCAGTCCCTTCTCGAGCGCCTGCGCGGGGGGACGCTCGAGAAGGTCGTTGCCGCACGTAGCGTTGCTCTGAGCGCCGACACCCCCATCTCTGCAGAAGCCCTGGTCGCGAGACTCATTCGCCTGGATCCAGCCGCCAACGGATTCGCCGTCGACCTCACGGCTGCCGGCGACGGATTCCGTGCCCACAGCCTGGTCGGTGCCAGCCCAGAAGTGCTGCTCAGCCGGCGCGGTCGACGGGTCACCTGCCGCCCACTTGCCGGAACCGCACCGCGGCGTGTCGATCCCGATGCCGACGAACAGGAGGGCCGCGCCCTGCTGGAATCCGCGAAGAACCTGGCCGAGCACGCTTTCGTCACGGCCTGGATCAAGGAGGTCCTGGCCCCGATGTGCACCGAACTTTCCGTTCCGAATTCCCCCGTCCTGACGAGCACGCGTGAGGTGTGGCATCTCGCCACCCCAATCGAGGGCGTGCTGCGCGACCCGGCGACGAGCGCCCTGAGCCTGGCGACTGCCCTGCACCCGACTCCCGCCGTGTGCGGAACGCCCACCGACCTCGCCCTGGCGACCATAAAGGACGTCGAGGAGGACCGGCGGTTCTACGGCGGCGCCGTCGGATGGTGCGACTCGGAAGGCGACGGCGATTGGGTGGTGGCCATCCGATGCGCCGAGATCGCCGCGGACGGTCGCGAGGCGATCGCGACGGCGGGCGGTGGCATCATCGCCCAGTCCGACCCGGAGGCCGAACTCGACGAGACAAGCACCAAACTACGCACCCTGATGCATGCACTCGTCCTGGCGCAGGGACAAGGCACCAAGCCGTCGAAACATCACTACCCGGCACCAATCTGCAGTTCCATGGCCCTCGGGTGATACCTTGACCCAAACAATTCGTACGCGGGAACACCCCGCGTACGTCGAGAAACGACGGTGGGAGATGTCTGATGGGGAAGTTCCTTGTGCCCGGCGCGGTCAGCGCTGTGGTCGGTCTTGCGCTCGGCACTGTGGCAACGCTCGGCATCACCGCAGCCTCACAGAACAACACGCGTCCCGAAGTCGACCGCAACGGCAACGCGGATTCCTCACTGCTGAACCAGGTTGAGTACGGCAGCCGCTGAGAGCGCCGGCTTCACGAGTTCCCGCACTTCCCCCGAGTCGGCGGCCACCATGGCGCCCTCTGGGGAGCCTTTGTCGAGACGGTGGCTGTTCGGCGCCTCTGTCGTAGCGCTTCTTCTCACCTTTCTCCAAACCCCTGGTCGGCTCGCCGCTGACACCAAATACGACCTCTCCCAGAATCCGATCGGATTCCTGGAACGGGCGGCGCATCAGTGGAGTAGCCAGGCCCCCATGGGCCAGGTCCAGAACCAGGCCTACGGATACTTCTTCCCGCACGGCGCATTCTTCGCGCTCGGCGATATCTCGAGTGTTCCGGCATGGATCACTCAGCGCGTGTGGTGGGCTCTGCTGCTCGTTGCCGGATTCTGGGGAATTATTCGGGTTGCCGAAGCTCTCGGCATTGGTAGCCGCTCCTCTCGCCTCATCGCCGCAGTCGCATTCGCATTCTCTCCGCGCGTCCTCACCACCCTGGGTTCGATCTCTTCGGAAACCCTGCCGATGATGCTGGCCCCGTGGGTGCTTCTACCACTGGTCGTGGCCCTTGGCCGTGTGAGCGGCACCGGCCATGCGATTGGCACCGTGCGCGGGGACGCACTTTTGCGCTCACCTGCACGGTTGGCGGCGCAGTCGGCGCTGGCGGTCGCGTTGATGGGGGCGGTCAACGCTGTCGCAACCGCGGCCGCATGCCTCGTCGCGGGCCTGTGGTGGATCTCCCACCGGCCGAACCGACGCTGGTGGACGTTCACAGCGTGGTGGTTCCCATTCCTGGCCCTGGCCACCACGTGGTGGATCGTTCCACTGCTGCTGCTCGGCAAGGTGAGCCCCCCTTTCCTCGATTACATCGAGTCGTCCTCGGTAACGACGCAGTGGACGACCCTCGCCGAGATCCTGCGCGGCACCGACAGTTGGACGGCGTTCGTTTCCCCCGAGCGCATCGCCGGCGCCGTCCTCGTCACCCAGCCCGCCGCGGTCGCCGCGACCGGCCTCATTGCCGCCGCGGGCCTCGCCGGACTGTGCATGCGATCGATGCCCGCGCGCGGCCGCCTGGCACTGATCCTTTTCGTCGGTATCGCGGGACTCGCGGCCGGATACCTCGGCGAACTGGGCTCCCCGTTCGCCGAACAGGTGCGACTGTTCCTCGACTCCGGCGGTGCCCCCCTCAGGAACGTGCACAAACTCGAACCCCTCGTCCGACTGCCCCTCGTCCTCGGACTGGCGCATCTACTGGCGAAGGTCCCGCTGCCTGGTTCGGTGCCGTTCGCCCGCTGGCGCAGCGCGGTTGCACACCCCGAACGCGAACCGATGGTCGCAGTCACCAGCCTGATCCTGGTTGCTCTCACCCTGGCGACGTCGCTGGCCTGGACCGGCAAACTTGCCCCACGCGGCACCTACACCGCGGTACCCGGCTACTGGCACCAGGCCGCCGCGTGGCTGGCGGACAACGCCGGAGGCACGAGCCCGGACGGCTCGGACGCGGAGCGCGCTCTCGTCGTTCCCGGCGCACCGTTCGGTAGCCAGGTGTGGGGGCTCACCCGGGACGAACCACTGCAGGCATTGGCGTCGACACCATGGGCCTCGCGCGATGCCGTCCCGCTCACCCCGCCGGGAACCATCCGGGCGATGGACTCTATCCAGCGACTCATCGCGGACGGCCGACCCTCGGACGGCATGGCGCAGACCCTGCTCGGCCAGGGCATCCACTACCTCGTCCTCCGCAACGACCTCGACCCCGACACGTCGCGGTCGGCCCGACCCATTTTGGTTCACCAGGCAGTCACCCGCTCTCCCGGATTCACCCAGGTCGCCGAGTTCGGTGAGGACATCGGGCCCAGCGACGTCGACGGCCTGGTGATCGACAACGACCTGAGGCCCCGGTACCCGGCCATCGAGATCTTCGAGGTGTCGATGCCCGACGGTGCTCCGACCACGAGCGGCCCATACGTGGCGGACCTCGACGGGATCCCGCGGGTGCAGGGCGGGCCGGAGTCGCTGCAGCGTCTACGCGAGAACGGTGCCCTGCCCGGCGCCGGACCCGTGCTGCTGGCCGCGGACGCGCGGCGCGCCGGACTGCCGGTCGACGACATTACCGTCACCGACACACCCCGAGACCGCGAAACCGACTACGGGCAAGTCGACAACCACAGTTCGGCGCTGCGCAGCCCCGACGACGCGCGGCACACTTTCAATCTCGTGCCCGATTACGCCGTCGCCGACACGCCATTGGTGGAGGGGCAATGGGAGGGCGCGAGACTGAGCGTCTCCAGCGCTGCGTCCGACGCCACCCAACTTGGCGGCACCTCCCCAGCGAGCAGTGCCGCGGCGACCGTCGACGGTGACTCGGCGACGGGTTGGTTCAGCAACGTCATCGAGCGGGCACTCGGCCAGTGGATCCAGATCGATTTCGACACCCCGCTCACCAGTTCTCTGCTGCACATCACGACAAGTCCGGCCGCGATCGGCGCCCCTGTCCGCTGGATGGAGGTGTCGACGCCTAACGGCACAACGGCAGTCAAGGTGGACGCCCCGGGCGAGCCGATCACAGTATCTGTGCCCGGCGGTGCCACTCCCTGGGTGCGGATCACTGCGACAAGAACCGAAAATGGCTCCGCTGGAACACAATTCGGCATCAGCGAGTTGTCTGTGGAGGACTTCTCAGATCCGGACGGCCCAGTCACCGTCCCGATCCGATATCACACGGCGCTGCCCCCCACCCCTGTCGGCACGTCTGTCTCGAGGTGGGACCTGAGTCAGGAACTTCCGGGTCGCAATGCCTGCGCCGAGTCCCCCGACCGCGTCCGGTGCAGCAACGCCCACATCCTGCCTCCCGAGGAGGTCGGTGTCTTCGAGAGAACTCTGTCGGTGCCCGAAACCACTGCGGTCACACCTCAACTCACAGTGCGGGCACGGCAGGGAGCCGCGCTGGAAGAGTTGCTCACCCAACGGGGTCGACCCTCCGCGCACGGAACGAGCGACATCGGTGACCTGCGCGGTTCCGCATTCGCCGCCACCGACGGCGACCCGCGCACCAGTTGGTCGGCGGCGCTGGACACCACGAACGGCAAGGGCGCCAAACCCACCCTCGTCATCGACCTCCCCGAACCCACGCTCGTCACCGGCCTCCAACTGACACCCAGCCTCGGCCCCGTACCCGCCGCTCCCAACCGAGTCGCAGTCGACCTGGGGAGCGGTCCGCAGGTGCGCGACGTGGACGAGGACGACGGGACCGTCGCCCTCGAACCACTGGTGACCGACCGAATCGTGCTCAGTCTCGTGTCCTGGAAGAACATCCTCGATCAGAACGTTCTGGGATTCGCTCAGTCACAGCCCGCCGGACTCGCGGACGTCGGGGTGCTGGGCCGGGGCGGCGCACTGCTGCCCGGTTCGGGTCCAACCGACGATCCGGGCGCCCGTACCGTCACCGTTCCCTGCACTGAGGGGCCTGTCGTCACGATCGGCGGGCAAGCCGTTCGCACCAGCATCACTGCGCCTGTCGGACAAATACTCTCCGGCGCTCCGGTGCCCGCCACCGTGTGTGACCCTGCCGGCCCGGTGACTCTGGGCGCGGGCTCCCAGGACGTCACAGTGGATCCAGGGTCGGCGTTCTTCGTCGACAGTCTTCGCCTGAACGCAGGGGCACCGGCGACGCCGATTCCGACCGAGCAGGTCGCAACCACCGCGTGGACCGAGAACCACCGGGAATTGACGATGCCGCGCTCGGATTCGGAGCGACTCGTCGTCGTCCCCGAAAGCACCAATGTCGGCTGGGCGGCGACCGCCCCGGACGGCACCGAACTGACTCCCGTCGTGGTGGACGGTTGGCAGCAGGGATGGGTCGTTCCTGCAGGAACCGAGGGCACCGTGACCCTCGATTTCCCCACCGACCGCTGGTACCGACTGGGAATCTTCGGCGGCCTGCTGCTGTTGATCCCGCTGATCGCCGTCGCAGTGTGGCCGCGCCACTCGCGAAACCGCGGGCGTGACCTGGGTTCGGCGCCCAGAACCTGGGGCAGCGCGTCGGTCGGGTGGCTGGGCATCTTGGCGGCCGCCACCGTGATCGGTGGACCCGTCGGCGCGGCAACGACAATCGTGATGACCGCACTCGTCGCCGCACTCGTCCGCCTACGCGGAACCATCGCCACCGCAAGGATCCTGGTCGGCATCGCCGGTGCATCGGCGATGCTCGGTATGGCGATACTCTCCACCGGCCCGTGGCGCGCGCCCGGCGGATACGTCGGGCACTCGTTCTTCGTTCAGTTCCCGCTGCTGGTCGCGCTGGTCGCCACGGGTCTGGCCGTGCTCCCGCTCGGACGTTCGGCACTGCTGCGCCGGATCTCCCAGCGCCTCACGGCGCGGCGTGCCGGTTCTTCTACCAGTGCGTAGCTTGCCGACGCAACGGCGATGCTCATCACGGTTGTGAGCAACAGGGCGTAGGCGAAGTTTCCAGCGAACGGCACCAGTCCGAACACCTGAAAGACCGTCGCCAGCACCGCGAGATGCCAGATGAAAATGCCGTACGACCATCGACCGACAGCCAGCGCACCGGGACTCGTAAGGAACCGGTGCCGCGACCTGTCGGACAGAACCAGCGGAGCCATCAGCGCGAAACTGATCACCGCCCCCAGCACTATCTTGATGGCGAACTGCCACGGCTCGAGACGCACCAACCCCGCGGGCCCTGCCAGATCAGTCGCGGTGAGCGCGAATGCCACCGCGGCGACTATCGACATCCGGACCCGATGTCGCGCCCAGCGGTGCATTCTTCCCGGCGGACTCATCGATAACTCTGCCAGCAACATGCCGGATCCGAACCACGGCAGATAGCCAGGCAGCCAGTTTTCGTGATGAATGCCATTCGGGGCCGGAACGGGTACGAACGCCCATACGAGGCTCACCGCGATCACCGCAAGGATCACCGGAACACGCAGCCGTGCAGTAGAACCCCGTAGCCGGAACAACGCGAATGCGAATATCGGAAGCACCAGATAGAAGGCCACCTCCACCGACAGGCTCCACATCTGGGTCAGGCCGCTGGTGAGCGTGAGCGGCACGAACACCTGGACCAGACCGAGGTTCGCCCACCACGTACGAAAACTCCCGTCCGCAGTGGGCAAGAACATCAGCACCACCGCCACCGCCACCCAGTACGCCGGCAGAATGCGCGTCACGCGCGAGATCCAGTAGCGGACGGCTCCCTGCGCCGGACCCACGCCGCGGGCCGCCCCGGCGTGAGTGCGCCACAACAGGAATCCTGACAATGCGAAGAACACCGCCACTGTCAGATCTAATCGTTCCACGATTCGCCCCAGGACGGGAACCTGCGTAAACCCGGTTTGGAACGCGACGTGCGTCACCAGCACGCCTAGCGCCACGAGACCGCGCAGTCCCTCGAGTGCGGGAATAAAGCCCCGAGAGACCGGCGGGGCAGCCGATGCAGGCGTTTCCGAATTCGTGACCGATGTGCTCATCATGAACAGTGTGCCTGTGCCCGCGCTGTGACGAAAACCTCCGGCCGCGCCATTTCGTCTGCGAATCCGCCGACGCGATTACTATCCGATGCGGCAAATGCCCACTCGGGACTGTTAGTGTTTTGCCTCACGTGGTGTCGATGTGGACTCCATGCGATCCGTGCAGCCATGCTGCCGGTGGGGGAATCTCAACCGACAGATTTGAGTTAGGAGAGACAGCATGGCGGAGCGCTCAGGGCCGAGCCGGATACTTGCTTGCATTCTGGTGGGCCTCGGTGCCTTCCTCTTGGCCGTCGCTATTCTCATTCCCACCTACACGGTGGGCAAGTTGGAGAAGACGCCCTTGGACCTCGAAGTGACCACGATCGCCACCGGCACCGGCAGCGTGCTCGACTCGGCGTCTCTTCTCGCAGGCAGTGCCCAGGTAGATACGAACGTTCCGCTGGTGTCACAGCGTTACGTCACCACCGAAGAACCCTCCAACTCGGAAGTGGTCACGCTCCAAGCCGGTCAGACACTGCTTCGGACCGACAAGCAGGGCGACACCGGCCTGCTGAATGCGATCGTCGACCGCAGCACCATCGACCGCAAGACGTCGATGCCGACCAACGACCCGGTGGGCACCATCCAGGCGGACGCGGACCAGCCCGCCCAGGAAGTTCCACGCGACGGACTGCAGTACAAGTGGCCGTTCAACGCGGAGAAGAAAAGCTACCCCTACTTCGACCTGAACTCTCGCGCCACGCAGGACATCGACTTCGTCGAGGAGACGGAGATCAACGGCCTGAAGGTGTACCACTACAGCCAGACCATCGATCCTGTCGACCTGTCGGTGGCGGTCGGCTCGCCGACAGACAAACTGGAGCTTCCCGCCGATGCCTGGGGCGTTCCCGGTGGCACCCTCCCCGTGACGATGACTCGCTGGTACACCAATGTGCGCGACGTGTGGGTCGAGCCCGAGACCGGTGTCGTCATCAGGGGCCAGGAACAAATGCATCAGTATTACGCCCGGAACCAGGACAGGCCGGAGATCGACGTCCTGAACGTGACATTGCCCTTCGATGAGCAGACTATCGAGTCCCAGATCGGGCAGGCCAAGGACGGCATGGACACGATCAACACATTCGGTCGCACCGTCCCCATCATTGCCGGCGTCCTCGGCATCATCGCTCTGATCGCCGGACTCGTTCTGGGACTGCGCGGCGGAAGGAGTGAGGCGCCCGCGCCCACCACAGGTGACGACGACGTGCCCCCGAGCCAGGGCGGTCGCCACTACGAAGATTCGGACGCGCCCACGGAGCAACACGACTGGACCACGGACAAGACGGAAGAGATTCCCGTCACAGATCCGCGAAGGCACGACGAGTAGTAGCAACGCTGTGCAATAGCAGCGCTGGACAATAGCAGCGCTGTGCAGCAGTAGTCCTGGGCAGCCGAACGTTACACAGTCGGCATCGAAGGGGACCTCGGACGAAGATCGAGGTCCCCTTCGATGTGTCCGGAGAACGCTACTTTCGTCGCCCGATGTGACGTCGCCCGATGTGACATTGGTTCCGTCCGACTAGACAGATGCGGCATCGGGCGGAAACAGATCAAGCGGCCACAGCATCACGTCGCGCGCTGCGGACGGCACGGACGCCGACGACCAGCGCGGTGCTCGACGCGGCGGCGACGGCGATTCCGATGAACTGGCCGATTGTGGACGCGACGGTGAGCATCGCAATCATCTCGACGGCCAAACCGATCCAGGCAATCACCGCCAGATGCGTTCTTTCCCCCGCGATCGCCGAGAGAAGTGCGCCCTGCAGTACAGCCAGGCAGGCCCCCTGCAGGGCGAACAGCCACAGTAGCGACTGGACGGGCTGGTATGCATCGCCGACGAGGAGTGGGGCGAGGGGTGCGGCCACCGCGACCCCCGCCACGAGCACCGCGCCGAGGGCGACCAGGATGACCAAAGCCGAGCGGATGGCCTGCACGGACTGGGCAGGATTCGCCATTCGGGGATAGAGGACGACACCGACGGCCTGAGGTAGCCAGAACGCTGCCTTGGTGGCAACGGCGCCGAGCGCATAGAGGCCGGCGTCGTCGTTGCTGAGGACGATCCGGGCGATCACGAGATCCATCGACGACAGCGCGATCAGCGCCAACTGCACCTGTGACGCCTTCAGGACGGCCCCGACGCCGATCCGGGTGCTCGCCTCCCCCAGTACGCCGGAGTCGGCGAACAGTCTCGTGACGACGGCGACCAGTCCGGTTCCGGTCGCGCTGGCTGCGAGGGCGAATCCCGGCCCGGCTCCGGCGGCGAGCACCACAACGGCGGGAACCACCTTTGCGACGCCTGCCGCGGCGAGAACGACGCTGAGCGGACCGAACCGTGCCGCCCCCTGTAACAGACCCTGTTCGGTGGCGAGCAGGACCAGTACGGGCGCCGTGATCAGTGCCGAGGATGTGGCGAGGATGCCGGTGTCCAGAGCCCAGGAGACCACGGGGACGAGCAGTGCGGCCACCACGGCAACGATCACGGCGCAGCGGTACCCGAGCAGTCGCACGGCGTGGGCACCCTTGCCCCGAACCACCTCGCGTGCGACGACGGTCTGCAGCGCCAGTGCGGGCACGGCGAGGACGAGTTGGGCTGCCAGCAGACTCGCGAACTCCCCGTACCCGGAAGGGCCGAGCCAGCGACTCGCGGGCAAATGCAGCAGGTAGGAGGCAATATTCGCGATCATCGAACCCGCCGTCACCATCGTCACCCCGGCGACCGCCGAGTTGGTGCGGGTCTGGCGTGGCATTCGCTCATGATGCACTACGTACCGTGCGAACCGGGTCAATGCACCACGTAATGTGGCGGCTCATGACCGCCCGGCCCCGCGCACCGTTCGTCCCGGCCGTCTACAGCCTGATTCTGGCGATTCTGATCCTCGGACCTCTGCTCGGCCCCGGCTATCTGCTGATGCGCGACGCGGTCAGCACTCCCCGCTCGTATCTGACCGACTCGGCTCTCGGACTGACCGACGCCGCTGCACGGGCGGTGCCGCAGGACGCACTCCTTGCCACGATGAGCGCTGTTGTCGACGGCGGTCTGGTGGTCAAAATGATCCTGCTCGCGGCGTTATGGGCGGCCGGGTGGGGTGCGGCCCGGATGGTCCGCGCCGTGCTGCCGACGGCCGGGCTCGGACCGCAACTCGTGGCCGTGACGGTGATGGTGTGGAACCCTTATGTCGCCGAGCGCCTGCTGCAGGGGCATTGGAGTCTGCTGGCCGGGTATGCGGCCCTGCCGTGGACGGTGTGTGCGGCCGTCGCGATTCGCCGGGGTCACACGCATGGATGGTTCGCCCTCGCCGCCTGTCTCGCGGCCGCCGGGCTCACCCCCACCGGGGTGTTACTCGCGACCGTAACGGCGCTGGCGATGCTCGCTGCCCCAGGTGGAAGGTCTGCCCCGTGGCGTCGGGTAGCCGGTGCGCTGATCCTATTCGTACTCGCAAGCGCGCCCTGGCTGGCGGCGACGGCGCTGTCCGGGGGCGGGGACGGTTCCGACCCTGCGGGGGTCGCGGCCTTCGCAGCGCGAGCCGAGCCGGGACTGGCGACCGTCGGCAGCCTCGCCGGACTCGGTGGAGTTTGGAACAGCGCGGCCGTCCCGGATACCCGGACGACGCTGTTCGCCCTGGTCGGCACAGTGCTGCTGCTGGGCGTAGTCCTGTCCGGACTGCCCGCGCTATGGCGCCGGCGCAGGCATCCCGTCGTGTCGGCGCTCGCAGCGCTCGCACTGGTCGCGGTGCTGGCGCCCACTTTCGGCGCAACGTCCTGGGGTCTCGACCTAGGTCGCTGGGCGGTTCAGAACCTGCCCGGCGCGGGATTGCTCCGGGACTCCCAGAAGTGGGTGGCGCTTGCCGCCCCGCTGTATGCGCTCGCCGCCGCGGCCGCCCTGTTGCGACGCCCGAGTACGTGGTCCGTCTCTGCCGTCCTCGTCGTGCTACTCGCCCTCCCCGACCTTGCGTGGGGAGTTGGGGGCGCGCTGCGCCCGATCGAGTACCCGCGGTCGTGGCAACAGGTGGCATCCCAACTGGACACTGACCCGAACAGCGGCGATATCGCGGTCCTGCCCGCCGGCATGTTTCGTAAGTTCTCCTACACCGGCCCGGCACCCGTCCTGGATCCTGCCCCGAGGATGCTGCCCGAGGACATCCTGCAGACCGGCGAACTGGTGGTGGCCGGCGGTGTCGTGCAGGGCGAGGGTTCACGCGCACAGCAGGTGGAACGAGTGCTGCTCACAGGTGGTTCCGCGGCCGATCTCGCCTCACTCGGTGTCCGATGGGTTCTGGTCGAGCGCGACACGCCCGGGCTCCTAGGCGAATCCGCAACAACGCTGGCCGGTCTGGATCAGCCGTTTTCGGACGAGTATCTCGAGTTGTATCGCATCGACGGCGACGTCGCACCGCATCAGGCGTCCGAGCGAACACGGGCAGCGGCGATATCGGCCCACGTGCTCTGGGCGCTGTTGCTCTCCGGAGGTCTACTCGGCGCGGGCGTCCTCGATGCCTACGCGCTGCGGCAGCGGCGACACCAGCCCTGACGTCCGCAGGCCCGCGGCGGTGCCCGCAAGTACCTCGTGGACGCCGTTGCCGGTGTGTTCCCAGGAGAACTCGCCGGCTCGGATACGCGCCTTCTCGCCGAGCACCAGTCGCGTATCCGGGTCGAGCAGGAGTGTGTTGACGCCTTCGGTCAGGGCGCCGACATCGGCCGAGTCCCCCTCGGCACTGCCGACGAGAACTCCGGTCACACCGTCGACAATCGAATCCGTCAGACCCTTGGAACTGCGATAACCGATGGTTGGAACGCCGTGCTGCGCGGCCTCGATGACCGCCAGACCCCAGCCCTCCTTACGGGACGGCATCACGTGCACCCACGATCGAGACAGCAACTGATGCTTCCGGGTCTCGTCGACGTGGCCGTGGAACGTGACGGCGTCACTGATTCCCAACTCGTGTGCGCGGTCGCGGAGATTGCGCTCCCACCACCCACCACCGATGACGTCGAGGTGGACGTCGGCGATGGTCGGGCGCAGACAGGCGACGGCCACGAGGGCGTCCTCGATCTGTTTGTGCGGCACCAATCGCGAAAGGACACACACGCTGGGATGTGCGGTCCGTGTGTCTGCTCCGCCGGCGGCGGCACCGCCGGGGATATCGTCGGCGCCGTTGCGAACCACGGCGATGCATTCGCGGTCGACGCCGAGGTCCACCAACTCTTCAGCGGACGGGAGCGACACCGTGAGGTACTGGTTGTCCCGATGGGCGCGCGGGGACAGCCGCGATTCGACCCACCAGCCCACCTTGCCCAGCAGCCGTCCCGCCACCGGCCACTGCTCGCGGTGGCAGTGGTGCACGAGCAGAGTGACGGGCGCGTCGGCGACAGCACGGGAGAAGAACGGGATGCCGTTCTGGGTGTCGATGACCGCGTCAGGCCGGATGCCCCTGAGCGGACCGAATCCGAGTCGGCCGGCAGCGATCGCGGCGAGCGCGCGGGGGTAGACGCTGTAGCGTCCGCCGCCGCGGCTGATCTCGATGCCGTCGACGGTCTCCTTCTTGGCGGCTCCGCGGTAGCGGGCGGTGCGGAGGGTGACCTTGATTCCCCGCGCCGCGAGTTGCGCACCGACCTCCTCGAGGTAACGCTCACTGCCTCCACCCTGTGGGTGGCCGGTGTCGCGCCAGCAGAGCAGCAGAACCTCTCGCACGTTCATGTACTCCCGTTGTCGGTGCGGTATCAGTTGTCTCGAGACGGGGCATTCCGCGCCTTGGCCCCCGAACACCATATCGGTCGAATTCTGCCGGATAGTGCAGCCACGGCGGGCGGCTTGTTGCCCGGACGTCTGCACTAGCTAAAGTTCACCACCGTGATGACACCTCCCGTGACCCGACGATTCGGTCGACGGGCAACACTGAAACGGTCGTTCGGCCTGCTCAGCGACTTCCGGCACGAACAGAGCGCCCCCGAGCTCTTCTACGGCGCGCTCGCCCGCGATTCCGTCGAACTCATCGGTGACCTGTACGGCGGTCTCACCGAATCCGACCTGTCCGGTATCACGGTGCTCGACGTCGGCGGCGGACCCGGCTACTTCGCGGAGGTCTTCCAGAAGGCAGGCGCCCGGTACGTCCCGGTGGAACCGGATCCGTCCGAGATGCATGCCGCGGGCCTGGCTGTCGGCGGAGCCGTGCGCGGTTCAGGTCTGGCGTTGCCGTTCCGGACGTCATCGGTCGACATCTGTTTCTCCTCCAATGTCGCCGAGCACGTCAGCGAACCGTGGGCAATGGCCGAGGAGATGGTGCGCGTCACCAAGTCCGGCGGCCTGATCGTGCTCTCGTACACGCTGTGGTGGGGCCCGTTCGGCGGACACGAGACCGGACCGTGGCATGCGTTCGGGGGCGAGTACGCCGCACGGCGCTACTTGCGGAAAAATGGCCACGAACCGAAGAATCGCTACGGCAAAACTTTGTTCGAAGTGTCTGCGACCGAGGGGCTTCGGTGGGCTCGGTGTACCCGCGACGCCGAATTTCTGGCCGCCTTTCCCCGCTACCACCCGCGGTGGGCGTGGTGGATCGTGCGAATCCCGGGGATCCGCGAGTTCCTGGTCAGCAACCTCGTTCTCGTGCTGAAGAAGCGTTGACAATGGCCGCGCTGGCTCTCGACATCGGCGGCACCAAAATCCCCGCCGGGATTGCCGATACGGACGGAACCGTTCCGCACCCGGCCACCGCTCCGACTCCCCCGTCCGGAGTCTGGGACACGTGCGCGGCCCTGCTGCGCGAAGTCGTGGGATCGGCGCCGGTCACCTCCATCGGCATCGCCTCCGCCGGCCCCGTCGACGCCACCGCTGGCGCGGTGTCGCCGATCAACATCGACGAGTGGTCGGATGGATTCGGGCTGCTCGGGGCCGTGCAACGCCTGTTTCCCGGCGCCCCGACGCGACTGGCGATGGACGGCGCGGCGGCCGCACTCGGCGAGCATCATCACGGCGCCGGCACCGCGGTACCCCCGACCTGCTCAGCCTCGTCGTGTCGACCGGTATCGCGGTGTGATCCTCGGCGGTCGAATCGCGACCGGCCGAACCGGCAATGCGGGACACATCGGCCACATGGTGGTTCCCGGCGGCACCGAACCCTGCACGTGCGGCGGCATCGGTTGCCTGGAGACGGTGGCGAGCGGACCGGCGTCGGTGCGCTGGGCCCGCTCCCACGGGTGGCGCGGTGCGACTGGTGTCGAGTTGGCGAAGGCCGCCGCGGACGGGGACGCCGTCGCCATGGCCGCACTCGATCGCGCGGGGACCGCCCTGGGGCAGGCCATCGCGTCCGCCGCCGCCCTGATCGACGTCGACCTGGCAGTGATCGGTGGCGGGTTCGCGCAGGCCGGACCTCCGCTGTGGGATCCGCTGCGAAGGGCCGCCGAACGCCACGCGCGGTGGTCGTTCGTGTCGAATCTCCGCGTGGTTCCCGCGGAACTGGGGGCCGCGGGAACTCTGGTCGGAGCGGGAGGCCTGGCGATCTACGGGAGCTGATTAAGCGGGATCTCACCACCTGTTCCCAAATTCTGTAACGTGTTCTAGTGTTCAGAGTCACAGCACGTTCAGGGGAGGAAATGACCGTGAGTACGACCGCTGCCCGATCTGCCGACGATTCCGACCACCTGTCCGAAGTGGCCCGCCCCAGCGACTCCCGTCGAGACCCTGAAGTCCTGCGCGAGGCGCTGCACCACTGGCTCGCCACGCAACTACCCACCGACACGGCACCCGAGATCACGCACGTCCAACTCCCCGAGGCCAACGGCATGTCGAGCGAGACGATACTGTTCGACGCCTCGTGGGCGGGCAAGGTGCATCCGCTGGTCGCGCGGGTAGCCCCGGCCGACACCACGATGCCGGTCTTCCCCAGCTACGACCTCGAGAGCCAATTCCAGGTGATGTCTCGGGTCCGGGAGCATTGCGCCGTTCCGGTCCCTGTCGTCTACTGGTCGGAGTCCGATCCCGGACCGCTGGGCGCGCCGTTCTTCGTGATGGCTCGCATTGCGGGACAAATCCCGCCGGACGTGATGCCGTACAACTTCGGGTCATGGGTCACGGAGGCAACCGACACGCAGCGCGCACTGCTCCAGCACAGTTCGGTGAATGTGCTTGCCCAACTCCACGACATCGAGCAACCCTGGGAGCGGTTCTCCTTCCTACGACTGCCGGGTTCCGGCCCGGCCGTCCACGAGGCACTCGCCGCGCACATCCGGCAACAGCGCGAATTCTACGAATGGACCACACAGTCGGGTCCGCGCTCCCCTCTGATCGAGCGCGGTTTCGCGTGGATCGAGGAGAACCGTCCCAACGACACCTCTCCCGCCGTCTTTTGCTGGGGCGACGCCCGGATCGGCAACATCATGTACGACGACTTCCGACCGGTGGCGGTACTCGATTGGGAAATGGCCACATTCGGCCCACGAGAACTCGACCTCGGCTGGATGACGTACCTGCATCGGTTCTTCGAGGACATCGCCACAGACGCCGGACTCGAGGGGATGCCCGACTTCCTGCGGCCCGGCGACCTCGCCACCCTCTACGAAGAACTGACCAGCCACACACCCCGAAATCTCGAGTACTACATCGTCTATGCAGCCCTGCGCCACGCCACCATCATGCTGCGGATCCAGACTCGCGCCATCCATTTCGGACAAGCCGTCGCACCGGAAGACCCCGACGACCTGATCCTGCACCGCGCCCCACTCGAGGCGATGCTCGACGGCACGTACTGGGAAAAGATCCGATGAGTGCCGACTATACCTCCAACCCTCTCTCCCCGATGGACGACTACCCCATTCATCAGGTGGCGGAACCTATTCGGCGGGTCGCGACATCCGACCGCAACTTCTACGACCGCTACTACTTCAACTGTTACCCGTCCACCGATCTGAATCTGTTCCTCATCATCGGGCTCGGCCAATACCCCAATCTCGGTGTGACGGACGCTTTCGCGGTGCTCCGCCGCGGTGACGACCATATTGTCGTGCGCGGGTCGGCGGCGCTGGGCCACGACCGCAGCGACACAACGGTCGGGCCGTTCCGAGTCGAGGTCCTCGAGGGCCTGCAACGACTGCGTGTGGTACTTGCACCCGGCGAGTACGACCTCTCCTTCGACCTCACCTTCGACGCCACGATTCCCGCGACGCTCGAGCCACGACACTTCCGCAGGCAACTCGAACGCGTCACGTTCGATACCAGTCGTTTTGTCCAAACTGGCACCTGGACAGGCAAACTCGTGATCGACGACCAGTCCCGGTCCGTCACTCCTGACACCTGGCGTGGCAACCGCGACCGGTCCTGGGGTGTTCGCCCGGTTGGCGAGGCCGAGCCGTCCGGAAGGCGTGCAGTCGACGGGATCCAGAACTTCTTCTGGATCTACGCGGTAATGCAGTTCGATCACTACTCGATCTCGGTCATCTTGCAGGAAGACGAGCGCGGCAGGCGCATAGTCGAGGAAGCCGTCCGCATCTGGCCGGAGCCGGACACCGAACCAGAATGGCTGGGCAGGCCCGAACATCAGTTGGTGTTCGCACCGGGAACGCGGGACGTCACGTCGGCTTCACTCACCTTCCACCGGCCGACCGGCGAGATCATCGCCGTCACCTGCGAGTTGCTGCTGCCGAACTACATCGGGATCGGTACCGGATACGGCCTGGAGGCGGACTGGCGGCATGGCATGTGGCAGGGCGAGCACGTGGTGCAGGGACTGCGCAAGCGGGCATCCGAGATCGAGCCCGGCCTGCGGATGTTCTGCCCCGTCGACAATCTCACCCGATTCCATGTCATGGACAACGGCGAGACCGCCGTCGGGACCGGACTGTTCGAGGTTGCCGCGATCGGGCCCCACGCACCTTACGGATTCGACAATTTCACCGACACAGCCTCCCAGCGGGGGGCGCCGACAAAGGGAATGGACCGATGACCGACTACGACAAGCTCTACATCGGCGGCAAATGGGTAGCGCCTGCGACCGATCAGGTGCTCGAAGTGTTCTCCCCCGCAACCGAGGAACGCGTCGGTAGTTGCCCGGTCGCGTCGCCGGCCGACATCGACGACGCCGTCGTTGTGGCCCGGCGGGCGTTCACCGAGAGCCCCTGGCCGCACACCACGCCTGCGGAGCGGGGCGAGATCCTCGCGAAGGCAGCCAAGCTGATCGAGGAGCGCAGCGAAACTCTCAACTCACTGATCTCGTCCGAGATGGGACAGCCGCCCGCCATGGTCGGCATGATGCAGCAGATACCCTCACTGGCGACCTTGAACTTCTATGCCGGTCTGGCAAACGAGTTCGAGTGGGAACAGACCCGTACCGGCGTGTTCGGCCAGACGCGGGTGCTGCGCGAGCCCGTCGGTGTGGTGGCCGCCGTCCTCGCCTGGAACGTGCCATTGTTCCTGGCCGTCAACAAGCTGGCGCCGGCATTGCTGGCCGGGTGCACCGTTCTGCTGAAACCGGCCCCCGAATCTCCACTCTCTACACATCTTCTCGCCGAGATCTTTGCCGAGGCTGGCGTCCCGGAGGGAGTCATCTCCGTCCTACCCGGTGGCGCCGAGACCGGCGAATACCTCGTCTCGCATCCGGGCATCGACAAGGTGACATTCACCGGCAGCAGCCCGGTCGGCCGCCGAATCGGGGCGATCGCCGCGCAGAACCTCAAGCGCTGCTCGCTCGAACTGGGCGGGAAGTCGGCGGCAATCATCCTCGAGGACGCGGATCTCGCAGCCACGATGCCGATGCTGGTGATGTCCGGGCTGATGAACACCGGCCAGGCGTGCGTCGCGCAGACGCGCATCCTCGCGCCACGCTCGCGTTACCAGGAGGTGCTGGACGCTCTGGTGGCGGGCGCCGAACTCATGACCGTCGGGGCTCCCTCCGACCCAGCTGCCCAACTCGGGCCGCTGATTTCCGAGAAGCAACGCAACCGCGTCGAGGGCTACATCGCAAAGGGCAAGGAGCAGGGCGCTCGCATCGTGCTCGGTGGCGGACGACCCGACGGGCTCGACAAGGGCTGGTACGTCGAGCCCACGATCTTCGCGGACGTCGACAATTCGATGACCATCGCCCGCGAGGAGATCTTCGGGCCAGTCCTGGCTGTGATCCCCTACGACACCGAGGACGAGGCGATCAAGATCGCCAACGACTCCGACTACGGACTCGCCGGATCGGTCTACACCACCGACGTCGAGCACGGTCTCGCCGTCGCGAAGCAAATCCGCACCGGCACCTACGCGATCAACTGGTATGCGTTCGACCCGGGATCCCCGTTCGGCGGCTACAAGGCCTCCGGCATCGGCCGGGAGAATGGGCCGGAGGGGTTGGAATCCTTCTGCGAAACGAAATCCGTCCTGATGCCGCTCGGCTACACCGGATAGCCGGTTGGGTGCCGGGTAAGGGTTCTATCTGTACTTGGACCCGGGTGAGCAATTGGTTGTCGCAGCGGGCGCATTTGGAGGCCTGGGGTGACGATTTGCGCGGCTGCGCAGGTCTGACTTGCGCAGCTGTGGCACCCGCACTCACGTCACTCATGCAGTGGTTCAACAACCGTGGTGGAATATGTCCTGGTGGGAAGCTCGAGATCAACTGGGGGAACCCCTTTAGCCTGGGGATCTATGAGTTCAAGTGCGTGTGATGTCGGAGGTATCTGGTGAAGCGCTATGTCAGTGAGACTTGGCGTGCAGTCCCGCGGCGAGGCCTCCGGGTTCTAATCCCCTTGGTCTTCGTCATGACGGGTAGCAGCTGGGGCGCCCAGGGCTTCAGCGTGGCCGCGGGCGTCTTCGTGGCAGGCATGACATGTGGGGCGGTGGTTCTGCTGCTTCAGGCCCGCGCATCGCTGAACTCGGCGGGTACTGAACGCTAGTTAGTTCCAGAACTACTGGCATTGCAAGCAATGCCACGCATACGGTTCGGGGTCGATGCGGGCGCGAGAGCGCTCGCGGATGTGGCCGAGTTCCCCGACGAACGCGAGTGCGGTGGTGTAATCGTCGGCGGTCAGTGGTGGCAGGTCTGGAGGTAGGCCTGTTCACCGTGGCGCGGAAGTAGCGGCCGAGTTGGTCGACGGCCTTGGCCGTGTTGGGTGGGTCCATTCTGATCGTCGAGTCGACGATGTTGCGGGGGTTGTCGGTCACCACCGGGTCCCTTCTTGCGGGGTGGGGGGTGGTTCCTGTGCCGGTCTGCAGTCTGGCCAGTGCCGATGTTTCTTCGCCTGCAGGCGCTCTCTTGCCCGTCGTTGCGGCCGCGACAGCCCCACTGTTGGATCGGCGCGACCCGCGACCCGCGACCCGCGACCCGCGATGACGACTGTGCGAACGATCTGGTCAACCGAGGCAAAGTGGCGGCGGTGATCGCGCCCGTGGCAGACGGAGCGTTCGTTCGACCGAACGAACTATCGGCTGGTTTGGTCTGGAGGACCGAAGATCGGCGTCCGGTTGTCCTGGATCAAGTAGCGGAAGTGGAGCTCGCCGGCCCTTCGGCGTCCGTGCGGGCTAGCTACCGAATCCGACGCCGCTCAACGGACCACCGACCAGGATGATCTGCGGCATCGTGGCCTGGGGACTGGTCAGATCAGTCAGCGACAAGCATTCGCCTATTACTGCGTATGCCCCGTCCGGGAGTGCCGGCGTTGTGAACGTTTTAGCCGCGTTGCCTGCGCCGTTCGCAAGAACCCTCTCGAGCGGGTTGGTGGCCCACGCCGTGAATCCCGGCTCGAGAATGACCGAGGGATCGGCCAGTACGGCGGGCAACTTGATGGCGTCGAATGCCATGGCACCGCAGGACTGGAACTCCGGCAGAGTCAGGCCGTTGGGATTCGCTATGTTGATGTCGAGACTGTTTCCGTTCACCGCGGATACCACGGTGGGTGGCTGGACGCCCGACGCCGCCGAGGCAGTCGCCGGCGTGATCATGGCAACGATGACGGCCGCCGTGGTGGCGAGGACGGCACTTCCCGCGAATCGTGTCATGCCCCTGCTGAACTTCGTCTGCATCTGCAATCCCTTCGTCGTGCGTGAACTTCGAGAGTCGACGCCGTCACAGACCGAATGGTATGAGTTTGCGGACCAACCATCGCCTGAAACGGCGAATGTCACAGTGGTTCAGTTGAACTGAACCACTGTGACATTCGCTCACCGATGAGGGACTAGCCCAGGCGTTGCTCGAGTGCCTCGAATTCGTCGCGGATGCCGGACGGGACCTTCTCGCCGAGGAATTCGAACCATTCCTTGATGAGCGGCAACTCCTGCTTCCACTCCTCGACGTTCACCTTCAGCGCCTCGTCGACATCGGCGGCGTTCACGTCCAGGCCGTCGAGTTCGAGATCTGCTGCGGTCGGCACGAATCCGATCGGGGTGGACTCGGCACCCGCCTTGCGCTCGATGCGGTCGACGATCCACTTCAGCACGCGCGAGTTCTCGCCGAATCCTGGCCACAGGAAGCGGCCGTCCTCGCCGCGACGGAACCAGTTGACGTAGAAGATCTTCGGCAACTTATCGGAGTCCGCGTTCTTGCCGAGGTCGATCCAGTGGTTGAGGTAGTCACCGGCGTTGTAGCCGATGAACGGGAGCATTGCCATCGGATCGCGGCGAACGGTACCGACGGCACCCTCGGCGGCAGCGGTCTGCTCGGACGACAGTGTCGCACCGAGGAATGTACCGTGCTGCCAGTCGAAGGATTCGCTGACCAGCGGAACCGTGGTCTTGCGGCGTCCACCGAACAGGATCGCCGAGATCGGCACGCCCTGCGGGTCGTCCCACTCGGGGGCGAGGATCGGGCACTGCGACATCGGGGTGCAGTAGCGCGAGTTCGGGTGCGCGGCCTTCTCGTCCGACTCGGGCGTCCAGTCGTTGCCCTTCCAGTCGATGAGGTGCTGCGGGTCTCCCTCGAGGCCCTCCCACCAGATGTCGCCGTCATCGGTCTGGGCGACGTTGGTGTACAGCGAGTTACCGGCTTCGAGTGTCTTTACCGCGTTGGGGTTCGAGCCGTAGTTGGTGCCCGGTGCGACGCCGAAGAAACCGAACTCTGGATTGACGGCGTACAGGCGGCCGTCTTCACCGAAGCGCATCCAGGCGATGTCGTCACCGAGAGTCTCGGCGCGCCATCCGGGAATGGTGGGCTGGATCATCGCAAGGTTGGTCTTGCCGCACGCACTCGGGAACGCGGCCGCGATGTAGTACGGCTTGTTCTCGGGCGAGATCAACTTGAGGATGAGCATGTGCTCGGCCAGCCAGCCCTCGTCGTGGGCCATGGCCGACGCGATACGCAACGAGTAGCACTTCTTACCGAGGAGGGCGTTCCCGCCATAACCGGACCCGTAACTCCAGATCTCGCGATCCTCGGGGAAGTGGGTGATGTACTTCGTGTCGTTGCACGGCCACGGGACGTCGGCCTGGCCCTCAGCGAGGGGTGCGCCCACCGAATGCAGCGCTTTCACGAACGGCTTGTCGGTGCCGAGCTTATCCATCGCTGCGGCACCCATGCGCGTCATGATGCGCATGGACACGACGACGTACTCGGAGTCGGTGATCTCGACACCCAACTTGGGGTCTTCGGCGCCGAGCGGGCCCATACAGAAAGGCACTACGTACATGGTGCGCCCGCGCATGCTGCCGCGGTAGAGATCGGTCATCAGCGACCGCATCTCGGTCGGTTCCATCCAGTTATTGGTGGGACCGGCGTCTATCTCTGTACGCGAGCAGATGTAGGTACGCGACTCGACGCGCGCGACGTCCGACGGATCGGAGTTGCCGACGAACGAGTTCGGCTTCTTCTCGTCGTTGAGGCGGGTGAACGTGCCAGCCTCGACGAGCTGCTGGGTCAATCGATCCCATTCGGCATCCGAGCCGTCGGCGAAAACTACGCGGTCGGGCTGAGTGAGTTCGGCAACCTCTCGAACCCAGGTGAGCAGCTCACTGTGTTCCGTGGGGGGCGTGCCGTCAGTTCCGGTCAGACCGGGAATGGTCGCTGAGGTCATCAAACTCTCCTGGGGTGAGCCGGAACCGGACCCATCTGCCGTCCGCTGAGAAATTCACAGCGAGTGCCAGAAGATCCGATTTCCCCCTCTCGGCGGGGTCCAGCCAGGCCGTCCATGCCACATGGAAGACGCGGGCGCCGGGTGTCCTATCCATAGAGGTTAACGCCGCCGGTCCCATCTCGGGGAATCGGGCGTGGTCGGAAAGGTCACAGAAACGATTCAGATACGCTCCCAGGTGCCTTTCCCGATCCTGGAGAGCGATTTTCGGGGTGTTCAGCCGTTACCGAGAGTCCCCTCGTCGCTGCGTTCCCAGTGAATGACTCCTTCACCGTCGCGATGAAACTCCCACGCGGCGTAAGCGCCGTCCTCATGAATCATCGTCACGTGGTCGACGTCGCCATCCGCGTCCATGTCCGAGGCGATGACCGCCGCGCGTCCGGTGGTGAATGTTTGGGTGTCGAAAATGCCGTCACCATCGACGTCATATGCCGGATCTGTCAGCGCGACCGCTCCAGCGTCGTGACCGAACGTATCGGGGTCTATATCCGGCACATCCAGCACCACAAAGCCCTCCGTCGCCATTGCGACCTCCCTTTCACCTCGAGAACAGTTTCACCCACAAATCGCGGGATTTCAACGTGGTCGGACGCGAAAGCCTGCGAACTGTGCCGAGATGCAGCGAACATCGTCATGACCGGGCGGACCGCTTATCGCGACGAGGTTGAAGGAGGCGGTGTGGCGACCTGCGCACCGCTGCAAGGCAGCGTGACCCCAGAGGGCATGAACTCCGCATGCCCGGAACTATCCATACCGTGTCGCGAGCGCGATGACACCAGCCACAACACATAATGGAACCCGTCCACGATCCGGGGAAGGCACCCCGTCGACCGAACTCTCTGCGGTTTTGCCACTGTCAGTCGCTAACAGGAAGTTATCTACCAGGAGGAGAGCCCATGACGGACGACAAGGCCGGCCAGGACATCGACGCGAAGTTCCCAGCGACTCTCATCGCTGACGAACGCAGCGGGTGGCCATGCGTGCAGATGCCTGGCTCAGCCGAGTTCTTCGGCACCGGTAAGGCCGTTAAGGTCGCGGGAACCGTGGACGGTCACGACTACGAGGCCACGATGCTGCCCACCGGAGGCGGAGTGCACATGATGCCACTGCGCGCGGCGTTCCGGAAGATTCTCAAGAAGGACGTCGGCGACGAGGTGACGATCCACCTGACCCGACGCGTGTCCTGACCCTGGCGTTGCCGCCGTTGCAGGGCCGGTTCGCCGTGCCCGGCAACGGCGGCGCTGCGTGGCAACGCACGCTTAGCTTCGGGCAACTCCACCCCCTGGGCGCTGTGCGCTGGCGTTCGAGTTGGTCGTCACCATGCCAGTACCTATTCTCTCTGCCATCGCTACGGCTTCTCCGGAACGAGAAACCCTCACACTCAATGTCGCGGCGGCGCGGCTTCACCCCTCAATTGGAAATGCTTCACCCCTCAATTGGAAATATTGACAAGCTGATTCGCGTAAACACTCTGACGCCACAAATTTCCGCGGCCACAGTGAAGGAGCTGGCCGGTCGTTCGTCGCTCCAGGTTTCGGACGGTGAACTGACCGTGCTGCGCACTGATGCACGGCAGGACGCGTACCCCGACGACGACCGGAAGTTCATCGGTTTCCACACCGAACACACGGACGACCAAATCGGGGCGGCCAGCCTCCGTTGGTAGCGCTCCTCACCGGCTCGTGTTCTCGATAACGAGCTCTGGGCGGTCACTGTCTCGACCATCCCGGTAGCGGTCTACCAAGTCACCGAATATGCCGATTCCATGATCAGGCCGGGTGAGAACCAGCCTCGCCACTAATACGCCGGAAAGCTGTTGGCGCGTGTCTATTCGGGGATGGGCGAGGTAGCGGTTCGAGGGACTACGCCTGGTCACCGACGACATGCGGTTGAGCAGATCATGATGAGTACCCGCCTCGCGGTATCTAACGGTGGGCCGATCGGATACCTCGAACCCTGACGAATGTTGTCGAGAGCTGGCCTGGACCGAAAGGCGTCCAGGCCGGCCAACTCTCGTCTTTGCCATCTCACGCGGTGAGCGACGCAGGGGTTGTTCCACCGAATCTGAAGCAGGCAGGGACTACGGGCATCACGCCCTAGTCAATCTGGCGTCGGACTTCGCTGATCCTCGCTGCATCTCGATAAGCTGCGACCGGACACCTGTGTATTCAGACACCTATGTATTCAGACGGTCCGCCGCCAGGTTCGGTTCTCCCGCTCGTCCCTGAACGTGCTGCAGTCCGCGATCGACGGCAGCAAGGTCGCGCTCGCACGATGACAACTGCCCGTTACGTCTGGCGGCCAGTGAACGGAGTTCGCCTTCGATCTGCGCGACCCTCTCGTCCACCTGCTGGACGCGAACCCGGCTCTCGGCGATGACCGCCTCACCGACCTGGGTTTCGACGGCAAGCAGTTGACCCAGAACGAACTGCTCCCACTGGGACCGGGCGTGAGCCAACACATCGGTGGTCCACCGCCGTACATGGGCACGCTCCGCGATATGTCCGCGAGCCCTCGTTAGCCACCACGCCGCGACGGCTCCCAGAGCGAGGGTCAGGGGAATGGTCGCGACGTCGAGCACGGGCACCATCGACAACGGCGAGACCGCCAGCCTGCCCAGGCCCAGGCCCACAGACGCTCCAACCAAAATCGTTATCCGATCCTCGAGTCCGCGATGCCGTCGCTGCGGCCCTTCCGGAGAGAGCGCGTCCGTCAGAGGAACCTCGGACCCCAGCGCTGACGGTGTGACGCCCATGCAGGTGCGGAGATCGTCGAGGCGCGCGGTCGCGGCGGCGTCGACCACGGCGCTCTTCTCGCGGATCAGTTGCGCCAACCGGTCCGGGTAGCAGGCGAGGGCCGCACGGCCTGCGCGATCGATCTCCGCGCGGGCGGTCGCTCCCGCCGCACGCACCTGAAATGCCACCTCGTGCATCAACTCGACCCTGGCTAGCTGGACGTGGCCGCGCAACTGCGCCGCACCTTCGGTCCGCCAGCCGTCGCGGTGCGCCAAAGCGTGAACTCGCTCGGCGCGCAATTCCGCGCCCGGGTCGGTCTCTCGGATTGACCGCGCGGTGGACACGATCATCCGCCGGGTCTGTTCGAGCACGGTTTCGGCGGCCGAACGCACATCACGTGCCTCGCCGCGGGACGCGAAGAGTATTGCCGCGAGCAACGCCTCGACGCCGGACCCGGTCGACGTCACCGTCACCGGATGGATCTTCACGTTGGCGAACCGCACCGAATGGCGGGCCAGCAGCATCCCGTTGCGCTCGCTCACTCTGGCCCAATCGCGGTGGACGTCAGTTTTGGTGAGAGCGAATATCACCGGGCATGCGGGTGGTGCGACCACGTCGAGGACGGCCAGTTCTTCGCGTCCCAGCGGTGCCGCAGCATCGAGCACCATCAGTACGACGCCGGCCTCGCCCGGATTCTCCACGAACGCGAGTGCCGATGAGTCGAGCGCGCGAAGCCTGCCCATCAGCCTGGATTTCCCCGCGCGAGGCGGCCCCGCCACGAACACACCGCGACCCGGACTCCGGCCGGACTCCAGTTGCGCAACAGCAACCGGGTTCCAGCGGGTGACGACGGCTACTGCATCGGCCGGCAGATCCGATAGCTGTGACTGTGGCGTCGTCACGCGCTGCGACTGCCGCTCATCTGTTGCCAGAGGCGGATGTAGTGGCGACGGATCTCGACGACGGCCCGGCGCTGACGGGCTGACAGTTGCCCGGAGAGTTGCGCTCGCCACCAGTCTGCACACCGGACTGCGTCATCGGCGGTCTGCGGCAACCCCGGTGCATCCGAGGCCCAGTCCCCTAGGTGCAGTCGTGCTGCCTCTGCGCCGAGCGCGACGGCGTCGTCCCCGGCGAGATACTTCTCCAGCACGTCGCGGGCCGAACCGCTGCGCACCGCAGGTGACCGCAGAGCGCGAAGCAGTCCCTCGGCCCGCTGCGCCCGGATTCGCTCGACCCGGTCGGTGACCGCGGCCGACATTGCACCGCTTCCGCTCGCGTCACGCAGGAGTGCACCGAGACCGGCGGCGTCGAGTTCCGGGTTCGCCGCTACGGCCACCCCCGCACAGGCCACGCCGTAAGCACCCCACCGACCTTCGAGGTCTCCCGGGCAGGTCAGGAGAACGGCTAGATCCGAATCCGACGGCACAGCGGTGATAGCGAGCGAACCGATCAGTGGCAGGGTTGCAAAGCCGCAGTCGGCCGCGCAGTCCGCCGCGCGGGCGACCGCAGAAGACCACACGACGTCGGGAGCACGCGACTCACCCACGGTGTCCGACTTGTTGAGTACGACGAGGACCCGGGCCGAATCAAGGGTCCGCACGGCCTCCCGGTCTGCGTCACGTAGCGATTCGACCAGAACGTAGACCACCACGTCCCCGTCGAGCGTCGGATCGGGCGCATCGGGCACGTCGACCGCGTCCGATTCCTCGATGACCGCACCTGTGATCTCACTCGCGGTCAGCGCCGCGGCCACCGTGGATCTGCCCACGCCCGCGCGACCGGTCGTCTGCACACGAATCGGTGCCCGAAACGCGGTTGCGGCTTCGCGGACGCTGTGTCCGGCCACCCGGTCCAGTGCCGCGACCTGTTCGACGAGTCGCGACAACTCGCCCCTCGCATCCACCGTGCTCATGACGCAGCCACCCCTTTCGCAACGCGCCGATTCTGTCAGATCCCGATCGAACCGGCGTAAGCAACGGTGCAGGCTGGGCACGGATTATCAAAATGCCTCGGCGCGAAGTTCGGACCCGTATGCCGGAATCGGCCCTCATGCGTGACAATGGTCCGGTGAACCACGCCGATCAGGACATACCCGCCGGCCCGGAGGGAGGTCAGACGAAGGACGCGAAGAGGTCCCGTCTCCACCCGCGGGTAACGAGTTTCCGCTCACGCAGGGGTGCCCTGACCGCCGCGCAGCAGGCCTCGTGGGACCGGCAGTGGCCGACGATCGGCGCAGATGTGTCGGACAATCGCCTGGACCCGAACGCGTGGTTCGGTCGGGACGCCCCCCTGATTCTCGAGATCGGCTCGGGCACGGGCACCGCCACGGCGGCGATGGCACAGGCCGAACCCCACGTGAATCTGATAGCCGTAGAGGTCTACCGGCCAGGACTCGCGCAACTGCTGCAGCAGATCGAACGGGACCAGATCCCAAACATCCGGGTACTCCGCGGTGATGCCATGGACGTGCTGGAAAATATGATCGAACCGGAATCACTCACAGGTGTCCGGGTATTCTTCCCAGACCCCTGGCCGAAAGCCCGACACCACAAGCGGCGCCTTCTGCAATCCCCTACTTTCGCACTGATCGCGAGCAGACTGAAGACTGGCGGTGTGTTGCATATCGCAACAGACCACGCCGAGTACGCCGAAGCGATCGCCGAAGCCGGCAACGCGGAACCTCTGCTGACCTCGCTCGATTGGGAATCACCGATGACGCACGAGCGTCCGGTGACGAAGTTCGAGGACAAGGCCCACCGGGTCGGCAGTGCGATCACCGAGTTGATTTGGGGGAAGATCAGGTCATGAGCGTCAGCGAGCAGTACTCCGATACGGCCGACACGGCGCCCGCGGGCACCGCTGGCGCCGTGACGTCAGGATCTCCCACGGTGGGTACTCGTGACGCGCGTCATCAGAAACGGGTCCTGCTCGTCTGGGATGCACCCAACCTGGACATGGGACTCGGCTCCATCCTCGGTGGCCGGCCAACGGCCGCCTACCGGCCACGATTCGACGCGCTCGGTCGCTGGCTGCTCTCCCGAACCGCAGAACTGTCCGCGGCCGACACCTCCACCCTCGAGGCCGAGGCGACGGTCTTCACCAACATCGCGGCTGGCAGCGCCGATGTCGTGAGGCCGTGGGTCGAGGCCTTGCGTAATGTGGGTTTTGCGGTGTTCGCCAAGCCGAAGATCGATGAGGACAGCGACGTCGATTCCGACATGCTGGACCATATCGCGCTTCGTCTCGGTGAGGGTCTGGCCGGTGTCATGGTCGCTTCCGCCGACGGTCAAGCCTTCCGCGAACCGTTGGAGGGCATCGCTGCGACCGGCATTCCGGTTCAGATAATCGGATTCCGCGAGCACGCCAGTTGGGCAGTGGCGTCCGAACTCTTGGACTTCGTCGATCTCGAGGACATCACCGGCGTGTTCCGGGAGCCACTGCCTCGGGTCAGCCTCGACACGCTGCCCGACGAGGGCGCCTGGTTGCAGCCGTTCCGACCGCTTTCCGCCCTGCTCGTCGGGCGAAAAAGTGCTGCCGAGTAGGAGTTGATCTGTGTTCGCGAGCTGGGGAAGCGTCGTCTACCGGGCCCGATTCACCGTCATCGGCATCATGGTTGCCTTGTTGCTCGGTTCGGCCGCCTACGGACTGAGCCTCGAGAAGCATCTCAGCCAGAGCGGCTGGGACGATCCGGGTTCGGAGTCAGTCGCCGCGGCAGAGCTGGCTGACAGCACCTTCGGTCGCGACACCACCAGCGACGTCATAGCGCTCTATACGGCGCCCGAGGGCAAGACGATCGAAGATCCGGAGTTCCAGGCGAAGATTGTCGAGAACCTGGAATCGCTGGTCGCGAACAACCCGGACAAGGTCCTCAGGATCACCGGTGGCTACTTCGAGGTGGGCAACGGGCTACAACTCGCCGCCGCGTCGGATGCCGACAAGCAGCACGCAATCGAAAGTGTGGCGATCGTCGGCGATAACGACACCGAGGTCACGAATAACTTCGGTGACATCAAGGACGAGTTCTACATCGACGGTATCGATGTGCAACTCTCCGGGCTCCAGCCCGTCGCCAACGCTTTGACCGACACGATGGCCAACGACATCCGCCGGATGGAAATGCTGGCGATTCCCGCCGTAGGCATCCTTCTGTTCTTCGTGTTCGGCGGCGTCGTCGCAGCGGCGTTGCCGCTGATCATCGGAGGTCTGACAGTCGTCGGCGCCAACGGCATCGTCCGTCTGTTCACCAACTTCACCGAGGTCAACTCATTCGTCGCACCCGTGGTCTCCCTGGTGGGCCTCGGCCTGGCCATCGACTACGGGTTATTCATCGTCAGCCGATTCCGAGAAGAGATGGCGGAGGGGCACGACACCGCCTCCGCCGTCCGTAGAACGGTCATGACCGCGGGTCGCACCGTGACCTTCTCCGCAACGATGATCATCGTCAGCCTCGGCGGGCTGATGCTGTTCCCACAGGGCTTCCTGAAATCGGTCGCCTACGGCGCCATCGCGACGGTCGGACTCGCCGCACTGACGTCCATCACGATCCTGCCGGCGATCCTCGGCATCCTCGGCAAGCGAGTCGACGCCCTCACCCTGGACCGATTCCGTCAAACCAAGAACACCGAAGAAATCGAGGCGAGCATCTGGGGTCGCCTCACCCAGTGGGTGATGCGCAACCCGCTCAAGGTGACCATCCCGATCGTCGTGGGTCTCCTCTTGCTGATCATCCCGCTGACGGGGATCAAGTTTGGTGGCATCAACGAGACCTACCTTCCCCCGAACAATCAGACCCGCGAGGCGCAGGAAGAGTTCGACGAGATCTTCCCGAATCTGCGCACCGAACCGATCAAACTTGTCGTGTCCGACGCGGACAACCAGGAACTCGGCCAGATCATCAGGGATGCCAGCGACGCACCTGGCCTGATCGAAAGATTCACTCCTGAGGGGGCCACCAAGGACGGCGTCGTCGTCCTCAAGGCCGGCCTCGTCGACCGCAACGAGTCGAAGCCGGCCATCGACTACCTCCGTGCCATGGACAATCCCGACGGCGTGCAGGTGCTGGTGGGCGGTACCCCGGCGATCGAGCAGGACAGCATCTCGGCGCTCCTCGACCACCTGCCCACGATGGTGATCTCTGTCCTTTTCCTGACGACGCTGCTGATGTTCCTGACGTTCGGCTCGCTGGTGCTGCCGATCAAGGCGGCCTTGATGAGTGCGCTGGGCCTCGGTTCCACGCTCGGCATCCTGACTTGGATCTTCATCGACGGTCACGGTGCGTCGTGGCTGAACTTCACTCCGGGCCCGATCAGTTCGCCCGTCCTGGTGCTGATCATCGCGATCGTCTACGGCCTGTCCACCGACTACGAGGTGTTCCTGCTCTCGCGCATGGTGGAGGCGAGAGCCCAAGGGGCAAGTACGACGGAATCGATCCGCATCGGCACCGCGCACACGGGTCGCATCATCACCGCGGCAGCCCTCATCCTCATCGTGGTCACCGGTGCGTTCGGATTCTCGGAACTGGTGATGATGAAGTACATCTCGTACGGCATGATCGCTGCGCTGATCATTGACGCCACCCTGATCCGTATGTTCCTCGTGCCCGCCACGATGAAACTTCTCGGTGACGACTGCTGGTGGGCGCCGGCGTGGATGAAGCGCATCCAGGAGAAGACAGGTCTCGCTGAGCCCATCCTCGACACCGAGATGATGCCGACCGACGTTCCGGAACTCACCCCGATCGGTGCCGCCGCGTCTGCGCGCGATGCCGCCGGGGCGTTCACGCCCGGGAAGCCTGAACCGCTCACCGAGCCAATCCCCTTGGTCACCCAGGCCCCGGCCGGCAAAAATTCCGAGGACGACGCCGAGACTCTTCAGGCCCAGACCGAAGCTCGACGGTCGGCGACCGGCCGGCCCGCCCGTCCACAGAAGGAGAGCGAGGACGCCTCGCCGGCGCAACCGCAGACCACGGCGCTGTCACAGCCCACTCCCCAGCGATCAGCCCCGACGCAGTCACATCCCGCACCGCAGTCACATCCCGCACCGCAGTCACATCCCGCACCGCAGTCACATCCCGCACCGCAGTCACATCCCGCACCGCAGTCACATCCCGCACCGCAGTCACATCCCGCATCGCAGTCGCGTCCGGCGCCGCGACCCCGCCCGGCAGCTCCGACAATGGGGCCCGCCACCGAGTCGCGGCCCATCGAGAGCTGGCTCGCAGACCTTCGATCCACATCCACAGCCGAACGGCGTGCGGTCTCCCTGTCTACGGAAGCGCACCGGACTGCGTCGGTGCCGCCGCTCCCGACCGTCACGCCCCGCCCGGTGTCCCCGCCGCCGAAGCCTCGCGAACCGGAGGCCCCGGAGTCCGCGAATAGCGATCAGCGCGAAAAAGGCACGAGCGGAACCCCTGCAAAGGACGCGACCGACGCACCGGCCAACGGCACGCGTCGTCGTAGCGGCGACGAGCCCCCCTCCGATCCGGACGACGCGTCGAGCGGCAGGCATCGAGCGGACGACGCCGCCGCCGTGAGCGTGAGCGAGCTCATCGCCCGGCAGCACCGGCAATGACGAAATCACATCCGATGAGGTTTGCTACCTGAACATCCGGCGAAACGACGTGCCCAGAGAATGTCTTGCGGTGACGCTCCCGAATCGGAGCTTGCCCCGTGCTACGACATGCAGTGGGCCGATCGGCGGGCCGGTCCGAACCTTGTTACTCACCATGCCGCCGATCGTTTCCACCCCGGCGAGGTCGACCGTCGCTTCTTCCGGTACAACAAGCGTGATTGTGCTTCCGTAATCGTCGATCGCGACATGCACCACCTGCGTCGCCATGACGGCTCGGGTGAAGTCGAGCGACACTGTAGACAGCTTGGTGTTCACTTGGAGGACCGGTGCAACACTCCACCGCCCGGTACGGCTAATGGTTGACAACCGGCCCTGGATGACGCCTCCCGCCATCGGGGCCTGTGGCAAATACGCGTTCGGTGGCGCCGGGCGCGCCACCTGTTGTGGGTCAGGGTACGGGGGAACGGGGTACGGGGTACGTGCGAACTCGGAAACGATGGCGATACCGGGGAGATCCGCCAGAACTGCGTTCAACTCCCCCCGCGTCTTCGCGGCGAGAGCCGTGTCCATCCGTTCCGTGAACTCACCGAGCGAAAGCATCCCCTGGCCCACAGCCCGCTGCAACAACTCGCCGACATGTTCCCGTTCCGCATCCGATACGCGCAGATTCCGTGCCTCCATACCGATCAGAATAGGCAACCCATTCTTAGAAGTATCCGGAAGGCTCCGGTCTTCACCGCGTCCGGAACGTGCCCATTGACGTCGGTGGTGAGGTTTGCGTTCGAGTTCTTCCTGTTTCCGAGTGCTGCTCGTTCGCTGCACCTGCGGAGGATATCGACGTTCGGAGAATATCGGGCGGTTCGCTCCCGGGACGCACGCGTTCGCGCGCATTGAGGGACATGCACTACTCCACTGTTGACACCCGCTAAGTTAAACGGCGTGCGGGAATTCTATAGAGCGATTGCGACGACAGTCCGCAGCCGATGGCCGCTCTATATGTTTTCGATGCTTCTCGCCAATTTCTTCGGCGCCATTCTCGTCTTCGCGTTCGTGCGCTACGGCGTGCCGATCCCGGAAACGCCGGCCATCGCCGCCGACCGGGTGCGCAACTTCGTCATCTTCGGCGGCTACCTCGCGTTCGCCACCGTCGTGAGCCTTATCGCCGCCGCGATGATGCTGAGATCGGTCGTGCAATGGCAGTTGCGGGGGGGTCCACCGACACGCAGCCAGCAGATGTCGGCGCTGCACGCACCGCTGAGGCAGGCGATCGTGCATCTGGTGTTGTGGATCCTGGGCGGCATCCTCTTCGTGATGGTCACGATCAAGGAGATGCCGGATCTCGCGATTGTTGTGATCGTCACTGTCGGCATGGCGGCCACGACCACGTTCGGCTTCACCTACATGCTCGGCGAACGCATCCTTCGCCCGGTGGCTGCTCGCGCCCTCAGCGAGGGCGACTTCGACCGGACCGTGGCTCCCGGCGTCGGCATCCGGATGGCTATGACCTGGGGGCTCGGAACGCTGCTGCCCGTCATCGGCATCATCCTGCTGTGCGTCATGCAGCTGACCGACGGACTGCGATATTCTTCCAAAGCCCTCGCGTGGGCGATCCTGCTGCTATCGATCATCACGATCGCCCAGGCTTTCGCGTTGTCGATGCTGACGGCTAGCCAGATCTCCGACCCCATCAAGCAACTGCGACGAGCCATCGAACGCGTCCAGCGCGGTGCCACCGATGTCCACGTCGAGGTGTTCGACGGAAGCGAGATCGGGCGACTGCAGGTCGGGTTCAACCGCATGATGCGCGAATCGGACGAACGACGACGCCTGCGCGAGTTGTTCGGTCAACATGTCGGCGAGGACGTCGCGCGCCGCGCGCTGCAGTTCGGAACCGAACTCGGGGGTGAGACGCGGTTCGTGGCCGTGTTGTTCGTCGACATGGTCGGTTCCACCGGCGCTGCGGCGGAGCGACCCCCGGGAGAGGTCGTGAACCTGCTCAATGAGTTCTTCCGCATAGTCGTCGGGGTGGTCGACCGGCACAATGGCTTCGTCAACAAATTCATGGGTGACGCAGCCCTCGCGATCTTCGGAGCCCCCCTCGACCGTCCGGACGCGCCGACGGCCGCGCTGGCCGCAGCGCGGGAGTTGCGGTTTGCACTTCACCGGATCACCGGCCTCGACGTCGGAATCGGCGTCTCCGCGGGCCTGGCAGTCGCAGGCAACATCGGCGCCTCCGAACGCTTCGAGTACACGGTGATCGGCGACCCCGTCAACGAGGCGTCGCGACTCACTGAGCTCGCCAAGCTTCACCCGAGCCGGGTGCTGGCATCCACGAGTGCCTTGTATTTCGCCGACGACGACGAACAAGGGCACTGGGAACTCGGTGAACAGGTGCAGTTACGAGGGCGTCGCCGCAACACGCATCTGGCTTGGCCCGAGGACTATCCGGTGTGATCCGCTACCCGTTGGTTACGCTGACCAACGTGGCCCAGCCTCTATCCGACCCGCCCCCTGCCGAGCCAACTCGGCAACGAAGTCGCTTCTGGTGGATCAAGTGGCTGCTCGGCGGCGGCCTTCTGGCACTGCTCACCGTCGAGGCCATTTACCTGTGGCCAACGCTCAGCGACTCGTGGAGAGCGCTCACCGAGATCCACTGGGGGTGGGTCGCCGCGTGCATCGGCGCTCAGGCCGTCTCCTTGAGCGGGTACGGCGCCGTCCAGCAGCGGTTGTTGCAGGCGGGTGGGGTCGTCGTTAGTCAGCGGAAGTCGGTGTCGGTGATCTACGCGAGTACGGCGATGGCCGTCAGCCTGCCGGCCGGTCAGGTGTTCTCCACGGCGTTCACCTACAAGCAGACCCGCAAGTGGGGCGCTACTCCCGTCGTGGCGTCGTGGCAGCTGGCGATCTCGGGGGTGATCGCCGCGGGCAGCCTTGCGCTGCTCGGCGCTGCCGGCGCGTTCGCGGTGGGTACGAGGGTCAGCCCGATTACCCTGGCGCTGTCGTTGGTCGCGGCCTTCGCTCTGTTCTTCGCTCTGCGGTACGTCTCCCGGAACCCCGATTCCGTCGAGTCGATCGGACGGTGGGTGCTGTCCCGGTACAACATGTCGCGCGACAATCCGCCGGACACCGGCGTCGACCGGTGGAGGAGGATCCTCAGCCAGCTCGATTCGGTCGAACTCGGCCGCCGCGATTCCCTGATCGCGTTCGGATGGTCGGGCGTGCACCGGATCGCCGACGTCGCGTGTCTCGGTTTCGCGTGCTGGGCGGTGGGCGCGGAACCGTCACTGGCGGGCTTGCTCATCGCGTTCGCCGCAGCCAAGGCCGTGGCGAGTATTCCTCTGGCCCCCGGCGGGCTGGGGTTCGTCGACGGCACGCTGATTGCCACCTTGACGGCAGCCGGGGCGACAGCGTCGCAAGCCCTCGCGGCCGTCTTCGTCTACCGCGTGGTCAGCTACATCCTCGTCGCACTTGTCGGTTGGATAGTCTTCCTCATCCTGTTCCGGCGCAACCAGCACGAGGACCTGGGGATGGACGTCGAGTTCGAACGACAGGAACAATCGTCGGCGGCCGCCGACGACCACACCACGCGTGCTGCAGACCCCGAGCCCGATTCCCAGCCGTAAATCGCGCACTGCAACGCAACGATTGAGACACCGCGCCTGGCTCTATACTTGCTGGCACATGCTTCCTGGCACGCCCTTCTCACGCACCCACCACACCGTGATGCGCATCACACTCTGGTTGCGGAACAAGTTCCTTTCAGGCATCGTTACATATATTAAATTGAACCTTCAACTACTTCAGTTGTCGTCGATCTAAGGAGTTCACATGACCACCGCCACCGCCGCTCTCCCCAACCTGGCCTCCGGAACCTGGGCCATCGACCCGACCCACTCTTCCATCGGTTTCTCCGTACGCCACCTGATGGTCAGCAAGGTCCGCGGCACGTTCAACGACTTCACCGGCGCGATCACGGTCACCGAGGACGGCATCGCCTCGGTCAACGCCGAGATCCAGGTCTCGTCCATCGACACCAAGCACGCCGACCGCGACGCGCACCTCGCTTCGGCCGACTACTTCGGCGCCGAGCAGTTCCCGACCGCCACGTTCACGTCGACCGCCATCCGCGCACAGGGTGACGACTACGTAGTCGAGGGCGAGTTCACCCTCCACGGCGTGACCCGTCCCGTCGCACTCGCGCTCGCCTTCAACGGCGTCAACCCGGGAATGGGCCACGGCGCGGTGGCGGGCTTCGAAGCCACCACCGAAATCAACCGCAAGGACTTCGGAATCACCGTCGATATGCCGCTCGAAACGGGCGGAGTCGTCGTCGGCGACAAGATCAGCATCATCCTCGAGATCGAGGCCAGCCTGCAGGGCTGAGTCTCCCCGAACAGCAGGCGCCCGTCCTCCTCTCGCAGGGGGCGGGCGCCCGTTCTGCTCTCACAGGCCCACCTCTAGGCTGGGCCTGTGAAGAAGCATCTGCCCGCGCTCGTGCTGGATATCGTCCTCGTCGTCGTGTTCTGTGCCATCGGTCGCCGCAACCACGGCGAGGCCAATGCACTGACGGGGCTGGCCGATACGGCATGGCCGTTCCTGACCGGTCTGGCGGTCGGTTGGATCGCCACTGTCGCGCTCTACCGCGACAAGTTCGACGCGCTCCTGATCGTCCCGACCGGAATCGTGTTGTGGCTGTCGACACTTGTGGTCGGCATGGTGCTACGCATCGTCAGCAGTCAGGGCACGGCACTGAGCTTCGTCATTGTGGCGAGCACCGTTCTCGCCGTGTTGCTCCTCGGCTGGCGTGCCGTTGCGAAAGCTGTCACGAGGGCGCGCCACCACACGATCGTCAGCAAATCCGTATAGTCGGCGCCCGAACTCCGACTCGATGTGAGACAGGTTCCCATGAGTGACACCATCGATCCACGACTGGACGAGAAGAAGTCCGATCACGGCTTCTTCGGCCAACCCGTCGCTCTCTCGAACCTGTTCGGCGTCGAGATGTGGGAACGATTCTCCTTCTACGGGATGCAGGGCATCCTGATCTACTACCTCTACTACTCGGTATCCGACGGCGGACTGGGGATCTCCCAGGCCTCGGCTACCAGCATCGTCGGCGCCTACGGCGGCACGGTGTATCTCTCGACCATCCTCGGCGCTTGGATAGCCGACCGCCTCCTCGGCTCGGAACGCACACTGTTCTACAGCGCTTTGCTGATCATGCTCGGCCACATCGCCCTCGCCGTGCTTCCCGGTCTCGGGGGTGTCGGAGTCGGCCTCGTCTGCGTGGCCTTCGGCAGCGGCGGACTGAAGGCCAATGCCACGTCGCTTGTCGGTGATCTGTACGAGGAGAACGACGACCGCCGCGACGCCGGATTCTCCATCTTCTATATGGGCATCAACCTCGGCGGCCTGGTCGGCCCGCTGCTCACAGGCTGGGCTCAGAACGCGATCGGATTCCACGCCGGCTTCGCGCTCGCCGCGATCGGCATGGCCCTCGGTCTCACCCAGTACACGCTGGGCCGCAAGCGCCTGCGCGGTATCGGCGCGACGGCACCGAACCCGCTCCCGCAGAACCAGCGCGCCCGGTGGATCGCGATTGGCGCTGCCGCAGTGGCCTTGGTGGCGGTACTGAGCTTGACCGGCGCGATCAGCACCAGCAACATGTCGAACATCGTCATCGGATTGACGATCGTGGCGACTATCGGCTACTTCGCGGTCATCCTGACGAGTCGGCGCATCACGGCCGTCGAACGCAGCCGCGTTTACGCGTTCATCCCGATGTTCATCGCCAGCGCAGTCTTCTGGTCGCTGTTCCAGCAGCAGTTCACCACCATCGCGGTGTACGCGGACCAACGACTCAACCGCAACGTGTTGGGCTGGGATTTCCCGCCGTCGTGGGTGCAATCGCTCAATCCCGTCTTCATCATCATTTTCGCGGGTGTCTTCGCGGCGGCCTGGACCAAGCTGGGCCCCCGTCAGCCGTCGACCCCGATCAAGTTCGCGGCTGGCACCACCATCATGGGTATCGCGTTCCTGGCGTTCATCCCGATGTCCGGCGGCGGCACCAACAGCGCGCCGGTGCTCGGCTTGGCCGGCATCCTTCTGCTGTTCACATTTGCCGAACTGCTACTTTCCCCGGTCGGTCTTTCGCTGTCGACGAAACTGGCGCCCAAGGCATTCCACACCCAGATGGTGGCGCTGTTCTTCCTGTCCGTGGCGCTCGGAACTGCCATGGCAGGCACCCTAGCCAGCTACTACAACCAGGACAACGAGGTTCCGTACTTCACAGCGATCGGGCTCGGATCCATCGCCGTGGGCATCACCCTCGCCATCGCCGCCCCGAAGATCAAGCAGCTCATGAAGGGCGTGCACTGACGACCTGGGTTTCTTGTCGGTCCACCCGCAAACTCAGCGCACCCACAGCCAGGCGGCCAGCCCGAATCCCGCAATCGCGATGACGACGCGGAGCGCGGACGGCGGTATCCGCTTGACGACGGGCGGGCCGCACCAGCCACCGGCCAGAGCGCCGATCGCCATCGCGGCGGCGGCGCCCCAATGGACGGGGCCGAAGACCGCGAATCCGATCGCCGCTACCAGATTGGCGACGCCCAGCAGAAAACTCTTCAGTATGGTCGCGCGCCAGATCGTCTCCGAGGTGAGGATCAGGTCGCCATCACCGCACCATCAGTTCGGCGGCTTCGCCATCTCACGGAATAGCTTGTCGGTCATCTTGATCGCTCGGTCACCGCCGTCGGCATCGGCGACGAAGATCGCGAAAGCCAGATCGCCGCGCGAGCCGTAGACCCAGCGGTCGTCCCCGCTCACCCCGCTCATTGCCAAGAGATCCGGGTGCCCCTTCAGATACGACGCTCCGCCTCGCACGACGCTGTCGCGCATGATCCCGCGCAGTTGGTCGTTGACGTGTGCTGGAAGCGGCTCAGCCTCCACCTCGGTACTGCCCGGCTGGCCATGAACGATCACCGGGGTCGGTGCACTTCCTCGCGCAATCGACGCGGCCACCATGGCCATCCCGAACGGTGTCACTGCCGGTAAGTCGCTGCTCTTGCGGTTCATCACCTTGCTCACGCCCGACTGTTCCGCCGTGAATGCAGCGGTCTGATGGTCGAGTCCGGGGACCTTCCAGTTCATGCCGAGCCCGAGTTGATTCCCCGCTTTATCGACCTCCTCGATCGACAGCGACGACGGGTCGACGCCCTTCTGCAGTGCGGCCGCCTTCTTCACCAGATCGAGGTTCGATCCGGCCGGATACAAACCCTCGAACGCGATCGAGCCTTCCTCCATCGCCTGATTGTTCTGTGCCGCGGCCAGAACGGCACCGGTTGACGGCTGGATCAGAACGATCGCCGCGGGGGTTCCGACACTGACCACCGCTTCTTCGGACGCCAGTTGGATGTGGGAGTCGATGGTCGCGTGAATGTCGGGACCGGGCGGGCCCTGGAAGCCGGCCTGCGGAATCAGCGTCCCTCTCGGATCGACGAGGTGGACGGCCCAGCCGGCGGTGACGTCACGGTTGGCTTGCCACACATTCCGCAGCGGATCCAGCAGGGGTGTCGTGATGCGCCGATCCGCCGTGATCAGTTTGGGAGTCTTGATGACGATCACACCAGGGATGTTCAGGTCCTCTTCGAGGTACAGATAGTCCTGATCACGGAGCAACACTGCAGTTACCTGTTCGTGCGGATCCGCCGCCAGTTCCGCCATCATCATGTCCGAGGTCACCAACGGAGCTACGGGCTCGAGGACCTCTTCGAGTCGACGCGTGGTGGCGACGGGATCGGGCATGGTGGCCGGATCCAGGGTGATGGCGTTGATGGTCTGCTCGTTCAGCAGCAGCGCACCGGTGGCATCGAAGACTCGTGGCGGGGCGGCATCCGTCCGGTCATAGCGGACGGTTCGCCCACTACCCATGTCGGGCGCGAGGATTGACGGATCCCAGGAGATCCGCCATCCGACCGAAAGGTTCCGGACCCCACCCTGTACTTGATAGTTCCACTCCTTGTCTTCGCCGAAACGCCAAGCGGCAGCGACGCTGAAGAAGCCGGTTTTCGGCCCGAGATCCATGAACTGGGTCAGGTCGAACGTCGTGTCCTTCGGGTTCAATCCGTCGAACATCTGCTGGATCGCCGACTCCGCGGCGTTAGGGTACGAGGTCTGCGCAGCAGCGGCGGCGGCGTCGCCCTCGTTCAGTGCGCTGACGAATTCGTCGACGACCGACTGTGCTTCGGACTTATCTTTCGACAGCACACAAGAGCCCAGAATCACCGCCAAAACGACACCAGAGGATAGGGCGATCACATAATTTTTCCGGCGGGCGAGCGATCGTCCATTCTCCATGTCCACCATCATGCTTTCAGTCACATGCGTAACAAGCACAAGTTGCCTACGAAGAAGTTACGGTTGAGCTACAACTTGTCCTCAAAATGCAACGTGCAAAGGCTTTTATCGCAGAAAACGCCCCGCAGCCAGCACTGCAGGGGCCGAACTGTCGGCTCCGGCGATGAACACGGCAAACGCCAGGTCGCCCTTGATTCCGACGAACCAGCCGTGAGCCGGTCCGCTTTCCGACTCCGCTGTGCCCGTCTTCCCGAGAAGCCCCGGAATGTCCTGCAGCGCAGTGGCGGTACCGGCGGTCACAGTTTCACGCATCATGGTCCGCAGGTCGGCGGTGACGCTGGCCGGCGCCGGCGGGGGCGTCTGGTCGGCGGTACCCGGCTCCCCCTGGACGACCATCGGCAAGGGGGTCGAATCGTTCGCGATCGATGCGGCGACCATCGCCATACCGAACGGCGAAGCGGTCACCTGCCCCTGCCCGATGCCGGATTCGACTCGGGCGGCGGAACTATCGGCGACGGGCACGTTTCCGGTGACTGTCGTCAGCCCGGGAGTCACGTAGTCGACCCCCAGGCCGAATTGCAGGGCAGCCTTCTCGAGCGCGTCTGCCGGCAAACCCGCAGCCAATCGCCCCATAGTGGTGTTGCAGGAGTGGGCGAACGCGGTGTGCAACGGGACGTCACCCAGATCGAACTCGCCGTCGTTGGGGATCTGCCTGCCCTCGATGTTCTCGGTGCCGGGGCAGGGCAGGACCGTGTCGGGTGTGACGGCGCCGGCCTGCAGGGCAGCCGACGTCGTCACCGTCTTGAACGTCGATCCCGGCGGGTAGAGACCGGTGAGCGCAATCGGGCCGATCGCGTCCGCGGAGGCATTCTGTGCCACCGCCAGCACCGCCCCCGTCGAAGGACGCAGCGCGACGATCACAGCCTGCTGCGGCACGTCGGCGAGCGCCCCCTCCGCCGCCATCTGCATCGGGAGGTCGAGAGTCGTTGCGATGTCGGGCGCTTCGGGACCCTGCTCGCCGGCGATGCTCTTGGCGGAGCCGTCCTGCGCGACCAGTTGCACCGCCCATCCTGCGGACGCATCCTGCCCCTGCTGCCACAGGTCACCGAGATCGGACAGCGTCGGCGAAGCCAGCGCCTTGTCAAGCGTGATCAGTCTGGTCTGCGGGGCCAGGGTCACTCCGTCCAGTTGCCGCAACCGCGACTCGATCGGCGCTAGGTCCTCGGTGCGCAGGGTGATGGCCGTGACCGGTTTTCCATCGGCGCCGTCCAGGTCCTGCTGCAGGGAGGGTGCGGTGATCGTGGGTTCGATCGGGGCGAGCAACTCGGCCACCGCCGCGGTGTCCGCACCCGACTCGAGGTTGACCAGCGTCACCACCTGTTGCTCGAGGATCGGAGCGCCGGACGCGGCGAGGACCTTCGCGGGCGTCCCGGACGTGGGGGTGTAGCGCAGGGTGGTGCCGTCCGTGAGACCGGGCGCAAGTACTGCCGGATCCCAGATGATCTTCCAGTCGTCGCCCGCCTTGGTGGCGTTGCCAGAAGTGCTGTATTTCCACTCCTGCCCCGGTGCGAACGGCCACGATACGTCCATCGTGAAGATTCCGCCGTCGCCGCCCGACTCGTGGACGTCGGTGCGGGTGAACGTCCCGTCGTTGTTGCCGAGTCCGTCATACAACGCCTGGATCGCGGCCGAAGCGGCGACCGGATCGGTGGTGAGGTCTGCCGCGGACTGTACGTCGTCGCTGTTCAGCGCGTCGGCGAACTGCTGCGACACCGTGTCGGGCTGGTCGGGCCCAAAGAGTCCGCAGGCGGAGAGCACCGTCGCGAGTACGACCACCCCCGCCGCCGCCTTGCGGCGGTTGCGCGTGGGACGGGCGGTGCTGTGACGAACGGTTGAGGTGCGCACGGTCTCGATCATGCCTGACGTGGTGGCGCACTTCGAGAAAAGATGTAATCATGTAATTATAGTTTTTGCATCACCGCGTTTTTGCACCACCGCGTTTGTGCCACAGGCTCCCAGGAGGACCCCATGAAGAACGCACACGGCCCCGGCGGTCGCCGCTTCGGACGGCCCGGCGGATGGCAGCAAGCAGATGTTCCCGACACAAGCGACGCAGCCGACTGGTTCGGTGGCCGCCTCCCGGACGACTGGTTCACAGGACCGGCCACCGTCGAGGTCGACCGCGAGGAGATCGTGGTGGTCGGCGAGTTGCCACCCGTCGAATCTGGCGACTCAGGTTCGGAGGCCGCGGCCGACGGCCGCATCGCCCGATTCCGTGAATCGACCAGAGCGTTCCGGATGCGTATCGCAGACGAAGCCGAGATGCGCTATGGACGCAAGGTCGCGTGGGGTGTCACCCTCGATGGCCGCACGTCTCTCTTCACCCACCTCGCCGTCCCGGTGATGACCCGACTCCGTCAACCCGAACGCAAGGTTCTCGACACCCTCGTCGATGCCGGGGTTGCGAGATCGCGGTCGGACGCCCTGATGTGGACGGTGAGATTGGCCGGGCGGCACAGCGAGCAGTGGCTCGCCGAACTGCGCGAGGCCATGGCGAAGGTCGACGAACTCAGGGCCGACGGTCCCCAGATCTAAATCGATTGCGCAAATGGTGGGTGGCGCCATACCGTGGACGTTGTCAACAAGCACCGGACACGAGAGGAACGGGCCATTGCTCCTGAAGAGGTAGTTACGCGAGTCTGCATCCGCATCTTCCTCTGGAGTACCCGATGGCCCAGTCATATCTGTCTCTCTCCGATCTCACCTTCACCTGGCCGGACGGCCAACCCGTCTTCGACGGGCTCGATGCCGTCATCGGTTCCGGGCGCACCGGTCTCGTCGGCCTCAATGGCTCGGGCAAATCCACACTGCTCCGGTTGATCGCCGGCCACCTGCACCCCGACAGCGGGTCGGTGGCGACGCACGGCGAGGTGGCGTACCTCCCACAGAACATCACACTCGACCCGACTCTTCGGGTCGATCGGATCCTAGGCATAGCCGACGTCCGGGCGTCGCTGCACCGCATCGAGTCCGGGGCCGGTACGTCCGCTGATTTCGATGTCGCCCAGAGTCGCTGGGACATCGAGGAACGTGCGGTATCCACCCTTCACCGACTCGGTCTCGAACGCGTGCTGGAGAGTGCATCCGACCTCGATCGCACTGTGGGCACCCTGTCCGGCGGCGAGACCGTGCTGCTTTCCCTCACCGCACAATTACTGAAGGAACCGGAGGTTCTCCTTCTCGACGAGCCCACCAACAACCTCGACACCGAATCCCGAAGTCGACTCTACGAAGTAGTGCAACGGTTCTCGGGCACGCTGCTGGTGGTCAGCCACGACCGCGAACTGCTCGACTCGATGGACTCCATCGCGGAACTGCGTGACGGTCGGATTCGCATGTTCGGGGGAAACTTCAGCGCCTACCGGGAGACTATCGAAGCCGAGCAGGAGACCGCGAGAACCGCGGTGCGCGACGCGCGTAACGACGTGGAGAAGCAGAAGCGGGAGCTGGCTGAGGCCCGTATCAAGCTCGACCGTCGTAAACGGTACGGACAGAAAATGTTCGAAGACAAGCGCGAGCCGAGAGCCGCGATGAGGCTCCGAAAGCGTCAAGCACAGGAGTCGGCGGGCAAGCTGAGGAACAACCACCTCGGCAAGGTCGACGAGGCGAGGGAAACGCTGACCGAAGCGGCGAGCGCACTGCGCGACGACCGAGAGGTGCGAATCGACCTCCCGGACACGGAGGTGCACTCCGGCCAGCAGGTTGTGTCCGTCCGGGGACTGAGCCTCGTGAGCGGACAGCGGGTCTCGCTCGATGTCGTCGGCCCCGAGCGCATCGCCCTCGTCGGCCCCAACGGTGCCGGGAAGACGACCCTACTCGAGGCCGTCGTCGCAGCCGGACCGCGGGTGCCGTCCAAGACCCTGCCACAACGACTCGACGTGTTCGACGAGTCGCAGTCGGTGGCCGAGAATGCCGCGGCGGCTGCTCCGCACGCGTCGGCCGAACAGATCCGCGCCCATTTGGCCCGGTTCCTGTTCCGGGGCACCGATTCCGATGTGTGCGCGTCCACACTGTCCGGCGGGGAACGATTGCGTGCGGCGCTCGCAACCATCCTGCTGGCCGAACCAGCACCTCGCCTACTGCTGATGGACGAGCCGACAAACAACCTCGACCTGCCGAGCCTCGCGCACCTCACGCAGGCACTTCGAAGCTACCGGGGTGCACTGATCGTGGTGAGTCACGATCGGCAGTTCCTGCACGACGTCGGCATCACCCGCTGGCTGGCGCTGACCGGCGAGGGGCTTCGCGCCTGCCCGAGCCCGTAGGGCCTACATCGTGATCGCTTCTATCCGCGTCTTGATGAAGTCGGCTGTGGTGACGGGCCCGAGCCCGGCGACCGTTCCGATCGGCGGGTCGAGAGGTGTCACCTGCGCATCGTGGTTGAGTTCGTAGAAATAGATAAGCGAGACGAGGTCCTCCTCGGGAGCCCCTGCCTGCGGTGGCAGGACGCGGTGTCGACCCGACGACCAGCGCTTGCCGCTCCAGTATTCGAGGAGATCGCCGATGTTGACGGTGAGGGCGTCGGGATCGTAAGGCGCGTCTTCCCAGCCTCCATCGTCGGTGTACACCTGGAGCCCGCCTTCGCCGGGTTCCCGGTCGAGGACGGTGACTGTACCGAAATCGGTGTGCGGCCCGATACGGAACTGACCGGGTTCGGGCTCACCCACCGACGACATCGGCGGGTAGTGGTTGATCTTGCATGTCCACGTCGGCCGGTCGGCCAATTCCTCGAAAAAGTTGCTACGCAACCCGAGTGCCACTGAGAACAAGGCCAGGAGTTCGTCGGACAATCGGCGCATCGCCTCGGTATAGGCGGTGAGGAGATCACGTAGTTCCACCACTTCGGTGGGCCAGACGTTGGGTTTGAACCACACGTCATCGACGACTGGGTCTCCAGTGCGCGTCTGGGGCCCGACGGCAAAGGACTCCTTGAGGTCCGGGGGCGTCTCGGTGCCTTCGGAATAGCCGTCCGCCTCCAGCCCGGGCGCGATCCAGCCGCGTCCGCCGACGATCGCCGCGTACTGCGCCTTCACCTCTTCCGGGAGGGCGAAGAAGTTGCGCGCGGCCGCCCGCACATCAGCGACCAGGTCGCGTGGTACTCCGTGACCGCGGACCAGGAGAAAACCGGCGCGCTGCAGGCTTTCGTCCACGTCCTGGGCGACGGCCGCCGCGGATTGGCCGGCCTCCCGCCAGAGTGAAATGTCGATGGTGGAAATCGGGGTCATTCGGTTACTCCCATGTCGTCGGTTACTCCAATGTCTTCATTCCAGAGTTCGGGTTGGTTCTCGATGAAGTCGGCCATGAGATCGATGCAGTGCTGATCGCGGAGGACGGTCACGTCGACGCCATTCTCGCGGAGCCATTCGTGCCCGCCCGTGAACGTGACACTCTCTCCGACGACGATTGCGCCGATGCCGAACTGGCGTACCAATCCGCTGCAGTACCAGCACGGCGACAGCGTCGTCACCAGGATCGTGGACCGGTAGTCGCGCTGCCGCCCAGCCGCACGGAATGCATCGGTCTCGCCGTGTACGGACGGGTCGTCGTGCTGGACGCGCCGGTTGCGGCCACGTCCCAGCAGGGTTCCGTCGCCGGCGAAGAGTGCGGCCCCGATCGGTATCCCGCCCTCTCGTGCTCCGAGTTCGGCTTCGGCGATCGCCACGCTCAGCAGTTCCTCGGGATCGAGGGCTCGCCGTGCAGTGTTTACGAGGATCGACATGCCTTCAGCTTCCGCGCCGGAGACTGCGACCACAACATTCACACGGCGACGAATCGCTCCGGGCTTGCATTGGAGTGCACTCCAAGTCGTACGGTTGGATCATGACCACGCAGTTCGAGCAGGCGACCGGGGTTTTCGTGAGCATCTCTGAGGTTGCCTCGACCACGGGCCTCACGCAGGACACCCTGCGGTGGTACGAGCGCGAAGGAATGATCCCCGGGATCGCGCGGGGATCGGACCGTCGTCGGCGCTACAGCGACCGGGACGTGCGACTGATCGAACTGCTGGTGAAACTACGGAACACGGGCATGCCGACCAGTGAGATGCAGCGATTCGCGGCGCTCCTGGAGGGAGGCGCCGAGACCTACGGGCGGAGGTTGTCAGTACTCCTCGAGCACCGCGAACGCATCGTCGCTCAGCAGTCGAAACTCCACGACGCCCTGGCCGCCCTCGATACCAAGGTCGATCACTACCGGGCTCTCATCGCCGACAGCCTCGACGACAGGGCTGCGCCAGCGGACACGGCACAGCGTGGGTTCGGTAACAACTGAACGCAATGCGATTCACCCCGACTTCTCCCAGACCCCACGCAGCCTCTTCGCTGTGCCCGGAAACAAAGAAGGATGATGTATGACCACCATCGGTACGACCACCCTGGGCAGCTCCCTCACTGTCTCCGACATGGGTTTCGGAGCAATGGCTTTCACACCGGTCTACGGCGGGATCGAACCCGAGAAGGCGCTCGCGACACTGCATCACACGGTGGATCTCGGAGTGACCTTCATCGATACCGCCGATGTGTATGGGGACGGTGACAATGAGCGATTGATCGCGAAGCTACTGAAGGACCGGCGCGAGGAAGTCACGCTGGCCACCAAATTCGGAATTCAGGGGGATCCGAGAAAACGCCGTGAGGGCGGCGTTTCGCTTCGCGGTGACCGCGCTTACGTCCACGCAGCGGTCGACGCGAGCCTGCGCCGACTCGAGATCGACACGATCGATCTCTACTACATGCACCGTCTTGATCCTTCGGTTCCGGTCGAGGAAACCGTCGGCGCGATGGCCGAACTGGTGGCGGCGGGCAAGGTGCGGCATCTCGGACTGTCGGAGGTGACGGCCCAAGAATTGGCGGCCGCACACGCGGTGCATCCGATCACGGCGATCCAGTCGGAGTGGAGCATTTGGAGCCGCGACGTCGAGACCCGAATCGTGCCGGCTGCGGCCGGACTGGGGATCGGGTTCGTCCCCTACTCCCCGCTCGGGCGCGGGTTCCTCACTGGAACCGTCACCGATGTCGAGTCTTTGGGGCCCAATGATTTCCGCCGGTTGCTGCCACGATTCGCGGAGGGCACGTTGCAGCGGAATTTCGGCGTGGTGGATGCGGTAAGAGCCGTCGCAGATGAACTCGGGGCCACCCCCGCGCAGATTGCGCTGGCGTGGCTCTACGCGCAGGGCACCGAGTTCGGCGTGACGGTCGTGCCTATTCCCGGGACCCGCAGCGCGGAACGGGTGGAGGAGAATGCCGGTGCGCTCGGCATCGAACTGAATGCGGCGCAGATGGCTGTGCTGAATTCGGCCCGGGACCACGCCGAGGGTGCCCGTTCGATGGATCCGCAATGGGTGTCGCAGGGCCGCGAATCTTAAAGTGATGCAAACTGGGCGGGTGCAGCACGCCACCAATCCCGCCGACGGCGTGCGGATCGCTTACGAGACCGTCGGCGACGGGGAACCTTTAGTCCTCATCCACGGCACGGCCCTCTCCCACGCGATCTGGCGCGGATTCGGGTATGTCGCGGCGCTGCGTGACAGGTACCGGCTGATCCTTGTGGATCTGCGCGGTCACGGGCGCAGCGACAAGCCGCACGACGAGACCGCGTACGCCATGGACCTGGTCAGCGGCGACATCCTGGCGGTCCTCGACCACCTGAAGATGCCCAGCGCACACGTTCTGGGGTACTCGCTCGGAGGCCGGGTCGCGCTGGCTCTGGCTGTCGGGGCGCCGGAACGTCTGGAGAGCCTGATTATCGGCGGCGGCAGCAGTCGACCGCAGGCTTGTGCCTTCGACCGCTTGTTCTTCCCTGGCTGCGTCGATGTCCTCGACCAGGACGGTATGGATGCGTTCCTCGAACAGTGGAATTCGCGGCGCTCGTGGCCGATCGACGCCGGTACACGAGCCGCGTTCAAGGCGAACGATGCGAAGGCACTCGCCGCGTATATGCGGCGCTCAGGAGTGGAACCCGGTGTGGACGACGAAGTTCTGCGCGGAATCGCCGTCCCCACCCTGCTGTTCGTCGGCTCGCACGACACCGAGCGACTCGGCGACACCCGGCGGGCCGCAGCGCTGATCCCCGGGGCGTCGCTGGCGATCCTGCCCGGGTTCGATCACTCGACGACTGTGGCAGCGAGCACCGAAGTACTCGCGGCCGTCGAACCGTTCCTCGCTCGGACGTGAGCTCTACACCCACTCCACCAGTTGAATGATCACGCCGTTGGGGTCGCTCATCTGGAAGTAGCGCTCACCCCAGGGTTCGGTGTCGATAGGCGTCACGATGGGGACGCCCTCCGCCTGCAGTCGCTCGTACTCACCGTCGATTCCGTCGACGACCAGAGCGATGAGCATCCCTTGGCCTGCATCGCCCGCAATGTGCGCGGGCTTGAACGTCTCCAGTCCGGTCTTCAGGAAGATCAGGTTGAAGCCGACGTCCTCCCGTGTGAGAGACACGAAGCCTTCTGCGGCCATCTCTTCCGTGAACCCTAGATGTGACTTCGCGAAATCCGCAGACGCCGTGGGATCTGCGACGTTCAGCGACACTGCGCTCGAGGTGACCTTCACCGAGGTGTCCTTTCGTTGACGACACCACTCCTAACGCAGGTGGTTCGTTACTCGTTCCCGGCCGTTCAGAGCGCGAGCAATCCTTTCGCAATGTGTGTCACCTGAATCTCGTTGCTGCCGGCGTAGATCATCAGCGACTTCGCGTCACGTGCGAGTTGCTCGACGCGATACTCCGCCATATAGCCGTTGCCGCCGAACAATTGAACGGCTTCCATCGCCACCTCGGTAGCCGCCCGCGAGGAGTAGAGCTTCATTGCAGACGCCTCCGCAAGGCTCACCTGATTACCCGCCACGGTGCGCTCGATGGCATTGAACACCATGTTCTGCACATTGATACGCGCGATCTCCATCTCGGCGAGCTTGAGTTGGATGAGCTGGAATTGGGCGATCTCCCTACCCCACAGCTTTCGCGACTTCGCGTAGTCGATGCACAACCGGTGGCATTCGTTGATGATGCCGAGCGACATCGTCGCGATACCGATGCGCTCGGCGGCGAAACTCTCTTTGGCACTAGACTTCCCGTCAGACCTGCCGCCGTTTTCGGTCTCGCCCAGCAGTCGATCTCGGGTGATGCGTACATTATCGAAGAACAACTCGCCGGTGGGCGAGGAATTCATGCCCATCTTCTTGAACGGCGCCCCCTGAGTGAATCCCTCCATGCCGGCATCGAGGACGAAGGCCAGGACCTTGCGGTCGCGACGGTCGAGCGACGAATCCCCCTCGTCGAGTTTCGCGTAGACGATAACAACATCCGCATAGGGACCGTTGGTGATGAACGTCTTCTGCCCGTTGAGGATGTAGTCGTCTCCGTCTCGCCGGACGTGCGACTTCATGCCGCCGAATGCATCCGAACCGGAATCGGGCTCGGTGATCGCCCACGCGCCGACCTTCTCGAAGGTGACCAGGCCGGGAAGCCAACGCTCCTTCTGCGCCAGCGTTCCGCGACTCCGGATGGTCCCGGCCGCCAACCCAAGACTCACACCGAGCGAGACGACGAGTCCGAGGCTCACACCGGCCAGTTCGGCGTTCATGACGACGCCCATGCTGCCCGCCCCACCGAGTCCGCTTGGCTTGTCTTTCTTCGCCTCGTCACTCGTGTCGCCGCTGCTTTCACGGGCGAGAGACTTCTCCAGCGTGTCACGGGCCATCTCGTCCAGTCCGAATGTGACGAAGAGCTTGCGGATGATGCCGAACGGGGGCATCTCGCCGGACTCCAACTCGTCGACGTGCGGTCGAATCTCCTTGTCGATGAAGCCGCGCACCGCATCGCGGAACATCAGGTCGGTGTCGGACCACTCATACATGCCGTGCACTCCAGTCATTGGGAGACGATGGGCTGCCGCAAATATAGAACACATTCCTACTGTCGGGCAGGCTGACTAGCGAATGTCAACTGACGGAAGCCGTACCGGGCTCGATCGATATGTGACCGCGACAAGGACCAGAACTACAGTCACCGTTGCGACGAGGATGCCGGACGGCAGCGGGGCTGCAACCGCGACCAGTGGGTAGTGGCCGGGTGCGGGGTAGCCGTTCGACCACACGAATTCTCTGATGACCGGCGCTGAGACGGCGAAGAGGGTCACAGTGAGCGGCATCAGGACTCCGGTCACCACTATCAGCGCGCTCGCCGGCAGGCACGAGGAGACGGTCAGACCGACAGCGAACGGCAGGACGCCGACGTAGGCGACCGTGAGAACTGATTCGAAGGTTGCGCTGCCGGACATCACCCCGGTCACCGTTACTGCGGCGAGCAGGACCATCCCTGCCCCCGGTGCCGGCCGGAACCACCCGACCGCCGCCCCCGCCGCCAGCAAGACGATGCCGGCAAGCACGAGCCACCACGACCCTGCGAAATACCGCGCTTCGTTGACCGAGGTTGCTGCAATTGCAAGACCCACCAACAGGAATCGGCCTTCACGCAGCGGAAGCCACCGAGCCGCGGCGAGTGTGGCCGCAGCAGAAAGCACGACCGCTACGGTCCACGAGACCGTACTCGCCGAGGTCGATCCCAACCAGGCGTACAGCACTGTGAAGACCAGCGGAAGCCCCACGCTCACGACGACGTCCCGCCGACGAAACCCGGGCACGCTATCCGGACTTGCACGGATCGCAGCGCCGACGATGACAATCGCAGCCGTCACTGCGACGAGCACCGGCACCGCGGCCGGCACCGTGGTCGGGTCATCCGGCAGCGTGACAGACCAACGTAGCAACCGCGTCCGCCACAAGGCAGCGGCGCCGTAGAAGAGGGTGGTACCCAGCACGCCCACCGCGACGGCAACCAACCCGGCACGACCACCGGCGGCCGTCGACGCTGCAGCAGCGAGTAGAACACCCGCCCCGACCGCGTTGAGGGTCACCGCCGGTGAGGCCGCTACGCCGACGAAGGCGGGCAGTGCGATGACAATCGCACCCACCACAGCGGTCAGGGCTGTAAGCAACCTCGACCCCCGCATGGACAACACGGCGAGAACACCGACCGCGGTGAGCGCGGCCGCAGTTCCTGCCCACTGCGGAGTGACCAGCACCGACCACACACCGCGCGCTAACTCGTAGTCCTGGACCTGCGATTCCCGAATCGCGAATGCTGCCACCGCCCCACCGGCAAAGCCGGAAACGGCGGGACCGCACCTGTCTACGATGCTCATCGCGCAGCCCGGCGTGTCGACCGGCACCCGGGTGTCACTCATTACCGAAGAAGTCTAGATGCGCGGCGGCGGTGAGTTCCTCGTAGTCCATCCCGAACGTCGTCGCGGCATGTCAGAAGGCCTCGATCGCGGCCTCGAGGGTGCCCACATCCGGGGCTATGCTGCGTCGATAGGCGCGTAGCCGACCATTAGAGTTGTGGCGTGACATTCATCAAGATCTGCGGTTTGCGTGACGAAGCCTCTGTCGATGTGGCGGTGCGCCTCGGCGTCGACGCCGTGGGTTTCGTCTTCGCCGACAGTGTCCGCCGGATATCCGCGCAGGACGCCACGCCGCTGATCCGCCGCGTCACCGGCCCAACAGTCGCAGTGGGTGTGTTCAAGGGCGCTCCCATGGCCGAGGTGATCGAGGTGGCCGACGCGGCAGGTGTCGCCACCGTTCAGGTACACGACCTGAAGTCCGCAGACGATGTGAGCCGGCTGCACGAGGCAGGTCTCCGCGTGATCCGAGCTATAGCCGCCGGTGACGGTTCCGGCGATTTCGGCGCAGACCACCTACTGGTAGACGGGGCGACCGCGGGCGCCGGAGTGCCCTGGGACTGGGCCGGGCAGAATCGGCCGACCGGCGAGTGGATCCTCGCCGGCGGACTTCATCCGGGCAACGTGAGGATTGCCATCGATGCGACCGGCGCGTGGGGCGTCGACGTCTCGAGCGGTGTCGAATCGTTGCGGGGCGTGAAGGATGTGGCGCTGATCGAGCAATTCGTCGCCGCAGTCCGGTCCCAGGCCTGAATCAGCCCGGCATCCCCGACACGGCGTCTTCTGCGTCCCAGGACGCGAGAACGGTCCGGATACCCGCAACCAGCGCGAGCGGCTGGTCGATCATCACGTGATGTCCGGCGGCGGGGATCTCGGCCACCAGAGCGGCAGGTCCGAAACGGCGACGCATGCTGTCCATCATGGCGTCGTCGATGATGCCGTTCTCGGCGCGGAAGTAGGCGATGCGGCACCGCGGGTCGGATCCGCCCAGGTGGTCGCTGCTATCGCGGGTGAAGAAGGCGGGATCGAACTTCCACGACCACCCGCCCTCTACCTCGTGCATCGACGTCTCGGCGACGTGATACCGAACCGCGGGCACGTCCGAATCCTGGGGCGGGATGAACCGGAAACGCTGGAGAGCCTCGGCCTCTGACGGATAGACCTTCTTGGGACCGAATGCCTGCTGCTTCCGTGCCTCTTCCTCTTCCGGCGTGCGGGCTCGGACAGGCGAATCGATCAACTGGACACCAGCGAGATCCTCACCGAACAACTGGGCGGCCACATAGGACACTATTCCGCCCATGCTGTGCCCGACGAACACGGGTTCGCCCTCGATGCCGGCGGGCTTCGCCACGGCGAGCGCTTCTTCCGCCCACTGCTCCAACCCGTATTTCGCACGCCGGTCGCTGTCGCCGTGCCCGGTGAGGTCGAGTGCGACGACGCGGCGACCGATGGCCAGCATCGGTGCCACGTGGTCCCACCATCGGCTGTGGGCGGCCCCACCGTGCACCAACACGATCCCCGGCGATCCCGACGGACCCCACGCGCGGTAGTGGACCTGCGCACCTGCGACGTCAACCCGGCCCGTCTCGACCGGAGACGCCAACGCCGAAGTGAACCAGTGGGGCGCGGCTGTCTGCACGTTGTCCATTCACCGAACATACCCACAACATTCGGACGGTTCCGGCCTACAGCAGGTCCAGCATCGCCGTGACTGCGTACTCGGCCACCGGAAACTTGTCCGGCGAAAGATCGTGGCGCGCGCCGTCGAGTTCGACGAGGGTCGCCAACGCTGGAATCAGGTCGAGTGCAGACCGTATTTCATCTGTGGTGGCGAACGGATCCTTGGACCCGTGTACCAGTACGGACGGGGTGCGCAGTTCCTGCAGGTGCTCGGTGCGGAGCCTCTCCGGTTTGGCCGGCGGATGCAGCGGATACGACAGCAACAGGAGTGCGTCGACGAGTCCGGGCTGTTCGGCGGCGAGCATCGACGCCTGCCTGCCACCGTACGAATGCCCGCCCGCCCACACCGGCACAGTCACCAACTCCCGCATGACAGCCACCGCCGCGGCGATGCCGTCACGATCCTCCGCCGCCCTCGACGGATGCGGCGGACCCGCCGCACGGCGCTGCCGGAACGGCAGGTCGAACCGCAGGACAACAACCCCGCGATCCACGAACCCCTCAGTCACATCCATCAGGAGCCTTGTGTTGCAATCACTTCCCGCTCCGTGCGTGAGAACGATGCCTGCCATCGGATCACTCGTCGGGCGATGCAGATGCCCCCGGACACCCCCCACGTTCCAGCAACTCGCTCATGCGGTTCACGGTAGTGGCACACAGCAGCACGTGACGGCCTCCGACGGTTAAATCGAACAGCCGTCGGCGTCGACCTGATCGAGCCTGACGTCGAGACAATTTGGTGGGTATCATTCAGGTTCAGCACTCGTTTGCCATCTTGTGATTCAGGTAAGGTATCGATGTTTTCACTCGCTCAGCTGACCCATTTCGTCGCCGTCGCAGAGGAGTTGCACTTCGGGAGAGCCGCTGAGCGGTTGAAGATGACCCAACCGCCGCTCAGCCGGCAGATCCAGCTACTCGAGAAGGAACTGGACGTACAACTGTTCGACCGATCGAGCAGAGCCGTCAAGCTGACCCCCGCGGGTAAAGCATTTCTGTCCGACGCTCGAAGGCTTCTCCAGCAGTCCGAACGAGCGGCGCTGTCCGTCCGTAAGGCGTCAGCTGGTCGATCCGGCACGCTGAGGGTCGGTTTCACCGGTGGAAGCGTGCATTCGGGCCTGGCGATGCTGCTCGACACCGCGCGCGCCACCCTCGACGATGTCGAGGTCGACTTGCGCGAACTGGTGACTATGGGCCAGCTCGAGGCTCTGTCGGAAGGTTCGCTCGACATCGGGCTCGTGCGCCCTCCCGTCACCAGACCCGATCTGTCGTCGCGCACGCTGGTCCGCGAGTCGCTGATCGTGGCGGTACCGAGAAACCATCCCCTGGCCCAACTCGATCGCCCGATCGATATCACCGAACTACACGGCGCGAACCTCGTGATGTATACGCCGATCGAATCCCGCTATTTCCACGAACTGTTGTCGTCTGTGTTCCACGAGTCTTCCGTTGCACCGGTGATAACCCAATACATGACCCAGATTCACAGCATCATCGCCTTGGTCAATCTGGGCTGGGGGCTGGCCGTCGTCCCCGAATCCGCCGGCCGAATGCACTACGACGGAGTCTTGTATCAACCGCTGACCTTGCCCCGCCCCGCGCTGGTCGAACTCGACCTCGTCTGGCGGCTCAACAACGACAATCCCGCGTTGCACCGGCTGTTGTCTGCCCTCGACTCGAATTGATATCGGGCCACTGCCTGCGGAATACCACTTCGGCGTAGCGTGCGATTAGCTGGCAACGGTATTCGGAGCCAGCCTACTAATACCTTTTTTGCATCTCAGAATCCAAAACTGATCTTGGACGAGCATAGGTTGTTCACCTACATTCGATTTTGTGAGCCGAGTCACGATCTTGTGAGACACCGCGGACGACTCACCCCACCCAGTCCAGTTGCGCGCTGAATCGCGAGATCGTCCGAAGGGAGTGACCGATGCCGATCACTCACCCAACAAAAACCAGCCTCGACTCCGCCGTATCCAAGATCTTCCGGCGAGTGGTCCCCCTGTTCATCATCATGCTGATTTGCAATCAGCTGAACAGGTCGAACATCGGATACGCCCGCGAGTATCTCGAGGCCGATGTCGGCATCGGCGCCGCGGCATACGGATTCGGCGCAGGTGTCTTCTTCATCGCGTACGCGATTTTCGAACTTCCCAGCAACATCATGATGGAGAAGTTCGGAGCCAGGATCTGGCTCACTCGCATCATGGTCAGCTGGGGGCTCATCTCCGCCGCCATGGTCTTCGTGCAGAACGCGGAAATGTTCTACGTACTACGGTTCCTCCTCGGCGCCGCTGAAGCAGGATTCTTCCCGGCCGTCATCTTCTACCTGGCGAAGTGGCTCCCAAACTCCCACCGAGGACGCGCCACCGCACTGTTCTTGGCCGGGTCGTCCGTGGCTGCCGCAATCTCCGGGCCCGTCTCCGGGCCACTGCTCTCGCTCAACGGTCTGCTCGGCGTACACGGTTGGCAGTGGATGTTCGGCATCGAAGGCATCCTGTCCGTTGTCGTCGGCATCATCGCCTACTTCTTCCTCGATTCCCACATCAAAGACGCCAAGTGGCTCGGCGACGACGAGAAGAGTGCGTTGTCGCAGGCCATCGACCGTGAAGAGGCCGAAAAAGCCGAAGCCTCCGGCATGGGTGACGGCCGCTCACGCTGGCGTATGCTCGCCGACCCCAAGATCATCCTGTTCTGCTGGATCTACTTCGCCATCCAACTCTCGATCTACGCGAACACCTTCTGGTTGCCCTCGATCGTGCGCCGCATCGAAGGGACCAACGACATCACCGTCGGATTGCTGTCCTCGCTGCCGTGGATCTGCGCCGTCGTCGCGATGTACCTGTCGTCCCGAGTCGGCGACCTCACCGGCAACCGCCGACCCCTGCTGATCATCGCCCTCCTGACCGCGGCTGTCGGCACCTACCTCGCGGCCATCGCCTCACCGTGGTTGGCGCTGGTGTTCCTGTGCATCGCCGCGATGGGCTTCAAGAGCGCCAGTCCCCTGTTCTGGTCATTCCCGCAAACGATGCTCCACCCACTGGTCCTCGCTCCCGCCATCGCGGTCATCAACTCGATCGGCAACCTCGGCGGGTTCGTTGCACCCTACGGATTCGGACTCATCCAGTCCGCGACCGGCGAGGTGACCTGGGGACTGTACGCACTTGCGATCGCCTCCGCTCTCGCCGCCGCATCGGTTCTGCTCATCCACAAGAACAGCAAGCCGGCAGGGGCTGAGACCGAAGACGAACAAGAAACTGCATCCGCCACAGTCAACTGACCCACCGACAGGAAAACCCCAGGATGAACACCTACGCATGCACACCGGTCATCACCGACATGCGAGTCATCCCCGTCGCGGGACATGACGACATGCTGCTCAATCTCAGTGGTGCTCATGCACCGTTCTTCACCCGCAACCTCGTGGTGCTCACCGACTCGGCCGGCAACACCGGTGTCGGCGAGGTTCCTGGGGGGGAACCGATCGGCCGCACCCTCGAAGATGCTCGACCCCTCGTCGTGGGGCACAGCCTCGGCGGGTACAACGCGATCCTCGGTGGCATGCGCCGAGCCTTCGCAGGCCGAGACTCCGCTGGGCGGGGGGCGCAGACGTTCGATCTGCGGATTGCCGTCCACTCGGTCACCGCCGTCGAGTCTGCGCTGCTGGATCTGCTCGGCAAACATCTGGGTGTGCCGGTAGCGGCACTCCTCGGAGACGGGCAGCAACGCGAGCGGGTTCAGGCACTCGGCTACCTCTTCTTCGTCGGGGACCGAAACAAGACTGACCTCGCCTACCGATCGGCAACAGATGAGGCTCCCGACGCCGACGACTGGATGCGCCTGCGCCACGAAGAGGCACTCTCCCCCGACTCCATCGTCCGACTGGCAGAAGCCGCGCACGCTCGGTACGGATTCGCCGACTTCAAGCTCAAGGGCGGCGTCCTGCCCGCGCTGGACGAGGCCGAGGCAGTCACTGCCCTAGCCGAGCGATTCCCTTCCGCCCGAATCGCATTGGATCCCAATGGTGGCTGGCTCCTGAACGATGCCATCGAAACCTGCCGCGGGCTCACCGACGTATTGGCCTACGCCGAGGATCCGGTCGGGCCCGAAGGGGGATACTCCGGCCGCGAAGTGATGTCGGAGTTCAAGCGCGCAACCGGCCTCCCCACCGCGACGAACATGATCGCTACGGACTGGCGCGAACTGGGCCACACCATCCGGTCTGCCGCCGTCGACATCCCGCTCGCTGACCCCCACTTCTGGACGATGAACGGGTCCGTACGCGTCGCCCAACTGTGCGACGCGTGGGGACTGACCTGGGGATCTCATTCGAATAACCACTTCGACGTCTCCCTCGCCATGTTCACCCACGTCGCCGCGGCCGCTCCCGGGAACATCACCGCAATCGACACACACTGGATCTGGCAGGACGGTCAGCGGCTGACCAAGAATCCCTACACCATCACCGACGGATACCTACACGTTCCCGAAAAGTCCGGCCTCGGAGTCGAACTCGATATGGACCAAGTCGCCGCAGCGAACGAACTCCACCAACGGGAAGGACTCGGATCCCGAGACGACGCCGTCGGAATGCAATACCTCGTCCCGCGATGGGAATTCGATAGCAAGCGGCCCGCACTGGACCGATGATCCCGAGGGCCGTGGGCTCGACACGGGAGACCGCACACGATGGCGGGGGCTACGCGGGGGCTTGATCGGCGGGTTCGACCTTCTCCACAGCGGCGCGGTCCGACTGGTTTCCTGCGATCCCTTTCGCCTCACGCTCGGCGGCCACACGTTCTTCCATGGCATCGACGAGGTCCGCGATGCGCTGATGCTCGGGGAGGTGCTGATCATATCGACTCAGATTCGTCTTCATCACACTCCTTCCGCTGTGCGACCGTTCGGTGTCGTTCCACGCCGGTACGCACAGTTCGAATTGTACGCCGCGGAAACGGTAAAAACCGGCACCTGCGTGTCGAACTGGACAATCGTCCTGCACTCACGCAACAACATACCAGCGAACTCTGTTGTCAAGCAACATCTTTAGGAGGTTCTCTCCGTCAATGTCGCATGGCGCAACACAAATTCCCCCACAAAGGCGCATCCACCGCCGTCGCGAGTGCGCAATCAGTTCGATGCGCAATCGACACCGCCTCGCGAGTACACACCGCCTGCACCTCGTACTCTGGACGGGAACCGCCCGAAGGAGGACCGATATGCCGGCAGTCACCACACCTCACGTCTTCGTTCACCGCGCTGGTGACCGGCTCAAAACCAGGGTTTCCTGGTTGGATTCGAAGCACTCGTTCTCCTTCGGCCAGCACTACGACCCGGACAACACACACCACGGACTACTCCTCGTGAACAACGACGACACCGTCTTGGCGGGACGGGGATTCGACACTCATCCGCACAAGGACATGGAGATCGTCACGTGGGTGTTGCGTGGTTCGCTCGTCCATCAGGATTCGATCGGCCACTCCGGCATCATCTATCCCGGACTTGCGCAACGGATGAGCGCCGGCAAGGGCATCATGCATTCCGAGAAGAACGACAGCTGGCGCCTCGGGGGTGAGCAGCATCACGAACCGGCGCATTTTGTGCAGATGTGGGTGGTACCCGACGAATCCGGCCTCACACCGAGCTACGAACAACTCGAGATCGAGGATGAAGTTCTCAAGGGCGGTCTGGTCGTCGTTGCGTCCGGAATGACTGATTACCAGGATAATTCGGCGATTCGAATCAACAACAAGTACGCGGCCCTGCATGTTGCGCGGGTCTTCCCGGATAAACCGGTAGCCCTGCCCGAGGCACCCTTCCTCCACGTCTTCGTGGCCCGTGGCACTGCTGAGATGGAGGGCGTCGGCACACTGTATGAGGGTGATGCCGTCCGCGCGAACGCTTCGGGTGGTCAGCAGATCTCGTCCGATTCTGGCGCCGAAGTCCTCGTCTGGGAGATGCACGCCCGCATCGGCGGATAATTTCCCGGAATATTCTGCGCGCAACGGTGGACCGCCCGTGGAGGGACGGTGTAAGGATGGACAGATGACCACGGCTCATCATTCCGGAATCGACCTCACTCACCTCGATCCCGACACCCGCGCCCAAGACGACCTCTTCCTTCATGTGAACGGCGGGTGGATCGACAACTACGAGATTCCCGCGGACCGCGCCATCGACGGCGCATTCCGCACCCTGTACGACAGGGCCGAGGCCGACGTCCAAACCATCATCGAGGAGGCAGCGGACTCCGCCTCCCTCGCAGGCACCGACGCGCAGCGCATAGGCGACCTGTACGGCAGTTTCATGGACGCCGACGCCGTCGAGTCCGCGGGCCTGACGCCCATCGCCGACGAACTCGCCGCCGTCGCCGAGGCGACCGACCTGTCGACGCTCGCAGCCGTCTTGGGCAAGTTGCAGCGTACGGGCGTCACCGGCGCCGTGGGCCATTACGTGGACACCGACGCCAAAAACTCCGAGCGGTATCTGGTGCACTTCAGCCAGTCGGGCCTGGGACTGCCCGACGAGGCGTACTACCGTCAGGACGAGCACGCCGAGATCCGCGAGGCGTACGTGGCACACATCGCGAAGATGTTCGCCCTCGCCGGGATCGGTTGCGACGCCCAGCGCGTCTTCGACCTCGAAACCAAGATCGCCGCCGGACACTGGGACGTGGTGAAGCGTCGTGACGCCGAACTCAGCTACAACCTCGTCCCCCTCGACGAACTGCCCACCGGCCTTGACTGGGCGGCATGGATCGGTGCGCTCGGTGGCACCCCGGAACAGTTCGCAGAGATCGTGGTCGGTCAACCGGACTTTTTGACCGCATTCACCGGGCTGTGGGCGTCGGAGGATCTCGAGGATTGGAAGGCTTGGGCGACGTGGAACGTCATCCATTCCCGTGCCCCCTACCTGACGCAGGCACTTGTCGACGAGAGCTTCGCGTTCTTCGGCAAGACGCTGACCGGCGCCGAGGAGAACCGCGAGCGATGGAAGCGCGGCGTATCACTGGTGCAGGACCTGCTCGGCGAGGCCGTGGGCAAGCTGTACGTCGAACGTCACTTCCCCGCCGACGCCAAAGCCCGTATGCAGGAACTCGTCGCCAACTTGCAGAAGGCGTACCGCCGCAATATCACCGATCTCGATTGGATGAGTCCGGAGACTCGGCAGGCCGCGCTGCGCAAACTGGACAAGTTCACACCCAAGATCGGTTACCCGGACAAGTGGCGCGACTACTCGGCAGTGACCATCTCTCGCAACGACCTGGTCGGCAACTACCGCAGTGGGTATTCGGCGGAGTACGACTACGAACTCGCGAAACTCGGCGGGCCCGTCGACCGCGACGAGTGGTTCATGACCCCGCAGACGGTCAACGCGTATTACAACCCGGGCATGAACGAGATCGTCTTTCCCGCGGCAATCCTGCAACCCCCGTTCTTCGACGCGAACGCCGACGACGCGGCCAATTACGGTGGGATCGGCGCCGTCATCGGCCACGAGATCGGCCACGGCTTCGACGACCAGGGCGCCAAGTATGACGGTGACGGCAACATGATCGACTGGTGGACCGACGACGACCGCAGCGAGTTCGGCAAACGCACCAAGGCATTGATCGAGCAGTACAACCAGTTCGAGCCGAAGACCCTCCCAGGTCACAGTGTCAACGGCGAGTTCACCATCGGCGAGAACATCGGCGACCTCGGTGGGCTGTCCATCGCGATCGTCGCCTACCAGATCGCCACCGAGGGCGCGGAGCCCGAGGTACTCGACGGCCTCACTGGCCTGCAGCGGGTGTTCTTCGGCTGGGCGCAGGTCTGGCGCGCAAAGGCCCGGGACGCCGAGGCTCTCCGCCGCCTCGCCATAGACCCGCACTCGCCTCCGGAGTTCCGGTGCAACGGCGTCGTCCGCAATCTCGACACGTTCCACGAAGCGTTCGACGTGAGGCCAGACGACGCGCTCTATCTCGACCCGGAGCAGCGCGTGAAGATCTGGTAGCCGCCGCTACGGCGCAAGTGTCGGACATATCCGGGGCCCGCACAGCAAAATGTGCGGGCCCCGGGTATGTCCGGATCCGATCAAGTTCAGCGGTTCCAGTCGCCCAGTCCGTCCGAACCACTCAGGGTGCCGCCGGCGGTGTTCTGCACTACCACCGCGTCGCCCTTCTTCGAGTTGTCGAAGAACCACCTGGCGTTCTCGGTGCTGACGTTGAGGCAGCCGTGGCTGACATTGCTGCGCCCCTGCTGGTTCACCGACCACGGGGCGGCGTGAACGAAGATTCCGCTGTACGACATGCGGGTGGCGTACTCGACGTAGGTACGGTAGCCCTCCGGCGATTCGACCGGCACACCGTAGGTGGACGAGTCCATGTACATGTCACGGAACTTCTCGCCGATGATGTACGTGCCGTTCGGCGTCTCGTGATCGGTCTTGCCCATAGACGTCGGCATGGTCTTGACGACCTCGCCGTTGACGGTGACGGTGATCTGCTTGGTGTTGTCGTCCGCGGTCGCAACGAACGCGTCACCGATGTCGAACGTGGAATGCGAGTCACCGGCATCGACCGTGACCTGGGTGTTCGCGGGCCAGAGCTGGGTGGGCTTCCACCGCACCTGGCTGTCGTTGATCCAATAGAAGCCACCCTCGACGGGCTGGCTGGTGGTGACCTTGATAACCCGCTCGGCGGCGGCGCGGTCGTCGATCGGCTCGTTGAAACGGATGATCACCGGCTGTGCAACGCCGACGACTTCACCCGCGCCGGGGTTGAGTGACGGAGCCGAGAAGTTCGCAGGTTCGGGAAGCGGCGGTTGCGATGAACCAAACAGCCCCGGAAGGCTGGGGATCTCCGGTCCGCCGGGAAACAGCGGCACGGCATTACCGACCCCCACCAGTGCCGTTGCGGAGACCAGCGTTCCGTAGGCCATTACCCCGGCTACCGTGACAGCGACACGCGACGCCCAGCGCCTCTTCCTGGAATTACCGATTTCTGACTTGCCCATACATGACCACTCTCGTTCGACGACGTCTCTACGCGCATCCCCGACGGAACCGCCAAGCGCATTGACCAATTAACACACATCGACTAGCAGCGGGCAATTTGACCGCAACCGCTCCCGCTCCGCAGCTCTTCAGGAATCCGCACGAGCGGCGGCGAGCATGCTTTCAGTGGTGACCAGCTTGGTCCGAGGGCGACCGGTTGACTTGCCCGCAGCACTCTCGGTCTTGTCGATGCGCTGCCAGCCTTGGTAGTCGACGGCGGCGGGCGCACGGTCGGCAATCAGTCGGTCGAAAGCCTCGCGTTCGGCGGGCGCATCGAGCCTGCCCGCCGAGAAGTCGTCGATCAGCATCTTCACGGTCTCCGCGGAGCAGTACTTGTTGGTGCCGATCACGCCGGTCGGCCCGCGCTTGATCCAGCCGGCCACATACACACCGGGCACTGGCGCTCCGGTGCCCGGGTCGATCACCCGGCCGTTCTCGTTGGGGATGACGCCGCGGCGGTCGTCGAAGGGGATTCCGGCCACCGGTTGACCGCGGTAACCGATCGAGCGCAGCACCAGATTCGTGTTCAGCGTCGAGGTGACATCGGACGGTGTCGCCCCCAGTGCGCCTGACGCACCCGCGACCATCTCGTTCTTGACGATGCGCACCGCTTCGACGGAGTCGGTGCCCAAGACCTCGACGGGCGAGGTCAGGAACCGCAACACGATTCGCTTCTTCGACGAATCGGCTGTGCGCCGAGCGAACTCCTCGACCTTGGTCACCTTGTTGCGCTGCCACGGCTCCGACTCGTCGCCGTCGATGAACGCGCGACTGACGGGATCGAGCGCTGCTTCGTCCGGGTCGACGAAAATGTCGACGTTCGGGATGCGGTCGAGGCCCAGGAGTTCGGGGTGGGTGTAGGCGGCCTGGGCGGGACCTCGACGCCCGAGGATCACGACCTCGCGAATGTTGCTCGCCCGCAGCGCCTCGAGGGCGTGGTCGGCGAGGTCCGTCTTGGCCAGAACTTCGGGATCGGTGACGAGGATGCGGGCCACATCAAGTGCTACGTTCCCATTGCCGACGATCACGGCCCGCTCACCCGACAGATCGAATGTGTGGTCGACGTAGTCGGGGTGACCGTTGTACCAGGCCACGAATTCGGTGGCAGCGTGACTTCCGGCCAGATCCTCGCCGGGAATCCCCAGCTCCCGGTCGCCGGCCGCGCCGACCGCGTAGATCACGGCGTGATGGTGCCGAAGCAACTCCTCGTGGCTCACGTCCCTGCCCACTTCCACGTTGAAGTGGCAGTGCACGGTGCGCTTACCCATGACCGAACCGAACAGGCCGGTAACACCCTTCGTGCCCTGGTGGTCAGGCGCAACCCCCGCCCGCACCAACCCGTACGGAGTGGGTAGCCGGTCGAAGATGTCGACCTCGACGCGCGGCTTGGCCGTCAGTTCCATCGCGGCGTAGCAGGCGGCCGGACCGGACCCGACGACGGCGACACGGAGGGTTCCGAGCGCCTCGTCGATCAGCGGAAACTTCAACGGTTCGGGCCAGTCCGGTCCGATGGGGTACTTGGTGTAGTACTGCGCGTTGATGTCGAGGTATGGCTCGTCGATATCCGCGAGATCGTTTTCCGCGTAGATTGCGTCCACCGGGCATTCGTCGACGCAAGCACCGCAGTCGATGCAGGTGTCCGGGTCGATGTACAGCATCTCCGCGGTTGCGAAGGGCTTCTCGTCCGGAGTGGGGTGGATGCAGTTGACCGGGCAGACATCGACGCACGAGGCGTCGTTGCAACACGGCTGCGTGATCACATAAGTCACGGTTCTCCCCTACCTGGGTACGCGCAGTTCAACATCTAAAACGTGAGACCAGACTATAACGTGTTCCAGTTTTGGGCGAGTGTCGAACGGCGTCGACTTGCAATCGGCGGATGCGTCCTGAGGTGCGGCGCCCGATATGACAAACCTCTAAACCCGCGCGGACTCATTCTCTGGCGACAGGTCACTGGTCACGTGGCGGTTCTCGTTCACGCCGATCATCACCACCGCGCCCACCAGTGGGCCGATCGCCAACACGACAAACGCCGAATAGAACGACCCCGTCGCCGAGAACACCGGTCCGACCACCGCCGGTACCAAGACGCTACCGAGTTGCCATACGGCATTGACTCCGCCGGCCGCCGAGCCGACCAGTTGCGTACCCGTCAATACGGGCGTTATCGCCGCAGTGAGCGGCGAATAGGCGTAGGCCCCGATTCCCAGTATCGGAGCGCACCAGAGAAATTGGGTATAAGTGTCGAGTCGTCCGAACACCAGTAGCGTGACGCCGAACAGAAGGAGGATGGCCACAATCGGCAGCTTTCGTCCAATTCCGAGTTTGTCGGTCGACCACCCAATCAATGGTTTCGTCACGAGAGCTACACCAGCAAAGATGACGAGGACGACACCCGCGTCTACAGGGTCGATGTTGCTGCCTCTCGTCATCAAAGTGTTTGACCAAGTTATGAACCCATACGTTCCCCACAGCCCGCCGAACCCCGCGATCCCGAGAAGTATCAGATCACGGTTCTGAAGCAGCGGACGCAAGTTCGGCGCGCTACGCTCAGGCGGCACCTGGTCAGGCTGGCCGTTCCGGACAAGGATGAGACACAACAGTGCGATGACGATGGTGACCGAGCCGAACACCCGGTACGGCTCTTGCCATCCCGACGCGATGATCATCCGCGGTACCGCGGCGTTGGCGATCAACGTGCCGAGGGAGGTCGCGGTCAGGAAGATCCCCATGGCCAGCCCGTACTCGGAAGGCCTGAACCACGTCGCTATCAATTTCAGCCCGGCCGAATAGTCTGCGCCCGCAAAGAATCCGACGGCCCCTTGCACGATCAGCCCGGTGGTAATGGAGGTGGTGGAGCCGAAGACAATCATGAACGATCCTGCTACCAGCATGGTGGTGGACAGCATTGCGCGGCCACCGATCCAATCGGCGAGGAATCCGCCGAACGCGTTCGAGACCACATACCCGATGTAATAGCAGGTGGCGAAGATGCCGATCGCTGCCAACGGTACCGCCAATGAGTCGCTGACAGAGGCTGCGGCGGGACCCCACGTCGAACGATCCACCGACGTCATGGTGAACGCCGCCCAACACATGAGGAGGACTACCCACCGATATCCCGGGGAGGCACTCATCAACGATCCTCCCTGAAGTGGGATCCACCGTGGCTCGGGCTATCGAAGAGGCCGGCATCCGGTGGGTTCTGGACCAAGCCGAGGGTAGCCGCGCATCGGTGACCACGCCATGAACCGATCCAGTGGGCCGCAGGCTCCTCACCCCATCGATCGGCACCGGTGCGGGGTCGTTTCGGCAGCGCACCGGTTCGGCTGGTTCTTCGTTCCGCCGAAGAACCAGCCTTGCACCGGAATTTTCCCGGTCAGACGGCGTCGCCCGGCTCCACGCGGAATCCGACCTTGACGGTCACCTGATAGTGCGCGACGGCGCCGTTCTCGATATGGCCGCGGGTGCCGACGACCTCGAACCACTCGAGATTGCGCAAGGTCTCGTGGGCTCGCCCGATCGCGTTCTCGATCGCTGCATCGGTGCTCTCACTCGACGAACCGACAATCTCGACAACCCGGTACACGTGATCACTCATCATGTTTCCTCAAGTTCGTAGGTGTAACTACGTTGTGACTGCCATCACCCTACGACGTGAACCGCGGTCGAGTCAGGGCAGCTGCCACACTGTGGTGCCGTCGCTCAGACATGCTTGACCTGCAAAGAAATTGATGGCGAGCGACGGCCCGCCTGAGCACACCACACCCCTGGCCGGTTCAGCGACGAGCGCTTGCCCGCCCGGGCCGCTGAGTACCAGCGCGGGACCGGTATCGGTGACGGTCCCGATGGCGACGCTCCCGGGCCCGACCGCGACCGCGGCGACGGCGCCGCCACGCGCCTCAGCGGCACCGACCCCACCGTCCAGTCCTACCCCGAGCGCCGCGCCCGCCTGGGCTGCGTCGGCGAAACCCACGCCGTCGGTGGCGAAGGCCACCGAATTGCTGCTCGGGTCGGCGTTGGCGGCGCACGCGCTGCGACCGACGATCACGGTTTCCGCTCGGCCCGCTTGTCCTGTGCAGGAGAGGGAGGCGGCCGACGCGGTGGCCGCTGCAATCGCCAAGGTTCCGAGTGCCGCTACGACCACACCGAGGAAAACTCCGGCGGTACTGACTGTCGTGTGTTCCATTGCGACCTCACCTTGTTCCCGATGCCGACCCTTGTGGAGTCTACGTGTGGGGCACTACCGGCGATCACGGTCCCTACTGGGCTGTACCCGCTTCGGTTCGCCGGGCATCTTGGGGTAATTGGGCGGGTAAGGCGGGTAAGGGAGGTCACCGAGTCTACTCGCGGCGTCCCGATCCGCCATCGCCAGCAGTACGTCGAGCGACTGCACCGCGTCATCCATGGTCGACATGGGGTCGCCGCGCTTCTCGAGTAACGCCGGCACCGTTGCGATGGTGAAATCGTCCGGGTCGACGTCGACAAGCTCTTCCCAGGTGACCGGCGTGGACACAGTCGCGATTGGCGTCTTGCGGGCCGAGTACGCGGACGCGATGGTCTTGTCGCGAGCGTTCTGATTGAAATCGAGGAAGATACGCTCGCCGCGCTCCTCCTTCCACCAGTTCGTGGTGGCCCGGTCCCCGCTACGCCGCTCGATCTCGCGGGCCAGCGCGATCCCGGCCCGTCGCACCTCGACGAAGTCCCACCGCTGCTCGATACGCAAGTACACATGCAGGCCGCGGCCGCCTGACGTCTTGGGAAACCCGACGAGACCGAGTTCGTCCAGGAGTGGCCGCAGCACGTCCAGCGCGACCGCACGGGCGTCGTCGAATCCGGTGCCGGGTTGGGGGTCCAGGTCGATCCGTAATTCGTCGGGATGGCCGACGTCAGGACACCGGACCGCCCACGGGTGGAACGTGATGTTGCCGAGGTTCGCCGCCCAGACGATGTCCGGGGCGCTTCGCACGCGCAGCACGTCCGCCTTCCTGCCCGAAGGAAACGCCACCTCGCACGAGTCGACGTGGTCGGGACGCTTCGCCGGAACCCGTTTCTGGTAAATCTCCTCGCCGTCGACACCGTCCGGGAACCGCTGCAGGTGCGTCGGCCGATCGAGCAGGGCGCCGAGCAGCGGTCCCCCGAGTGCGACCGAGCGGTAGTACTCCACCAGGTGCCGTTTCGTGCCACCTCCGGCTCCGAGTTTCGGGTAGTAGATCTTGTCGGGATTCGACAGGCGCACGGCGACGCCGTCGACGTCGAGTTCTTCTGCAGGGCTTGCCATCTAGAAGCCTCCCGTCAGCACATCGTCAAGGTCGTATCGCACCGGAACTTCCAGTTGTTCGAACGTGCATTCGCCGGGTGCCCGGTCCGGACGCCAGCGCAGGAACCGTGCGGCATGCCGGAAACGCGCACCCTCCATCTGGTCGTACGCCACCTCGACGACGCGTTCCGGTCGCAGTGGCACCCACTGCCGGTCGTTGCCGGAACGCCAACGGGTGGGCGCGCCCTCAGCGACGACGTCCTCACCGATGCGCAGTTCGTCCAGTTCGGCGAGCAGTTCGATGCGCCGGGCCGAAGTGAAAGCCGATGCGCCGCCGACCATCGCCATCTGGTCGCCTTCATAGAGTCCCAGCAACATCGACCCGATACCCGGTTGACTCTTGTGCGGCCGGTATCCGATGACGACGCAGTCTGCGGTACGGGAGTGTTTCACCTTGACCATTTCCCGCTTGTTCGGCAGGTACGGACCGACGAGTTTCTTCGCCACCACGCCGTCGAGGCCGGCTCCCTCGAACATCTCGAACCACTCGGTGGCGGTCGCGCTGGATTCTGTGGCTGCGGTCACGTGGCAGGTGGGTCCACCGCCGATGGTGTCGACCAGTTCTGCACGACGAACCGAGAAGTCCTCCCGGCTGAAGTCCCGGTCGCCCAGCGCCAGCACATCGAAGGCGATGAACTGGGCCGGGGTCTTCTCCGACAGCATCGTCACCCGACTCTCCGCAGGATGAATGCGCTCCGACAACGATTCCCAGTCCAGCCGGATGCGGCCGTCGATACTCCGCGGCACGACGAGTTCGCCGTCCACCACGCATCTCTGCGGCAGTTCGTCCCTCACGGCACGCACCAGTTCGGGAAAGTACCTGGCCAGATCCTTTCCACCCCGCGAACCCAGCACCACCTCGTTGTCGTCACGGAAGACGAGCGCGCGGAAACCGTCCCACTTCGGCTCGTACGACCACGTGAGCCCGGACTCCGGTTGCGGCGGAACGCACGACGCGGCCTTCGCGAGCATCGGCTGCAACGGCGGCATCACGGGAAGATCCACCTGTCCATACTGTCACCACGACTGACACCATGATTGGCAAATCGGACGGTGTTGTCATCAATTAGTTCGCTGCGGAGTTGATCATCGCGGGTCTGGTCGGACGGTTGTGCACATCGGTTGCCGCGCCGTCGGCAGCGGTACTTCTCGTTCGCGCATTGTCCCCACAGCCGACCTGCTGCGGATTCACACCCCGCAACCGACGCCGGTCACAACCAGTTGCGGCGTTTGAAGACCGTGAACAGCGTGCTACAAGTAACCGCCATCAGCGACAGCGCGAACGGGTACCCGAAATCCCAATGCAATTCGGGCATATGGTCGAAGTTCATACCGTAGATGGTCCCGATCAGAGTCGGCGCGAAGAGAATCGCCGCGTATGCCGACACCTTTTTGATCTCTTCGTTCTGCTCGATGCTGGCATGGGTCAGATTGCGGATCTCCTCGTTCTGCTCCTGCGACACCAGGGTGGCGTTGACCTTCAGGATGTTCCCGAGTAACTGTCGAAAGTTGTCCGCTCGCTCGACCGCAACAGTCGCGTGGTCGGTGACGTCCCGCAGGTACCGTTGCAGCTCGTCATCGGTGTTGTACTTGTCGAATCCCGCCGATAATCCCTTCAGCATCCCGAGCAGTGGCCTCGTCGCCCTCTGGAATTCGATGACCTCTCGGGTCAGTTCGTAGATGCGTCGCGACACTCCGGGCGCTCCGCTGAACACCTCGGTCTCGATCTCATCGATGTCAGTCTGCAGCCCGGACACCACCGGCGCGTACCCGTCGACTACCGCGTCGAGGATGGCGTAGAGGACGGCCTCTGTCCCGAGACTCAGCAGGTCCGGATTGCTCTCCATTCGCCGGCGGACCGCCGACAGATCGGGTGACTCACTGTGCCGGACGGTGAGCACGAAGTTTCGCCCGCAAAAGATGTGCAACTCACCGAATTCGACGCGCTCGGTCTCATCGCAGTACCGCGCTGCCCGCAGGACCACGAACAACGTCTCACCGTAACGCTCGAGCTTGGGTCGCTGATGGGCAACGATCGCGTCCTCCACGGCCAGTTCGTGCAGATCGAATTGCTCTGCTGCCGCATACAACTGGGACTCGTTGGGACGGTACATGCCAATCCACGCCATCGAGGCCGAATCGAGCACACCCCCGAAAGCCTCCGACAGGGTGCTAGTGGTGGCAATCCTCTTTCCGTCACGGTAGACGGCGCTTTGGACCACTTTCCCATTGGGATGTTGGACCACTTTCGGTTTGGAAGAAGCGGTTTCGGCGGCGCAGTGCGTGGCCTCGCCACCGGCGACGCTATCGACGTCGGTCAGACCAGTGGAACGGCTGGGCAGAATGGAACGGATCGGACGCAACTGAGGCATGGTGGAGCTTTCAAGAAAGAGGGCAGAACTATCTGCACCGGGAAACACGGGCTGAGGAACACAAGATGAAACCGCGGCACCTATCGGTGAGACGATTTCAGCTGGTACTGGGAGGTTGGCTGCTCATTCGAATGCCACACCTCCTCTTTCCCTCGAACTCACTAACCTCGAAAACACTGACCTTGAAGTACCGACCTTCGAACACATTGAAGGCGATATGCACACTCGCGACGTGGCGCGACTGGCATACCTCCGTACACGGTACCCGCGGTGAGCTGTGGCGACAACCAGCGATCTGGAATAGGCCGGCCGAGATCGGATGATGGAAGTCAGCTGCGGTCGGAGACTACGCGGGAGAGCACCGGACCGATGACGGCGAGAGACTGCGGCTCGATCATCTGATTGTGCCCGCACTCCACCACGTGCTCGGCGATTCGGCCGGTCACGATCGGTCGCCATTCCTCCGCCGATCGCGTTCGAACCATACTGTTTTCGGTGTTCGACCCACTTTCGGTGTTCGACCCGCTTTCAGCGCTCGATGCAGAAAAGATAAGTAGATCACCATCGAAAACGCGGGGGACGAACCGATGTACCAACCGCCTCGAATTCTCGTAGCCCGCGTTGATCCGCTCGAGATGAGCAGCCGTCACTCCCGTCTCGGTGCCAAACGACTCGTTCAGTAGCCGGGCGGCACGCTCGTACGTCAGCTCGCTGTCCGAAATATCGGTATCGAGCCCCAGTCCGAGTAGCAGTTCACGCATTCCGAGCCTGCCGTATATCGGCTCCACCCCGTCTTCCGGATAGCTGTCCATGAGGGCGAGCGTCGACACTTCCACTCGAGCTTCTTGGAGTTCGACGGCCATGGCGTGGGCGATGACCCCGCCGAGCGACCACCCGAGCAGATCGTAGGGTCCTTCGGGCTGAATTGCCCGGATCTCCTCGACATATCGGTGCGCGAGTTCCTCGATCGATTCGGGCAACGGCTCACCACTGATCGCAGGAAGTTGCAGTCCGAACGCACGGCGATCCTTCGGCAGATACGGCACGAGTCCGGCATACCCCCACGACAGCCCGATCCCCGGATGCACGCAGAACAACGGCCGGCCTCCGCCCTCGGAACGCAATGGAATCACCACGGCCAAGGCCTCCTCGACACCGCTCTCCGCCGAGGGCAGTGCGAGCCGACGGGCGAGTCCGGACGGCGTCGGGTCCAGGAAGATCCATTGCAATGGGATCGCCCGATAGAGACGATCCTGCAGGCCGGAAGACACTTTCGTCGCGAGGAGCGAGTTGCCACCCCGCTCGAAGAAGTTGTCATCGGCGCCCACTCGCTCGAGGCCGAGCACCTCGGTGAACGCGTCGACGATCGCTTCCTCGATCGGGTTCTCCGGTGGCCGGAACGCCGTACCCGAGAGGAACTCGGGCGCTGGGAGTGCGGCACGATCGAACTTGCCCGCCGGGGTCAGTGGAACCGCATCGAGTTCGACGATCGCCGCCGGCACCATGTGGGCGGGCAGGCGCTGCCCGGCCATCCGGAGGAGTTCCGCGGAGTTCACACTCGCGCCGCCGACCGGGTGGACGTAGGAGACCAGTAGCGATTCACCCGCGGGACCGACTCTGCCGATCGTGACGGCGAACTCGACATCGGCGTGAGCGCGCAGCACCGCGTCGATTTCCCCGGGCTCGATACGAAACCCGCGGATCTTCACTTGGAAGTCGCTGCGACCCACGTACTCGAGAGTTCCTTCGCGGCGCCACCGCACCACGTCTCCGGTGCGGTACATCCGCTCTCCCGGCGCGCCCCACGGGGCGGCCACGAACCGCGACGCCGTCAACGCGGGTCGACGGTGATACCCAGCGGCCAGGGCGCGCCCCGACACATACAACTCACCCACCACACCCACCGGAACCAGGCGCAGACGGGAATCGAGCACTACCTCCGCCACACCCCGGGTCGGTGCGCCGAGGGTGATCGGCTCGCCCGGTACCAACTCGTCGCTGATGTTCGACATGATCGTGGTCTCGGTCGGTCCGTAGGCGTTGAACATCCGGCGACCGGGAGCCCACCCCGCGACGAGTTCGGGTGGACACGGCTCACCGGCCACAACCAGCGTCCGCAACGTCTCGAACCCCAGCGGGTTCATCGAGGCCAACGCGGTGGGAGTGACGAACCCGTGGGATACCCGCTCCTCGCTGATCAGCCCGGCCAGTTCGGCACCGCCGTAGATCGTCGGCGGCGCGATCACCAGCGTCGCGCCCGCGCAGAATGCCATGACGAGTTCGAAGACGGACGCGTCGAAACTCGGCGACGCGAAGTGCAGAATCCGGGAGTCGGGTGTCACTGCAAGGCGGTCGCGCTCCTCCGCTGCCAGGTTCGCCACGCCACGGTGCGTGACGACCACTCCTTTCGGTGTGCCCGTGGATCCGGACGTGTAAATAAGGTATGCGGGATGCGACTCATGCAGCGGCGCAGTCCGATCGAAATCGGTGACCGGCTCGCTGGACTGTTCCTGAATCCGCCGTTCGTCCTCGGCGTCATCGAGCACGATCCAGTTCACGCTGTCCGGCAGCCGATCTCTATGCGCCAGGGTGGTCACGCCCGACACCACACCGGAGTCGGCGAGCATGTGCTCGATCCTTTCGAGCGGATACTCGGGATCGACCGGCAGGAACGCCGCTCCGGCCCGAGCGACGGCCCACACCGACAACACCGATTCGGCCGATCGTGAGGCACTCACGGCGACCGACGTGCCCGGCCCGGCCCCGATCTGAATCAGCCTGCGCGCCAGCCGGTTGGAGGCCACGTCCAATTCCCGGTACGACATCGACTGCCCCTGATACACCACCGCGCCCGCGTCGGGGTCCCGGTCCGCTGCTGCCGACAGCAGTTCCGGCAGAAGAAGATCCGGCGCATCGGAGGAACCGCGGACCGGAGCCAGGCCGGCGATCTCGTCGGGTCCGAGGATCTCGATGTCACCCACCCAGAGGTCGGGGTCTGCGGTGACGGTCTCGAGAATTCGCACGAATCGCTCCGCAAAGCCCTGCACAGTGGCCGCGTCGAACAGGTCGATCGCGTAGTCGATCGCTCCCGCCATTCCGGCGGCGACGCCATACGACGCGACCTGATCGGCGAGGATGACCTCGAGATCCACTTTGACCACGTGAAGCGCGGGATCGAGACCCTCGACAGTCAGCCCCGGCAACTGCAGCGTGGGACGCTCGTTGTTCTGGAATTCCAGCGAGACCTGGAACATCGGTGAGTGCGCAGTCGACCGCACCGGGCCGACGGCGTCCACCACGCGTTCGAAGGGAATGTCGGCATGCGCGAAGGCGCCCAAATCGACGTCCCGGATATGCGCCAGGAGTGCGGCGAAAGACGCTCCTGCTTCGACCGTGCTGCGCAGGGCGAGGGTGCCGACGAACATGCCGACGAGATCGTCGAGCGCGGCGTCACCGCGGCCGGCGATGGGCGTTCCGATCACCACGTCGTCGGTGGCGCCGAGTCGTCCGAGAAGAACAGCTAGTGCGGCATGCACAACCATGAATTCGGTCGACCCGTGACGGCGCGCCAGCGTCCGGATCCTCCTGTGCAGCCCAGCATCGATCGCGAACTGCACGCGGTCTCCGCGGAACGACTGTTGGGCGGGACGGTGCCGGTCCGCCGGTAGTTCCAGGAGTTCGGGAAGCCCCGACAGCGCGGACGTCCAATAGTCCAGTTGTCGCGAGATCAGCGACTCCGGGGCGTCTTCGCTGCCCAGCAACTGCCGCTGCCACAGCGTGTAGTCCGCGTACTGGACCGGCAGCGGCTGCCAGTCGGGGGAGCGCCCGTGCACCCGGGATTCGTACGCGATCATCATGTCCCGGACGAGTGGTGCCATCGAGAACCCGTCGGCCGAGATGTGGTGCACGACCACGGCGAGTACGTGTGTTGCATCGTCGACAGTGAACAGGGCGACGCGCAGTGGCACCGAGGTTGTGACGTCGAATCCGGCCGACACCAGTCGGGTCAACTCTTCCCGCAACCGGTGCTCGTCCACGTCCAGTGTGCGTGCGAGCATCGGTGTCTCGGGCGCCAGCACCTCCTGGACAGGTTCGCGGTCCCAGAGCGGGAATCGGGTGCGCAGCGACTCGTGCCTGGTCACGACATCGGTAATCGCCGAGGTCAACGCGCCCACATCGAGTTCTCCGGTGAGGCGCACGACCATCGGAATGTTGTAGGCAGGCGAACGCGTGTCGAACTGGTTGATAAACCACATGCGCTGCTGCGCATAGGACAACGGGACCCGGTCGGGGCGCTCGCTCGCAATGAGCGCGGGGCGGCCGGAGGAGCCGGTGCCGGCGTGTTCGATGCGCGCGGAAATCGCCTCGACCGTGGGCGCTTCGAACAGCGACCGTACTCCGATGTCGGTACCGAGCGCGGCGCGCAGACGGGCCACCGCCCTGGTCGCGCTCAGGGAGTTGCCGCCGAGGTCGAAGAATCCTGCATCCACGCTGACGCGATCCCGGCCGAGTACCTCCGCGAAGACCTCGGCGACCGTCTCCTCGACCGGGTTCGCCGGCGCCCGGTATATCGCCGTCGAGACCCCGAATTCAGGCTGTGGCAGGACCTTACGATTGAACTTTCCGACCGCGGTGAGCGGGATCTTTTCCAGCACGGAGATCGATGACGGAACCATGTGGGCGGGCAACCGACCAGTGAGACGGCGCGCGATCTCGTCCGTCTCGAGGGCACGTCCGGGCGCAGGCACGACGTACGACGCGAGAAGCGTGTCGCCCGCCGCACCGCGGTAGGCGACCGTGACGGCGAATCGGACGTCCGGATCTGTGGTGAGCTCGGCGTCGATCTCGCCGAGTTCGATCCGGAATCCGCGCACCTTCACCTGAAAATCGCTGCGGCCCAGGTATTCGATGGTGTGGTCGGCAGTCCAGCGCACGATGTCACCGGTGCGGTACATTCGCTCACCGGGCTGGGACGGGTTGGCCACGAACCGATCCGCGGTGAGCGCCGCGCGGCGATGGTAGCCCCGCGCCAGGCCTGCACCGGCAATGTACAACTCCCCGGGTACGCCGACGGGAACCGGCTGCAGCCGCGTATCCAACACCATTTCTTCGACACCACCGATCGGTCCACCGATGGTGATCCGCTCACCCGCAACCATCGGATTACTGATGTTGGACATCACCGTGGTCTCGGTCGGCCCGTACGCGTTGTAGAGGCGACGCCCCGGCGCCCACCTGGCCACGAGTTCGGGCGGGCAGGCCTCCCCTCCGACGACGACATCGGTGAAGTCGTCCAGGCCGGTCGGATCGAGCGATGCGAGCGCCGCGGTGGTGATGAAGGCGTGGGTGACAAGCCGGTCGCCGATCACCTGGGCGAGTTCGTCTCCGCCGAATATTGTGGTCGCCGCGATCACCATCGTCGCGCCCGCACCGAACGCCTGCAGGTACTCGAACACGGACCCATCGAAACTGGGCGTCGAGAAGTGCAGCGTGCGCGACCCCGGCCCCGCGCCGAAGCGGGCGAGTTGTTCACGCGCGAAGTTGTCGAGGCCGCGGTGCGTAACGGTGACGCCCTTCGGCCTGCCGGTAGAACCCGACGTGTAGACGAGGTAGGCGGCCGTGTCGAGAGTCATCGGTGCAAGGCGGTCGGCGTCACCCACAGGTGCCGCCGACTGGGCCGCGCACTCGTCGGCGAACGCCGCTTCGTCGAGAACCAGCCAGACGGTGCTCTCGGGTAGCCGATCGCGGTGCCGGGCAGTTGTCAGGCCGAGAGTGCATCCCGAATCGGTGAGCATGTCCAGGATGCGCTCATCGGGGTAGTTCGGGTCGACGGGCACGAACACGGCCCCCGTCTTGGCGACCGCCCAGACGCATACGACCGACTCGATTGAGCGGGCAATACCCACGGCCACAGAGGTTTCCGGTCCCGCGCCGAACTCGATCAGCCTGCGTGCCAGCCGGTTCGAGCGATCATCGAGTTCCTGGTACGACATCTCCTCGTCTACGGACGACAGCGCGAGCGCATCCGGGTCAATCGCGGCGGCGTCCGTGAAGATCTGCGGGAGCGTACGGATCGAGCGGGCTTCACCACCCCGTACGGGTAGCAGATCACTGCGTTCCCGGTCGGTGAGCAGCGACAAGTCGGCCAACTTCGTGTCGGGGCCGGTGCAGGCGTAGAGCACCCGCACCACCCGCCGCGCGATGCTTTCGATCGCAGACTGGTCGAACAGATCAGGCACGTACTCGAACTTCAGGTGCAGACTCGTGTCGGCCGACGCGACGAGGCTCAGCGGGTAGTGGGCTGCGTCACGGACGTCCACCCCTGTCACACGCAGGCCGGCGATGTCGGTGTCCTCCGACAGCCCGGCGCGATCCACCGGATACGACTCGAAGACGGTCAACGTATCAAAGCCGACACCTGTTCCCGCGGCGTTCTGAATCTCCCCGAGCCCCGTGTAGTGGTGGTCGAGCATCGCCGCCTGTTCGGCCTGCACCCGCTCGAGCAACGCGCCCAAGGTATCGGCCGGACGCAGCGCGACGCGCACTGGGACCGTGTTGATGAACAGTCCGATCATCGTCTCGATTCCGGAAAGATCTGGCGGCCTGCCGGATACGGTGGCACCGAAAACGACGTCGTCGCGCCCGGTCAGCATTGCCAGAACTATGCCCCACGCGGTCTGAAGAATGCTGTTGAGCGTGAGCCCCCGAGCGCGCGCGAACTCGCGCAGCTCGTTCGTCCGGTCCTCGTCGAGGTCGAACACCCACTCTGACGAAACCGTGGACAGCCGTCGCGCCCGGTCCTGGGGGACCAATAGCGTTGGTTCCTCCACACCCACCAGGGTGTCCGCCCAGGCGCGGGCCGACGCGTCGCGCTCGCGCCCCGTCATCCACGCAAGGTAATCGCGGTACTCCCGGACCCGCGGCAGCGACGACGGATCCGCATCCGTGGCGTACAACATGAGTAGTTCCCGAATCAGCAGTGGCATCGACCAACCGTCGAGAAGGATGTGATGGTTCGTCGACACCAAGCGGTACCTGCCACCGGCGGTCGCGATGAGGAGGAACCTCATCAGCGGCGGTGTCGCCATGTCGAACGGCGTGGTTCGGTCGGCGGCCAGCAGTCGCTCGATTTCTGTTGCAGCAGCGTCGTCGTCCAGTCCGCTCAGATCGATCTCCCGCCAGGGCAAAGAAATTGAGCGCGAAACTACCTGCACGGCCCCGCCCTCGGCATCGTGGACAAATGCGGTGCGTAGGTTGGGGTGCCGGTCGAGGAGGGTGCCTGCCGCACGGCGCAGTCGTCCGGCGTCCACGTCGCCACCGAAATCGATGCTCAACTGCACGAGGTAGGCGTCCACGGACTCGTCGGCCAGTTCGGCATGGAACAGCATGCCCGACTGCAACGGAGCCAGCGGCCACACGTCGGTCATCGCCGGATAGCGGCTGGCGAGGTCGTCGATCGCACCCTGGCCAAGTCGGACGAGGTCGAGGTCGGATGGGCTGAATCCGCCGCCACCCGACTGCGCGTGCTTCGTGAGAGCTTCGAGTGCCGTCACCCACAGTTGAGCGAGTTCGGCGGCGTCAGCGTCCGCGAGCACGCCGACGGGGAACGACCACGTGGCGACCAGCGTGGGGCCTGCAGCGGTGTCGGTGGTCATGGCGTTTACGTCGACCGTGGCAACCGGTGGCAGACCAGAGTGTGCTGTGGCGTCGAGTCCGGCGTCGGACACCGGCATCCAGCCGCCGTCCTCCGCGGGCCCGGCGCCGAGCCGACCGAGGTAGTTGAAACTCACCTGCGGGCTCGGCAGATTCGAAAGATACTGTGCTGTTGAGTTATCGAGATAGCGGAGCAGCCCGAACCCGATGCCGTGGTCGGGGATCGAACGCAACCGTTCCTTCACTGTCTTGATCGCGTCGCCGGCTGCCCGGCCCCCTGCGAACGCGTCGTCGACGTCCACGTCGCTGAGATCGAATCGCACGGGAAATATCGTGGTGAACCACCCGACCGTGCGTACCAGATCCGCTCCGGGAACCACCTGTTCCTCCCTGCCGTGTCCCTCGAGATTCACCAGAGCATCGGAGGATTCGATCCCGCGCGTCCGCCGCCAGCGCACGAGCGCCAGCGCCAGGGCAGTCAGCAACCCGTCTCCCACGTTGCCGTGGAAGGCCTGCGGGAGCGAGGTCAGCAGGACTTGGGTCACGTCTGAGGTAACTCGGACCTCGACCACTGCAGTCTGGAGGTCCGTGGTCTGGAAGTCCGTGGTCTGGAAGTCCGTGGTCTGGAAGTCAGGGGCCTGGAGGTCGGACCCGGTGAGAGGCCGCGACCCCAGCAACGGGTCTGGACCGTCCAGCGTGCGCCGCCACAGGTCGAGTTCGGCTGTGCGAGCGGGTTCCTGCGCCACGTCTGTGAGGGCATGCGCCCACCGGCGCATCGACGTTCCGACAGCAGGTAGAGCCGGTTCCTCGCCCGACCGCACCCGCGCGCAGGCAAGGGCGAGGTCGGGGATCAAGATGCGCCACGACACCCCGTCGACCACCGTGTGGTGAGCGACGATCAGCAACCGGCCGGTGGTCGGCGGTGTCGCGTTGCTCTCGAACCACACCGCCTGCACCATCACTCCCGACTCCGGGTCGAGCCGGTCGGCGGCCGAGTCGAGTTCACGCTGCGCGGCGGCGGTGAACGACGCCTCCGATTCGAGGGGTACCGTCCGCATCACTGTGGTCGCCCGTACCCAGCCCGGCTGCTGCACCGCCATCGACCAGCCGCGCTCGGATCGGTCGCTCCGATGAAGTCTGGCGCGCAGAGTGTCGTGCCGGTCCAGAACCGCCTGCAACGCCGTCATCAGGGTCTCCGCGTCGAGATCGGCCGGGGTGGTGAACAGGGCGGCCTGGGAGTATCGCCTGAAATCACCTCCCCGGTCCAGCATCCAGTGCACGATCGGGGTCAGCGGGAGCTCACCAACTCCGCCGCCCGGCAACTCCTCGAGGCTGACCGCCTCCTCTCCCAGCGTCGCAATCTCCGCTAGCGCGGCGACGGTCTTGCGCTCGAACACGTCCCGCGGGGTGATCACCACACCCGATGCCTTCGCTCGGGTGACGAGCTGGATCGACATGATGGAGTCGCCGCCCATAGCGAAGAACGAGTCCTCCACGCCTACCGATTCGAGGCCGAGCACCTCCGCGAACAGGTCGGCGAGGATCCGCTCCGCCTCGGTCACCGGGGCTCGGGCCAGCGACACCCGTTGTCCGAAGTCCGGTTCGGGTAGAGCACCGCGATCGAGTTTCCCGTTGACGGTGAGCGGCAGCGTGTCGATGATCACCACCGCCGCGGGAACCATGTGTGCCGCCAGCCGATCGCCCACTGTGCCGATGATGGCCGCCGGATCCAGGACCCGGCCGGCCTCGGGCACCACATAGCCCACGAGTCGCTCTTTGCGCGACAGGACCACCGACTGCGCCACCCCCTCGCAGGCGAGCAGTGCGGATTCCACCTCGCCGAGTTCGATCCGGAATCCCTTCACCTGCACCTGGAAGTCGTTGCGGCCGAGGTATTCGATCCGTCCCTTCCCATCCCAACGGCCCAGGTCACCCGACCGGTACATTCGGTCGCCCGGTGCGTACGGGTCGGCCACGAACCGCGTCGATGTGAGAGCGAACCGGCCGAGATACCCGCGAGACACCTGCGTACCCGACACGTACAGCTCGCCCACCACGCCGGCCGGCACCGGGTGCAGGCGGGCGTCGAGCACGTACACCCGCAGGCCGGGAAGCGCCCGGCCGATCACGGACCCGGAAGCCTGCGCGGCGAGCGCCTCGCCCATCGGCAGATGGCTGACGTGCACCGTAGTCTCCGTGATGCCGTACATATTCACCAAAACGGGCGCGGTGTCGACGTGCCGGGTGTACCAGCGGGTGAGCTGGCCAAGGTCCAGCGCCTCCCCGCCGAAAACTACGTAGCGAAGGGAGAGTTCGGAACCACCGGACGCCCGGTCCGCCTCCACCAGTTGGTAGAAGGCGGTGGGTGTCTGGTTCAGCACGGTGACCTTCTCGTCGCGAAGGAGCCGCAGGAAGGTGTCCGGTGAACGCGTCGTGAAGTAGTCCACCACCACCAATCTGCCACCGTGCAAGAGGGCGCCCCACAGCTCCCAGACGGAGAAGTCGAACGCGGCCGAATGGAACATGGTCCACACGTCGGCCGGGCCGAAGCCGAACAGCGACTGGGTGCTGGAAAACAGAGTCGCGATATTGCGGTGCGACACCTGAACGCCTTTCGGCTGCCCCGTCGACCCGGACGTGTAGATCACGTAGGCCACGGCATCCGGATGCACCGGCCCGGTTCGGTCCACGTCGGACACCGACTGGGGCGATACACGCTCGAGCTCGGCAACCGTGGCAGGGTTGTCGACGACTAGGATCGGAATTCCGCTCGACCGCACCGCATCGGCATCGCTCTCCGTGGTCAGCACACACACCGGACGCGCGTCCGCGAACAGGAACGCCAACCGCTCCGCCGGAGACGTGACATCGACCGGAACATAACCCGCGCCGGCCTTCACCACCGCTAGAACCGCCACCACGAGATCCACCGACCGGGCGGCCGCCACCGCTACCAGGGTCTCGGGCCCCGCGCCCCGCGCGATCAGCAACCGCGCCAGCCTGTTCGACTGAGCATCCAGTTCGTCGTAGGTGAGCGAGACACCCTCGCAGACGACGGCGGTCGAACCCCTGGAGCGATGCGCAACCCGCTCGAAGAGTTCCGGTAGGGTTGCAGCCGACTCGACCGGCCCAGCGGCCGGCGGAGGCAGGAGCAGCCCCCGCTCCACCGAATCCAGGATCTCGATGTCCCCCACCGGCAGGTCAGCGCCGGCAGTCACCGACTCGAGCACCCGCATGAACCGCTCCCCGAGACGGACCACCGTCTGGCGATCGAACACATCCGTCGCGAATCGCAGGCCCGCAGCGATCCCAGCCGGCGCACCCTCCACGTCGACACGTTCCTCGAGGCTGAGTTCCAAGTCGAACTTCGCAACTCCGAGGTCCACGTCGAGCGAGTCCACCGTCAGTCCGGGCAGTTCGAGACGAGGATCCTCGGCGTTCCGGAACTCGATCAGCACCTGGAACAGCGGCGCATGCGAGGTGGACCGCTCGGGGGCGAGATGGTCGACCACCCGCTCGAACGGGACGTCAGCGTGCTCGAACGCTCCGAGGTCCGCCGCTCGGACCGCCGTCACTACCTCACCGAACGGGGCCCGCGCGTCCACCAGCGTCCGCAGCACCAGAGTGTTGACGAACATGCCCACCACGTCATCGAGCGCCGCCTGCCCCCGTCCCGCGACCGGCGTTCCGATCGTGACGTCGCCCGTGCCCGACATCCTGGACAGCAGGACCGCGAATCCCGCGTGGACCACCATGAACAGCGTCGAATTATGCTTCGTTGCCAGATTGTCCAATTCCCCGTGCAGACCGGCCGGAACTGTGAACTCCACAACATCACCGAGGTACGACCGCTCCGGGGAACGCGGCCGGTCCAACGGGATCGCCAACACCTCGGGAGTTCCGGAGAGAGTGTGCGACCAGTAGGCGAGTTGCCTGGATATCACCGAGTCGGGCTCGTCCTCCGAACCGAGGAAATCCCGTTGCCACACACTGTAATCGGCGTACTGGACCGAAAGCGGTATCCAACCGGGCGTCTCCCCCATGATCCTCGCCGTGTAGGCGAGCATGACATCTCGCGCCAGGGGCATCATGGAGAATCCGTCGGCTGCGACGTGATGCACCACGATGGTCAGGACGTGCTGCTCGGCACCGAGTTCGAAAAGAGTTACACGGAGAGGAATCTCGGCGCTCACGTCGAATCCGGCGCCGACGAAGACTGCGAGCGCGTCCAGCAGGTCCCGATCACCCGAGACCGCCACCGACTCGAGCGGTGGCGTCGCCCGTCCGGGATCGACGATCACCTGGTGCGGTCCGTCGACCGAACCTGGAAACACGGTTCGCAGGGATTCGTGCCGCTCCACGACGTCGCCCACGGCCGCGATCAGGGCGCCGCGATCGAGGACGCCGGTCAGTCTCAGGGCGATCGGGATGTTGTACGCGGGCGACGACGTGTCGAACTGGTTGACGAACCACATGCGTTGCTGGGCCAGCGACAACGGTATCCGTTCCGGACGCGGTCGCGCGGCGAGCACCGCCGACGTTCTACTTCCCGGAGCGGATTCGATCCGGACTGCGAGGTCAGCCACAGCCGGCGCGTCGAACAGCGCGGCCACGCCGATTCCGGCGTCGAGGGCGGAGTTGATCCGCGAGACGGCCCGGGTGGCACTGAGCGAGTCGCCGCCGAGTTCGAAGAAACTGTCTTCCGCACCGACCCGCGGCACGCCGAGTACATCGGCGAAAGCCTGCGCGACAGCCTCCTCGACCGGCGTGACGGGTGCTCGGTAACCCCTGGTGGGCGACACGAATTCCGGCGCAGGCAGCGCCTTCCGGTCGAGCTTGCCGACTGGCGTCAACGGAATCTCGTCGAGCACCACCACGGCAGCGGGGACCATGTGCTGGGGCAGGATTCGACCGACGAACGCAAGCACATCCGGCCCCGCCACCACCTCACCGTCGTGCGGCAGAACGTATGACACCAGCGCTGTGTCTCCGAGTGGGCCGGTCCTGCCGAGAGTGGCGGCGAAGTCAATGTGCGGGTGGGTGGTGAGAACGGAGTCGATCTCCCCGAGTTCGACGCGCTGACCACGGATCTTCACCTGGAAGTCACTTCGCCCGAGGTACTCCAAGGTGTGGTCGCGGCGCCACCGTACAACGTCGCCGGTGCGGTACATCCGGCCGGAACCGTTCGGGTTGGAGACGAACCGTTCCGCGGTGAGCCCCGGCCTCCGATGGTATCCGCGGGCCAGCCCCGGTCCCGCGATGTAGAGTTCGCCGGGCACCCCCGCCGGAACCGGCTGCAACCGGTTGTCGAGGACGGACAGTGCGACACCGCGGACCGGTCCTCCGATGGTGACCGGTTCACCTGGGGACATCGGCTGGCTCAGCGTGGTGAGGATGGTAGCTTCGGTGGGGCCGTAGCCGTTGAACATCGTCAGATCCGCACCCCAGGCGGTCACCAATTCGTCCCCAACGGTGTCGCCGGCGACCACGAGAGCCTCAAGGTGTTCCAGGCCGTCGCCCTCCATGGTGGCCAGGACTGCCGGGGTGATACAGGCGTGCGTGACACGTTCCCGACGCATCAACGCCGCCAGTTCCGGGCCCCCGTAGACGTCGGGGGGCGCTATCACCAGAGTCGCACCCGCCGCACACGATTGAATCACCTCGAGAATGGCGACGTCGAAACTGGGTGAACAGATGTGGAGGCACCTCGCCGCCGGGGAAAGGGCGTAGCGCTCGGTCTGCTCGGTCAGCAGGTTCGCGAGGCCTCGGTGGGTGACGACGACACCCTTGGGCCTCCCCGTCGACCCGGATGTGTAAATCGCGTAGGCGGCGTTGTCGACGTCGAGCACCGACCGGCGATCGACGTCGGTGACGCGAGCCCCGGAGGGGGTATCGGTGGCAGCCGGGTCCTCGCCGAGAGCGGGATCGTCGAGTACCAGCCATGGCAGGGAGTCGGGCAACCGGATCCGGTAGGCGGACGTCGTCACACCCATCGCCGCACCGGAATCTGCCAACATGTGCTCAATCCTGTCGACGGGATAGTTCGGGTCCACGGGAACGAATGCCGCGCCCGTCTTCGCGACCGCCCACACCGACAGCACAGACTCGGCCGATCGCGGTAGCCCGAGCGCCACGAACGTCTCCGGTCCGGCACCCCGTTGGATGAGCACGCGTGCCAACGTGCTCGAGCGTTCGTCGAGTTCGCGGTAGCTCGTCTCGCGTCCGTCGAAGACGAGCGCGGGCGAGTCCGGCCGGTCCCCCGCCACGGCGGTCAAGATCTGGGACAAGCACCGTGGTGGTCCGGCGGGCGCGCCGGGGACCGCGGTGTACTCCTGGAGTTCGGCCTTCGACAGCAACGTGAGGTGAGCGATCGGGGTGTCGATGTCCGACAGCATGATATGTATGACGCGCGCGACCCGCGCCGCCACCGATTCGGCGAACTCGCTCTCGAAGACGTTCTGCTGGTATCGAAGGCGCAGATGCAGTCCGGTATCGACGTGCGCCATCAGGGTGAGCGGATAGTGGGTGGAATCGATCCCCTCGATACCGGCGACGCGCATGCCGCCGATGTCGGTGTCTTCCGAGAACCCCATTCGGTCCACCGGATACGACTCGAACACGGTCAGGGTGTCGAACGCGGCACCGTCGCCAACGGCACGCTGGATATCAGTGAGGCCCAGGTAGTGGTGGTCGAGAAGGGCCGCCTGTTCACGCTGAAAGCGCTCCAGCAACTCGGCGAGCGTCTCATCACGGCGTAGGCGCAGACGGACGGGCACGGTGTTGATGAACAGCCCGATCATCGACTCGATGCCGTCCAGGCCCGGTGGGCGACCGGACACCGTGGCCCCGAACGTCACGTCCTCGCGCGTGCCGAGTGTGGTGAGCACCAAACCCCACGCGACCTGGACAAGGGTGTTCACAGTGAGACCCCGTTCGCGAGCAAGCGCCTCCAGCATCCGAGTCTTGTCGTCGCCCACGTCCAGGCGTACGTCGACCGGTTCGGCAAAGCTCGCACCCTGTGCGACGGGGGCCACGAAGGTCGGCTCATCTACACCGGCAAGAGCCGATGACCAGGCAGCCGTGGATCTTTCGCGGTCCTGTTGGCCGATCCACTGCAGATAGTCCCGGTACGGAGTGATCCGCGGAAGGGCAGCCGCATCGCCGCCCGTGGCATAGAGCACCAGCAAGTCCTTGATCACGAGTGGCGTCGACCATCCATCGAGGAGAATGTGGTGGTGGGTGAGCACCAACCGGTATCGGTCGGGTGCTATGCGCAGCAACGTGAATCGGAGCAACGGGGAGACGGTCGTGTCGAACCGCGAAGCGCGGTCTTCCGCCATCGCGCCGGCAAGTTCCGCGGAACGGCGGGTGTCGTCGAGACCGGACAGATCGATCTCCGCCCACGGCGGCCGCACGTGATCCGGAACCACCTGCACCGGGCCGGTGGCGGTGTCGGCGAACGCGACCCGGAGGTTCGCGTGCCGGTCGAGCAGCCCCTGCGCGGCGCGGCGCAATCGGCCGGAGTCGACGGTACCGCGAAGGTCGAGTACCAACTGGACCTGGTAAGCATCGGCGTGATGCTCGGAAAGTTGCGCATGGAACAGCAGGCCCGCCTGCAGCGGCGAGAGCGGCCAGATGTCCGCCACTGAAGGGTAGGTCGTCTCGAGCCGGACGATGTCCGCCTGCCCGACCGAGACGAGGTCGAGATCGGTCGGCGTCAACCCACCCGCGTCCGGCCGGCTCGAATGCCCGGCGAGTGCGGTGAGCGCCCGAACCCACAGTTCAGAAAGATCTTCCACCTCTTCGACGTCCAGCACAGTGGTCGGGAACGACCATGTCGCCGTCAGCACCGATTCGCCGTCCCGGGTGGTCGTGGCCGCATTGACGTCCACCACCCAGGCAGCGGGCATATCGTCGTTCTGAGTTCCGCCGAGGTCACCACTACCCTCGAGGGGAAGCCAGGGCATGTCGCCTGCACTTGTTGCCACGCGGCCGAGATAGTTGAAACTCACTTGCGGAGCGCGGAATCCGCGAAGCACCGCCTCCGTGTTCGGTTTCAGGTACCGAAGCATCCCGTACCCGATTCCGTGATCGGGAACCGCGAGCAGCTGTTCCTTGACCGCCTTGATCGCTGCCCCGGCATCCGCACCGCTCGCGAAGGCGGCGTCGACGTCGATGTCCGTGAGGTCGAGTCGCACGGGGAAAAGTGTGGTGAACCAGCCGACGGTCCGGGACAAGTCGGCGCCGGGCACAACGTGGTCTTCGCGGCCGTGGCCCTCCAGGTTGATCAGCGCGTCGTCCGTCTCGACGCCGCGCTGCCGCCGCCATTGGATCATCGCCAGAGTGAGCGCCGTGAGGAGTCCGTCGCCGACTGCGCCGTGGAAGGCCGTCGGCAGCGTGGTGAGCAATGCATCGGTGACGCTGGCCGGCACCTCGACAGTGACGCGGCCCGTCACGGCGTCGACGTCGACCGCCGGGTCCAGCGGCCGAGAGCCGAGCAGCGGATCGGAACCAGCCAAGATCGACTTCCACAACCCGACTTCGGCGCGTCGGTGCGCCGCGACGTCCGTAAGCCCGTGCGCCCACCGGCGCATCGACGTCCCGATCCCGGGCAGCGTCGCGGGCAGGCCGTCTGCGACGCGGGCGTGGGCCGCCGCCAGGTCCGCAATCAGGATGCGCCATGACACGCCGTCGACCACGAGGTGATGCGCGACCAACAGCAAACGCCCGAGCCCGGCCGGACCGTCGAACCAGAGCACCTGGACCATACTTGCCGCCGCCGGGTCCAGTCGGTCGGCGGCAGCCTGCAGTTCCGGAGCGGCGATGGCTCGGAACTCGCGGGCGTCGAACGTAGCCATGGGCACGCGGCGGATCAGCGCGTTCGCCGACACTGATCCGGTCGGCAGAACCGTCATCTGCCACTGTCCGTCTTCATCCGTCGCGAGACGTGCACGGAGCATGTCGTGACGGTCGAGCACAGCGTCGACGGCGCCGGCGAGTTCCTCACGGGTGAGGCCAGCCGGCGCAGTAACCAATACCGCCTGGGAGAACCGGTCCAGCCGGTCACCACTGCGCTCGAGCATCCACGCGACGACGGGTGTCAGCGGCACCGGACCCACGCCGCCGCCCGCCAGTTCCTCGAGCACCACCGCGTCCGTGCGTTCGTGGTGGGCCACCCCGGCGAGGCCGGCCACGGTCCTGCGCTCGAACACGTCGCGCGGTGAGAGGATCAGTCCCGCCGCCTTCGCACGGGCCACCAACTGAATCGACATTATGCTGTCGCCGCCGAGTGCGAAGAACGAGTCCTCCACCCCCACCGACTCGAGCCCGAGTACGGCCCGGAACAGATCGGCGAGCACCGTCTCCGTCGCGGTTCGCGGCGGCCGACTATCGGTAACCACGGCGCCGAAGTCTGGTTCCGGCAGCGCCTTTCGATCGAGCTTGCCATGGACCGTCACTGGAAGCGCCGCGATCACCATCACGGCGGCGGGCACCATGTACGACGCCAACCGGGTGCCGGCCAATGCGAGCACGGCTTCCGGATCGATTTCGACGCCGGGTTCGGGCACCACGTACCCGATCAGCCGATCGCTCGAGTGCCCGTCCCGGCGTACGTCCGCGACTGCCGCCGTCACGGCGTCGTACGCGAGCAGAGCCGACTCCACCTCCCCGAGTTCGATCCGGAACCCGCGAATCTTCACCTGAAAGTCGGTGCGTCCGAGGTACTCCAGTTGCCCGTCCACGGTCCACCGCACGAGGTCGCCAGTCCGGTACATCCGGTCGCCCGACGCCCCGAAAGGACCGGCCACAAAGCGTTCCGCGGTTAGCGCATGCCGACCGTGATAGCCGCGAGCAAGCGCAGGACCGGCGAGGTACAACTCGCCCGCCACCCCGACCGGCACGGGATGCAGCCGTGAGTCGAGGACCGCCTCGGTGAAGCCGAGTGTCGGCGCACCGATGGTCACCGGTTCGCCCGGCACCAGCGAGGTACTGATGCTCGACACCACCGTCGACTCAGTCGGCCCGTACGCGTCGAACATGTTTCGGCCCGAGGCCCAGCGGGCCACGAGTTCGGGAGGACAGGCCTCGCCGCCGGTCACCACACACTCCACGTCCCCGAGACCGGCGGGATCGACCGAGGCGAGCGCCGCCGGAGTCGCGAAGCAGTGGGTGACCCGCCGACGTCGCAGCAGATCCGCCAATTCGTCGCCGCCGTATACGGACGGGGAGGCGATTACCATCGTTGCGCCCGACGCGACCGCGAGCATCAGTTCCAGCACCGACGCGTCGAAGCTCGGCGACGCGAAGTGCAGGGTCCGGGCGGACGCTGTCGTGCCAAACGTGTCTTGCACCGTCGCAGCGAAATTGGACAGACCGCGGTGTGTGGTCACCACACCCTTCGGCTTGCCGGTCGATCCCGACGTGTAGATCAGATACGCGGGATGGTCGATCCGCAGCGACGACGTGCGGTCGGTATCGGCGACGGGCGGTGCCGGGAACGGTGCGCACTCCGCGTCGATCCCGGGATCGTCGAGTACCAGCCACGGAACCGTCGACGGTAGCGCGGACCGGACAGTGGACGTGGTAAGTCCGGCGACAGCGCCTGAGTCGGAGAGCATGAATTCGATGCGCTCGACAGGATGGCTCGGGTCGATCGGCAGGAATGCTGCGCCGGTCTTGGCCACCGACCAGACGGCCAACACGGACTCGATCGATCGTGCCAGCGCCAGCGCCACCACCTGTTCCGGGCCCACATCGCGGGCAATCAGAAGCCGGGCGAGGCGGTTCGACCGGTGGTCGAGATCCCGGTAGGACAACTGCCGTTCCTCGAATATCAGTGCAGGCGCATCGGGGTGGACGGCGGTGGCTAGCGCCAGCAACTGTGGCAGCGTGCGCACCTCCACCATTCCACCACCGGTCACCGCGTGCAGTGCGACCCGTTCGTGGGCGTCGAGGATGTCGACGTCGCCGATCGGGGTCTCTGGCGCCGCGGTGACCGCATCGACGATCCGGACCAGGCGATCGGCGAACGAGGCCACCATGTTCTCGTCGAAGATGTCAGTTGCATACCCGAGTGCCGCACTGATGCCCGCCGGAATGCCGTCGTCGCCGGTGTTCTCCCGCAACGTCAACTGCAGGTCGAAGTTGATCGTGTCGAATGCGAGGTCGAGCGGTTCGACGTGCAGACCCGGCAACTCCACCTCGGGACGCTCGGTGTTCTGGAATTCGAGCATCACCTGGAACAAGGGTGCGTAGGCCGTCGAACGAGAGGGACGCAAACTCTCCACCACACGTTCGAACGGAACGTCGGCGTGCGTGAACGCCCCGAGATCGGTTTCCCGGACCTCCGCGAGGAGTTCAGTGAACGTACGGGCGCCGTCGACGCGCGTACGGAGTACGAGGGTGTTCACGAACATGCCCACCATGTCGTCGAGTTCAACTTCACCGCGCCCCGCGATCGGCGTACCAACGGCGATGTCGTCCGACGAACTCAGCCGCGCCAACAGGACCGTCAATGCGGCATGCAACACCATGAACACCGTCGACCCGTGCCTGCGAGCCGCCTGCACGACGCTCTGGTGGAGTTCTGGACCGATCTCGAACGCGACCCGCCCACCGCGCAGGGTCCGTTCCGAAGGTCGAGGACGGTCCGTCGGCAAGTCCAGCACCTCGGGCAGGTCGGCTAGAGTCGTGGTCCAGTAGGCGATCTGATGCGCCAGCGGCGAAGCATCGTCACTCTCGTTGCCGAGCCAGTCCCGTTGCCACAGGGTGTAATCGGCGTACTGCACCGGAAGCGGGGACCAGTCGGGCGCCGATCCACGATGCCGGGCGGTGTACGCGGATAGGAGGTCCCTGGCCAAGGGTGTCATCGAAAAGCCGTCTGCCGCGATGTGGTGCACAACCACAGCCAGCACGTGTTCACTCTCGCCAACCGCGAACAGACGGGCCCGCACAGGCGCCTGAGTGGTCACGTCGAACCCTGCCGACCGCAAGCGATCGACCTCGGTGTGAAGATCTTCCGGGGCAACCGCATGCCGATCGAGAACCGGGGTCGCATCGCCACTCGGGAGGATCACCTGCCGTGGACCTCGATCGGTCAGCGGGAAAATGGTGCGAAGGGACTCGTGGCGCTCGACTACGTCGGCGGCGGCCGCCCGCAACGCCTGTGCGTCGAGTGTTCCAACCAAACGCAGCGCGATCGCGACGTTGTATGCCGCACTGGTCGTGTCGAATTGATTGATGAACCACATTCGCTGCTGTGCGAGCGAGACGGGGACCACCCGCGACGGCTCCCTCGGGGACGGAGACGGTCGGGACCAGTCCTGCGATTCCCGGGCCTCGGCGCGGGTGGCCAGTGCGGCGACGGTCGGGGCATCGAACACATCACGCACCCCGAGGCGGTCACCGACGGCTGCATTGACGCGGGCTACGAGTCGAGTCGCGGTCAGCGAGTTCCCGCCGAGCGCGAAGAAACTGTCGTTCGCTCCTACCCGGGGGATGCCGAGCAGATCGGCGAACACTGCGGCGACGATCTCCTCCACCGGGTTCCGCGGGGCGACAAAACCGACCGTAGACATGCCGAAGTCCGGTTCTGGTAGAGCTTTCCGGTCAAGTTTTCCGTTGACCGTCAGGGGCAGTGTGTCAAGGACCACCACGGCTGTCGGCACCATGTACGAGGGCACCGTCGCCCCGATCTCGTCGAGGACCGCCACCGCATCGACGTCGGCGCCCGACTCCGGGACCACATAGCCCACCAACCGGTCGCCGTCCCGATCCCCGCCGCGGATTGTCACCACCGACTGTGCGACTCCCGTGCACCCGGATAGGGCCGCCTCTATTTCGCCCAACTCCACCCGAAATCCGCGCAACTGCACCTGGAAATCACTGCGGCCCATGTATTCTAGACGACCTTCCGCGCCCCACCGAACGATGTCGCCCGACCGGTACATCCGCGCGCCTGCCCCGTTACCGGCGAAGGGATCGGCAACGAAACGTGCAGCGGTAGACCCGAACCGGCCGATATAGCCGCGGGCTGCCTGATCGCCCGACACGTACAGATCGCCCACCACTCCGGGCGGCACCGGATGCAACCTTTCATCGAGAACGTATAACCGCAGGCCAGGGAGTCCACCGCCGATAACCGACCCCGGCATCGACGACGCCAGCGCGCGGTCGAGAGCGAAGAAGCTGACATGCACAGTGGTCTCGGTGATGCCGTACATGTTCACCAGTACGGGGGAGCGGTCGTCGTGGCGGGCATACCACCGCTCCAACTGCCCGAGGTCGAGAGCCTCACCACCGAAGATAACGTACCGCAACGACAATGCCGTCCCGTCTCGGTTCTCGACAGCACTCGCCGCCCGATCGGCCTCGATCAACTGGTAGAAGGCAGTGGGGGTCTGGCTCAACACCGTCACCTTTTCCCGGCGGAGCAGCGCAAGGAAGGAGTCCGGTGACCGGGCCGTGTAGTAGTCGACCACCACGAGCCGGCCCCCGTGCGCCAGGGCGCCCCACAGTTCCCAGACTGAGAAGTCGAAAGCGTACGAGTGGAAGAGTGTCCACACATCGGACGAGTCGAACCCGAACCGCTCACGGGTGTTCGCCAGCAACGTGACGACACTCCGGTGGGATACCTGCACGCCCTTCGGCCGACCGGTGGACCCCGACGTGAATATCACGTACGCAACGGCGTCCGCTCGCAGCGGACGCAACCGGTCCGAGTCGGTCACCGGCAGCCCGGAGAACGCCGCCACCGCTCGATCAATTTCCGGGTCGTCGATCACCACCACCGGAATCCCGTCCGGCGCCAGCGCCGCATACTCCGCGCTCGCGACTGCGCATACTGGTTGCGCGTCCTCGAACATCGCCGCCACGCGCTCGGCGGGATAGCCGGTATCAACCGGCACGTATCCGCCGCCGGCGGCGAGCACCGCCAGCAACGTCACAACCAGGCTCGGCGTGCGGTCCATCATTACCGCGACCAGCGACTCGGTTCCCACTCCGTGCGCGATCAGCAACCGCGCCAACCGGTTCGTTCGTTCGTTCAACTCCCGGTAGGTCAGCGTCTCGTCGCCGCACACCACCGCTGTGGCGTCCGGGTTCTGCGCGGCCACCTTCGCGAACAACTCGACCAATGTCCGTTCTCCGGCCGTGACCCCCTCACGGTTCCATCGGGACAACAGCAGGTCGCGCTCGCTCGCGCCGAGGACGGCGATGTCCCCCACCACGACCGTTGGGTCGTCGGCAACCGCCCGGAGCACCCTGACGAAGCGGTCCCGAAGTCCCTCCACCGTCGCGTGGTCCCACACATCCGTTGCGTACAGGAAGGACGCTGACATTCCAGCGGCAGAACCTTTTCCGTCGTAGTTTTCCGCCAACGACAGCTGCAGGTCGAACTTGGCGACACCTGGATCGACGTCGACTGCCTCGACGGTTAGGCCAGGCAGTTCGAGATGTGCACGCACGGTGTTCTGAAACTCGATAAGCACCTGAAACAACGGTGAGTGAGATGTCGACCGACCTGGGGCCAACTCGTCGACGACACTCTCGAAAGGGACGTCGGTGTGCGCGAACGCGCCAAGGTCGGTATCGCGCGCCTGCGCCAGAACGTCGGTGAACGCCGAAGCGGACTGCACCCGGGTGCGCAGCACCAAAGTGTTGACGAACATACCCACGAGATCGTCCAGCGCCGCCTCACCGCGACCCGCGATCGGTGTACCCACAGCCACGTCGCCCGATCCGGACATCCTGGACAGCAGAACGGCCATCGCCGCATGCATCACAATGAACAGCGTCGCGTTGTGCCCCCGCGCGAGGGCCAGTAGTTTCCGATGCAGAACAGAATCGATCCTGAACGGCACGGGCGCACCGTGGAGCGACCGGGTAGCTGGCCGGCGCCGGTCCAACGGCAGGCCGCTGACCTCGGGGAGGTCCGCCAGAGCATTGCGCCAGTAGCCCAGTTGCCGAGACATGAGGCTATCCGGGTCGTCTGGGCTGCCGAGGAGTCGACGTTGCCACACGCTGTAGTCTGCATACTGCACCGACAGGGGTTCCCAGTTCGGTTCGGTGCCCGACTGGCGCGCCGAGTAGGCCACCATCAAGTCGCGGGCCAGTGGCATGAGGGACGCCCCGTCAGCCGAGATGTGGTGCACCACGATCACGAGCACATGTTCGTCCGGGCCGCTCCACAGCAGCGCGGCCCGAACGGGAACGGCCACGCTCACGTCGAACCCGTCCGCGAGTAGCCGCGCGATCCGGTCGTTCAGCGACTCGTCCCCGTCGACGTGCGGAGTCAGGTCGGGAACCACCTGCCGCGCATCGAGAACCAATTGACACGGGCCATCCTCTGTCGCGGGATAGACGGTACGCAACGATTCGTGCCGCTCGATGACGTCACCTACCGCCGCCTGCAATGTCTCCGCGTTCAGCGGACCGATGAGACGAACGGTCATGGGGATGTTGTAGGCCACCGACGATGTGTCGAACTGATCAATGAACCACATCCGCTGCTGCGCAAGCGACAAGGGCACCCGGTCAGGCCGCTCACCCGCGACGAGCGGCAGCCGGTCCCCGAGATGGGGACCCTGTTGTCGGATGTAGGTCGCCAACAATTCTGCAGTGGGCGCCTCGAACAGCGCCCGCACGCCCGCTCCCGATCCGAGTGACGCGTTGACGCGTGCAATCACCCGCGTCGCCACCAGCGAGTTTCCGCCGAGATCGAAGAAACTATCGTCGACGCTGATCCTCTCCACCCCGAGCACCTCGGTGAAGACCTGGATGATCGACTCCTCGACAGAGTCGGCGGGTGCCCGGAACGGAGCTTCATCGGACAGGAACTTCGGTTCCGGCAACGCTTCCCGGTCCAGTTTCCCGACCGGGTTGAGCGGAAATTCGTCCAGTACCACGATCACCGCGGGCACCATGTAGGCAGGAAACCTGTTCCGTGCCTGCCGCCGCAATTCGGCCGCCTCGACCGGCTGACCGTTCGCCGGGACGACATAGGAGACCAGGACGGTGTCGCCCGCGGGTCCCGGTCTCCCGATCGTGACGGCATGACGCACTTCCGGTTGCTTCTGCAGCATCGCGTCGATCTCGCCCAGCTCGATCCGGAAGCCACGCACCTTCACCTGGAAGTCGCTGCGCCGCAGGTACTCGAGAGTGCGATCGGCGCGCCACCGCACGATGTCGCCCGTCCGGTACATCCGTCCCCGACCGTACGGGTCGGCCACGAACCGTCCCGCGGTCAGACCGGGCCTCCGGTGATACCCGCGGGCCACGGCCCCACCCGCGATGTACAGCTCGCCAGGAACGCCGAGGGGCACCGGGTGGAGCCGGTCGTCCAGCACAACTTCCTCGACGCCACGGATCGGCCCCCCGAGTGTGATGGGGTCTTCCGGGGTCATCGGGGCGCTGATATTCGCCATGATGGTGGTCTCGGTGGGACCGTACGCGTTGTACAACCGACGTCCCGGAGCCCACCGATCCACCAACTCCGGTGGGCAGGCCTCGCCACCCACGACGACGTCGAGAAAGTGCTCGAGCGCATCAGGCGGGATCGTACCCAGGGCCGCGGTGGTGACGAAACCGTGGGTGACCCGTTCGGTGCGCAGCAAGTCAGCCAGGTCGGGACCGCCGTAAGCCGACGGCGGCACGACCACCATCGTGGCCCCGACACCAAACGCCTGCAGGTACTCGAACATCGACGCATCGAAGCTGGGGGTCGAAAAGTGCAGAGTTCGCGACGATCTCGTAGCCCCGAAACGTTCCTGCTGATCCTTCGCGAACTTGTCCAACCCACGGTGAGTGACGGTCACGCCCTTCGGTTGTCCGGTCGAACCCGACGTGTAGATCAGATACGCCGCATTGTCGAGGTGCAACGACCGGACGCGATCTTCGTCGGTGAGTGGCGCAACGGACTGTGTGGCGCACGCCGCCCGAAAGTCGGGGTCGTCCAGGACGGTCCACGGTATCGAGTCGCGGAGGTTGCCGCGCAGCGACTGCTCCGTCAATCCCAATGCGGCACCGGAATCATCGAGCATGTAGTCGATCCGGTCGCTCGGATAATTTGGGTCGACAGGCACGAAGGCAGCCCCGGTCTTCGCGACTGCCCACACCGACGCGACCGAGCGGAACGAACGCGGCAGTGCCAATGCGACAAAGGATTCTGGCCCCACACCACGCTCGATCAGCAGTCGCGCGACCTGCGTGGACCACCGGTCCAGATCGCCGTAAGAAATCTCCTCCCCCTGCCGGGACAGCGCAGTCGCCCCCGGATCGAGCGCTGCGGCGCTCGAGAAGAGATCCGGCAGGGTGCGCGCGGAGCGGCCTGACCCTCCGCGTACCGGTGTCAGCGCGGACCTTTCCGCGTCGGACAGGATCGGGATGTCCCCGATTCGAACATCCGGTTCCGCTGCTATCGCATCGAGTATGCGCCGGAAACGCTCTATCGAAGCACGGATAGCCTTGGCGCTAAACAAGTCTGCGGCGAAAATGAGTTCGATGGTCACACCCACCGGCTGACCCGAATCGTCTACCGTTTCAGTCATGGACACGTACACGTCGAGTCCGGATACGGGCGGACCGCGCGTGCCGGCCGCGCGTGTATCGAGAAGTACCTGGATGATCGGCGCGTAGGCGTCCGACCTCGAGACATCGAGCTCGCGCACCAACCGCTCGAACGGAACACCCGTGTGCGCCTGGGCTTCGGTGGCGACAGTATGAACGTGCATCAGGAATTCGCGGAACGACGCGTGGCCCGAATACCGGGTGCGGACCACCACCACGTCCGTGCGGTCGCCCCCGTCGACAGTCGTTCCGACGGCGATGTCGTCGCTCCCGGTCACCCGGCCCAGCAGAATCGACAACGCCGCCAAAAACACGGCGTCGGTGGTGGTGCCGGCCTCTTCGGCGACCGCGGTGATGCGGCGGTGCAACGCACCCGGCAGCATCACGGACACCCGATCGCTCGCCGGAGACAACCGCGCAGGCCGCGGCCGCTCGGTCGGTAGCGGCAAGAAATCGGGCAAGCCGGCGAGTTGCTGCCGCCAATACTCGACCTCGGCCGCCTCTCGCAGCAGTCGTTCACCCGTGCGGGCGCTGATCTGGTGAATGCCGTCCAACCGTGCGCGCGGGTCGGCGGTGGCCAGTTCCTCGAGCAGTGCGACGAACTGGCTATGGTGACCATCCAAGTCCGAGTCGTCGTACCGATTCGGATTCGCACGGAAGTCGACGTAGAGCCTTTCAGGTGTGCCGCTCTGATAGACGTTGATCAGTAAATCCTCGACGGGCCCGGACGTCACGATGTTGAACTCGCCCACTAGCGAACCCAACGTCACTGTCTGATGGAAAAGCATGACGTTGACCATGGGCCCGTTCAGTTCGGCACCTCTGCCCTCGCCTACGTCACGCCGGATGTCGTCGAGACTGCACCGCTGGTGGCGCAGCGCACCAACGAGTTCACGTTGCACCCGCGACACAAGGTCTTCGACCGTGTCGTCGGGGTCGACATGCACGGCGAGCGGAGCAACATTGACCATCATCCCGCCGGAGTTTCGCAGCAACACGGTCGTTCGCGCAGACACCGGAATAGTAACGAGCACATCGGATTTACCGGTCATGCGGGACAGGTAGCACGCAAAGGCCGCGATGATGGTGGCGGCCGAACTCGCGGCCGCCGCGGCGTCGGAGAGCGGGGTGCTCACTACCTTGCTTGTCGCGAGAGCAGGCGCCGGGGGGCCACCCAGACTCGAACCGGCGAGACCTTCGACCCTGCTCGCCCAGTACTCGCGGTCCGTGGCAAACCGCGCCGAGGATCGATATTCGCGATCCAACTCGTATAATTTTCGAAGATCCGCCGGCCGGTCCGCGTCCGGTTCGCGGCCCTGAATCTCGGCCGTGTAGCGGTGGGCGACGCTCCGCAGCATCGTCATCGCACCATAACCGTCCAGAGCAACATGGTGAATCCTGCTGTACCACAGATAATGAGAGTCTCCAACGCACAGGATCGTGGTCTCGACGAGACGATCCACCGCGAGGTCCAGCGGTCGCACGTAGTCGGAGTCCATCCAGGCATGCGCGGACGCGACGGGATCTTCCTCACCTCGAAGGTCAATGAAGGCGATGGATGTGTCCGTATCATGGTCGACGTACTGGAAAGGCTGCCCGTCCACGTCAACCACTTTCAGGAACGGCGACTGGAACTCGCGGCCGACCGCTACGGTCGACTCACGCAGCAGGTCGACGTCGAGATCTCCGTTCAGTTCCACATACTGCGCGACGGAGATCGGGACCTGAGGATCGAGTTGCTGGGCGAACCAGATGGCCCGTTGCGCAGCAGAAAGAGGGAAGCGCTCCACGCCTCCCTTACCCGAACCAACCGTTTGCTTCGATTTGGCGGGTGCCACATTCTTTCCTTTCGGAAAGGTATCCCCGACAGGATAAGCGTGCGCTGCGAGTCAGCCGAGACAGGCGAATACCGGGGGTTGCGTAATTCCCCCGCCCCTTCGGTAAGTCACTGCCTAACTCGAGCGCACACCTGATATCGTCCTTCCACTGCCCTTGCAGTAAATTGGGCCAACTGCTTAGAGTATCCGCCAATCTGGTCGCTGGCGTCCAGCGAACTGCAGTCTCAGAGCCACGCAATGGATACTGAACCTCATGACCGAGCGCGTGTACGGCCCTGGCCCCGACCCCACAGACTTCCGCGTCCACGTCGTGTCACAGGCCATCCGGCTATTCGCCGAGAACGGGTACGAAGCGACCACTGTCGAGCAGATCGCGTCGGCAGCTGGTGTGTCGCGTCGTACATTCTTCCGCCAATTCCGCTCGAAGGAGGACGTGATCTTCGCCGATCACGAATCGTTGTTGCAGCAGGCCTCGGACTCCCTGTCTTCGGAGTCCGACGACCCGTGGGCGGCGGTGTGCGAGACTGCGAGCCTTGTGTTCGACCGGTTCCGTGAGAACCGCGAACTGTCGGCCCGCCGGTACCATGTGGTGCAACGCGTCCCCGCCCTGCGCGACCGGGAGATCGTCACCGGCGACCGCTACGAACGGTCTTTCGTCGACTACCTACGCGGCGCCGCTCCCACCGAACCGGTGCTGAAGGTGATCGGATTTGCGGCCGCCGTCACTGCGTGCCACAACTTCCTGCTCCGGAACATGATCAGGGGCGATCCCGGCGCCACGGCCGACGAACTCGAGCGCGCCCTGCTCGACGTGCGTCGAACGTTTGGAGTGGCCCCCGGTGCGCCGATGCAGGACAGGGACGCCGTGCTGGTCGTATCGTATCCACCCGGCACCCCTGTCGAAGAGATCACCGGACAGATCACGACACAGTTGTCCGAGCGTCGCGGATGAGCGGACCGGTGACTACGACCACCCTGGACTGGCACTCAGTGCCGTGGTTGACTGCTCTGTACTGGCGGCGGTATGCCGACTACACGCTTGCAGCTCGCCTGAGCGAGAGCAGAATCTGGCACGTAGTGCCAGTCAGGCTCGGTGTCGCCGAGACTGAACAACAAGACTGAACAAGGAGCGCCCCATGGCCGGAAATCCGGACTTCGATCTGTTCAAGCTCGGTGACGAGCACGACGAACTACGGTCCGCGATCCGCGCGCTCTCCGAGAAGGAGATCGCGCCCTACGCGAAGGAAGTGGACGAGGACGCCCGCTTCCCTGAGGAAGCCCTCACCGCCCTGGTTAACTCAGGGTTCAATGCCATCCACGTACCCGAGCAGTACGACGGCCAAGGCGCCGATTCCGTCGCCACCTGCATCGTCATCGAAGAGGTCGCTCGCGTGTGCGGATCCTCCTCGCTGATCCCCGCCGTGAATAAACTCGGCACCATGGGCCTGATCCTCAACGGCTCCGAAGAACTCAAGCAGCAGGTCCTTCCGCAGCTGGCTTCCGGCGAGGCGATGGCGTCGTACGCGCTGTCCGAGCGCGAGGCCGGTTCCGACGCCGCGAGCATGCGCACCCGGGCTAAGGCCGAGGGTGACGACTGGATCCTCAACGGCTCCAAGTGCTGGATCACCAATGGCGGCAAGTCCAGCTGGTACACCGTCATGGCGGTGACCGACGTCGACAAGGGCGCCAACGGCATTTCCTCCTTCATGGTCCACGAAAGCGACGAAGGATTCGTCGTAGGACCGAAGGAGAAGAAGCTCGGCATCAAGGGTTCGCCTACCGCCGAACTCTACTTCGAGAACTGCAAGATCCCCGGCGACCGCATCATCGGCGAACCGGGCACCGGCTTCAAGACCGCGCTGCAGACTCTCGACCACACCCGGCCCACCATCGGCGCGCAGGCCGTTGGTCTCGCTCAGGGTGCGCTCGACGCCGCCATCGCCTACACCAAGGACCGCAAGCAGTTCGGCAAGTCCATCAGCGACTTCCAGGCTGTTCAGTTCATGCTCGCCGACATGGCGATGAAGGTCGAGGCAGCACGGCTGATGGTCTACACGTCCGCCGCCCGCGCCGAGCGTGGCGAGAAGAACCTCGGGTTCATCTCCGCCGCCGCCAAGTGCTTCGCGTCTGACGTCGCGATGGAAGTCACCACCGACGCCGTACAATTGTTCGGCGGCGCCGGCTACACCACCGACTTCCCCGTCGAGCGCATGATGCGTGACGCCAAAATCACCCAGATCTACGAAGGAACCAACCAGATTCAGCGCGTCGTGATGTCGCGTGCGCTCTTGAAGTAGTCGCATCGCAAGTAGCGCATCAGGCAAATTGCGGGTTAGAAGGAGAATCGTGGAGCTAGTAGGTGTGATCGGCGGCGGCACGATGGGTGCCGGCATCGCCGAGGTATGTATCAAGGCGGGGAGTTCAGTCCTCATCCTCGAGACCAGGCCGGACTTCGCCGAGGCAGCGCAGGCGCGGATCGAGAAGTCCCTGGCCCGTGGCGTCAAGGCCGGGAAAATCGAGCAGGCCAACGCGGACGCGGCACTAGCCCGCGTGCGGGTCACCCTCGACATCGAGGAATTTGCGGACCGTGACCTCGTGATCGAGGCTGCACCGGAGATCGAGTCCCTCAAGGTCGACCTCTTCCAAAAGCTCGACAAGATCGTCAAACCGTCGGCCATCCTGGCGTCCAACACTTCGTCCATCCCGCTGATCAAGATGGCCAACGCCACGCAGCGGCCCGGGCAGGTCGTAGGTGTCCACTTCTTCAATCCGGTGCCGGTGATGCCGCTGGTGGAGATAGTGGTCAGCCTCGTCACGTCGGAGGAGACCGTCGCCGCGGTCACCGATTACGCGAAGAACACGCTTGGCAAGAAGACGGTGCGCGCAGGCGATCGCGCGGGCTTCATCGTGAATGCACTGCTCATTCCGTATCTCACATCGGCCGTTCGGATGCTCGAGTCGGGTTATGCGACCGCCGAGGACATCGACGAGGCTATGAAGGGTGGCTGCGGCTACCCGATGGGCCCGCTGACGTTGATCGACACCGTCGGTCTCGACATCACCCTCGCGGCTGCGGAGTCGTTGTACGCGGAGTTCGCCGAGCCGCACTACGCTCCACCGACGCTGCTCAAGCGCAAGGTGGACGCCGGACACCTTGGGAAGAAGAGCGGCAAGGGCTTCTACGACTACAACTGATCCAGTACCACTGCTATGCCGTGACGGCGTCGGAGGTGAACCGGGTTGCCCTGGTCCGAGAGTGTGATGTGGCCGCCCAGCCCTCGGTGGGTGGGCGGCCACATCACATGCGTGGAGACCAGGTCAGGACGGCCAGTCGATACTGCCCAAACTCCCCCAAGGGGCGGACGGCTCGGCTGTGATGTCGAGAGTGACATCGAGGACCGCGTCGTCACCGACACCGTTGGATGCGGTCACCGTGAAGGTGTACGTCCCGGCGGTGGTCGGGGTACCGGACAGGACACCCTGCTCGGTCAACGTCAGGCCGTCGGGCAGCGCACCCGCTGTGACTGCGGTGGTGGGGGCGGGTTCTCCGGTGAGGCTGAAGGTGTACTCGAAGGGCTGGCCCTCGACCCCGGCCGGCGGTGTGCCGGTGATTGCAGATGGTGTCTTGCCGATCGCAATCACCGATACCGTCTTGTCGCCAAAGTTGGCACTGTAGGCGTGGGTGCCGTCCTTGGTGATCGCCAGCCCGTACGGTTCCGAGCCCACGGGGACGGTGCCGGTGACGGCGTTGGTGGCGGTGTCGATCACCGATACCGAACCGCTTTCCCGGTTGGTGATGTAGGCGTAGGCGCCATCCCCGGTGATCGCGACCCCGAACGGAGCCTCGCCGACCGGAACGGTGGCGGTGACCGCGTTGGTGGCGGTGTCGATCACCGACACCGAGTCGCTCCACATATTGACGATGTAAGCGCGGGCGCCGTCCGGGGTGATCGCCACCCCACGGGGCTGCGCGCCGACCGGAACGGTGGCGGTGACCGCGTTGGTGGCGGTGTCGATCACCGACACCGATTCGCCCGAGAAGTTGGTGATGTAGGCGTGGGTGCCGTCCGGGGTGATCGCCACCCCGTCCGGATTCGTGCCGACTGGGACGGTGGCGGTGACCGCGTTGGTGGCGGTGTCGATCACCGACACCGATTCGCCGAAAAAGTTGGCAGTGTAGGCGCGGGTGCCGTCCGGGGTGATCGCCACACCGTGAGGTCCCGGGTCGACCCGGATGGTGTCGGTGACCGCGTTGGTGGCGGTGTCGATCACCGACACCGAGTTCCCGTTGGCGACGTAGGCGTGGGCCGCGTCCGGGGTGATTGCCACCGCCAACGGTCCCTCGCGGACCGGGATGGTGGCGACGACTGTGTCTGCGGTTGCCGGCGCGACAGCAGAGGTGAACAGGAGTGTGGCTGCGGCGAGAACGGTACCGCCGAGTGCCGCCGATGCCCGCGGAAGTCTGGCGAGCGAGCGTGGCCGATCAGTGGTGGCCATCTATGGTGTGCCCCTTCCTGCAGAATCCGCACCTGCGGCGCGGAGTGGCCACGAGAGGCAACCACAATCGGAACATAACTCACATCTGTCCCAATTGTCCCAAATTGGAACTATCTGGCGGATAGCGGATTCCGTACACAGCAACATAATTCGAGCAGTTCGAGCATGTGAGGGAACGCCCGTGAGGACTGGGGAACACGACGAGCCCGCCGGTGACAGTCGGCCGACTGCAGACGAAGGGACATTCACGCTGATGGTCATCGGAGAGATCTTCACGGTCAGGATCCGGCCGGACAACACGTCCGACTACACATGGGAATCCGGACCGAATAAGGCGTACGGCTTCTCCAGTTCGCGGCGCGTTGCCGGCGACCCATCCGCGGCGTGCCCCGCACCTACCGTGGACGAGCACCGAGAGTCGATCCGCGACTTTCTCGGTCTGATCAACCCTGAGACGGGTTACATCGGAGATTGAGTCGTCCTGATGGAAGCCCGGGAACATCAGACGCGGCCGATGTTTCATGCGACCAGTACGTCAGGAACGCTCTCCATAGACTCGGAACAGGACTTCTACCGCTTGACCGCATACCCCATGTACGAGTTGGCCGTACTCCTGATCTGCCCGAAGTCGAGTCGGCGGCTCAACTCTCCGTAGCTGAGGCGACTGCCGCCCACCCGTACGAGGTCGAGCAGCCGGAGAGGATTTTTCGATCGCGGCCCGAGTCCGACAATCTGGCCGAGTCGTAGACCGTGACGCTCCATTGCCGACGCCAGTTCCGCGGGCCGGACGAACATCGACCATTCGTGAATGGGTGTGTCGAACACCCTGGTCAGCCGCCACTCCTGAAGGATCTTGATCGCCACGAGCTTGCTGATGAACGTGCGGTTGACGGTGTCGAAGAGGTAGAGACCGCCGGGCTTCAGGGCACGTGAGGTCTCGGCGATCACAGCCTCGAGATCCGATACGTGCTCGAGGACGTCGCAGCAGTAGGCGACGTCGAATGTGGCGTCCGGGACTGGCAACCGTTCCCCCGCACCGATCCGGTACTCGATCTCGAGTGCCGAGGCGGCGGCGTGGCGGCGGGCGGTATCAACCGACACCGGCGACGGGTCGACACCGACCACCCGACACCCGATGCGGGTGAACTCCTCCGCAAGGAACCCACCGCCCGAACCTATATCGAGGGCTCGGAGGCCTGTGAAATCGGGGCCCGTGTAGTTGCGGCCGGCGAAATCACGGCCGGTGCGTTCGCCGAGCACCTTGCGGAAGTACGCGAAGCGCCCCGGGGTCATGCTTCCGTGCAGCAGGTTCAGTGGGTTGTCTTCGTCCCACCACGACTCACCAACGCGGTTGTATACGTCGTTGTCGATTCCCACAGGACCACCTCTGTCCGTCGAGCGTCTACATGATCGACAGCATGCCCTCTACTGCGCGCGCGTCACGTCTTAAGGATCCGGAGCTATCAAGGGTTGCGGTACTTCCTGCGCCAACTCGTCCAGCGTTGGCATCTCGCCCAACGGCAGCAACTCGCCCAACTCCAACTCGTCCAACTGTGGCAAGTCCTTGTGGAGGACGAAGCTGCCAATCGGGATGTCGTTGATGTAGAAACTGCCCTCGTAGGATCCGTCTGGTTTCAGAGTGAACCGGTCGGTCAGGAAACTCAGGCCCGCTGGACTGTAGTCGGTGACAATTTCACCGTTCACGTCCCGAAAGGTCATACCGAAGAGATATGGGAAGTCCCCATTGAAGTTGTCTATCACCGTTCCGTACCCGAAGGTCTTTCCCTTCCAGATCAGGTCGGCGAAGGGAAGGTCGGAAAATCCCTGATACGTTCCGAGGGGCAGTGCGGTCGCAATCGGAATTGCGGCCGGATCTGTGACCACCGATTCGAACGGCATTGGGACGGAGTCTCCCGCGACCGGTCCGAATGGCATCGGGCCCAGGTCTACCGTGAGCGGCCCGGACTGCACCGGGTCCGGATCCGCCACGGCTGTCCCAGTACCGACGAAACACAAGCCCCCCGCTGCAACGGCTCCGAGGGCGACCTTGCGCATCATGTCCATGAGTTCTCCGTCTATCGCGGTATGGATGGCGGAAGTGTCGCACAATCCGGAACCCCACGGTGTCCAGAAGCGATCTCTGAGACGCTTTCGTATCCTGTTTGGGTGGCAGCTTCAGATACCGACCATACAAGCGTTCGGGTCGACAGCTGGATCTGGGCGGTCCGACTGTTCAAGACTCGGTCGGCTGCGGCTGCGGCGTGCCGTTCGGGCCATGTGCGTGTCAACGGCACCACCGCTAAACCCGCGCAACCCGTCAAGATCGGCGATGACGTGCGAATCCGTGCCGCCGGGACCGAGCGCATCGTGGCCGTCACCCGTCCGATCGCCAAGCGCGTGGGAGCGGGAGTGGCCGTCGAATGTTTCACCGACAACACACCACCGCCCCCGCCACGCGAAGTGCTGGAGTCACTTCCCCGACGCGATCGCGGAGCAGGCCGGCCCACCAAACGGGAACGCCGAGAGATGGACCGGCTCCGCGGTCTGTGACGATGGACCGCGGTGCGGTCGGTGACACTGGACAGCGGTGCGGTCGGTGACACTGGACAGCGGTGCGGTCGGTGACACTGGACAGCGGTGCGGTCGGTGACGATGGACCGCGGTGCGGTCGGTGACTCAGGCCGGCGCGTGGCTCAGGATGTGCAGCGCTGACGGGACCGCCTCGATCGTCACCGGTAGGGGCCCGACCCTGTCGCCGTCCGCGTAGGCGGTGATGTCGTCGCACTGCAACCGCACACTGCGCGAACGGTAGGTCTGCACGTCGGGCAGCTCCACATGCGTGCCCTTGTAGACCCGCGGGAACAGCCGAATCAGCCTCGATCGACGACCGTACTCGACGACCGTGACATCGAGCAGACCGTCAGTCTTGTCCGCGTTCGGGCAGATCTGCATTCCGCCACCGTACGAGCGGCCGTTGCCGACGGCGACGAGCGTGGCGTCGACCTTCACCGTCTCCTCGTCCAACTCGATCTCGTAATGCAGGGGCTTGAGCTTCGTGAGTTCCACGAGCATCGCCAGGTTGTACCGCATCGGCCCCTTCGGCCACGACATCCGGTTGGCCCGATCCGTGCACAGCGAATCGAAACCGCTGGCAATGATGGTGCCCGCCCACACGACCGAACCATCGGTGAGCGTGATCCGGGCGAGGTCGGATTCCTGCACCTCACCGTCGGCGATCACATCCGCCGCAGCGGCGGGGTCGTCGACGGGGATACCGAACTCACGCGCATGGTCGTTGCCCGTCCCTGCCGGGATCAGCCCGATCGGCACCCCGGACTGTGCGGCCGCCTGCAACCCGATGCTGATCGCACCGTCGCCGCCCACCACGACGAGTGCGTCGGTGCCCTCATCGATGGCCCGCCGGGCCAGTGTGCGGGCATGATCGGCGTCCGTCCCGATGATTTCGGTGACCGCGACTCCCCGCTCACGCAGGCGCGCGACGCCCTTGCGACCGGCGGTCGGTCCGTTGCCGTGCCCGGCCAGCGGGTTGATCAGGACGGTGACCTTCTCGATCGCCTTCTGTTCGCTCATGGAATCAACTTGCCCGGGTTGAGGATTCCCGCAGGATCGACGGCGTTCTTGACCGCACGCAGGACCGTGACGCCCAGGTCGCCGATCTCGTCCCGCATCCACGGGCGGTGATCGACGCCGACCGCATGGTGGTGGGTGATCGTTCCGCCGGCGGCGATGATCGCGTCACCGGCGGCGGTCTTGGCCTTGCTCCACTGGGCGATCGGGTCGTCGTTCTGCGCGCACACGATGGTGAAGTACAGCGACGCACCCGTCGCGTACGTGTGCGAGATGTGGCACAACACCAGCGGCGGGGTCCCCTGCCCGGACAACGACTCGGTCAACGCCGTCGTGACCGCGGCACGCAACGTCGCGAGGTTGCCCCAGCGAGTTGCCGTTTCGAGGGTCTCGGCCAGCGCACCCGCATCGAGCAGGGCGTCGCGCAGGTAGGGGGCGTCGTAACGGCCGTGTTCCCAACCGTTTCCGGGTTCCTCGCCGAGCGAGGTCGCACCGTTGGCCTGCAGGACGGTGCGGGCCTCGGCCACCCGCTCCGCGGTGTGTTCGGCAGTGCCCTCGAACGTGGTGATCGCCAGGCAGCCGCCGGTGACGGTCTCATCGCCGATCTTGTCGTGGGTGGCGAGGTTGACGCCCGTCTCGGCCTCGTCGGACAGTCGCAGCACGGTCGGCACCGCGCCTTCCTGCCGGAGGGCGCGCAGTGCTGCCGCGCCGGTCTCGAAGTCGGGGAAGCGCCACCCCTCGCGGACAACGGACTCCGGGACCGGGTGCACCTGCACGCGGACCTGGGTGATGACGCCGAGGGTTCCCTCGGATCCGACGAACAACTCGCCGAGGTCCGGACCCGCGGCGGACGCCGGTGCACGCCCGGTGTCGAGAATGCCTGCGGGGGTCACCACCCGCAGACCCTGCACCATGTCTTCGAACCGGCCGTAACCTGCGGAAGCCTGGCCCGAGGAGCGGGTTGCTGCGAATCCGCCGATGGTCGCGAACATGAAACTCTGCGGGAAATGCCCCAGCGAGAAGCCGCGTGCGCCGAGTAGTTCCTCTGCGGCCGGGCCGGACAGTCCCGCCCCCAGGGTCGCGATTCCGGAGTCGATGTCGAGGTCGATCAGCGAGTCGAACCTGCGTAGGTCCAGCGAGAGGACTGCGTCGAACTTCTCACGCACCGGGTCGAGTCCGCCCACAACGCTGGTACCGCCGCCGAACGGCACGACGGCGATCGAGTTGTCGGCGCAGTATCCGAGGATCTCGGTGACTTCTGCCTCGGTACCCGGGGTGACCACGACGTCGGGGGCGTTCTGCGTTTCGGTGCTGCGACGACGCAGCATGTCGAGCGTGCTCTTACCACCGGCCCTCAACAGTCGATCATCGTGTTCGGTGCTGCAGAACTTCTCGCCGACAATCCCGGCGAGCGCCGCAAGTTGCCCTTCGGATACCGCGCTCGGAGCCAGGACCACGTTTGCTGCTACGCGGTCGGGAGTCTCCCGAATCGTGACCCCGAGGGCTTGCCGTAGCAGGCCCTTGATGCCGTCCGAGAGAACCTTGCGCTTCTCCGGTGCGCCCCAGGCATCCCACTTCATCGGGGGTGCGGTCAGGACGGCTTGATCTTCGGATCGCTCATTGCTCATGCGTTGTAGTGTTACACATCGTGCAAGAGTGTAACTAGGCCCTCCAGCGACCGCTGCGTTCTCGCCACACCTGACGAATAGGCCGCAACACCACTCCCATCTGCTTGCGCACCTTCCTTCGCGTCACGAGCACCCCCACGATCGCCACGCCCCAGACCGGGTACTGCACCAGCCATGCCACACGGAATGCGTCGAATGAATATCCGCCCATCACCTCGAGGATGATGCCCATCGCTTGAATCACCAGCAACGACGCAAGGAACCCGCCGATATTGACCATTCCCTGAGCGGTTCCCATGCTGGTGTTGGGATTGAACATGCGGGCATAGTCGAATCCGATCATCGAACCCGGGCCACCCACCGAGATCACCATCACCAGGAGCACCAGCAACCAACTCGGCGCCGGACCCGGTAGCGCCAGCACAATGGTCCACATCACCGCGCTGCTGATGATGATCGACAGCACCAGATACGAACGGCGCATCGGAAAGCGGCCACTGAGAATGCCGATGACCGGGCCCGCGACAATCGCCGACAGTACTGACAGCGTGAGCAGTGAACCCGCTTCCGCCGGGGACAGTCCTTGCGCCGATCTCAGGTACGGGATGCCCCACAGCAGGGCGAAGGTTGTCGTCGAGAACTGCGTTCCCATGTGGGTGAAGAATCCGAGCCTGGTGCCGGGCCGCCCCCACACCAGGCGGATCTGCTTGCCCACCTCCCGCAATCCCGCGGGTGCGGCGACTGGCTCGAGTCCGGGCGGGGCGTTCCGGATGACGGTCAGGGACAGTACGAAGGCCAGCATCCCCAGTGACGCCGCGCTGCCGTATGCGAAACTCCAACCCGGCCCGTTCAACAACAGCATCAGCGGCAAGGCCGACAGGATCTGGCCGAGTTGGCCGAAGATTCCGGTCAGCTGCGATACGAGCGGGACCCGTCGCGGCGCAAACCACTGCGGCACCAGACGCAGCACCGAGATGAATGTCAGCGCATCGCCAACCCCGACGAGAACACGGGCGGCGTACGCAAGCGGCAACGATTCGGTGAATGCGAGCATCATCTGCGCTGATGCCATGATCAGCGCGCCCGACGCGATCATGGCCCGCGAACCGTACCGATCCAGCAGCGCGCCGGCCGGGATCTGCATCCCTGCGTACACCACTATCTGCAAGACGACGAAACCCGACAGCACGCTCGGACTGATCGAGAATCGTTCCGCGGCCACCAGACCGGACACACCGAATGAGGTGCGCTGCAGCACGGCCACGATATACGCGGCGACACCGACACCCCACACCAACCACACTCTGTTCATCGCAGATCAAATTACCCCCCAACAGGGGTTTTCCGCTGGTTGAGATCACTCCCGACGGCGCGCGCGCCGATACAGATCGACTGGACGGTCACTGGCGGTGAGGTCTTCATCTTGTGTCCGGCGTGGAGGTTCGCGCCTACTCTGGGACGCATGACTATTCCGGATCCAAAGCCCCGCAGCCGCGACGTTACCGACGGACTCGAGAAGACCGCTGCGCGCGGAATGCTCCGTGCGGTAGGCATGGGCGACGACGACTGGGGTAAATCACAGATCGGCGTCGCCTCGTCCTGGAACGAGATCACACCCTGCAACCTGTCCCTGGACCGGCTTGCAAAGGCCGTCAAAGACGGCGTCCACGCCGCCGGCGGCTACCCCCTCGAATTCGGCACCATCTCCGTCTCCGACGGCATCTCGATGGGCCACGAGGGCATGCACTTCTCGCTGGTGTCACGAGAGGTGATCGCCGACAGCGTCGAGACGGTGATGCAAGCCGAGCGCCTCGACGGGTCCGTGCTGCTGGCGGGCTGCGACAAGTCGTTGCCCGGCATGCTGATGGCAGCGGCCCGCCTCGATCTCGCGAGTGTGTTCCTCTACGCCGGTTCGATCCTGCCTGGCGTCGCGAAGATGTCCGACGGCACCGAGCGTGATGTCACCATCATCGATGCGTTCGAAGCGGTCGGTGCCTGCGCTCGCGGTCTGATGAGTCGCGAGGACGTCGACGCCATCGAACGTGCGATCTGTCCCGGCGAGGGCGCCTGCGGCGGGATGTACACCGCGAATACCATGGCCAGCGCCGCCGAGGCGCTCGGGATGTCACTACCGGGCAGCGCGTCTCCGCCCGCGACCGACCGCCGCCGTGACGGATTCGCGAGGCGCAGCGGTGAGGCCGTCGTCGAACTCCTCCGCCGTGGCATCACCGCCCGGGATGTCCTCACCAAGGAAGCGTTCGAGAACGCCATCGCCGTCGTCATGGCGTTCGGCGGATCCACCAACGCCGTCCTGCACCTGCTGGCTATCGCCCACGAGGCCGAGGTGGAACTGACACTCGACGACTTCTCACGGGTCGGTTCCCGCGTCCCACACCTGGCGGACGTCAAACCGTTCGGCAAGCACGTGATGCAGGACGTCGACCACATCGGCGGCGTCCCCGTCGTCATGAAAGCTTTGCTCGACGCCGGATTGATGCACGGCGACTGCCTCACCGTCACCGGCAAGACCATGGCCGAGAACCTGTCTGATATCACACCGCCCGACCCCGACGGCAAGGTGCTGCGCGCGATGAGTTCACCGATCCACCCCACCGGGGGAATCACGATCCTGAAGGGTTCCCTCGCCCCGGGTGGCGCGGTCGTGAAGTCCGCCGGCTTCGATTCCGACGTCTTCACCGGCACCGCCCGCGTCTTCGAACGCGAACGGGCCGCTATGGACGCTCTCGAAGACGGCACCATCACGAGCGGCGACGTCGTCGTGATCCGCTATGAAGGACCCAAGGGTGGTCCCGGCATGCGCGAGATGCTCGCGATCACCGGTGCGATCAAGGGCGCCGAACTGGGTAAGGACGTGCTCCTACTGACCGACGGACGCTTCTCCGGCGGCACCACCGGCCTCTGCGTCGGGCACGTCGCGCCGGAGGCGGTCGACGGTGGCCCGATTGCGTTCGTCCAGGACGGGGACCAGATCCGGTTGGACGTCAGCAAGGGCACACTGGACATACTCGTCGACGAAGAAGAGTTCGCTGCTCGTCAAAACGGATGGGAACCCCTTCCCCCGCACTACACCCGCGGCGTCCTCGCCAAATACACGAAACTCGTCGGCTCCGCCTCGTCCGGCGCGGTCTGCGGTTAGGCGCCATACAGGAAAAGCAAACGAGTCCTCTGGAAGCAAGTGGCGCACGGAACTGTCGTTCCGTGCGCCATGGAGAGGAGCCATACGCGGGTGTAGCGCTGTGGATCGTCGAACAACGGGATTGTCGAACAGCGTCAGTGGAATTCAGTCGAACCGATGGAGAACAGCACCCCTAGACGGGCTGGAATCCCGCTCCGGGACCGCCGTTCGCGTTCATGTCATTGACGATCGCGCTCAACGTGGTACCGATCTCCGGGCCGATACACGGTGCGGCCAGGTATGCATTGACCATGGCCACCAGCGTCGTCCCGACCACCATCGGCGCACCCGAGTCGCCCTCGATCACGCAGGCCTGGGTCCATGTTTCGTGCGATTGCAAGAGATCGCCGTAGACGATACCGCAGGTGTTACCCGTGGTCCGGCCTTCCTTACACGCAATCTGAGGGAAGGTCGCCGGAGCACCGATCTCGGTAATAGTGACGCCGCCAACGCTGTTCACCGGGGTGACCTTCGCTGGATCGAACTGGATCACCGCATAGTCGAGAGCGGGATTGGAGACGACGAACTGACCGACGACGCCGCTGTCCGGATTCGCCTCCGACACGACTTGCGCACCCACCTCACCACAGTGCCCCGCTGTCAAGCCGACGAGCCGACCCGAATTGTCGTGACCGATGGTGGTGAGTGAACAGAGCAGTTCGTCATTCACCACGAGCCCCGAACCGCCGCCCATAACAGCGGCCGGAGCTGCTACTGAGGACCCAACTGCGACGAAACCAAGAATTCCCGCCGTCACTGCGACAACCGCTGCGAATCGCTTCAACATTTTCAAACCTTCCAGGAATGAGCCCCGACGGCCGCGTGCCTCCCTCTCAGAATCCCACCCTACGCAAGGCTGGTGCGGCGGAATGGCGATGTAGAATTACCAACTTGATGACTATCCGGTGATCACTCGCCGGTGCCGAGCGCCTCCAGCGCTTTGCGAGCGTCCTCCAGTTGCCGGCTCAACTCGTCCACACGGGCCGCGGCGAGGTTGCGCGCCGCGACGATGACTGACTCCACTGCCTCGATCGCCGAATCTTCTCCGAGTTCTCGAACTGCACGCTCGACGGCTTCCGGCGAGACGGGAATCGCCTTGCCTGGTCTCTTCGCTCCGGTCGCGACGGTGACGCTCCAGTCGTTGTCGGTGCCGGCGTGAATGGTCACGCTCAGTCCCGCGGGTACCTTCTTGCCGGTGCGTCGCGATGGTGCCGCGGCGGGGTTCGGAACGGCGGCTGGGTGAGGTGTCGCGGCGGTCTTGACTGTGGGCTCCTTTGGAGCGGCGGGCGGTCCGGGCTCGATCTCCTGATGCACGACCGGCGCTGCCACGGCCTCGGGCTTGGGCGCCGGAATTCGTCTCATCAGAAGCTCCTCTGCTTCGAAAGGAAGCTCGTCGTCCACCCCCTTAGGTCGAATCACTATCGTATTGCCTTGCACTGAAATGACTTTCGCCGAGGCTCCAGCCTCTAGCGCAAGGCTGGGCATAGCCTCGCGCAGATACACGGTTGCCCGCTTGCCTTCCTCGATCGCGGCAGTGAGGGCCTCGAGATTCTCCGCGGTCAGGTGATCCGGTGCGGCGGCATCGGAACGTCTACGGGGCGGCATTCGATGTCCTTTCTGGGTTGTCTCTTGATTGCGCTCGTAAGCCTCGCAACTCTTGCACACTGTGCCGACGTTTCCGGCGCTACCCGTCGAGCATCCACGCGCCACGCCGATGACAGCCCCCGATCGAACCTTGCCCTTGCGTCCGCCGTCACAGTAGCGTTGAGTATCAGTTACTTGCCGTCACATTCACTGGACCGCCCCAGCCATTGATCGAGAGGTAGTCATGAAAGCACCGATTGTCGTCTCCGATCGGGAAGAGACCGCCACTCGCCTATTGGCGTCGCCAGCTCGCAAGTCCTACGACCCGATGGTCGAGGTCGATTGGGAAGCACCCATTCCCGATGACAAGTTCGGCCTCACCCCCGAGTGGAGCACGCTGTACGGCACCGCACTGTGGGAAGAGATGACCGACGAGCAGAAGGTCGAACCCACCAAGCACGAGGCCGCCAGCATCTCGAGCGTTGGCCTGTGGTTCGAAATCCTGCTGATGCAAATGCTCCTGCGCGACGTCTATGGCCGCGATAAGCATTCCCGCCACGTCCAGTTCGCCCTCACCGAGGTGGCCGACGAGTGTCGTCACTCCGTAATGTTCGCGCGCGCCGGGGAACGGCTCGGCATGCCGAGTTACGGCCCCCACCCAATGATCCATAAGCTAGGACGCATCTGGGGTGGATTTTTCAAGGGTGCAAACGCTTACGCCAGCGTGATGGCCGCCGAGGAGATCCTCGACATGATGCAGCGCGATTTCATGAAAGACGAGCGCGTTCAGCCCCTCACGCGCACGGTGAGCAGGATCCATATTGTCGAAGAAGCCCGCCACATCCGCTTCGCCCGAGAGGAAGTGGGCCGCCGAATCGAGGGCGCCGGTTGGGTGAGACTCCAGATCGAACGGCTCAACACCGCCGCGGTCGTGTACATCGTCATGAAGAGCATGATTCGCAGCGAGGTCTACGAGAACGCAGGTCTCGACCCGAAGCGGGCCATCGCCGAGGCCAGGAGCAACCGGCACTACAAGGACACCGTTCGTACGTCCGGTTCCAAGCTCATGCAGTTCCTCGACAGCGTCGGTCTCGTCGGTGGCCCATCGAAGCGCCTCTACCAGAGAGTCCACCTCCTCTGAATCGCCCCACTACCGCGCAGGTGGGACACCCGGGCTGAGGTGCCGCTCAGGTTTACGCCCTCTTGCCGCAAGTGTCCCCGGAACGGCGGAAGCCCTCACAATGGCACTACCCCATGTAGATGAGAATCGGCTGCTCGAAGGAGAACACGGTGAGAGAACCACACGTCGTTGCAATCAACGGTAATTCGCCGCAGGCGGACGAAACCGCCTGGGTAGCGCCCACCGCGGCGGTGATCGGTGCCACGACGATCGGCGCGGAGGCCAGTATCTGGTATGGCGCCGTCCTTCGCGCGGATTGCGATTCGATCACTCTCGGCGAAGGCAGCAACATCCAGGACGGAGTGGCGGTACACGTCGACCGGGGATTTCCCGTCACGGTCGGCCGGGGGGTCAGCGTCGGACACAACGCGGTCCTTCACGGGTGCACCGTGGAGGACGGCGCACTCGTAGGCATGGGGGCGACAATTCTCAATGGCGCGGTAGTCGGCGAGGGGGCACTTGTCGCGGCCGGTGCACTGGTACTCGAGGGCACGCGGATTCCAGCTCGTTCGCTTGCCGCTGGTGTGCCGGCGAAGGTGCGTCGAGACCTGACCGACGACGAGGTGGCCCACAACGCCGATAACGCGTCGGTGTACCGTGAACTGGCACAGCAACATCGGTCGGCAGAGGTCATCACCTTCAATGCCCCGTGAGCGGAATTCCCTGCTTCCTCACTCGGGTCGCACGCCGCACAAGTGGCGTGCGGCGGCGACCTGCGAGCATGACTAGCGCGCCTGTGGGGACATGCGAGTACTCACAGCGATGCGATTCCAGGCGTTGATCGTGAGCACCAGCGAGATGAGCTGGGCCAACTCCGTCTCGTCAAAATATTCCTGGGCCCCCTCGTACACCGAGTCGGGGACGAATCCGTCAGTCAAGACGGTGATTGCCTCGGCGAGTGCGAACGCTGCCCGCTCCTTCTCTGTGTAGAGGCCTTGCGCCTCCTCCCAGGCATTGAGCAGGAATAACTTCTGTTCACTGACGCCGATCTTGCGTGCGCCGGCGGTGTGCATGTCGATACACCAGGCGCAGTGATTGATCTGGGAGCAACGGGTGAGTACCAACTCGACCAGTTCCGGCTCGAGCCCCTGCCTCGCTGCAGCGTCGAGAGCGATCATTGCCTTATAGACGGCCGGGGCGTTGCGTGCGAGATCGACTCGGGTCTTGCGCTCTGTGGTGGTCATGCCCGAACACTAGGCGCCTAGTAGCCCAACTTCATGGTTCAATTCGATCATGGAACCTTGGGCCAATTCGGGTTTGGGACGCGACCTCCACCTCGATCTGACCGTGTCCGGCGGCGCCCGTTCGTCCGGCGTACGCGCACATCTGGTTTCCGCACTGCGCGAGTCGATTCGGTCGGGACGGCTTGCCGCCGGCACCACTCTGCCGGCCTCACGCACGCTTGCCGTGGACCTCGGCATCGCCCGAAACACGGTCGCCGAGGCGTATTCCGAACTCGTAGCCGAGGGTTGGCTCACCGCCCGGCAGGGATCTGGAACCCGGGTCGCCGACCGCGCCGGCCAGCCCTCACACGGACCGCGCGCCCACACCACCTCGTCGCCCGGTCCGGCACTGAGCCTGGCGCCGGGTTCGCCCGATGTCGGCGAGTTTCCCCGTACCGCCTGGATTGCATCCGCCCGCCGCGCTCTCAGCGCGGCGCCCAACGAGGCGTTTGGGCACGGCGACCCGCGGGGCAGGATCGAACTCCGTCGCGCTCTGGCCGAGTATCTTTCGCGCGCAAGAGGGGTACGTACCGATCCCGAGCACATCGTGGTCAGCGCGAGTTCCGGGCACGGACTTTGGCTGCTCGCCCGCTCCCTGAAGGGGGCGTTCGCGGTCGAGGAGTACGGGCTACATCTGCATCGTGAACTCCTCTGCGATGCCGGCGTCGTCACCATCCCGATGGAACTCGATAGCCGCGGTGCGCGACCCCCCGATGTCGGGGGACGGCGCCCGTCCGCGGCGCTCCTCACCCCGGCTCATCAATTCCCCACGGGAGGTCCGCTCCACCACAGCAGGAGAACGGCTTTCGTGGAATGGGCGCGCACCACGGGTGGAATCGTGATCGAGGATGACTACGACGGCGAGTTCCGCTACGACCGCCAACCCATCGGGGCCCTGCAAGGCCTGGCGCCCGAACAAGTGGTTTACCTGGGCACCGCAACCAAGTCCCTCTCCCCTGCAATCCGCGTGGGCTGGATGGTGTTGCCGGAAAATCTGATCGACGGCATCCTCGCGGTCAAGGGCATCTACGAGAGATGGGTCAGTGCCACGGATCAACTCACGCTGGCAGACTTCGCCGAGAGTGGTGCGTTCGACCGGCATGTCCGCAGGATGCGCACTTCGTATCGCCGGAGACGCGACACCCTGGTCGCGACCCTCGCCGAACAGGCACCGCACGTGCACGTCACCGGAATCGCGGCGGGTTTGCATGCCGTCCTCGAACTACCTGAAGGAACGGAGACTGCCACGGTAGCTCGGGCGACCGCACTCGGACTCGAGGTCCTGGGCCTGCGCACGTTCCGACACCCGGATGCGGTCACAAATCGGGTCGATGGTCTCGTCGTCGGTTACGGCACACCGTCGTCGAGCCTGTTCGCTGAAACGATCGACGTTCTGTGCCAGGCACTTCCCACCCCCCACTCACCGATTCCCTAGATCATGGCCCGCATCATCCCCCGCGGTTCGCCCCCGAGTTGAGTAAGAGCGCTCGCGTGGTTGGTGGGGCCGGGCACATGGACCGCGTGAGCCAGACCGGCGTGCGCGTCACGCCAGAACCGCTGCATCGGTGTGCTGTAGTGCAGCGCGGCGCCCCCGGCGCGCGCGAAGATCTCGTCCACCGCACGCACCGCACGCCACGCGGCGGCGATCTGGGTTCGTCGGCCGATCGCACGCTCCTCGAACGATATCTCCTTGCCCGCGTCTACCTTGTCGTAGAACCGGTCCGCGGTCTCGATGAGGGATACCCGCGACGCATTGATCTCGGCGGCCGACTCCCCGATCGCACTCAATACGTACGGGTCTTCCTTGATCTTCTGGCCGGTGATCGCCACGCGATCCCTCTGCACAGCGATGTGGCACGCGAGCGCACCCTCGGCGATGCCGATGACGGCAGCCGTGATGCCCAGCGGAAACATGCAGGAGTACGGCATGTTGAACAGCGGTTCCGGCCTTCCCGCCTCCTTCTGAGCGCGTCCGTCCATCACCTTCGACGCATCCAACGTCCGGTAGTTCGGGATGAAGGCCCCGTCGACGATTAGATCCTTGCTTCCCGTTCCGCGCAGACCGATGACGTCCCATGAGTCCTCCACGATCTGGTAATCGGTGCGCGGCAGGATCACGTGCAACGAAGACGGCGGCACGGCGACGCCACCCTCACCGTCGCCGACCATCGCCCCCAGGAACGCCCACTGGCAGTGGTCGGTGCCCGAGGAGAAGGACCATCGCCCCGTCAGAACGTAGCCACCGTCGACTGGGGTCGCGATACCCATCGGTGCGTACGGCGATGCCATCCATGTGTCGTAGTTCTCACCCCAAATCTCGTCCTGCACCTGCGGATTAGCGAAGGCTAGTTCCCATGGGTGCACGCCGACGATCCCAGCAACCCAACCGCTTGCACCGTCGAGCGCCGAAATTCCCATGACGGTTTCGGCGAACTCATGAGGATGCGCCTCGGAGCCGCCGTAGAGCTTGGGCTGCAACAGTCGGATCGCCCCGGACTCGCGCAGAAGTCCCGCAGCGGTATCGGTGAGCCTGCAGGCAGCCTCGGATCGGCCTGCTTGCCCGCGAATCTCTTCGGCGACACCCTCGATCCTGTCGAGAACCTGACCCATCGGGACTCCCTTTCACCGAAAGTGGAACACGTTCTAGACAATATAGCTCCAAGAAAAGGGTTCCAAGACGAACCGGTTACCGCAACTTGAAAGTTTGTATCGCCTAACTCTATAGTCCGGAGAGACGAATCATCTGGCAGACCCGCGCGATCACGATCAGGAGACCAGTGAGTATCGAGGCCCCCAGTCCCCTCCTCCCTCGCCGCACCACGCGCAAGGGCAGTTTGCGCGGGATCGCGCTGCTCGGACCCGCCTTCGTGGCGTCCATCGCCTACGTCGACCCCGGAAATGTGGCTGCCAACCTCACTGCGGGTGCGAAGTACGGATATCTGCTCGTCTGGGTCCTCGTCCTCGCCAATGCCATGGCTGTGCTGGTGCAGTACCTGTCCGCCAAGCTCGGACTGGTCACCGGCAAGTCGCTGCCCCAGATGCTGGGAACACGCATGCGGACCGGCAACCGACGCGCGTTCTGGCTACAGGCAGAGGCGATGGCGATCGCCACCGACCTCGCCGAGGTGATCGGCGGCGCTATCGCACTCAACCTCCTGTTCGGAGTTCCCCTCTTCCTCGGAGGCCTGATCACCGGGGTCGTGTCGATGGGCATCCTCTCCATCCAGAACCGGCGCGGTCAGCGAACATTCGAGTTCGTGGTGATCGGACTCCTACTGATCATCACCATCGGGTTCCTCACCGGCCTCGCGTATACGGATGTCTCGGGTCCGGGCGCGCTTGCCGGCCTGATGCCGCGCTTCGAAGGTACCGAGACGGTGCTTCTGGCCGCGAGCATGCTCGGCGCCACGGTGATGCCGCACGCGATCTACCTGCACTCCGCACTCGCCCGCGACCGACACGGACACCACCCCGAGGGCCCCCGTCTCTCGCGACTGCTGCGGGCGACGAAGTGGGACGTGGTAGGTGCCCTGATCGTGGCGGGCGCAGTGAACATCGGCATGCTGCTCCTCGCCGCCTCCGCGCTCCGCGGCATTCCCGGCACCGACTCCATCGAAGGCGCACACGCCGCCATCGAGAACTCGCTCGGCCCCACGGTCGCGGTCGTGTTCGCCATCGGCCTGCTGGCTTCGGGTCTCGCCTCCACGTCTATCGGTTGCGCCGCGGGGTCCGAGATCATGTACGGCCTACTGTCGATACGGATCCCGCTGCTGCTGCGCCGCGTGGTCACCCTCATTCCCGCGCTAATCGTGCTGGCGATCGGCGTCGATCCGACCTTCGCGCTCGTCCTCAGCCAGGTGGTACTGAGTCTGTGCATCCCGTTCGCCGTGATTCCGCTCGTACGGATGACGTCGAGTCGTGATCTGATGGGCGTCCACACCAACGCAGCGGCCACCACGATCGCCGCCTGGGTAACTGCCGGGCTGATCGTCATCCTCAACGGGTCGCTGCTCTGGTTGACGTTCGCCGGCTGATCACTCGCGCCGGTGGCTATCCGCGACCGGAATCCGGAGGGAAGCCGCCGGTGGCGATGGGTCCCCACTCCTCGATGGTGATCCGGATCAAGCTCTTGTTCTGCTTGCGCATGGCGTCGCGGTACTCGTCCCAGTCCGGGTGTTCACCGGAGATTCCGCGGAAGTACTCCACCAAAGGCTCGAGCGCTTCCGGCATGTCCAGCACCTCCCCGGTACCGTCGATCTGCACGTAGGCGCCGCCGAACTCGTCCGAGAGGACGCACACGCTCACGGCCGGATCGTGCCGCACGTTGGCGGCCTTGGCGCGCTGCGGGTAGGTCGAGACGACGATCCGGCCTTCCTGGTCGAGCCCCGACGTAACCGGGGAGATCTGCAACCCTCCCGCGCGCTTCCGGGTGATCAGCACGCTTTCGTGGCGCGGACGGACGAAGTCGAGCAGCTCTTCCCTCGTTGCACGATCAGCGGTGGCGATGGCCATGGTCTTACCTCTCCTCTTCTGCGAATCCCAGTCGAAGATCTCTCCGACTCAGCCTATGCTCAACGCAGTCATCAGAGGTCTGAGGACTGTGTTAACGTCGCGGAATGCCCCCACATCACAGCCTCCGGAGCGGCCCACTTGTGCCTCAACTCGAAGATCTGCTCACCGAGTGGATCAGTGCGGGCAAGTGGCCCCTGGGCACTCGCATCCCCAGCGAAGCAGAACTGGCTGCCGAACTGGGCGTCGGCCGATCGTCCGTGCGCGAAGCGGTCCGACTCCTCGCCCGCGACGGTCTACTCGACGTGCGGCACGGTGTGGGCACGTTCGTGGCGCGCCCACCCACAGCCGGTGCTGGTCTCGAGCAACTACTGCGCCGCGCGCGACTCCTCGAGGTGTACGAGGTACGGCGCGCCCTGGAGATCGAGGCGGCCCGGCTGGCGGCAGAACGCGCACGCCCCGAAGACCTTCGTCGGCTCCGGGCAATGCTGGCCGCCCGCCACTACAGCACTGAGGAGGCCACCGCGGTGTTCGTAGCGGCAGACCTCGACTTCCACGCGACGGTCGTGAACATCGCGGGCAACTCGATCCTCTCTGCCCTATTCGAATCGGTCCGGCCCGAGTTGGTGGAGGCGCTCGCCGAACTGGTCGATCACGAACCCGCGCGGCCCGACACCGGGTGCGCTCACGACGATCTCCTGCGGGCCCTGGAAGCAGGCGACGTCGAGGCGGCCGTCGCCGCCACCGCCGCCAACCTCGATCCCGTCATGATGCTGCTGCGGAAAGGTGAAGCCCAGTGACCACCACCGATTCGGTCGTCAGCGCCGAACACGTCGACCTCGTGCGGAGCGGACGGTATCTACTCAGCGATGTGACACTCCGCATCGAACGAGGCCAGCACTGGGTGCTCCTCGGCGCGAACGGGGCAGGCAAGAGCACGCTGCTGAGCATGCTCGGTGCCTTCGCTCATCCGACACACGGAATCATTCACGTACTAGGTCACCGACTCGGTCGAGTGGATATGAGGGAGTTGCGCGCCCGCATCGGTCACGTGAACCCCCGGCACACGGTCCAGCGGCCCCTGACGGTGCGCGATGTGGTGCTCACCGGCCTCACCAATACTCCCGAATTCGTTCCCCGCTGGTCGCCCACCAAAGAGCAGGTCGCCCGCGCCGATGAACTGATCACCTCGCTTGGAATGCATGATCGCTCAGATGCTCTGTGGCCGAACTTATCTCAAGGCGAACGCGGCCGCGCCCTGATCGCTCGCGCACTGGTCGCCGAGCCCCAACTCCTCCTGCTCGACGAGCCCGCCACTGGACTGGATCTGGCTGCGCGCGAACAACTCCTCACCGCACTGGATGAATTACGAGTCCGCCTCCCGAATCTCGCCAGCATCCTCGTCACACACCACCTCGAGGAGATCCCGATGACCACCACCCACGCGGTCCTCGTCCGCGACGGTCGGGTGATCGCGCACGGTGAGGTGTCGGATGTCCTCACCACGGCACACATCAGCGAGTGCTTCGACCACCCCATCGAAATCACCCGGCAGCGCGGCCGATGGGGCGCGCAGACGCAGGTGCCCGAAACGGTGGGATGATGCCTACTGGCGCATTCGGCAAGGGGCGATCATCCTCAGCCGCACCCCACTCCACGGTGCCGTCCTCATCGTCACCGCGACGGCGTTCCGCGGCCTGTCATGACCGTTCCAGCCAGTCCTAGCCCCCGATGACCGGCGGCGAGAATTCGCACGCGGCAACGGGGTAGCTCGGGTCCAGCGCGTTGAGTACGTGGCTGAGAGCGAGCCTGTCGAACGCCAGCGAAAGGTGATCGGACAAGTTCTGCGGGCATTCGTCCTGCAACAGAATGTTCACGACGTTCGGGCCTGTGAGAAACGCCAACGTATAGGGCGCGACGATCTCGTCGTACCGAGTGGCGATCACGGTGTACGAGACGCCGGGCATCGTTTCGCCGCCCGCGTTCAATTGGTTCAGGAAGTCGGAGCGCTCCGACTGCTCGAACCCCGCGGTACCAAACGCCTCGTTGGCTCCGGGGATCTGTCCGAGCGCCTCCGACGAACCGGGGTGATTCGATGGTGCGAGCGCGATCAACTTGTCCACCGACGTCGCTCCACCGAGATTCTTCAAGTAGTAGCGGGGCATCGAACCGCCCTGCGAATGCCCGACGATGTCCACTTTCGGGGCACCTGTCGCCGACTTCACTCGTTCGACGAAGTCGGCCAACTGGGAGGCCGAACCCTCCATCGAACCGGTCGCGCCGGCTTTGCTCGCGCCCGGTAGACCGACGTAGTTCGCGTCGAACTCCTGACCGAAGTTGAGGGCGAACACGCAGTACCCGTTGTTCGTCAACAGCGGGGACAGCGTCGCCCAGTTGATCGTCATGTTCGCCAGGGTGCCGTGCGTCAACACTACGGGCCGCGGGTGGGCCTCCGTGGGGCGGCAGGACCAGTCGTTCGCGCCGGGCGGATCCGAATCCGGGTTCACCACCGCCGTCCCCAGCGCCGGGAGCGAGGAATAGGACACCGGCAACGGCGCGGGATCAGCACTCGCCTGAGCACCCCCGACACTCAGCGCCACCGTGGCGACCGCTGCCACGACCGCCGACAACCGACCCGATTTCTTCCACCGCATCCGGCTACTCCCTCACGCCTCGGTCCAGCCATCGGCCACAGTTGCGCCGCCGAGCACAATAACAGGAGGAAGAGAAGACCAACCTACGGGACGGCCGTCGGCGAGCGGGTTTTAAATCGCCACACACCGTCGGGGTGAATGATGTTGCTAAAGAATAGGTGCTAGGGGCAGCAATTCGGATCCAGGACGAATCGAAGAGCCTCGAGCGCATCGGGTTGCGCCCGGTAGTAGACATTCATTCCGCGCCGGGTCGGGATCACCATGCCCGCCTTCTTGAGTTGCCCCAAATGATGGCTGATCGTCGACTCCGACAGACCGAGTCCATCGGCGAGATCGCACGTACAGACTTCCCCATCGCTGGTGCAGAGCAGGATCGACATCAGCTTGATCCGTACCGGATCGGCGAGGGCCTTCAGCCGAACCGCTACCTCGAGGGCTGCGCCATCTGAAATCGGCCCCGATGCGACGGGGGTGCAGCAAATCGGTGCGGTCGCGTCGATCAGGGGCAGGGTCTTGGGCATGCACCTATTCTGCCTACCTTCTTGACATACGTCAAAAAGGTAGTGCATAGTCGAGGAGTAATTCAACATATGTCGAATAGGTGGAGGTTCTCATGTCACGCGTACAGCTCGCCCTCAACGTCGACGACCTCGGTCAGGCCGTCGAGTTCTACTCGAAGCTTTTTGGCACGGCACCTGCGAAGGTCAAGGAGGGATACGCCAATTTCGCGATCGCCGAACCGCCGCTCAAGCTCGTCCTCTTCGAAAATCCAGGAACCGGCGGCACCATCAATCACCTCGGAGTCGAGGTCGACTCCAGCCAGACGGTGCACAAGGAGATCGCCAGGTTGAGCGACGAAGGGCTCTTCACCGCAGAAGAGATCGGCACCACCTGTTGCTTTGCCACCCAGGACAAAGTGTGGGTCACCGGTCCTGCGGGTGAGAAATGGGAGGTTTACACGGTGCTGGCCGACAGCGACACGTTCGGCACGGCAGCGGCAGCGGCAGCGGCAGATGAGCAGGACTCCCCGGCCGCGTGCTGCGGTTCATCCGATGAACAGGACTCCCCGGCCGTGTGCTGCGGTTCGTCATAGCGCTGACCGGCAGATCGGCTGAGACCCCGCCGCCCACCGTGGTGTCAGCCGATCTGCCGGCGCTTGCCGACCCACCGAACCGGGCTGATCGGCGCGGGGTTCTCACTTGTCACGCGAGGTCCGGTAGTCCGACGTCGAATAGCCGCGCCGCATTGTCGTGACATACCGCACGCAACCACGCCTCGCCGAGGTCGAATCGGGTGAGACCCTCGAGCGCGTCCACGTACGGATACGGAATATTGGGAAAGTCGCTGCCGAACACGATGCGGTCCTGCAGATCCGCCAGTCGGTGCACCTGATCACGCGGAAACGGCGTCATCTCTTCGGTGAAGTCGGTAAAGACCATGGTGGTGTCGAGGTAGACGCCGGCGTACTTCGCAGCCATTTCCAAAAAGTCCCGATACTCCGGCAGTCCCATGTGCGCAATGATCAGATGCAATCCGGGATACCTCGCCAGCAACTCGGCAATGGGCTCAGGACCGGTGTATCTGCCGGGCGCGGGCCCTGAACCGCAGTGGATGACAACGGGGGCGCCGGACTCCTCCAGTACTCCCCACACGGGGTCGAGGAGAGGGTCGTTGGGCGAATAATCACCCACCTGGATGTGCGACTTGAAGACACGGGTACCCGACTCGATCGCCTGGGCGACATACGCCGCCGCGGACTCCTCCGGGTAGAACGTGGATGTCAACAGGCAGTCGGGTGTATGGGCTGCGAACTCAGCCGACCATTGGTTCAGCCACACAGCCATGTTCGGCTTGTGCGGATAGATCATCGACGTAAATCGCCGGACACCGAACCCGCGAAGGTGTTCGACGCGGACATCTTCATCGTGCCGGTAACGGATCGGCCACTCACGCCCTGTGAGGGGGCCGGCTGCGTCGAAGTAACTCCACACCTTATCCATCACGTTCGCGGGCATGAAGTGGGTGTGGACGTCGATGATGCCGGGAAGCCCCAGGCCACGCCAGAATTCCTGCACCCGCAGATTCTCGGTCACTACTCCTCCGCAACGGGTGTGTTCAGAATAGTGTGAACGCGTCGTCAGCGTCGGTGCGGGACGGTCCGGCGGATGCCGACACCGGCGTAGTTGCGACCGTCGTCGTGGGAGCCATCTCGCCTGACGCGACGGCGCGCGCTGCCTCGCCTGCGAGCACGTCCGCCATCTCGTTGTAGTGGTTGCCGACGTGACCGCGCACCCAGCGGAACCGAACGGGCCCGGAGCGTTCGCTGATGGCCCGATCAATGGACTGCACCACTGCGAGGTTCTTGACGGGAGTGCCGCCTGCAGTCTTCCACCCCTTGCGCTTCCACCCGGGAAGCCACTCGGAAGCACACTTGATGGCGTACTGGGAATCGGACTCGATCAACAGCGGATCCGATCCGGGATGCGCTGTGATCGCCTCGAGCAACGCCCGCAGTTCCGCGATCTGGTTGGTACCTGAGGGCTCACCACCCGATTGACTGGGACCCTCGTGATTGACCCACGCCCAGCCGATCGCCCCACCGGGATTGCGGAGGCAGGATCCGTCGGTACTCACGATGATCATGGTTGGGACTTTACGTGCGTACCCCGACGTCCCCCGGTAGTGGTATGCCTCGCGGTGGCTACGCTCCAGTGGATGACAGCTTCGCTGGAAGTGGCCGAGGCCACCGTGACCGCGCGACGTCCCCTGGACGTCGCCATGACGTTCCAGCCTCTTCAGCATGGCAAAGGCGACCCCTGCCACCGGAAAGCCGTCGACGGTTCGATCTGGCGGACCTCGGTGCAGAACTCCGGACCTGTCACGTATCGCCTCACCCAACCCGACCGCCACACCGTTCGTTGCGAGGCCTGGGGAGCCGGGTCTGAGGAACTGGTCGCAGGACTCGGTCACCTCGTCGGCGACCACGACGACTGCCAGGATTTCACCCCCGAACACCCAATCCTCGTCGAAGCACACCGCCGCTTCCCGCACCTGCGCCTGGGCCGCACGGACCGACTGATGGAAGCCCTGGTGCCTGCGATCCTCGAACAGCGCGTGCACGGCATCGCTGCATCCGCCTCGTGGCGGCGCCTCGTCTGGAAGTTTGGCGAGCCCGCTCCCGGCCCCGCCCCGGACGGCATGAGGCTTCCGCCGACGGCGGAAGCGTGGCGACGAGTGCCTTCGTGGGAGTTCCATCGCGCCAACGTCGATCCGAGCAGGGCTCGCACCATCGTCCGGTGTGCTCAGGTCGCGGATCGCCTCGAAAAGGTCATCGACCTCCCTCGCGAAGAAGCGAATCGGCGGTTGATGTCCATCCCTGGTGTCGGGATCTGGACGGCGGCCGAGGTGGCGCAACGTGCGCTCGGCGACTCCGATGCCCTTTCCGTCGGGGACTACCACCTCGCGGCGGTGGTGGGATGGTCACTGCTCGGCAAACCCATCGACGACGCAGAGATGGTGGCCTATCTCGAACCGATTCGGCCGCACCGGTATCGCGCCATCCGGCTGCTGCAGGTCAGCGGTAGCGCCGTCAAACCCAAGTTCGGGCCCCGGACCGCGCCGGTCGATCACAGCCGGCACTGAATCAGACCCGTGAAGAGACGAAGTGGTCATGTCGAGTCGGTATCCACACATCGCCGTGGGGTTTTCGATACCCCACCCATGCCCCTTTCGCCTGGCGAACGAACCGTGACACCGCCTGCGCGGTAGCTCACGATGAAATAACGAAGCTCCGCCCCGCACTCCGACCGGAGGTCAGCGATGTCCACCCCCGCATCCGAAGCCGAAGCCGTTTCCCAGCGAATTCTCGAGACTTCACTCGGCACGATCGACCTGCTCTCCATCCATCTGGGAGACCGTCTCGGCTGGTATCGCAGTCTCGCGACGCACGGCCCGGCGACGGCGGACGAGTTGGCGGACCGCACCTCGACCCACCCGCGGTACGCACAGGAGTGGCTCGAGCAACAGGCCGTATCTGGACTTCTCTCGCTGATGGACTCCACCGAACCCAGGACATTCGCATGACCGCCGGTGCCGCCGAAGTCCTCACGAACGAACGCAGTCTCGCCTACCTCGCGCCGCTGACACGCATCTTCGTCGGTGCGGCCATCCAGATGCCCGCATTGCTGGAGGCGTATCGCACAGGCGGCGGGGTGGGGTGGGCGCAGTACGGTGCCGATGCCCGCGAGTCACAGGCCGACATGAACCGGCCCTGGTACGAGGGAGCTCTGCCCAGCGCCCTCGCGTCGGTACCGGAGGTGGACGATCTACTGCGGACGCCCGACGCCGTCATCGCCGACATCGGCTGTGGCGGGGCATGGTCCACGATCGCCTTGGCTCGCGCATACCCGAACGCTCGACTCCACGGCTACGACATCGACACCGCGACCGTCGAACTCGCGAAGACCAACGTCCGCGCCCAGCCCGACGTCGCCGAGCGGATCACCATCACGGAATCGGACGCCGCGGGAATTGCCGAAGACAGTTGCACCGCGGCTTTCGCTTTCGAGTGCGTCCACGACATGCCCGCGCCGGTGGAGGTGCTGGCCGCGGTTCGAAGGTCTCTCAAACCTGGTGGAGCACTGATCGTGATGGACGAAGCAGTGGACGACGAGTTCTCTGCACCCGGAAGTGACATCGAGCGACTGATGTACGGGTTCAGTCTCACCGTCTGCCTACCCGACGGCATGAACCACACCCCCAGCGCGGGAACCGGAACCGTCATGCGACCGAGCACATTGCGCGGCTACGCCGAAGCCGCTGGGTTCGGCACCATGGACATCCTACCGATCGAGGATTTCGGGTTCTGGCGCTTCTATCGCCTCACCGTGTAACAAGAGGCCGGGCACCCCACTACATACGTGTTTTTCGGAAACACCGAAAACTGGGACACCCGACGGGGGAAGATGACAACAGTAGGCAGGTTACGGGCGCGTTCACCGGTCGGGGTAACTGTGGAGCGTCAGGTCGAACCAGATTAGTCGATTGTCATCCGCTACTACCGGGGACACACCATGAAACTGCATAGAGTGACAGCGCTGGCAGCGCTGCTGATCGCAACCTTGTGTGTAGGAGTGGGCACCGCTTACGCCGCCCCCACTCCAGTCGGCCAGACCGTCACCTCGCACACCAGTCTGAGCGCCGACGGTCGATCGGTAGATACTTCAATCGACTCGGGGGCCTTCACCTTGGCTACGACGGCCGCAGCCGTCGACGTCACCAACGGTTCCGGAGCGAGGGTGGCCACGATCCCACTTCGGTACTCGATCGCAGGCGTGCAGTTCGCGATCGACCCGATGGTCAGCGAGGACGGCAAGTTACTCAGCCTGACGCCTACGACGACACCCGTCGCGGGAACCCTCGCCCTTACGCCGGTCGACCAGGACGCAGCTTACGCCAACATGATGAACGAGATCCAGATCGGTTGGGTGAACGGCGGCGAGACGGCGACTGCTGTAGGCGCCGGCATCGGCTTTGTCGTCGGATGCATCTTCTTCGTCATCGGCGGTTGTATCCCCGGTGCCGTGGTAGGCGCGGCGATCGGAGCCGTCACCGGAATCAGCAACGCCAACCCCGCTGTGACGCCGGCGGTCTACGAATACCTCGGAACCCTGTAATTCCTCGGAACCCTGAAAGATGGTTCCGTCTCACTGCGAGAAACGATTCCGGGAGGGCTATGACGTAGCTGCAAGACGGGGAGCATCACTGCGCACCCACATCTTCATGTAGCCGTTCGGTTTCCAGCGAATATGGTCCACGCACAAGATGTTCGGTGCACTCAGGTGAGGTCCGTGTTCGAACTACGACATGGCGGGATGTCCATGAAACTCTTCAGATCTCTAACGTTGTCCGTGTTGGTCGCCTGTGCGATGGCCGTCGGTGCGGGAACGGCGCACGCCGAGCCCGCACCTCAGGAAATCGACTGGTCGCAACCTTTGATGACCCCGACTTCCGACGGCGGTAGCAGCCAGGTGGCTGAACAGTTCTTTCCGGAGAACGATGCCAAACAGGCCGCCTTCGACAACATGACCAACGAAGTCAACATCGGCTGGAACAACGGGGGCTTGCCGGGCCTTGCGATCGGTGCCAACGTCGGCTCGGTTGTCGGGTGCGTGTCGATCTTCCCGAACATCCTCGCCGGCTGCATTCTCGGCACCGCTATCGGCACCATTGCGGGTGCTGTCATCGGTATTGATATGGGAAATCCCGATGCGCAGGCCGCAGTTGAGCAGTTCTTCGCCATACCCTGAGCGAAGAGCGAGCTGCCGCCCCGGCCTCACTCGGGCCGGGGCTGTGGCGCGTCCGGTCACTGGCGGCTCATGGCCACCCTCGCGACTTCTACCGGGTCGATCAGGTGAGAGTGGTCGTCGTCGCCGACGTCTATCTGCACGACCTCGATGCGTCCGTTGAACTTGGTGGCGCCGTTGTAGTCCGCGCTGACGGGCATCCCGTAGTCGTCGCCGATGTCAGTTGTCTCGTCCGCGGAGAAAATCATCGGGTGGGTCTGTTCAACCCGGCCGGTGCCGACACTGCGGCCGTCGTAATAGAGAGTGACGTCACCACCCTTTGCGAGACCGCCGCCGTCGTAAGTGAACTCGGCTCGGACCTGACGGCTTCCCGCGGCGACGTCCTCGTTCGCCGTGATCACGAACTCCGTCAAGCCGAGCAGGTTGTAGACGAACTTGGCACGGCCCGCATCGACGTGCAGAGCCCATCCGCCGAAGCGACCGCCCTGTGCGATGATCACACCATTGGTGGCACCCTTCTCGGGTGTCTCGATCGCCGCCGTGACCGTGAACGACCGGTTCTTGATGTCGAGGATACTGTTCTCGCTGAGCCGCTTCATTCCGGGAAACAGCACCTGCTTGTTGCCCGAAATCAGTTGCGGACGGCCGGAAATGGTCGCGTTCAACCGTTCGTACCGGCGGTCGTCTATCGGCAGCACGTTATATTTCACTGCCTCGATCAACCACAGCCTCTGCAACGCTGCGAGTTTCTCCGGCATCTCGGCGGCCAGGTCGCGAGCCTGCGTCCAATCGGTGGTTCCGTCGTAAAGTTCCCACACGTCATCGTCGAGCGCGGGCGGAACCTCGTTCGCCAGCCAGGGCGTGTTGTGCTTGGTCACGGCGCTCCAGCCCTTGTAGTAGATGCCGCGGTTACCGAACATTTCAAAATACTGCAGGTCGTGTCGTTCCGGCGCGGCTACCTCATTGAAGCTGTACAGCATGCTGGTGCCCTCGATCGGCGACTGCTGAACACCGTTGACGAAGGTGGGCTCAGGAAGGCCCGCCGCCTCGAGTACCGTTGGCGCCACGTCGATGACGTGGCTGAACTGGGACCTGGTCTCACCTTTGGCGGTGATCCCGGCGGGCCAGTGCACGATGGTGCCGTTACGGGTGCCACCCCAGTGCGAGGCGACCTGCTTGGTCCACTGGAAGGGTGCGCACATGGCCCACGCCCAGCCCACCGCGTAGTGGTTGTGGGCCTCGGTCGTTCCGAGTTTGTCCTTGACCTCCACCATGAACTCCGGCGTCTCGATTGCGCCGAGTCCGTTCAAGCTCGCAATCTCGTTGAATGCTCCGTTGAGCGTTCCCTCTGCGGAGGCTCCGTTGTCACCGATGATGTAATAGACGAGTGTGTTCTCGAGAGCACCCAGCGCGTCGATCGCGTCGATGATGCGCCCGACCTGAAAGTCGGTGTGCTCGAGAAATCCTGCGTACACCTCCATCTCACGTTCGAGCACCGACCCGAGGGCATCATCCATCTCGTCCCACGCGGGGATCGCCTCCGGACGAGCGGTCAGTTCGGCGTCTGGGGGAACAACCCCTCGCTGCTTCTGCTTCTCGAGTGTCGATTCACGCTGCGCGTCCCAGCCGCCCGCGAACTTGCCGGAGTATTTGTCTGCCCACCCTTTCGGCACGCTGTGCGGTGCGTGCGTGGCGCCGGGAGCGAAGTAGACGAAGAACGGCTTGTCGGGCGCGAGTGACTTCTGGGTGCGCACCCAATCGATGGCGTGGTCGGCCAGGTCTTCGGTGAGGTGGTAACCCTCCTCGGGTGTCTTCTCCGGTTCCACCGGGGCGAAGCCCTCGTAGAGCGCCGGGTAGTACTGGTTGGTCTCGCCCCCGATGAATCCGTAGAAGTGCTCGAATCCTCCGCCACCGGAGGGCCAGGCATCGAATGGGCCGACCGGCGAGGTCTGCCACGGCGGCACCTCGTGGCACTTGCCGAATTGGGCTGTCGAGTAGCCGTTGAGTTTCAACGTCATGGGCAGGGCAGCCTTGGTGTTCGGGCGCAGGCCGGACGAACCCGGCGCCGAGGTCGACATCTCGGTGATCGCGCCCATCCCGACCGAGTGATGGTTGCGGCCGCTGAGCAGCGCGGTCCGGGTCGGCGCACACAAAGCAGTGGTATGGAACCGGGTGTAGGTGAGCCCGCCACCCTGCAAACGTTCCGCGGTGGGGGTGTTTACCGGCCCACCGAAGGCGCTGCTTGCCCCGTAACCCACGTCATCGAGCAGGATGACGAGCACATTCGGGGCACCCTCGGGTGGTAGGAGTGGCTCGATCGGCGGAAAGGTTGTGTCCGGGTCTTTCGCGTCATACGTCACCAGGCCGACATACTGCCGATCCGGAATCGGAAGTACCCCGCGACCATCGCGTGTTCGATCGACCATGGCTACCCACCCCTTGTCGTACATCGAAACGCCCGACATTGCATGTTGAATCCAAGAATAGTCGCTGGCCCCACGGCTCCGAGAGCGAATAGACCGAGCGGAGACCACCCGTGCGCCGACTGTCACGAGGCCGTCGAATTCACTGGTGCCTGAGTCAACTACTCGGCCCTGAAGGGCCAAGCTTGCAGCTATAGCGCCTAGCTGGATGCTAGACGTTACGCCGCACTAGGGACCGTTGACTGGGCCCGGTAGTTTTCGGCGGCTCGATGTGCAATGTTGATCGAGCCGACAATGTCTGCGTGTTCAACGAAACCGCAGTCGAGGCAAGCAAACCGGTCCTGACGGGGCCGGTTCTTCTTGTCGATGTGACCGCACCGGATGCAGCGGCGGCTGGTGTTCGCCGGATCAACCGACGCCACCGGCACCCCTGCCCGAGCGGCCTTGTATGCGATGAAGGCCCCGAGCTGCGCGAACGCCCAGCTCGAGTGTGTGGCCCGTTGGGGCTTGCGGAGCCGTACCCGTTTCCAGGGCGATGCCGCGTCCGGTGCGTTCAGCTTCGGCCACGATCTTCTTCGAAATTTGGTGGTTGACGTCGGCGGCGAATCGGGCTTCCTTCCGAGCCCTGCGCCGCAGCAGCCGTGTCGCGGATTTGGTGTTCTTCCTT
>NZ_BCXB01000013.1 GCF_001894885.1 Rhodococcus marinonascens NBRC 14363
GGGGGGGGTGGGTCATCGCGTCAGTCCGCCGAGTATTCGCGTTCCCGGCCGAGGGAGGGTGGGATTTGCAGGACCTTGCGCGCTTTGCGGGAGATGTCGCAGTTGCCGGAGGCGACGGAGTGGAGGATGCCGTTGTAGACCAGATCCCACATCAGCGGGTTGCTTTGGACGTCTCGAAGCCCGAAGGAGTGGATTTCTCGGCCCTCGGCGTCCTGGAGGCGTAGCACCCGACGGAGTCCGTCGACGCTGAATCTGATCCGGACCAGTTCGTAGGTGTTGACCCACTTCGGGCCTTCCTGGACCCACACGGCCCCGGCCGCCATCCACTCCTGGCTGGCTCTCCAATACATGACCGCACCCATCACTGACAGGAGAACCCAGAAACCCCAGTCGCTGACCCAGTCGAATCCGCCCACCTTGACTGTGGCGAAGGCTGCAACAATCGCGGACAAGGCAAACGCCGCCTGCACTCTGTGCTTCTTTTCGGCCTGTGACCATTCGAGGGTGGGGCCGAGGCCCTCGGGTGGGGGTGGGGGCTCTATCGGCGCTCGGTCGGTCGGGGTCGCCTCGTGTGCGGAGCTTTCCCGGCGGGGCGCCGCGGGTGGGCGTGGTTCGCCGGTGTGTGGGTCGGGGATTTTTGGGAGGCGGGATCGACCGCGGGAGGTGTGGGTCATCGGGTATCAGTCCGCCAGGTATTCGATGAGTTCGCCGACGCCGTAGCTGACGAGTACGCCCGCTCCGACCGCGGCGATGGTGGCCGGTCCTCCGGCGGCGCTGGCGAGGAGCAGGCTCGTTGCGGCGGTTCCCGCCAAGAAGCCGCCGGCATCCTTCGCGACAATCTTTGCGACATCGCCACCGTCCTCAGCGTCCTGTACGTCGAAGTAAATCTGTGCGCTGGTCAACGCCACCCCTGCGATCGGAATCTTGGATCCGACGTTGGACACGCTCTCTGGGACGATTCCGGTGCCAAGGAATTTGACTAAGGGGTTTCCGGTCTGCCCCGCAATCAGTTTGGAGTTCTGAGCGGCGAATCTCGCGGCGTCGTCGGCGGCGGGCACAAGCGTGTTGACCATGTTCGTGTGAGCATGCCGCAACGGGTCGGTCGCGGCCTCGGCCGCCAGCGTTCGGAAGGTCTGAACCTGGGTGGCCCGGGTCTGCGCGATCGCACCCCACTTGTCAGCCTCTTGTGCCGCGGTGCCTACGTAGCCGATCGCGGCGCCGCCCGCCATCCAGGGGGTCGAACCCTTCAAGCGGCCTAGCCAGTCATCGCCGTCCGTGCTGCCACTGAAGGCCTTGCGGAGGTCTTCATGGGCGAGTCGCTCCTTCTCCCTGGCCTCGGTCACCAGCTCGAGGGCCTCGCCATAGGCGGCGACCTGAATCGCCTGCTGGGTAAGCTGGTCGATGGTCCACGCACCAGGAGGCAGCAGTTCGGGGTCGCCGATCCAGTCGGGGAAGCACACGTCAGGGCCGACCCGCAGGCCGGCTTCGAGGGCTCCGGCCGCGGCCTGAGTCATTCGTATCTTGACCGTGTTCATCTCGTCGGCGAACGCTCGGAGAGCCTTGGCCAGGTCCCCCGCCCGGTCGGCGACCTCGCCCGTCGACTTCCCGAGCCTGTCCACCGCGGCACGGAAATTATCTCCCGCCTTGTATTGCCAGTCTTCTTCGGACTGATCCCTGGCATCGAAGAAGCCTTGCGCACCGTCCTCGGCGCCTTCGGCGAGTTGGTCGAGGGCGACGGCGCATTCGATGCAAGACTCGGGATCGGCGTCGACATAGACGTAGATGGGCATCAGCGCGTTCCCCCGACGGATATCTCTGGGATCTGTTCGCCGACACCGGATAACTGCCGGTCATTCGCTTGGTCGGTGGCGGCGTAGTTGGCATCGCAGACCTGCACGGTATCGGCGGCATTCGCCGATGCCTGTGCCACGTACGACATTGCCTGCGCCAACGCGATCAGCGCGTCACCGATCAGAGCGCTCGACGGTCCCGCGTTCGGCAAGTGCGGGGCCTTCGCGCCCAGCGCCTCCACCTCTCGAGCGTTTCGGGCGAGAATCTTCGCAGTGTCGTTCAGGTGTTCGACCTTCAGGCCGTCTGGACTCATCGGCCGTTCCCCCTTGTTCGGCCGGTTCCGTACGGCTCTTGCAGGAACGAGGTCGGAATATGGCTGTCGAGATCTTCCTCGTACGGGTCGTACGGCGCGGACTCCCGTCGTGAGCCGGCTGGCATCTCGGCGTCGAGCAGAACCACGTCACACCCGGTCGAACGTTGGATCTCGTCCAGACCCTCGGAATTGACGGCACCCCACGGCTGGCCGTCGCCGCAGCATTTGGTCAGCTGGATTCGGGAGGTGTAGGCGGGTAGCGCCAACCTGCCGTCAGGAAGGGTCCTCAACTCCAACTGCACTTGGCCGGACCCGGTCCGGGGCAGCGTCGGCACATACAGCAGGCCCTCGGCACGTCGCGACTGGTCAACCATCGTTCCCCCCAAGCTGTCACGTACTCGGCGAGTACCCTAACTGTGGTCATCGTTACAAGTGGCGCTGGGTAGGGATGAATGGTGGCAATGGCCGAGATTGATGTCACGTGCTACCAGAAGCCCGCGCGGGAGGCGCAGTCGCTTACCCTGGTTCACCGTGACCGCTGCAAACCGAGAGACCACAGCACCTAGCCGCTACGACCTCATCGTCGTCGGCTCCGGATTTTTCGGACTGACGATCGCCGAGCGTGCAGCAACACAGCTGGGTAAGCGTGTGCTGGTGCTCGACCGCCGCTATCACCTCGGCGGCAACGCGTACTCGGAGGCCGAGCCGGAGACCGGCATCGAGATCCACAAGTACGGGGCGCACCTGTTCCACACCTCGAACAAGCGGGTGTGGGACTACGTCACCCAGTTCACCGAATTCACCGACTACCAGCACCGGGTGTTCGCGCTGCACAAGGGGCAGGCGTACCAGTTCCCGATGGGGCTGGGTCTGGTGTCGCAGTTCTTCGGTCGCTACTTCACCCCGGATGAGGCCCGCAAGCTCATCGCGGAGCAGGCCAGTGAGATCGATGCCAAGGACGCCTCGAACCTCGAAGAGAAGGCGATCTCCCTCATCGGACGCCCGCTGTACGAGGCGTTTGTGCGTGACTACACCGCCAAGCAGTGGCAGACGGATCCGAAGGAACTGCCCGCGGGCAACATTGCGCGGCTACCCGTGCGGTACACGTTCGACAACCGCTATTTCAACGACACGTACGAGGGCCTTCCCGTCGAGGGTTACACGGCGTGGCTGGAGAACATGGCGAAGGATCCGAAGATCGAGGTCCGCCTCGACACGGACTGGTTCGACGTTCGCGACGACGTGCGAGCGGCCAACCCCGACGCACCGGTCGTCTACACCGGTCCCGTCGACCGTTACTTCGACTACTCGGAGGGCGAGCTGGGCTGGCGCACCCTCGACTTCGAGACGGAGGTCCTCGATACCGGCGACTTCCAGGGCACACCGGTGATGAACTATAACGACGCCGACGTCCCCTTCACCCGCATCCACGAGTTCCGTCACTTCCACCCGGAGCGGGACTACCCGTCGGACAAGACGGTCATCATGCGGGAGTTCTCGCGGTTCGCCGAGAGCAAGGACGAGCCGTACTACCCGATCAACACCCCCGACGACCGCCAGAAACTCGCCTCGTACCGCGACCGCGCCAAGGCGGAGACCGCTGCGAACAAGGTGCTCTTCGGTGGGCGCCTCGGCACCTATCAGTACCTGGACATGCACATGGCGATTGCCAGCGCACTGTCGATGTTCGACAATTCCCTCCGTCCGCACCTCGAAACCGGTGCGCCGCTCGTGGGGGAGAGCGAATGAGCCCCCGCCATGTGCTTGCCGCAGAGAAGACCACCGATGCCGCCGCACTACTCGGCAAGTCACTACTTCAGCGGGTGATCCTGCCGCGTCCCGGTGAACCACTGGACGTGCGCACTCTCTACCTGGAGGAAGCCAAGACCAACAGCCGCCGCGCGCACTCGGTGTCGCGGACGTCGCTGTCGGTGGGCGCCGAGTCGGAGGCCTCGTTCTGTACGTACTTCAATGCGTTCCCGGCCAGTTACTGGCGCCGTTGGAGCACGCTGAAATCGGTGGTTCTGCGGCTGGAATTGTCGGGCCACGGCCGTATCGACGTGTACCGCTCGAAGGCCGATTCCTCACGAATCCACGTGGAGGGCGGGGAGTTCGAAGACGGCGACTGGGTGAGCGAAGCGACGGGAAGAATCCCCGGGGGTCTCGAGTTCGAGATCGACCTCGCCCCGTTCGAGGACGGCGGCTGGATCTGGTTCGACATCACCTCGGACACCGAGGTGATGCTGGAGCGTGCAGGCTGGTTCGCGCCGGTCGAAGCGCCTGGCGAGGCCACCGTGGCGGTGGGCATCCCCACGTTCAACCGGCCCGCCGACTGCGTGAAGGCACTGACGGCGCTGGCGTCGGACGAGTTGGTGATGGACGTGGTCCAGGCTGTCATCGTTCCGGACCAGGGCACCCGCAAGGTCAAGGATGCGGACGGTTTCGCGGAGGCCGCCGCCGCCCTCGGCGACCGGTTGGTGATCCACGACCAAGCCAACCTCGGCGGGTCGGGGGGCTACAGCCGAATCATGTACGAGGCGCTGAAGACCACCGACTGCCAGCACATTCTGTTCATGGACGACGACATTGAGATCGAACCCGACTCGATCCTGCGCGCACTCGCCATGTCCCGGTTCGCCAAGACCCCCATGCTGGTGGGCGGCCAGATGCTCAACCTGCAGGAGCGCAGTCACCTGCACACGATGGGCGAAGTGGTCGACCGCAGCATTTTCATGTGGACCGCCGCTCCCAACGTCGAGTACGACCACGACTTCTCCCGACACCCGCTGAGCGACCGCGAGAACTCGAAGCTGCTGCACCGGCGCATCGACGTCGACTTCAACGGCTGGTGGATGTGCATGATCCCGCGGGAGGCCGCCGAGAAGCTCGGACAGCCGTTGCCGCTGTTCATCAAATGGGACGACGCCGAGTACGGCCTGCGGGCCCGCGCCGCCGGCTACCCGACGATCTCCATGCCCGGTGCCGCGATCTGGCACATGGCATGGAGCGACAAGGACGACGCCATTGACTGGCAGGCGTACTTCCACCTGCGGAACCGTCTCGTCGTCGCTGCCCTGCACATGCCGGGCACCGGGCGCGGGCTCGTCATCAATACGGTGAAGGCCACGATCAAGCACCTGCTGTGCCTCGAATACTCCACCGTGGCCATCCAGAACAAGGCCATCGCCGACTTCCTTCAGGGGCCGGAACACATCTTCGAACTGCTGCCCACGGCGCTCGGAGACGTCCACGCGATGCGCAAGGAGTTCCCCGACGCGGTCGTCGTGCCGTCGTCGACGAGCCTGCCGCTGCCGTCCGGCGCCGGCGTCGGTGCCGTCGGTGAGCCGCGCAACCCGCTCGCGAAGATCGTCCGGCTCGGCAAGGGGCTGCTCCACAACGTGAAGCCCGCCCACACCGAGCATCACGACCGCCCGCAGCTGAACGTGCCCACGCTGGACGCGCGCTGGTTCCTGCTGTCACAGGTGGACGGTGTCACCGTCACCACCGCCGACGGCCGGGGAGTCGTCTACCGTAAGCGCAACCCCAAGCAGGCGCTCGAACTGTTGAAGGAAGCCTTGCGGTTGCGCCGCGAACTGGCGCAGCGGTTCCCCGATCTCAAGCGCGAGTACCAGGACGCTGTTCCTGCCCTGACCAGTAAGGAGAGGTGGGAACGTGTCTTCGGTATCCAGTGAGGTCAAGATCCTGCAGACCGTGCAGGCCACGATCGCGAGCCGACCCGGAGTCGTAGCCACCGCACGTGGGATGTCCCACTTCGGTGAGCACGCCCTCGGCTGGGTGGCGATCGCCGGTGTCGGCGCCGCATTCGACAAGCCGCGGCGACGCCAGTGGGTGTCGGCAGCGGTCGGCGCAGTGGGCGCCCACGCGGCTTCGATCGTGATCAAGCGGATCGTCCGAAGGCCCCGGCCTGATGACCCGTCGATCCAGGTCAACGTGTCGACGCCCAGCAAATTGAGCTTCCCCTCCTCACACGCCACGTCGACGACGGCGGCTGCCGTGCTGCTCGGGCGACTCACCGGGCTACCCTTGCCAGCGTTGTTGGTACCGCCGATGCTGCTCTCCCGTCTCGTGCTGGGAGTGCACTACCCGACCGATGTGCTTGCCGGATCTGCCCTGGGGGCCGCCTCCGCGGTCGCGGTGCGCAAGGTCGAGCAGAAGTTTGGAGAGAAATGAGCGAGGAACCGGCCGTCGCTACTGGACCCCCGCAATCCCTGGCGGCGGGCATCGTCAAGGCTGTACGCCCGCGCCAGTGGGTCAAGAACGTCCTGGTCCTCGCAGCTCCGGTCGCAGCCGGAACGGCGACGGAATCCGGCGTCCTGCTCTCCGTGGCGCTCGCCTTCGTGGTGTTCTGCATGGCGGCATCGGGCATCTACCTCGTCAATGATGCGCTGGATGTCGAGGCAGACCGTGCGCACCCCACCAAGCGGTTCCGTCCCATCGCCGCCGGTGTGCTACCGATCAATCTGGCGTACGGGATGTCGGTCGTGCTGCTCGCCAGCTCAATCGCTTTGTCGTTCGCCGCCAACTGGCAGCTCGCGGTTGTGATGGCCGTCTACATCGGCATTCAGCTGGCGTACTGCTTCGGCCTCAAACACCAGGCTGTACTCGACATCTGCATCGTCTCGTCGGGGTTCCTTCTGCGCGCTATCGCTGGTGGTGTGGCCGCCGAAATCGAACTGTCGCAGTGGTTCCTGTTGGTCATGGCATTCGGCTCGCTGTTCATGGCGGCCGGCAAGCGGTACGCGGAACTGCAGCTTGCCGAACGCACCGGCGCGAAGATCCGTAAGTCGCTGGAGAACTACACCACGACCTACCTGCGTTTCGTCTGGACGCTCAGCGCCACTGCTGTGGTGCTCTGTTACGGACTCTGGGCGTTTCAGCAAGACGACGTCAAGGGCACCAACTGGTACGCCATCTCCATGGTGCCGTTCACCGTCGCGATCCTGCGCTACGCCGTAGATGTCGACGGCGGTGAGGCGGGAGAGCCCGAAGAGATCGCGCTCGGCGACCGCGTGCTGCAGTTTCTTGCGGTTGCCTGGATCGGAGTGGTGGGTGTCGCTGTCTACCTCGTCTGATTTGGTGGGCGACGCCGAGGAGCCGGACGCCGCCGCGGAGCGGGCAACCGCACGCCAGTGGACCATCTTGTCGAGGGTGGTCTTCCTCTCAGGTGTGGCCATCTCGGCTCTCCTGATGTTCTGGGGTGCGTGGGAACGGCGATGGATGGCTGACGATGGTCTCATCGTGCTGCGCACGGTGCGCAACCTGCTCGCGGGCAATGGTCCCGTCTTCAACGCGGGCGAGCGTGTCGAGACGAACACGAGCACCGCGTGGACGTACATCGTCTACGGGTTCAGCTGGCTCTCCCAGGTCCGCCTCGAGTATGTCGTTCTGACTGTCGCGCTGGTCCTGTCCACGTCGGCGATCGTGCTCGCCATGTTCGGAACCGCGCGACTGTACCGCCGTGGATCGTTCGCGTCGGGTGGCACGTTGTTGCTGATGCCCGCCGGTGTGCTCGTCTACATCGCGATTCCCCCGGCCCGCGATTTCGCGACCTCGGGGCTCGAAAGCTGCCTTGTCATCTTCTGGATCGCGCTGCTCTGGCTGTTACTGATCCGATGGAGCCAAGAGACGACCCCGTCCACCCCGTCAGTGCTGATCCTCGCATTCATCGCGGGGATGGGGCCCCTGGTGCGCCCCGAACTTGCAATTCTCGCGGGCCTGTCGCTGGCCATGATCTTTTTCGCGCCCGGTCTCACCCTGATGGTGCGTGTAGTTATGGTGGCCGTGGCGGGGATCGTCCCCGTGGGTTACCAGATCTGGCGCATGGGCTACTACGCCCTCCCGTACCCCAATACCGCGGTATCGAAGGACGCCGGGGGCGCCAAGTGGTCGCAGGGCTTCGCGTACCTGTGGAATTTCGTGGGCCCGTACCTGCTGTGGCTACCACTGCTGTTCCTCTTGGTCGGCGCGGTGATCGCCTACCGGGGCCGGGACAAGTTCCTCGGAAGTGGTGTTCGTCACACAGGCGGAGGTCGTGTTGACCGTCTGCGTGCATCACTGCGGACGCAGAATGCCGTGGTCGCCTTCATTCTCGTCAGCGGCCTGATCCTCGGTCTCTACTCGTTGCGGGTCGGCGGCGACTTCATGCACGGTCGTGTTCTGCTCCCCACACTGTTCTGCTTCATCGTCCCCGTCGCAGTTGTCCCAGTGAGAATTCCGCATCGGTCCTCTTGGGGACGTAGTCGGGAATCATCCATATTTTTCGCGACTGCATTCCTGTGGGTCGGCACCGTGGTGTGGGCCTTTTTTGCAGCGAATACCACGGGAATGCCGGAAGGCGCCGTCGTCGGGCGCTCGGGGATTGTCGACGAACGCGCGTTCTACGTTCTCAATACCGGCCACTCGCACCCGATTCGTGCGGAGGACTACCTCGACTACTCGCGTATGCGCGCCATGGTCCAGACCATCTCGGACACCCCCGATGGAGGCCTGCTCATCCCGGCCTCCGACTTCAACTATTGGTTCGTCGATCCTCCGCCCCTTCCGATTCCGGACGGTGGCGCCGGACACACGGTTTACTTCCTGAACCTCGGCATGACGAGCATGAACGTCGGCCTCGACGTACGGGTCCTCGACCAGATGGGGCTTGCCTATCCACTCGCCGCGCATACCGAACGCTTGGGCGACGGCCGAATCGGCCATGACAAAGACCTGTACCCCGACTGGGTCGTAGTGGATACGGGAATGATCGAAATGCACCCGTGGATGCCCGCATTCCTGGACGAGGATTGGGTCGCGGAAGCAAAGGTCGCGATCACCTGCCCGGAGACGCAGGATTTGCTGACGTCGTATCGGTCGGAACTGACGTGGGCGCGATTCAAGCAAAATTTCAAGGATGCACTGGATTTCGCGAGTTATCGAATCGACCGAGTTCCTGCATACGAAATTCAAAGGTGCAATCTAGAGCCTCCGTTCCCGGAATTCGGACAGTAAAGCGGGCGGTCATCGGCAGCGCCGTCGTGGTCGTGCCGGGTGCACCGATGTTTCGGTGCGGTACCAGGTAGATCTTGAGGCCGGAGCATCGCATCTCGTTTGTGTAACAATGGGGTCGACGGCGATGATCCGCGCCGATGATGAGTGAACGGCGACGGCGTCTGGGACCCTCAGGCGCTCGAGACCCCGAGGCGTTCGGGATTCCGAGGCGTTCGAGATCCTCTGCGAAGGGCTTTGCGAACGATTGTCAGGGACCTTCCGTGGCATACAGTTCGCCGAGCGCAGTGTGACTCGAGAAAACGTCCGCTGCCGACCCGGAGAAGTCCGGGGCCGGAGAGTCGCCTGTTCACCGACGGAATCCGCCGGAGCCGCCCGTGGCGGAGTCCGCAGATGAAGAGAGCGAGCAGTTTTCATGCGTTTTGCCCGACTTAGGTTGTTTCATCGCCTCAAACAGCGTGCGATGGCTGTGGGTGCCCTCGTGCTGGTACTACCACTGGGCGCAGGAATTGTCGGTGGGGCCGTGGCGGTAGCAGCACCGACCAACGCGGGGCCCGCCCGGACCGCACCTGCGGGCGGCTACGACGAACTGTGGGTTCCCTCGTCTATGGGCAACATCAAGGTCCAGGTCCAGTGGGCGGCCGGCGGCGGTAACGCCGCGCTGTACCTGCTAGACGGACTGCGTGCCCAAAACGACCGCAACGCGTGGAGTTTCGAGACCAACGCCCTGGATCAATTCCGTGACGACAACGTGACGCTGGTCATGCCGGTCGGCGGCGAGTCCAGCTTCTATACCGACTGGTATGCACCCTCGAACTTCAACGGACAGACTTTCACCTATAAGTGGGAGACGTTCCTGACGCAGGATCTGCCGGAGTTCCTAGCCAACTACGGTGTCTCACGCAGCAACAACGGCGTCCTAGGCCTGTCGATGGGTGGTAGTGCGGCCCTGACGCTCGCCGCGTACCACCGCGACCAGTTCAAGTTCGCCGGTTCGCTGTCGGGTTATCTGAACATTTCCGCTCCGGGGATGCGTGAGGCGATCCGCGTGGCGATGCTCGATGCCGGCGGATTCAATGTCGATTCGATGTGGGGGCCACCGTGGAACTCGGCATGGCTGCGCAACGACCCGTTCGTGTTCGCCCCGCGGCTGAAGGGCCTGTCGATGTACGTCTCGGCTTCCAGCGGTCTGCCCGGAAAGTTCGACCATCCCACTTCGGCGGTCGACGCCTTCAACACGACCAACGCCATGGGACTGGAAGCTCTTGCTCTGGCCAACACCCGTGCCTTCCAAGCACGTCTGGCTTCGCTCGGCATAGCGGCAACCTACGACTTTCCGGCCAGCGGTACACATTCGTGGCCGTACTGGGGTGACGAGCTTTGGAAGGCTCGTGGTCAGATTCTCGACACGCTGAACGCTCGGTGATTTGAGAACATACCCTGCGTGAATGCCGCCCCGCCGTATCGGCGGGGCGGCATTTGTGCGATCGGGCGGTGTCGGCGGAACCGTTGGTGCACGAATGGGCTCAGAATTCAGTTCAAACCAGAAGTGTGCAACGGCATGGTTTGTCAGTAGGGTAAGCCCGTCGAGACGCCACCCGCGCAGCCGCCGCTGTGCGGGTGGCGTCTCGACGTGAGATTCAACGGGAGTTATCCAATTGTTGCCGCACCCGCGGTACGAAGAGGTATCAAGCGGAGGGAAGAGGAGTTCATGCGAGATCGGGGTTCGAAGAGGACGAGCGGGTGGGTGAGGCGTACAGCCGCCGCAGTTGCTCTGGCGGTCGCAGTGCCACTGGGTGTGACGGTGGTGGGTGGCGGCGCAATAGCCTCGGCGGCCTTCGACCCCGCGGCCGAAGATTTCTGGGTCGACTCCAGCATGGGTCCGATCAAGAGCCGTATCTGGCGCGCCGCTGATGGCAACACCGAGCGCGTGGTGTACCTGCTCGACGGACTGCGTGCGCGGGACGATCTGAGCGGCTGGGAGATCGACACCGACGCGGGTGCGTTCCTCTCTTCGTGGAACATCAACGTCGTGCAGCCGGTGGGTGGCCAGTCGAGTTTCTACTCCGACTGGTTGAACACCTCGAACCTCAACGGCCAGAAGAACAAGTACATGTGGGAGACCTTCCTCACCGAACAACTCCCCACCGCGCTGCGGGACCGTCTCGGGTTCCAATCCACCCGCAACGGCGTCATCGGCCTGTCGATGGGTGGCAGTGCTGCCCTGACTCTCGCTGCGTACCATCCGGAGCAGTTCAACTATGCGGGCTCGCTGTCCGGTTACCTGAACATCTCTGCCCCCGGGATGCGTGAGGCGATCCGTGTCGCGATGCTCGATGCCGGTCGCTACAATGTCGATGCGATGTGGGGCCCGCCTTGGAGTAGGGCGTGGCTGCGTAACGATCCGTTCATCTTTGCCGATAAGCTTCGGGACAACGGCACGCGCCTGTGGGTATCGGCCGCGAATGGAATTCCCGCGAAGGGTGGTGCGGCACCGACCGGCTTCGTAGACGTCTTCAACACGAGCACCGGTGCAGCTCTCGAGGTTCTGTCGAGGGCGAACACGCGTGCGTTCCAGGTCAAGATGGCCGCAATCGGCGCGAAGAACGTCACCTACAGTTTCCCGTCCCGCGGAATCCACGCGTGGCGTTACTGGGGGCAGCAGATCCATGAGCTGGCCAGCGATCTGAGTAGCACAATCGGGTAGTGGTCCAAAGAGTCCCAGGAAATAACAATTGCAACTGTGGAAACATTGGTAACAGCGCGGCGTCCCCACAGGTCCGTTGATTGCGTGTAAGAAAGAACCTGATTGCGTGCAAGAAAGAACCGGAACGCGAGGCCGTGCCCCGTGTTGTGGTATCCACGCGCAGAGAAAGAGTGAAGTTATGCGAGTAGGCCTGTTCAGAGCAGAACGTCAGCGGACGGCAGTCGGAAGCCGTCGCGGGCGGGCGCTCGCATCGCTTGCTGCTGCGCTCGTCGTACCGGTGGCGGTCGGGTTGACCCAGACCGCCACCGTTTCGGCGGCGCCGGTTCCAGCGCACGCATCAACACCGGCCGCTGCGCAGGCGCCGGTGGACACCCCGAGCGCCGGCGCCACGGTCAGTCGCGTCGACTGGCTGTCCGAGCGCCGCGTCGCTCTGTGGGTCAACTCGCCGTCGATGGGTGTGCCGATCCAGGTCCAGCTACTGCTGGCACGCGATTGGTACGCGAAGCCGACCGAAAAGTTCCCGTCCGTATACATGCTCGACGGTCTGCGGGCGCAGGACAACGAGAGCGGCTGGACGCTCGAGACGGACGCCGTGCCGTTCTTTGCGGACAAGAACGTCAACGTCGTCCTCCCGGTAGGTGGCGAATCGAGCTTCTACTCCGACTGGCTGGCCCAGGACAACGGCCAGAACTACCAGTGGGAGACGTTTCTAACCAAGGAACTTCCGCCCATCCTCGAGGGCGACTGGCGCACGACGCAGACGCGCGGCGCTGTCGGGCTGTCCATGGGTGGAACGTCCGCGATGTTCCTCGCGGCGCGCAATCAGGGGTTCTTCAAGTTCGCTGCCTCGCTGTCGGGCATTCTGACCACCACCGCACTCGGGATGCCGCAGGCGGTGTCTTATGCGATGAGCGACGCGGGCGGCTTCGATGCGGATGCCATGTGGGGTCCGCCGACGAGCCCGGCGTGGGATGAACATGACCCCTACCTGCTCGCCGAGAAGCTCAAGGGCGTCAGCCTCTACGTCTCGAGCGGTAGCGGAACCACGGGTCCGTACGACCAGCCGTCCGGGATCCCGGGTGTCAGCACCAACTACGCGGGCATGGGACTCGAGATTCTGTCGCGACTCACGTCGCAGACGTTCGCGACCAAGCTCAACAAACTGGGTATCCCGGCACAGATCAACTACCGGCCGTCCGGCACCCACTCGTGGCCGTACTGGCAGTTCGAGCTTCATCAGTTGTGGCCTCAACTCGCGAGTGCCGTCGGCGTCGACGCCAACAAGCCGGCGTGCGGAACCTCGGGCGCTATCGGAGGGGCCGTAGGAGCGAACCAGTGGATCGGTGACTGTCTGACCCCGGAGTACGGCGTCGCGGACGGCACGGTTCAGGACTTCACGAACGGCCGGATCTTCGCCAAGTCCGACACAGGTGCGCAAGCGGTGGCTGGTGCCATCGGCGGCGCGTACCAGGTCAGCGGTGGTCCGGAGGGACCGCTCGGTTTCCCGACGACCCCCGATCTGGGAACACCGGACGGCCGCGGTCACTACAACCACTTCGTGAACGGCTCCATCTACTGGACGCCGCAGACCGGTGCGCATGCTGTCAGCGGTGCGATCCGCGACGAGTGGGCAGACCAGGGCTGGGAAGGTGGACCGCTCGGATATCCGGTGGCCGACCAAGTTGCCATACCCGGCAAGGATGGTGTGGTGCAGGGGTTCGAGATCGGGACCATGTACTCCAACCCTGCCAACGGCACCCACGGGGTGCAGGGAATGATCATGGCCAAGTATGCCGACCTCGGCTACGAAGGCGGCTGGCTCGGATTCCCGAAGACGAGCGAGGTCGGCGTCAAGGACGGCGGGAAATTCAACGAGTTCGAGGGCGGCAACATCTACTGGAGTCCGCTGTCGGGTGCCTGGGCCATCGAGAACGGGCCGATCTTCGACGCGTGGGAGAGCGTCGGCTACGAGGCCGGCCGTATCGGATTCCCGATCAGTGACAAGTTCGCCATCCCCGGCGGCGTACAGCAGAATTTCCAGTTCGGCTACATCACTGTGATCGACGGTCAGGCCGAGGTTCACTGAGGGTCCGGTCTCGTTAGATATCCCACACGCAGCGGGCGGGACCAGGCCAGACCGGCCAGGTCTCGCCCGCTGCGACTGTAACCTGTCTGAAGACAATGACTTGAAGAGCTGACTTCCAGAAGCTAAGGACGGACATAGATGGCGCAGCACTCACGTTTCGGCACTACCTTCGGGCGGAAGATCGCGGTCGCCGCACTTGCAATCGCAGCAGGCGGACTCTTGGTCGCTTGCGGTAGCGACGACGTCACCGCGACTTCCAGCCCGTCGGCCAGCGCGACTACGTCTGCTGCCGGCTCCGTCGACGAGAGTTCGACCTCGGAGGCTCCCGATGCCGGCGCGTCCGCGCCGGTGACCAGCCCAGGTGAAGCAGCCACGGCTCCGCCGGCGCAGCCTGAGGCGCTTCCGGAGGAATTTCCCGGCCCCGATCAGGTCGCGGTCAGCGGCGACGGGCAGAGGTTCCTCGATGCTCTGAAGAGCGAGGGCATCGAGCCTGCGATCGACGGCACCATGGCGATCAGCACGGCCGACTTCATCTGCCAGGCCGAGGCGGAAGGCAAGAGTGATTCCGACACGATGGTGTTCGTCACGGCGATGGTCGGCACCGAAGCGTCCGCCGCGGGTAGGGAACTGACCCAGGAGCAGGTCACGGCCGACGCACAGACCTACGTGGATGTCGCGCACGCGACCTACTGCAGGTAGACGTCGATGACGTCGACCAGGCGGGGAACACGGAAGAAGAGCGGCCCGCTACGCAAATTGCTGGTGCTGATCGTGGTCCTTGCGGTGATTCTCGTTGCGCTGATCGCGCTCTGGTATCTCCTCGCCGGTCGGGTGCCCAAGCCGATCCCGATCCCGCCCGGTCCGGAGCGTCCGAACGCTCAACCGGCAACCTGCCCCGATGTTCAGGTTGTGGCCATCCCCGGTACTTGGGAATCCAGTGACACGGACGATCCGTATAACCCTTCGGCCAATCCGGCATCGCTGATGCTCAATGTTTCGCGTCCGCTGCAGGAGCAGTTCGATTCCTCGCGAGCCGACGTCTACACGGTTCCGTACGTCGCGCAGTTTTCGAATCCGGTGGCCTTCCCGCCGGATGGGCAGCAGTCGTACAACAAGAGCCGCGCGGCGGGCACCGCCGCCACCAATGACATCTTGATCCGGCGTCACGACGAGTGCCCGCTCACCACGTTCCTTCTGACCGGGTTCTCTCAGGGTGCGGTGATTGCCGGTGACGTCGCGTCCAGTATCGGTAGCGGTGACGGCCCGATCCCCGCTGACCTCGTGCTCGGCGTCGGACTCATCGCAGACGGCCGCCGCGATCCGGGCGCCGCCACCGACGTCGGTACGCCGGTCACCGGAGTCGGGGCCGAACTGTCATTGGCCGGTCTGAAGATCCCCGGAATCACGATGACTGGTCCGCGTCCCGGCGGATTCGGCGATCTCGCAGATCGCGCAGTGGAAATCTGTGCACCTTCTGACGGCATCTGTGACGCTCCGCCCAAGGCGTTGAAGCCGAGCAACTGGATCGGCAGCGGTCTGCGACTGCTCGAGTACAACAACAACCCGGTACACGCGATGTACAACTCGTACGTAGTGGACGACACCGGCACGACGGCCACCCAATGGATCGCGGATTGGGCTGTCCAAAAGATTGAGGCTGCTCCTGTACCTGCGCACTATTGATTTCTGTGAGGGACGGGATCGGCGAGATTGGCGAATTTCTTACTGGTCGGTAGTGAGCGGTGCTCAGCAGATGTAGAGTGCTGCACTGTTGTCGTTCCACCGGACCCTAGCCCAGCGATTTACGTCCTGTACCGCGGACGTATCACCACAGGAGAAGCTATTCATGAGTTCCGATGCCAGGCCGTTGCGTAGGTTCCGATTCGCGGCCGGCGGAGAGGGCAACGCGGAGGAGGGCGGCGCGCGCAGGTTCGTCAAGCTCGCGCAGAAGGCCGAGGAACTCGGATTCGACAGCTTCATGATCCCCGACCACCTGGGCAACCAGGTGGGTCCGATCGCCGCGCTCGGCGCGCTCGCGATCGCTACCGACAAGATTCGTCTGGGCACCGCCGTGCTCGCCAACGGCTTCCGGCATCCGGCGGTCCTTGCGAAGGACGCGGCTACCATCGACGTTCTGTCTGGTGGCCGCCTCGAACTCGGTATCGGCGCCGGCTGGATGAAGGAAGAGTTCGACAAGGGCGGCATCGACTACGAGCGTCCCGCGGTGCGGATCGCGAAGCTCGAGGAGTCCCTGCAGATCCTCGACACCCTGCTGCGCGGTCAAGAATGCAACTTCGACGGCAAGTATTACCAGATCAAGGGGCTGAAAGGCAGCCCGCGGCCGCGTCAGGGCCCGAGGCCTCCCATAGCGGTCGGCGGTGGTGGGCCCAAGATGCTGGCACTGGCGGCGAAGTACGCGGACATCATCTCGGTGGCTACTCCCACCAGCAAGGAAGGCAGGCTCCTGCTGTCGGGGGTCACGCTCGAGAAGACCATGGAACGCGTCGACCGGATCCGTGAAGCAGCCGGTGATCGGTTCGACGATATCGAACTCAATTGGACGATCACTACCATCGTCATCACTGACGACCGTGAGCAGACCGCTGAGATGGCGCTCGCGGCGCTCGATCAGGGCTTCCCGCCCAACATTGAGGTCGACGCCAAGCTGTCCGTCGAGGACATCCTGAGCTCGCCCTATCTTGCCATCGGAAGCTTCGACGAGATCGCGGATCAGATTCGCATGGTCCGGGAGAAGACGACAATGTCCTATGTCGGTGTGTTCCCCACGCAGATGGATGCGTTTGCGCCGATCATCTCGCAGCTGAAGGGCGAATAGATGCGGCGTAAACAGCGGTGGCAATGCCGATCTGTAACATATCGATGGTTTGCGATCGATTAGTAGGTGTCCGAGGCGATGGCGTTTCACGTGATCCCATGAGTTGGACAAGATCCGATTAGGCGAACGAAGTCTGGGGCGCGGTCATGATGGCATGTCTGTGTGATCGCTTCGGAGGAGATGGAATGAACGCGTTGTTCGATGACTTTATCGACGAGAAGGGCCAGATCAGGCTCGACTCGGAGAGCACGCTGGTCGACTACGTCCAGCGTCATACCCGCGAGAACGCGGACGACCTGGCATACCGCTACATTGACTACTCGCGGGAGCGTGACGGCGAAGCACACGAGCTGACCTGGGAACAGTTCGGACACCGCTTGCGCGCAGTCGCGGCGCGTCTCCAGCAGGTGACGGAGCGGGGCGACCGCGTCGCCATTCTGGCGCCGCAGGGTCTCGACTACGTCATCTCCTTCTTCGCGGCCATCCACGCCGGAACCATCGCGGTGCCGCTCTTCGATCCCGACGAGCCCGGTCACAGCGACCGCCTCAACGCCGTCCTCGGCGACTGCAAGCCTGCTGCCATCCTCACGGCTACCTCCTCTGCCGCGGGTGTTCGCCAGTTCTTCCGGTCCCTTCCCGCTGCTGAGCGTCCCCGGGTCATCGCCGTGGACGCCATCCCCGACAGCGTCGGCGAGTCCTGGGTGCGCCCTGAGATCGGTCTTGACGACATCGCGTACCTGCAGTACACGTCCGGTTCGACTCGCGTGCCCGCCGGTGTCGAGGTCACGCACCGCGCCGTGGGCACCAACGCACTACAGATGGTCGATTCCATCGAACTCAACGAGAACTCGCGAGGCGTTACTTGGCTGCCTCTGTTCCACGACATGGGTTTGCTGACCATCATTCTGCCCGCATTGGGCGGCAAGTACATCACCATCATGAGTCCGCGAGCGTTCGTGCAGCGGCCGTACCGGTGGATCAAGGAACTCGCTGCCGTGTCCGACGGTGCGGGCACGTTCGCCGCCGCGCCGAACTTCGCGTTCGAACACGCGGCGGCCCGTGGTCTGCCCAAGAACGGTGAGACCCTCGATCTGAGCAACGTGATCGGCCTGATCAACGGCAGTGAACCGGTCACTACGTCGTCGATGCGCAAGTTCAACGAGGCGTTCGCGCCGTATGGTCTGCCGAAGACGGCGATCAAGCCGTCGTACGGTATGGCGGAGGCAACGTTGTTCGTGTCCTCCACCCGCCACTCGGACGAGGCGCGCGTCATCTACGTCGATCGCAACGCACTCAACTCCGGTCGCGTCGTCAAGGTCGATCAGGACGCCGAGAACGCCATCCCGCAGGTTTCCTGCGGCTACGTCTCGCGAAGTCAGTGGGCTGCCATCGTCGACCCGGAGTCGGGCATTGAGCAGGCTGACGAACGCGTAGGCGAGATCTGGCTGCACGGTGAGAACATCGGCGCCGGCTACTGGGGTCGCACCGCCGAGACCGCCGAGACGTTCCACAATAAGCTCGAGCACCGTCTCGCCGTCGGCAGCCATACCGAGGGCACGTCCGAGGACGTCAACTGGATGCGTACCGGCGACTTCGGCGTCTACATCGACGACGAACTGTTCATCACCGGTCGTGTTAAGGACCTCGTGATCGTCGACGGTCGCAACCACTACCCCCAGGATCTCGAGGCCTCGGCGCAGGAGGCCAGCGCTTCTCTGCGCCCCGGCTTCGTAGCCGCGTTCGCGGTGCCGGCCAACCAGTTGCCTGCCGTCGTATTCGCGAACAGTCATTCGGGCCTGAGTTTCGATCCGGATGACTCCTCCGAGCAACTCGTGATAGTGGCCGAGCGCGCACCGGGTTCGGGCAAGGCCGACCCCCAGCCCATCGCCGACACGGTGCGCGCAGCTCTGTCGAGCAGGCACGGTGTGACCGCGCGGGACATTCTGCTGGTGCCTGCAGGCTCGATCCCCCGTACATCGAGCGGCAAAATCGCACGCCGCGCATGCAAGGCGAGCTACATCGAGGGCACCCTGCGCGGTGGGTACACGCAGACCGCCTTCCCCGATAGCGTTTGACGAATAGGTCTACTTCCTGACGGGAGCTTGGTGAGTTGATGGCTGAAATAGATGATGATCGTGGCGGGGCGAGCGAAGCGACCGGGGATGTGACGACGGGGGATGTGACGGCGAGCGAAGCGACGGGGGATGTGACGACGGGGGATGTGACGGCGAGCGAAGCGACCGGGGATGTGACGACGGGGGATGTGACGGCGAGCGAAGCGACCGGCACTGCCAGTGACCTGACTGTCGCGCAGCTGCGTGAGTGGCTGCGCAACTGGATTGCCGATGCAACCGGCCAACCAGTTGGTCTGATCACCGACGACCGCCCGATGGAAGAGCTCGGTCTGTCGTCTCGGGACGCCGTCGCGCTCAGTGGCGAGATCGAGGAACTGGTGGGAGTCACGCTCACCGCGACCGTTGCCTATCAGCACCCCACCATCGCGTCGCTCGCCACCCGTATCATCGAGGGTGAACCGGAGCAGCCCGACGACTTGGCCGATGCCGCTTACTACGCCTCGGTTCCGACATCGGACGCGCACGACATCGCGATCGTCGGTATGGCCGCGCGCTTCCCGGGTGCAGGAACGACTCCTGCCGAGATGTGGCAGATGCTCGCAGAGGGCCGCGACGGCATCTCCGAGTTGCCTGAAGGCCGTTGGGAGGAGTTCACCTCCGACCCGCAGATCAAGGCTGCGGTCGAGAAGGCCAACACGCTGGGCGGCTACCTCGACGACGTGAAGACCTTCGACGCCGAGTTCTTCGCGATGTCCCCGCTCGAGGTCGTGAACGTCGACCCGCAGCAGCGTCTGGCGATGGAACTGACCTGGGAGGCGCTTGAGCACGCCCGCATCCCCGCGAGCAGTTTGAAGGGTGGGCAGGTCGGTGTGTTCATCGGCAGCTCCGCCAACGACTACCAACTCCTCGCGGTCAGCGACCCCGTCAACGCGCACCCCTACGCGCTGACTGGTACGTCGACCTCCATCGTCGCCAACCGGGTCTCCTACTTTTACGATTTTCGCGGCCCGTCCATCGCGCTCGATACTGCCTGTTCCTCGTCACTGGTCGCCGTGCATCAGGCGGTGCGCTCGCTGCGGTCCGGTGAATCGGCCGTCGCGCTCGCTGGTGGCGTCAACATGCTCGTCGCCCCGCCCGCCACGCTGGGATTCGACCAGTTGGGTGTGATGGCGCCGAACGGCCGGATCAAGGCATTCTCCGCCGATGCCGACGGCTTTGTTCGCGCCGAGGGCGGTGGTCTCCTCGTGCTCAAGCGCCTCGAGGACGCCGAGCGCGACGGCGACGAGGTTCTGGCCGTCATCGCGGGCAGCGCGGTCAACCAGGACGGGCGTTCCAACGGTCTTGCCGCCCCGAACCCCGATGCACAGGCCGACGTGCTGCGGCACGCGTACCGCGATGCGGGCATCAATCCTTCGGGGGTCGACTACATCGAGGCTCACGGCACCGGAACGATCCTCGGTGATCCCATCGAGGCCGATGCGCTCGGGCGCGTCGTCGGTCGTGGACGCGCTGACGACCAACCCGCGCTGCTCGGTTCCGCCAAGACCAACTTCGGGCACCTCGAGGCCGCCGCGGGGGCCGCAGGTCTGATCAAGGTCGTCCTGTCGATGCAGGAAGACATTCTGCCGCCTACGTTGAATTTCGCGGGCCCCAATCCATACATCGCCTTCGACAAGGCGCACCTGCAGGTGATCCCCGAGGGCGCGGCCTGGCCGCGATACACGGGTTCCGCCGTCGCCGGCGTGTCCGGGTTCGGCTTCGGCGGCACCAATGCTCACGTGGTGGTGCGCGAGTACACCGATCCGGCCGCAAAGGAGGCGGCAGGGGTTCCCGAGGTCCAGGAGACGGAGGAATCTGACGCGACGGAGTCGCAGAGCGTCGAGCAGACCGTGGTGCTCGCGGTATCGGGTGCGCTGCCATCGCGGCGTCGCCGTGCCGCCTCGGATCTCGCCGACTGGCTCGAGACCGAGGAGGGCAGCACCACTCCGCTCGCCGACGTCGCGCGAACTCTCGCGCGCCGCAACCACGGCCGCTCGCGTGCGGTGGTGCTCGCCGCCACTCGCGCCGAGGCCATCACCGGATTGCGTGCGGTCGCCGCCGGCAAGCCGGGTCACGGCGTGTTTTCTGCGGATTCGCCGTCATCCAGTGGTGCAGTCTGGGTCCTGTCGGGCTTTGGTTCGCAGCATCGCAAGATGGCCAAGCAGTTGTATCTGGAAAACTCGGTCTTCGCGGCCGCGATCGACGAGGTCGACGCGCTGATCGAGGATGAAGCCGGCTACTCCATGAAGGAGAAGTTCCTCGACGACGCGGTCGACTATGACGTAGAGACATCGCAGGTCGGGATCTTTGCCATCCAGGTCGGTCTGGCTGCGCTGCTACGTCACCACGGCGCCGAAGCCGACGCCGTCGTCGGACACTCCATGGGCGAGGCTGCTGCGGCCTACATTGCCGGAGGTCTGTCGCTCGAGGACTCGGTCCGCGTGATCTGCGCCCGTTCCCGGCTCATGGGCGAGGCCGAGGCCACGCTCGAGGGTGACGCCATCCGCCTCATGGCGCTCGTCGAGTACAGCGCGGCGGAGATCGAGACCGTCCTCACCGACTTCCCGCACCTCGAGGTCTGTGTGTACGCAGCCCCGACGCACACCGTGATCGGCGGCCCGGAGCCGGAGGTCAACGCCATCGTCGCGCGCGCCGAGGCTGAAGAGAAAATGGCGCGCGTACTCAAGACGAAGGGTGCGAGCCATACCGCTCAGGTCGACCCGCTGCTGGGTGAACTGGCCGCGGAACTGGCGGGAATCGAGCCGACCAAGCTGAAACTCGGTGTGTACTCCTCTGTTGACCAGGACACCTTCTACCGCGCCGGCCACGAGCCGATCCACCGCGAGGAGTACTGGACGAAGGGGTTGCGCTACAGCGTGTACTTCACCAACGCCGTCCGACTCGCCGTCGGCAGCGGGCACACCACGTTTGTGGAGTTGGCACCCAATCCCGTGGCGCTGATGTCGGTGGCGGCCACCGCGTTCGACGCGGGCCTGCACGACATTCAGCTCATCCAGACGCTCAAGCGCAAGGAGGACGAGCCACTCGGTGTCCTCTCCGCCTTCGCCCAGTTGTACGTGCACGGGCACGCCGTCAATCTGTCGTCGCTACTGCCTGAGGGTGGCTTCGCTGCTGTCCCGCGCACCGCGTGGATCCGCAAGCCGTACTGGTTGGAAACCCGGATCAACTCGAGCGGCGCCGCCCGCGTTCCGGGTGCGCATGTGTCGTTGCCGGACGGTCGGCACGTGTGGGAGGTTCAGGCAGGTGCCGTCACCGACCTGCCCGCGCTGGTAACTGCTGCCGCGTCCCAGGTTCTGTCGGACGTGACGCTCACAGCGTCGGTACTGCACGCACATGTTCCAGCAGAGGGAACGCTCACCACCACGCTCAACTCCCATCCCGGCGGAGCGTCGCTGCAGGTGCACGCCAGGACGGGCACGAGTTTCACTCTGTTGTTCGACGCCGCGGTCACCTCGGGTGAGGCTCTGCCCGAACCCGTTCTCGCGGCACCGGTTCAGTCCAGCTCTCCCGTCGAGGAGCTTCCTGAGGTTGTCGACGACATCGGCGAGAGGTGGGATCCGAACGGTTCGCAGAAGCTCGAGGATCGTCTCGCGCTGATCGTCGCGGAGTCGATGGGCTACGCACCGGAGGACCTACCCGCCGAGATCGCGCTGATCGAGCTGGGCCTCGACTCGCTCATGGCTGTCCGTATCAAGAACCGCGTCGAATACGAATTCGGCATCCCACAGTTGCAGGTGCAGGCCGTCCGAGACGCGAACCTCATGGAGGTCGGTAAGTACCTGCGCTACGCGGTGGAGAACCGAGAAGAGGTGCAGGCACTCGCCGAGACTCAGCGGGCGCAGAAGGAAGCTGAGGAAGCCGCTGAGGCCGCCGAGGCCGACCGTGAGACGGAGGCCGACCGTGACAGTGCCGCCGCCGTGGACAGCAAGGAGGCGTTCGCGGATGCGACCGGGACCGACGTACCGCCTCGTGATGCGGCTGAGCGTCTGACGTTCGCCACGTGGGCCGTCGTCACAGGCGAGTCCGCCAAGGGAATCTTCAACACTCTTCCGATTCTCAGCGATGACACGGCGGAAAAGCTCGCGGCGCGACTGTCCGAACGTGCGAACGGAGACATCACGTTCGACGACGTGCTCGACTCCACCACCATCGAGGAACTGGCCAATGTGGTGCGGGGGTTCCTCGAGGACTCCGGCAAGATCGACGGACTGGTCAGGGCTCTGCGGCCTCGCCACGAAGGCTCCACTGTGGTTCCCGTCTTCGTGTTCCACCCTGCCGGTGGCTCCACGGTGGCGTACGAACCGCTGCTGAGGCGTCTGCCGGCGGACACCCCGATGTATGGGTTTGAACGCACCGAAGGGTCGATCGAGGTCCGGGCTGCGGAATATCTGCCGATCATTCGCGGGATCCAGGGCGACGGACCGTACGTGCTGTACGGCTGGTCGCTCGGCGGAGTGCTCGCATATGCGGTGGCGAGATTGCTGCGCGAGTCCGGCGCCGATGTCCGGATCGTCGGTCTTATCGATACCGTGATGGCCGGTGAGAAGACCGAGGACACTCCGGACGAGATCCGCAAGCGCTGGCAGCGATACGCGGCCTTCGCGAAGAAGACGTACAACGTGGACTACCCGCTGCCATACGACAAACTGGCCGCCGCCGAGAGCGACGACGAGCAAATCAAGATACTGACGGACCTGCTCAAGCTGAGCGGCTCGAAGATCCCCGGCGGAATCATCGAGCACCAGCGCACGTCGTGGCTCGACAATCGGGCTATCCAAACCGCCGAGGTGCTGGAGTATGGCGGTGACGTCGTCCTCTACATGGCTGATCGCTACCACGACGACGCAACGACTCTCGAGCCCGCGTTCAAGACCCGCAAGCCCGACGGCGGCTGGGGCGAAGCAGTGAAGAATCTCGAGATCATCCACGTGGGTGGCGACCACATCCAGATCGTCGACGAGCCGTATATTGCGAAGGTCGGGGCGGACCTGACCAAGAAGCTGGCGGCGATCCAGGCTGCCGGAACTGGAGCGCATCAGTGACCACCACCGCAGAAAAGCTTGCCGAACTGCGCGAAAAGCTCGAGTTGGCGAAGGCGCCCGGGTCACCCAAGGCCATCGCGAAACGTGCGGAGAAGGGGCTGCCGTCCCCCCGCGACCGCATCGACATGCTGCTCGATCCCGGGAGCTTCGTCGAGATGGGTGCGCTCGCGAAGTTGCCGGGCGATCCGAACAATCCGTACGGCGACGGCGTCGTCACCGGACATGGCACCGTGGATGGTCGTCCGGTCGCGGTCTTCTCCCACGATCAGACGGTGTTCGGCGGCGCGGTAGGGGAGATGTTCGGCCGCAAGGTGGCCGCCATCATGGAGTTTGCCGCCAAGATCGGCTGTCCCTGCGTCGGTATCAACGAGTCAGCGGGCGCTCGCGTCCAGGACGCGGTGACCTCACTCGCCTGGTATGCGGAACTCGGCCGTCGGCAGGAGCCGCTGTCCGGCATGTGCCCGCAGATCTCGATGATTCTCGGCAAGTGCGCGGGCGGCGCGGTGTATGCGCCGATCAACACCGACATTCTGGTGGCGACCGAGGAGTCGTACATGTTCGTCACCGGACCCGATGTGGTCCGCAAGATCACGGGCGAGGACGTCAGCCTCGAAGAACTGGGCGGGGCACGGAGTCAGGCCCAGTACGGCAACCTCCATCACGTTGCACCAGACGAGAAGGCTGCGTTCGAGTGGGTCCGCACCTACCTGAGCTTCCTGCCGTCGAGTTGCAAAGAGTTGCCGCCGGTAGTCAACCCGGGCCTCGAACCGGAGATCACGGCGTCCGATCGTGATTTGGATACGTTCATCCCCGATGCGGACAACGCCGGCTACGACATGCACGACATCCTCCTACGGATATTCGACGACGGCGAATTCCACGAGATCTGCGGGCAGGTGGCGCTGAACGTCATCACCGGCTTCGCGCGAGTGGACGGGCGCACCGTCGGAGTACTCGCGAACCAGCCGCTGGTGTCGGCCGGTGCGTTGGATGCCGCGGCGTCCGACAAAGCCGCTCATTTCATCCGGATCTGTGACGCTTTCGAGATTCCCCTGGTGTTCGTCGTCGACACCCCCGGATTCCTCCCCGGCCTCGAGCAGGAGAAGATCGGAGTCATCAAGCGCGGTGGGCGGTTCATCTTCGCGTTCGTATTGGCAACGGTGCCGAAGGTGACCGTCGTGATCCGGAAGGCGTACGGCGGCGCCTACGCCGTCATGGGCTCGAAGCAGTTGGGCGCAGATATCAACTTCGCGTGGCCCACCGCCCGCATCGCAGTGATGGGTGCCGAGGGTGCCGTGGATCTGATCGGCCGCAGGCAGATCGAGGCAGCGGGCGAGAATGCACCCGCTGTGCGTCGGCAGTTGATCAACTTCTACAACGAGAACATCGCGACGCCGTACATTGCTGCCGAGCGTGGATACATCGACGCGGTGATCGAGCCGTCCACTACCCGGCTCGAGATCAGGAAGGCGCTGACGATGCTGCGCGACAGGAGGGTGGAGCGAAATCCGCGCAAGCACGACCTGTTGCCCCTCTAGAATCCACCTGCCGCGCCGCCCAATGACTCATCGGTGCAGTCTGATTGCACGAATGTGACATTGGGCGCGGGGGAGCTGGGGCGAGGAGCATCATGCCGACCGTCGGTTCTGTTCCGTAGACGCATACCGGTGGCCGCGGGCGTGAGGCCGCCAGGGAGTGCGCCGCGCGGAGGTCCGCGAGCACAGTCGCTGGATCGGTCTGGATCATCTTGGGTAGGTGGGTCACGACAATGATTCCCTCGCGCTGCATCCGAGCCCGCCGCACGATCGTGGCCTCGTGCAGTTCCGGCGAAAAGTGGTACTTCAGAGAGTCGATCTCCCAGGCGACAGCGACGTCGTCGAGCCAACCGTCGGGGCGCGCAATCCATAGACCGGCGGCAGACAGCACGTCGACGTTGTGAAGCATCGGGGGAAGTCCGCTCGTGGCATACAGCTTTTGAGCATGAACCTCGGCGACGGAGTGCGCGTCGTGGCTGAGTTCATGCAGGACTGCGCGGGGCAATCGGCTTCCGCGGTCGGAGCCCGCAGCGAGTTCACGTGCGAGTTCGTCCACTGTTGCGTCGCCGCGCTGGATTCCGCCTGCGAGGAGTGCCCGACAGCTGTCGGCCTTCAATGTGCGCCTGCCCGCATCGAGCAGGCAGCGTGCGTGTGGAGCGAGGCGCAGAAGCCCTCGGTGGATCGGTGTAGGCATTCGCCACGTCCGTTCGACTCTCACGTACGACGAGTCCCGGCGATGTCGGGTGGACGGAATGAGCAGCAGTACTTCATTTCTCGATGCTGATTGCGAGTAGCCAAGCGCGGCCAGTGCCGCGTGACCCGACAGCAGCGACTCGGGGCCGCCGTATTCGAGCGCAGCCAGATTGCGCTGCAGCGTCGTCGTTGGTCCGTTGTGCAGTAAGACCACTCCGGGGAGGATGCGCTGCCATGGGCCGCCGTCGTTGCAGCGCGAGGAGATGGTGCCCTTCGCGACACCCAACTGTTCCAGCGTGGCCGCCCGAATCACACTGCCGTGGCTGATCGCGGCTATCGCAGGGAGATCGTCGGCCCAGGTTCCTCGTCGCATTGTCAGAGCATGTACGGGGTGTATCGGGCCGTCCCCGGAAACAGCAGGTCGGACATCGGCCTGTGGATGAACGGCAAGTTGTGGACAACTCCGCGATTCACCGTTCGACTGTCGCCCGGTGTGACATTCGTTCAGTCTGACTGAACGAATGTCACATTGGGCGACGAAGCAGCTCGGCGACGCAGGAGCTATGGGGTGTCGTACACCCGCAGCGTGCCCGGTGACCAAATTCCGGACCTGGTCGCGGTTGCCGTATCGAGTGTGGCCGGAGTGGCGTCAGGGTAGTACCGGTCGAGCCGTTCGAGGGAGCCCCAGTCGCGATCCCAGTCATCCCGCAGGTAGGTGGGGACAGTGTCGCCGCCGGCGAGCATGTACGAGAATCCCAGCGGCCCACCGCCCTCCTCGGACTGCCACTGGTTGGTCATCAGGTTGGCCAGCACGTAGTCGGGGAGTATGCGGTAGTTCGGCATTTCCGCGACGCCGGTCCGGTGGTCGAACGGGCGCTGGCACGGGAACTGTAGTGCCACAGCCCAGTCCAGCAGTACTGGCTGCGAGTTGCCGACCATAGAGTTGAGGGTCTCGAGCTTGGGGACGCGGGGTGGGGTGAACGCGAGCCACTGGTCGCCGGCGAGGTTGGGATCGTTGGCGAGGATCCGCACCGCGTCGGCGTCGGAGGACAGTTCGTTGATCGGGATGCGGAGGTTGCGCCACGACGGTGCCGGCCCGATGTCTTTGGGGAGGTAGGTTCCCTGAGGCTCGACGGTACCGTCGGGTTGGCGTTTTCCGTATTCGAGGAGAAGTGACTGCCCGTAGGTGGTGGCGCCGGTCGAGTCGACCGACCATATGCGTCCGGCCGCAGATATGACGATCAGTGGGCTGTCGTTGCTGCGTTCGGGGAGTGCGTACCAGCTCGACGTCAGGCTGGCTGGTTCCTGGACGCCTCCCTGGAGGCTGCCCATGATGGGGGTAGTGCTGGGGTCGAGTCCGAACGGTAGTCCGACGCTGCTGCCGTTGACGCCGACTTGGCCTGTGCCGCCTCCCGGTCCGGTATCGAGGCTTGGGTCGACGCTCTGGCTGTTGGTGCTGCGCTCGCCAGGCACGGCCGCAACTGCGTCGGCAGTCAGATCGGACGCAACCCCATTGGGAGAGAAACCGACGGGATTCGCTCCGCCCAGTGGGTTGGCAGGGTCAGCCAGCGGTTGTGCGGGATCGGCTATGGGAGTGAGGTTTCCGACGTTGGTGTCGGTCTCAACGAGGACGTCATCGGCGAGTCCGCAGCTATGTCCGGTCAGGGCCTCGAAGTTGGACCGGGCCAGTGAGTACGCCGGGTACTGCGAAACTGCACCCTTGGCAAGCGAGAGCACTTCGAACAGCACCATCATGCCGGCGGCGACGGTGAGTGGGGCCACAGCGAATTTGTTGACGAATCTGCGCCTGCGAGTGTTTTCGCCACCGGGTGATGCGGCGAAACCTTCACGCAAGTGCTGCCACGCGGCCACGGCCAGGGCGATTCCGAACAGGATGAAGAGGAACGTGTAGGACTGGTATCCCTGGAAGGACACAGGCTTGTCGAACCACGGCACGCCGTAGGTCGAGACGTACCAGTACCCATTGACACCGGCGAAGCTCACCGCCAGCATGAACAGCACTCCGGCGAGAAAGACCGTGTGGTTGCGGCGAGACCGGAGAACGGACGCCGACACCGCGACTGCGGTGAGTGCGGCGAGCGAGCCCGCGATACCCGCGTACGCACCGAAGTGGTGAGTCGACTTGGTGGGGTTGAACATCATGAAGAAGATCGTCCCGACCACGACACCGATCAGCCGCCATGAGGGAGCCGTCGCGATACCGGGAATCCGCCCGCGACGCACCAGGATGAACAGGGTTGTGAACAGGCACAGGATCATCGCGAGGAACGCGAATCGACGGGGGAGGGAACCGTCGGCGGTCGGGAGCAACAGGAAGTAGTAGCGCAGGAAGTCCTCGAACCACTTGAGGTTCGGCCCGATCAGGGTGCGCACACGGGTGGCCTCCAGCACGGTGGCGATGGTCTGGGTGGAGAACACCACGACCAAAATAATGGTTCCGGCGGCGGCGATCGGTGCCAGCAACGGCAGCGTTCCTACCTGACGGTGACGCTTGACGACGATGCGGACGATCGGCCGCGCACCTGCGAGCAGGGCGGCCACGCACATCAGGCCTGTCGGGGCGGCGGCGAGGGTGAACGCGGCGATCACGACCGCGATGGCCGCCGGGAGCAGGCGTCCCGTCGCGATGGCGCGCTCTATCGAGCACCAGGTGAGCAGCGCGCCGAGCGCCACGATCGGCTCGGGCCGCAGACCGTTGTTGTAGGGCAGCCAGAAGGCAAGGAAGACGAATCCACCGGTCCACAGGGCGATGTTGTTTCGCCGGACGGCGCGACCCAGGCGAGGTGCTACCTCGCGACTGATCAGCAGCCAGCAGAGGATCCCGGCGATCAGTGCGGGTAGCCGCATGAACGGGCTCGCAGTCGAAATGTTGGTCATCGCGGCGAGGACGTCGTAATACCAACCGAACGGTGCTTCGGGGACGCCGAACCAGCGGTAGTAGTTGGCCATGTAGCCGGCGTGCTCGGAGACCCGGGCCATGGTGAGTATGTAGCCGTCGTCGGATGTATTGGCGCCGATAAGATGCCAGAGCACCAGTGTGCCGACGACAACGGTGTCGAGCCGGGTGAATTTCCACCAGTTCGACGGGAAGAAGCTGCGGTGCCCCCTTCCGTCCGTGCCGTCGAGGCGGCCGAGGGCGACGAGCGCGATCACCGTGGCAAGGATGGCCACGATGATCGAGATGGATTTGATGACCGTCGGACTCAACGAGAACCGGGAATCGACATTTGCAGTGAACGACAGACCGGCCGGTGCAGCTCCATCGGGGAGGTCGCTGAACACGCCCACGATCTGCGGCCGGAGGTCGCCAGTGAGGCGACCGGAAACCGGGTCGCCGCTCGGGGTCGTCAGACCGGCGAACTCCGCAGACGTCGCGTCGATGTTCGAGGTGATGCGGATTTCCGAGCATCCTACCGATTGCACCTGTTCGCGCGGTGCCGTCGCGACCACGACGTTGCGGTCGATCACGTCGACGGAGGTCTCAGTGGCCCGAACGAACATCGCGTTCATCGCAGCATTGTCTCCCTGAGCGGGAGCGGTCGCCAGAAGAAGTCCACCCTGCGGAGGCAGTTGAGCAACTGCGGAACACGGAATCGTCGCTGACAGATCGATCGGCACCTGCGACATCAGCGGGGCCTCGAGATCGCCGACGACTCCATTCTCAGGCCAGTTCACCGCCGCGGTCGTCTGCTGTACCGGCATGAACGGGGTTGCCACTGCCAGCACGAACCCGATGAGTCCGGTGACGATGGCGACCAGACGAGTGGTCCGATAATCGCTCCGGCGGTCCTGGTGAGCAGGCGGCAGGGAGCTCTCGGGTTCGGGGATGCGAGTTGTTGCTGTGTCGGGCACGGTTGTCGATAGTATGTCAGCGAACCTGTGGAGGCATATCTGTCGTTGCGAGAAGGTAGAGATCTCTTACTGGTAGCGCACCGGTCCGGGCGACCAAGTACCCCACCTGGTCACCTGTTCGGTGTCGACCCGTGCCATCGTCGCTGACTCGTCGAGTGGGGTGTACCGCTCGAGGGAGCCCCAATCGCGGTCCCAGTCGTTCGACAGATAGGTGGCGAGGGTGCTTGCCGACAGCAGTTGGTCGGTCCAGCCCAGCGGCCCGCCGCCGAACTCGTCTTGCCAGGCATTCGTGATTTCTGCGCCCACTCGGTCGGGCAGAATGCGCCAACGCGGGACCTCGGCGATGCCGTAGCGATGGTCGAAGGGTCGTTGGCAGGGGAACGCGAGCCCGACAGCCCAGTCCACAAGCACCGGGTCGGCGGAGCCGACGACCGTCTGCAGTGTCTGCATCTTCGGCACCCGAGGCGGTGTGACGGCCAGCCACTGGTTGGGGTCGGTGTCCGGGTCGTCCGCGATGAGTCGTACGGTGTTTGCCTCGGCCGGAATCTGATCGAGCGGAACCCGCAGGTTGCGCCACGACGGCGAGGGGCCGATGTCGATCGGGTCGATGGAGCCGAGCGAGGTGACGGATCGGTCGGGGCGGGAGACGCCGTACTCGACCTTCAAGATCTGTCCGGGGGTGACGACGCCGTCCACGTCGACCGAGTGAATACGTCCGGCGGCCGAGATGGTGAGGATCGGCGCGTCATCGCTGCGCTCGGGCAGTCCGTACCAGCCCGTGATGAGGGAGGCGGGATACTGTTCCCGGCCGGTCTGGTAGCTGCCCAGCACTGGGGTACGGGAGGGGTCGAGGCCGAACGGCAAGGCCACGGTGCTGCCGTTGACGCCGGCAGTGGCTTCGGTGCCACCACCGGTGCCCGAACTGGTGGCGGTCTGGTCGGTGCCGGTATCGACAGTGTTGGCGCCGCCGGCCGCAATCTCCTCGGCGTCGGCGGTGAGGTCGGTGGGTACGCCGTTGGCGGTGAAGCCCTCCGCGTCCGTGGCGCCGAACGCCCCCTCCCCGCTCGGGTCGGTTACCGGGGTAATCGGCTGGAGTAGCGCCGCGGTGGGGTCGGTTTCCAACAGGACCTCGTCGGCGAGGGCACACGTGCCCCCGCTCACCGACTCGATGTCGGCCTTGGCGATGGAGTAGGCGGGGTACTGCGCCGCTGCCCCTTTCAGTAGGGACAGCACCTCGAAAAGAACGATGGCACCCGCCGCAATCGTCAGCGGCGACGCCGCGAGGACCCGGGCGTGCTTGCCGTTGTGCTGTTTTTTCTGTTCCCTCTCGAACGGTTCGTTGACGTGGAACCAGGCTGCGAAGAGCACCGCCAGCACCGTCAGCCCCAAGAAGAGTGTGGAAAAACCCTTCCCGGCGATCATCGGCGGCTTGTCGAACCACGGGACGCCGTAACTCGAGACATACCACCAGCCGTTGGAACCGGTGAACGCCAGCGCGAGGATGAACAGGACGCCTGCGGCGAACAGGGTCCGGTTGCGTTTGGACCGGATGCTCGTGGCCCCAACGCCGACTGCGGCGAGAACGGCAACGGAGCCTGCCAATCCGGCGTACACACCGAAGTGGTGCGTCCACTTGGTAGGGGTGAACATCATCAGCAGTAGTGACGCGAAGACGATGCCGAGAATGCGGCGGGACGGCCCGATGGCGGTGCCCGGAACTTTCCCCTTGCGCAGGATCAACATGACGCAGACGACCGCGCACAGCAGCATCACGAATACGCCGAATCGGCGGGCTAGCGAACCGGCAGGGGAGATGCTCAGGAGCGAGTCCCAGCGCAGTCGCTCGTCGAACCACGCCACGTCGGGTCCGATCGCGGTACGGACACGGGTTGATTCGAGCACCGTCGCGAGTGTCTGATCCGCGAAGACAACCACCAGCACGACCGTTCCCGCGGCGAGGATCGGCATGATCTGGGAAGCGAATCCCACCCGACGGCCGCGCGCGATCATGATCTGCAGGATCGGGCGGCCACCCGCGAGCAGGGCAGCGATACAGATGAGACCCGACGGCCCCGCAGCGAGGGAGAACGCAGCGATGAGCACGGCGACGGCGGCGGGGAGCAGTCGTCGGGTAGCGATGGCGCGCTCGATTGAACACCAGGTGAGAAGGGCGCCGAGCGCGATGACAGGTTCAGGCCGCAGGCCGTTGTTATAGGGCAACCAGAGGGAAAGGAAGACCAAGCCACCGGTCCAGAGTGCCGTTCTGTTGCGGCGCACGCCGACGCCGAGTCGCGGAATGACCTCTCGACTGATCACCATCCAGCAGAGGAGCGCGGCGAGCAGCGTCGGCAACCGCATCCACATGCTCGCGGTGCTCACCTTCGCCAGGATCGCGAGAAGTTCGTACGACCAACCAAATGGCGCCTCGGGGACGCCGAACCAGCGGAAATAGTTGGCCATGTAGCCGGAAAACTCCGAGGCGCGCGCCATGCCGAGGAGGTAGCCGTCGTCGGAGGTGTTGGCGCCGATCACGTGCCACAACAGCAGCATGCCGATCACGACGACATCGACTACGGTGAACTTCCACCAACGGGCGGGCAGGAAGCGGCGGGCACGCCGCCCGTCGATGCTGTCGATGCGGTGCAGGGCGTAAAGCGAGGTCAGCGTCGCCAGGACACACACGATCATTGCCAGCAGTTTGAGCGTGGTCGGGCTGGACGAGAAGCGGGAGTCGAGGTCAATGTGGACGTTCAGATTGTCGCCGGCCGTGCCCTGTAGGTCGGTGAAGAGTCCGACCATCTGGGGGCGCCAGTCGCCGTCGACGCCGCCGGTGACCGGTTCCGCGGTACCGGTGATCTCAGCGGACGTGCGCTGGTAGTCGGACGTGACGGTGAGGGTCGCGCAGCCCTGGAGGTCGGCCAGACTCGCGGAGATCAAGGAGGTCCCGCGGATCAAGACATCGACCGTGCCGTCATCGCCAGCTTTGATGACGAGACCGTTCTTCTCGAAGTCGGGCGCCCGGTTCGGGAGCGTCGAGAGGACGGTGCCGCCGTCTGGTCCGAGTTGAGTGAAAGCCGAGCATGGGACGCTCACCTGCATGTCCAGCGGCGTATACGAGACGAGTGGGGCCTCGACACTGTTCAGGACGCCGTTTTGCGGCCAGTCGATCGAGGCCGCATCCTGCTTCACCGGCAGGAACGGGGTGGCCAGGGCGAGTAGGAACCCGAGCAGGCCGGTGACGATCGCGACGATCCGGGATGTGCGGATACTCCGAATGTCAGGCAGCGGCGACCGTGACGGTGAAGGTTCAAGCTTTTCTGCTGCATCGGACGGCACACGACGATGTTAGGCGAGAGGTCCGAGTTGCCCCTACGTCAGCGCCCGCACGTCCCATATCCATACGCCGTCGACGGCTTTTGCGGGCGATCCGATGAGTCGACCTACTGTCTCGCGTAGGACTTGATCATTATGGGTGTGTGGAAGCACCAGGACGTCGGCGTTCCAGAATTTCAGATCTGTGAACGCCCGGGCTTTGGTCGCATCGTCGATGTCCGGAACCTGTCCGGACCTTTGCGCGGACGCGAGTAGTAGCGCTGTGGGGCGATCGTCCGGCCCGTACTTGCCGCGCGCCTCGCTGCCGGCCGGGCCGACGAAGTATCCACCTGCGATGGGGAATGCCAGATCCTGCTCGGTCTGCCAGCGCAGCATTCGCGCGTTCTCCGGTGAGGGCAGCGGAACCGTCACTACCGAACCATCGGTGACGTACTCCTTCCACGTGCCGTCGGCGAAGAAGGCCGGCGCGGCGGCTCGGTGCACGACGGCGAGTGGGGTGGGAGCCAGCGGAAGCAGAGCCACCACAAGGCATCCGGCCCACACCGCAGTGGTGGTGCGCCGACCCCCGCTCGCGGAGGTCAGAGCCCGCTCCGTGCCCAGCGCGAGTAGCAGGGCGGCGGCCGGCAGGCATCCCATCGCGAAACGCGATTCGAGTACCGACTCGAGGAGCGGAAGGTGTGAGATCAGCGTCCACGGTAAAGGGATTCCGGTATCCCAGCCACCAATGGTGAGCGACGTGCCGAGCGACAGCACACCCATCGCGACGACCGTCACCGAGGCGGCCCGCGCCAATGGCAGGCGCCACAACCACAGGGCGGACAAACCGAGAAGGGTCAGCAATGGCCAACCGAAATATGCGTTTTCCTCGGTTGCGTTCATACTGAACTCGGCGGATCCAGGCTTCCCGGCCAGTGAGGATGTGGGAAAACTGGCAAACGCCGCGGCGTCGTTGCCGACCGAGCCGTGTTCGATTGCGCTGTAGCTGTCGGGCCCGAAGAACTGCCACCACAGTGGGAGTGCGGTGATGACCAGCGCAACGCCGCCCGCGATCGCGAAACCCCTGATGCCGCGCTTTACCGCCGCCGCGGCTGCGCGTGGACGTGACGCCGCGAATGCAATCCCGAAGACCGCGTATGCAAACGCGTAGATCAGCAGGGGTTCTTCGCCGAGGAAGATCTGATAGGCGATCAGCAGGCCCGCAGCGATGCCGTCTCGAGCCGGTCGCAACCCGCTGCCCAGTCGGACCACGGTCAGTGCGATGAACGGCAGCAGGAACAGCGCGACGAAATTGGGGTGACCGTTGGTGTGGGAGATCAGTGCGGGGCCGAAACCGCACAGGCCCCCACCGACCGCGGCTGCGAGCCGCGATGACACGACGTGTCGGGAAAATACCCAGTACCAGGCAGCCGCGGTGCCCGACAAGCCAAGTGTGAGTGCAAGAGTAAACGTTACGTTGGGACCGAACAGTAGTGTGACCGGCGCCAGCGGAATGCTGATGCCGAACATTGCCGTGTTGCTCATCAGGTTGACGCCGAGCGGGTAGTTCTGGAGGTCGCTAGACAGTGGGTTTTCGAGATGAATCAGGGACCGTGCGGCGACGGCGAAGAACCACTCCCACATCGTCTGATCCTGGCCGCTGCGGACCAGGTATCCCGTCCCGAGGTGTTTCCACTGGTGGCTCAGTACGAATCCCGCCAAGCCCACATAGAAGGCCACCGCCGCAACATCGCCCGGGTGCGGCGGGAATCGGGAGCGGAGGCGGCGAATGGCGGCGCTGGTTGCGCTCGCTTTCGGCGTAGTCGTCTCGACCTCGGTGAGAAACTCAGTCACGCAGCAGCGCCTCCGGGTCTCGGGTCGATTCCGGTGGACTGAGAATACCGGAGTTTGCCGAAAGGTTGCCGCGTCGGGCCCGGTGCGCACATGCGGGCTTGTGTCGGGTGCCGGTGTGGTGACCCCGCCGATGTTGGCGCGGGAGCAGATCACGTGTGGCAGTCGCGCGTTCTTTGTCGATATCGATCCTGCCCGCATTGAGATCGGGTTATTCTCTGTGCTAAGCGGTTGGACGATTTGTGAATATCTGATCAAATCCGGGTGTCGCACTCGGCTGCCTATGTGTACGCTCAGCATGGATTTCGTAACTCGACGCACATCCTGAATGAGGTCCGCATGACAAACATGAACAAATCTCGCCTTCGGTTCACACGGGCAATTGCAGTTGCAGGCATCACTGCGCTCGGTGTGGTCATGGGCAATGGCACGGCGCCAGCGGCCGTCGACAATGAAAACTCCGTCCAGGACGTGAATGGAAACCACATCAGGGTCGTGATGGGCGATACCAACATCCAGGGCGTTATGCCGCTTGACAGTTCGCCGCTCAGTGTCGAGTTCTTCCATGACGGATACGCGGGATTCGAAATCACCGGCCCCAATGCGAATGAGTTCGAGGCCAGCGAGCTCAGCTTCGGCTATCAGATCGGTTACCCTGTCGCCCTGGGCGGTGCCTTGGTGGTGCTCAGCACCCCCAGCCTTGATTGGGAGCTCGGGGCAAACAACGCCATCATTACGGAAGTCTTCCCGAACCAGGCTCTAATCCTGGAGTCGGGAACCAACGGCGCGCTCGGAGGCGCGATCATTCCGTCGCAGGAAATTGCCATTGAACTGGAGCCTGGTGGAATCACCACTGTCCCCGTCCTGGACAGGCAGCCCTTCGACGGACCGGCGGCATTGGTGCGGATGAACGGAATGCACGGTTCGGTCTCCGGCGCGGTCGGCCCGGTCACGATCCGTCCGTACGCGATGGTGACCACTGCTGGCGGAAACACCGCAATGACCTACGGCATGCCGCAGCAGCTCAACTAGCCGGCTGAGTCTCGTGCGGGTCATGATTCGTTCGGAGGTCATGATTCGTTCGGAGGTAAACTCCAGCGATCTCGTTGTGGCGGACACGCCCCGGAGTCGCTGAGAAGTTGACTCGCTGAGAAATATGCGTGAACACCTCGAGGGTGACTCGGTCACCCACGGGGTGTTCTTTCATGCCGCTCCACGTTCTCTTCTCTGCGTGTAGTTGCCCCCAGGTGGTGCCGACGCGGGTGAAGCGCGCCTGGGAGTGGCAACGACCTACGCTGCACGCTCGGCGGCTTGCCTGGATGAGGCTGCTGGACTGATATTTCGCGACCTGTGCCGACTGACACGGACAACGATGCCGCTCACGATCCACAGCGCGACCCCGAGCGAGGCAATCGCCATGACAGCCCAGTGCCCGACGTGCACACCGACGATCGCTCCTATCGTCAAAGCGAGCCCTGCCAGCACGACCACCCCGCCGCCGGCGGTGCCGAGAAGATAGTCTTCGGCACCGCCGGCGGAACGTTCAGGCTCCACTGCATCTGGCATGACCGCTCCTCGCGACGACCCGGCATTTTGTCCGAAGAACGGAAATGCCCGCCACTCGGAGTGAGTGCGGAGTTCCCTCGTGAAGTTCACGTTAAACGTGAATCCCCACTCAGCTTCTCGAGACGACCACGAACGGTCCGGTCTCCGACACCGTGAATCGTGGGTCGTCGAACAAGTCCTTGGAGAAGGTGACGGTGTAGCGGCGAACGTTGGGGTCGTTGGGGTAGACGTCCTCGGCAAGTCGCAGCGTGTACCCGTCTGGACCTTGGCGGAAGACGAACGTGTCGGGGGCGCGCCAAGGAGATGCGTCCAGCGCGGCCACCATTTGGTCAGAAGTCTCCAGTTCGCTCCAGTCCGCAATGACCTGCGCGCGTTTGGCAAAATTTGCCAAGGGATTCGAGTAGTGAGACGTCAGAGCCTGGAACCCTAGGTAGGGGTAATAGCTCAGAAAACTCGTGTCGGCGGTCAGAACCACCGTGTCATCGCGATCGCGGGGAATCTGCGCCGAAATGATTTCGTCCAGTTCGGCGTAGTACGCCGCCGCGCCGGGCGGACGTTGGTCTGCGCGATTGCCATCCCCGTCCGTGTCCGTGTAGGCGACGGCGATGTCCGAGCTGAGAAATTGCGGGATGTTCTGGACGAAAGACAGCCCGGCGAGCACGCCGATCACAAGGACGGCACCCTTGACACGTGGACTGTCGCTGGTCGCCAGCACGAGCCATCCGGCGAATTCGATGAATCCGAAAACGCCGGCCGTACCGAGCAGGACGATCAGGACGGGCTCGAGTCGGAACGAGAGCAGTGTGCTGCCGAGCACCGTGAAGGTCATTGACATCAGTGACCACAGGTAGATGGCGACCACACCGACCCCGAGCGCCTGCGCACGCCGCGACGAAGACGCACGGGCAACCAGCCAGAGGGTGCCGAGCAGGCACAGAGCGCCAGTGAGCGAGAACTCGATCATGGGCAGGGGAAGTTGCGCGCCGGCCTCGGGAAGATAGTGCAGCGCCGTTCCGGAGGTCGCCGGCGAACCCTGCACCACCTTCAGCAGATATGGCAGCCAGACGGTAAGAGCGAGCACCCCCGACACGGCGGCAATCACGATCAACCGCACCAGCGGATCGATCGCCGCCTTCCATGACTTCTGCGCCCGTATCCGCAGGGTGACAGCCAGTAGCGCGAGCAGTGTTATTGCGAAGGCAGCGACGCCGAGATACAGCGAGTAGAAAGTGGCGGCGAGACCGAGGAACAGTCCAGTGCCGATAACTGCGCCCCAGCCACCTCGACCGTCGATTCGGTGCAAGCCACCCCAAGCGAGGACGAGGGCGGGACCGATCAGCAGCGCAATGACGGCGCTATACGGTTCTGGGGAACCGTGGGCCAGAACGAGGGCCGCGCTCGCGAGCGATACTACGATGGCCAAGTCGTGGCGGATCAAGTTGCTCCACAGCACCAGCGCCACCACGGCGGCCACGGCGAGAGACCCGATGGCATACGGCTTGAACGCTTCCCAGCCGTCCATACCGAGCAGGTTTGCGACGCGCCCGCCCACCCAGAACCAGCCGGCCGGGTAGTACGGCGGCAGGTCCGCGTACGTCATGTCGCGCAGCGCGGCCGAGTCGGTCAGCCGTGTGAGGTACTCGGTGCGGAACTCCTGGTCGACGGAGATTCCGTGCAGGTACAGCTTGGTTGCGGCGAGCGGAAGGCCGAGCGTGACGGTCACGAACCCGGACAGGCTCGCCCACGACAGTAGCGTCGCGAACCGGCCTGCCCGGTGCAGGCGCACGAGCAACACGGACGAGGCGATACCCGCGAGGGTCACGACCTGGCCGACCGTGGTGACGGCTTGCAGCACGTTGGACGAGTTGAATGCCGGCCACTGCACACGCGCGAAGGCGAACAGTCCGACTGTGGCGACCACTGAGGCCACAATGGCCCCTAGCAACATCTCGACAGCTGTCGAGAGGGACTTTCGGGCGGGTGCTACGTCTGCTTCCGTCGTCTCTGCTTCAACCGTCACAAGGGCGAAGCTTAGATGGGCAGCTTCTTGAATATCGGACGTGGGATGTGCCGCAGGATCATCATCACGTACCGGAAGGCGCCGGGAGCCCAGACGAGATCCTTGCCCTTCTCCGCCGAAGTGACGGCGAGCTTGGCCACGTCTTCCTTGTTCACAGTGAGCGGGGCTTCCTTGACGCCCGCGGACTTCCAGTGCTCGATCGTGGTCCGAGTGCGGACTTGACCGGGACGGATGACGAGCACGCGCGGACCGAATTCGCGGAGGGCCTCACCGAGGCCGAGATAAAACCCGTCGAGTCCGGCCTTGGTCGAGCCGTACACGAAGTTGGAGCGGCGCACACGCTCGCCGGCGGCGGACGACATGGCGATGATCTGTCCGTAGCCCTGCGCCTTCATCTTCTCGCCCACCAGCACGCCGACGGAAACGGCGGCGGTGTAGTTGACCTGGGCGATCTGAACAGCCTTGCGCTGGTTCTGCCACAATTCCTCGGCGTCGCCGAGCAGGCCGAACGCGACGATGGCAACGTCGACGTCGCCCGCGGGAGCGGAGCCTGCGGAGTGACCCTTCGCCTTGGCCCAGGCTTCGTCGATCACCTTGGGGTGGGTTTCGGTGTCGATGGCGTCGAAGTCGATCACGTCGACGGCGTTGGCGCCGGCGGCCTGCAGTTGGGCCACGGCGGCGTCGCGACCGGGGTCGCCGGGCAGCGTCGCGAGAATCACCCGCATCGGCGCCTTCTTCAGGTATTCCTCGCAGATGGCGAGACCGATCTCAGACGTGCCACCGAGGAGCAGGAGGGTTTGGGGGTTGCCGACAGCGTTGATCACTTACAGTTCCAACCTTCTGGACATATCGGAGGCGAAGACATTGGTGGGGTCGTACTTGCGGCGAGTGGCGGTCCACTCGTCGATCCGCGGGTACATGGCGTGGAAGGTCTCGGCGGTGGTCCGCGAGTCCTTGGCCATATAAAGACGGCCGCCGAACTTCAGCACGCGCTTGTCGAGTTCGGTGACGAACTCGTTCAGGCCGGGCTTGATGCGGAAGTCGACGCAGATGTTCCAGCCAGGGATCGGGAAGCTCAGCGGGGCTTTGTTGCCCTCACCGAACAGCTTGAAGACATTGAGGAACGAGTGGTGCCCCGACGCCTGAATGTCGCGGATGATGGCCTTGAACTCCTCGACCGCGGTGGTCGGCACCACGAACTGGTACTGCAGGAATCCGTTGGATCCGTAGGCGCGGTTCCACTCACCGAACATGTCGAGCGGATGGTAGAACTGCGTCAAGTTTTGAACCTTGTCGCGGTAGGTGCCGGACTTCCGGAACCACAACTCGCCGATCATCGAGAAGTTGAACTTGTTCGCCAGTCCGTTCGGGAAGACGTCCGGAAAGGTCAGCAACTGCGGCGCGTCGAACGCGAGGGGGTTCTTCTGCAGCTTGGGCGGCAGTTGATCCAGTTTCGCCAGCGATCCACGGGAGATCGCGGCGCGACCCAGTTTCGGCGGTGCGGCGATGGCGTCGAACCAGGCGCTCGAGTACTCGTAGTTGGCCTCGCTGCCGTCGCTGTGCAGTGCGATGGTCTCGTCGAGCGTCTGGGTGACGTCGCCGTCGGCGATGAAGTACGCCGTCTCGGTGGGCGTCATCTTGATGGTGGCCTGGAGGATGATGCCCGTCAGGCCCATGCCGCCGATCGTCGCCCAGAACAGGGCGCCCTTGGCGTCGGCGCGACCGCCCTTCGGGGTCAGCGTGCGAACCCTGCCATCGGCGGTGAGCAGATCCAATGACACGACGTGGCTGCCGAAACTGCCGGCGCTGTGATGGTTCTTGCCGTGGATGTCGGAGGCAATCGCGCCGCCGATGGTGACCTGGCGGGTGCCTGGTAGTACCGGAACCCACAGGCCGAACGGCAGCGCCGCCTTCATCAGCCGGTCCAGATTGACGCCGGCGTCGGCCACCACTAGTTGTGTGTCGCGGTCGATACGGTGGATCCCGTTCAGCGCATTCATGTCGATGACCAGGCCACCGGCGTTCTGCGCCGGGTCGCCGTAGGAGCGGCCGAGGCCTCGGGCGATCACCCCCCGCTGCAAGTGTGTGGGCTTCGACTCGTTCTGCTCCGCGACCTGGGCGACCGCCTTCGCGATCACTTCGACGTCGGGAGTGGACAGGACCTGCGCCGTGGTGGGAGCGGTCCGTCCCCAGCCGGTGAGGGTGCGGGTCTGTGTGGGTAGCGCCGGGGTCGGCGTCTCTTCTGGTGTCGTGGACATCGAGGTAGAGGTTACCTGCCGGTCATTATGTCGGCAGGGGCTGTGACGCTCCGGTGCGGCGTCGACGGGTCTTCGATGGTTAGTCTCGTCGTCGTGTCAGAAACCCAGCCGAGCCGCGACCACGAGCCACACGTTCCGCTCCCCGTCGAGATCCCTGTCACCCAGAACATCGCGGACGACGCGCTGGACCTGAAGACGCAGGTCGTCAGGTTCATCCTGACCGGCGGGTTGTCGGCCGTCGTGGACCTCGGTCTGTACTTCCTGTTGTTTGAGGTGGCTGGACTCCCGCTGTCCGTCGCGAAGTCGATCAGTTTCATCGCGGGCACCACCACCGCGTACCTGATCAACCGCCGCTGGACATTCAAGGCCGAGGCGAGCCGAGCTCGCTTCATCGCTGTCGTACTTCTCTACGCGGTCACGTTCGCCGTGCAGGTGGGCCTCAACGGGGTGCTGTACGGGGTATTCCCCGACGAGTGGTGGCGTCTGCCGCTCGCGTTCGTGATCGCCCAGGGCACGGCCACCGTCATCAACTTCGTCGTGCAGCGCGCGGTGATCTTCAAGATCCGGTAGACGCGAATCGCCCTTTTCCGGTACCGGGCCTACTCTCCTCTCCATAGCGACTGTGCAAGAGAGGTGGAGCAGGTGACTCACCTTGGTGCGAATGCGGTCCGCGAAGGGCAGAATCAGACGATGCTGATAGTTCTCGATACCTCGGCGGTGGCGTGGAATCCGCGCTTCGAGGCTTTCGTGCGCACGGCAATCGGCCAGGGTGCACGCGTGGTGGTTCCGCGTCTCGTTCTGCTCGAGTTGATTCACCGCTGCGAGCAGGAGTCGGCCGCCATGATCGAGGCACTCACGGTCCGGTCGAGGATGTACGACAGGCTGGGGCTACGAGAAAACCTCACCCAGTTCGTGGATGCCGCCAGGGCGAAGGCTAAGGGTTACGCCGAGGAGGTGGCTGGTGAACTAGAGGGGCTGGGCATAGACATCGTGGAACCGGTGGATTCCTCGCACGTGGAGATCGCCCTTCGCGCCGTGCGGTGCCGTCGGCCATACCTGGACAGGAAGCGGCACGACGGCTATCCGGACACGGTGAACTGGCTCACGGTCCTGAATCTGGCCGACCGAAATCCGGCCGACGAGGTGGTGTGGGTCAGCGCGAACTCCCGGGCCTTCGGTAGCGGCGAGACTTCGATGTGGCACGACGAGATCTGGGCAGAATTACACGACCGAGGCCTCGAGCGCCGCGTGCGATGGGCGGTCGACCTCGCCGACGTGAGTCTGGCCGAAAAAAAGTTTGCGGAAGCGGAACACCCACGCCGTGATCAGCTCGTCGAACCGGCCAGCGGAACACCTGTCTTGCCCGCCGCGCCGGTCCCGGATCCGCTCGGCGCGCCGACGGAGCAGTCGGTGTCCGCGGACGAACAGGTTGCTGTCGTGTTGCCACCGTCGTCTCCCGTTCAGGTGGAGCGACCCCGCGTTCCGCCCCAGCGCATCCAGCCGCCAGACAACGCGAATCGCCGCAAACGCCGCGGCCTCGCCAGAATCATCGGCGGACGCAAGCGCACAGTGACCGTGGTGGAGGAACTCGACGACCTCGATCTCGGACAATAACAATTGGTCCATTCTTGATAACGACTTGGGACACGCCCCCTGATAGCCGACGCAGACGCCCCTTCGATACCTAGCGTGGAGGGGACGTACCGATCAACGACAATCGGTACAGGCGAGTAGGGAGCGGGCATGAAATCTGTGCCGAACCACCGCAAGCCGTCCGAGCAGCCGAGTGGCAAACCCAATATTCAGTATCGTTCGGGAGCCAGGCTCGCGGGGCCGAGCGTCGAATCCCAGATCCTCTACAGTGCATTCAGATGGTTTGTCAGGCCCGTCGCCAAGATTGCCCCGATCAATGATTCGGCGATCCGCGGCGCTGCGTTGCTGGATAAAGCGGCCGTGTTTCGTCCGGCTTCTGGCGTTAGCAGGCAGCGAGTGCGATTGCCCGGATTCGACGCCGAGATCGTGCGTGCGGCAAATGTTTCGCCTGATCTGAGTAACGGCGTCGTCCTCTACATCCACGGCGGCGGATTCGTATCTTGTGGACTGAATACTCATCGACCAGTGGTGGCCACCATCGCCAAGTTGACGGGGCTGCCGGTGATGCATGTGCGATACCGGCAACTTCCCGACACCAACATCAGTGGTTCGGTGGAAGACTGCCTGACGGCGTACAAGTGGCTGCTCGAAAACGGGGCCCGCGCGGACGGGACCGTGTTCGTCGGTGATTCCGCGGGCGGATTCCTGGTGTTCGCGACGGCATTGACGGCGAGTGCGGAGGGCGTCGATCTGCCCGCCGGCCTTGTGGGACTTTCACCTCTGCTCGATCTGGACTGCGCCGACAAGTTCGAGCACGCCAACGCCACCCGCGACGTGTTCGCCCAAGTGGATGCGATCGCCGCCATTGGAAGGCTCGGTGGTGAAGTGAACGGCGTACTGGACCACGCACTTTCCCCGGTGAACGGCAACCTCGAAGCGCTGCCGCCCTCATTGCTGTTCGCCGCGGAAGGCGAGGTGTTGCGATGGGATTCGGAGTTGATGGCTGACCGTCTGAGCGCCGCGGGTGTTCCGACGACCCTGCAGATCTGGGAGGGGCAGGTTCATGCCTTCCCGGTATTTTGGCCGGGACTGCCTGAAAGCCGTGTGGTGCTTCGCCGTATCGCGCGGTTCGTCGAGACGCACGTTCAACCGGGCCACGGGATCGTCCGGGGTAAAACCGCCTGACGTCCTATCGTGGCGGGCTTTCCTCGAGGGTGATCATCGTCGTGTGTTGCTGTCCACCTTCGTCGAACCAGCGCACCTCCACGGTATCTCCGGGATGTCGCGCAATCATGAGTTCGTCGAGATCGGCCGACGATCGGACGGGAATTCCAGCGAAATCGGTTATGACATCACCGATTTCGATTCCCACATCGTCCGCCGGGGTGTCGAGGCTGACCCACAGCACCTCAGCGCCCCGGTCTTGGTCCCTGACGCTGATACCGAGCAGCGGAGTGTCGCCGATGTGCACGGTGGCGGATGTCTTTCCGGCACGAATCTGATCGACGATCGTCATGGCGGTGACGATCGGTACCGCATACGACCTCGGCTGGGAGGGCGCAGGTTCCGACGGGTCCGAGTCGGCATTGCCAGCCGTGTTGACACCGATCACGGTGGCGGCGGCATCGACTAGCGGGCCACCGGAGTGGCCCGGGCGAACCGGGACGTCCACCTCGATCATTCCGTCCAGCCGATTCAGGGAACCATCGGTGGAACTGCGGGTGGTGATCGCCTGCTCGATGTCGGTCACGACACCGCGGGCCGTCACCGGCAGTCCGTCCCCTTCCGCGTTGCCCACCGCGGTCACGGGATCACCGATCCGGGCGGTCGAATCCTCGGCGAGCGTCACGGGTACGAGACCGCGCGCGCCCTGGAGTTGGAGTACGGCGATATCGCGAGAACTGTCGTAGCCGAGGACATCCACCACGTACCTCGCTCCGTTGCCGAGGCTCACGGCGGTGATGTCGAGTGCGCCGTCGATCACGTGATGGTTGGTAAGGACTATGCCGTCGGGTGTGAGCACGATTCCCGTTCCCGCGGTTTCGATGAGCCCTGAATCCGCGACGAGGGTGACGATCGCCGGTATCACCCTGGCCTCGACCTCCTCCGATGTGAGGACGAGGGGTATCTCGGCAGGCTGGGTGGCGGGCGGGTCCACCGTGACCAAAGGAGGTCCGGACTCGCGGATCTGCGGCGCGGTCAGCACAAGAGCGCCGGTCACCGCCGCGGCCACGGCGATGACGGATGCGACGCGAGACCCAGTCACGCCAGGTGCCTAGCGAGTGTCCCGGAACTGCGGTTCGCGCTTATCCTTCCGCGCGGCGGTGGCCTCCTCGAAGTTGTCGGTGAGCAGTCGCACCAGCAACTGTCCGAGTCCCTCCTGATTGATGTGCGATTCGAGGGAGGCTGCATCGAGTCCTGACCACAGCGTGCGCTTGGTCAATTCGAGCCCGGGTCTGGAGAACCGGGACATGCGCTCGGCAAGGTCGAGGCATTCGTCGAGGAGATCCTCGCCGGGGACGCAACGCGACACGAGCCCGATCCGCTCGGCTTCGTTTGCATGCACGTCCCGCCCGGACAGCATGATTTCGAACGCCCGGGACGAACCGATCGCGCGCGGCAACAGGTAGCTCAGGCCCAATTCGCTCGAGGTGAGGCCGTTGTTGATTCCTGCCGCCCGGAAGTAGGCGTCCTCCGAGGCGATCCGGATATCGGAGGCGAGTGCGAGGCACAACCCGCCTCCGATGGCAGCGCCGTTGACGGCACTGATCACCGGTTGATGCATTCGACGCAATCCAAGGACGACGTTGTCCAGCATCTCCATCGCTCGTAGCGCGACGGTCGGGGGAGTCAGGCCCTCGATGTGCGGGAGGGTGCCCGCGGACCGCTGATCGGCGCCGGAGCAGAAACCGCGGCCGGCGCCGGTCACGACCACCGCGCGCACCGAATTGTCGTTGCTGATCTCGTCCAGCGCTTCTCGGAACGGAATCATCACGTCGAACGCCATTGCATTCATGCGTTCGGGACGGTTGAGCGTCACCAGGGCGATGCCCGGCCGCGGATGGTCGACGAGGACGAAGTTCACGGATCTATACTAGAACGTGTTTCAATTCGAGGAGTCGATTTGCGGACGGGGAAGTCCAGGGGCGACGGTGCGCGCGAGGATGCCGAGTGTGGCGCGCAGTGCCGTCTCCGAGATGACCGGGAAGATTCCGGCCTCACGCCACACAGGGTCGATCGCCGACCAGTCATAGAAGGACGTCACCGCCGTCCCCTCGTCGATCGGCTCGAGTCTGTAGCCGTAGACGTGCCCGATCTGCGGGCGGATCCGGCCGAGGATCTTCCACGAGATCTCCCGATCGGGCACGAACGTCTCGATCGTCACGGTCACGTCGTAGAGACCGAGGTCGACGTCGTTCAGCGCGTCGCGGTCCATGTGCACGACGAAGGTGTCGCCCGCCGCCGTGACGGGGTCACCCTCGGCGGACATCAGCATTCCGGAACTGTCGATCGACACATGTCCTTCGGGGTCGCAGAGCACGCCGAAGATCTTCGCCGGGTCTGCGGCGATCGCCCGCCGGACCTCGATCCTCTCGCTTGTCGTTGTTGTCATGGCTGCATCCTGCCACCACTGCACGTCGCCGAGGTGGTGTGCTCCGGGACCTGAACCAGTCACGTGCTGCGCCACCATGGCAAGTAGTTCTCAGCGCGGATTGTGAGTCGCGCCGGATTCTTTTTCGACGGAGAGGTTTCCGAAGCAGTGCCAATCGCCGAGATCGGCTACATCACACGCTTTTCCAGCTCGGCCGAACTTGCCCGCTACTCCGGCTGCGGTCCGACACTCGTCTACTCATCCGACAAGGAACGCCGCCGTCTTCACGGAGGAAACATCGCTGCCTCAACAGCGTGCTCTATACAGCAGCTATCGCGCAGAAGAGATGGCATCCCGCCGCGCAAAAACTACTGGCTCGGCACGAACCCGACGAGGGCGCCCGCAGCGCATCCTTCAGCGCCATCTCGTCGATGTCATTCACCGTGCAATGACCACGGGCCAGGTGTCCTGGCGGCACCACATCACACGACACCAACCCGCCGCTTGACAAAGAAGCGTCAACGGGTTGATCTGTGAGTTCCTGCCCAAGGGCATCGACATCGGGCGTGCCTCGGATTCTTCACCCCACGTGACGTGTCCACCATGCTCCTGATCGACTCCGTTGCTTCCACGGCTCGCACCGCCCAGTGCAGTTTCTCTGCGGTTCATCAACGGGTTCGTTGATGAAGAATATGGTCGGTATTTTCGGTCGCACCGGCCGGCGGGAGAATCGCGCCGGATTCGACTAATATGCCGAGGTCAGTGTGATCGATCACTACTACGCTTCATCACGAAGACCCGATTATTCAGTACCACTCTGGAACGTCGATAGGCCACAGCCAAATGTACCTACTGCGACGTCAGTGGAAAATATTGTCATCTTTCCACCAAAGTCTGTACAGGAACCATGTTGCCTGACGAATAACGACCCATCATCGGCCCGCGCCGCGACACTCCAGACGCCGTCCCCTTCAGAGTGTGTGTAAACACCATTCACTATATCTGTCTGAACCTTGTAGACTCCGTCCGAAAACGATTTAGCAGGTTTCGACCCCACCACTGATCCCCCATATTCCTCATTGACGACTTCTTGGTCGATAGTGCACTGGTCTAACTCGACACCACTTTTTCCTTCGCAACTAGACACGGTTCCTGGTGAAATCAGGGTTGAGACTGATGCCAGCGCCTCCGCCCCGGCGTTTACAGCCGACGTCGGTGTGTCGCGGGGTGCACAACGGATGCTGACAAACCCATGGGTGTCTGGCTCCAAAAAGTTACCTGCGTCGTCGTTCTGTGACAGGAATGTGAGAAAATTTCTCGGATTTTTGTACTCGTTCGCGGGGGAGCCGGCGCGAAGCTTCAATGGGATTGTTGTTCCGGGAGCATTGGCGGCTTTCACGGTCACCTGGAAGCTGGGGAACACAATCTGGGGGTCGGTACCGACATTCGTTTTACCAGCGGTGAAACCCCCGGCCGCGTTACCATTGGCATTGGGTCCATTAAACGACTGGACGCCGTTTACCGTCCTTCGCTCTGTCTTATTGTCGACGGCCATCCGCAGAAACTTCCCCTCCGGGTCCTCGTTTCCCTGGTCGTCGATTCGTATAATAGATGTTGGCTGACTGCTTCCTGTAGGGGTCGTATCCCCCTGCAGGTTTTTCCCCACTGCGGCCGAAACGAATTCCGTCCCCTCTGGGATAGCTATGTCGACCTTGATCCGCTGGGCATTGGTTATCGGATGTTCATCACTATGGGGGTCAAACTCGGTATGAATGTCGAGAGTTCTCAAGCCGATGGAATAGGTGAAAGTATCTCCGGGAAGCACCGTTTTGGGGTACCTAACGTCAACACTAACTTTATTGTTGGCACCAAAAATGTCATCGACTTGTCTGTTAACTGGGTCGGGGATAAAAAGGTTAGCTCCAAGTTTTCCATGTCCATTAGCGAATGCGTGACAACTGGTGTCGAAACTCACCACAGAATCAGCCATATTGGGATCGGTGGCGGCCGAAGCAGGCAATCCCGCAAACAACAGTGGAGCCCCGATCATAAGCACAGAAGCCGACAAACGGCCTATATTGAACATTGTCCGGGATCCCTTCGATTCGCCAATATTCCGGTGAAACTGAACGTGTTGGTTCTACTTTCGGTGTACGGACAGACATCCGTTGAAGGTGGTCCAGAAGGCGTTGAGGGTCTTCTCCCACAGGTCAGTCTCGCTGGGAACGGGCTGGGGGCTTTGACCGCTGTGTGGACCCGCGCATTGATCGAACCAATGGCATTGGTTGCTCGGGCCACAGCGAGAATGTGCATGTCCAACTAGCCGACCGCGCCCTGTCCAAGTCTGCAATATCTCATCGTTAATCGGATCAGTCACAGTGGTACCTCTGTTCCTCAGGAGTACTGAACCATCCCAGGATTCATTCATGCTTACTCGTGACCGGAGACACTGTCAACTGGTTTGGGGACAGCTTGAACAACGGTTGATCTGATCTTGGTTCGACACGCGGTGCAGCGCTTGGCGGGAAGGGTGCAGTGGTTGTCGAATGCGAGAGTTGTTGACTTCCAGGGCCGTCGACTGCACTTTCACGTCTCAGCACCAGGTCGGCCGCGAGTCGACTGCCCGGCCCGGGCGATGTTCGACTGCCCGGCCCGGGCGATGTTCGACTGCCCGGCCCGGGCGATGTTCGACTGCCCGGCCCGGGCGATGTTCGACTGCCCGGCCCGGCGGTGGAGGATGACGGCCACGTTCCTCGAGGGGTCATCACTTGCGACCTGGGGCCGGGACGGACGGTGAACCGGTCCTTGTCGAACATCGCATTCCACATATACCCATCCCGAAACTTATCTCCAGCCAGGAGGGCGCGCATGCGCAATGAACTGGAGGTATGTGTGTCGGACAGTGTGATTGACGAACTAGTCGGGTTGCGCGAATGCGATCCCGTTTCGGACCCAAATAAGTGCTTCGTTTCACTGAAATTGGATGGGTTCGTCATGGTCTCACCGTGTCATCGTTAATCCCAGTGTCACGATTGATGCCCGGCGCCAGCGAGGAGGGCTTGGGTGAGGGGTCGGCCGAGGTCGTAGGCGTCGGCGACGGGCATCACGGTGGCTCCTGGGTGCTGGTCGAGCCAGTCGGTCGCGGATTCGGGGTCGGCAAAGAAGTGGACCTGGTTGCAGAAGGCGGCACGGATGGACGCACAGGTGTTCGGGGTGACGATCGACACGACGGCGGTGGCCGGTTCCACGCTGGTGACCCGGTCCGGTTCCACAGTGAGGCGTACAGGGGTGCCGGTGGCGTGACACGGGGAATTCACGTGGGCGGTGGCGGCGAGGACGGTGGGGAAGATCAGGGTGTCCATCGCGCACCAGGTGTAGAGGGTGTGTCCGCCGGTCTCGTAGCGGTGCGGGGTCGGGTTCTGGGTGAGGCCGCTGCCGACGATGCTGCCGTGCTCGTCGTATTCGGTGTCGGGGCTGTCGGTGAGTGCCTCCCGAACCTTGTCCGCGGTGCGGCCGGTGGCCTGCGCGATCTGCTCGACGGTCACCGGCCGTCCCTGGGCGAGGACCTGTAGCAGGGGCTGCCACAGCCAGGGTCGGGAGCTGGCACCGCCGCCGTTGAACGCGGCGGTGAGACTGGCGGTGAGCTGCTGGGCCTGGGTATCCATGAATGGGGGTCCTTCCGGGTCGTTGGGGATGGGTCAGCCGGCGCAGCAGGACAGTGTGGTCACGTCGCGGGTGAAGGTTTGGGCGGCGAGTTTGAGGGCTTCGCTCATCGTCAGGTAGGGGTGCCAGGTGTGGGCGATCTGGTCGATGGTCATGCCGGCGGTGAGGGCGTATGTGGCGGCGGTGATGATCTCCCCGGCCCCCTCGGCGATCAGGTGGGCGCCGAGTAGTTGCCCGGTGTCGGCGTGGGCAACGAGTTTGACCAGGCCGCGGGTGTCACGGTTGGCCACGGCGCGGGGCACATAGGCCAGGGGCAGGACCCGGCAGTCACACGGCAGACCGGCTTCGGCGGCCTGGGCGTCGGTCATTCCCACCGATGCGATGGCGGGGCTGGTGAAGGTGACCTTGGGCAGGTGCCGGTTGTCGATGCTGCGTTCGGCGTTGTCGAAGGCGTTGTCGGCGATCAGGGTTCCGTGGGCGGCGGCGACGTAGACGTACTGGGGGTCTCCGGTGACGTCCCCGGCGGCCCAGATCCGCGGGTTGGTGGTGCGCAGGTACTCATCGACCACCACCTGCCCGTGCTCGCCGGTCTTGACGCCGACCGAAGCCAGGTCCAGGGCCTCGGTGACGGGGCGGCGCCCGGTGGCCACCAGTAGTTGGTCGGTGTGCACGTCACGCTCGCCGCCGTCGGCGCCGCGGACGGTGGCGCGCATGCGGTCACCGTCGCGGGCGACCGCGACGATCCGGGTGTGGGTGTGGACGGTGATGCCCTCGTCGGTGAAGATGTCCTCGATCGCGGCGCTGACCTCCGGCTCCTCATGGGAAGCGAGCCGGGAGCGGACCGCCATGGTGACCTCGGTGCCCAGGCGGGCGAACAGCTGGGCCTGCTCCAGTGCGACGTAGCCGCCGCCGATCACCAGCATGGTGGTGGGCTGGTGGTCCAGGTCCATCGCGGTGGTGGAGGTCAGATAGCCGGTCTCGTGCAGTCCCTCGATGGGCGGGGCCCACGGGCTGGAGCCGGTGGCGATCAGGTAGTGGGCGGCCTCGATGCGGTCGGTGCCGCCGTCGGCGAGGTCCACGTGTAGTGCCGGGGCGTCGTCGCCGGTGAAGCGGGCGGTGCCGGTGATGATGTCCCAGCCGTAGTCCGCGGCCAGGTCCACGTACTTGTCGGCCCGCATGGACTGCACCAGGGTGTCCTTGCCGCCGATCAGGGCGGGGAAGTCGACCGGGCCGGCCTCGGTGTGAATGCCCGGGAAACGGGGGCCGTCGGTGGCGCCGCGGCGGGCCTCGGCGGCGGCCAGCAAAGCCTTCGACGGCACGCAGCCGGTGTTCACACACGTACCGCCGACCGTGCCGCGCTCCACCATCACCACGGACTTTCCCTTGCGGCGGGCCGCGATCGCGGCGGCGAATGCACCGCCGCCGGAGCCGATGACCGCCAGGTCGTAGTCGGATCGTGTGTGGGCCATCACGCCGCCTCCTCGATAAATCGGGACCCGGACACTCCGGAACCCCACTCGATATTATTCGCCTTGCCGAATATCACCATGCCACGATACTATGCGGCTAAGCGAATATTTCAAATTGTGGAGGCCCACCCCGATGCTCCGAACCCCGATCCCCACGGCACCAGCCGCCGACACGGTCGCGTGCACACATTCAGACACCACGGCCCGGTTCTTCCGCGCCCTGTCCGACCCCACCCGGTTGAAACTGTTGGAGTTCATCCTGGGTGGTGAGCGCACCTCCGCCGAGTGTGTCGAGCACGCCGGGATCTCGCAGCCGCGGGTCTCTGTCCACCTGTCGTGCCTGTCCGACTGCGGTTATGTCATCGCCCGCCGCGAGGGCCGCAAGCTGCGGTACTCCGTCGGTGACCCCCGGGTCGCGGATCTGGTGATGCTGGCGCGGTCGCTGGCCGCGGACAATGCCTCCGCCCTGGGCTGCTGCCCCCGCATCCCCGCCGACGGCGCGTCATGAACGACAACGGAAACCGCCCGGGAATGGGCGTGGTGTCGGCCGCGGTGGGTGGCGGCCTGTTGCTGGTGCCGTGTTGCGCCGCCCCCACTCTGGTCGCCGCACAACCCTGTGCCGTGGCCCCGAAACTTCGAGAGGTAATTTCGTGAATCTCACCGCAGTCCTGATCACCGGCCTGATCGCCGGCGGCATCACCTTTGCCGCAGGACAGGGAGGCCTGCTGACCGGGCTGATCACCCGGCAACGAACCCAGAACGCCGACTCGCCCACATCCGACACCGGCGGGCAACTCCAGACCCGGACCCGGACGGTGCTCGGCACGCTCGGCGACGACCTGGCGCCGGTCGGCGGCTTCCTCGCCGGCAAGCTCCTCTCGTACACCATCCTGGGCGCCCTTCTCGGCGCGTTGGGTTCGGTCGTGCAGCTCTCCTCAGGCGGGCGCGCCTGGCTGCAGATCGGCGCAGGGTTACTGATCATCGTGTTCGGCCTTGCACAGATCGGCGTGCCAGGCTTCCGGCGCATCGTGATCAAGCCACCGGCATCGTGGCTGAAGATCGTCCGGGGCCGCGCCCGTTCGCAGGAGGCCATGGCGTCGGCGATGCTCGGATTCACGACCATACTCCTTCCCTGCGGGGTCACCCTTTCCGTCGCGGTGCTCGCCTTGACATCAGGGTCCGCGTTCGACGGCGCCGCGATCATGGCCGTGTTCGTCATTGGGACCAGCCCGCTGTTCGCGGTCCTCGGCTACGCGGCCTGCAAGGCCGCGAACGTATGGAGCGGCCGGGTGGCGCTGGCGATCGGCCTCGTGGTCATCGCACTGGGCCTGTTCACTCTCAACCGCGGCCTCGAACTCGCCGGATCGCAGTGGGCTGCGAGCCACATCGCCGAGACGGTCGGCTTCAAAGCCGTCGCAGCGGAATGAGATTCCCCCGCTTCCCCGGAGGCTTTGTTCCTCAGACCCCCAGTTGAGCGGCAGCACTGCTACTGCACCTGTGTATGGGAATCGCTGCTGACAACTACTCCCAGGCGCGCGGTGCGTAGCTCGCCAAGGGTCCGCGCGAGTTGTTCGCGGAGCGCTCCGCTCTCGTCGCTGAGCGTCCGGATGCGCTGATGTGCGAGCTCAAGTCGTGTAAGCAGCGATTTGTCGCTTGCGCGGGCTTCGCTAGAAGCTGCTCGGGTGTTCTCGTGCTCGCGGCCTCCCTTGTTTGCCATCACCTGCGCCCGCCGTGGGTGCGCATCGGCCGCGGCCGGGTCCGCCGGCACCTCGACGGCTTCTCAGAGATTCCTCATGCGCGTTTATGGGTGGTTGAAGACGTGGCTCCTACTGTCGTAGACGCGGCAGACGCCGCTTGTCGACCATGGTGGGAGTTACGAATATGAATAGCTCGAACAAGATCTTTCGACGGGTTACGGTCGTGGCGATGGGAGTATTCGCGGCGGGCGCGCTGACGGTCCCGTTGGCGCAGGCGGCCCCCTCGGACCACATGGACCGAGCAGACAAGCCGGCGTGTACGGCCGAGCAGATCGACGCGGCCCGCGCCGAAACCGCGTCGAAAATGGCTGCCCTCTTCGAGGCTCATCCAGAGCTCAAAGATCGGGCTGCACAGATGAAGGACCTGCCCAGGGACCAGCGGAAGGCGCAGGCCCAGGCGAACCTCAACGAGAACCCGGAATTGGCCGCCGCGGTGAAAGATGCCCGATCGGCCAAATCTGAACTCCGTCAGGAGTGCAGCGTCCGCGGCGCCCGGTAGGTGATGAAGGGCAAGATCGTCGGGTATGAGCACTGATCCGAAGGTCTTGATGGTTGACGACGACCCCGACGTCCGGCATTCGGTAGCCCGAGGCCTGCGGATGTCGGGGTTCGCCGTCACCACGGCCGTCGACGGGCGTGACGCGCTACGTCAAATGAGCGCCGACGCCCCGGACGCCCTTGTACTCGACATACAGATGCCCGGCCTCGACGGTGTGGCGGTCGTGACGGCGTTGCGGGCCATGGGCAATGAGGTGCCGATCTGCGTGCTCAGCGCCCTTGACACCGTGAATGACCGGGTGGCGGGGTTGGAGGCTGGAGCCGACGACTACCTGATCAAACCCTTCGACATCACCGAACTGGTGGCGCGCCTGCGTGCGCTGCTTCGCCGGACCGCCGCGTCCGAGCCGATCGGCGGCACTGCGCGCGTCATCGGGCCACTCCAGATCGACCCGGCGCGAAGGCTCGTCTTCATCGACGGCACCAGGGTCGATCTGACCAAGCGCGAGTTCGAACTGCTCGCCGCGTTGAGTGAAGACGCGGGTGTCGTCTTCTCCCGTGAACGGCTGATGGAGTTGGTCTGGGGATACGACTTCGTCGCGGACACCAACGTCGTCGACGTGTTCATCAGCTATCTGCGCAGGAAACTCGAGGCCGGCGGCGCGGACCGCCTGGTGCAGACGGTTCGCGGTGTCGGATTCGTGCTCAGGGAGGAGTCGCGATGACCACCCCCGTGCGATCGCTGTCCGTCCGCGCCCGGGTGGCCTGGGCGGCTGGCCTCGCGGCCGCACTGGTGGTCCTTCTTGTGGCGGCGCTGACTGCGATCAACATGGTGGGCAACGAGTATCAGCAACGAGATCGCCGCGTGGAAGCAGTAGCGGAAGCGCTGGGGGGCAACGGCAATCCGATTACGCGTGGGCGGGGCTACGTGGCGACGGTGAGGCTTGACGGCACCGTCCTGCAGTCGACACCGGTCAGGCTTCCCCCGGCCGCGGAGGGGCTGACGACCGAGGTCGTGGACGGAGTGACCTATCGGGTGCGAACTCGCGCACTGGGCAGGCCGGAAGGTGCGCTGCTGTCGGTGGGAATCCCCCAGCCTCCCATACAAGCCGTGGTGGGCCGGTTGGCTCCCCGACTCGCCGTCGCCGGTGTGCTGGCGGTGGTACTGGCGGCGCTGTTGGGATGGTTGTTCGCCGGCCGTGCGGTGCGCCCGTTGCGCCAGTTGATCACCCAGACGCGCACGCTCACCGCGGACGGCCTGCACATGCCGCCGCGGGTGCGCGGAGCAGCCGAGGCGGAAGAGCTCGCCGAAGCGATCACCGACATGTGGAGCCGGATGAACTCCGCACAGGAACGTACCTGGACAGCGCTGGATTCGGCGCGCGGATTCGCCGCATCCGCAGCTCACGAGCTTCGCACCCCGCTCACAGCCATGCGCACGGACCTCGATATCGTGCGCACACATCCTCTCTCGAAACCGCAGCTCGACGAGATCGTAGGAGATCTCATCCGCACCCAACGTCGGGTCGAGTCGACTGTGACCGCTCTCGGTCAACTCGCCGCCGGCGAACTGATGCGGCCAGAGGACCGCATCCGTTTCGATGTCACCGAATTGTTCGATCGGGTGGCGCAGGAATGTTCGCGAACGCACCCGGCCGTCCACATCACGGTCCGGGGCGATCTCCCGGTGACGATGACGGGATGGCCCGACGGGATCCGACTCGCGTCAGACAACCTGCTGCGCAACGCGATCACACACGGAGGCGCAACGGAGATCGAGTTATCCGCTGTTCCGGTCGAAACCCCAGGTCGCCGTCCCGCGCTCGCATTGCGGGTGGACGACAACGGTGTCGGTCTGCCCGTCGACGAGCGGCAACGAGTCCTGCATCGTTTCGAACGGGGGAGCGCCGCACGCGCAGCAGGGTCGGGCCTCGGGTTGGCGCTCGTCTCTCAGCAAGCGGCACTGCACGGCGGCGACGTCGTGCTGTCGGACAGTCGTCTCGGCGGGCTGTGCGTTACGCTGACTGTCGACGGGTCCTAGCCTGATCCGAGCCTGATCTCCGCGCCGCCAGCTCATTGGGTTGGTTTCGGCCTGAGCCGATGATCGCGGGGCATCGCACCCTCCTCAACGACTTCCCACGCGGACTGCAGTGCCTGGCGTCGATCGACTTCGATTCCAGCATCCTCGAGGTCGTGGTCGGCTACAAGCAGGTGGGCGTCGAGACTGCCGGCCAGGCATGGCCAGTTCGACCGGTGCCAGGCATGGACGAGGACATGCGACGGAAGAGAAGTCAATCGCGGTAGGGGTGCTCAGGCAGCGGATTGATGGTGTCACTGTCCCAAGTCACACGTTGGCCCTGACGAGCACCGACCACCTCGAGCGCGGGATTAGCGAGAATCGCCATGCTGGCGTCGGTGGATACTCCCACGTACGTCGACATCAAGTCGACTTCTGTTGCGACGCACCACGCGCGGTCCCGTGGCCACCAGATGTTGGGGCCCTCCCCTTGGAATTGGTTCAGCGCCGCGTGGACGGGGCCGTGGAACAGCAGCATCGATCGCTGGGGAAGGTGCAGGCGCGGGCCGTCAGGCAAAACTCCGTGAAAGGAGTTTCCCTCCCATACTCCGAACCAGCAATCGTCGGGGGTGCTGGTGAAGCCCTCCAATACGGCCGCCAGCGCCGACCGTTGCTTTGCAGGTAATCCGCCCATATCGGGCGCCTGGTCCCACAAGGGACTGTCGCCGGAGTCCTCAGCTCCCTTTGTGCCTGCTGCGAGAATTGATCCCCATTCCACCGTTTGGTGAATCACCGCATTGTTGCCGTCGGCGACCTCCTGCCAGGTCACCGCCGTCTCCACGATGCTCTTTTCTGTCTGCGTAACCCTGACAGCTGGGTGAAGAACCCGTGAGTACAACTCGAAATCGGGAGGTACAAGCGAACCCACCGTGTAGTCGAAGTTGCGCACGCTGTCGACGATCCATTGACCCGCTGAGATATCCGAGCAGATATCGTCGAGGCGCCAAACACGTTCATCCGGAACATGACAGGAAACGTGGCTACTCCAATGCGGTGGCCGAGCCCCCGATTCAAAACGGGGATTGATAGGTGTATTGCCCACAACCAGACGATGCCACAACCGATCTCACACCGAGACCGTTGAGCGGTCGATGAACGGACTGGCAGAGTCGATAAAGGCCTGTGGGGCAGGCATCAGACGCAGGCCGGCCCCTGGTCAGCCCCAATGCCTTCCGCGAATGCCGCCGTCGTCGCCGTTTGCGAGCAACACGATGGCGCCGATCGCGTACAGCACCAGGAACAGCAGCAGAAGTCCACCGAAGATCCACAGCGAGATCTGGCCCAGTCGGCGGACCCGGTCGGACGCATCCTGCGCCCCGGCGACGTCACCGCTGGCCCACAGTGGGTACACGTTGAACGCATGGGTGAAGGCCGAGAAGGCGAGCGGCCAGAAGAAGATGAGCGAGGTGACCGCCCAGCCCGCGTTGCTCGCGGGCCGCAGCGCAGCGGCGACCCGGTTGGTTGCGCCAGCCGGCGTAGCGGGTGATTCAGGGGGTTCGGTCGGCGTCGGATCATTGGTAGGAGAAGACATTGAGGCACTCCTGACGTGAGATTTCCGCAGTTCACGTTGTGTTTCTCTGTGAAGAGGAACTGGAATTCAAGAGTACGTCAGTTCCGGTGCGCTCGAGCGTCGATCGCCACCCGCGCACTGCCGCCGGACTTCCCACTGCCCGGTCTCGGCTCTCGACCGGCCGACTGCAAGATCGTACAAATCGCGATCTTGTTACCGGCCACCAACTCCAGGATTCGGGAGTGGCGGCAGTTCATCCGCGCGGCGCCTTGCGTCAGCTCGCGCCGTCTTCAGCTGCAGATAGAAAGGGTTACGTGAGTTGCCCTCCAGGTTGAGTGGAATGTCCAGGCTCGCGATCAGGCGTTCTTCCATCCCCAGGGTTCAGCGTGCTCGACCCACGATACGAGTGCGTTCTCAGACATCCACTGGGAGAGCAGCATCTCGCCTGTGACGAAGGTATACCGCGAACCTGAACCGACCCGACGGAGCTCGACGCCAATCTCCTCTGCCAGCAAGCAACCGAGCGTCAGCCTCAGAGTCGAACCGGCGGCGTTCCCCATGTAGTGCGTCTTGATCCTGCTCCGAAGATTCTGTTTGCTCGGAGGCTTCCCGTTGGTCGGTGGTCGTGAAGGGCTTATTCCGGTGTAGAGCAACGTCAGCCCCTCATTGACGATGCATCTGGACGTCTCGATCCCAGCGGGTAGCTTGCGGAACCACCAGCCATAGACACCTGGCAGGGTGGGGATCCGGCACGAGTCGCGCAGCACTTCTTCGCGCGTGTGTGGTGCGGCCGCCAGGTACTGCGCTGTCTCATCAAGCATGGTGCTCATTCGAGCATCTTGGCATGCAGGACCGACACCCTGGAATCGTATGGCTCTAGGTTCAGAGCCGTACTCAGGTCACCACGACCAGACCTCACTAACCGAATTTCGGTAACACGCCCGCGTCCAGGGCTTGCTTCAGAGACGGTGCGGCCAAGTCTTTCTCGGACAGCTGGAAGGTCAGCGGGGTGTCGTCCCGGCCCACCGTGGGCCAGTCGATTCCCAGGTCGGGATCGAGTGGGTGGACGTCGTGATCGAGTGCGGGGGTGTATTCGATCGAACACAGATACATCACGGTGGATGCGTCCTCGAGTGACAGGATCGCGTGGCCGAGGCCTGCAGGCAGGTAGACGGCGCGCCGCGCGACGTCGTCGATGAGCACGGAATCCCACTGCCCGAACGCGGGCGACCCGACTCGCAGGTCGACGATGACGTCGAGGAAGGCGCCCTTGACGCAGGTGACGTATTTCGCCTGCCCGGGCGGACTCTCGGTGAAGTGGATGCCGCGCAGCACACCGGCGGCCGACACGGAGCAGTTGGCCTGCGCGAGATCGAGACTGTGTCCCACGGCGGCCTCGAACTTGGAACCCTTGAACCATTCGAGGAACACGCCGCGGTCGTCGCCGAACTGCCGCGGGGTGATCTCCCAGGCGCCTGGGACTTTCAGTTCCCGATATTCCACGTCACCAGTCCTTGCCGCGCTCGAGGAGCTCGAGGAGGTAGTCGCCGTATCCCGACTTTCCGAGAGTTTCAGCGCGGGAGCATAATTCGTCGTCGGTGATGTATCCGCGCCGCCACGCGACCTCTTCGGGGACGCCAATCTTTAGCCCCTGTCGGTGTTCGAGAGTGCGCACGAAATTCGATGCCTCCAGCAACGAATCGACGGTGCCGGTGTCGAGCCAGGCGGTACCGCGGGGCAGCACCTCGACCTTCAGGCGCCCGGCCTGCAGGTAGGCCCGGTTGATGTCGGTGATCTCGTATTCACCACGGTCCGACGGCGTCAACGACCGCGCGATCGACACGACGTCGTTGTCGTAGAAGTAGAGGCCGGGAATCGAGAAGTGCGACTTCGGCGTGGCGGGCTTCTCCTCGATGGAAATCGCCCTGCCGGTGTCGTCGAATTCGACCACACCGTAGGAACTGGGATCGGACACCCGGTAGGCGAACACGGCGCCCCCGTCGATGTTCTCGAAGCGGTTGAGCCGGGAACCTAGCCCTGGACCGTAGAAGATGTTGTCGCCGAGCACGAGGGACACCGACTCGTTGCCGATGTGGTCGGCGCCGAGCGTAAATGCTTGCGCCAGACCGTTCGGCTCCTCCTGCACCACGTACGTGAGGTTCACGCCGAACTGGGAACCGTCTCCGAGCAGCAGGCGAAACTGCTCGGCGTCGTGTGGAGTGGTGATCACGAGGATGTCCCGGATGCCGGCCAGCATGAGGGTGGAGAGCGGGTAGTAGATCATCGGCTTGTCATAGACCGGGACCAGCTGCTTGCTCACTGCGAGAGTGATCGGGTGCAGCCGGGACCCTGTGCCGCCCGCCAGGATGATTCCGCGCATATGCGCAGTGTTCCAGTGTTCGTTGCGGATAGAAACTCGGACGCGCCACTAAGCTAGGTGCACATGAGGCTTCTCGTGACAGGTGGCGCCGGGTTCATCGGTGCGAACTTCGTGCACCAGACGGTCGCCGAACGCCCCGACGTCCAGGTGACCGTGCTCGACGCGCTGACGTACGCAGGCAATCGGAACTCGCTCGACCCGGTGGCGAACCGCATCGAGTTCGTGCACGGCGATGTGGCCGATGTCGCTTTGGTCGATCGTCTGGCCGCCGGTTCGGACGCGGTGGTCCATTTCGCCGCGGAGTCGCACAACGACAATTCGCTGGCAGATCCGACGGCATTCATGCACACGAATGTGATGGGTACGTTCTCGTTGCTCCAAGCGGTGCGCGCGCATGACCTCCGTTACCACCACATCTCCACCGACGAGGTGTACGGCGACCTCGAACTCGACGACCCCGAGCGGTTCACGGAGTCGACCGCCTACAACCCGTCCAGCCCCTACTCGGCGACCAAGGCGTCGAGCGATCTGCTGGTGCGGGCCTGGGCGCGGTCATTCGGTGTCCGCGCCACCCTGTCGAACTGTTCCAACAACTACGGCCCGTATCAGCACGTGGAGAAGTTCATTCCGCGTCAGATCACCAACCTGATCGACGGGGTGCGTCCGCGGTTATACGGCCGCGGACGGAACGTGCGCGACTGGATTCATGTGGACGATCACAACTCCGCGGTGTGGACGATCCTCGAGAAGGGGAGCCTCGGGCAGACGTATCTGATCGGCGCGGACGGTGAGGTCGACAACCGGACCGTCGTCGGAACGCTCCTCGAACTGTTCGGTCGCCCCGCCGACGATCTCGACTTCGTCACCGACCGGCCGGGCCATGACCTTCGTTACGCGATCGACTCGACGCGACTGCGCACGGAGTTGGGTTGGACGCCGCGGTACGGGGATTTCCGCAGCGGGCTCGAGTCAACTGTGCAGTGGTACCGCGACAACGAGTCCTGGTGGCGCGCGCAGAAGGAACCCGTGGAGAAGGGGTATGCGAGCAGGGAGTCCGTAATCGGCTGAGTGGGTGAACGGCGAGGCGTGATCGGCTGAGGCCGGGTCTGCCATCGCTACGACGGTGCTGGCACCCGCGAGTCTTCACGGACGAGTGCGTTGCGCAGGACCCGCGACCCGGAGAGGGCGGCGACGAGTCCGGCGAACACCTCGCACAGGGTGAAGATCAAGCGCGAGGCTAGGGCAAGCCCGAGTGCGACGCCGCTGTCCATGAACGGGGAGAGAGCCGCGACGATGACGGCCTCGCGCACCCCGATTCCGGACGGTGCGATGACCACCAGCACGCCGGCGACCATACCGAGCGCGAGGGCGCCGATGCACCGCATGAGGGTGCCTGCCTCGAATCCTGCAGAACTGGACGCCAGCAACCACAGGTGGATGCCGTAGAGCACCCAGCTGATGGCGCACCACCCAAGGGCCAGCGCGATCTTGGGCATGGCCAACTGCCTCTGCAGCGGCCCACGGCGCAGGATCCGCAACGCCAGGTTCACCAGGCGGGTGAGGACGGGCGGGTAGCAGCAGATGAGAGCAACCGGAACGAGCGCGATCACCGCGACCGCTGCGAAAGTGCTGATCTGGAACAGGGCAGGCAGAGCAAGCAGGCCCACGACTAGTGCCGACGTAATGCTCAGACCGACAGTGACGAGCACGGCGACGAATCCGTTGGCCCGCGATACCCCGGCCCGGCGCACGAGTTCGGTCTGCAGGACGAAGGCCCACACACTGCCGGGCAAGTACTTGCCGAGTTGACCGACCAGGTAGCAGCGGGCGGCGTCGAACGCGGGTATCGGGTGCTCGAGGGCGCCAAGCGCGTGCTGCCACGCCCGCACCGCGGCGCCCATTCCGAGGAAGACGAACACGGCGGAGACAGCGAGCGCCCACCAGTCCAGGTTCGTGATCGTGTTCCGGACCTCACTCCACTGCGACTTCACCGCGACGCCGACGGCCACCACGATCGCGAGGGTGACGAGACCGCGCACCGCATTCATCAGGAGGGTTCGGCCGTCGCGTGTTGGGGTGGCTCGAGGCTCGACGCTCACAATCGACCACCCCTCACGTCAGTGCGCTGCGACGTGCAGTGCGCCCTACGACGATAGCAATCAGGGAGTGCAGATCCGGCGAGTGGAACTCCTCTCCGACGGGAGAGTAGAGTCCGCTCGGTCGAATGTGAACACCAAGCCCCGCCTTATGTGCGGGCCGACGAAGTGCGGTGCACCGTCGCGAACACCGTCGGGTCGCACTGTCGGCCGCGATAATTCCTCGTCCGAGGCGCAGTGTCGCGCCGGACGAACACCTAGTGGCATCGGCGTCCCCGCGCCGTGCGAACGGAGTTTTGATGTCAGTACGACACCCCGACACACTTCCCGACGAAGGGTCGGTGCGTGCCGCGCTGAGATCTCCACGCAGGCTGAAGACCGAGGCACTTGCCGGTGTCGTGGTCGCGCTTGCGCTCATTCCGGAGGCGATCTCGTTCTCCATCATCGCCGGTGTAGATCCCCGGGTGGGGTTGTTCGCCTCCTTCACCATGGCCGTGACCATCGCCTTCGTGGGTGGACGTCCCGCGATGATCTCGGCCGCGACCGGGGCGATCGCCCTGGTGGTGGCGCCGCTGTCTCGGGAATACGGCCTGGACTATCTCATCGCCGCAGTGCTGCTGGCAGGGGTGCTGCAGATCGTCCTGAGCCTGGTCGGAGTGGCGAAACTGATGCGGTTCATCCCGCGCAGCGTCATGACCGGATTCGTCAACGCCCTCGCGATCCTGATCTTCACCGCTCAGTTGCCCCACCTGATCGACGTGCCCGCGCTGGTCTACCCGATGGTCGCTGTCGGACTGCTGATCATGGTGTTCCTGCCCAGATTCACCAAGGCAGTTCCCGCGCCCTTGGTGGCCATCGTGCTGTTGACAGTCGCTACGGTCGTGTTCGCGCTAAACGTCCCGAACGTCGGTGACGAGGGCGAACTCCCCTCAAGCCTGCCCTCCTGGCTCATCCCGGACGTGCCGATGAACTTGGACACGCTGTCGATCATCGCCCCCTATGCCCTGGCGATGGCGCTGGTCGGGCTGCTCGAATCGTTGATGACGGCGAAACTCGTCGACGACATCACCGACTCGCATTCGGACAAGACGCGGGAGGGCTGGGGTCAGGGGGTCGCGAACCTGGTCACTGGACTGTTCGGTGGCATGGGCGGGTGCGCGATGATCGGCCAGACCATGATCAACGTGAAGGTTTCCGGTGCCCGCACCCGGATCTCGACGTTCCTCGCGGGAGTATTTCTCCTGGTGTTGGTGGTCGGATTGGGCGACGTTGTCGCACTGATTCCGATGGCAGCCCTGGTCGCGGTCATGATCATGGTCTCGGTCGGCACCATGGACTGGCACAGCATCACACCGAAAACGCTGCGGCGGATGCCCCGGAGCGAGACGACGGTGATGCTCGCGACGGTCGCCGTGACCGTCGTCACCCACAACCTGGCCTACGGGGTCTTCGTCGGCGTCGTCACCGCGATGGTGCTCTTCGCCCGCCGGGTTGCTCACCTGACCGAGGTCGTCGACATCGCACACCCCGACGACGACACCCGGGTCTATGCGGTGCGCGGGGAACTCTTCTTCGCCTCGAGCAACGATCTGATCTACCAGTTCGACTATGTCGGGGATCCGCAGAACGTGGTGATCGACATGTCCGGCTCACACATCTGGGATGCCTCCACGGTGGCCACGCTCGACGCGATCACCACCAAGTATGCGTCCAAGGGAAAGAACGTCGAGATCGTCGGTCTCAACTCGGCCTCCGCAGACCGTCACGTACGACTGAGCAGCCGGATGGGCGCCGACCATTAGGCGTCGATCCGAGTCGTCGAGGCCAGTGCAGGGCTACGAGTGCGTCCGCAAGTCCCGGATACCCCGGATACCCCGGATACCCCGGGTCCTCGGCGGGGACTTTCTCGATGCTCTTACGGGCGGCCGCTTTGCGATTCTGCGCCAGATCGACCTGCGCGCGTTGGAGTAGCGCTCGGTGCCTCACCTCCGGTCCTCGACTGCGGAGGCGAAGCGCCTCCTTGAAATTCTCGCGTGCGACGTGTGCTAACCACGGCGGTGCACGGGAGTTGGTCGCCGATGTGCTGCCGGAGGCGTTCCTGGGGGTGACGTTCCTCTCCTGCCAGGAGGTTCAGGAGTTGTGGTCGAGCTGACGACAGTTCGGGAATCGCCATGACCTGCGAAACTAGTGACTCGTCGGGATACCGGCGGATTTGTCTCGGGATAGCGCAGCAGGGAGACCGACAACTGCGGAGCATGGGTATCGCGATTTTCCGTATGTGGTTGTTATTCAATCGGGTTCGACGCTGGCGGCTTGCTCGATCGTGGTGGTCACCGAGACAACGCTGTCCGTCTGCTGGCTGTGTTCACCCCGTCCGATCGGGGGACACCCGGCTGGTCCGATACGGGGTCTGTTCGGGGGATAGACGCGGCCGGAAAGTGCGGCAACACTTCATCGAGGTGGTGCACGTCGGGATGCCACCGGATTTCGTCTCGGGCTATACGGCAGAGGAATGAATAAGTAAGTGTCACCTTGCAGAGGTCGACGATGCGTGAACCACCTCGCCGCCTGATCCGATCTATTCTAGTCAACTCCGAGTCTGAGGTGAGTTTCGTGAATCGAAGCGAGTGGTCAAGAGCTGCGGTCGTGGCAATCCTGTCTGCAGGAGTCCTGCCGTTCGTGCATGCCACCGCACAAGCCGCTGACGATCCCGTCACCGGAGAAGGCGGTACCGTCCATTCGGAGACAAAATTCAAGGTCAGTTGTGGAGCATTTGCCAACGGGGGTACGGCTACTACGGGATTTAACGGACCGGTCGATGATCTCTTCACGAACACTGCAACTGGTGTCACGAATGAGATGGGCATTCGAGCCATCTTTCCGAAATCGGCGCCTGCTGGGCAAACATTTACCTATGCTCTTGACTTTGACCCCATAAAAATCACCACGGATAATTTCGAAAGCGGGAGCGGTGCCAAAAATAATGCCATATCCCGCGCTACGCGGATGAAGCTCGATGTCGATATCCCAAAGGGGACCGACTTCGTGTCCGCCGAACTGGAGAATGTTCCGGACGCAATTTCAGGTTCTTCATCAAAATTTCCAAACGAAATTATTCGCGTCAATGACAAGGGAGTCGAGTCGCAAACAGGGAATCACCTGCGAGTGGCACTCAATAACGCTACAGAGCAGAGAACGACAAACGGAACGGTCACCAATAATGGACCCAAGGCTTCAGGGCAGGATGTGGGGGGGATGGACCGTCGACAGGTTTAATAGCGAAAACGAACTGTTGATCAATTTTCCCACCATCAAAGTTACGGTAAAAGCCGATTCCCTGGGAGACGTGAGTCCAAGCATCAGAGTCGGCAAGAATGCGAACGAATACAACAATGCGAGTAACTTCTTTACTTTCTTGACACGCAATGCAGTCGACACTCAGATCTACCCGAATTCCGGATTTCATAGTATTCGCTGTTCGCCTCGCGACACGCCGGATTATCCCGTGAATGATGGTGCGCGGCCGTTGCCGTCGATCGAGTCCTCTATTTACGGTTTGGACGGTCGGGTGCTCGACATTCTCGACAACGGAACTGCCGCGGGCACTAATGTGCAAATGTGGGACTACACGGGTGCGGAGAACCAGCAGTGGATGCTGAAGGATAATGGGCAGATCGTCAACCCACACACAGGGAAATGCTTGGATGTGTTCCCCACGGCCACGAATTCCCCTTCATATATTAGTGGCGGCAGCAACGGCGAACGGGTCGCGATCAACGACTGTGCAACGACGGACCAGTTGCGGATAACAGATTATGCGGCCCAGCGCTGGAGCGTCGACGATGCGGTGATCGACGGCAGGTCGGCCGGTGGCGCCATCGTCAACAATGCTAAGGCCGGCAAATGCCTGGATGTCACCGACGGTGAATCCGCCAACGGCACACGGTTGCAAATCTGGGACTGCACCGGCGGGCCCAACCAGCAATTCAACTTCGCTCCCCAGGCATGAGCGATCCCGCCTCATGAGGTAGTGCCGGCGATTCGATCGGGGATCGGTGCCCGAGGTTCTGCGGTTGCAGGCCTCGGGCACCGGCGGGTCTGTCCCATAAATGGGCATGGTCTCGGGTGGACCGGGTGCCGGAGACCCACCCGTTCGCCACCTAGTAGTAATCGGCAATCTCACCGGAAACTTGTGACGAGCGGCTTGACCGCCAGATCCCTCCACCAGCCGAACGCCTCGGCGAGCGACTCCGGGAGGTCCGCGTGTGCACCCGGGCTTCCCGGGGCGTATAACGCCTCCACGGCCGCGATGTCGGCTTCGGCGATCCCGATCCGCGCCATGCCCATGCGGTTTGCGCCGCGCAGGGTGACCGGGTTGCCGAACACCGTGGCGAACGGCGGAATGTCCTTGGCAATCACCGATCCCATCCCCACCATTGCGCGGTCACCGATGACGCGACGCTGGTGAATCACCGTGTTTATCCCGAGATTGACGCCGTCGCCCATGGTCACGTGTCCGCCGAAAGTAGTTGACGGCGCGATGGTGCAGTCCTCGCCGATCTGTACATCGTGCGCCACCGAGATACGGTTCATCACGAAGCCGCCGCGCCCGATCCTCGTCGTCCGCTCGGCTCCCTGGTGTACCGCGCTCAATTCGCGGATCACCGTTCCCGCGCCGATAACCACCCCCTTGTGGGGGCTGGCCTCTTTCCACGTCCGGGGATGTACCTTCCCGATCCACTCGGGCGGCGCCCCGAGAGTGACATGGGCGCCGATCCAGCAGTCGTCACCGATGTCGAGTGGTCCGGTGAGGACGGCGTAGGGCCCGATGCTCACCCGGTTGCCGATAGTCACTTCGTCGCCGATCACGACGGTGGGGTGGATTTCGCAGCTATCACCGATGGTCATGAAAGAATCGGGGTTCCTTTCACTAGCCGTGAGGCGGTGGGAGCCTTCACGTTGTTGTACGTTTCATGTTGTTGCACTCTGTGGAGACGGCGTGAATTAAACATCAATCTAGCGGAGGCACAGTGATCGCGATCTCGAGTATTTCTTTTGGAGAGGACGTCGAGCGTGAGGTCCTCGACACTCTCCGATCCGGCGTGGTCGCGCAGGGGCCGAAGGTTGCCAGGTTCGAGGAAGGGTTCGCCGATCTCGTCGGTACTCGACATGCCGTCGCTGTGAACAATGGCACCACCGCGCTGATCGCGGCCCTGCGGGTGCAGGATCTCGAGCCGGGCGACGAAGTGCTCACCACCCCGTTCACGTTCGTAGCCACCCTCAACGCGATCCTCGAGTCCGGGGCGACGGCACGGTTCGCAGACATCACGGAGGCCGATTTCGCCCTCGACCCCGACATTGCGTCACAGTGCGTGAACGAGCGCACCAAGGTGCTTCTCCCGGTGCATCTGTACGGGCAGGCAGCCGACATGGGGACGCTGATGCCGCTCGCGGAGTCGCGGGGGCTGACGGTGATCGAGGATGCGGCCCAGGCGCACGGGGCCACGTTCGAGGGCCGGGGCGCAGGTAGCTTCGGGCTCGGGTGTTTCTCGTTCTACGCCACCAAGAATCTCACCACCGCTGAGGGCGGGATGATCACCACCGATGACGACGCCGTCGCGGATCGGCTGCGAGTACTGCGAAACCAGGGCATGCGGCGGCGCTACGAGTACGAGATGGTGGGCCAGAACTTTCGGATGACGGATCTTCAGGCCAGTCTCGGGCTGCCGCAACTGGGTTCCTACCGAGAACAGGTGGAGGCGCGCCGACGTAACGCCGAGGCATTGCGAACCGGCCTGAAGGACGTCGACGGTCTCCGTCTGCCTTCGGAAATCGCCGGTCGTGGGCACGTGTGGCATCAGTTCACCGTGACACTCGGCGACGATGCGCCGATCGACCGCGACACCCTCGCGCAGCGACTGCTCGAGCGTGAAGTCGGCAGCGGGGTGTACTACCCACGGACCGCCTACGACTACGACTGCTACCGCGAGCATCCCAGGGTGATCGTCGAGGACACCCCGGTCGCGACATCGGTGGCGCGCCGATGCCTCAGCCTGCCAGTCCACGCGGCGCTGTCCACCGGCGAGATAGATCAGATCGTCGCAGCCGTGCGCGAAGCGATGGGGGCATGATGACGACGAATCGACCAAGGATCGCGCTCGTGGGGTCCGGCAAGATGGGTTCATTGCACGCGCGCGTCCTCACGCAGTCTCCCCTGTGCGATCTGGCCCTGCTGGTCGAGCCTCACGAGGAACGGGGCCGGGAGGCGGCGGAACGGTTCGACACCACCTGGGCCGCGGATTTCGACGACCTCGCCGGGATCGACGCCGTCGTCGTCGCGGCGGCGACTCCCGCGCATTACGACGTGGCGGGCCGAATTCTGGATCTAGGCAAGCCACTGCTCGTCGAGAAGCCGCTCGCCGCAACGTACGAGGAGAGTACCGACCTCGTGAAGCGGTCCGCCGCCACCGGAGTGCCGCTGATGTGCGGTCTGCTTGAGCGGTTCAACCCGGCGGTCCGGACCGCACGCGAGTTTGCCAGCGATGTATGGCAGGTCAACGGTATTCGGCACTCGCCGTTCGTTTCCCGCATCCCTACGGGCGTCGCGACCGACCTCCTGATTCACGATGTCGACCTCGCGATCGGATTCGTCGGATCACAGCCCGTCGGAGCGAAGGGCGAATTCGGCTACTTCCACGACAGCTCGGTGCGCAACGAGGCGGAGGATTGCGCCGAGGCTGTGCTGCGTTTCGAATCCGGTGCGGTGGCGACCATTTCGGCCAGCCGGGTGAGTCAGCGGAAAATCCGGCAGTTGTCGCTGCTCGAGTCAGGCCGGCTGATCGAAATCGATCTCTTGCGCCGTGACATCACGATCTACAAGCACATCGATGACAACCTCCCCGCTGACCGGGACGGTTACCAGCAGCAGACGGTGATCGAGATCCCGACCATCCGCTACAGCGAGGAACCCCTCGCCGCCCAGCTCGCGCATTTCATCGGGCTGATCGGCGGCGAGGGTGATCCCGGTGTGGAACGCGATTCGATCCTGCCCGCGCATCGCGTGGTCCACGAGGTGACCGTGTCGGCTAACAGCTGAGCTTGGCCTCGACCGCCAGGCGCGTGTCTTCCTCGATGAGGTTGCCGTTGATTGCTGCGGCCGCGTTCAGGCCCGCGGCGGCAGCGGTGATCACCTGCGCCTTCCAATCGGTCACGTTGCCGGCCACCCACACCCCCGGAATCGCTGTGGCGCCGGTGGCGTCCGAGGCGATGGCGGTGCCGACGACGTGCCCGGCCATCTCCTGATCGGTGGCCTCGAGGCCGAGGCTCTCCAGGACCTCGGAGCGAGCCGCGAACGCCGCCGTGACCACCACGGCCGCTAGCGGGAACACCTGGCCGGTGTGCATGCGGACACCGGCCAGTCGGTCGCCGGTCACCTGGAGTCCCGCCACCGCGCCGTCGACGACTGCGATGCCGCGCGCGGCAAGTCGGTCGAACTCGTGGGAGGTGGGTTCGATCGCATCGCCCAGGAACAACGTCACGTCGTCGGTCCACTGTCGCCACATCAGCGCTTGGTGAATGGCTAACGGGCCGGTGGCCAGGACGCCGACCGGCTGGTCGCGGATCTCCCAACCGTGGCAGTAGGGGCAGTGGAGAACGTCGCGTCCCCAGCGCTCGGCCAGCCCGGGAATATCGGGGAGTTCGTCGACGAGGCCGGTGGTCACCAGGAGTCTGCGCGCGAGCACCGCCTTTCCGTCGGCGAGGACCACCCGGAACGTCCCGTCCCCCAAAGGTTCGGCCGACGTGACTGTCCCGGTCATGACCTCACCGCCGTAAGCGGACACCTCATCGCGCCCGCTCATCAGCAGTTCACCGGGAGGTGTGCCCTCGCGGCCAAGATAGTTGTGGATGTGCTCGGCGGGCGCGTTGCGTGGGTCGCCCGCGTCGATCACCAGCACCGTCCGGCGCGCCCGCGACAGCGCCAACGCCCCGCTGAGTCCGGCCGCGCCGCCGCCGATGACCACTACCTCGTAACTGTCTTCCACCGCGTTCTCCTTTGTTCGTGGGTTCTGCGGTCGATTGTTTACCACCACTGAAAAATCTAGCAAAAATGTTTGCCGTTGTGGCAAAATTGTGGACATGACCGAAGACCTACCCGGCCTCGACGGAGTTCTCGACGCGGTGGGACCGCGACTGAAAGCGCTGCGCCGACAGCGGGACACGACCCTGGCCCAACTCTCCGACGCGACCGGGATCTCGGTCAGCACCCTTTCGCGCCTCGAATCCGGTCAGCGCAAACCCACCCTCGAGTTGATGCTTCTGCTGGCCCGTGCCCACCAACTCCCACTGGACGAACTCGTCGACGCGCCCGCCACCGGCGACCCGCGTGTCCACCTGCGACCCATCGAGCGCCACGGCTCGATCATTCTCCCGCTGACCCGTAGACCCGGTGGGATCCAGGCGTTCAAGCACGTGTTCCCACCGGGAAACCCGGCTGGAGAACCGCGTTTACAGGTCCATGAGGGCTACGAATGGCTTTATGTGCTGTCCGGTCGACTGCGACTGCTGCTCGGGGAACACGACGTGATCCTGACTCCGGGCGAGGTCGCCGAGTTCGACACCCACGTCCCGCACTGGTTCGGCAACCACGGGCCGCAACCGACGGAAATCCTCAGCCTCTTCGGACCGCAGGGCGAGCGCGCGCACGTTCGCGCGCGACCCGCGGGCGATCCTCCTACCTTCTGAGTGTGGTGGCCGCGCCGAGCTTGCGTCTACGCAGCATCGGATCGAGGACGGTCAGGATCAGCACCACGACCGCTCCGGCCCCGAACACCGTGACGGACAGGCGTTCCCGCGGCGGGTGGAACGTCACGATCAGCTCGTGATCACCCGGGGGTACGGCCACCTCGAGCAGACCGTGCCATCCCGCGTCGGCGTTCACCGTCTCGCCGTCGACGGTGGCGGAGTACCCGGGCCAGGCCAGTCGCGCGAATGACACGGTGCCTCCGCTTCCACCGATCCGTACGGTTTCGCGGGTGGCGCCAGCTTCCGATGCCAGCACCTCGACGCCGTCGGACGCATACGAGACCCTCCCGGGCAGCGGCAGCGGCAGTGGTATGTCGCGCTGCAATACCGTCCGGGAGTCGCTGAGTTCGGTGATGTGCCAGCCGGATGGCGGCGGCGAGGCCTGGACTTCCGGGAGGAGGGAATTCTGCACTACGAGCGTGGAGACGCGCAGGTAGTCGATCAGCGGAATGGCAATGTTCGCGTTCACCGACTGCCAGAGCGCGGCGTAGGCATCCGGGCACACCGCCCCGCGGTAGTCCATGCAGAGCGCGTTCTGGAACTCCGTGAACCCGATGCCGGTGTAGGCGTTGATACTGCCGGGAACGGACGACGCCATGATCTCGTTGCCGAACAGGATCCGTCCGGCGGTGATGTCCGCGGGGGAGGTGCTTTCGAGTTCGGCAATTTGGAGAACGGTGCCCTGGTATCGGTCGGTCTGCTCGGACAGCCTCGTGGTGCTGGACGGGTCGCTCCGACTGTCCGGGACGATGTCGTAAGTGAGCGAGTAGACCTGCGCCGCGGTCACCACCACCGTCCCGAGGACGAAGGCCGTGACGAGACCGCTCGTGCGCCGGGCTCGCCAGGCGGCGTACGCGACCACGCACAGCGCCGCGATGAGCAGCGCGAACAGGGCGTGCCTGCCGGTCAGGGCGGGCGACGAGGAGAATGCCAGATAGAACCCCAGCGCGATCAGTGCCGTGGATGCGGCGGCCCGCCTGCGGATCACGGTGCTCGCGATGCCCAGCGACAGGGCCAGCGACAGACCGATCACGACGCACAGGTACAGGTACTCGACCAGCCGGATCGGCCACCGGAACATTCCGACGTTCGACGGCCCGAACGTGAAGAGGAAGTAGACGAACGCGATCACGGCGAGGCTGATCAGGGGCCGCCCGTGTGCGCGCCGGAACTCGGCGGACGCGAACAGTGCACGGATGCGCTCCCATTGCAGCCACGGCAGGAGAGGCAGCACGAACCAGGCGAGGTACAGCGAGGGGATCACCTCGACCGGGCCGTCGAATGTCGTGATCACCGGCAGGTAGGACGGGCTGCTCATCGCGGCGGCACCGCCGATCTGCGGTTGCAGGAACGTGTCGTTGAAGATGCCGGTGCTGCCGGTGCGGCTCGTGACGTCCACGCTGAGAAACAGCGGCAGGTACGTGACCAGTGCCGCTGTGCCAGCGCACGCGCCGGTGATCGCCAGCACCAGCAACCGGAAGAATTTGCGTTCGATAAGCAGTCCGATCCCGATTCCGGAGAGGACGATCACGGCGCCGAGCGCGGCGTATGGGTTGCCCATGCTGATGGTCAGCGCACCGATCACGAATGTGAACAGTGGGTTCGTGCGTCCGCGGGACAGTCGCAGCGCGGACCACCAGAACAGCGTCACCCACGCCACGGCCATCATCCCGGAAGGCCAACCGCCGGCTTCGTAGAACAGGGTGAATCCGCTGAAGGGGATGGTCAGACCGGCCAGGATCGCCGGTGCGCGGCGGGCGCCGTATTCGCGGCACAGCAGATACGTGGCAAGGGCGAACAGCGCGAGGAATTCCGCCATGATCACAAATGCCGCGACCGAGAGGTCCTCGAACTTCGCGGTGAGCATGTAGTTGGCCAGGTTCACGGGGTTGTAGAGGCCGTAGGCGGCCTCGCCTGCGTAGTTCCCACCGATCCAGGCGTCGGGATTGACGGTGAGCCAGTGTCCGGCGAGGAGTTCGGTGCCGATCCGGTGCCATGACGGCACGAACGACTCCAGCATGTCGCCGCCGTAGTAGAAGCGGTTGTAGATGAGGCGGGGAACAATGGCGATCAGGGTCGCTGACACTGCGACACCGGCCGCGACAAGCCATTCGGGAACGCGTCGCATCGTCCTAGTAAACGACATGGGCGCAGACGTTGGCACGCCCGGACCCCGAGAGGCTAAGCTCCGCCGGTGAGTCTCTTCGGTCCTTGCCGCTATCGGATAGGCGCATGGGTGCATCCTGACCTGTCGGTCGTAATTCCAGCACACAATTCGGCCGCAGTCATCGAAAAGACCGTTCGGCGGCTGGCTGACCACTTGTCGGGGCACGATGCCGAGATCATCGTCGTAGAGAACGGGTCAAGCGACGACACCTTCGCTATCTGCACGCGCCTCGCCGAGGACTGGAGCGCCGGACCTGTCTCGTTCAAGGTATTGCAGAGTTCGAAAGGCATGGGCAACGCGCTGCGGGCCGGAGCGGGGGCGAGTCGCGGCGCGCACGTGCTCCTCACCGCCGACGATCTGCCGTTCGGGTTCGATGACCTCGACGGCGCTGAAAAGCTCGCAGCCGAACACGAGGGCCGCCTGCCCGTGGTCGTTATCGGATCCAAGGCGCACCCGGACTCGCACGTCCGGCGCGGTGCCCTGCGCGGAACTCTGACCTGGGGTTTCGCGGCGCTGCGCCGGGTGATTCTCGGTATGAGAACTGGCGACCCCCAGGGCACCGTCCTCATGGACGGCGAACTTATTCGCGGACTGGTTCCAGACCTCGCCGAACCCGGATTCTTGTTCACCACCGAACTCGTCCACCTCGTCGAGCGACTCGGCATTGTTCCGGTCGAGGTTCCGGTCCGTCTGAGCGAAGACCATGACAGCCACGAAACACGCATATCCAGGGCCGATGTGCTTGCGATGGGGATGGGACTATTCCGGTTGCGGACGCGTCACGGGGACCGCAATCGCGTCGTGTGGTCGGGGAGCGCACCGCGTAGTTGATATTCTTCGAACCGAGAAAGAGCATCGCGGCTTGGTCGTGGTGTGGTCGACCCACCTTTCGCGGGGAACAAGTAGGAGCGCTATGAACGAGTCCACGTCGGTAGCACCTGTCGACGGGAGTACGGCCGCGGTGCGGAGTGCTCTTACCGAGCATCGTGCGCCCGACCGGCTCGTGGTGGCGCGAGGTCTCTTCACGGGACCGACCACCCGTGTCAAGGACGACCTGTACGCGAGGATCATCAAGGGTCGCGCACACCGCGAGCGAAATATCGTGCACCTCGAGAAGGGTGCGAAGGTCGACACCGACACCTATTTCGGCCGGTTCCCGGCCAGCTACTTCCAGCGGTGGACCACCGTCACCGAGGTCACGGTCGGGTTCCGGCACGAGGCCGCCGGGCGAGGCGCGGTGGCGCTGCGCGGCTCCGACTCGGGCGGCCACTCCCGCGTCCTCGCGACCGCGGAGATCGACGGGTCCGGAACGGCCCGGCTCTCCGCGAAACTCGACACATACCTCGATGGCGGCTGCATGTGGGTCGAGTTCACAGCTGTCGACGGCGCTCTTGCCGTGAGCGAACTGGAGTGGACGGTCGCGGCGCCGTCGGTGATCCGGCCGGCCGCGATCGCGATCTGCACTTTTAATCGTGCGGACGACTGCGCGGACACGGTCGCCGCCATCGCGAACGACTCCACCATGGTGTCGAGCATCGACGCCGTGTACGTGGTGGACCAGGGCACTGACCACGTGTCGGACCGTGCGAGGTTCACCGAGGTCGCCGAGGCCCTCGGCGACAAACTCGTATACCTGCGACAGCCGAACCTTGGCGGGGCCGGCGGATTCACCCGCGGCATGTACGAGGTATCGGCCATCAACGAGCACGCCAATCTGATCCTGATGGACGACGACATCCTGTGCGAGCCGGAGTCCATTCTGCGGATGAACGCGTTCGCGAACGTGACCACGGAACCGACGCTGGTGGGCGCGCAGATGCTGTACCTGATGAACCCGGACCACCTGCACGTCAGTGCCGAGGAAGCGGACCTGTCCAGGCTCAAGGCAGGCCGATGGGCGGCCGGATCGCGGCACGACGTCAACCTGCTCAAAAAGAAGCAGCACAAGCGCGTCGACGCGGGCTACAACGCGTGGTGGTCGTGTCTGATCCCAGCCGAAGTAGTCGCCGAGATCGGTCTCCCACTGCCGATGTTCTTCCAGTGGGACGACATCGAGTACGGCATCCGCGCCCGGGCCGCCGGATTCGTCACCGTCACGCTGCCCGGCGCCGGCGTGTGGCACGCCGACTTCCACTGGAAGGACCGCGACGACTGGGCCAAGTACTTCAGCACCCGCAACTCGCTCATCGCCGCCGCACTGCACAGCGAGTTCGATGCAAAGTCCTTGAGCAGGTTGATGACGCGGGAGATCACCCGGTACCTCGTGTCAATGCAATACGGATTGGCGTACACCATGATTCGCGGCATCGAGGACTTCCTCGAGGGGCCGCGGATACTCGAGGACGGCGGTCAGGCCGTGCTGGCCTCGATTCGTGAGGAGCGCAAGCAGTTCCCGGAAACGGTCAAGCATCTGGCGACGAACATTCCCGGCATCCGTAACGCCGACCTCGTCACCCGGTATGCCGGTTTCGAGCCGGACAAGAGCAGGCTCGACATCGTGCTGGCCAAGCGTGTCGCATACCAGTGGCTCGGCCGTACCCAGCGCGGAGTGGCCAGTATCCCAGTGGCAGAAGCGCACTGGTGGCACGTGTCGCTGTTCGACACCGCCGTCATCACCGACGCCTCCCAGTCCGGCGTCCGGGTGCGCCGCCGCGACAAGGACGCTGCCCGTGAGCTCACGGCCCGAACCGCAAAGCTCATGAAGCGGTTCCGTGAGGATGCGTCGGCGACGCAACGCGAGTACCGGGATGCGTTGCCGCGTCTCACCAGTCGTGAGAACTGGGCCCGCCTATATGGGCAGTAGCGGTGTCCGGACTGCCCGCCTGCGCAAAGCGGGACGTTCGGTGTCGCTAGAGCGGTGAAATCGGCGCGGAGATCCGCACGACCACCTGCTCATGATTTGCGGTGTAACTCAGGTACTCGAAGCGGATGCCCGTGCGATCGACAAATTCCTGCCAGGCCCGGTACTCGTGCTCCTGCCACCCGGGGAAGTTGAAGAACTGGTCGAACACGATCACCGTGCCCGCGACGAGCCGATACCCCAGGCGGTCCAGTACCGACTCGGTGGACGAGTACAGGTCGGCGTCGAGGTGCACGAACGATACGGGTCCGGGGTGTTCCTCGAGGAAGCCCGACAACGTGTCCTCGAAGAGTCCCTGCACTAGCTGCGCACCGCGCACCTGCGGCAACTTCTCCTGTGCGAACTCCCCGGCAGGGAATCCGGTGCGCCAGGTCTGCGGAAGTCCGGAGAACACGTCGAAGCCGAACACCTCTTGCTCTGCGTCCTTCAACTGCTCGACGATGATCTCGAGGGTGGTGCCCGACGCGACCCCGAACTCGAGGGCGAGCCCCTCGATCTCGACTCGGGACAGGCCGTAGCGCAGCGTGTCGTGCGGACTCCAGAACACGGGTGCCTTCGGCATGTGTTCGAGCACGAACGCCGCCGACTGGTTCGTGGCCCGCATATCCAGCGCCTGGGTGATATCACGGCGGGTCTGCCGCTCCAGTTCGCTGAGCCGTTGCTGAACGTCGGAGATCTCGACGCGGGCGTTCGACAGTTCGGACAGCACCCGCGCGAGTTCCTGGTTGGTCGCGCTGAGTTCGGCCAGTGTCTGGTCGTGGTGGTTCTCGGTCAAGTGGCGGGAGCGGCGGTCCGATTCGGTCAAAACCTCGGACACAGCGCGTTGAAGTTCGAGACGGTTCCTTCTCCGCATGTGAGCGAACATATATCTATGTTGCCAGCCCGCATCCCGGTTCAAGGGTCGAACCGGGATGCGAGTTGGACGCGGCGTCAGCGGCGCTTGTTGCGGACCATCTGTCGTTGCAATTGAGTGATGGCCTTCATCTCACGCCCACGATCGGCTCGAAGTCGAACGTCGGTGCGTGCCGCGATCCGCCTGTTCTCGCGAATCAGCTTGCGGTAGCTGATAATTCTCCGCTCAGGGAGTTCACCGCACTCCACCGCCTCGAGTACCGCGCAGCCGGGTTCGGTCTCGTGTGAGCAGTCTTTGAACCGGCAATGCGTCGACAACTCGTCGATTTCCGGAAACGCTTTGTCGATTCCGTCGGCTGCATCCCACATGCCGACCCCGCGCAACCCGGGCGTGTCGATCAACGTTCCGCCGTGTGGGAGCGGCACCAGCTCCCGGTGGGCAGTCGTGTGACGACCCTTGTTGTCGCCGTCGCGGACGCGTCCGGTGGCCAGGAGGTCGGCGCCGAGCAACGCGTTGGCGAGCGTCGACTTGCCCGCCCCCGACGCGCCGATCAGCGCGATGGTCCCGGTGAGCACCGCTGTGAGTACGTCGAGGCCGTCGCCGGTATCGCCGCTCACTGCGATCACGGTGACGGCGGGGGCCACCGCGGCCACTTCCGAAATTACGATTGAAACATCTTGTGCAATATCAGATTTGGTGAGGGCAACAACCGGCTGGGCGCCGCTCTCCCATGCGAGCGCCAGGAGGCGTTCGATGCGTCCGAGATCTAGGACGGTGTCGAGCGCCGCGGTGATGACTACCGTGTCGACATTGGTCGCGAGGAGTTGCCCCTCGGACCGGCCGGATGCGGAAGATCGGACGATAGCGCTGCGCCGGGGGAGAAGATCGGCGACGGCGATCTCGTCGCCCCGAGCGACAAGTGTCACCCAGTCGCCGGTGCAGAGAACGTGATCTGCGGTGTGCGCCGAGGCGATGCCGCGCGATACCGCCACATCGCACTGTCCGCGATTTACGCGGATCACCCGCCCGGGTTCGCGGTGATCGGTCAGGTAGTTGTCAAAGGTGTGGGAAAGCGTGTCGTTCCAGCCGTAGGAAATGAGTTGACCAGTGTCGAACATGATGGATGTGATCCTCGGGTCGATGAGCGCCGACCGGACCACAGCACGGGTTCGGTCAGGCGACGGGGAAGGGGGAGTGGACGCACGCGGCGTCAACCGACGAGACAGTCATCGGATACTCACTCCTTCGCGACACTTCGAGATCTTTGATCGGATCGAAACGATGCTGCCACACAGCGGCATCGAGCACAAACGAATTACGGGCGCTCGAACCGTTCCAGGCGGCCCAGTTTCCGCAGTCGCATCCACTCCCGCAAGCCTTGCGGATCACGTCTCGTGACGAGGAAATACCACCCGAACCGCACCCACTCCTGCGGAAGCAATTTCCGCATACCAGGCTGCGACAGTAGATAGCCGCGGTTGCGGTAGGTGAAGAACCGCTTGGTCTCGTTGTCCGGGTATTGGGTGTGCATCCGGCCGCCGAGGATCGGCTTGAATTCCTCCGCGCCGTTCGGGTGCACGTACGCCGTCTGCAGGCAGGTGCCGAACGGCAGCCCGGAGCGCACCAGTCTGCGATGGACCTCTACCTCGTCCCCCCTGACGAACAGGCGAAGATCGGGCACGCCGACCGCGTCGATGGCGGACGCGCGAAACAGGGCGCCGTTGAACAGTGACGCGATACCCGGCAGCAGGTCGGCCGAGTCGTCACCTTCGATGAACAGTTCGGAGCGTAGCCGTCGCCACTGAAGGCCGCGACGCAGCGGGAACGCGAGGCGGTCGGGGTCGTCGATATCGCAGACCACGGGTGACACCTCCGCCAAGCCGTGCCGTTGCGCGCAGTCGAGGAGCGTCTCGAGAACCTTCGGTCCTTCGGGGCGTCCGTCGTCGTCGGCGAGCCATACCCAGTCGGCACCGAGTGAGAGTGCGTAGAGGATTCCGAGCGCGAAGCCGCCGGCCCCACCGAGGTTGTGCTGCGAGCCGACGTAGCTGGCGGGGATCCCGGAGGTCTCGACCAGTGTGCGCACTTCGTCCTCGGCGGCGTTGTCTACGACGACCAGATGGTCCAGCGGCCGGGTCTGTGCGCTCAGCACCTTCAACGATTCCGACAGCAACTCGCGGCGCTTGTGGGTGACGACGACGCCCACGATCCGCTCGGCAGCAATGCTCACGTGGACTCCGACTCGGTTTCCGTGGCGGTGTGTTCAGCCGAGGAGTCCGAAGCGGCGGAGGACGCATTCAGATCGGACTTCTCCCGCTCCATCTCGTGGATGACGTGCCGGACGTGGTTTGCGGCGTCCTCACCCTCGTACGCTCGGACGACGTCTTCGATGCCGCCTCGTTGCCGGACCTGACCGTGGTCGATCCACATGGCGGAGTCGCAGAGTTGGGCTAGGAACTCGTTGGAGTGGCTGGCGAACACCAAGATGCCCGAGCGTTCGACGAGTGCCTGCAGACGGATCCGCGCCTTCTTCATGAATTCCGCGTCGACGGCGCCGATGCCCTCGTCGAGCAGCAGGATCTCAGGGTCGATGCTGGTCACGACTCCCATGGCGACGCGCACACGCATACCGGTGGAGTACGTGCGCAGTGGCATCGACAGATATTCTCCCAATTCGGTGAACTCGGCGATTTCGTCCATCTTCGCGAGCATCTGCTTCCGCGTCTGCCCGAGGAACAGTCCGCGGATGATGATGTTCTCGTAGCCGGAGATCTCTGGGTCCATGCCGACGCCGAGGTCGAAGACCGGCGCCACCCGTCCGCGGATGTGGGCGCTGCCGCGGGTGGGTTCGTAGATGCCGGACAGTAGTCGTAGCAGCGTCGACTTTCCGGCGCCGTTGTGACCGACCAGGCCGATCCGGTCACCTTCCTTCAGCGAAAGGTTGATGTCGCGCAGGGCCTCGACCACCACGACATCCGAGGTGTTGCGCCTGATGGATCCGCCGGCCTTGCCGAGAAACGCCTTCTTCAGTGACCGGGACTTGGCATCGAAGATCGGGAAGTCGACACAGGCGTCCCGCGTCTCGATGCTCACGTGCTTCGTCATGGACCCTCGCCTCGCTTGAGCGTTGTCTTCGAGCGTTGTCATGGCCAACCCCCTCTATACCCAGTAGGGCACACGGGCCCGATACTTGCGAAGCGCGAGGATGGCGGCGGTCCATCCAGCGGCGGTGATGGCAAAGACGATGTACCAGTGATACGCCTGCTGGGGCTGTCCGATCATGGGCGCGCGCACGATGTCGAGATAGTGGAACAGCGGATTGATCTCGGCAAGCTTGACCCGCTTGGCGGCTTCTGGGCCCCGGTCCGACAGGCTCTGCGTGGTCCACATGATCGGCGTCAGCACGAACAGCAGAAGCGTGAGGCTGCCGAGGATCGGCGAGATATCGCGGTAACGGGTGGCGAAGATCCCGAACATGATCGACACCCAAGCGGCATTGAGGACGATCAGTGCGATCGCCGGGATCGCGGTCAGTGACATCCAGGTCAGGTGCCGCCACACCCCGAACGCGAACAGCATGATCACGTAGATCAGGAGGTTGTGGGCGAACAGCAGTAGCTGCCGCCACACCAGTCGGTAGACGTGGACGCTCAACGCCGAGGGCAACTGCTTGATCAGCCCCTCGTTTGCAATGAACACATCCGATCCCTCGAGGATGCTCGCGGCGATCAGGTTCCACACGATCAGACCCACCGTGACGTACGGCAGGAACTCGTTCAGCGGGATGTTCAACAGGGCGGAGTAGAGGATGCCCATCGCCGCAGCCTGCACACCGGTCGCGATCGTGATCCAGAACGGGCCGATCACCGACCGCCGGTAACGCTGCTTGATGTCCTGCCAGCCGAGGCTCAGCCACAGCTCACGTTGAGTGAAGCCGTCTCTGAGATCCTTGAACGCACGACGGAAGGTCTGCGAATCGGACGCCGGGTGCGGATCGCCCGAGGCCCCGGTTTCGATAGCGGATGCTGACACGGCCACCGAGCCTACCGGGAGGACAGTTCCGCCTGTACTACAAGTACTGGCCAGTACCGCCCGACTGAGATCCGTGGTCGGGATTCTGTGCAGGGTGGGGGTTGCCGATACTCATGCCCGGAGGCAGTGCACCCTGTCGTATCTGCTCGAGCTGTGAACGCGCCGCCATCTGCTGAGCGAACAGGGCCGTCTGGATCCCGTGGAACAACCCCTCCAGCCATCCGACCAACTGCGCCTGCGCGATGCGGATCTCGGCGTCGGTAGGAACGGTGTCGTCAGTGAAGGGCAGCGTGAGCCGTTCGAGTTCGTCGCGCAATTCGGGGGCCAGGCCCTGCTCGAGCTCATGGATCGACGACTTGTGGATCGCCTTCAGCCGGTTGCGGCTCGCGTCGTCGAGAGGTGCCGCGCGCACCTCTTCGAGGAGTTGCTTGATCATTGTCCCGATACGCATGACCTTGGCCGGTTGTTCCACCATGCCGGCCAGTGATTCGAGTTGGTTTTCCTTCTCACTGTCGCCTGAATCGGGGTCTGCGGCCCCGTCCGGGTGCTCGGCGGCAGGGGTCGTCACAGGCTGACCGTCGGGGCCTATCACGACGTCTTCATTCTCCGAGTTCGTCATGCGTCCATCTTGTCTGGTCCTGGTCAGGGATGTGCGGGTGCACCCACTTTCCGGCGTTCCATCGCTCGTTGCGCTGCACAACAAGCGATGGCTGGCGTCGGTAGTATTGACTGAGGTCTTAGAGTGTCGTGCATGGCTTACGACGTTGCCCGTGTACGGGGACTGATCCCGTCACTCGGCGATGGTTGGATTCACCTCGATCCGCAGAGCGGCATGCAGATTCCGGACGCGGTGTCACGCACAGTCTCGACAGCCTTCAGGGCGTCCGCCTCTTCTTCGACCGGGCAGCATGTCTCCAGCCGACGCAGTGCGGCGGTACTCGATGCTGCTCGGGCAGCCGTCGCAGACCTGGTCGGGGGCGATCCCGAGGGGGTCGTACTCGGCCCCGACCGATCCGTTCTGCTGGCCTGGCTGGCGGAATCGTTGAGCACGCGACTGGGCCTTGGAACCGGGTTGGTCCTGTCCCGGCTCGACGAGGAAGCCAATGTTGCGCCCTGGCTGCGTGTCGCCAGCCGGTATGGCGCCCAGGTGCGGTGGGCGGAGGTCGAGATCGAGACGTGTGAACTTCCCAGTTGGCAGTTCCAGGACCTCATCACCAGCACCACCCGCCTCGTCGCGCTCACCGCGGCATCACCGATCGTCGGCTCGGCGCCCAATGTCCGCGTCGCAGCGGACAGGATTCACGAAGTGGGCGGACTGATGATCGTCGACGCGATCGGCGCAGCACCCTACGCCCACGTCGACATCAACGAACTCGGCGCCGACGTCGTCGCCGTCGGTGCCACGTCCTGGGGCGGACCGCAGGTCGGCGCCCTCGTTTTCCGCGACCCCGCGATGCTCGATCGCATCCCTGCGGTGTCCCTCAATCCGTACGCGCGGGGTGTCGAACGGCTCGAGGTCGGGGCGCATCAGTTCGCGCTGCTCGCCGGACTCACGACATCGATCGATTTCCTTGCCAACCTCGACGAGTCGGCCACAGGTTCGCGGAGTCAGAAACTCGAAGCGTCCATCAGTTCGCTGCAGAACTACCATGACAGCCTGTTCGACCACCTCATGTCCTCGCTCAATCGTCTTCCTCATGTCATGGTCATCGGGCGTTCGCCCAGCCGCGTTCCCGCGCTCAGTTTCACCGTCGCCGGGATTTCGGCAGACAAGGTGGCGTCGCACCTCGCCGACAAGCGCATCGCGACGGTCAGCGGCGTCCACGGCGGTTCGCGCCTGCTCGACGCACTTGGTGTCAACGACGAGGGCGGTGCCGTCACCATTGGACTCGCGCCCTACACCACCCGCTACGAAATCGACCAACTCGTGAGCGAGCTCGCTGCGCTCAGCTGACCTTGCCCAGTTCTGCCCGCCCACCCCTACCCGCCCGCTGCTACCTGGACGCCCGCAACAGGCCACCGCGCCCAATGTCACATGCGTTTAGTTGGTGTAGCCGAATGTGACATCGGGCGACGGCTGGGAGGTCAGTTCCGCGGAATCGTGAGGATCACTTTGCCGACGGTGTCCGCCGAGTCCAGCAACTCGTGCGCGTGGGGTGCATCGGTGATCGGTAGCTCGGCCGACACGACCGGGTGAACGGCTCCCTCGGCGATGAGTGGCCACAGACGTGCGGTGACGTCGGCAACGATGTTCGCCTTGCCCCTGCGTCCGGTCTCCGGGCGTCCGCGCAGTCCGGCCGCTGTCAGGTGGGCGCGTTTGGCCATCAGCGCGCCCAGGTCCAGCTCGCCCGTACGGCCGCCCTGCATGCCGATGACGACGAGCCGCCCGTCCGAGGCGAGCGTGTCGACATTGCGGCCCAGGTAGGAACCGCCCATGTTGTCGAGGATCACGTCAGCACCGTGCCCGTCTGTCGCCGTACGGATCTCTTCGACGAAATCGGTTTCGCGGTAGTTCACGAGAATGTCCGCACCGAGTTCCCGGCAGCGTGCCAGCTTCGCCTCGGAGCCCGCCGTGACAGCGACGCGGGCTCCGAGTGCGACTGCCACTTGGATGGCGTGAGTGCCGATTCCGCTGCCTCCGCCGTGGACCAGCAGTACCTCGCCGCGGGACAGACCGGCGCCCATGACGATGTTCGACCACACCGTGCACGCGACCTCCGGCAGCGAGGCCGCGACCAGTAGATCCACGCCTTCGGGCAGTGGCATCAACTGTGACGCGGGAACGGCCACACGTTCCGCGTAACCCCCGCCTGCGAGGAGTGCGCACACCTGGTCACCGACCGACCACGCAGTGACGCCCTCACCGAGTTCGGCGACGGTCCCAGAGCACTCGAGTCCGAGAATGTCGCTGGTACCCGGCGGCGGCGGGTAGAACCCCTGACGCTGCATCAGGTCAGCACGGTTGACCGCCGTCGCGGCCACGTCGAGGAGAACATGTCCGGGCGGAAGAATTGGGTCGGGCTGCTGCGCCCACTTCATGACTTCAGGGCTGCCCGGCTGATCGATCGTGATGGCATACATGGATACGACGCTAGCGAAATGCGTCGGCGCCTGGCGGCTGTGAGCAATCACGGTTGCCGTGTCGGGTGATTGGGATCTGTACGCCTACTGGAAAGCGCTATCGCGCTAGTAGAATGTGAACTCGTGACAGCAGAGGCTTCCGACGCAGAACTGGCGACCCCCTGGCTGTCCCGTGCCGAGATGCGAGCATGGCGTAGCTACTTGGAGGCCAACCAGCGGCTGATGGATGTTCTCAATCGGGATCTGCAGGAGAAACACGACCTCTCACTTGCGGATTACCGGATTCTGGTGCTGCTGTCCGAGTCGGCCGACGGTTCGCTGCGGATGAGCGATCTCGCCGACGGAGTGCTGTCCTCGCGTAGCCGCCTCACCCACCAAATCCGGCGGATGGAAGGGCATGGCATGGTCACCCGCGGCACCTGTCTCGAGGATGGCCGTGGTGTTCTCGCGGTAATCACCGACGAAGGTCGCGCCCGACTGGCGGCGGCGGCGCCGACTCACGTGGCCGGGGTGCGCCGCAATCTCGTCGATCTGCTGACCGGCCCCCAACTCGAACTTCTCGCCGACGTGTTCGAACGGGTCAGCAGGACAATCGGCGAACCCTGACCGGTTTCCTGTGGGCGAACCCTTACCGATAAGATCGCCCACGGAAGCGTGGCAGAGCGGCCGAATGCACTCGCCTTGAAAGCGAGCGTGGCGTTAAACCCACCGGGGGTTCAAATCCCTCCGCTTCCGCCGGAGCCCCTCACCTGTTGTTGCAGGTGGGGGGCTTTTTAGTGCCCTCGGGAAGGGTGTTCATTCTGCGTTTGGCCACATACTCGTCCGACAACAGCACGGGCACCCTTTCATGCGCTCAGAGGGCAACCAGGGGGCAAAGCACACACATCGCGAATCACCTAGGTTTCTGCGCATCGGGAATTGGCGTGCTCAGGGACCGAATGCACCAGACCCAGACCCATCTGCGACTCGCGAACACCCTGGCCCGTCTACTGGTTGTGTTCCACCGGGTCCGATCAGGGGACACCCGACACCCCCAGACGGCTGGTCCGATCAGGGGACACCCCCGGCCAGTATTCGGAGCAGACTAGCTAGGAACCAGCAGTACCTGCCGGGAGGAAATTCGAGCGTGCTCTTTCGATACCAACCGGTGCTCACACGCACGCGGACTTGCGTGCGGGAACAACCGTAAAGAGGAATACTTTGAACAAGTCAGTACGTACCGCCGCCACCGCTGTCCTGGCCGCCCCGCTCCTCGCTGCCGCGTTCGCGGCCCCGGCCACCGCGGCAGCCGACAACGTCACCCCCCGCTCGCCGGTAGTGGAAAACGGGGGAACCGAGACCCCGAGCACGGGCAGCCTCGGCGACCTGGGCGCCCTGATCGGCGACCTGGGCAACCTGCTCGGCGGCCTGGGCGACCAGGGCAACGATCAGGGCAACGATCAGGGCAACCTGCTCGGCGCCCTGCTCGGCGGCCTGGGCAACGATCAGGGCAACCTGGGCGGCGGCCTGGGCAACGATCAGGGCAACGATCAGGGCAACCTGGGCGGCGGCCTGGGCAACGATCAGGGCAACCTGGGCAACGATCAGGGCAACCTGCTCGGCGACCTGGGCTGACCCAACCCCCGGCTTCCCTGCCCAGTACACGGTCAGAATGTCCCGTTTGGTTTTGTCCCGAAGAATTGCCCTACCGGACTCCTGCGGATATGCCGGAATCAGACTTGAGCGACGCCGCAAACAGGACGAGCCCCCGAACGCATGACGTGCAGGACAGGCATGCTCAGTGGGTGTTCTGATTACCGATCCTCGAACAGGACACCAGAACGACCGATCCGAGACCATGAGCGTCTGAGAAACACCAGGTCGCCAGTCCCGATCCGGTGCCGATCATTGCTGTCCTGCGTAGGTCGTCTAAACAGGACTAGAGAGTGACAGGACGTCACTCTCAAATCGGAGATCAACGCAGACCAGCTCTTACCGGACAGGGGATTTCCTGGAGTCCCAGAAGATGCGGAGATGATCTCCGTAACTGGGGGGGGGTGGACCCTCGACGGCGCTGCCCGCTTCGCCGTGGATGAGGTCCAGTACGAGTCCTCGCGACACTCTCGCGAGGGTTGATCATTTCGCCGGCCTCGACAAGATGATCTGCCAAGGGCGTACACAGCATGGGCACCCTTGGCTGGACGCAACCAGGGGACGGGGGCCTCCGGATCACCAGAAAGACCCCGTCTCCTCATTCCCTACGGCATCGACTGAGGGATTTCCCCCCGCTATCCGTGGCCACGTGCAGGAGGGGTGCCCAGCGTGCCCGTCGACGGCTCAGAATCGGTGTCAGAGGGGATAGCTGTACCCAATTTGCCTACGGTTGCGTGCCCGGAATCTGGCTCCGGTCATCGCTCCGAGTTGTCAGTGGCATTGCCGAAAAGTCAGCCGTCAGCACGAAAGATGGGAGCAGTGTTGACGGGCTCCCGTCCCGCAGTAGCTTCGTGGCCACACTTTGGCCACACTTGGCCTCAAGACTCGGTGATTCTGTGTGAGCGTCCGTGACGGTATATGCAGGTCAAAGCATTTTGGAGGCTCTGACCAGGAGGCTCAGGGGGGTCAAATCCCTCCGCTTCCGCAGTGGGAAACGCCCCTGATCTGGCGCAAATAGCCAGCTCAGGGGCATTCCCCGCGTCTAGCTGATAGCGGGCTTGGGGTTCGCGCACACTTTGCACACACGACGTGTACCCGAGCATCCGCCGTAGTGCCTTTCTTTGACGCAAGCCGACAGGGAAAGGCTCGCCGCGGTGTGCATATTCGGGCGGCGGTGCGCCGCTCGGCTCGGCCTACAACCGTGCAGTTGAGGCGCGGTACTCGAAACAGCCGCAGCGCGTGGCTGCATAGCGCCGAAACTCCAGTGTGATCGTCGCGCGGGACAAGCGGTCGATTGCGACGCTACGGCCAGGCACAATCAAATTGAAGGTCGTTGATTCCATCCGTATGAAAAGATGGAGAGTGCGCCGCACATTGGCGCCACAACTCGATAGGCGCACTCACTTCACCACGAAGGGAATCCCAATGCCGAAGGTAAATCTCGTCGCAACCCTCGAGGCGAATCCCGGATCCGAGGAGAATGTACGTACGACGCTCTCGACCGTCGAGGCAGCCAGCCAGCAGGAAGAGGGTTGTCGGCGATACGATGTGTGTGAATCACTATCGGCACCAGGGATATTCGTGGTGGTGGAGGAGTGGGCAGACGCCGGAGCGTTGTCAAGTCACATGGCGTCCCCACATTTCAAGACGGCCATGGCAACCCTCGACGGGCATGTGGTCCGTGCGTCCTAGCTATTGCGGCTCATGAGGTTGGTGGCGGCGACTGAGTCCCCGATAGCTGAGGGTGCGGGTTTCCGGCACACGATAGAGGCTTTGCTCTCGAGCATGGTCCAGGGGACGTTGCATCGGAGTCGGTAAGATCGCCCCGCAACGAATCGGCCAATTATGCAATACGCTCGGCCGGGATACTCCCGGCCGAGCGTTTCACATGTTGTAACGACCATCTGCAACACGGCAATGTTGCGGTTCGTCGGTCAGTTGCCTGAGCTGCCCAGCGAATCGAATAGGCTGCCGAGGTCGAGGCTGCCAAGGGAGCCGCTTGCCTTCTCGACGGTTACCTCGATCGGCTCGATCGCGACCGGCTCACCGTCGCCGACAGCGCAATCTGCTGTGACAAGGTAATCGCCCGGTTCGAGGCCCTCGACCGTGTAGGTTTTGGTTTCGCCCATGCCCGTCCACTCGTACGTTTCTCCATCGAAATCCCCCGACCACACGGCGTTGTCGAAATCCGTGATGTCATCGTCGGCCTTGAAGAAAAGGGGGCCGCAGGAGGTTTCGTGAGTGTTGGGATTTTCCACCTCGATGCTCACCGTATCGCCCTCGACCTCTACTTCCACCACAGGCGGCAAGACCTCGCTATCGATGCCGTTCGACCCGCTTCCGGTGTCCAGGCTTCCGGCGGCCAGGCTGCCGATGGCCAAGCTTCCGATGGCCAGGCTACCGATACCAAGGCTGCCGGAGCTGCCGGAGCTGCCGGTTTCTGCAGTGGCGATGCCGGGTGCGGCGAACGCGGTAACCGCGGCGAGGGCGATGCTTCCGCTCGCGATGCGCTTGACGATGGTGTTGGTCTTGCTCACTAACTCCCCCTAAATTCCTGTGTTGTGGAGCTTGCCAGTCGGGCATGCTACCCGGTGCTAGCGTTTCCGCGCGGCTTTCGCGGACTCTCGGGATTCGGTGCAGCTCAAAGCCCATCGGCATGTGGGTGTGGGCATTGGGCAGAGTGCTCGGTGGTGGGTTCCAATAGTTCCCGTCGAGCCGCGGCGCTCTACATCATCTAGCGACCATCTATGCGTGGCAGCGTTGTGACATCCAGCGAACCGAATGAGGTAGCGGAAAAGATAGGCGGCCGGCAGGGCAACCGAGAAATCGAAGGGGCCGAGCGAGCCGGTCTCCTCGCCCACCCTTACCCTCGTCGGATAGGCTGCGGCAGTCCCACCATCGGGGGTCGCGCATTGGGCTGTGACAACGTAATAGCCCGCATCTAGACCGTCGGTCTTGTAATCCTTGGTCTCGCCCTCGCGTGCCCAGTCGTAACCCACAAGGTTCTTCGGCCATACGGCAGCTTCGGGATCCGTGGTATCAGCGTCGTCAGGGAAGCCGGCCGCACCGCAGAAGGTTCCGACCGTGTTGGGATTCTTCAGCGAGATGCCCACCTTGCCGAGCCGGTCCGTCGCTCTCACCTCCGGCGCCAAGACATCGGTTTCTGCAGCGGCGATGCCGGGCGCGGCAAACACGGTGACTCCGGCGAGGATGATGCTTCCGATTGCGATGCGCTTGACGATGGTGATGGTCTTACTCACTAACTCCCCCCCAAAATTCCCGTGTTGTTGAGCTCGCCAGTTGAGCATGTTGACCGGTTCCGTTGGGTCCGCAAGGTTTTCGAGTCGACCCCTCGGATATCGGCTGGCTTCGGCAGGGACGATCTCCGCTGCCTCACTACCCGGCACGATCACCGATTTGCATCGACGAGGTCGCCCCGCAACGGGCCAAGTACGCGAAACGCCCGGCCGGGATAGTCCGGCCGGGCGTTCACGTGATCCAGCAACCATCTACAACCAACGATCTACAACACTGTCGGTGTTGCGGTTGACCGTTCAGCTGTCGGAACTGCCCTACGAACCGAATACGTTGTCGAGCGAGCCGGTCTCGCCACCAACTTTCACCTTGATCGGCGTGATCCAGGTACCTCCACTACCGGGGGTTCCGCACAACGCTGAGACAAGGTAGTTGCCGTCTGCGAGGCCGCTGAACGTGTAGTACTTGATTTGGCTTTCGCCAGTCCAGATGTTGGTTTCCGGGTTGAAACCATCTGGCCACAAGGCCTTGTCGAAGTTCCTGGTGTCGACTTCGTCGGCCTTGAAGAGCATCGCACCGCAGTTGGTGTCTTTTGCGTCTCTATCATTGTTGGGATTCTCAACACTGACGCTTATCGTCTGATCCTCGACGGTCGGCCTCACCTTGGGCGCGGAAACACCGGATTCGCTGTCGCTCGACCCGCTGCTCGATCCCAGGCCGCCCAGGAACTTTGTGCTGCCGGCCCCCAGGCTTCCTGACCCCTTGCTGCCGGTGTCTGCAGCGGCGATGCCGGGTGCAGCGAACGCGGTGATCGCAGCGAGGGCGATGCTTCCGCCCGCGATGCGCCTGACGATGGTGTTGGTCTTGCTCATTAACTCCCCTTAGAGTTCCTCTGTTGTCGAGCTTGCCAAGCTGGCAAGCTACCGGTCTCTCTGGGGCTGATCGGTTTTGGGGTCACCTTTGTTACTTGGCCTGCTTCGGCGGGAGTCCCCCGACGTCGGTGAGCGCGCGTTCCACCCACGGTCCCGAAAGATCCGGGCTCTCCCGCCAGTGCTCGGGGAGTGCGAGGTATTCGCGCATGGGTCGTTCCACCGGACCGAATGGGCTCACGCCGTCCAAGGAAGACAGCTCGTTCTTCGCGTTGTCATCGAGGAGCCGTACCCCGACGCTCGATCCGAAGAGGCCCGCAAACATGTTCCCGTTCACAAAGGCTCCAAGGTTGCCGAACATCGGTTTCACCTCGATGCCGGGCCTGTCGGGGATCAGTGAGCGGAAGAACTGTTTGTCTTCCTCAGTAGGTTTGGGCATCTGCATAGAGTGAAGCTCCTCCCTCGATTACGGCGCGGACTACTGTCCCGGTGACGGCTCGGGAGTCATGATGCTGAATACTGCGCCTTGCGGGTCTGCTACGCCGGCCATCCGTCCGACAGTAGGGATGGTCACCGCCTCTTCCACGATCTTCCCGCCGAGTTCGACGACCTTCGTGGCGCTCGCATCGACGTCCTCGACCGCGAAGTACACGCGCCAATGGTTCGGGGTGCCGTCCACCTGTGGACGGGTGCATCCGCCGACTTGCTCATCGCCCGCGTGCAACACGGTGTACGTGTTGCCCGGACCCATCGGCATCTGTGTGGTCGAGAGTCCGACGACGCTGCCGTAGAAGGCGACAGCCTTGTCGACGTCGTTGGTGTTGAGTTCGCTCCAGATACAAGCGCCGGGATCCCCGACGAGAGTGGCGCCGATGTGCTTGTTCGCCTGCCACAGTCCGACGGGCGCGCCGGTCGGGTCGGCGACGAATGCCATGCGGCCGGCTTCCATGACGTCGAACGGTGGCATCAGAACCTGACCACCGGCGCCGGCAACCTTGCCGACGGTTTCGTCGACATCATCGACAGCGATGTAGGTGTTCCACATCGCCGGCGCGCCGGCCCGCGCGACGTCCGGAGATTGGGGCGCTATGGCAGCAACCTGCTCGCCGCGGACGGTGGCCATCGAATAGATGGGACCTTCAGGCATCGGTTGGTCGTCGTAGTCCCACCCGAGTAGTTCCGAGTAGAAAATCTTCGCCGCGGCCTGGTCGCTGACCTGCACGTCGAACCAGTTCGGTGTTCCCTGGGCATATTCCGACTTGGTAGGCATGACAATTCCTTTCGGTGTGAGGGTTCAGGCCGTCGAGAGAGAACGGCCGGTGTACGCGATCAGACGCTCGAGGGAGTCGGTGGTGTGCTCCGCGGGAAGCGCTTCCGCAAAGCCCGTTCCGGTGCGGTCTCCCGACGGGATTATGGTGTGAGCCAATCCGAGAACGTATTCGGCGAGGGCGGGGTCTACCACTACGTTCCGATCGACTGTTGCAGCTAAATCCCAAGCATGAACTAGGAATTCGAGCGAAAGAATGCCCACGACCATGGTTGCGGGCATCGGGTTCGCGCCGAGCGTCACCGTGCCGTCCAAGCCGCGAGCACGCCATGCCTCCAGTGCGGGCTGAGCCGCGTCGGCGATTCGGATCTCGAGCGGTTTCGTGGGGTCGTCGTCGACTTTCGCGCCGACGGCGCCCCCGAGGTTCATGATGGAACGGACGAGATGATCGGCCAATTGCGAGACGGTGAACTCGGCGCACGGAGTCTGCCTCGACATGTCACCGTCCGTGAAGTCGCGCAACACTCGTTGCACGACAGCCAATGCCGCTTCGGCACTTGATAGTTCGTCCAGTGGATCGGGCACGGCTGCCCACTCGTCCGGGCCGGCGTCGCCCGTTTCCGCGGTGGCGACGAGACGGTCCAGATAATGGTTCCAGCCCTCTGCGTGGCGGGCAGCCTGGACGTCGTCGAGGCCGTCGTGGACCAGTCGCACCTCGGTCCCGCCGTTGATGGGCGTCAGTGTCACCGCGACGGTGGACGATCCGGGCGGGAGTTCGTCGTCGCCTTCCCACCCCCACGTGAAGACCACGCGCCGGCCGGGTTCGATTTCGCGGACGGTGCCCGCGGCCGAATGACCGGGAACGATGGTCCATCGGTACTCGCCGCCCGCATGTAAGTCGACGCGGGCCGCGATGGCCTGCCATCGACGTAGTCGTTCCGGTTTGGTGACGAGGTCGAACGTGGCGTCCGGGTCCAGCGGGACGATCACGGTCTTGTCGAAAGGCATCAGCTGTCTCCTTTGGATGGTGCTTACTCGGTGGCGTCTTTCTCGGTGGCGTCTTTCTCAGTGGCATCCTCGACGAGGCGGCGGAGTTCGTCTATCCAGAACGAGTCGAAAAGGGCGCGAAGTTGCGCGAGCCCTCGGGGGTCGAGTCGGTAGTACCTGAAGCGTCCGTCCTTGCGTGAAGTCACCAGCCCTGCCTCGGTGAGCACTCGGAGATGTTGCGATATCGCAGACCGGCTCGCCGGGAAGTGGTCGGCAAGGTTGTTGACGGTCTGTTCCCCAGATGTCAGCAGTTGCATGAGACGTCTCCGAGTGGGTTCAGCTGCGACTGCCAACTGATCGAGCACCTCCAATACGTTAGTGACAGCTAACGCATATCGCAAGAGGTGCCGGGAACTTGACGCGCACACTTATCGCAAATCCTCTAGTCTCGGCGTGACCGCGAGTGTTTCGCACTACGTAAATCGGGGCGGGGGTCACACCGTCCTGGGAAGATGAGGTTTCTGGATGCGTCGCCAAGCATTCGCTGCTTTCGGGTTGGCAGTGTCCCTGACTCTTCTGGGGTCGGGGACAACTGCTGTCGCCGAACCTTCGCCCGCTCCGCTCGCACCACAGGGAAGCGGGGCGGCGAGCATCGACGAGATCGTGAAGCTCACCGACACGCGTAGCGCTGTCTTTGTCAATTCACCGTCCATGGGCCGCGTGATTCAGGTACAGGTCCTGCATCCGGCCGGTGACGGGTCGCGACCCTCGCTGTACCTGCTCGACGGTGTCAGTGCCGGTGAGGAGTCGAACTTCCAGGAGAGCACCTGGACGCAGCAGACCGATGCCGTCCAGTTCTTCGCCGATAAGAACGTCAACGTCGTGCTGCCGGTGGGTGGCACCGCCAGCTACTACACCGACTGGCTACTGCCGGACCCCGCACTCGGTGTCAACCAGTGGGAGACGTTCCTGGCCAACGAACTTCCGCCGATCATTGATGCGAACTTCAACGGAAACGGAGTCAACGCCGCCGCGGGTGTGTCGATGGGCGGGATGGGCGCGGCCAATCTCGTCACCCGGCACCCGGATCTCTACACCGGCCTGGCCTCCTACAGTGGATGCCTCGACAACACGCACCCCAGCGCGCGCGAGTCGGTTCGTGGCACCGTGGTGTTCAAGGGGGGGAACCCGACCAACATGTGGGGCCCCGGCGCCGATCCGGCCTGGTCCTCACATGATCCCTGGGCGAATGCCGAAGCCCTGCGCGGAAAGCAGATCTATATCTCGACAGGCAACGGACTCCCCGGGCCGTATGACAACGGGACCGACCTGTTGTCGACGATCGCGATCGGTGGTCCTCTCGAGTTGGCGGCGCACCTCTGCACGCTCACGTTCCAGGATCGACTGGCTCAACTCGACATCCCGGCGACGTTCAACTACCGCCCCAACGGCACACATTCGTGGCCGTACTGGCAAGACGAACTACGCACTTCGTGGCCGGTCTTGCAGCAGGCGCTCGCAGCCTGACCCGTCTCTATCGGCCGACCATGAGGTTCGCCGTCGAGCGGGCATCGTCGCTCCCCGCGAACGCGAGGAAGGCGTCGTTCTCGTGGGGATCGCCGATCGTGATGCGCACCCCGTCGTCCCCGTAGGGTCGCAACAGCACGCCGGCTTCGGCGCTCGCCGCTGCGAACGGTCGCGACCGGGTACCCAACGGGAGATAGACGAAGTTGGCTGCCGATTCGGCAACCTTGTAGCCGGTCGACAGCAGGGCGTCGCGCACCCGGTTCCGTTCCGCGATGACGCCGTCGGTGCGGGCCAGGAGTTCGTCGGACGCTGCCAGCGAGGCGATCGCTGCGGCCTGCGCGACGGCGTTCACGGCGAACGCGATGTGCACCTTGCCCAGTGCGGAGATCACGGCAGGGTCGGCGACGGCGTAACCCACGCGGATACCGGCCAGGCCGTAAGCCTTGGAGAAGGTTCGGAGAACCACCAAGTTGGGACGGTCGCGGAACAGCGCGATGCCGTCGGCGTCGGACCGGTTGTACTCGAAGTAGGCCTCGTCGAGCGCCACGAGAATGTGCGTGGGAACGGCATCGAGGAACCGCTCGAGTTCGGTCTTGGTCAGAGCGGTGCCGGTGGGATTGTTGGGGTTGCAGACGAAGATCAGTCGGGTGCGGTCCGTGATCGCCGCCAGCATGGCGTCGAGGTCGTGACCGTGGTCGGCGGTGAGCGGAACTCGTACCGGCGTCGCGCCCGCCACCTGAGCGACGACGGGGTAGGCCTCGAACGACCGCCATGCGAAGACGACCTCGTCTCCGTCGATACAGGTGGCCTGAACCAATTCCTGGCACAGGCTCACCGAACCGCACCCCGCGGCGATGTTCGCTGTGGCGACACCGAGGTGATCGGCCAGTGACGCGATCAGGGCGATATGACCGTTGTCCGGATATCGGTTGGCGTTGTCGACGGCGTCGGCGATCGCCTTCCGCACACTCGGCAACGGACCCAGTGTGGTCTCGTTGCTGGCCAGCTTGATCGCACCCGGAGAGTTCTTGCCGGGCACGTAGGCCGGGATCGTGTCGAGATCTGCCCTTGTTCGCGGAGTTTCCATTCGCGGAGTCACCAGGCGATTATGCGCTTCCCGATCCCGTGCGCCACCGTCCCCTTCGTGCCAAGGTGGTGGAATGCCGGGATTCTTCAAGGACACTGCCGCTCTCCGGATGGTCGGCGACGCGCCCGCAGGCCCGCGAGCGGACGTTCCGCTCACCGCGATCGAGCCGGACGGTCCTACTCGGGGCGGGATCGTGGTCCTCCACGAGTCGCGCATTTTCAGTGAACCTCTCCTCGATCTGATGCGGTCTCTCGCGCTCGAGGGGTGGGTGGTGGTCGCACCGCACTTGTTCTACCGGGAACCGGCGCACGGCGCGGCCGAAGTCTTCGGCGAATCGTTGTTCGCGGATTTCGACGCCACCTTCGACTGGCTGGTCTCACGCGGCGTGTATGCCGATTGTGTGGGTGTGCTCGGCTTCGACGACGCGGGCACCGCGGCAATGCTCGTTGCCACGACGCGTCGAGTCGGCGCCGTCGTGAGCGTGGCCGCCCGCGGGATCGTCGAACCGCTGTCGGCGGAGGCTCCCGCGTTGGTTCAGGCGGCACCCGATCTGAAGGCCCCGTGGCTGGGTCTGTACGGGGAGGACGACCCGTCCACTCCCCACGCGGATGTCGAGTTGTTGCGTGAGGCCAGCGCCAGGTCCGACGTCGCGGCGCTCATCGTGAGCTACGCCGGACTCGCGCATCGCGCGGACGAGCCGCCCCAGGTGCCCGATGGGCAGGAAGACGACCCGATTGCGGAGGCCATCATCGACGCCCAGCGGCGGATCTTCGACTGGTTCGACAGTCACCTGCGGTAGCGTCCCGGCTCTTCGCTGACCAGCAGTTTTGTCTTGCGCTGGAAAGGTGTGTAATCTTTCGCTCCGGCGGTCCGAAGGGATCGGAACCACCCCAGGGAGGCGTGCCAGAGCGGCCGAATGGGACTCACTGCTAATGAGTTGTCCCTTTTACGAGGGACCGGAGGTTCAAATCCTCTCGCCTCCGCCAGACCGGTGATAGTCGGCCGGTAACCGAAAACTGAATATCTATGCGCCCGTAGCTCAACGGATAGAGCACTTGACTACGGATCAAGAGGTTAGGGGTTCGAATCCCTTCGGGCGCACAGAGAAAACCCCAGGTAGAGAAGCTTTCTACCTGGGGTTTCTTCTATTTCTGATGGTCTCAGATGGTTCTGGATAGTCCCAGGTAATCGTGAATGACGGACAGTTATGAGGCAGTACAGAGACAGCAGGATTTCGGCGCGGAGGCCCGATCTGCTTGGACTGGGGTGTACGGTGAAGCCCGTCAACTAAAAAAAGAGACCCCGGCACCTGCTAGACACAGGCCCGGGGCGTGGTCCGACTTAACTGAGGAGTCGAACGTGCATCAGCATACGTGTATCTACACGCGCCCACAGCTCATGGGGCAGCGTTTCGAGGACGCTCTAAAATACCTCGCCACCATTACCCCCAGCTCTGATCCGATCGCCGCCGTCCACGGCTTGATCCATCAGCAGCTCGAAGCGAACCTCTTCTTCGATGCCCACGAGTGGGAGACCCTCGGCACCACGGTGGTGACCCGATGAGCATCCGCATGATGACATGGGTCCTCGACGAGGCCCCGGTGAAGGACTCCACTCAGACGCTCGTGCTGCTGTGTCTGGCCGACTGGGCCGACGACAGCGGCCTGTGCTGGCCGTCGATCGACTCGGTCGCACGCCGCGCACGGTGCAGTGAATCGACAGCACGTCGCTCGGTACGCAAGCTCGAGGATGCCGGACTCCTCGTCCGCGAAGGCTTCTCACGCGGACGCGCCACGAACCGCTACCGGATCATCACCAACCCCGGCAAATCGACCGGGTTGGGGTCGGATACGGACAGTTATCCACAGGTCACCAACCCCGTCAAAATGACACCCTGTCAAATTGACCGGGTTGAGTCGCCAACCCTGGCACCGGTGACCGCCAACCCTGGCGTGGGTGACACCCCAACCCTGGCACCGGTGACACCCGAACCATCATTGAACCCCCAAGAACCGCCAGCAGCTGCGAGCGGCGGCGGCGAACTCGATGAAACAACCACCCGGATCGACGAACTCGAATCCGTGATCCGGGCAGTGGGACTCGCTGCCCGCTTCGATCGGCTCTCGGCCCATGACCGGACAGCGATCCGCCACCTGATCGACCTCCACGGCGCCCAGGCCCTCGCAGCACACGCCAAGGCCCAGCACCGGCCGATGGACCCGGCGAAGTTCGCGAACGCCTGGATCGAGTCGTGGAAGGCGCTTCCCGCTCCCGGATTCCTGACCGTGCAGCTCAAACCCGCCTGCGAGTGCGACAACGGCTGGCTCGACGCCGACACCGCCTGCCCGACCTGCCGACCGAACCTCCTGCCCCGCGCACGGATGGAGGGCAACCGGTGACCCGCCTCCGTTTCGATGCTGTCGTGATGGTCGGCCTGACCTACGCGCTCGCCGCTTTGGCGTTCGTGCTCTCCTACAGCAAGTTGACCGAGCTTGCGGGCCGTGGCGGCTACAGCCCAGTCATGGCGTTACTTTGGCCGCTGATCGTTGACGGTCTCGCGGTCGCGGCAACGGTTGGTGTGATGCGGATGCGCTCACGTGGGTATGCCTGGTGTCTCCTCCTGGCCGGCACCGGGGTGTCGGTCATTGCGGCTGTTGCGACTGCCTTGCTTCCGGGTGAGCAGCCGCCTCCTGGGGCGTTGCCGCCTCTCGCTTCCGCCGCGGTGTCGGTGGTGCCGCCGCTGTTTCTGCTCGCCATCCCTCACCTCGCGGTGAAGCTGCAACGCGAACTCGCAGCCGAGGGTGCGCACCTCGCACCGACTGCGAACTCGCAGCCCACACCGGAGCCTGCGCGCAGTGCCACTGCGAAGAGCGCACCCGCGAAGGAGCCTGCGAAGAGCACAGCCGAAACCGTGATGTCGCAGCCGAGCAACGCACCCGCGAAGAGCACGCCCGACGTCGCACCTAGCAGTGCGCCGGCCGACCGCGCAGTGCGAACCGCTTCCGACCTGCACGCTTCGCACGTCGCACCCGCGAAGGGCGACTGGAACTCGCAGCCGCACGTCGAGGCCGAGGACGTCGCACGCACCTCGCAGCTGCACCTCGTCCCCCGCGAAGCTGCGCAGCCCGAGGTGCTCAGTGTGAAGCCGCCGACCGCCGCGAAGTACACCCCTGAGCAGATCGCAGAGGCCCTCGCACTCGTCGCAGCCGGGGTTTCGCAGCGCGAAGCCGGGCGCCAGATCGGAGCCTCCGGGAACGCAGTGCGCGGCTGGGTTGCGAAGGCGCAGGCGGGCTGACACGCCCGACGAATCGCCCCCACCTGAGAAGGTGGGGGCGTCTCAACGTCTGAATGGAAGTCCGGCCGAACGAGGTGAAGGCCCCGCCGGTGTGGCGGGGCCTTCGTGGTCTCGGGTCAGCTGTCGAAGATCGATTCCAGCAGCTGGCTGACGATTACGTTTACGCTGCCGAAGGTTCGATCTTCGAAGGTGATCTCGAATGGCTCGGCCGTGCCCACGAATGTCCCCCAACGCTCGCCGCCATCGGAAGCGTCACAAGACCAATCGATGGTGTGTTCCCCGCGCACCTTGGCGGTAACCCTCACACTATCCGCGCTGCCGGGTTCGACATCCATGATGACGTCGCGAAACATAAAGCTCCCCAAATTGCCGGATATAGGCCGGGATGTGTACGTAGTGCACTCGATCTTCGACTCGCTGTTGTTGGTGATGGTCACGATCATGTCCTTGCCCTCGGTTGTCGCCGAGAGGGTGACGTCCTCGGGTGCAGCCTGGGCAGGTGCCGCGAACACGGTAGCCAGGAGCGGGGCGGCGACCACTGCGGTTATCGCGGCGCGAACGGATGTCTTCAAGGATTCCTCTTTCGTCGGTGATGTTGCGTTGTGCGGGAGCTGATGCTGCCATCACATACCGACCGGGTGGGTGGCTGACACGCCCCTAGAGACGACGAAACGCCCCCACCTTCCCGAGGTGGGGCGTTGTCATGCCAAGAAGCGGGGTGTGTGGTTTGATTCGCGGATGAATCGGACAATCGCCACAATCGCCCTGTCGTCCACCGCCGTGCTACTGCTCGGCGCGTGCGGCGATTCAGGCGCATCGACGTCGGCCGCATCCTGCTCGGACCCCATCGCTATCGAGAACGCCGACTTCGCGGCGACAGCCTCTTCCGTCCCTTTGCCAGACGATGCGATCCTCGTCGGCGGGCGGTACACCGCGATCAGCGGCGAGCCGGGCATGTTCGGCGCGGCGATCGACATATGCGACCCCGCCGTCACGACGGCAGACGATCTTCGCCCTATCGCGACGGCATACGCGAAAGCGCTCAAGGCCTCACCCCTTTCCGGCCAGATCTCGAAGGTGTGGGTCGAGAGCTATCAGGTCGATGGCGACGAGGTGATCAATGATGTGAAGGTCAAGGATTCTGACTTCCAGATGCATCTCTGGAACGGGAAGCCGTCCGAGGAATTCGAGTTGACTCGGTGGGAGGTCATCTCCGGCTAGCTCCAACGCTGACACGCCCCTGCCTCATCCCGACGTGGGGGCGTCTTCGTCGCGGTCACGGAGCATCGCCAATTCCCAGCGCACGAAGTCGATGGCCTCCAGAGGTTTCGGGTCGTCCGGGTCTCCGCCTTCATCGCGGATCGCGGCCGCTTCTTCGGGGTCCATATCTGGTGTGACGCAGCGGCCCGGCGTTCGGTTCCCACGGAACGGCGAATCGCCCCCCACTCGACGGTGGGGGGCGTTGTCGTGTCGCACCCGGACGCGACGACGCCCCCGGGGTGCACGCCCCGGAAGGCATCCGTAACGTCCGGTCCGTCTGGTATGAATCGGGAGTGACTGAGCAAACTCCAATGCCCGCAGGGTGGCGCATCGACCCTGAGAATCCGACCATACAGCGCTACTGGAATGGGTCCAGGTGGACCGAAGCCACGCGAGATCCTGTAATTCACGTAGAGGTTAGGCCGTCGCAGATCATGCCTGCGATAATCGGATCGATCCTAATCTCGTCAGTGATCATCTTCATCGCGTTGAGCATGATCAATGCGGCAGGAGGATTCTGACCCATGAAGCAATTCGCCGCCTTGGCCAAGGCTTAACCCCAGCAGCCCGCCAACCTGCAGAGACGCCGAAACGCCCCCACTCTCGCGAAGGGAGTGGGGGCGTTTCAGTCTGTTATGCGGGGGCGATCGTGATGTAGCTGGACTCGATGATCCTTGGCACGCCGGAGAGGTCGGCGTGCATCTCCCAGCTCACCGTGTCGCCCGCGTTGAGCGCGACGGTGGCAGTGAGCGTCAAGCCTAGGGGGAGCGTAAACGGGGCTGTACCGGTCGCCACGGCGATGTCGTTCACACATAACCACGCCTGCATCCCGATGATCGTCGCACGTTCGACGTATCCGGTGATCGTCGCCTCTCCGGCGCCGGCGACCACCAGCTTGTTGTCGAAGATCACGCTCCCGGCATAGCCGTCTTTGACCGCCCAGCCGGTGACTCGCGATCGGCCAACGGTTGGTTCGTAGACGCCGGACTTCTGCATACCCGCAGACGCAACTTCGGAGAGTTCCATGTCCGCCGTCGCCGACCCGGCCCCGGAAAACTCGGCATCGAGGGCGGGTGCCGTCTGCACCGAGAATTGACCGGCGCCGGTGAAGGTGGCCGGCAGGGTCTGTATTTCCACCATGTCGGCAGAGAGGGTGCCCGCGCTGGAGTACCCGGCTGCCATGTACTGCACCGGAACGATCTGCGCCACGACGTCACCGTTGCCGGAGAAGTTCGCCGCGACGGGGAAGGCGCCGCCCTCGACGCCCATGACTGCGTTCGTCGTGCCCTCGCTGCCGAAGCCGGCGTCGAGGTGGGCGGTCGCGGACAGCGCCACACTCGTCGTGCCTCCGCCGGTGAACGCCGCCTCGAGCGCGGGCACGAGCATGCTGGTCGCAGCGCCCTCGCTACTGAAGTCTGCTGTCAGAACGACGGCGAGTTCCATGGACGCCTCGCCGTTGCCGGTGAACGCCGCTGCCAATTCCTTGACGCCGCCGAATGCGTACATGCCCGCAGACGCCATGCCCTCACCCATGAACTCGGGCGCGGTGATGCCGATCGCCAGGACCGATATCGACAGCCGCCCGGTGCCGGTGAAGTGGGCGACGCCCTCGATGATCGGGATTGGCGGCGGCGGGAAGTCGACCACCACGGAGTCCACGGATGGAAAGTCGATCACCGCGGTATCGGCGTGCGGGAACTCGGCGACGCCCACATCTGGTGCGGGGAATACCTCCACGCCGCGTGTGCGCACCAGAGCCTCCTACGTTTGGGTGTACGTCGGGGTGACGCGCAGCTTCCCGGGCGCGCCGAGGGTCGTCGCGACGACGGCCACGGTGTCGATGAATGTGCCGCCGTTCTCGGCGGTCCACAGGCCCGCGGCGGTGTACGTGCCTGCCTCGGCGTCGATCTCGACCTCCGAGCCGGTGATGGTGCCACCCGATGCGGTACCCCAGGTGGTTTGCTTTCGGCTGTAGGCGCCGCCACTGGCTTCGTTCGCGCCGTTGGTGCCGGGTGCGCCGGTGTGGGCGCTGATCCAGCCGCCGAGTGCGCCGTAGGTTTCGGCGAGGGCGTTCTTGGTTGCAGCTACTGCAATGGACATGTCAGGCTCCTGTCGCAAAAGGGGAGGGCCCGCACCGGGTTCGATGCGGGGTGCGTGGAATTCGCCGACTGATCAGACTCCGCGACGACGCGCGAGGCCCTCGTACCAGTTGAAGTTGGTGTGGTCGACTCCGCCGCCGTCGGGGTACCGGACCCGAATGGTGTACTTCGTGCCGCTCGGAATCAGGTCGGCGTCCTGGGCTTCGACCTTCCAGGACACGGTGTCGCCGATGATCACACCGTCCCAGTGGGTTCCGTTGGGCCACTCGACCCAGATCTCGGTGCCCGCGTTGAGGGTGCCGGACTTGTTGGTGCGTTCGAAGATCCAGTCCTGCCCGTATGAGAGGAATATGTCGTCGATCTTCGGTTGCCATCCCAGGCTCATCGCTCCTCCTTCAACTCGGCGCGCTCTCGTCCCTGGATCTTCCATAGCACCAGGATGCGATACAGGATCGTGAGCACGAGGTATAGGACCACGGCGTCCCGAATGTCGGTGCAGAATCGGTAGTTGCCCAGCCACCACACGGATACGATTTGCGTGCCCAGCAGTGCCAGCCCCAGGGATGTGGACATCAGCGCCTTGCCTGCCTGTGTGATCCGCCAGTTCGAGCGTGTGGCGTACAGGAGTGTGAAAGTCCAGGAAAGGACGGCCAGTGCCGTGACGAGGATTCCGTACTGGGCCACTGGGTCGTAGATCCCGATGACCAGCAGCCCCAGTAGGACGGTGAGGATCATTCCGGCTCTCATGCCTGTCTCCCTCTTCGTGCGAGGATCGCCGCCTCGGCGGACTCACCGAAGCCGTTCACCGCAAGCATTTTTCGATGCTTGCGCCCCAACTCGGCGATCTCCACGTCGCGATCCCGGGCGCGTTCGAGTGCGCGGCGCGCCTCATCGAGTCCCTGGTTGTCGCGTTTCCACTTCCGCCAGCGCATCAGTCATCGCCCCTCTCGGCGAGACGCTTGATCTCTTCGCCGATATGGAGCGCCGTCTTGGACTGTTCGAGGAGTTCGGAAATTTGCTCGGACTGTTTGGTGGCCGTGTCTCGCCAGTCGTCACGTTCCTTGTCCGCCCTCGTCATGACCGACTTGTGCAGCCACCGTGGGACGAGGGCGCCGGCGAGGATCAGTACGACGACGAGCCCGAGGAGGATCGTGGGACTGGACAGGTGCTCGGGCTGGAAACCCGGGGGCACCGCCCCCTACTCCCCGACCCGGTGGGGTGTGCCGAGGTTCGTCACCGCGGCCCGCGCCCGATCGAGGACGGCCTGCACCTGCGGGGAGGCGCCGGCGCGCTGCACCCGGTCGGCGACGTCGACGACCGCCTCGGCGACCCTCGCGGCGGGGGTGACCTTCGCTCGTGCGGCCTCGGCGGCGGTGATACCGAGGATGCCGGTGGCGGCCGCGGTGATCAGGTCGGCGATCTGCGCGTCGATGACCCCGCGTGCCAGCAGGACACCGACAAGGACGACGAGGATTGGATAGACGTAGAGCCGGACCGGCTCGGATTCACGGAGTGTGGTGAGGATGCTCATGATTTTTCTTCCTTGTCAGTGGAGGTCCGGGACGAGGGTGTCCGGTCCGTCTGTGGGCTGAAGTCCGACGGTGCCGTCCGGGTACCAGACGATGCGGCCGTGCTCGAAGTCCTGGATACGGCCGATGCCGTCCTCGGCGGGGTATTCGTTAGAGGTCGGCCAGCCGAAGGTTCCGTTCTCGAAACCGGCGCGGTTCCAGCGTTCCCGGATCTGCCCCCAGATCGCATGCCCGGGCTGACCGTGGCGGCGATAGAGTGCGCCGCGTTCGAAGCCCTGCACCTCACCCCACGGCTGTCCGTCCGGGGTGGTAAGAACGGTGTGGTCTGCTACTGGGCGTCCGAGCGGCCCGTCCTCGCCGCCGAGTTCGCGGTATGCCTCGAGTAGGTTCGCGGAGACCGTGATCACCTCGGGCGCTGGGGCGGGCACCGGGGCAGTCTCCCCGAGAACGTGCTTGGTGATCGCCGCACGGTAGATATCCCAGGGGAAGTTCGGCCCGCAGTCGGTGTGGTTGCCGATACCGAGACCCTTGGTGACGCCCATGTGGTCGGTCCCGCCGGAGTACCCCAGCCCGAGCTCGTCCCAGCCGATCGTGCGGGCGTCGAAGCCGTACTTCTTCGCGTCCTGCACAAACAGCTTGGCCGCGTAGTCGATCGCCTTGCCGTAGCTCTCGATCCAGACCTGCCGCGACTGACTCGCACGGCTGCCCGCGAAGCACAAGTTGATCGAGTAACCGTTCGCGTCGAGCACCGACCACGACGCCCGATCCGTGTCGACGACGTCGATGCAGGTGTGATCGTCGATCGAGTAGTGGTACGACACACCAGACGAGGCCCGCTGTAGGTAGCCCGCGAGGCTCTGCGCGGTGCCGCCCCCTTCCTGGGTGTGTAGCACGAAAAGCCGTACACGAGAACCGTGTCGGCTGCTGTGGTTCGGGGAGATGCCGAGCTGGTTGATTTCCTGCACGCGAGAAGCTCCTAACGCGGGGGCGGTCCAGCGACCGCGGAGAATAAGACGTACGGGGGAGGAACTAATTTGGGGCGTTGTCGCTGTCGTCCACTTCGGACGGTGCCTGATCGGTCACCTGGGTGTCCCATTTGTTGATGGAAAACATGGAGTACAGGGTTCCGCCCATGTATCGACGCCACCGTGACGAACGACCGATGGCGAACACCCGATAATCCGGGTCCGGGACCACAAACGAATGCGGCCCGCCGATGGTGCCCTTCTGGTTGGTGCCGAAACCGGGGGCGGTGGACCCCAACTCCAGCACGAATCGTTTGGTCTCATACTCGGATCCGTCTGGGCATTCCACCCGAATGTCCAGTTCGCAATCGTTGCTCCCCGTGAAAGGGGTGCCGTCCACCAGGGTGAATACGTCCACCCGCCAACACCCTTCGGACAACATTTTGAATCCGGAACCGGACCCCGTTGTGACCTGTTCCACGCCTTTCATCGGGCCGATCGTCAAGGAAAATGGCAACGGGACCGATGAATTCACAAGCCACTGGTTTTTCCCCATAACGGCGTTGCCATAGGCCACAACCCCTTCCAGCAGGTCTGTGCGCCCACCCAACCCGTTCACGTCGGTCCACAGGCTGACTATCTCCGTATTCGCATCACTCCACTTTTGCTTGTCCAGATCCTGCGCGTTCTGGAAGCCGCTCAGCGGATTACGTAGTTTCGCGCGAACGTCTTCCTTGGTCATCGCCTGCCATGCCGCGAATCCTTCGGGGGCCAGTGCATCGTCGGGGGATTCCTCGCTGGGTGTGGTCACGACACACCGCCTGCGCCGCGTCGTGCGAGTGCTGCCTTGATGCGGAGCTGGTCGCGGATTGCCGCACAACGGTTCCCGGGGATCGATGACTGTGCCGACTTGGCGGGCACCCCGATTTCGTGGCAGATGTCGAGGACCTCACTGCTGGTGTGGCCGAGCTTCTTCGCGAGGAAGTGCACACGTATCTTCTCGGGCCACTTCGGGGGTTCCGTCACGCTCGCCGGTGCCGGTTCCTGGGGTGGTGTGGACTCGGCATCGAGTTCGAGTGCCTGGCGCCGCACCTCGTCCTGCATCACCTTCGACAGGGAAGTGAGGTCGATCCCGGCCGCCTCGTTCGGGTCCGGCGGATGATCCTTCCACTCTCCGGCCGCGAACATCGGGGACAGGTCACCGGCCGCCGGAGGGTGATACCACGTCGATCGCACCTCGAGATTCGGTGGTCCGCCGTAGTCGTACAGGCGTTTCGACAGAAGCTTGAGGTATTTGACCGGATACGGCATCGGCGCACCGTTGATGCCGGGGATGGCCATCAAAGCTGGGAGCCACGCCTCCTCGGGGATGGTGATGTCGCAGTTCTCAGCGGTGGGGAATTCCCCCTCGCGTAATGCCATGCGGGTTCTCCTTTGCGGGATCAGAACACACCCAGGGTGTGGATGGCGGAGAGCACGCCCTCGAGCTTTTCCATGGCGCGCTGGGCGGGTTCTTTCAGTGCGGAGTTGTCGCCGATCACCGGCATCCACTCGGCCGGGTTGTCGCGGTCCCAGGCGAGTGTCAGTGATCGCACCCGATCAACGTGCACGCCTCCGGTCCAGTCACCGGGCGCCTGGGCGCTGATGCGGTCGTCGAGGAAGAAGTGGCCGCGGCCCTGGTCGCCGACGGACCACGGACTGCCGTCGGCGATCGAGAGTTCGTGCGCGACCCGGGGGCGTGTGGCCCAGAAACCGGCCCGCAACGCCATCAACGAGCTGAGCGTATACGCCTGATTCGCGCCGTCGTGGAAGGATTCGAAGTATCGGATCCACCCCGATTCTTGGGCCCGCTTCGTGCTCTTCACGGACATCCAGGCGCCGACGGTGTCCATGAACATCGGCGAGATGAGGGCGTCCGCGACCCCGCCGAGCGGGGGCACGCCGGGGACCATGGCCGACAGGTCACCAATCATGTTGATCGTGGCGCGGATCCCCTCATTCACGCCGGGCATCGAGCTGCCACCACAGCCCACCTGGATGCCCTTGCCTTGAATGCGGGTGAATCTCGAGGTCTGCACCCCGGTCTCTTCGCCCTCGAGGAAGGAGACGTAGGGGGCGAGCTTGTCGGTGCTCTTCTTCCCAGGCACCGAGTAGTCCGCCGGCATCACGGTGTCGTCGATCGGCGACTCGACGGTGTCGATGTACTCGTCACCGTCGTCGGGGCCGCCGTCGGTGAAGTTCGCGACCGTCCGGGCCAGGCCGTCCCACAGGTTGCCGCCGTTCGCGGTGCCCGTGTAGTAGCCGGACTTGTCGACGATGTCGATGACCAGGCAGCCGTTGCGCAAATTCGCGCCCTCCCACGGAGGTTCGTCTCCGTCGAGGTAGCGTCGGCACACCACCGACAGTTCCGCATCCTCGAGGATGGGCTTGGCGACGTCGTGCCAGTTCTGCCACCGGGAGGCGACCAAACACCACAGGATCCCGTCCTCGAGATCGGACATGAAACTGTGCGGGGTGACCGCGACAGACCAGTTTGACATGTCCAGACCGGAGGTCCACGACGCCGGGTCGAGGGGATCGTCGGGAAGTGACCACAGGTAGGTTTGCTCCCGCATGACCTGCAGGAACAGGGTCAGAAGGAGAGCCCACCGGGCGCCGCCGGCCAGCATGAAGATGCGCGGAAACTGCAGAAAATCGGGAAGAAACGGGTTGGACCAGATCGTGTACCACTTGAGGAACTCGTAGTCGTGGAGGAACCGCACCACCAGCACCACGGTGCCGTCGTCGCGCTTTTCGACCGTGACGTCCTCCATCAGCCCGGACCAGCGGGCCCCGTCTTTGTCGACGGTGACCAGGACGTTGCGTTTCTCACCGCGCGTCATGCGGCCCTGCTCGTCCCAGATCCACCGTGCGGTGTAGTGGTCGAACGGGATCTCGAGCAAACCCGAACCGGCGTCGTTGCTGACCCACTCGAATCGGCCCAGGTATTCGGCGGCGACCTCGCCCTGCCAGTTCCCCTCGCCGTCCCACAGGCGAGTCAGCGGTGGCTCGAGGCGGCGCAGGGCTTCGCGCTTCTCCTGCTCGCGCGTCGCCTGCCAGATGGCCTCGCAACGTTCGAGGAGGGTGTCACCCTCGAGGACAGGTGCAGTCATGCGTTTTACTCCAATCCCCATGGCCGCGACCACAGTCGCGGTTGACGAAGCACGACGCCGGCACCCGGCGCTGCGTTGGTGACATAGACGGGCACCTCGGTGGGCGGGGTGTACGGCGGCACCTTGTAGAGCAGCCGTTTGCCGTTGGTGCGGCCGACGATGTTGGTGTCGGTGAACGCACGGATCGGCAGCTTCATCCGGTCCACTTCGACGGTGGCGCCGCCGCCGTCCGCCTCCACGAGCGTGGGCACGGTGTAGATGCGTTCCGAATCGTCGCGGCCGGTGGTGAAGTCCACCCCCGGAACCCGTGCGTACTCCGGGCCGGTCCAGGAGTAATCGGGCAAACCGAAGACCGCGCCCGCGGGTCCGTTGACCACCCAGGTGTGCGTCATCGGCTGATCGGTGGGATTCGAGATCCACACCGTGCCGCCGCCCGATGTGCCCGATTTCAGCTCCCAATGCGACGGGAACTGCTCGTTGCCGAGAAAGTCGTCCTCGAACCACATCGGCTCGAGGGCGACCGTGGACATCGGGGTGAGCCCGTTACCCTCGGCGATCGGGTCGAACTCCGGCTGGAACCCGATGGATTCCCCGAGGATCAGCCGCAGACTCCGCGGCCCCGACAGCTCCGTGGCGATCCGCATCTGCGCCAGCTCTGCGGCCGGATTCCACGGGTCGCGTTTGTAGCTGAACGCCTTACGGATCGCCGAGTCCCGAACCTCCCACGGGCTGGTCTTCTCCCCGATGACGTGCAACCCGAATTGCACAGTGCGCACCGGGTGTTTGGTGCCCTGCAGGGTTCCGCCGATCTGGAAGGCACCCTCCTTGATGATGACCCTCGTCGGCGCGTCGTAGAAGCCCTGCATGTCGGTGCCGAGCAGGACACCCTCCTCGCCCTGCCCGTCACCGGAGATGCAGAAATAGCTGCCGTCGGCCCCGAAAATTTCGACCTTCGCGCCGTTGCTGTCCGCCACTGTCAGAACCTCGATCCCGCACCAAGTGCATTCAGGTTGTGGATCTGCCGGATCCGCCGCTCGTTCTCTTCGACGTCACGGGTGGTGATGTTGTAGGTGGAGTTTGGGCGTGAGGCGAGCTTGCGAACCTCATCAGCGAGCCGGTCGAAGGCGGCGTCAGAGACCCCACCGGATCCTGAACCATCGCAGCCGGCCATCACCTGCCGGTAGTCCGCCGCCTGAGATGCCGCCAGCACCTCGTCAGCCCCCAGGCCCCCCATTGCCAGCTCCGCGCCCGAGAACGCTGACCTACTCGGCTGCGCCTTCTGCTGCTGCTCCTGCATGTACTGGGCTACACCGATACCGCCGGTGATGGCGGCCCCGACCGCACCTAGCCCCGAGTCCAGGCCGATGCCACCGAGGGTGTCATCGAGGTAGCCGGTGACGAACGACTTCGCCACATTGCCCACCAGGTCCACCGGATCGGCCGCGGTGAACCCCGAGGACGAAGCTTTTTCATTCGGATCCTCGTTCAGGTCGCTGCCAGCGATTCGTAGCGCATCGTCGGCCTCGTCTCGGTCGAGCTGGGTCGCTTCCGAATCCGCGTACACCTCGTTGCGCCGGTCGTTCGCCCGCGCCGCCGCACGTTCGAGCGCACGCCGGTCCAGCTCCTCGTCGGTGAAGGTGGTGGTCAAACCCGGTGCCTGCGGTGCCGGACCCACCCGGCCACCCTCGGCGTACCCGGGGAGCTTCGGGAACGTGCCCGCGTTGATCGCCGCCAGCTCCCCGTCGTACTCCTCCGAGGAGCGGTGGTTGATGATCCACTCCCCGGCATCGACCCGGGTGATGGGCATCCCACTGGCGGCGACACCCAGGATGCCGTCGGTGACAGCGGTGCCCGGCCCGGTGGTCGGCAACCTGCCACCCGCGGCGTTGCCGGATGGTACATGCGCCCTGCCCCGCGGTTTGTCAGGATCGGAGTCGTTGTTGGATCCGTTGTCACCGGAGCCGGATCCGTTGTCACCGGAGCCGGATCCGTTGTCCTGCAGTATCGGTGCGATCGGCCCCTGCTGCCCGGAGGCGTTGAAGGCGTCCTGCGCCGCAGCGGTACGCACCACGTCGATCGTGATGGTCGATTTCCGGTTCCGGGCCGCCTTGTCGAGTTCCGTGTTGAACACGGCGGCGTCGGTCAGGGCCTGCGCGATGATCAGTTGCACCTCGTTGCTGGCGTCCGCGTCGGTGATCTCCTGCAGCCGTTGGAGGCTGACCTCCGTGCCTTCCTCCAGGTCGTCGATCAACAGGCGCGCCTCGGTGCTGACGGTGGTGGTGTCGATGCCCTTGAGTGCGTCGAGGGACTCCTGATTGGTCACCTGAAACTTGGTGTTGTCCGCAGTGATCTCCGGGGTGGCACCCTGCATGTCCAGTTCGACAATCCGGTTCAGGACGTTGTCGAGGCCCGCCATCGCCATCGCGTTGTTGGCGACGACCTCCACGTTGGCGTTGGGCAGGTCCTCGACCGCGAAGCCGAGGGAGGTCAGGGTGTCCCTGGCCTGTTGGTCGACGGCATCGACCTCGATCCTCTTTGTGCCGGGTGTCTTGTCGAAGGCGTCCTTGACTGTCAGCAGATCCTTGGCGGCCTCGTCGCCGCCCTTGATGTCGACGTGCAGCTGGATGGTCTCGCGGTCCAGGCCCAGTCCGGTGGCCCACGACCGGACGGTGTCCTGGTTGACCCCGTACTGGTTAGCCTTGGCCTTGTAGGCTTCCTCGTTCCTGCGGAATATCTCATCGATGTCACCCCCGGCCAGGGCGACGTCGACCGCGGCTTGACGCAGACCGAGGATCTCATCCTGCGCGGTGCGGGCGTTCTCCTGATCGAGGTTCAGCCTGCCGTCCTCGTGGGTGATCGCAGTCGGCCCCTCGGACCCGTACCCCAGGTTCCGGTCGACCAGGTCCTCCGGGTTCTCCGGGTCGGGAGGTTCGGGAGGTTCGGTCAGCTCGTCGATTTTCGCCTCGTAGTTCGAGACCGCCTCGGCGAGCGGCACCTGCCGCCCGGCCAGGGTGTCGAGCACCGTCAGCAGGGCACGGGACTTCGACTCCGCGTCGGATGAGGAGTCGGCGAGGGCATCGATGGACTCTGCGATTTCGTACACGCCGGGGGTCAGCGTCTTTGCCGACTCCTGGACCTTCAGGAACTTTTTGCGCTGCTCGATAGCCCAGTCCGCCGCATCGTCGCCGCCCTCGGGTGCCTCCCTGAGGGTGTCGAGGAACTTGCGGAACGCGACATCCGAGCCGGCAATGGCGCTGGCCAGCACCTCGGAATCGACCTTGAGGTACTCGAACGCCTCCGAGGTGCGTTCAGCCTCAGCGCCCATGTCAACTGCGTTTTGGACGTCCTTCTCGTTCCACCAGAAGGTGAACTGCTGATCCAACCACGAGGGGGCGTTCTCCGCGGTCGACTCCAGGCCGCGCAGGGCCTCGTCGATGGCGGCAATCTCGGCAGTCATCACCGTGTCGTTGATGTCACCCTCGGATTCCTGGAACGCCTTGCCGACCTCGCGTTGCGCGGCGGCGAATTTGAGAGCCGATTCGCGGGCGGCGTCCTCGGCGTCGGCGACGGCGCTGGTGGCACCGACGATGCCGTACACGGCAACCGCCGCGGCGACGATCCCGAGGATCCACGGGCCACCCAGGGCGTTCATGACACCACCGGCCGCGGTCTTCATCCCGGACAACCCGGCGGCGGCAGCGCCACCGGCGACGGCCCCCATGTTTGCGGCGTAACTGGTGGCGTTCCGCAAGGGGGCGACGAGCGCACCGGAACTGGAGGCGAGGCGCCGCTGGCTGGAGGCGAAGGCGTTCATCGGCCCTGCGGCGGTGCGGTACGCCCCGGCCATCCGGCCGATGGCCGGGGATCGTGTCTCGAGCACGGCCATCGAGGCACCGAGCCGACCGATGGACTGCCCGGACGCGGCGGCCAGGGCCGTCTGGGTGGCCATCTGCTGGCTGAAGCGTGCGAAGGCGCCGCCGGTGGTGGCGATCGATGTGTTGAGCGCGGTACTGACCCCGGTGATCTTCAGTGCGATCAGGGCGGCGGTGGCCGCTTGCACGGGTCCGGGCAGTTCCTGGAAGACGTCGACGGCGTCACCCATGAAGCCGATCACCGGTTGGGCCGCCGACCCGACGGCGGTGAGCCCGCCGATGATGTTGTCGGAGGCACCGGAGATCGCCGAAGCTGTGGCACCGGCGAATGTTTCGAGGGGGCCGTCGATCAGCTGGTAGATCGACAGGGCCAGGGTTTCCGCCGAGTTGGAGACGGACTCCATCGCACCGGGCAGGCCCTGCGACTTCGCGGCGGCCACCTCGGCTGCGGTGCCCTGCTTGCCGATCGAGGCCTCCATGGCGTCGAATCCGGCGGCGCCTTGGGCTGCGGCGACACCGGCCATGCGTGCGGCGTCGGAGCCGAACAGGTTGGCGCTGGCCGTGTTGTACACCTCGGGGGTCAGGTTCTGCGACGCCGTCTGCAGCTGCCCGAACAACGATTCCAGGCCGACGAAGTTGCCCTCGGTGTCGTACATCGTGAGCCCGAGCGTGTCGATGGCGTTCTGGGCGGACTTGCTCTCTTTGGTCGTCGCGAGCAGGGCCGTCTTGAGTAGGGTGCCCGCGTCGGAGCCGGTGATACCGGCGTTCGCGAACAGCGCCAGGGAGGAGGTGGTTTCTTCCAGACTCAGACCGAACTGGTTCGCGACGGTGCCCGCCTGCGCCAGACCGTTGGCGATGTCCGGGATGGCGGCCGAGGAGGAGTTGGCGGCGTTCGCCAGGACGTCCGAGGCCCGCGCCGCATCCTCGGCGCCGAGACCGAAGGACTGCAGTGCCGATGCCTGAACCATCGCGGCATCGGCGGCTCCCATGCCGGCGGCCGTGGCCAGCTGCAGGGTGCCCTTCGCGGCGGACATCGCCTCTTCGACGGAGAACCCGGCCTTGACCAGGGTGGTCATCGCATCGGCGGCGGTATTCGCTGAGACCCCGGGCAGTTCCAGGTCGTTGCCGAGTTCCTTGGCGTATTCGCCGACCTTCGCCAGTTCCTCGGCGCTCGCCTGGCTGACGGCCTGCAGGTTGTTGAGGGAGTTGGTGAAGTCGTTGCCGATGTCGATGACGGCCTTCGCGCCGGCGGCGGCACCGAATGCGAGGCCGAAGGCGGAGCCGAGCTTCGCGGCCTTGCCTACGACACCCCGGAGTCCACCCTCCATCGTCGACGAGAAGCGGCGAGTATCGGGGCGGACCTCGATGTCTATCCGGCCACCGGCCATCAGGGCCTCCAAAGGTGTTGTGTGCCGCGCAGGGCGGCGAAAATGTGTGGCCGGAAGCCGGGGGGTCGCCCCGGCCTCCGGCAGGCAGCGGTCAGCTGCGGCCGAGGAGCTCGAACACCTTCAGTGCGGGACTCAGCCCGTCCAGCGGCGCCGGCGGCGTCGCGTGTTCGGCGACGTCGGCGAGATACTTCTCGACCATCCGGGAGTGCACCAGCGGTGAACGGAGCGCGACCGGGGCGAGTAGAGGGCGGGGTGGGGGTTTGATCCCGGATGCCTTCCGGCGTGTGCGTTCGGCCTTGATCTGCGGGTCGTCCGGATCTGCGGTCCACTGCCGGTACTCCGAGTTCAGCCAGTAGTCGTCACGGTCGACGAGCATGGCCAGGTTCTCCGAGTCCCGTGTGGCGCGGGCGTCCTCGTCGAGGACACCCTCGATCAGCTGGGCCACGTCACGCCACGGGAGTTCCCGCAGCGCGGCGCGCAGGTCCAGCTGATAGTCCCGGCGGAAACCGGTTAGGACTGCGCCCCAGCCATCCCGCCGTAGGAGGCAGGCAAGGGCGCGACAATTTCCCCCTCGGCGAGGCCACTCGTCTCGAAGACTTTGTTGAGCATCGCCGAGCAGTGGGTGACCGTGAGCTCGGTGAAGGCCCGCAACAGCTCCGGAGCCACATCGCCGACGATGATCTCGAGAGCTGAGTCGAACCGGGTTGCGGCGACGTGCGCCATGAAGCGGACCGCCTCCTCGCCGGTGAACGTGCGCCGGATGTCGATGTCGATCCCCCGGAAGGTCGCCTGGATCGACTCGAGGTTCTCGGTGTCGAGTGCCGAGAGCAGGTCGAACCGGTCGGACTCGACCTCGGGGGACGGATCCCCCGCAGGCGCAGCCGGGGCGGGCTGCGCCGTGCGGGGGGCGGATTTACGTGGGGCGGCCTTCTTCGCCGCCGTCTTACGGGTGCCTGGCATGATGTGCTCTCCTACTCGTCGTTACGCTACGGGGTTCCAGCTGGTCAGGGTGATGACCGGTTCGAGGGCGAGGAGTTCGAACTCGAAGCCGTCGAGGGTTTCACCGCCGAACATGCGCGGCGGCGGGGTCGCCAACGTGACGCGGGGGCAGTAGAACCCAGCCGTCTTGTCGTCGTCGCGGACCAGGCAGATCAGGGCGAACTCTTCGTCGTCGCCGGGCTCCCAGGCGTATACGTCGGTGGCGCCGATCTGGGTGATGGAGCCGCCCTGCAGGGCGGTGAGCACGGTGGCCTGCGAGTAGTCGACGGCGCGCAGCTTGAAGCGGTCCTCCTGCGGACCCTTGACCACCTTGTACGGGGCGGTGCGGCGGTTCCACACCGGCAGGGTTTTGAGGTCCCGTTTGGGGGTCACTTCGAATCCGGCTTCGATGCCGCCGTACGCATCCCAGGTGAGGGCGTCGGTCATCACCACGTTCGCGAACGGGTCCTCGGGCTGGGCGGCTCCGGCGGGTGCCCGGTAGACGTCGCCGTCGAGCCAGACGTAGGCCTTGCTGGGATCTGCGTAGGTACTCACGTTGTTACCTCCTGGAGTCGCTCACATGGGGGTGAGCGGTGGAAGCCTCACCCCCGACGTGCCAGGCAGGCATCGGGGGTGAGGCGAATGGGGGCCGCGGAAGTGCGGCAGTTCAGTGCGACTCGCGCATCTTCAACTCGACCGTGACGAATGCCCGGTAGAGCGGGTTGTCGACGCCGCGTTTGACGTCGACGTCGTTGATGGGCCCGGTCTTCCACCCGCCTGTCCAGGTGGCGCCACGGAACGAGACGTTCCGGGCCCGGCCGAGTAGCTGTCCGGCCGTCGCGGCGATGTTCCACGCCACTTCGTCGGGATCGGTGTCGCCGCCGAGGATCTCCCACTTGGGCACCCACACGTTCAGTGCGAGCAGCGGCCGGCGAAGCATCGGATCCACCCCGACGTTGCCGATGGAGCGGATCGTCATCGCCGGGCCGGTGATCGGGTCCGGCAGTTCGCGGGTGGTTACCGACTCGGCGGGGATCAGTGCGGTGAACTCCGGCGTGGAGAGCAGGAATTCGCGGACGGCACCGGGGGCGAAGGGAATTGCGCCCATCACCTACACCCCCTTACTTCGGTTTCCAGCCCGAGTACCTGCCCCGGGACCGGGCCGCATCCGTCAGCGCGGCATGGGCGGGGGTGTCGGAGGTGCCGTATTCCTTGTGGAGGGCCAGCTCGTCGTTGTCGACGAGATACACCCGATCCCCGTCCACCTCGACGTCGATGCCGTCCCGGTAGTCACCGGTGAGTACGGGGGCGTGTGCGCGTGCCTCGTCAGCCGCTTCGCGGGCGATGTCGGCACGGTCGTCGGTGGAGATGCGGCGGGCCTCCCGGGCCGCCTGTGCGTCGAAGATGGTGATCCGGACGACCATCGTTCAGTCCTTCCGGTCAGCCCTCGGGGCCTCCGCCTTGGCGAATGCCTTCGGTGCTGCGGTGGGGCCGTCGACCGCCTTGAGGGGCTCACCCTTGGGTGTGGGTGTACTCGTCGCCGGTTGCTTCACACTCTTCAGATGCTCCTGGTGCACCTTGGAGTCGCGGGCGGCCCAGTGTTTCTTGCCGTCCCGGACGAACTCCACGATGCTGGTGTGCTCTGTCTTGGCCATTGCTGCTACTCCTGGTAGTCGGATGAGGTCCGCACGATGGCGGCAATGTAGGCGGGCCTGCGCGATCCGCGTGCCGGCCGCCGCGCGCGCGGCGTGCCGACCACCTGGAACACCCGGCCGTCCGGACCGCGGAACGCGTCACGTCGCTGCGGGAACGGGTCGATACCCGGATCGAGCAGAAGCACATACGAACTCGCTTCGTGGCCGTCCTCGAACTCGCTGTTCCCGGCTTTGACCGATGAGGACGACAACTGCTCTTGCTGAAGAAGTCCGGTCCACGGGATTTCCGACCTCGGCACGGGGATGCGGTTCCCCGTTGCTGGATCCCGAACCGGTTCGTTGTCCCGCAGGAGGGTCCACTCCTCGGGCAACCGGGGCATCAGCCGACCCGGATCGTGAAGGCGTTGCCCGAGGTGTTACCCGCTTCCGGATCGAGATCGCCGAGTTCACTGTCGGTGAAGTAGACCAGCCGAGGATCGATGTCGGTGTAGGACGTCGTGATCTCCGGGTACTGGGTGGACCGCACCCGCAGCCCGACCCGGGTGGCGTCCAGTGCGCGAACCACTGCGGTCGTCACTGTGCCCTTGACCAGTTCGGGATCAAGATCCCCGGAAGTCATCCGATTGTCGATGTCGAGGTGACGACGGGACCGCAGAATGGCGGAGGCGAACACTATGAACGAATTCGCCTGAGACAGTTCAGGCTCGACCAAAGTTTCCCCCAGTCGAGCCTGAACATCGTCCACCTCGATCAGCGGCTCCGAGCTAGAGGGCGCTATCACCGCTACCCTCGATTACCGCGAGGAGGTCGGCCTTCTTCTTCGCATCCCCGAGGTCGATGCCGTGCTCCTCGGCGTAGGCCAGGAGGTCGTCGACCTTCCAGTCCTCCGATGGTGAGCCCTCGGGGAACGTGGCGGGGGTGTCGTCGGTGATCGCCGCGGGGTTGGTGATCTTCCCGGCCGCCCACGAGGGAAGAGTGTCGCCTGGTTGGAACTCGTGCACCGAGCCCTGGTCATCGTGAACGTAGACCGTGGCCGCGGCCGTTGCCATCAGGCGAGGACCTTCGCATGGAACGACAGGTTCGGGTTGGCCAGGACCGGCAGTGCGGTGGCCACCGCCTTGGTCCACAGTGCGACCGGGTCCGGCGTCTTGTAGACGCCGGCAGTGATACCCGGTTCGTCACCGGCCGCGATGCCGTAGTCCGGTTCGAGGGACTCCGCGGTCGGCCCGTACAGGGTGCTGCCGAGGACCGTGCTGCCGCCCATGGTCTCGCCTGACATGGGCGCAGGCAGGAAGAGGAAAGCGGACTCGGGGATGACCCGAGTGGCGACCCCGTCGACCTTCACCTGAGTGTCGTTGAGGACGACCGGCGGCAGGCCGTACGCCTCGAGGATCTGTGCGAGCAGCGCGCGGGAGATGACGGACGGCCCACCGGACACCGTTGCGCCGAGAGTCCGGACTTCCGCGCTGCGCAGGATGTTGTTGAGCACCTTCAGGGTGGTGCCGATCGCCCCGGGGTACTGGCCGTCGTTGTTGGCGACATAGGTTGCCTGCCAGGCCAGCATGTCGGTGATCGGTGTGGAGGTGTCGACGGCGGACCACAGGGTGGACGGAGCCACATTCGAATGGCCGGCGTTGCGGCCGAAGTCGACGTCGGCGACGAAACCGTTCTCGGCGATCGTGACCTTGCCGGTGACCAGGGCCTGACCGCGGGCGAGCTCCATGCGCGCACCGACCGCGCGCACCATGCGCTCGGTGTCCGTGTACAGCCCGTCGGTGATGGCCTTGTCGGCCTTGCGTTGACGGAGTCGGTCGTACTCGCCGAGCCGGATCTTGCGGGACACCGGGGGGAGCTCACCCGAGACGCGGGTGATGCCCGGACGCGAGGCGATCGAGGACTCGGCGTCGAAGGCGCGGAAGGTCGCAGCCTCGGCCAGACCCTCGCCGCCGCGGGCGAATCGGTAGTCCAGGTCGTCGACTTCGACGTTCGGGAGGAACTCCGAGAGGGTGAACTGGTTGATCTGGAGATCGGCCAGTGCCCCGCGGGCGTAGCCGGTCAGCTCGGCCGGCTGGATGTAATCGGTGTGGATCAGCATGCTGGTCGCCTCCTTAGACGTAGATCAGTCGGCCGGCGGCGGAGGTCTTGGCCTCGGCCGTGATGGCGAACGGAAGGTTGGCTTCGACGATTCGACCGTGGTCGAGGATCGGGACCACGACGTTGCCGTCACCGATCTTCTGCGCCGTCAGGGTGTGACCGACCAGGGTCTGGCGACCGTCGGCGGCGTCCTTGTCGCACAGGCCGTACAAGCCTGTGGCGGTGATCTTGCCGACCGCGACACCGGACGGCAGGTGACCGTCCGGGTAGTGGGTGGTTGATGTCAGGGTGGCGATGTTCAGCGTGCCGGTGCGGGCCGCGTCGGTGCCGTGTGCGGAGCCGAGCCAGGACTGGTTGTCCTGGCCGAAGGTCTCCGTCTTGAGCGAGAAATCAGGCATGTCCCCTCCTTTGGGGTGTCAGTTCTTCTTGTGGCGCGCTTTGTAGGTGGCGAGACCCGAGGCCACTGAGCCTGCGGTGTCCTTCTCCCCTCCGCCTTGGCGGCGGTCGGGCTTCGGTGCCTTCCGGGTGCCGCCTTGCGCGGCCAGGTACGGCTTCTTCTCGACGAGTTCTGTGATCGCTTCCGCGATCTCGTCCTCGTCGATTTCACCGTCATCGCCGACCTCGAATTGCTCGAGGTCGAGAAACTTCAGTGCGTCTGAAGGATCTGAGAGCTTGCCGGCTGCGGCAGCTCGAATCTCCGCCTTCACGATCCGCACGTTGGCCTTGGCGAGTGCGGACTGATCCGCGTCTCGTTGAGTGGAATCGGCGTCGTCGCCACCGGATTCGAGCGTGGAGATGCGCTGCTCGAGTTCCTGGCGTTTGGTGCGCTCGCACTTCCACTTCGACTTCATGTTGTCGAGGGCACGCTTGCCCTTGTCGCCGAGATCCCGCTCGTCCGACTCACCGTCGACATCGGTGTCAACCGACTCGTCGGGGTCACCTTCGGCGTCGGAACCATCACCGTCGTCCCCCGGCTTGTCGCCGGTGTCGCCGTCACCCTCGCCGTTGCCGCCCAGGACGGGCCAGATCGGTCCGCGCCGGGTCATGCCCAGTGCGGTGAGGCCGGTGATGGGGTGAATGGGCAGGATGGTGCTCGACATGCGGTTCTCCTTTGGTCGCCCGTTGCGGGCACAGGCCACCCCTTGCGGGTGGGGGATGCGGATACCATGCCAAGGCAAGGCATGACGAAGGCCCCGGAGTCAATACTCACGGGGCCTTGTTGGCGTGTTGGTGCTACGCGGGTAGATGCAGCAGATGGCGATAGCCGCTGCTGATCAGGCTCTCCTTCAGACGCTCAGATGGCGTGTGGCGGTCGAGCCACTTGGTGATGCCCTGTTCCCTCTCCGCGTGAGAGGCTCGTGCGAGTCCGAGTTGGGTAACCAAGGAGCTCACGAACTGCGGTTCGGGCCGGGGAGAATTGGAGGGAGCGAAGATGCTGTCGTCCCAAAGTCGATCATTACTCATCGGCATCGTCAGATCACCTCCACATCCACAATCGGCAGATCCCCAGTGTATGACACTTCCCGTACGCGCATCAGGTGTCCGTCCGAAAGTAGCAGCTCACGCTGGTATTGCATGTCAGGCTCACCAACCAACTTCACCCATGCCGCCGGAGTTCCCGACTGGATGGACACGCGCAGTAGTGCCGGTCCGCCACCGAACGAAGGCTTGGTGAACTCCTCGACTGCCAGCGATCGGGAGGTCGAGACAGCGAGCAGGCCATTCGCTTGGACTTCCTGTCCGGTCAGTTCAGCGAGTCGCTGGTTCGGCACTCCAAACAGGGTGTTGGTGTTGCGGATACCTCGCCACGTGACCACGTCGCGCGCCAACCGGCCGGCGTCGATCGACTCAAGGACAGGCCCAGCCACCTGTGCGGCTTCTAGGTCGTCCGCACCGGTGCGAAGTACCTGTTGAATACGCTGGAAGAATCGGTCGTCGGCGCGCTGCCACTGCGCGATCGCACTGCGCTGCCGTTCAGACAGGCCCTTCGCCCAGTCGGCGAAGTCGTCGTCGAGCTGGCGGGCGAGTAACTCCCCGTCGTCATCTCCAGACACCAGGACATCTTCCCGGGGAGGCCTGGGTGGCACGCGACCACCACCGACAGGCTCTGGCTTGCGAGTCGTCCGCCGCCTCGGGTCAGTTGACGTCGCACGTCCGAGAGGAGAAGGAGTGCGATCGCCCATGTATCCGTTCATCCGTAGCAGGCGGAGTGCGTCGTCGCGGTCCTCTGCGATCTCGTAGATCGCTTCGGGCATGAGCCGCGGTGTGGTTGCCGCAGTACGTCCGCGAGCGTTGAGCGCTTTCCCTGCTAGTCCCCGCTTGGTGACGCCCTCGGTCGTGGTGAGCAGGTTTCGCCCGTACGCGTTCGTGAGCTGGGCCCGCCCGCTGGCGACGGCCATTCCTCGCCGGGCGTTGACCACCTGGCTGATGTCGGCGCCGTCGCGGATTGCCTCCGCTCCGGCCTTGGTGAAGATCTTGTTCTGCAGATCTTCGGTCAGGCTGTCGAAGTAGTCCTTCGGGTCGGTGTGCAGGTCGCCGGCGGCGTCCTCGCTGGAAGGTATGTGCCGGCAGTCGCATCCTGGGTGGCGCTGGAATCCTTGATTCCACCGGTAGAACTTCCCTGCAAGCAACGCGCACCGCGCGCACGATGGCGGGTTGAGCATGCGGGCATACCCGACATTGCGTCGTGTGACGATACTGAGCGACGTAGCCGCACGGGATGCGTCGGCGACTTGAACCTGCATGCGCAGCATCAGCGCGTTGAGGCCCGATTCCCATGCCTTCGAGAGGGTCTGCTGGTCAACATTTTCGGCTGCGGCGATCTTCGACTTCGCGGTGATCACCGAGCCGTACATCAGCGAGTCCAACGGCCGACCGTCCGATGCGACACCGACCAGCGGAGTGGTCGAGGGAATCAGGTCCGCAGCTACCGGTGTGCCGAGTTCGTCGAGCGCGTCGGCGACATACGCCTCCGCGCCCCGTACGGCCCGCGCCTGACCGGATGCGGCGACGGCGACCAGGCGGTCGACGTTCGCGGCAAACCAGCTGTCGAAGTCCTTCGGCGGCCGGGTACCCCAGATCCTCCGGGCGGCAAGGAGAACGGTTGCGGTGATCTCCTGCTGCGCCCGGTAGTGGTCACTTGCCGCCGACGGAAGCATCGGTGCTCGCGTCGTTGGTGCCCAGTTCGCGGGTCAATCGTTCGAGGATCGGGTCCTGGGACTCCTGCTCGAAGTGTCGACGTTCGCGATCCTTGCGCGGCTCGTCCCAGCCCATCTCGTCCCAGGAGCCCTCACGGGAGAGAACCGGTGTGCCGCCGTTGAGCTTCTGGATGAAGTCGGCTTCTTCGGCCTTCGTCGGGGTGGCCGGATTGCGCCACTCGACCTTGATTGCCCGCCCGCCCGCGGTCCACTCACCGGTACGGAAGCGTTCATACAGTGTCATCAGCCATCCGATCCCGACACCCTGAGACGTGTTCTTCTCCTCGGTGTTCGAGATCAGCCGCGACTCATCCGCCCGGATGGCGCCCTCGGCGGCCGGGTTGGCGGTGTTCTGCCCGAAGAACCGAAACGGAAGACCGGTGACCGACGACGCCATGGCCGCATAGTGGTTGGTGGTGTCGTGGAAGTTCTTCAGATCGGACGGGGTGAACTGGCCGACCTTCACCTTGTCCGGCGAGGCTTGGTTCGCCCAAATGGCGGTGTAGTACGACTGCCACACCGGAATCGGATTGCCGTCCTTGTCGACGAAGTCGCCCTTGGACATACCCAAAACCCACTTCTGCGGAACAGAGTGCGTCTCCAGGGCGATCTGCAGGTTGGTCAGCGACCGTGCGGCGGCGTCGACGAGCGGAATCAAGTCGGCCATCTCCGTGGTGCCCGACCAGTTGCCGAGTCGGCGTTTGTTGAGGAACAGCACCACCGGCACCCGGCCGAGGTCGTGTTCGTCGATGCCGTCATCGTCGCCCACCTTGTCGAGCTGCCAACCGCCACGGCCCGCGACAACCTGGATGGTCCTGTTCGGCAGCATCAATGTTCCGACGCGCTGCCCGTCGTCGGTGCGGTATTGGCGGAACGCGGCATCCATTCGTTTGCGCCGACTGTCGATCAGGCAGGACATCTGCAGCGGCGACTCGATCGAGATGAGTGGGTGCTCGTTGTCCTCGTCGTTCGTGCCGACAGTGCCGTAGCAGCGGCCGAAGATCATCGTCTCCGTATTGAGGAGGCCGATCTCAGCCTCGAGGTCGTTCGCGTCGAAGCCTTCCTGGAGCGGTTTGTTCGGCTCCTCCTCCCCGCCGGGGACCATCAGCGCCTTGATCTTCTGCCGGCGCGAGATCTCACTGACGTACATACGGTTCCAGTTGATTACCAGCTCGAACATCCGCAGCTCGGGCGGGACCGCGATACCGATCTGCTTGAGCCGCTGCTCGCCTTCGAAGTACGCCTCATACAGGCGATCTCTCGGCTGAATCTTGTGTAACTTGGCATTCAGCTTGCCGATCATGTCCCGCTCGTCAGAGCTGAGGGTTGTTCGCAGGGCGACGGCCACGGGCCCTCCTCTCGTTCAGAAGCAGAACATTCGGTTGTCGGCGACCTCGTCGGTGCACCCGGATTCCCGGGCGTCGGCGGTTGCCTCGTGGGCGAGGATCGACGCCATGGCGGGGTCGATCTTCTGATGGTCGGCGGGTTTGCCGAGGATGTACTTCTGGCCAGGTTTGGCTACTTTTTTGCAGTTGGCCATGGCCGTTTCGGTGATCGGGCAACCGTCTTGGGTGATCCGGCCGGTCGACAGGTCCGTCTCGAATCGGCGGATCGCGTGGAACATTCGGTCGATCTTGTTCGTCGGCCACTCCGAGACGTGGTCCTCGCCGTATTTCAGTGACCAGTCGCCGATCTCGGAGTACCAGTCTTGCGGGTCGGCGTAGAAGCGGCCCACCCTCCAGGTCGTGAATATCTCATCGACAGCTGCGTGCACTTCACCGCGGGGGACCTGCCCACCCCATTCGGCTGGATTCCAGATCGTTGGACGACGATCCGGCCCGTAACGCGGGGTGAACTGCAATCCGTCGAGGGTTTCGCACCGGATCGCAGTCCAGTCGTTGTTCTCCGATCCGTCGAATCCGGCGCAGATCGTTATTCCCGGATCAGGATTCGGAAGCCACAAGGCCGGCATACCGCGCCTCCCAAAGTCCTGACTTGAGCCAAGCGCCCTGGCCGTACACCAGACGGTTCCCGAAGAACCGCTCGGCCTGCGCCGGGTCGGTTTCGTTCAACTCCATTGCTTCTGCCTCGATCGAGTCGAGGTTCACCCACGGAGATCCGTCGTAGACGTACTTGAGGATCCTGCGGCGGTCCCGCTTGTTCCCCCACGACAAGCTCTTCGGGGGAATCCGGAAGAACTTGAAAATGTCCGGGGCCTGCGACTCGTAAGTGCGTTGCGCGGTGGAACTCTCCGACGGATCCCACGCGTTCGTGGTCTCCATTGTGCGGCCGTTCATGCCGGCGGCACCGCGGCGCTGCGTCTCGGCGACCGACACCATCTTGTTCTCCTTGGTATACAGACCCGCCTCGTCCTGCAGCGCCCACGAGATCGGGTTACCGAGACGGCCACGCGCGCTCGAGGTGACCGCGTCGATCCGATCGAAGTCGTCGCCACCGTTCTCACCGGCGATGCGGATGAACCCCTCGCGGGGGAACATCAGATCCGACAGCGGCCCGAGTTTGATCATCGCCGTCAACGGCCGATACACGTTGCCGACCTGGTCCTCGTTGTTCGCCGTCAACTGGATAACCGGCGACGGATGACGCATCCCCATCGGCTCACCCGGTTGGTACTCGTACTCCCAGCCGCACCCACAACCCCAGTCCGAGCACGCGTACCCGTCACCGGCCTCGGCCCAGCCGTAGAACTGCGACGGCCCCACCGCCTCGAGGCAGGTCATCGACGCCGCCCACGGACCCTTACCCGTCTTCTGCGGGGCCACAATCTGTGCGCGCCGATACGTGAACGCCTGGTTGAACAACGGTTCCGGTGAACCGGACTCGCCGACCTGCCACTGCGCACCAGAACGGACCTGGTAATACTTCGCGGCACACCAGAACTGCCAGTCCGACCACACGAACTCCGCGCCCCGCCGGTAACCGTCAGGGATGCGGCAGTGCCGGCGGATCCAGGCGTCACTGATGTCCCCGAGGGTGGGGAAGTCGACAACGAAGCCGTCAGCCTCCGCCATCGGACACCGCCCGGAGTCTCCGGGCCGGGGCCGACTTCGATTGCTTCGCGGGCTTCTCCGCCCGCTTCGACGCGACCTCGTCAGCCGCGATCTGCCACCCGTTGTCCTTCAGCCCCGCCGGGGTCAAACCGATCTGATCGGCAAGCCGATGCAATGCGGTCACATCGGCGGCCGTCGCATCGGGAGCCTCCGCGAGCACCTTCCGCCGCACCCACATCGCGATCGTCTCCCACCGCCACGGCTCCTTGATCCACTGCGCCGCCTGCGGGTAGGTCCACACCTTCCGCCACACCGCACGCTCCCGAGTCGAGCCCTTCGGGAACGGCCACTCTGGCGGCTTCTCGGTGAACCCCCCGCTCGGCAACGCGGTGAAACTCAACCCACGCCGATCCGAGCGGCCCGAGTTCTGGTCAGCCTGCGGACCGGAACGATTGCGAGCACCTCCACGCACCATGTTCATCACTCCTCGCGCGGCATTGCGCCACCTCAGACAGGCCGCCAGCATTGCGCCGGCGACGTGGATCTTCGGAAGTTCTGAACCCTCCGCGCGGTTTTCCGCCCTCACCCACGGCGAAGGACGTTGCCCCCCTTAGGGATACCCCCCTGGGGGTGCACGTTTCCGCCGGTCAGAGCGTGTGGACAGTCGACGGACGTTCAGCTTTTTCGTAGGTCAGAGGCTTGTCGGCGCCCTGCCTTGGCGCTGTTGCACGACCGGCAGCACACCTGCAGCTCACCGTCGGGTGCACCGCCGAGGCTGATCTCGTCAATGTGGTCGGCGGTCAGATCGGCGGCGGGGTGTGCCGGCCGCTGATAGCCGGGGCACCAGTTGCCAACAGTCGCGCGATGCCTGTCCACGGCGGCCTTGCGGCGCTTCTGCTCGCCCCAGGTGCGGGTCCTCTTGGTCGGGGTGGTCTGCCTCTGGTGTCGCTCTCGCTCGGCTCGGTGGGGCGGGCACAGCCGATCCGCCTGCATGGCAGGGCAACCGGACACTGCACACACCCGCTTGCTTGCGCGTGGCATGCAAGGGCCTCTCAGTCATCCACCTAGATCAGCGGGACAAGGATCTTGCCGATCTCGACCAACGCCGCGCCGATGGTGGTGATGTCGTCGATGCTGAGTGATCCGATCATGGTGTGCTCCTTGGGGTTGGGTTTGCCTGTTTTAGTTCCGTCAGGCGCAGCTCTATCTGCGCCTTCGTGGCCCAGGGTTCGGGGTGTGTGTGATCGGGTCGGACGCATACGAGGTCGCCGTCTCGCGGTGCGATCAGGCATTCGGTCGCAGGCAACGGCCAGCGCTTCATGTCGTCGGGGTTCGGGATGATGCCGCCCAGCGCGTACTTAGTCATGACACCCTCTCGGTTATCGCTTGCTGCGGAAGATGTGAGTGAAGAGCTTTGGCGGTTCCGGAGTGGACCCCCTCGGCGCAGGGCCGTCGTAGTGCACGTGCACGGCCTCGATGTGGATCGGCGCGGGGGCCGTGGTCTCCGGTGCGTCGCCGACGATGGCGCGGCCGATGCGGATGAGCACGTGACCGGTGATGCTGGTGATTGCGTCGATCGGGTTCACAGTGCCTCCTGAGAAGTTGATCCGCCCCAAGCCCGAGGGAGTCGGACATTCGCCTTCTGTTGGTTCGTACATTTCATGGCAGTGGTGACAGAATCCATCTCCATGAATCACAGGGAATGGCTCGGTGAGGTAATCGGAGCCGATAGCTACCGCGCGGCTGCCGCACGGATCGACATCGACCAGAGCACGATTGCCAAGCAGCTATCCCGTGGAGTGCTGAGCCCTCAGAACGTCATTGCACTTGCCCGGGCATACGGCAGGAAGGCCGGCGTCGAGCTGGTGCGGACTGGATACTTGAGGGCCGATGACATTGATGGAGTCGGCGTTGTTGATGCCCTACGTCAGGCGAGCAGCAAGCAGGTCTTGGCTGAACTCGACTCACGTCTAACTTGAACCAGAGCGGGCGGACGGACTTTCACCGGGCGGGAGCTGATGCGCGGTGGTGCCGATGTGTCGCGCTCGCGGCGGACGCTTCCCTGAGGGTGCGGCGGCGGCAAGCTGGCGGGGTTGCATCGGGAATCCAGGCGCGCCCCTGGACGGGAAGGTCTCACCGACTGCGCCGAACAGGGTTGCCGGTGAGACGACAAAGGGAGCTGACGAATCAGCGACTCGCCCACTCTGGTTGATAGTCGGGGTGGTCCGAGTACACGGCGGCCATACCCGGAAGGATGGCCGCCCGGTATTCCACAAATAGTTCCGTGTCGAATGGGTCGTCGTACAGCTCTTGCGCCCGGTCGATGATCCGCCGCTTCGCTTCGACTTCTCGCAGCACCCGAGCTGGGTCGTGGCGGGCGATGTGACGGGCCTGCTCCACTGTCGGGAAGCCCTCGTCGCTGACGACCGGGATTCTGTGAGTCTGCGGATCGTTCAAGGCTCCGGCATCTACACCAGCAGAGCCCGACATCATGGAATCGCTACTCACGTGCCAGGTGGGGAGCGATCGGTCACCCCAGGCGGTTCGCTGTGCCGCCTCACGTGCAAGCTGTTCGTCTTCGTCGATGCGGGCCCGAAGGAAGTCCACGATGTCACTCATGACGCGCTCCTTCGCTGTACAGGTGCCGGTGAGACGACAAAGGCGCGAGGTGGTTTCCCACTTCTCGCGCCTAGGCGAAGCCTATCAGATGGCTTTTCGGCCGTAGGTCACTCTGTCCCGCGCGTCCTGTGCCTTTATTCGCCTCCAGCACCCTTCGAGGAATAGGTCCGACTCATTCCTCGGCCTGTTGTCATCCTCGCGAAGGACGTCCTGGATCAACTCGTCGGAGATGTGAAACCACTCTCGCCCCTCCGCCAAGTGCACGTCGTAGCGAATATGCTCGGCCCGCTCAAACTTGCGAGAACCGCATCTCGCAGCGATCAACTCTGAACCAGGCGGATAGCTCGAAAGCCGCTTGACCAAGTCCATACTGTGGCCGATCTTCATCAGGCCTCCGACGCGCAGGTAGTACACCCAGCCCTCGTATGGATCAGGGTCGGGAACCTTCAGTCCAGGGACCAGCTCGGGACGTTTCGCCGGGCGACCATCCGCGATTTGCTCCTGCACGAGAGCCCACGCGAGGAGTAGATGCTCCTGGCAGAGATACATTCCGGTAGTGGCAACATGCCTGGTTACATACGCAGTGCACGTTGAGACTCCGCATTGCCAGGTGGAAATGTCGTGCTTGCTCACGCAATCTTCCCCTTCTGGCGTAGGTCAGCTATCACCAGTCCGAGCGGGAATGCTGACGTCCCGTCGGGGAGCGCGACCGTCGCGATGGGGTCGTTCTTGCGGTACGCCATGTCGTAGACGGTCTTCGGCTTGACCGAGACTCCATAGCGGATCGCAATCATTGCCGCTACCTCCTTCGCGGAAAGGATCATTCCATCCATGTTCTCGTCAAGAACTTCCCGCACCTCCGTGATGGTCGAGTATCTCCCACACGTCTGGCACGTTGCGGATTCACTCTCGGCGTCAGCTTCGACGCGACTTCCGCACTGGACGCAGAGCGTGAATAGCACCTTCGATGGTCGCGGCAGGTCCATCGCCCGTCGTGCCCTCCTCATGGCGTAGCTGATCTCGTCCAGTGCCTCCTCCGAGCCCTCGGTCATGGCGAGGGATATCACGTGCCGGTCCAACCACCTTGCGAGGCTGAGCGTGGACACGTGGCCCTCGTAGGCCATGGCCCGGCTCTCGCAGACGTGCCGCACCCAGCCGACGAGGGTGCCGTGCAGGTCGTCGGCCACCTCGGATGCGTTGACGTTGAACACCAACGGCTGCTCGTCGCTGCCTCGGCTGAGCTTCGGGCCGCCCTTCGCGACGATCCGGTCCTGCCGGGTGATGGTGATCGCGAGATCCTCTACCAGCTCGGGGATCTCCTGGAGCATCGTCACGAGCTGGCGGATCTCGGCGCGGGTCAGGAACAGGTGATCGGTGTCGTTCACGGTCGCTCCTCGTGGATGTGGCAGTGGTGGGCGGGTGCGCTCAGGCGTCCACCGTCCGGGGTTTCGAGTTCGACGTGCGGGATGGGCCAGTGGCGGGTGGCGGCGACTCGCCAGGTGTGGCCGCGGTAGGTGGCCAGGGTCATGACGAAAGCCCCTTCAGGTACTCGAAGCACGCCTTGAGGTGGCGTGCGTCGGCGAGCGAGTTATGCAGGCCCGATTCCTGTTCCGGCAGCTCCGGGGCGTCGAGGTCGTGCGACACTTCCTGTTGGAACTCGTGGGTGTACTCCGGTATGCCGTCCGGTAGATCGATCATCTTGCCGAAAAGTTGGGCCAACACCACGTGGTCGTAGGCGGCGTGGTCGGCCCACAGATCGGTGAAGCTGGGGTCGGAGAGAAGGAACTCGCGGACCTCGTTGCGGATCACCCAGCGCGGTTTCACGGCGGCGTTGGTGAGGTCGAGGCAGAAGAGCCACAACTCGGGCGAGAGGCGGCGCGGCTCCCGGGCGAGCGGCAGCTGGGGCACCACGTTCTTCATCAGCCAGGTGTCTTCGCGGATCCGCTCGATGGGCATGTCCGCATTGACGGCGTAGAATTCCCGTCCGTCCTCTGCGACGATGCCGATGGAGATCAGGTCGATGGTCTTGCCGTCTTCGAGGAACTCGGTGTCGTAGAAGTAGCGGGTCATTGGTGGTCACCGCTTTCGATCAGTTCGACGATCTCGTCGAGGTGTGCCGGCCGCTGCCAGGCATCCCAGCCGACATGGATTTGACGACGCGTCGACCGCTTCTCGCTGCTGTGGGTGTGCCCGTGCAGAAGCCACAGGCCCTCGTCGCGGAGCCGGTACTGTGTCGCCCGGTCTTCGGCCGTGTGATCACCCTGGTATGGGAAGTGGGACAGCAGCACGTCGTGGCCTGCGATCCTGCGGCGGGCGAACGGCTGCACCGACTCGAAAACGTGCAGGAATCCGCGCTGGTGTCGGTGCGAGTCTCGGTGCATGGGGTGGCAGGAGTCGTGATTTCCCGGCACGAGGTGCAGGTCCAGCGCCCGAACCTGAGCGACCACGCCGAGTTCGCGGAGCCACTTGTCTTCGTCTCGGCGGCGCCCGATCGTCAGGTCACCGAGGACCCAGAGGTGGGAGCCGTGCGGCAGGGCCACGATCGTGTCCATGATCGCTTGGTCGTGCTCCTCGATGCTGGTGTGGCCGCGGTGGTCGGCGATCTTTTCGTGTCCGAGGTGAAGATCGGCGGTGAAGTAGACGCTCATCACAGCCGCCCGATGGGTGCGGTGAAGACGACCCGGTCGAAGTCCATTCCGCTGTGCTGCATCTCGGACAGCTGGCAGATCAGGTACGCGATGTGCTCGTTCATTTGGTCTCCTCGGTTCGTTGTCCGGTGATGAGTGCGACGAGGTCTGCGACGGTGCAGGTGACCCACTGCGCGAGCGGATCGGTTGTCCCTCGGCGTTTGTGGACGACCACACCCGCCAGGGCGTCGTCATTCCCGGCCTCTAGCCGCGCCTCTCGCGTCCATTCAGGCAACTTGAGGGTGGGTGTGTCCTTGCACTCGATGACGAGCCTCTGGCCGTGAATGCGGACCCCTCCGATGTCGCCGCGGTCCTTCGCGCCGTTCTTGACGCGCCGGTCGATCCGGTCGTCGTCGAGGGCCGCTGCGAGGCCGTCTGCGATCAGTCGCTCGAAGCGGGCGCCGGCGGCCTTGGCGCTGGCACGGTTTCGGGTCATCGTGCCGCCGCCTTGAACCACGACGTGCCGATGATCGCCTTACGCGGCTCGGCCACCAGCTCCCGACGCTCGGCCAGCCGACGCCGGAACTCCGCGGTCTGCTCGGCGGTGAGCTGAAGCTGCGGTGTACGACCCAGCGCCACCCTCCGGGCATACCGATGCGCCTCGGGCGGGGCGATGCCCATGCCCTGCAGGACGTGCGACGCCTCCTCCATCGCCTCGCGGCGGTCCTCGGGCAGCGCCTGAATGGATTCGAAGTACGCGGCTTTGGAGTGCTCGACGATAGGACCGGGGAGCGGCCGGAATCCCTCCTTGGCGAGCCGGTATGCCCGTGCCACCCCGGCGAGGAGATCCTCACGGGGCAACCTGGCGTCGGAGAACACCTCGGCCCATGCCATGACGGTGGCCTCGCCGCCGTTGGGGAACCAGGGATCGTTCGCGGCGCACTTGGCCAGGACCATGGTCGCCGTGATCTTGTCGTCGTCGGTGATCATGCGATTCCTTTCGGCTGGTTGGTGAGACGGGATCCGATGTCGAGCCAGCCCTGAACCTTCTGGTCGGCGCGGGAGACTTCCCCGAGGGCCGGACGGAGGTCCTGTCGGGTCGGGAGTGGTTCGTCGAGCCACCCGTCGCCGCCCAGCCAGCCTTCGGCGTACTTCGTGTACTGGTCGGCGCGGTTGGGATCGTGGGCGTAGCGGACGGCGCCGTCGAGGATCTCGGACTCCGACGCCCGCCGGCATGCGCGCTGCCATGCGGCGAGCGCCTTCCGCTTCCCCGCCTTGCGTGGGTACTCGTCCCAGAAGTCCTGGAACGCATCGGGATATTCGCTCGTCGGCGCAGCCGGTGAGCAAGAGTTCTTTATCCCCTGTTCCCCTGTTCCCCTGTTCCCCTGTTCCCCTGCTCCGGGAAGTGAAGCCTCACTGTCGATGTCATGAGCACTCAGTGAGGATTCAGTGAATACGGCGTCGTCGCTGGTAGGAGGTGGGTACCGTCCGGGCGAAGGGCGATTGATCTTCTGATGCGCCTTCCACTTCTGGATGTACAGAAACTGCCTTCCGTCGACGCTGTAGCGGGTGATGAGATCGCTTGCATGAAGGTGCTTGAGGCCGTCATCAATTCGCATGAGGGTTCCGTGAGGACTCACTGAAAGGTCATGAGCGAACAGGTCTGCGCAAATATCCGCGAGTTTGTCGCGCCCCACGCCGTTGTCGTCGACGTAGGACCAGAGGCCGATGAACAGCAGTCGATCCTCGATCGGGAGAGGCGTGATGTCGTCCGACCGCCAGAACTCCGGCTTGATTGAGCGGATCCTCATGCCGCCGCCCTCCTCTCGTGTTCGTCTTCGATGGGCACGCAATGCCCCGTCATCTGGCACATGCCGCGTGCTGTGTCGTTGTGCGACCACACCCGGCCGGTCGTGTCCGTGGCCTCGACAGGGCGCCGGCAGACGGGGCAGGTGACCCTCATGCGCTCGCCTGTGCGGCGAGGACAGCCCGGATGGCGGCAGTGGCTTGTTGTGGGCAAACCCCGTTGCCGACGGCTTTGAGTTGCTCGGAGCGGGTGAGTCCGATTGCCGGATCTGTGACCCAGTCAGCGGGGAGGCCCATCATCCATTCGGCGAACGTGGCCGACAGTCGTGGCCGGCTGTTGCGGTTGGGTTCGGTGGGAGCCGGTGCCGGACGGGTCAATCGTTCCCACCGTCGGACAGCGGCGTCGTACGGTCCCCAGTCAAGAGGATGTAGTCGATCAGTTGCCGGGTGTGGCCCACCCGTTTGCTCGGATGCATCCCGCCGCCCGACGCATCGGATGCTGTCGGTGTCGGTAGTAAGGTCACGATCGTTCCGAGATGCGTGGATTTTTCGATCGGACGGCCCGAAGTTCTCGGCCTGCCCATGATCCCGTCGGATGCTTTCGGTGTCGGGAAATGTGACGAGGATGAAGAGCCGCTCTCTGTGGTGTGGGGCACCGACGTCGGAAGCTCGAACGCTTGCCCATCGGACATGCATCCCGTCTTCGGCCAGGTCTGCGAGTACTCGATCGAACCCCAGAGACCGGTGGCCGGCCACATTTTCCAGGACTGTGAATCTGGGTCGTAGGACGCGAATTGCTTCGCGGACGTAGGGCCAGAGGTGTCTGTCATCGTCGGTTCCCTTCCGTTGGCCGGCGGCACTGAATGGCTGGCAGGGGTAGCCGCCGGTGAGGATGTCAACGGGCGGCACTGTGGCCCAGTCCACCTGAGTGACGTCATGGAGGTTTGGGACGCCAGGCCAGTGGTGTTCGAGGATCGCGGATGGCGCTTTGTCCCATTCGCAGTGCCAGGCAACCTCGCCGCCGAATACTTTCTGCACGGCGAGGTCCAGGCCGCCATAGCCGGAGAACAGTGAGCCGATCGTCATGTCGAGCTGGGCGGTCACTGGGCCACCCGCTTCCAGTCACGGCAGGAAAGGGTCCAGTTGCGCTCTCGCGCAGCGACTGGTTCGCCGTCGTGTCGAACCATCCTGGCGAGAATCTCCGACTCTCCGAGCGCAGTGATCCGAATGACGCTGGGACCGTGACCATGATCGCCTTCGAGGAGTGTTCCTGGGAACCATCCGCGCTGCCGGCACGCCTCCGCATGGTTCTCCCGGTCTGTCGTTGTGGTGGTCCGCTTCTCGCGCATCACTTCCCGCCTTCCCGTGCGGCTTCACGGATCTCGGCGGCGTGCCTACGGCGGATCTCCGGCAACACGCCGCCATCACTTGCTTCCCGCTCCCACACGTCTGCGATGGCACGCACTCGGGTGAGAGCGGCACGGGCGGCATCCCGCTCAGCGGTGAGCTCGTCGTTCTCCTGGAGGATGCCGACTATGGACCGGCCACAGTCGTGGGTCATGACTGCTCCCAGTTCTGAATCTGCGAGTCCGGGCCGGTGCCCCAAAAGTTGCAGCCCCACCCACGTAAAACACCCGCTGGGGCGTGCGTGCGAATGAAGTCGAGCATCCGCGCTTCGGCGGCCTCGTTGCCGGTGTGGACGAACAGCTCACTAGGCCACCAAGTGTGGGCCTGCATGATCTCGAGGAGCGGCCTCACAGTCTCTTCCCCGATGCCGATGCCGATGCCGATGCCGAGGTCGTGGTCGAGGGAGAGAGCGTCGAGCCCCACCCCCGCCGCAGCGCAGATCCGCAGCACCTCGGTGGCTTCCCGCCAGCCCGTCGCGAGAAGCCAACCTGGTGGTGCGGGACGTTCATCGTCAACGAACAGATTCATGCTCACTCCTCAATCTGGTTGATCCGGTCGGCAAGCCATTCCGTGTAAGTCCTGTTCCTCCCGGGGTAGTTCCGGATGTGATAGGACACGTGGTCGTCGGTGAGGTAGCCCTTCGCGTCGGAAATGGCCTGCGTGTACGCCCACCACACCTGAGGGATGTTGCGCCAGTCCCGGATGGTGGGCTGCCACCGCTTTTTCCGCAGGCGGTCGATCATGTCCGAGCCCCACGCCTGCGGGTCGGCGAGCGAGAAGGCAGCGGATTGGTCTGCGAACGTGCGTAGCGGCGAATCGAGTGGGCAGCAGGTGATCACGTCGGCTGGATCCGCGAGCTGCCAGACGGGGAAGCGGCCCTTGGGGATGTGCCGTGCCCCCGCAATGCCGAAGCCCGCTGCCTCGTCGTTCACGACGTTCATGGGGTCGCGCAGCGGGTCGGAGATCAACCCGACACCGCGTAGGTCGATGTCGGGGTGCTCGCCCATTCCGATCTCGGCGGCCACGTTGCCGGCCAACGCAGCACCCGCCGAGTAACCCACGAGGATCACTGGATTCCGGGAACGTCGGATTTTGAATAGGAGTTCGTCGCGGCCATCGCGTAGCGCCTCGTCGAACGAGACACCCTGCGGGTCGGGCACCGGCCCGTACTGCGCTCTCCACCACAGCGGCACGACTCGAAACCGCTCGGGGTCCAACAGCTTCGTGACGTTCTCGAGCATCGGGGACGGGGGCGGTTCACCAATGCCGCGGCAGGTGATGACGGTGATCACGAGGCGCCGCCCTCGAGGAGCTTCGCGGCCTGGTCGATGTCCTCAGCGGTGTAGCCCGCTGACAGGAGATAGGTCACGGTGTCTCTGAGGCGTTCATCGGGGGTCAGGTCAGGCATTGTCTGCGGGTCCTTTCACGATCGTCCAGTCAGGGATTTCGCGGGTGAGAAGTTCGGCGTGGAAGGAGAAATCGGGTTCTCCGAGTTTTCGGCGAAGAGCGATCTCGGTTTTGCGCAGATCCCGAAACTGCTGCTCGGCCTGCTCGCGATAGATGCCGTACGGAAATACACGCTCGATCGTGCCTCCGTCGTCCTCCCACCAGCGAACGGCCCACTCGCTGCGGGGTTCGGATGTGCGGATGTTGTACCCCGCCACCTCGCGAATCGTGTTAGCCACGGGGACCGTCCCAGGGTGCGACGGCGGCGGGAAGGGTGAAGCCGTGGTCCTCGTGCTCTTCGCACACCAGGTGGCCGTCCACCTCATGCCCTGGCGCTTTGCAGACCTCACAGGTTTGGCAGCGCGGACACAGAATTCGGTCGAAATACTTCTCTCTGCTGTAGAACCAGCCGCTACAGACGGCGCTGTCAATCCCCTCGCCGGGGGTGTCCCATACGGGTTGTCCCTCGTCGTGCTCGGTTTCGCAACCGTCACAATAGATTCCGAATCCTTCGATTCTCTCCGCACTCATGCGCCCTCCTCGGGGGCGTACAGGACGGTGACGGGCAGAGGGATCTCTTCGCTAGCACAGTCGCGGGCAAATCCGAACGACTCCCATGTGGCGGACCAGCCGTGCTTGATGTCCATTCCGGCGTTGCACACGTCCCGCTGATGGCTGACGCCCTGTGCGTCGCGGATTAGGGCGGGGACGGGATCTTCCGGGCCGTCTATGAGCGACTGCGCGGTCTGCAGGGCGTCGAGCTCTTCGACGGTGGTGATGGTGCGCCGCTTACGCCATCCGGCGGCGAGGATCTCATCGACAACATGGTCGAGGTTGATGATCTCGTTGCGGTCATTCACTTCCGCAGTGCATTCGATCAATCCCTCTAGGTCTCTACGATCGCCCATGCCAGCCTCTTCTCGAATTGTTCTGCCGCCCAGGCGGTGATGAGTGCGACGCCTACCGCCACCCCCGCCGCCGACATGGCGACAGCGAGGGCGAGGGAGGTCAGTTCGTGGCGGGTCATGCTTTCCCCTTCTCAGAAGATGTCTTGGCATTTCGGACACCCCGCACACGACAGCGCGTGCCGCTCGTCGAGAATGTCCGGGTCGTAAGTCGAAAACCCGTACAGGTCATAGGCGCTGGTCAAAACGGCACCTGCTGGTCATGGATGCCGCCGAAGTCGTCGAGCAACACACGCCCGTAGCGAAGTTCGGCACCGATCTCGGCGGGTTTGCGGTGGTCGAACTGGGAGATCAACAACCCGTCCCGGGTGGAATCCTCCCGGCGGGATTCGATGACGTCGTGGCAGCGTGAGCAGACCCCGATACCGTTCGACGCCCGGTTGGTGGACTCCTTGCGGGAACCCCCGGAGCGGCGGGGCCGGCGGTGGTGAATGACGTCCCAGAACGCTCGCCCGCACACCTCACACGCACCGTCGGCACGGTTGTCGATGAGGTTGCGAACCTTCGCGGGGAAGCCTGTGGTTCTCATGCCGACACCGCCTTCCGCGTGCGGAGTTCACGCTTACGCTGCAGCGCTTGGTCGTTCTGCTGCTTCATGCATGTCTTGCAGCGGCGGCGCCCCTCCGGGCTGATGTGCACGTTGCCTTCGAGTGCATGCCCGTGGTTGCAGTGAGTCCGCTCAGCTTTGGGGATGCGCCCCATTCCCTGCCCACCCCAAATGCCATACTCTTGACCGGTGTTTGCCGCGAAGTCCCTGCACTGCGGCTCGACTGGGCAGCTGGCGCAGATCTGCTGCGCTGCAAGTTTCTTCTGGTGGCGGTCCTCGTCGTCCTTCTCGATGAAGAACAGCTCGGGGTCGACGACGAGGCAGGCCGCTTCATGGCGCCAGTCCTCGTAATCCCACTTACTCATCACTGACCGCCTTCGGGCTTGACCGACGACTTCAGGCTCACAATGAAATCGCCGAGCACCGTGGGTCGGCCGCTCGCATCGACCGTGGGAGCGTTCGCCATGCCCTGATCGCGGACCTCAGCCCACAGCGCCTTCAGCTCCTCGACCGACCCAGCCTTCTCGGAACGCTCACGGAACTCGGTAATCGTCGGAGACTGCTCGCCCTCGGCCAACCAGTCGGCGATCGTGGCCGCGAGCTCGACACCAGGCGAACTGATGACCTGACCGGACAGTGAGGAGATACGCGACTTCGAGATCGTCAGTCGGCTCTCGTGATCCAAGTCGCCGATGACATCGAATTCGTACTCGATTCCGTCGCGCTGGATCGGCTTCATGCCGACCTTCTTCGGTTCCTTCTTTCCGCGCTCGTTTTCCTCGATGACGTACTCCGTCTTCGTGCGGAGCGTGGCGATCACATGCCCCGGGTAGGTCAACATCGCATCGATCATCTGCTTTTCCTCCGGGCCGACTGCCTTCCAGCCGGAGGTGAACTTGTTTGCCCCGGATCGCTTGTCGACCTGCTCGAGCATTCCGTCGGCGCCCATCCAGTAGTGCGAGAGGGAGTCGATGACGACGACCCCGTATCCGGCGCCGGCGGCAACCCCGAGCGTCTCGACGAGGGACAGCGGGGAGAACCGGTCGGGGGTGACGGTGTCGAAGTGCCAGCCGTTGAGGCCCACGTACTTCGAGGCGGAACCGCGTTCGGTGTCGACGACGGCCACACGGTCAGACAGGGCAGTTGCCAAGGTGAGGGCGGTGTACGTCTTGCCCGACCCTGACGGGCCACACAGGGCGATGCGCGCCTTCGATGCCTTCTTGGTGGCGGGGGCGAATTCGATGCTCATGCCGCACCGCCCTCGATCGCGAGCAGCGGCACCGTCGAACCCGACAGCAACTCCCGCACGAGATCCTTCGCCGCCTCCTCCGCCCGGGCCGACACCACCCCACCAGGGGTGACGACCTCGACACCGGGGTAACTGCGGCCTGCCAGGGCCTCGCGCAGCTTCGCCGCTTCCATCCACTCGGGCACGACCTCGACAACCGTGAACAGATCCTCGCGCCCGTGATCGGCGAGGACCGCGGCGATCTCCGCCGTATCGCCGAGCTGCACGGTGACGTTCAGATCCTCGGGGTGCAGGGTGCGCAAGGCTTCATGGAACTTGTCTCGGTCGACGATCTTCGCTATCGGCTTCGGGTCCGCCTTGATGACACGGCCCAGCTTCACGTCCTGGCCGTCGATGTTCTGACGGGCGGGGATGCTGGCACCCTTCGGGAACTGCTCGTCGGCAATGGCTTTCACGGCCTTGAAACGGACCGTCACGAGGTCGAGGATGGTCTTGAGCATCACGGCCTGGTAGGCAAGGTCGGCGTCGGTGTGCGCCTGGATCTCAGCGGTCATGCGGTGTGCTCCTTCAGCTGGTTCTGGATGCCGGCGGCGAGGGCAAGGGCTGCGGCGGCGGGGATGGCGGTGCGGTAGACGACCACGGGGTCGAAGTCGTGGTCGCGCCTGTAGCACTCGATCGCGACGACGGGCTTGCCGTTCAGCCCGGGTTCGACCGCGATGATCGTCTTGTTGGTTCCGTCGTCGAGGTCGGCGAGCAGGCCCGGGCGATGGTCTTTCATGACGCGACCCCGACCGCCGCGTTGAGGAAGTGGCGGCGCCGGTTGACCGCTTTCAGCGTCCGTTTGAGGATTGATGCGGCCTCGATGGTTGTCAGGTCGTAATCCATGACAACTGCATCCTCTTCCGCTGTCCAGGGCATCCATGCGCGGGTGGCATTGTCGCGGGTGAGCGCGTTCCGACGCTGACTGCGGGCGTTGATCTGATCGCCCGCCGCCTTGTGGTAGCTGCGCATGCGTTCCGCTATGGCCTCGCGATTCGCCTCGTAGTAGCGGTGGCGGCGTTCCAACACGGCCTCGCGATTCGCCTCGTAGTAGCGGCGGTCGCGTTCCGCTATGGCCTCGCCATTCGCCTCGCGGTAGCGGCGGTCGCGTTCCGCTATGGCCTCGCGATTCGCCTCGCGGTAGCGGCGCTTGTATGCGACATACGCGGCCTTACATCCTTCGCACCGACACTTGTAGCGGCTGTACCCGGTTGTTGTCCCGTGCGGGATCGGCTTGTCACTCATGCCAACTCCCCGAACGCCAACCGCACAGCCTCCGTAGCAATGTCAGCCACGTCCCGCTCGAGATCCTTAGCGATAGCCACATACCGGGCATACTCGGCGGAATGCAGTTCCACGCGGATGGTCCTCGGCTCAGACGGCCGCCGCCGGTAGTGCGAACGCACCACGGTCGACGCCAACGACACCGGCACCCCATTCGACCGCTGCCGCCGAAGAACCTTCACCTGACGATCCGAGACACCCGACCCAACACCAAGATTCGCGTTGATCTGCTCGTCATCCATCCCGCCGTCGAACATCGCATAGACCACATGCGCCCGAACCTCATCGGTCGCCAGGCGCACCCCGGCCATCTTCGACGCCCACGCTTCGGCGAACGACTCGAAACCCAACGGCTCCCACGCACGGGCTTCGATGATCTCGATGATCTTCCGCTCGGCGTTGACGAAGTGGCCGCGCAGGTCGGACCACATCGCTGCCGCCTGCGTCGCTGTCAGAGTCTTCATCACCGCACCCCGTTCGCTTTGTCGATCGCGGCGTCACGGTCACGGTCAGCCCGCGCACCCCAGTCGGACTCGGGGTCAGGGGCGTACTGCATCGCTTCGAGTTGGTCGGCGCGGGCTTGCTTGAGATCGGCTTCGGCGGAGGCCACACGCAACTCGGCTTCAGCACGTTTCACGGTGGCGCGTAACGCGCTGACCTGATGGATATTCAGAATGCTTTCGCAAATGGGCATTGCCGAAGAGGAGCGTGAACCCTCTGATTGCTCGGCCGCCGAGGGCCGTGTTTTGCCCCCGGCAGCCTGCCCATCTCCTACGGTGTGATCACCACAACCATCAACCGAAGGAGAAGACTCGTGACTGACGGACGGTTCTCGCACCTCGCTACCAGGCCGCACCTTGTCGACACTCAGCAACTCATCAACGCACTCCAAGCGCCCGGAGTCGCCGACGACGAGATCATCACCGCCATCGTCGCGGCGATCGCGAACCTCGAGAGCCTGATTCGGGTCGCTGATGACGACGACCCGTTCATCAACATCGGCGACCGCACCAACACCCCTATCACCAGTGGGGTTGTGAGAACGATGGAAGACTCGGGCCACACCGGCGTTGATCACGGCGTTTACGCCCTTGCTGCGATCGCACGCCTCGGGGCGCTTCTCGGCGGATTCAAGCAGCTCGAGAACCTTGCAAACGACCTCGGTACGCGTATCGAGAAGCTCGAACAGCGCTAGACCAATACTCCGGTCTTCATCCGAAAGCGGGGCTGAATGCCGAAGTGCAACACGCAGCACCGCATCGACGTTGAGTCTGAAGTTCCCTCCCTCGCGCACGATGGCACGAATCTCGCCGTGCGTGAGGGGTTCCCGCGCCTGCGCGCTTTCGCCGCTCATGAGGTGACCAGCGCGATCCATCCGATGCCGCCGAGGGTGGCACCGGGTGCGAAGGTCCACGCGTACGCCTGCACCGTCGACCAGGACCTCGTCGCGGGCTGGGTCAGGGCGACCGCTTCGTCAGCGGCCCGGTCGAACTCGGTGTAGGAGATGTCGCCGAACTCGGCGGCCAGCTCGTTGAACAGTGGGGTGTGATGGTCGATGCTCATCGTGTTCTCGTTTCGGTGAGTTGGGAGGCGCGGTGCTGCATGACGTCGGCGCGGAGGATCTCGTCGCGGACGCGGACGCACGCGGTGGCGAAGGGGCTGGGGAGGTTCATGCCACCCTCCGCTTCCGGGCGAGGTATGCAGCCAGGTCGGCCTCATCGATGCGATGACATTTGGGGGAGTGGACAATCCGGGGGATTTCACCGCGTCGGCACAGCTCGGATACCTTCGTGTGTGAAATGTTCATCAGCTCGCCGGCCTGCTTGTACGTGAGGCTCATGCCGCATCTCCGAACGCGATGTCCAACACCCATTCGGGATAGGAATTGACCCTGCCGTACATGGCGTGTGGAACCTTCGCTGTCTCGATGCCGCGGGCCTTCGCGATCATCGACGCCTGCTTCCCGACCCGCTGGAGGAACTGGCTCGACGTGTTCTCGATCTTGTGCAGTCGTGCGTAACCCAGTGCCGAGTAGTAGTCGTGCCGGCCTTCGATCGCATCCACGCGCGCCTCGGCGCGAGACGCGATCGCCTTGGCCTCGTCAGCGGTCCTCTGCGCGAGTTCGAGCTGATCTATCTGTGCGCGCATGAGATCGAAGGGGTTCAGACTCTTCTGTACTTCAGCTTCGCGGGTCTTGGTGACGAAATACGCCTGCGCCGCCGCGACCTCCGGCTTGTTCGGGTTGCCGTTCAGCGCGAGCAGGTAGGCGGCGTGCCGGGACAGTTCGTAGTCCTCCCGCGGCTTGGTTGCCGTAATAACCTGCGAACACAGGAAATTGCTGGGTATGTCGACGCCCTGGTTCCTGGCTGACGCCTTGGCGCGTTCGATTGAGGTCTGGAGGTTCTCCCACCGGGCGTAACCCATCAGTCCCATCAGGTCTCGGGCGGACCAGAACTCCGAGCCGTCGGCCCGGATCTGGCGTACTGCATCGAATGGAGACTGCTCATCGTCTGGCAGTCGGGTAACATCGGTCATGACTCTCTCCTTCAGATAGTCACTGACCGTCAGCCGGTGGTACGGCTGGCGGTTGTTTTGTATGGGCACCCCAGATATCGGGGTGCGGACCTGACGGCATCGGTCGCCGGCGTTGCCTCCGCAGCCGTGAATGCTGCGGGTATGCACCTTCAAACCCCCTGCGGGGCAGGTGTATCAGCGCGGCGCGCTCGCCAGGTTCTTGGTTCGCTATGGAGTTCTCAAAGGACATCCGGCTGCCGAGGTGGCCCTCGCCCTGCTGAAACAGGGCGAGGGTTTACCGAACGGCGTTGGCTCCGGCGGCATCGATGAGTGCGAAAGCGTCCATCCCGAGAAAATCCGCAATGTCCTCGACCAGATCAAGGTCTAGACACGACTCACCTCTCAAGAACCTGCCGACGGTGCCTCGGCTAATGCCGATTCCCGCTGCGAGCCTGGTTGCTGTCACATCTCTCCGTGCCATCTGAGCCTTGATCTCGCTGATGACCGCGAGTGCGGTTTGTGACCGGCTCATATGATCATCATTGCCTTAAATAAGCCAAAATGCAACCCTAGTACAACTATTTGATCCAAGAGATTGCCTATCTGTCGCTGTACGGATATATTTGCCGCATGGGACGCAGAGCTGAAGGGACGCCGGGTCGACTCTCGCTGGCCGTTGCCGCAGAGATCCGGGCCGAGCTGGCGCGTCAAGGATTGCCCTTGTCGGCGCTCGACGACGTCATTGGTAGCCACACATACACCTATGAGCGCCTACGCGGGAAGCGCAGTCTGAACCTCGACGAGGTTGAGATGCTGTGCGATCGGCTAGGAACCTCGTCGTCGCGACTGTTCGCCGCCGCACGTGAAGCCGCTGCGCTCAGTCGATGAGTAGGCCCCGATGCGGACCAAAGGTCCGCGAGACAGGAAACGAGCAAACCGACCATCTAGCGTGGTATTGCGGTTTCGCCATGGATATTCGCTACTATCAGACATGCAAATCCCTTATGGGTGGTCGAGGTCCCCGAAAGGGGACTTCTTGCCGATCCCCCGGCTGCGGTGCTACTGGCAAGTGAGAGCCGTAACCGGGGGTTTGTACTGAGTCAGCCGAAGCGTGCCGGAATAATCCCCCTCTGGATCGATTGCGTGATGTCAGGTTACGCGACGTCCTAAGAAAATCAAGGATATTCTTCAAGAAGCCTGTCGGGTCCGAGAGATGCAGAAGGTAGGAGAAGCGATCACATGGTGCATTTTTCTGAGAAGTTGCACTACCTCTTCGCGAACGTACATCCGAAGGATCGTGGTCCGTTCACCGCAGCCGAGGTCGTAAGAGCGATTCAGCGCGATGGGGGAACTCTTAGTGATGGCTACCTCTCGCAGCTTCTCAACGGCAAGACCGCATCCCCTGGGCTAGAGCAGCTCATGGCCCTCGCCAAGTTCTTTCGCGTGCCGCTGGACTACTTCGCCGACGATGACACCTATCAGGATTATCAGCAATACATTTCGTGGCTTCGGAGCCTGCGTGAGTCCGAGATACCAACCCGGGCACGGTCCTACAACCCATTCGCGGTCGAGGAACCACCCAGAAAGAAGAGGGGTCGATGATCCTAATAGAGTGCGGTCACCACTGCGTACGTGATCGGCGCCACGACCAGGCCCGTGCCTGTCCCGATCAATATCTGTGTCAGCGTGTGATCGCGTAAATGTAGTCGCGCCCAGCCGATCACCGGGGTCAACGCCAACAGCAGCCACCACCAGGGCGAGATGGCCAGACCGATTATTGCGACCGATCCGGACCAAACAGCGGTGTGCACCGAGGCCTTGATGTGAACGATCGAGGTCCACACCCCGATCGCCAGCAAAGTGGCCAGGCCCGCGACCGTTAGCCCGACGGTTTGCTGTGGAGCACCGAACACGAGCTGAAGTACCAGTGCGGCTGCCACGAGAGCCAAAATCGCGGCAAGGACGCGATGCCTTTGGTCGTGCTGGGTGACGTGATGATCGCCGACGCGATCGCGTCTCATCTCCCACAGGATCATCAGCATCGGCAAGACACCAGAGAACAACGCCACCACCGCACCCCACCGCCAGCTTCCGGCGTACGCGCCGACGAGAAGCGGCGCTGCAATGTTAACCGTCCATGGGGCGGCAATCTCGGTCACAAACCGAGCCGCGAAATCGGCTTTCCTGGCTTTCACTGAGCTGGTCACTGGCGCATTCTTGCGTATTCGCGACCGATCTGTCGAACCCACTGCGTATCGGTGACTTGATCCGGCGGCTGGAGGGAGTTGATGCCGAGGCTGGCGGTGTGACCGGTTGCAATCCAGGTCGCGACCGACTCGGCGGAGTGATCCGTCGTCGACACGATGGGCAGGCGCTCGGATTGTGCTTGCATCGCCAGCGCGTCGAGCACCTCAATTGCCCGATCAGACAGACGAACCCCACGAGACACGCCCTTGATCGAGGGTCTACGCACACCTGGCCAGCGCCTCACAAGATCGACGTGAAGGTGGTGAAACTGGCGGCGGTGACGGATGTGAACTACTGATCTTTCGACAGCCGACCATTGCAACCCGACCACTGTCAATAAGATCGCTATGATGACGAGCTTGGTGGACTGCTCGAACACCACCGGAGTCGGCTCAACCCACCCCACCCGCGCGAGCACGAAGTAGAGGCCACGAATCCACGCGTAGAGAGCAATCATCGCCACTCCGGCCGAAAGGATCAGTAGGCCACGCCCTGCCGATGACCGTGGTTCCGTCTGGCGAATCACCGCGTAGAAAATCGCGGTGCACAACACCGCCGCGGTGATCAGCACCAACGCCGCCGCCGCCGCATAGCCAGGGCGATGCCCATACAGTACGTCGAACTCGAAGCCGCTGGATGCTTGCGGGACTTCCTTTGTCGAGAAGAACATCACAGCTGTAGCAACAGTGACGGCCATTACGGCACCGAGGGTGCCCTTGACCCAAAGGCGCCGCCGACTGGGGGAGTCCGCGTCATCGTCCATCATCGCCACCAGAATCAGGGACACACCCCAAATTATGACCATGAATATGAGATGTTTGACCCCCGAGGCGGCGTTGTTGTAGCCGAGGAGTTTGCTCAAACCTCGACTCACGTCCGGAATATCCACGACTGCCATATTGACGGTGATGTGCGCAGCCATGCCCGCGAACACGAGGGCTGCTCCGGTCAGCATCAACGACCTGGACCTCCACCATCGTATCGCCACCGTAGCCGCAGAAAACCACAGCAGCACCGGCAGGATGATCGTCACCATGATCGACCCACCACCTGATTCAATCTGGCGCGGGCAATCGATGCCCGCCCCTGGCGGACTTTGCGGAGGCGAAACATCAGCTCGGAAGCGAACGCTTCAGCCTCACCTTCCGCCGCGTCGTGGTTCTGGCCACACTCGCGGCGCAACATGAAACTGGCAAGTGGGTCTGCAGGTTCGCCGACCATCATCGGTTGGTGTCCGAAGATGATGTGTCCGTACTCGTGGCCGATCGTTCGAGGGCGGGTGAGACACCATGGAGCGAAAGCGATCTCATCAAATGTGGCATGCTGACGCCAGACTCCGAAAACCCCCGCCCCCAGTGACGAGTCCTCGACGATGTCCACTCGGCGTCTTCTCTGCCTCGTCAGCGTCGCAGCTAGACCGTCGATAGAGGCCAATTCTGCTGGCGATGCAGCTGCCACTAGATCGTCGACCGCTAGACGAATCTTACGGTGAGCTTGATTCAAAACTTCCCAACTTTCACGGGTTGACGATGATACTGCCGATCGATATGGCCTCAACCTGCGAGATTCGCCGACTGTATGACGTCAAGTCGTTTAATAGTCAACATGCCCATGGCTAGCGCACACTACCCTGACAGCAAAACCCCCGCACCATGTCCGGCGCGGGGGTCGAGGAATCTGGGGATTCGAGAGGAAGTCCACCCGTGGCGCAGATCGTCGATCAGTGGACCGTGGCCAACCTGGACGGCGGCAAACGACTTCGCGGGGATCGCTGGGGCAAAGGCAAGCGGTGGCTCGTCCGATGGGATGAGAGCGGCCGGCGCGTATCCAAGGCATTCGAGAACAAAGAGGTCGCGGTGGCCTTTATGGGCCGCACGAGCACCGAGCAGGCTGATGGCACCTACATCACCAAGGACAAACGGGATGTCACCCTGAGTGACGTTTGGCCGCTGTGGTGGTCCGGCAAGGCTGGCAAGTCCAAGTCGACACGTGACGGCTACCAGGCGGCATGGAAGCACATCGAGCCGAAATGGGGCAGTGTTGCCTGCCAGGAGATTTCCCGGGCCGCTGTCGCTGCATGGCTCCCGACACTGACGGGTCGGCTACGTGGCGACGACGGAGAGCGGCTGCCGCTGAGTGAGTCCTCCACACAGAAGGTCATCATCACACTGAATGGGCTCCTCGAGATGGCTGTCGAGGAGCGGATTGTGCTGTCGAATCCGATCAGAACCAAGGACGCGCCGCGGCAGAAGTCGAGCCAGCGTCGATACCTATCCGTCGCGGAGGTCGACCGACTGTCCGCAGTTATGCCGTCCGGCATCACTCGACTGATCGTGAACGTCTTGATCCGCACCGGCATTCGTCCGGGCGAGGCGTTTGGCCTCCAGGTCGGCGATCTCGATGCGTCGCGGGGCCGACTGCGAATCTCGCGGGATGTGGATGCAAAGGGCGCGGCCGATGACACCAAGACCGGCAAACACCGGGACGTGCCTGTCGGCGGCGAGCTCCTGCTCGATCTCGAAGACGCCGCAGAGGGTCGAGGACGCGAGGAGTGGCTGCTGGCCGACTCGAGGGGTGGCTGGACTCGAAACCGTTGGCGCACGGTCTGGAAGACCGCGACCGAAGGCGCCGGCCTCGACGATCTCGACACGTACGAGCTTCGCCACACTGCGGCGTCGTTGGCGATTCACTCGGGCGCGAACGTCAAGACCGTGCAGCGGATGCTCGGGCACTCGTCGGCGGCGATGACTCTCGACATCTACGGGCACCTCTGGGATGAGGAGCTGGACGCACTACCGAAGGCGATGGACGAGCACATGCGCGCCGAGCGGAAGCGTTTCACGGAACGACGAGAAAGAGCCGTCAGACAGCAGGGAGACAGCAAGATCATCTAACTTGCAGGCCAGAGGCGTATTTCTCTTATCTACGGATCAAGAGGTTAGGGGTTCGAATCCCTTCGGGCGCACAACGGAAAGCCCCTTACCAGCAGCAATGCGGGTGAGGGGCTTTCTCGTAGTTGGGCGAGATTGTTCGGCTCAACATTTACTCAATAGATTGCGTGACGGCGGGGCCGAAGGTGTTGAGTACGGAGGTCATGTCTGGGACGTTTGTCACGCGTTCGATGTAGTGAGCTTCCGTGACCCGAGTGTTCGCATGGCCGAGCTGGGCCTGTGCGCCCTCGACGCCGTACTGCTGTTTCACCAAGGTTGCGACGGTGCGCCTGAACGAGTGAGGCTTCACCCAGTCGTATTCCTGGCCTAGCGCTGCCCGCCACGCTCGCCGCACGTTGGCCGGCGACACCCAGTTTCCCGTCCCGGTGATGAACACTGCTCCCACTGACTCCTCGGGCACTGGCTGGCTCAACCGATGTCGCAAGGTGTCGGCTGCGAATTGCGGCAGCATCACGGTCAATGGGGGAGCGTCCCCTTTTCGGTACTCCTGGCGCCGCAGCTTCTCGCCCTTGATGCGAGGCACAATCAACGTACCTCGAATCGCCACAGTTGCCGGATCTGTAGACAGGTCCACGTCATCCCGGAGTATGGCCAGCACTTCACCGATGCGGCCGCCCGTGGCAATGAGTAGATCCATGATGTCCTGTAGGTCCACCCCAGGCTTAGGTCCTGGCCGTGGCCGCACTACGCCATTTGTGTCGAGTTCTTCGTGTCGGCAGTAGTCCGTAATCTTTTCCCGCACAGCCGCGAATTCGTCGACCGTGATCGCGCGGACGGGCTTCTTTCTGATTTTGGGTCGCGTCGTCTCCCTGGCTGGATTGTGTGGAATCAGATCGAGTCGGACCGCGGTCGAGAAGATGCCACTGCATACGATCTGCGCGACCCTGGCCCGAGAGGGCGCAGTCTTTGCGGTGGTCCGCAGGAATGCGTCAACCGTCCCGGTAGTGACCTCCTCGACTAGCAAGGAACCGAGGGCGGGGTTGCAGACACGCTCCCAGGTGTCAGTGTAGGTGCCCAGTGTTTGAGGCTCTACCGCGTCGCGCTTCTCGTCCAGCCAATAGGCAGCGAGATCCGTCATTGGAGACCGGGCACTCAACGCAGCTCGGGCACCTGTCGGCGCCACCCGCTCGGTGAGCTTCTTCTGTACGTTGCGTCTGGCGTCTTCTGCCGATGTGCCGGTGGCCTCAACGAGTCGCAGCTTGCCGTCGCGGTCCCGTATCCGAACTTTGGCCACGTCGGTGCCGCTCCGGACAGTGTTCGTGATCTTCCCCCACTCGCCGGGCTTGAGGCGCTGCCTAGTCATCGCCTGAACTCCGCGCCCGGTTCAAGCGCTCAGAGTTTCGAACGGCAGCTTTCTCGAGCGCAGCACGTCTTCTGCGTTGTTTCTCCTCCGACCGGGGGATCAGCCCAAGCGCCTCCATGTGCCATTCGAGTTGCTCGCAAGCGCGCGTGTACTGATCCCACCACTGCTGCTGTTGAATTCCGCCCGCAGCTTCGAAGTCTGACGCGTCGAACTGGCTCTTTGCGTACATCACATGATCTTCCAGTTCGACGAGCCTGAGCGATTTGGCCATCATTGTCTGCCTCACAGAAATATCCGCCCGCTCTTGAGATTCCTCGGATTCCTGAGTAAGCGCTCGCTCACCGGACGCCCATAGCGCCGCGTCGATTGACCTTTCGACCTTGCCGGGTAGAACCTCAACTTCGCCATTTGGGAGGTCCGGAAACAGTAGCTGAAGTGGTGAAATATCAAGCGCCGCAGCTATGAGCAGGAGCTCTGTTACGTCGACTCCCGACTTCCTGCCCACTTCGAGATTCGAGATCGCCGAACGGCTGACGCGGTGGCCTAACTCCTCGGTTCGATCCGAGAGCCACTGCGCAGACCTTCCACCCCTCTCCTCTTTGATCGCCTCCGCGATTCTCCTGATGGTGCTGCCGACCCAAGTTGTTTGCGTCATATCTACGCAGTCTAGTAGAGACTTGCGCGGATTCCAATAGTCCTGTACAGCTTACGTTGATACTGCGCAACAGTCATAGACATTGCGCGATAGCAACGCAAATCGATATTCGAAAACTCCGCGAGACGGGCAAGAAAGAGGCGCTCAGCAGGGCGTCTGCACCTCAACGAATCGAGAAAAATGTCTGCACAGCACGCACGACTCCTCACGATCCCTCAGACGATGGAGGCATTGAGCCTCGGTCGGTCCAAGGTGTTCGAACTGATCGAGTCCGGCGAAATCCGGTCCGTGAAGATCGGTCGTTCCCGGCGCATCCCAATGAGCGCAATCAATGAATACATCGAGCGACTGGAGTCCGAGCAGTGCCCAAGGGTGAGCGCCTAATGCCGTCTCACGCGCCCACAAAAACGCCCCCGATGCCGGCCAGGGCATCGAGGGCAATGGAACCAGCCCAACCAGCAATTGAAGGAACGGATTCCCTATGACTCTACCGAACACCGCACGTCTCGACGACCTTGTCACCTCGACGGTCGCCACCCGCGCCGTCGTCGACATGGGTGTCGACTTCGAGCACGGCCTGACCGCCGAGCTGGACCTTATCCGTTCGATCGGCCCCGAACCATCACTCGACGTCCTCGTTGCTGGCTCGCTGATGTGGGCTCGTGCCGAGGATGCCCGCGAGGCCGCACGACTGCTCGACCTCAATGACCTCGACACCCCGGCCGCTCGAACCGTGATGGAGGTGGTGTTGTCCCTGCTGGATGCACGCCGCCCCCACTATGGCACCGCAGTCGGCAACGAACTCGCCCGCCGGGGCCTGCACAGCGATTCGGTCAAACGGTTCCTGTTGGACGCGATCACCTGCGGTGCCGACGCGAACACCCTTGCCCCGCAGTCCTACACCGCCGCGCTCGTCGCGCAGGCGTACCGGGCGCGATTCGAAAGCCTCGGTAAGGCACTCGTCGAAGCCGCTCAGTCGTTCCCCGAGTCCGATTTGTTGCCCCTGTTGCGTCAGGCGGGCACCGAAGCCGTACACCACGCCAGACGGCTCGCCGAACTGAGAGGAGAAGCCGCGTGAACGCCACCGTGACGGAAATACCCTGTGGTGCTGACATCCTCGACGACACCGAGAAATGGTGCGGTCGGTTCATCGCAGTGCCGGACGACCGTGACCTTTCCTTGCTCACACTGTGGGCCGTCTCTACGCACCTGGCGCTCGAGACGTACACGACACCGCGACTGCTGATCGACTCGACAATGCCGGGCAGCGGGAAGACGACGGTCCTCGACCACTTCCAACGGTTGTGCCACGCGCCCATACAGGCAGCCTCTCTATCCTCGCCAGCCTTGCTGGTGCGACTGCTACAGAACGGGATTCGGACCATCTGCATAGACGAGGTGGACCGGTCGCTGTCACCGAACAAGCCGGGCGTCGAAGACCTCATCGGGATTCTCAACAGCGGGTACCGGCGCGGTGCTACCCGCCCGGTCCTGGTCCACGCCAAGGGTGGCGAGTGGGTGGTCAAGGAGATGCCGACCTTCGCGCCGGTCGCAATGGCCGGCAACTCACCCCGCCTGCCTGACGACACACGGTCTCGAGCAATCAGGGTTCTGTTGATGCCCGACCTTGACGGGGTGATCGAAGACTCCGATTGGGAGTACATCGAGGATGATGCACGCGCGCTCGGCGCTCGTGTCGCCGCATTCGCCGACTCGGTACGTGAACAGGTGCGGACGATGAAGGTCGACCTTCCCGAGGGCTGCATCGGCCGTGCCAAGGAGAAGTGGAGGCCGCTCAAGCGGGTAGCGGTCGCCGCTGGTGGGCACTGGCCGCAGATCGCCGACGAGTTGATCGAACGGGATCTCGCCGAGACGCGAGCCGAACGGGACGCCGGCCTGCAACAGCTGCCGCCGGGCATGGTGATGATGAGCGACCTGCACGAACTCTGGCCCGACGGCACCGACTTCGTGCCCACCACGGAACTGGTTGCCGGACTGATCCGCCACAACCCCGAGTACTGGGGCATGGCGAGTGCATACGGCAAAGCGCTGACCGCGACCCGACTGGGCAAGCTCGTTTCCCAGGCGTCGAAAGTCACCTCGCAGCGCCCCGGCGGCCGAGGCCCCCGCGGCTACTCGCGAGCGGTGCTTGCACCCGTGTGGAACCGACTTGGCATAGGTCGGTTAGAACCCGGTGCACCTGGCTACCCCGGTGCACCTGGCGCACAACTGCACCGGGTTAACCGAGATAACCGGGTGCACCAAGTTGAACCCGACCCCCTTCAACTTGGTGCACAACCCGGATCACCGCAGGTAGGAGGCGATGCAGCATGACCGGCCGACGCAACGCCAGACGAGAACCCGGCACCGTCGCACTCCTCGCCGCAATCCTCGACCGCCGGCCGAATCTGCCAGACGCAGCCTGCCGAGACAGTTCGCGGTCTTCGACAAAGCGCTGCACCCAGACGGCCGCGACGACCACACCCGCGCACAGATCGAAGCCGAACGAATCTGCCGACACTGCGCACACGCATTGCACTGCCCCGACACACTCGCCACCCGACAACAGGAGACCGCATGAACGAGATCCCGAACCCACTGCCCGACACCGCCATGATCGTCGACGACAACGGCGCACCGCTGGCAGTAATCAATATCGACCAGATGCAGGCGGATTCGATCGCCCTCGCCTACGACATGGCACGCAACTGCCACGACGTGAACGCCCTCGACCAGGTGTCGGCGAAGTGGCTCGACAAGGTTGGCGCAGAAGGGTTCGGCTACGTTGCAGCGGGGGCACTTCGCACACTCACGCATCACATCCTCGACCCGACGCTGCAAGTGCTCGAGGAGATCGCCCCGACGATCCCGCTGCGTTCCCAACTCGACGACGCGCACCGCAACGCCACCAAGAGCGAGCACTGACGGCCTCAAGACCCGCCCCCGGAAATCATCGAGGGGGTGGGGGGTCCGGGACTTCCCGGTCCAGTCACTCCTTTTTTACAGCGGCCCCGAAACTCACGTGCAAAACCGGCCCCGAGCTGCACCGATGATGCGGAATCGGGTCGACCAGAACCCCATAAAACCTGCACCCCTACCGAAGGAACCCAGCCATGACATTCGAACCTGACCCCGACGACCTCAACGACGACGAGTTCAACGAGAGGAACGTGGACTACTTCACAGACGAGCTGGCCGGCCTCGACGTCGAAGCAACGCTCGCAAACCCCCGCAACCTTTCGCATTACCGGCGTTCGATCGAGTACGGCCGCGACGGACGCCCTCTGCACGAGCTGGACCGGCTCGCCAACCCACCCGGCTCTGATCGGTGGCCGTTCCCCCTCCCAGAAGACGGGCTCGACGAGGACGACCTGTCATGACGGATCTTCCCGAGCTGTTCGACCTCGGTGACCGGGTGCTGTTGGGTCCTCGCCCGGCTGCCGAGGTCGCGGCCGTCATCCGCGTGACCACCACGTTGCTTTCCCGCGTGGGCAGTCCGGCGCTACCCCAACGGATAACCCGGCTCGCCGACCACCTCGAACGGTTCGCCGATCCTGCCGTCCACGGTAGTACGGCACTGCCGCAACAGGATTCGTCTCTACCGTCAACCACGCCGATCCTGCTCGACCCGGTCTCGACCACCGACGCCGCCCAGTTCCTCGGATGCTCGGACAACGCCATCCGGCAACGACTGCGACGGGGAACCCTGGCAGGGCACAGGATCTCCGGCCGCTGGTGGATCGACCGCCACGACCTGACCACACCACTACCGCAGGAGAACCAACCGTGAGCTACCCCCTCACCCCCACTCTGACCGGCCGACAGCTCACCGTCGACGCCGCCCTCAACACCCCGCCCCTGATCACCAAGCGCATCGCGGCCCTGACCGCCGACCAACTGGTGATCGACAAGTTCCTGTCCGCGACCGGGCAGAAGGTCGAAGGCGGTGCCCTGCTGTACACGCAGGCCAGCGCCGAGAACATGTACACCACCCGCGACGTCGAACAACGTGCGGCCGGAGCCGAATACCCGGTCGTGATGGGGGAGCGGCCCGAACCCAAGCTCGCCGAAGCCGAGGACTGGGGCGGCAAGTTCTTCGTCACCGACGAGGCCCGCACCCGTAACAACGTCTCCGAGTTCGACGACAACGTCACCCAGCTCGCGAACACCATCACCCGCAAGATCAACCAGCGCGTCATTGACGCCATCGAGGCCGCGATCACCGGCAACGGTGTTGTTCCCGGCCACGACTGGAACAACGTCATCACGTCCGGCCCGCTCGACGCGCTGACCCCGAACAACGAACGGCCCGCCGCAGACTGGGCAATCTCGCAGCTCGCAGCCGACATGGGCGAGCTCGGTGTCATCTTCGATCTGCTCGTGTTGCACCCGCAGGAGCACCACTCCCTCAAGGTCGCCTACGGCGAAGACCTCGCAGCGGTCCTTGCCTCCAACAACCTGTCGGTGTTCACCAGCCCCCGCCTGACCCCCGGCACCGGCTACGCGGTGAAGAAGGGTAACGCCGGGATCATGGCCTACGAAAAGCCCTTGAACACAACCACCTGGCGCGACGAAGCCCGCCGCGTTACCTGGGTGCAGTCTTACGCGGTCCCGGCAATCGCGGTCACCAACCCGCTCGCAATCAAGAAGCTCACCGGGCTCGACGGCTGATCGGGGGACACGATGCAGACGAAGACCGCCGCAGAGCGGGAACGGATGTACCGGCGGATCATCGCCAACGCAGTCGGTGCCGGTCGGATCGGAGCCAGCAAACGCGGCACCTGGCTCAACCGCCTCCGCAAGAGCCCAATCGCAACCAATGCACTGCTCGCGGGCCTGACCCCGGTCCGCACTGCTGAGCCGACCGAACCTGAGCCACCCGCCTGGTTCGGCTAATCAGCCACACCACGGCGTCAAACTCACCCACCACGGGCCGTCACACCCGCCGTAGACCGGGAACGCATGGCCCGACAGGGAGCTTATCCTTTCGCCTCCCATGACCCGACCAGCGCCGAGCACAGGAACACCCCCGGACCTCACAGGCCGGGGGTGTTCTGCACTCTTACCCGGAAATCATCAAGGGGGTGGGGGTACCGAGACTCCTCGGTCCAGTCTCGCGTATATCTCTCCGGCTTTTTCCACACAACCGCCGATCGGGGTGCCCGAAATCATCAAGACCCCGGGGGTAGGGACTCCATTGGTCCCAGTCTCGCGTCTCTCTCCCCTGGGGAAACGCTCCGGAAAGAGGAGGGCTGATGCCGTCGACAACTCCTCGGCATCGTCCAGATCGTCACCACGGCCCTACCCAGCTCCACGCAGAGCGCCCCGGTCACCATCTGGCCGGGGCGCGCCTGGATTCCCGATGCAACCCCCCAGCTTGCCGCCGCCGCACCCTCAGGGAAGCGGCCGCCGCGAGCGCGACACATCGGCAACAACGCGCATCAGCTTCGCTCGGTCAACTCCGCAGGTCCGAATGTCCGATCATGCCTAGTGGGGCCTCGTGTGGCCGTGAGGGTTCCGACGGATTCTGCGTCGAGATCAGGATTCGGTTGCTAGCCTCCGATGGGCTGATGGTCGGATCCGACCACCGGTTTTCCCACAGCACGGTTGATCCGTTTTGTTCCTCTGAGACAGGAGAAAAATGTGAATCACCACAGCAGTTTCCGCGCCTATCCCACGATCAGGGGGCGTGTCCGACGTCTATCGGCCGGGTTGATCGCCACGGTCGCGTTGGTGGCCGGTATGGCCGGGATGGGGGCGGCGGCCGCGGCAGCGGATACCGTCATCGACACCGTCCCGGTCGGGACCAACCCGAACGGGGTGGCGATCACTCCGGACGGGTCCCGCGCCTACGTCGCCAACAGGGTTGACAACACGGTGTCGGTGATCGACACCGCCACCAACATGGTCGTGGGCGCGCCCATCCCGGTCGGGCTCCTCCCGGTCGGGGTGGCGGTCACTACCCCGGACGGGTCCTTCGCCTACGTCACCAACAGCGGTGGCGCTTCGGTGTCGGTGATCAATACCGGCACCAACATGGTGGACGCGACCGTCACGGTCGGGAACGCCCCGTTCGGGGTGGCGGTCACCCCGGACGGGTCCCGCGCCTACGTCACCAACGCTGGCGCCAATACGGTGTCGGTGATCAATACCGGCACCAACATGGTGGACGCGACCGTCACCGTCGGGAACGCCCCGTCCAGGGTGGCGGTCACCCCGGACGGATCCTTCGCCTACGTCACCAACGCTGGCGCCAATACGGTGTCGGTGATCGACACCGGCACCAACATGGTGGACGCGACCGTCATGGTCGGGACCTTCCCGTCCGGGGTGGCGATCACCCCGGACGGGTCCCGCGCCTACGTCGCCAACTTTAACGACGGTACGGTGTCGGTGATCGACACCGTCACCAACATGGTGGCCGAGACCGTCATGGTCGGGACCTTCCCGGTCGGGGTGGCGGTCGCCCCGGACGGATCCCGCGCCTACGTCACCAACAGCGGTGGCGCTTCGGTGTCGGTGATCGACACCGCCACCAATACAGTGGCCGAGACCGTCACCGTCGGGGCCAACCCGATCGGGGTGGCGATCACCCCGGACGGGTCCCGCGCCTACGTCACCAACAACGGTGCCGGTACGGTGTCGGTGATCGGTATCGACCAGTGCACCGGATCGTTGTGCTTCGATTTCGGTTCGTTGACCGGCAGCGGCTCGGGCGCAGGCAGCGTTTTCAGCTGACACCCGCACCGACTCACCGGATGACGCCGCCACCCTCACGGCCGAGGTGGCGGCGTCATCCGGTGAGTCGACGGGAGTCGGCGGTAGAACAGGGCGCCATGAACGCCGAGACCGGGTGGCATCGCGAGTTCGAGCTATCGGTGCCTATGGCCGCGGATGGTATCGGCCCAATCCGTGGTTGATGGAGCACATCGAGAAGGTCGCAGAGAACTTAAGCCACACTTGGTGGGATGAGCGGGGATGGCGGCGGAAAGAGAAACGCGACCGAAACCGAAACCTGAACCGCGCTACTGGCAGTGACCTCTGCTGGAGTCGGTTCTGCGCCACACGTGTCCCTCGGACCGTGTGGCTCAGTCGTCTTACCGGCAACCCTGTTCGGCGCCGCCGGTGAGACCCCCCCGGTCCAGGGGCGCGCCTGGATTCCCGATGCAACCCCGCCTGCTTGCCGCCGCCGCACCCTCAGGGAAGCGGCCGCCGTGAGCGCGACACATCGGCACCAACGCGCATCGTAGTCGGGTCAGGATCCGAATGCGTTGCCCGCCGATCCTGTGCTGACAGGCTCGTCGGTGCCACCACCCGCGTCGGTGACAGTGACGGTGACGGTCTCGGAGGTCGAACCGGTACGGCCC